>NZ_JBHTGZ010000003.1:450841-1072031 GCF_042676425.1 Paenibacillus sp. GCM10027629 | reverse complement strand
CAACCGGATCCCCCCCCCCCCCCCCCTCCTCGATTCTTAGCTTCTGTAGCCTTATTATATGATAATTGCAGGTGCTGCATTTCTTCTGAATTGCTATTTTACAAGATGTTAGCCTGCTCACGCGTCTTTTAGATCGTTTACACTTCAACGCGGCAATTTCATCTTCTTCGATAAAATGAGTAATAATCCAAACATATAAAAGACGAGGCATAAGGCGATGACGCTATACAGAAACGCCGTTATGGACGTCGGTCCCCATACTTTAATAAAAGTCCATGGCACTCCAAGAAAGATTTTCGGTGCCTTGATCGTGAATGTCAAGATCGCTGCAACAAGCAATGTAAGAATAAGCAATAACAGACTCCTTTTGACGTTTAAAGATGTCCATATCCGTTGCTTATAAGCCAGATTTCTCACAATGACTAGCGTGAATAGGATGAACAATACACCCAAACCGCCACCGACGATGCATACGATGCTCACAATGTAATCCATCTTTTGATAACCATCGGTATGATTATTGGTTACCTTATTCCCCTCCCACAACTCCATCACACCTTGACCTATAGCTCTCGTAAAACTCGTATTCATATTGGATAATATAGCAACGCCTACCTGCTCATCCGGCTGCATGATGAAATACGAGGTAAAATTCGGGTTCTCTCCAGCGTGATAAATATACGGTTTGTCGTGCTTCTTCATGATTGCCCAGCCGCTGGCATAGTAGGTATCCTTATCGAATGGGGCGATGGATTGATCAGGCATATGTGATGCTTGAATGACCTGATTATCGATAGCATGGCTTGGATCGTTACTTAACTGTAAATTCATCCATTTCGCAATATCATTCGTGTTGCTGACTATGTACCCAGCCGGGATATTCCCCCGGTAAATGGGTGCTGTATAGGCCTGTTCTTTCATAAACCCGATTTTATAACCAGTTGCCACCTCTGCGGATTGACTTACTTGATGTCGTCCAACGAATGAATCATGCATGCCGATCGGCTCTAAAACATGCTGCTTCATGTACATATCATATGGCTTCTTGGTTACTTTCTCGATCACGAGTCCCAAGATATCGTAATTGATTGTTGCGTATTCCAAAGAGCTGCCTGGCTTACGGTTTAAGGGTTGATCCAGCAGTGTTTTTACTGTCAGCTCAAGGGCGTTATCTGCATTGCTCTCAGGAATACGTGTGATCGATTTCGAAGCGATTCCGCTGGTATGATGAAGAAGTTGATTCAGGGTAATGGTCTGCGCTTCTCCGTTGTAGGTCAATTTCAACCAAGGGATATACTTCTGGACATCATCCGATAGTTCTAACAACCCTTCCTTTTCCAATTGCAAAATAGCTAATCCCGTAAATGCTTTGGATGTTGATCCGATCTCGAATAGCGTTTCATCGGTCACTGGTTTTTTCGTCTTCACATCAGCGTAACCGAAGCTTTTCTGATAGACCGTTTTTCCCTTCTCCACAATGACTAGCGAGATCCCTGGAATTTTACTAATATTTTTTTGCTCTTGAACAAATTGTTCAATTTTCTCTATTTTATTGCTAGCGTCTGCGTTAGCTATGATTGGCGAAAACCCGCTAACTACCAGAATCATAGCAATCATGATCATTCCCAGTTTTATAGATGATTTCATTCCCGATTCTCCTTGGTTAAATTTATGCTCTTCATGTAGCTGTTGCAGGCCACAAGGAAGTAAATTGTATGCATGGCCAAATAAATGCCGATGATAACGAACGAATAGATCCAATTGGATACCATGAGCAGATTATTCAGCGCTTTGAGTGCGATCAGCGCATGCACTATGCCGACGAGGCAAGGCGCGAAGAACAGAACACCGACTTGAGTAACGACGATTTTGCGAAGTTCGGATGGCGTCATTCCGATTCGGGTAATCGCCTTATACTGCATTTGATCTTCCTGCAGCTCGGTAAACAATTTGAAGTAAATCATGCTGCCGGATGCGATGAAGAACAGCAAGCTAATGAACACACCAATAAACATCGTAAGTGAAATGAGTCCTTGCGGATCAGCATATTGCGTCTTTATATCATCTAACTGCACCGCAAGACCTAACATGTAAATCGTACCGGATGCCGTTAAAATAACAGTACTCAATATCGATACCATAAACAGCATTCGTGCATTGTCCTTCAGCTTATGACCAAGTTGGGCCAATACGATCAAATTCGTTCGATTGTAGTAGACTCTTGTATTTCTTTTCAAGTAGCGCAGCAGCAAGACACTGAACTGCGTGAACAACAGATACGTTCCGGTTATTGCCGTAAGCAAGATGAACCCTGCGAGTAAACTGAAGTTCTTAACATTTAATATGAGAGCCATGCTATAAGCCGCTGTAATACAAGCGATTGCAAGCAAGGCAAGCCATGGCGAATAAGCAGTCTCCTTCTTGGAGGTACTTGCTGGCATAAGTAAATCAACAATTTCCGATCGGCCTACTCGCATAGCCGTTCCGATTGTGATGAGTGTGAACAGCATGAAGAAGCCGCTAGCCGTTAACCATAGCGCATGAAGTGGTATAGCAACCGCAATGGGATCGCTCATTCCTAGTAGAACGGCGAGTGCCATAAAGAAAGGTTTGCTGAATAATACCCCTAGACCGATACCTCCACCGATCGCCATGACCGCGATAACTGTGTTTTCAAAGATGATAAGTTGCCGTAGCTGCATACGGGTCATTCCGAATAGGGATAACAGCCCGAATTCTTTCCTTCTCGATTTCAGAAAGGCGGCATTAGAGTACAACACGAACAGAAACGAGAAAATAACGATAATATATTGGCAGAACAACATTCCCTGTCTTACTTGCGAAGTCCCGATCATATGACCGCTCGTCAGGTCGGGGTGTGCAATAAACGCAGCATACATATAGAAGATCATGACGGAAAACACGCTGCTCATAAAAAATGCACTGTAAGACCGCCAATTTCCTCGAATGTTGCTAAGCGCGAGCGAACGGAACGTCATTGAAATTCCCTCCCAGCACACTCAGCACGTCTAATATTTGTTGAAAAAATGCTTGTCGATTGGAGCCGCGCCGGATTTCCGAGAAGATTCTGCCGTCTTTAATGAACACGATGCGCTGGCAATAGCTCGCTGAGAACGGGTCGTGCGTCACCATTAACACCGTTGCCTTCAGTCGTTCATTCAACGCCTTGAGCGACTCCATCACATCCTTGGCCGATTTCGAATCCAAGTTACCGGTCAACTCATCCGCGAGCACTAACGACGGAGCATTAATTAGAGCCCGTGCTATCGCCGCCCGCTGCTTCTGACCACCTGATACTTCATAGGTACGCTTCTTCAACAGAGGAGCTATCTGCAGCCATTCCGCAAGCGGACGCAGTCTCTCTTCGATCAATATCGGATCCGCCCCTTCCAACACGAGCGGCAATATAATGTTTTCCTTAATGGTCAACGCTTCCAGTAAATTGAAATCCTGAAAAATGAAACCAAGCTCACGCCTTCTGAAGAGCGCTAATTTTTTATCACTCAGCTTGCTCGGATCGATACCGTTAATTTCAATTCGGCCAGATGTTGGACGATCCATGGCAGCCAGCAGATGAAGCAATGTCGTCTTCCCGCTTCCCGACGGACCCATCACACCGACAAATTCGCCATCTTCAATATGCAAGTCAATGTCATCTAATGCTGTACATACGATATTCCCTTTGGAATTGTAAATTTTACTAAGCCCTTGCGCTGTAAGCACACTCATCGTTCGATTCCTCCTCCCGCTCCAGTCTGTTTATCTTTACAACGTTTAGTATAGCGGGCAACGATCTCCGAACCCATCGATTTACATAACAAAAATCACGCTCCGAACATGACAAGGTTGTCACAAAGCGTGAAGATCCTTTCCAGTCTTGTCACCAAGAATGTGTATGCCATGAGGTTCAAATGTGATCGTAAATGTGGTTCCAACACCCCATTCCGACGTTACGGACAATTTGTGACCGAGCCTGTTGCAAATCTGCTTGGCCAAATACAGTCCCATTCCCGTCGATTCCCCTGCAGATTGACCATTCTCACCCGTGAAGAAAGGATCGAATATTCGCGGCAAATCTTGCGGCACGATCCCGCTTCCCTCATCGGTTACACTAAGCGTGCTGCTTGTTGCCTGCTGCTCCAAATGGAAAATAAGGTGTTTCATACCCTGCTTATCCTTGCTGTATTTGATCGCGTTACTGACGATTTGATTGATTACGACGGTCATCCACTTCTTATCCGTTTCTGGCCATAATTCACCGTGAAATTGCGGTATGACGGTATGACGAATACATAGGCGTTTATGAGCGATTAGAACATCGCGAATGATATCGTGAAGCGGCGTTTTTTTGAGATGAAGATCCATTTCGAACTTGTCGAGGCGCGCGGTATGTAGCAGCATTTCTAGACCTCTCGTCATTCGATCAGACTCTTCATGCAAGCTAAGGATGAGGACTTTCTGTTCCTCCTCCGTAGAAGGCATCTGCTTCAGCGTCTCTTGCAAGAGCAAATCGATCACCGATAAAGGTGTCTTCATATGATGCACCCATTGCAGTACAAAATGATTATGAAGCTCCTGCTGACGGCGGTATGTGCCAAGCTTATTCAGATAAGCGCTGTTCTGTCGATCGAACAAACGTGCAACGAGCTGCTGCTCCCTCGTGACGGCAGAATGATTGATCGCGTTAACCTGTAATTCATCAGACCGATCAATGGCTTTTCTAAGCTGTGTGTAATACGGACGCTGCCGGATATAGTCAACCGTAAGACCAAGCACCCCCAAAAGAGCACCCGCAGCTACAAAATACGTAATCGTGCTTGGCTCCATTAATCCAGGGTTTCGAGCATTTTCCAGCAACATTAAACAGGCGCCAATCCCGATAATAACAAGGCCAGTTACGACATAAATTAGTCGGTCACGAATGAACAAAGCTGCCAACAACCATCTCATGCGTTCACTTCCTCCTCCCCTTCTTCGAGGAGCAATTTATATCCCAACCCTCGTACCGTTGCGATCGCATTCGGCAAACCCAGCTCCTCCAGCTTCTTCCGCAATCTTGCAACATTAACAGTCAACGTGTTGTCATCGACAAACTGTGCATTGTCCCACAACGTCTCCAGCAGCTGGTCCCGCGATACGGTTTTACCATACTGATGTATGAAGCATTCAGCCAATAACTGTTCATTTTTCGATATCTGGGTTTTACGATTTTGCCATATGAGTTCATTGCGGCTTAGATTCAGCCGCAAGCCTTGTACATTTAACTCGTTCTCTGGTGATGGGGCAAGACCGGTTGAAGCCGAATAATCCCCATACACTCTCCTTAGTACACTTCTCACCTTAGCGATTAGGAGGTCTAAGTGAATCGGTTTGGTGATATAATCATCGCCGCCATGATCGATAGCCATCACTTGATCCATCTCACCCGCTCGAGCAGAAATGAAAATGATCGGTACATTGGACTTAGTTCGTATTTGTCTACACCAATAATAGCCGTCGAAGTACGGCAGGTTAATGTCAAGCATGATCAAATGTGGTTCATAGGCTGCAATCTCCGGCATAATGTCGCGAAATTGCGATACACACGATGCTTCAAATCCATACTTCTCTATATTCCGCTTTAGGACAGCGCTAATTTTATGATCGTCCTCTACAATAAAAATCCGGTACATAAGATTCCTCCTCGAGTTCTCCGTGTTAGCCAACTAATAGTATAGCAGATTGTTGAGAGACTAGAATAAAGGGCATTCGAGACATTTCGACAAGGACATCATAAAGATAATAGCAATAAAAAAACCGCGTTTTACGCGGAGGTTCATTAGGTTATTGTTTTATTTGAGAATATTGATCGAATATCTATAGTTTCTATTATTCATTTCGAATCTGCTCAGTCTCTTTTTTAATAGCTATCGCATCTATTTGGATGTTAAATCCAATGTCACTACTTCAATTAAACAATGAAATCATTTATCGTATGAAACAGTTTGTGAGAATCTACTTTTTCGTAGTTCCAAAGCATGATTACATTTACCTTCTCATCTGGAAATTGCCAAATCTCCGACCTAAACCCAGGTGTTCCACCACCAATTAATCGAAAATGATCCCCTAAAAACCATCCATATCCATACTTAAGAGTTGGATCAAAGCTTACACTGAGATATGGTCTGAACATCTTGTCTATTGATTCTTGAGATAAAATGCCATTTAATAAGGCATCGCACCACTTATTTAAGTCTCGAACGGTAGAAAATAATTCTCGAGGCGCATCAACTTCACTTAACTTATCGTTATCTGCATTTATGTATTTTTCATTTTCTTTAGAATGACCATAAGCTCGACCATCATGAATTGTACGAGGATTATCAGGACCAGTATTTAGCATGTCTAACGGATCTAAGAAAAGTTGATTCAACGCTTTATCAAATGGTAGACCCGTTACTTTCTCTACGATATAACCTAAAATTAAAAAACCAGTACTACTATAATGCCATCTTTCACCAGGTGGATATAATTGATCTTGTATCGCTAAATATGTAAGAAAACAGCCCTTCTCTATGTTTAGTTTAGTCATTTCAAATCGTAAATTAGGAACACCATAGATATCATGGAGTCCTGACGAATGGGTTAACAAATGATGAACAGTTATGTTCGGATGAAGAGCTTTAAATTCTTCTATATAGGTACCAGGCTTCTCATGAAGTTGGACTAAATCCTGCTCTTGTAGTTTTAAAATTGCTGCCGCAATAAACATTTTTGTTACGGAGGCAATATGGAATTTGGTATCTACTGTATTTGGCACATCAAGTTGAATACTAGCTTTACCATATGCCTTCTCAAATAAAATCTTACCGTCCTTAGCTATCAAAATCGCTCCGCTTAAGTAATTTTCTTTATCATACTTATCGATTAACGCCTCTAATTCTTTCATAATTTCCCACCTCAATAATGAAATTAAAATGTTCCATCACATTAACTTCGAAATCGCTCCACAATTAACTTGTCTCTGATTCTTCTTATTGAGCCGGTTGATGAACATCGAACATATTCCGGAAAGGATCATAGAAGGTAAAGAACTTACCAATATTTCCTTCATCAATTATCTCACTTACCTCAGCTCCCAGTTCTAATAAATAATGATAGAATCCTTCAATATCCTTTACTCTAAACCCGATTGTATAATGATCTTTTCCATTTACTAGAAATGTAGAAGTGGTTTGATCATTTGTTTTCACTAAAAATAAGCTTGGCCCTATCGAAAAATCCACGTATGCCAATTCATCATTTCTGATCCCAAGTTTGGCGCCCAGCTTATTACAGTACCAGTCTATTGCTTGATCCAAATCAGAAACTGGTATTTCGGTATACTCAATACCTTCAATAAATTGTTGAATCATTTTTATCAATCTCCCTTTACATTTAATTTAGAATCATCCTTCGAGCTTTCAGGGCTGTCTTCAAATCTCGAAAAACCTTCAAAAAAATCAATCTCATCTCCACCAATACTTTAACGTTATTGTATTCACGAACCCGAGAAGCTTAAGGAAGAGCCAGCGACTAGGGTGGCTTCACCACTTAGTCTCATAGGGTTGTTTCCCTGATTATACTCCTTCAAAAAAGTCTCGGGCAGACCAAGGAATTTATACCCCGCATCAGGAAAATGGTGTTATATGATGGAGATGTCTTCTTCGAGTTTACTTTAGAAGTGTGTTCTTTAATATTAATTTCGTTCATTCAATTTCTGTTTTGATACATGTTTTCAAGTGTGTTAATATATATTTATTAAAGACCAAGTGCTACGAACACTTGGTCAGTACAATTGGCTTGGATGGTATATTCCCTTCTAAGTCTTAACGGAATAAAATCCCACCTTCGGCAGTCAACCATTGGGTGGGATTTTACTTTTTCTTGTTGTTATTGTTAATGTAAGTTAAAAGTGCAAGTCCCTTTGAAGGGAAACCATGCCCACCCAAGATTCAATTGTTATCTATATTTTACCAGTATTTCCAACTGCGCACAAGTGTTCTCATGGATTTATAGTTTTTTATGATCCTATATCTCTTTCATATAACTTATACGTATTTACGACGTTCCACCGACTTTAGGTGACGTCAGGAGCTGGCCGCGATGTAGTTAGTCGGTGCAGACGTGTCCGGCTGATTTACTTACAGTTGCTGAGCTGCTTCAGTCGAACAGTGGCTCCGTGTCATGGAGGATACTTTCCAGCCATTGTCGAGCTTCACGCCTGGATCTCCGCTACATTGGCACATCCCGGATTACAATAAATAAAATACTTCAAAAGTGGAAGCATCTACGACTCTTTGCTTTCTCTAATCGCAGCCCCATTCATATTACAGATATTGATAAGCTTAGAGAAATCATAAATATTTCAGAACTTACACAGATACTTTAACTTCCTGCTTCCCGTCAAACAAATGCAGCCTGCCTCTTCATAGAGGTCAGGCTGCATTTGTTTTCATGTATTTGTAGCTTACAGATCTGTGCGGAGACTCCATAATTCAGGGAAAAAACGTTGCGCAACTACGTGCTTTAAATATTCAACACCTGCTGAGCCTCCAGTCCCCGGCTTAAATCCGATAATCCGTTCAACCGTCACCATGTGATTGAACCGCCATTGCTGATGACGGCTGTCGATGTCAACCAACTTTTCCGCAAGTTCATACAGATCCCAATAGCGTTCAACGTCTTGATACACCGTCAACCATGCGGCTTTGACACTGGCATTTTCCTTGTATTCCTGTGACCAATCCCGCTTCAAATACTGCATATCGACCTCTAAGCCTCTCAAAGAAAGAGCCATGATCGCAGCATCGTAGAGGCTGGGTTCGTGAAGTGATTGACTCAATTGTTGATGGAGCTCCGGCTGATGCTCATAAACAGTCAGTACCTTGGTTTGCTTGCCCCCCAGCATGAATTCGATAAGTCGATTTTGGAACGACTGAAACCCGGATGATCGGCCTAGGCTGTTCCGGAATTCCATGTACTCAGCAGGAGTCAATGTCGACAAAACATCCCAGGATTGGATTAATTGCTGCTGAATTCTAGAGACGCGAGCTAGCATTTTGAAGGCCGGCTCCAAATTATTTTGCTGAATGAGAAGACGAGCTGCTTCCAATTCGTGCAAAATCAACTTCATCCAAAGTTCGCTGGCTTGATGGATGATGATAAACAGCATTTCATCGTGATGCCCAGATAGCCGTTGCTGACTGGATAACACTTTATCGAGTTGAAGATAGTCTCCATAGGACATCTCTTTTGAAAAGTCGCGATGAATGGTAGACTCTGTTGCATTTGACTGTGATTGTTCGTGTTTCTCTGAATTGGACATGTTATTCACTCCTAATATGGATGGTGTATGACTTATCCTATTTCAAGCGGCGAAGAACGGCCCTAACAGGACTTCCGTCTGCCTCAACAAGCGGAAGGGGAAGCGCTATCAATTCAAAATCACCAGGCTCAATGTGCTCCAGAAAGATCCCTTCCAAAATATGAATGTCATGTGCATGCAAGGCATGATGGGCAGACAACTCTTTGCTATCGAGTGGATCAACTGAGGGTACATCCACACCGATGAGCCGAATTCCCTTTTCCGCTAGATAAGGTCCTAGATCTGCTCGCAGATAGGCGATCTCCGTGGGAAAATCCTCTTGATTTGACCAAGAATTTGTACGAAGCAGTAATCGAGCGACACCATCTAAATCATACTCCTTCAAATCCTTTGCGCCGATACTCGATTTACCCGAGACGTCAATAACTCTCGCTAGTCCGATGTACAGCTCTAGATCTAGTTCCATGACCTTCCGGCCTTCATTTTCAAAATGGAACGGAGCATCTATATGCGTACCCGTATGGATACTCATCGTCAGTTTCCCTACATTTACCGATCCGCTTTGTTCTTTTGTCCAACTGACCTCGTAAGAGAAGGGCGTATCTCCAGGCCAAGTCGGAACTCCTGTTTTCAATGGTCGAGAGATATCAAAAATTGTCATAATCATTTCCTTTCAACAAATGGTTTGTCCACTGCTGATCACTGGTTAAGCGACTACGTCGCGTGTATTCTCGAATTGCTCGTACTGCTTTTCAACCATAATTGTTTTCAATCGTTGCACAGTATCCCACACTTCATAATAAGTCGTATAGAGTGCAACGGGAGCAAGACGAATGATGTTCGGAGCTCTGAAATCGGGTATAATCCTATTTTCCTTTAGTGATTTGCAAATCCGGGCTGCTTCCTCATGCTCTAAACAGATATGTCCCCCTCTACGCAGATCATCTTTTGGATTCCCGATTGTAAAGCCCATTCCGACCAATTCTTGTTCAATTAAATCCATCATATATGCTGTGATATTCAAGGACTTTTTTCGTAGCTTTTCTATACTAGCCTCTGCGAATATTTCCAAAGATCCAATTAATGGAGCCATACTTAAGATATGCGGTGTGCCAATTTGAAAAGCGCCAGCCGTCTCCGCCGGAACAAAATTGTGCTCCATGTCAAATTGCTTGTCTTTCCGTGAACCAAACCATCCTGCCAAGCCTGGTGAGCGACCGAAGTGTTTACGATTTACGTATAAGCTGCCTACACCGCCCGGCCCGCTGTTCAGATACTTGTAGTTGCACCAATATGCAAAATCAACATTCCATTTGCTCAGGTGATGAGGAATTGCTCCTACAGAATGACAGCCGTCAAAGCCAATGAGGATTCCTCGTGCATGAGCTTCGGCCGTTAAACGCTCTATATCGAGCAATTGTCCACTTCGATAGAGAACTGTCGGCAAGATGATCAGTGCTACTTCATCCGTCATGGCCGCAACGATATCATCTTCTTCAATTGTACGCCGATCACGACTTTTTACTTGAATCAAATGTTGAGACGGGTCGTATCCATGCAATTGCAATTGACTTTGTAGGGCATAAATATCAGATGGAAAATTCAATTCATCCGCCATAATCTTAGTTCTGACACCCTCAGGCTTATAAAAAGTCGCTACAAGCTGATGTAAATTCGTTGTTGTAGAACCAGTCAATATGATCTCATCTTCTGATCCGCCAACTAACGGGGCACTTAAGGCTGCTAATTTTTCCGAAAGATAAAACCAAGGGTATTCGCCCCGTAACCAGCCATCTATTCCTTGTGTTTTCCAAGCATCAACTACTTCCAACATTGTTCGTTCAGCACGTCTGGATAACAGTCCTAATGAGTTGCCATCAAGATAGATTGATTCCGAATTCATATAAAATTCATCTCGAAAACGTGCCAGCTCATCTTCTTTGTCAAGCTGCCGAGCATATTCTTTGGAGTAATGATAGGGTTCTCTGGACATAAAGCCCTCCTTGTGGAATATTGAACAAGATAGAATCGTGCTAATCTTACTTAAAATAGTAGATGTCGTCAATATAATGGTTTTTGGGTTCTTAAATTGCACTGATTTCCGAAAACGTTTCTTGTATTCACGATGTCCTACCGGCTTAACGCAGCGAAGCTGCCGGGTGCGCTTGCGTACTTAGCCGGTGCGGGCGTGTCCGCCTGGATCCACTTCTCCAAAAACGCCTCGGGCGGACCGAGGGCGAATGGCCCGAAGCGTGAATAAGATGTTATCTGAAGGATTGACCTACAGCGCCCTCACCCATAGATAATCTGCTCTTCTCAATATGCTCTTCCATAGCTGAATATAGTTGATCCATAAGTATTTCAATATCATCCAAAACTAAATTTTGAAAATTAATAAAAATTGGCGTTCCTAAATGCTTAGTATTATACCGTTTCATTAACTTTGAAATTATATTGCCAGTAATATATTTTTCATTATTTGATGTAAATACACAAAGCCACGGCCCTTTCCATTGAATGCTCTCTACATCTTCCCAAGGAATAAAACCAATGACTGGTATGCCTGATCGGTTAAATATACCTTCATGATCAATGATCAGACCAGGCTTATTACTTAATAATGTTTTAAGGGAGACACCAACGAAAGGACAGAAAAAACATATAAATAGAGATGAAATCAATTGGTTACTAAATCCTTCTTCATAAATTAAAATAAATGTAAAAAAAATGATTATAGGTGTCATTATTGCAACGATTATAAGATTATTCTTTAATTTCAGTTTATAAGTAGTACTCATAAATGGTCCCTTCTAGATTTGGATTTTTAGTGATTGCCAAACTTTCAGATAACGTAAATGTATTCACGATGTCCCACCGACTTAAGGCTCCGTCAGGAGCCGGCCGCGATGCGGTTAGTCGGTGCGGATGTGTCCGCAGAATTCTCTTCTCTGGCGATCGCTCCTCGCGGACCGAGGGCAGTCTGGAACGAAGCGTGATTGTGTTATCCGAAGGTAATGCCCTCTCTGAATTTGCTACACTTTAAATTCTTCAATTTGCTTGATATTAGATTCTAGTTTATTTCTAATTTGATTTAAATTCGTCTTAATAGTTGAAAACTCATTATTTGCAGCTTCTTGGGATCCTTAAAATCCGAGATTGAAATTATGTGCCTTCGATGTTTGTTTATACCAGTTCTTTAAATTCTCCAATTCGTTATAGGAATCAAAAATATATCTTTCCAACGATGTTGGAAGAAGTGTATTTAGGTGCGAATTACTTAAATGTTTGAATGCGAAAAAAGAGAATGAATCAACATATGTCATTCCCCATTCTAGTATCTCAACTCTTGAATTATTACTCTTATCAAGTACCCCTTTAAGTTCAATAACTATTCCAAGATTCTTTCTTAATTCTTTTCTAATTCGGTCAATGTTCTCCCTAAGTAGGACTTGATTATTTCGACTTTCTAATATTTCATTAGCTTCAAATTGCCATCTTGCAATTTTATATGCTATTAATCCACCTATAATAACACCAAATATATTAATACCAAGTTCCTTTAATACATCCATCCTCGAACAACCTCCTAAAATTCAAGCATTACTTTCGGATAAATGTTCT
This sequence comes from Paenibacillus sp. GCM10027629, assembly GCF_042676425.1. Lineage (NCBI taxonomy): Bacteria > Bacillati > Bacillota > Bacilli > Caryophanales > Paenibacillaceae > Paenibacillus > Paenibacillus sp. GCM10027629. The sequence continues at coordinate 1,059,043 of NZ_JBHTGZ010000003.1, read as the reverse complement.
TGTATCTTCGAGCCCGAGATGCTTAAGACAGCGACCGGGTCCAACGGACTTAGCCTCGCAGGGTTGTGAGCTGAATTATCTTCCTTGCTTATCACTTCATGCGAACCAAGGGCATAGCCCGCAGCGTAGATATGGTGTTTATACGAAGGATCATGCTTCTCTGAACCAACTTACTAATAATCAATACTTTCAATTCCCCAGTCTCTATTTGGTTCTTTACTTAAAATAATATGAACTAATGTTGTTCCTTTTTTACCTTTTACTTTAATCGTTAAATCCGAATTTCCATATCCATTCTCATAATTTATTGCACCACTTGGAAAGTATCCCAATGTAATTTCATTTCCTACTATTTCCTTGATTTCAGAACTTGACTTAATAAAATCTGTTGCAATTAAATAGGATTCATCCCGCTTTATAATTTGTAGTATTCCAAAAAACATAATGCAAACAAAGAAAACAACTATGGAAGTAATCGATAAAGCTATCCCCAAAATATTCTTATTATTCTTGACTGAATATACATCTGTATTTACTAAACGATCACCAATTTTCCTTTTCTGTTTGCTTATCAATATTGCTATAAGTTCGATTGGCCAAAGGAACGTAAAAAGATTTCTAATTATTAATTTACTTGTTGAAGGTAGTTCTTGATTATTATCTCGAACGGCAAGTCCGAAAAATCTTTTCCCCATGCTTCTTCCATTCACGATATCTTTGCAACCATATAAGACAAATGCGCAAACTATCAATAATATTATTCTGATCAACATTGAGGATATCTCATTTTCGCTTGGATCAATAACTAAGAAAAAAGACATCACAATAAAAAACACAATAATAAAGTGATCGATAAAAAAAGCTCCAAATCTTCTAACTAACAATGATTTTGGTAATTGTTCCAAATGCCTTCCGTCCTTTGTGTTTTAAGTACTTATATGATCTTTTGTATAACGTTGGTATCTACGAACCCTCACCACTTTTCTGCTGTTGCCAATTCTTCACCGAATAAACTTCTAACTTCTGCTGGACCTAGGGCGTATGCTCGTGAATATTGTGTTATCTGCTGTTTTAGTTCTTGTCTTATTTTTCTACTACACTCTTCATGTTTAGTCCTAATTATGGTTTTCTTTACGGTCTTCTAATCTGCTCCCTCTCAAAATTCATCAAAAATAGACGTTCGCTAAGAGTGGTTACAGCGTGTCCACAATTACTTTCGTGTGAGGTAGATAATACACAGTAATTATTTGATCCTCAAAATAATCAAGCGATACTAGAGAATTAAAGAATTCTCCATCCATATAAGCATAATATGGGTAACCCCATGACTTACCTGACATCTCAACAGTTGTACTTTTAGTCAAATGACCTGTCATCTCGGCATAGTTACCTGTAAGTACAACCGGTAGGTCTAACCAAGTCGGAACTGCAGCGTAGAAACAGAAGATAGGTATGCCAATAAATATAACTAACATGAAAACGTAAGATAATCCATAACCGATAACATGTTTCACTTTGCCGAAAAACGTCCGCTTGATAACCTTTTTCTTTCTCTTTTTTCCTTGATTAATTTTTCGAGTTCTCCAAGATTCCCATACAATTTTGTAAAGGAAAATCCAGAAAATAAAACTTCCGAGTGAAGAGAATAACAATAAACTTAGCCAGTACACGACCACTTAATTTCCGACCTTTCTAAGGTTAAGCTCAACCACCAGTAGCCGCTTTTTGGTCTGACTAGTGTTGCTCTATAAAGTTATTTATCTTTTCCACGATATGCTATACTTCTTTTATTGCCATCACATACCCCGGCCGCGACGCGGTTAGGCAGTGCAGGGCTGGCTGTGAATCCGCCTCCTTGAAAACCTTCGGCAGACCAAGGGGGCTTGACTCCCGTAGGGTAGGTACGGTGTTATGTGAAGTTCTATTTCTTCTCCGATTTCTCCTACAAAAAAAATCTGCAATATCATCTTATTGCAGACGGAATTCCAAGCTGTTCAGGTCTATGTTAAATTTAGCCTTCATTAGTATATCTTCATATTTAAATGAGGTGAAATCTATTGCAACATCATTCATTATAAAATCCCCGACTTAAACACTTTCAATCTTCTTTATAAAAGCATGTTCTTTGCCACCAATGCCATAACTCGTTACGATCTGATCTTCTGCCGACACTCGAACACCAATATCATCAACTTCATCTTGCGATATTAACGTATGACTTGCTCCCGTATCAATGACAATATTATTTAGTCTTGCCTTCATAGCTAATTAGAATTGAAGTAAATAATAATCCATCACGGTACTCAAGCTTCATTAATGTGCTCGCCTTAACACGTTACGATTACGAATCTTAATGACAACTCGATCTTTCGATGTATGATAGATAATTGTATTATCTTTACTCTTTAATAATTCATTGGTTGCTTCTTCATCCCGTATTGGTCCGATTACAGCTACCTCCTCAACGATTTCTTGATCTTCCCGAAGTTCTGATTCCATAATTTCAAACTTAACAAATTGGTTAGGATATATTTCTCTTACTTCTTGCCATTTCATGCGTTTGATCCCTCCAAACGTCTTTTATAATCACTTAAATTATATCATAGATTTTGTAATTTATAGATTGAATACATCATTAGATAGAATTTCAATAACGTTTGTGTATCTACGAGCCCGAAAGGCTTAAAGAAGCGTCAGCGACTGGGTGGCTCTGCCACTTAGCCTTGCAGGGTTGTTCGCTGAATCCACTTCTCTGCTTTTCGCTTCTTGCTAACCAAGGGCGAAGCCCGCAGCGTAGATACTGTGTTAGACGAAGTCATTGTCATCCTTGAAATACTTGCGAAACAATTCTATTCGTTATCAATATTGTAAATATATCTTTTTAGTCCTGGTTGTAATAATGCACCTTTATAATGTCCCTTTAGTATTAGGTTCGATTCGTTTTTTTTGATTTGTATTTGTATTTCTTTGTCTTTGAATACTTCACTGTAGAGCTTTGTAATTAGAGTTAAAATTATTACTTCTTTATCTGTCGAATCATCAATGGTAGCTTCGATTTTGTAATTTAGTATTCTAACTCTCTTATTATTGATTATCACTTGAAAGTGTTTATCTTTTAGTCTGTCTCTTTTATTCATTTTTCCTCCACAATAATTTCGTCTAACGTTTATGTGTTCACGACGTCCAACTTTCTTAATCCCGAAGGGCGGCCGCGATGCGGTTAGGGAGTTGGATGTGTCCGGCTGAATCCACTTCCCCGCCACTGCCGATCCCTTCTCTGAATCCTCATCGGACTCCTGCCGGATCGAGGCGGCTTGTCCGCCGATGCATGAACATGGTGTTAGACGATGCCTGTGACTTCCTTGATAATGCCAACCAAACGTGTTTATTTCCTTATGTGTTTTTATTATTAGTCTATTAAACTCCAAATAAAACAAACTATAACTGTAAATAATAATTGCATTAACGGAATTATTGATAATATTCTCTTCTTTTCCCCTGAACCCGAATACACAAATAGGCAAGCCAGATAAGTCAATAAATATGTACTACTTAAAATTAAAAATAGATACGCCAATACCTTTACATATACACTTTGAGGATTAGATTCTGCGGCTAGTAGCATTATGTCTGCAATTATTACAAAAGGATATAGTGCTAGTGGAATTCCACCTAAAATGAAAAAGATATTATTAATTTTTCTATTATTCACTTATTCACCTCAAGAATTACTTACATAATAAGTTCTTCACCGGTTTCGTATAACGTTCCCGCATTCACGAAGTCCTAGCACCTTAAGGTTCCGTCAGGAACCGGCTGCCGCTTGCGGCAGTTAGGCGGTGGTATGTGTCCACAGAGTTCGCTTCCTGCCCCACTCCGGTGGACCAAGGGTCGCATGCGGCCCGCAGCGTTGAATGCGATGTTATCTGATGGAACTGACTCCTCGAATTACCCCAGCCAATCTTTAGATTTATGTATTTTCCATTCAGATCCTATAAGTAATTTTTCATCTTCTATAACCTTCACGTATGCGTGTTTTATTGCTTGTTCTCCGTCAAGATGAACCCCTTCTTGCAAGTCAGTTAATACACCATTACATACTTTTGCTAACGATGCAGCAGAATACCAACCCAATCTATATTCAAAACTATCCTGTGCGCTAATATTAAAGGTAACTTCGGTATCAGCATCTATTAATTTACTTTCAATTTCTGAAACTTCTTTTTGTTTTCTAAATAATTTCGAAAAGATGGACTTCTTTTCATTTCTCCATTGATATGGACTAACATACAATTCATATCCTGACATCAGTTCATTATTATTTAAAGTAATATTCGGACAATCATAGACAACGAACCTAAAGGGAAGAAACCCAGAGTGATTACTAAAAGAAAAATCGGGATGTACATCAATATCCATATTAAATTTCGTAATCTCAGCTAGCCATTTCGGAATTATACTATCATTTAAACACTTCAAATGTACTGTTAGATCATAACTCATTTGAACTTCCTCTTTTTCAGGTTTTTAATATATTGTAGTTATTTCAGATAACGTTATTGTATTCACGACGTCCAACCACCTTAAGCTCGAAGGGCGGCCGCGATGCGGTTAGGTGGTACGGGTGTGTCCGGCTGATTCCACTTCTCTGTACTCCGAAATACCTCATCGAAATGCATCGAACTCCGGCCGGACCGAGGGGCGAATGCCCCGAAGCGTGAAATGGTGTTATCTGAAGTCGAGGCTTCTTCGAACTGCTGACATACAGCAATTTTATTATGGTTTAACTATCATACCCCAACCATCTGAAAATCCATTATATGGTTCTGATATTTTATTTATTTCTTCTTGAATATTTACTATGGTGTCAAATTCTAAAATTATTTCTTTTGAACACTCTGAGGTCCAACGATCCCCTTCATAATCTTTCTGAAGAGTGCATTTATAACCTTTGTTCGCCATTTTTTCATTTATCTTTATGCCGTTATTTTCTGAATCAACTGATATTTGAAAATCTACAAGTTGTTCTTTGTTAAAGTCGACTCCTGACTTTTTTAAGTTCTCTAAGTTATCTTTATCAGCTTGAGAAGACATCTCATAATTATTATTTTCATTATCATCCAGTGTGCATCCAGAAAGGCATAAAATCATTATTAAAAGTAAACTCAATTGCCTCATTGCAACACCTCCGTTATTCTTTCATTAATTTCCTCGATTTCAGATAACGTTCTGGTATCTACGAACCCGAAAGGCTTAAAGGAGCTCAGCGACTGGGTCCGACGGACTTAGCCTCGCAGGGTTGTTCGCTGAATCCTCTTCTCCGCTCCCCTCATCTTGCGAACCAAGGGCATATCCCGCAGCGTAGATACGATGTTAGGTGAAGTTAATGCTATTCTCGAAACAACTCTCAAGATTATGGTCTAATTATCCAATGCTCTTTATGTTTTTTTAGAGTCTCTAGATCTTCTGCTAGACTAGTTTGATCTAAATTATCTGGAATTGTCCACTTCATAATCGTGGGTAAACTATATATAATAATTGGCGCATCAACAAAATTTATAGAATTCCGAATAATTCTTGTCATCAACAAATGAGTATCATTATATTCTTCAGTATAAAGTAATTTCAAAATATCAGAGATATAATGCTTAACTGATTCTCCATATCCTAATACTTCTTCATATTTAGGTATTCGACCCTGTATAACTTTGTTTCTAAATTCAGTCGCATTTACTTTTCTACCAAATGCCGAAAAGACATATTTCTTATCCTCGATTGATGGTGGACTAGTTAAAAAATTTAAAGTAAATGCCGTCTTAAATGCCCCAATTTGTCTTTCAGACTGATTCTCAAGAGGCTTCCACATTTTTTTCATTTCGTCCCATTCTACTTTATGATGTAATAGTATGACAAATACTACAAACTCATAGAACCGCTCCAATGATGCCGCAAAACTTGAAACTGCTTCACGTGTAAATCCTTCTATTAATGCTAGTGATCCTAGCTCGAATAAAATCTCAAAATTTCTTTCTTGGAGTATAATATTTTTTCTATGCCCATGCTTACATTCAAAAGAGTAATAAATATCGTCTGCTAACTCTATATAATTAGTTTCTTCGTTTCCTTCGTCCTGCATTCTGAACAAACGACCTTGATTAACAAATTAATCCTCCTCGAAAGACAACTCTGAGATTCCTGAGTTTAATATTATTTTGCATTAATTTCACCTAACGAACCCGTATTCGCGACGTCCCACCGACTTAAGGCGACAAAGTCGCCGGGCGCGATGCGCTTAGTCGGTGCGGATGTGTCCGGCTGAATCTGCTTCTCTGCTGCTGCCAATTGCATCCTCGAATCCACATCTAACTTCGGCCGGACCGAGGGCCGAATGGCCCGAAGCGTGAACATGGTGTTATAGGATGTCAGCGCCCTCTTCGAATTACTAATATTTATTTATACTAATCACCAAAACTTCCACCAAGGTGCATTTAATTTCTTGACTTCATTAATATCCAACTCAAGTCCATTGAATTTTGCATTAAATTCCACTGCAGAAATCATTAATATATCCGCCAACTCTATAAGTGCCTCCAAACTCAATCTACTTATTGGAGTTTTTATTTGTATTATTTGTGTTGAATCTTCTTCATCATTAAAGATAGTTGCTTCAAAATCATCTTGATATTGTTTTTTTAATTCCAATAGATCTTCAAGTGAATTTGAAACTATATAGCCAGTTATTCGTCCTTTATTTCCTGTCTTAATGCTCATTTCATTTAGTTTCTGCCATAATGACTTCGTGAGTTCATGTTGTTTCATTCTTTCGATTGGATCAACTGTTTCGATTCCTTTGTAGATTAGACTCATTAGTTTTACCTCGATTGATATTTTAGATTTGTAATTCAAATAATTAATAGAGTTTTAACAAATTTTTATTTATTGTGTATACGCTGATTTCCTATAACGTTAGGCATTCACGAACCCAAGAACCTTAAGCCCCAAAGGGGCGGTCGCAACGCGATTAGGTTCGCAGGGTTGTCCCCTGACTCCGCTCCTCTGCCAAATCCTTCTCGGGGACCGAGAGCCGAAGGCTTGATGCGTGAATGTATTGTTATATGAAGTATCCGGCCTCTTCGGCTCGACTTTCAAATTCCTTGTTTCTTATAGTGCATTACAATTTGTTTTGTCCCTTTAAATCCTGATACTTCGTAAAAACCAGCCAAATCATCTTTACAAAACAAACTAATAACATCAATATCTTTTAATTCATTTAAAAGCCTATCAATCATTAATTTTCCTGTTCCTTTATTTCTGTAAGTACTTAATACAACAACATCTTCTACATAAGCTCGATATATTCCGTCTGAAATAGATCTACAGAAACCAACCAATACATCATCTTCCCATGCTCCTACTGCACCACCACAAGTAAGTAATTGTATAATTCCATCCTCATTCCGATCGGGCCACCAACCAGCACCTTGATAAAGATTCCTTAGTTGAGATGGTAAGATAGGTTTCTCTATATGTAATTTTACCGTTACCATGAATAACCCCCTAAAATACTATGATTCGGATATTTCATACAACGTTCTTGTATCTACGAACCCTCACCACCTTAAAAGAGCGTTAGCAACTGGCCGCGGCGCGGAGGTGGTGCAGGGTTGTCTGCCTGATTCCACTTCATTCGAAAATCCTCGGGCAGACCAAGGAGCATTAGCGACGCAGCGTAGATACGTTGTTATGTGAAGTTGCTGACTTCCTTGAGACTCTTACAAAATCGTTATTATTCTTTTCCTGATTCTAGTAGTATATTTATTTCGTCGACTTTGTCAGTAATTAATATAATTTCATTGCTTTTCCGATCTTTTAGTACATAGCAATCAGAACTCAATTTAATGCGTCCATCAAAGTCATTATAGGAGATATAATTTATTTCATGGTTCCGGTCTTTCAGCCCTTCGATTTGTTTTCCAATATTCCCTTGTAAACTATTATAAACAGTCAGTCTATACTGTCCATCACTCTTGTTAATGTTGATTGCTATGATGATTACAATAAATGCAACTAACAATCCCAGTCCGGTATAAAAGAGATATTTATTAATTGATTTACTCATTCTTCACCTCGCTCTTAAATGTTTCAGCAATTTCACTTAACAATATATTCACGAACTTCGCATTACTTACAACTTAAGCTATATTCGCGAACCCCCATCACTCTTACACATTTTACCACATAACCCCTGTCAAGGTGCATAGTGACAAGCATGTGTTTGCAAATCGAAGATTTCAATTTCCTTGACTTCAACACTAAGCCCCGCGATACCATTCAGCCTGCGCTCGAAACATCCTAGCATATTCTCCATCCCTACCTACTAATTTTTCATGCGTCCCCTCTTCAACAATGCGCCCCTCCTTAAGCACGACGATCCGATCCGCATAACGCGCCCAGCCGAGCCGATGGGAGACGAGAAGTACCGTTTTACCTTGCGCCATTTTTCGAAAAGAATGATAGAGATTCATCTCATACTGCGGATCGATCGCAGCAGTCGGCTCGTCGAGTACTAGAAGCGGAGTATCCCGTACTGCCGCTCTTGCAAGTGCAAGGCGCTGCCATTGTCCGCCACTTAGATCATGACCACCGGATGCGAGCAAACCTACTTGAGCGTCAATGCCACCCGACATGTTGACCAGATCCGCAGCACCGCTCTTTTGTAAGGCACGACGTACTTCATCTTCATCAGCATCCTTCACGCATCCAAAGGCCACATTATCACGCACTGTCGTCTCATACCGAACAAAATCTTGAAAAACCGCAGACATCGAGCCGTGTAAGAAATTTGCATCCAACTCCTTATAATCCTTGCCATCCCATAGCATTTTCCCACGCGTCGGTTGATAGAGACCTAACAAGAGTCGAACCAATGTAGATTTACCTGCACCATTTTCGCCAACTAAAGCCACAATCTCACCAGGATGCAAAGTCAGATGAATATCACTCAGCACAGGTTTATTGGCATTTAGGTATGAATATGTCACATGATCAAAGCTGATTCTCGCCTTCCCGCTAGGTACCTCCATCCCGTCCCTTACTCTTTCCCTATTCTCCTTCTCGTTCTCATGCTTAAATCCCGCTTCCTCTCGTAGAAATGTAACTAAATCATAGATTTTAGATCCTTGATTTATGATCTTGCTAACGGGGAACGCCATTCGTCCCGAGATTCCATAAGCTTGGCGAAGTGCCAAGAAAACAACAACAAAGCTCCCGGCAGTAAACCCGCCCGATTTCATCTGCATCACCATCCAGATCAATACTCCGATGAGCCCCACAATCTGTATGGATGATACGAAGATCCCATGTTTAATTTCTCTACGGCGTGCATTCATCCGCGTGGCTAGTGACGCTCCCATCAACCCATACCATTTCCCGATCAAATAATCGATTGAACCAAAGATACGCAGTTCCTTCACGGTATCTGGCCGAGACAGAACATCATTTAAGTAATCAGACTGCCTGCCGGAGAACGTCAAATCACGATTCACGCGGCGCACGACAATGTCTGACTCCAGGCGGACCGCAAAAGACAAACCGAAGATGATGACGAATACAATTCCTATTACAGGATCAGCTAGCCACCCCACAATCATCAACCCGATGAATTCGAACCCCAATCGTAATAGAAAAATAAGCTGTTGGAGCACACCGAACAAATCTGTTCCAGCAACTCCCTTTGCTCGTTGGAGTCTATTATAGTAATCCGCCTGCTCCAGTTGCTCCAAGGAAACACGCGAAGCCCGCTCATACACTTCCGCTTGCACTTGCATCGTCGCACGGTCTTGGAATTTAACATCGACGATATTTTGAATTGCAGTGAGTGCTACACGCAATAACGATATTCCTGTGAAAATAGCCAGCGGCGGCCATGCGAGCAGCCACACATCCATCCATGACCGCTCTATGTCGCCATGTATAAATACATCAATCAATGCCCTTTGTGCGGCGTATCCCGGTATAATCAGAACACCGAGTAGGATCGGAATACTTAGCCAGCCCGATGCTATAATAGGCATTCGACGCCAAACTCGACTCATCAATTGAAAGATGCTGCTGACAATATTGGTTCGAACATTATCCTTCATAGCCCAACTCCCCCCACTTTCATCTAGACATACCAAGATGCTTGCACATCGAACATCCGGCGATATTCGCCATTCAACAGCATCAATTCATCATGAGTTCCCTGTTCGACAATACGACCCTCCTGCATGACGAGGATCACATCCGCCAATTTGGCTGCGCCAAGCCGATGGGTAATTAACAGCGCGGATCGACCTTCGGTTAACTGGATGAACTGCTCGAATGCAGCCTTCTCCGCTTGGGGATCCAACGCAGCAGTTGGTTCGTCGAATACAATAAAGGAGGCATCCCGTAGAATTGCACGTGCTGTAGCAATCTTCTGCCATTCGCCACCCGATGGATCAATTCCGCCAAAAGGTACACCGAGCTGCATTTCTAAATTAGTAAATTTACTTCCCGCTGTCTCCAAAGAGTCGAGCAACATCACATCATGCGCCATCACTCCGACATTACCAAGGCCGACGTTCTCCCTAACGGTCAAATGAAGTCGCGTAAAATCTTGAAACACGGCAGATATCGAAGCACTTCCAGTCACATGTTCTTTCGACCCTTCCCTCGTATTAAGCCATGTTATTTCCCCCGCATTTGGAGGATAAAGGCCAAGAATCAACTTAACTAAGGTAGATTTTCCTGAACCATTCTCGCCAACCAACGCGACACGACATCCGGGCGGCACTGTAAAGCTAATGCCTTGGATCGAATCAACCTCCGAATCGGGATATCGGAACCAAATGTCCTGAACACATAGTTGTAGGTTGCACGCTCCCTTTTCCACATGTATATCATTTTCGCGTATACACGGATCTTCCTCGAGATCAAGATAAGCCCGAAAGTCCTGCCATTTCATCGCATGCCGCTTCATCGTAGTGACTTGATTAATCAGTTCCGGCAATTGGGATAGCACCGTCGTCAATGCGAGATAGAGGAGTGCGAAGTCACCAGATGTCATTTGCTTCGACCCAGGCAAGAGAATGACCAAAGCTATAAGTAGACCAGCAATCACTGCCAATAGCAGCTCCGGTCCGAACTTGCGGATCTCTGAAGCTCGAACAACCCTGATTCTATCCTTCGATTGCTTCTGATATAGCGCGTTCCACCTATTCATAAATAAGGACCCTAATCCGAACATTCTTACTTCTTTAGCACTGCTTCGCTCTGTCATAAGGTCAGCATAATATCGTATCATCCTTCGGCGAGAGGCTTGCGCCCGCTGCAGGTGCTCAAGACTTGCTGCAGATTTACCCGATACATATGATAATAAGATGGCAACTGCAACCACAGTAACGACGGGAATCCATTGCCCGAATTGGAGAATAAGAAGCATGAGAAGGGATAATTGCAACGACAATTGGAGGATCTGAAGACCTGTATGATATACCTCATAAATAGAAACCTGTACTGCGCGTTCTCGTAAATCTTTCACAGTCGCAGATTCGATGGATAATAGCGGTAGCTTTGACGTCTTCTCCACAATCATTCGTTGTTCTTCTAACGTGCCCACCTCATTCAAGCGTGTCATGGCGAGTGGGACGGGTACCCCAAGTACGATATTGTTCACGAACATAAGGACCCCAATCCACACCACTGCCATAAGAATGGAACCCATCGAATCACTTGCTGTCCATGCCCCAATTTGATCTATAAAAGATTGAACTAGAATAAATTCGAGTGGCATGATCGGAATCGATAATAGCATCGTAACCGCTAAGACAAGAACAGGACGCCGCTCTTTTCGGTACAGAATCAAGAAGGCATTGCGAAAACAATAGAACATCGCATGATTCATCCATTTCAACAACCTAACATGACTAATATGTAATCACCGCCATTTTGTATGTTTTCAGCCGCATAGTATAAAATATAGAAAAATTCGCTAAAAGTATAGACTTATAATAAATCCCAGTTTATACTAATATTATAGGGAACCGGGATAGGCAGGCTCTATTTGAACCCACCCAAAAATGCAAACCAGACACCGCACGGTGTTTTTTTTATGCCATGCAACAAACAAAAAGCTTAATCCCAGCAACGCACGCACATGTTGCAGGATTAAGCTTTTACCTCTTTCCCATTCTATTTATTTCATTGTAATCACAATCTTGCCCACCTCTTGATTCCATTCCACCTTGGCTCCTAGCGCTTCGCTTATGAATCGTAATGGCAGATACGCCGTACTTTGCAGGACAAAAGGTTTATTCAATAGCGTTACTTTCTCACCGTTCTTCGTTACTTCACCCGATCGGAAGTCAATCCGTATGCTCACCGCTGGGTCGGCTTTCTTTTGCTCCAAGGTCGAAATTTTCGTTGCCATGTCCCACCCGATTTCAGCACCAATTTTCTCGAACACCGAACGAAGGGGTATAAAAGCCTGTCCGTTCTGAATGATCACGCCATTATTCAATTGAATGATCTCGCCGTTATACTCCACAGACACAGGCTTCTGTACGCTCACGGGGTTGTCATGCATAAATTCGTAATCCCCGTGCCCCAGTTGCCCATTCTTATTAACACCATAACCCCACAGCGATCCCCCGTATTTCATCATAATCATATGACGCGTACTGGCTTTAATCGTTTGAACATCACTTGCAATGAGCTTCCATGGCATATTCGTAGATAACGATGCAAGCTGATCGATCGACGTTCCATATACATTTCCACCCTCAGCCAATACAACCAACGTTCGTTCAACAATATAGACTTCTCGTGCCTTTCCTTTCAGACCCGATAAATGGATCGCCTTTGGTTGTTGGTGCAAGGTGGTGCCATCGGAATAGCCCGTATAGGTCACGCCCCAGAACCAAACGCGTCCTTGCCCATCAATCGCAAGATAAGAACCGCCTTTTGATGCAATCTTCTGGATGCCGGTTAACCCTTCAACTGATGCAAATTGGAGTTCTCCCGTTCCTTTTGCGTTCGCACGATCATCTTCATTTCTGTTATTCTTGAGTTGAAGCACCGTACCATCTGATTGAAGCACAATACTCTCCTCAACTTCCTTCACGGAGCGCAGCGACTCAACAGGCACGATGGCATCAAGCTGCTCATTGCTCTGGAAAAGTCGGCCATCATCACAGACGAACAACCAGTGAAACTCGCTGTCTTGATCATAATAGCTGCTAATATCCACGACATGATCAATTTCGCGCAGCTCTGCATAATCCGCTTGCCCCGGTGTAAATCGTCCCTCTGTCTTCGACAAATAATAGACTTTCCCCGTCTGATTATAGGCTATTGATCCTCTCCAACCTGGGGCCACGGCAACGATATTGCTCAAGCCCTTCATCTGTTGAATCTGAATGCCTGATGATGTATCTTCCCAATACCATACCGATCCGTCTTTCTTCATCACCAATTGATCGGGAAAAGATTGAACAACATCGGTTAAAGCCGCAACTTGTGTCGGTACCGACTGATTATTTCCCCATACCCAATAGGAGAGATCCGTCTTAATGAGCGATGAAGTGTCGAAATCTCGAATGTTCTGATTTAATGGCATTTCCCCTGCATATACCGGTATTGAAAATGTACAAATCGATAACAGACTCAACCATACAATCCATTTTTCCAACTGATTCAACTCCTACGATTCTCTTAAAATAGTATATTTACCAAACTATGGTTATGATAGCCTATCAACCGCAAAAAGACAACCCGTCACACGGATTGCCTTTGTCGATCCTATGAATTTATCGTTCACTGCTTACTGTAAAGCCTCATTCATTTGCTCTAATGTTGCTACAGCCTGAACTTCAAGGGCATGAACCGACTGCAGAATCTGTATCGAACGCTCTGCACGAGCAGGATCATTTGGTTCGCCACCCATCGGGAATGGGAACATCTGATGCAATTCTTGTAATTGTTCCGCAATTTGCGTATACGTTGCCGCTGCTGTCCGGCTTAACTCCCGAACATGTCCGTCACTTGGCGTCTCTCCTGCCCATGTGTCGGCGACTTCATGCAAGAATGCTGCAGCATTACGGCGCGCATCCCAGAGAAGAACGGTATTGTAGGCATTCCCATTCGGCTCAATCTTCCCACCCCGGAATGCATCGATCCATACGGAATAGGCGCTGAGCCCTTGTACCGCATTCATACACTGCTCTTCACGTCCTTGATAGTGATCTAGAATCATCTCTAGTGCGCCCCGTAGAGCCGAACGCTCATCAATCTCATACTGTGACTCAATCGCCAACACGAACAAATCCTCAAGAATCCCTCTACCCAAATGTTCATAAGGAACCGCATCATCTTTACCGCATTCATGAACCGTGAGGAGTCGCTGCTCATCATCATAGCCGTAAATCATGCCGAACTCAGGGATGAACGTATCCCAGGTCATGACAGGCAGACCACGATCCAGCGAACGATGGATTAATTCTAGCGCTTCCGGCAGAGCTTGATGGATTTCCCTCTTTTCTTTCGCAGCGGAAGTCAATTGACCTGGATCACCTAAATTCGCGTTGGGCCCCATCGCAGGCTTGATTCCTACGACCACACGGGTCTCGTAACCTAAATTCCGCATCCCTTGCGAGAGGTTACGATCGAAATAAAAGCATGTAGGGCCCGCAATATGGATATCCTCTGGAATAATGTTGATCCGAAAAGCATGACCTGAATAACCCATAACCGCAGGCAGCGATACCTCCCGACCCGTAAACGTAATCATCTTATGCATAATCGTTGCAGCGGATGTCCAGCTGTATCCTTGTTGCGTTGCTTCAGAAGGGTTTAACATTACTTTTTTCATATTGTTCATATCCTTTCTCGATTTCACATAGTCATCAACAACGACACGAACTCTCTCTTGAATGACTTTCTTCCTGGAACGGGATAGAATCTGATACACGTTTGCATCCGTCAGGTGGAACAGTCTTGCAATCTCCTGCGGTGACAGTTGATCGAAGAAATGCGATTCGAAGATGATCCGCTCTCTTGGCTTCAGACAACGAAGCATACCACTGATCATATCGAGCAGTTCCTGACGAATAAGTCGCTCTTCGGGATTCGACCGCTGATCATCAACGGGCGGGGTAGCTCTCGACAATCGATAGAGAATGTAATCAAGGTCATGCCAGTTCTCTTCTCTAGCCTCTTCATCTCCTAGCCGAACCAACCCACTTGCAACACGCTCTCTCGTTACCGATGAACTTCGCAGTTTCGTGTATGCTTGATTGCGAATAATCCGATGCAGCCACGGCAAGAACCGCGCAGAATCCACTAGTGATCCAAGATTCAGGAAGGCACGAACCAAGGCTTCTTGCACGATATCTTCCGCAAGAAATGCTTCTTGGGTAATGGACTGTGCGTAGCCATATACCTTCGCTCGATGTCGACGCACCAGCTCACCGAACGCCTCCTGCCTCCCATTCCTTGATTCTCGAACGAGCATTTCATCTTCCATCTCATCCCATTTTAATAACATTTCATTCAAGTTAAGCACCTCGCGAGTCATTGATCTATGGTATAGACGCAGGATAGAATGATTTTCTGACAAAACACCTAACATTTTTTTCTGCACAAATTTTCTATTGAGCTTCGCTACAAACTGTATTATACTAACAAGTAATTTCATGAGCAAAGTTTCCTAGGGTTCCGTTGTTACCATATTGGTAACAAGTCTGGTCCGAGAGGAAGCGAACGGCATTCACGCCGTTGACACGGAGGGACAAAAGCCCGGGAGTATCGATACATCGATGACTCTCGGGCTTTTTCGGTTTGTTTCGGTCATTTTGCTTCATAATAACAATCAGAGATAGGAGTGATTCAAATGAATCATTGGTTAAAAGTGGTCTGTGGCGCCGTATTTGAAGTCATGTGGGTCATTGGGCTCAAGCATGCTTCAACACCCTTGGCATGGATCGGTACGATTATCGCAATCTATATCAGCTTCCATGTCATCATCGTCGCTTCACGCAGTCTTCCCGTAGGAACCGTTTACGCTGTATTCGTTGGGTTAGGAACCGCTGGAACCGTCGCTTCCGAGATGCTATTCTTCGGTGAACCCTTCAACCTCGCGAAGCTGCTGCTCGTCCTCTTGTTACTGCTTGGTGTCGTTGGACTGAAACTCGTAACAGGAAATCATGAGCAAGCTGAAGGGAGTGAAACATAATGGCTTGGATCTTACTCATCTTGGCTGGTTTATGTGAAACGCTCGGTGTCGTCATGATTAATATTGTGAATCGCGATAAGAACTGGAAATCTGTCGTTTACCTGATCCTGGCTTTCGGTGCCAGCTTCGCACTCTTAACCATCGCGATGCGCTCAATTCCAATGGGGACGGCCTACGCGATCTGGACAGGAATTGGGGCCTCCGGGGGAGCGCTGATGGGTATGTTCTTGTTCCATGAATCCAAGGATTGGCGACGCATCTTGTGTATCTTCATTATCCTCGGATCGGTCGTCGGTCTCAAAGCCATCTCATAAAAGTAGGGAACAAGGATCTCAGGATCCTGTTCCCTATTTTCCTAATGGATCCATACTCCGATTATGGAAGCCTGAGTGAATTTACCATTTATTTGTGATGATGCAGCAGATGAAACGGCTTTAGCTTCAACTGTTGATAGTCCAGCCCCCGCCGTTAATGCAAATGATAACATCACTAATGTACATATTCGAATCGTTGTTGATTTCATCATGGTTATCATTCTCCTCACTTGTTCCCTTAGAATTAGCTCCATTATGAGATCAAAATGTGAGGAGAATGTTTTTCTTTATCAACGGGATGTCATCATATCATGAAGTAATTGTAAATGATCTCTAACCCTATTATTATGCCTGTGAAATTAACCGATAAAAGTCAGCCGCATTGCGACCAAATAACTTCTCGCGATCTTCTGAACTCACTTGTGAATCCATCGACTGTTCAAGCACACCTACAACCTCATCATAGCTTGCTGCAAGCAGACATACAGGCCAGTCACTACCGAACATGATACGGTCATACCCGAATAGGTCGATCGCATGGCGTATATATGGGATAATCTGTTCCGAGCTCCAGTGCTGATGATCCGCTTCAGTCACCATGCCTGACAATTTGCAATAAATGCCTGGATTCGCTGCAATCTCCGCCATTTGTGATCGCCATGGCTCGAATACTTGCGCTGCAATTTGTGGCTTGGCAATATGGTCGATCACGGCATGCAAATGAGGCACTCGCTTCAGCAGCTCTACGACCGAATGCAGTTGATTCGACGTGCATAGCAGATCAACAGGCACTCCCGTATCTGCAAGATTTGTAATCGCTTGCAGCATCCCGGGTTCAAGAACCTCATTGCTATCCTTCATTTCTTGAATCATGATCCGTACGCCTACGAATTTGGGATGTGCACGAAATCGCTCTAATTGCTGCATATAATCTGGTGCATTCAGATCTAGCCACCCAACTACCCCGAGAATACTCGGATGCTGTGCAGCCAATCCCAACATAAAGTCTGTCTCCGCGATACTCTCTGCCGCTTGAACAACAATCGAGCCGTTAATCTGATGCTCCTTGAGCAGTGCTTCAAGATCTGTAGGAAGATAGTCTCGATAAAGTGTCGGTAGTTCCGGTGTTAACCAACCATAATCATCTCTTTGAATCGACCAGTAATGCTGATGTGCATCAATTCGAATGGCTGTCATGAGGACGCGATAACCCCTTTCTTCAAAATGATATTCGCATACAGCGCACGCTCACCTGTTGCGACGACCGCGTAACATTTCTTCGCTTCTTCGTAGAATGCGAACCGTTCAATCATCTCGAACGATACGTCTTGTCCTTCATGACGTTGCACAATCGCACGATATTCATCCCAAATCGGTGTCTCTACGTTATCTCCTGGAACAAGATCCATGAGCGCAACCGGATGTTCAACATATGTATCTAACGGCATAAGCTGGAGAATCGCGTCTAACAATTGTGGTATGCCATGTCCATCTGCACGAATGAGGCGCGTGGCATGACTTGCGGATGGGAAATTGCCATCAGCGAGGACGATTGTATCTCCATGCCCCATCTCCATTAAGATTTTTAGTAATTCCGGCGAAATGATTGATGAAATCCCTTTCAACATGTCGGTCACCCTTTTTCCTTAATCTATTAATGCTTCTATTATAACGTACAGATCATGGCATGGTATTATATTTTTTGCTCTAAATATGTCTATTTTTGATGTATACTAACGAATCAGTTGTTCTAAAGCATAGCACTCATCTTCGATTTGCGACATCTTCTGCATCAACAGGTTTCTCGCATCGGCTACCCCTTTATTGTATAGATGAGGTGCTAGCTCCTTAAGCATAAAATCAACGATCGATTCCGCTGCAATATTTCCTAACGTCTCAGAACGCTCTTCCTCAAAAAACAACTGAACATTGCGAATAATCATCTCTTTTTGCTCTCTGGGCATTTTAACAGGTAAGGCCATCTTAATTCTCCTTTTTAACTAATAGTTAATATCATTAATAAACTACCGAAACCCCTGACACGACTGTGTTCGTCAAAAAGCCTAATCATATTTAATCTCATTAATTAATCTGTATTCTTTTTTTATTTAATGACATTAATGAAACAACTTTTTCTGAACAGTGCCATTTGTGATCCTATCGGTCATACGTTAGAATTGAGATACGCATCCTACAATTCAATAATGGAGGTTGATCCATGGAACACTTAACCGAAGAAGAGAAGCAAGGTGTCTATAAAGCGATCTTCAAACGAAGGGATATACGATCATTTCTACCCGATCCCCTCCCTTCAGCTGCGCTAGAACGCATTCTAGAGAGTGCGCATCATGCTCCTTCCGTTGGCTTTATGCAGCCGTGGAATTTCATCATGATTGAGCAGCAGAAGACGAAGGATGATCTCGCATACATCGTCGATAAGGAACGCCGAGCGCTTGCCATTCATTATGAAGATACAGACCGTGATCTTAAATTCCTTGCACTTAAAATTGCTGGCATTCAGGAAGCACCTCTGACCATCTGCGTAACCTGTGACCCATCGCGCGCGGGTGATCATGTCCTCGGACGAAACTCCATTCCTGAGACCGATATGATGTCCGTGAGCTGCGCGATTCAGAATATGTGGCTTGCTGCTTACGCCGAAGGAATCGCGATGGGCTGGGTCAGCTTTTATAAGAAACCGGATGTCCGCCGCATTCTCGGTATTCCACCACATATCGATCCTGTAGCTCTGCTATCCCTAGGATATACGGATTCTTACCCAGATCGCCCTTTGCTCGAAATTCACGATTGGGAGCGACGTCGTGCGATGAACGAACTAATCTATCAAGACCAATGGGGAACGCCAAGAACGACGTAACGATCATGATCAGTTTATGTATTAGAGCCACATAACAGCGGCAGCCGCCAGCTCCGATGCGATGTGGTTCTTTGCTGTGCCAACATCTATGGACGAGGAACTTCCTCTCTTTTCATACCTCGTGTTTGCATTTTGATCTGTTTCAAATAAGCAACGATGATGATGCTTATGATGATAAGTAAGAACCACGAGCTTAATTTACCAAGATGTACCCAGGTCCATCTAGCCATCTGATCCGGATACTTCCACGCACCGAGCAGGGTTGAAATATTCTCCGCGATCCAGATGAAGAACGCAATGAGAAAAAAGGACAAGATAAGAGGCATCTGATAGCGAACTTGACCCACCGTATAATAAACTTTTGTCCGCCAGAAGGCAATGAATAACAAAACAATCCATATCCATCGTAGGTCCATTATGAAATGATGCGTAAAAAAGTTCAGATAAATGCCTACCCCAATGGTTACAGCTATCACCTGACGCGGCCATGCGACCAAGTACAAATCGAACCGTCTCCAAGCTTGGCAAATATAACTTGCTACGCTAGCGTACATAAACCCACTATAGAGCGGTACACCACCAATCTTAGACCACGCTTCTCCGGGATATGCCCAAGATCCCATATGAACCTTGTACAATTCAAGTGCGAGACCAATCAAATGGAATAACATGATCACTTTCAGCTCGTCCATCGTCTCGAACTTGAACTTCACCATGGCGATCTGCGCTAGGATGCAGACCAGCAGAATCAAGTCATAGCGATGGATGTAGGGTAGCGAGATGAACTTCGTAATGCCTAACGTTAAGAATATGACGACAGGAAATATACAACAGAGTGCTTGATTCCATCCGAATAACCATAGTTGTCGTAACCTGCTCATTGGTACCCTGTCGTGCCACGTACGGCCAAAAACTTCGCTACGCCATAGAGGTCATCGAATTGAAATTCTGCCCTCGGATCCTTCTCACGAACCAGGATCGAAGGA
Source organism: Paenibacillus sp. GCM10027629 (assembly GCF_042676425.1). Taxonomy (NCBI): domain Bacteria; kingdom Bacillati; phylum Bacillota; class Bacilli; order Caryophanales; family Paenibacillaceae; genus Paenibacillus; species Paenibacillus sp. GCM10027629. The sequence continues at coordinate 1,038,613 of NZ_JBHTGZ010000003.1, read as the reverse complement.
ATCCCTGCCTGTCGTGCGCCGAATACATCCGCATCGATGTTATCACCGATCATCCATACTTCATGAGGCGTTCCAGACTTCTTCATCGCAATATGAAATATTTCGGGATTCGGTTTCTCATAGCCAACCTCTGCCGAGTTTACAATCTCAGATATCACGGTTTGAAGCCCTAAGTGGGCTGCAATCGTGCGTAATTCTGGAACATGATTGGATACAATCATATGTGACCAACCTTGTTCGGCTAACGATTGAAGCACGGGCAGTGTATCGGGGTACAATTCCCACATCGGTAGATCCACATATTTGATCCGCGCGGTTGCGGATAGTCGATTGGCTATATCATTTGAGAAACCGAGATCCTCATAAATTTGCTTAAAGATCGATTCTATGTGCGCCCACCACAATGCTGGGGTGTTCAGATGGATATGAGGTTTCTCCGGCTCTTGCCAAGGAAATCCTTGCCCTAACCGCGGCAAAATATCATCACGATTTACGTCATGCTGCAAGTGATGTTCAACCAATGCTTCCCATATCGAGGCGCTCCATGCTTTACCTTTCAGACCATCCATTCGGCCCCCTAGTGTGCCGTCGAAGTCCCAGAACAAAACCTTTTTCATGTCTGCACCTCCTGGTTGCGATTTTCATGATATATCCACCAAATGTTTCGTACAATTATACAATTCACATTGCCATACCTCTGCATCTCGGATCAACGTCGTAAGTGATGTGTTGTTTAAGTGAGGTCGGTTCGGATCATTCGGCATCAATCGGTTCAGCATGTAGCTTAGAAACGTGCCATGACTAACGAGTAAAATTCGCTTACCCGGATGCTGGCTCACCATATCCTCAATACATTGGAGTCCTCGCCTTACACTTTGTTCTTCGGTCTCTAATCCGAGTGTTGTCACATAATCATACCAATCCTCGCCCCATTTGGAGACGCGCTCCTCCTCCGTCGTTCCATCGAGCAATCCGCCAGACACTTCGCGAAGTCGTGCATCGAAGTGAATTTCCTTCAAGCCGAGTGCATCTGCGATGATCTGTGCGGTCATGGCAGCACGTGACAGATCACTGGTGTAGATTAGATCCCATGCCCCTTCATCCTCTCGCAATCTGGACGCAAGCGCTTCTGCTTGCTGAATCCCTTCTGACGCCAATGTAATATCCGTATGACCTTGAAATCGGCCTTCTTGATTCCAAAGGGTAACACCATGTCGAATTAAGCCCAGTCTGTTCATTCGATTTTCCTCCCCCATGAACAATAAAAAGGAAAGCTTCTCAGCTTTCCTATTCTATCACAACCTATTTTTTTATTTTATCAAAAGATGGAAAACTCATTCAACCCTACCCTGACATCTTATTGCTTCGTACCGGTGAGAGCGATCCCTTCAATGAAATACCGTTGGAAGAACAAGAACATCAGAATCATTGGCCATACCGCAAGGATCGAACCCGCCATCAAGACAGGGAAGTTCGTGAAATGTTCTCCTTGTAAATAAGCAAGACCCGCGGACAACGGCATTTTATCCATCGATGTATTAACGATAATCGGCCACAAGAGATCATTCCAGGACCACAAAATGGTGAAGATTGCCAAGGCTACGAGACCCGGCTTTGCGAGTGGAATAATAACACGCCAATAGATACCGAAGTAATGGCAGCCATCGAGCTTCGCAGCTTCCTCCAGCTCCCTTGGAATCGTCATGAAAAATTGACGAAGCAAGAATGTACCGAAGACACTAAATAATCCAGGAACAATCAAAGCTTGCAAGGAATCGATCCAACCGAGCTGCTTCATAAGCATATACTGCGGAATAATAAATACCTGACCTGGAACCATTAAAACCGATAGACAAAGAATGAACAGAATATTGCGTCCCGGGAAGGATAATCGAGCGAATGCATACGCTGCCAGCGAGCAGAAGAAGAGTTGGCCAATCGTCTTCGCAGCCGTCGTGATGACCGTGTTGAAGTAGAACGTCTTGAAAGGAAGTGATACCATCGCTTTACTATAGTTGTCGAAATTAAAGGATTTCGGGATAATCACTGGCGGTACATGCGTAGACTCAGTTAATGATTTAAATGATGTCAGCAGCATCCACACGAAGGGAATCATCATGAGAACGGCGCCAACGATGAGTAAAGCGTGAATAATCAACTTCGACCGGTTCGTAGTTCGTACACCTGTAGCTCTCATGCCTAGAACACCCTCCTATTCATAGTGAACCCATTTTTTCTGCAATTTCATTTGAATGGCTGTAATGATCAATATGACGAAGAGTAGGACAATCGCAATGGTCGATGCATACCCCTTCGCATTATCCAAGAAAGCATATTTGTAGAAGATGAATACAACAGTCTGTGCGGATTCGATCGCAATACTCTTATCGCCGATCATCATGAATATCAGGTCGAACATTTGGAATGCACTAATGAGCTGCATGACCATAACGAAGAAAATGGTGGGTGTCAGAAGCGGTAAAGTAATGTTGAAGAACTTATAGAACGGCCCTGCTCCATCAAGTTCCGCGGCTTCATAATAGCTAGAGGATATCCCTTGCAAACCAGAGAGAAGAATGATCATGTTGTTCCCGATCGCCATCCAGACAGCCACTACGATGACAGCATAGAGTGCGAATTTGGGATCAGACAACCAGGTTGGACCTTTAATATGAAAAAAGCTGAGAATATAGTTAATAAATCCATAATCACCGTTGTACAGCCATTTCCATACAATCGATACCGCAGCAGGCATCGTTACGACCGGCAGGAAATAGAGTGTACGGTAGATTGTGAGTCCCCTTACTTTCTGATTGAGTAGAGCCGCTACGATAATCGAAAAGATCACGGTTAATGGTACCGACCATACAACGAACAGTAATGTGTTCCGAAATGCGCCCCAGAGCACCTTATCCTGTAGTAGTCGCTCATAGTTTTTCAGTCCACTCCACGAATACTTGTTGAATGCGCCCCATTCCGTGAAGCTGAAATAGAATGTCTGAATAACGGGCCACATATAGAAAACGGCAATTCCGAGTATCAATGGGGCGACGAAAATATATCCCCACAGCCACTCTTGCGTTTTCATTGGACTTAATCTTCGCTTCATCATCTGACGTGCACGAACATCTGCTTCAATCTGCATCTTTGCCGCCTCCTAATATGATCTGTTATGATGAATAAGGCCTTGTTACTGCTAGCAGTGACAAGGCCTTATCTCGTGTGACAGTTATTATTCAGCAGCTAGCGCTTCATTCATCTTCGCAGCCATTTGTTTGCCAGCTTCTTCTGGACTGAGTTCTCCAGACCAAGCTTTCTTCAGAATATCCGATTCAAGTCCTGACCATTTCGCCGTGTACTTCGATACCGGATAAGGCTTAGAATACGCTAATTGATCGATGAAAATTTGAAGATCCAGCTTCGGCTGCGATTTCACCCATGCCTCTTGTGTGCCATTATAGGCAGGGATGGCTACGCCTGTCTTCGTGTGAATGTCCGCTACTTCCTTAGAGCCTAGGAATTTCAGGAACTCCCATGCTTCTTTTGGATGCTTGGTATTCTTCGACATGACGTGTCCAAGACCATGAATGACGACGGATTGCTGCTTGCCCTTCGGCAATGCGGCCACACCGATTTTGTCCTTCAGATAGTCATTGTTCGCAAAATCAATCGCATTCCAGGAGCCTTCCCACAACATGGCAACTTTGCCGGACGTAAACATGTTAAGGGCTTCCGTATCCGTCATTTGCGCCATCGTCGGCGATGCTTTGTATTTATGAATCAGATCAGTCCAGAACTTTATCCCCTCGATCGCTTCAGGCTTGTCATACCCCGAAGATTTCTTATCGTCGGAGATCATGTAGCCTCCCGCTTGGTAGATGGTGTTGTAATATCCACCTTGCGAATCGAAGTTCGCCGCAATTCCCCACTGACCTTTCGCTGGATCCGTCAGCTTCTGCGCAGCATCGATCATTTTGTTCCAATCCCAAGATGCGTTCGGATACTCCACCTTTTTCTCATCGAACAAGGCTTTGTTATACCAGACACCAATCGTATCGAAATCCTTCGGGATACCGTAGGACTGGCCGTCATACGTGTACAAATCCACGAGCGATTTCGGATAATTGTTCATGTCATAATTGTCTTGCTTGATCAAATCGCCAAGCGGCATCAGCATATCATTAGCGGCATATTGCATAAATCTCGGACCATTCATCCAGAACACATCCGGCAGATTATCGCCGTTGGCCGCTGTCTCTAACTTTTGCCAATATTGCTTATTCGGCGTGTCTTCAATCTTGATTTTAATATTAGGGTGCTTCTCTTCAAACGCTTTGACAATCATGGAGTAGGCATCTTTATAACCACTTGCCCCCCATCCTGCATAAGTGATCGTGACCGTTTCCTTCGAGTCAGTCGTATTCGAATCCGTCTGGCCTTGACCTTCCGTTGATGTTGATGTCTTCCCTCCATCATCTGATGAAGTGCCGCCGCCTGAACATCCAGCGACCGTAACCATTAGTGCAAGCAATGTGAGCATAAAAATCCGTTTCATCCGTAAGTCCCCCCATAATCATTTCATATGATTTGTGTGCCTTAATGCCTCGGGTGAATCGATTGACTACACTGTCATGGTTCAATATGCTATGGTTCCAATCAACATCTAGCCTTGCTGCGAATCGAATACCACCTCCTTGATGGAATATACATGATGTTTCGTTCTAGACTGCGCCTTCCGGAATGAAGCTTCTGTAATAAGCATCAATTTCAATCGCTTTGCCGTTATTCAATCTTGATTCTTCCGCAGCGAAAGCCATCAAGTGACTGCGTACAGATGCCGATGCCGAAGTAAGACCTTCACCGCCGTCATACTCACGGATTTCTTTCAGGAATGTTCTCACAATACCTTCATCGCCTCCGCCATGTCCGAATGTGCCCGGATTGACTTTGATCGTCTGCTGCTCTTTCGTCAGGAAATCATAAATCGTGAACGAGTTATTCTCCATATCGCCGCGAATTTCGCCTTTGGTACCCATAATCTGAACGGTGCGTGTCTGATTATGTGTGAACCCACACATGCTGAAGGTTGCTGTCGCACCATCTGCGAATTCCATAGACGCCACTTGGTGATCCACGACATTATTGTCGCTATGGTATACACAACGACCGTAATCATTCGTCTGAAGCGCTTCCAAAATGCCTTCGCGGCTGTTGTCTAACGTGAACTTACGTGCCCATCCTTTGCCTTCACCGAGGTAATAACGTGCAGCGTGATAAGGACAAGTAAGTTCCGCAGGACAGCCATCAAGACAACGAAGCGGAGCACCCTCTGGTGCATTCTTCTCATTGAAGTGCATCAGTGATCCGTAAGAGCTAATTCGCATACACGGCTGATTCATAAGCCATGAGAGCACATCCATGTCATGACAGGATTTCTGGAGAATCATCGGACTTGACACATCCGAATTGTTCCAATTGCCGCGAACGAAGCTATGGGACATATGCATATGCTCGACATTTTCATTCAGTTGGATTGAAGCAATTTGACCGATTCGTCCTTCGTCAATAATACGTTTGATTGTGGACCAATAACTCGTGTAACGAAGCACATGTCCAATGATTAGAAGTCGGTTGTTACGTTTCGCTGCAAGCTCCATCTCGATACATTCACGCGGTTCTGGCGACATTGGCTTTTCCAGCAGAACATGATAACCGAGATCGAGTGCCTTCAAAGTAGGTTCATAATGCATGCGATCCATGGTACAAATGATCATGACATCTGCCATTTTCGGCTTATTCAGGACATCCTTCCAATCGGTAAATGCCATCGATTCTGGGATGCCATGATCTTGCATAAAGCTCACTCTACGTTCTTCATTCGGCTCGGCTACAGCGATAATCTGCAGCTCGTGTGGAAAATTGATGGCATAAGGACCATAGGCTCTAGCACCTCGGTCTCCTGCACCTAATAGGATTGCTGTAATTTTGTTCATACGTTTACACTACCTTTCGATAAGAATTTGGCTATGAATAGAGGATTCTCTTATCATCAGTTCAAAGGGTAATACCATTCTAAAGGGCATCGGATACGCTCCGTCCATCCAATCTAGAAGCGTCTTCGTTGCGGCCAGCCCCATCTCGTATTTCGGAATATGTACAGATGAGAGTGCTGGAGATGTATATTTGGCAAAATCGATATTATCAAGACCAATAAATGCAATATCTTCAGGGATACGCAAACCTGCCTCTGTAACCGCTCTCATCGCTGAAATCGCCATCATGTCGCTCGCACAGAACATAGCAGTAGGCAGATGATCCGGATGCTCGTGCAGTAAATTTTTCATACGTGCATAGCTGAGATCGACATCCCATTCGGAGTTCATGATCCAATCTGAATTTACCGGAAGACCGGCACGCTCTAAGGCTTCGCGAAATCCTCGGAATCTTTTCTCCCTCATCATGTCTCCTGTTAGACCCACACCACCGATAAAACCAATCTGCTCATGACCCTGTTCAATTAGATGTTGGGTCGCAGCCTTCGCCGCGATCACACGATCATAAGCAATCACGGGTACCGTCGGGTCAGAGATATCAATCCCAACACTGAATGGAACAACTTCTTTTAACCTCTGATAGAGTGATTTCTCGACGCCTTCGACGAAAATCAAGCCATCCGGCTTCCCATCACCTTCGAATTGATGATTCTCCAGATCTTCACGAATCTCATCTTCCGTTCGAATGAAATGCATCACACAACCCAGGCTTTTCAGTTTATCTTCAATGCCAGCCAGAATGGGCGAGAAATACGGATGGTTATACTTATTGTTCGGAAGTGATAGAATACATCCAATTCTTCGCGGTTGTGATTCTGGTTCGACTTGATTCATTTTCTTCTGCATCAAACGTCTTGGTGTTTCATTCGGTTTATAGTTCAACGCTTTCACAGCTTCCCATACTCTGTTCTTCGTATCCACGCTGATATGCTTACTCGTATCGTTATTGATGACGCGAGATACCGTGGAAATCGATACCCCAACCATTTGGGCAATATCCTTCAAAGACGGCATGTTCCACCTCCCATACTCCTTCTATTATCTCTAGATGTCACTATTCTCTCCAAATTTGGGTGATTTACATTTAATATAAGGGGCATTCGGGGAGGTGTCAACGTATATTTTTGGGTATATTTGGGCCCAAATACTAAGTTGTTGGATTTTATTTGTCAAGATGTTTTAATGATGCTTACCGCTTTCGCAATATTTAGATATGTGGTATGGATGGGTAGAGAATAACGAAGATAGATACCGCAAACGTATGGATGATGCGAGGACGTAGGATAATCATGTGCAAACACGTATTTTTATTTCACGCAAAATAATATATCTCACCTTTTTTCGTTGTTATGTTCTTTCACCATTTTATCAGAACGTAAGTTCGTATTGTAGATCGTTAAAAAAGCCGATCCCTTGGGCTCGACCTTCTCATCATTATCATATCTCCTACCGCAATATCATCTCGAATTCAATTTCATGCTTCACAGGAATATCGTCCCCATCTTGTACCGCAATATAGCCAGAGAGCTGACCAAATCGATGGACCTGTTCATGTAAAACTAAGCATCCGATTTCTCTGGCTTCCAACCAACAGCCATACTCCAGATATGGGCCTCCCTGAGGATCGCCCAGACCACATCTTCCTTCCCGCGAACGTAAGCTTCGCGATCATCGCGATATAGCTCCGCGAGGTGATTTTTTACTTGTCCATATGTATGACATGCTTCGGGATGTCTTCTTAAATAATCACGAAATAATAAATTCAATTGCTCCGACCAGCTGCCTGCTTGACGAACATGAATATGGGTTCTTGGCTTTCCCGGCACCTCACGGAAATAACGTTTGCTAAGGTCGTCATTATCTGCACGGTAACGATAACCTACACGTTCCAGAATTGTCTGATATGTTTCCATTTCACTCAAATTTGGAACAGATATTTGAATATCAATTATCGGTTTCGCTGCTAACCCGACCACAGAAGTCGATCCCACGTGATCAATTCGAAATACGTTATCACCTAGTGCACTGCGCAAAGCACTTCCCAGCTCCAGGAATTGATTCTTCCACTCGGGTCGGTATACCACGACTTCAATGGGCTCCATTTTACTCCTCCTTCCTCAGACAGTCGACCGCTCGATTAGCCGATACGTCAACTCTTTTCGCATTGAAGGCAACGACTTATCATTCATCCGTTCGAATAAAATTTCGAAGGCATTTTTCCCAACGTCATACATCGATAGTTCGATTGTCGTAATGCCAAGCACCTCCGCAATGGGGTGATTATCCGATCCAATCACTGCTAAATCCTCAGGGACACGAATGCCGTGCTTTCTAGCTTCTGCGACGATCGCAGCAGCGGGATGATCTCCACTCCCGAGGATCGCCGTCGGTCGGTTCTTCATGGCTAAGAGCCTACGAACCACTTCAACCCCGCGTTCAAAATCGAATATGCGCTCGAATTGCCATTCTGCGTAAGGCTCCTCGCCAATCGCTTGAAGCGCATCCATATAAGCCCGCTTTCGGTTCATATTAATGTAGCTATCTCCGCGACCGATGAAATATCCAATTTTCCGATGCCCTTTAGCAATCAAATAATCCATCCCCAGCTTGAAGCTGCCGTAATGATCGATAAAGACGGATGAAACCGCACGATCCCCTGCATTTTCACAGGCAATAATCGGGCCATAGACCGTATAGGGTTCAATTTCATCCCATGTCATCGTTTTCGAACAGAAAACAATGCCGTCAACTTGCTTCATACGAAGCATATCAAGCACCTTCTGTTCTTCTTCTGCCCGATAATCTGTCTGACATAGGATTAGCTTGTAATTACACGCTAAGGAAGCATTGGCGATCCCGTCAGTAATACCCCCAAAATAGGGGTGATTCACATACGGCAAGACGACGGCGATCATCGATGTCTTCCCTTTCACGAGATGGACCGCATTCATATTCTGCGAATAATTGAGCTTCTCCACCGCTTCAAGGACAGCGGCCCGTTTGTCTTCTCGCACATAAGGATGCTGATTCAGTACACGTGATACCGTTGCAATCGATACACCCGCTAATTTTGCGATTTCCTTAATATTGGCCATGAAACACGTTCACCACCTTTTCTGAAAAAAGACTCTTGACCTGAAAAGCTTTTCATATTTTATCATGAAGTTGTAACATCCAGTGCAGTCATCAAATGCGGTCATTACCTTCATTGGGCGTCATGGCCGCACCATTTCTTATATCATCATAGAGGAGGAATGTTATCATGGGAAGACCTATCGTATTCTTCGATATTGACGGTACATTACTGAATGAAAATAAAGAAATTCTAGCATCAACTCGCATCGCCATTCATGAGCTTCAGCAACAAGGCATATATACAGCCATTGCAACCGGAAGAACTCCAATCTTGTTCGAAGAAATTCGGCAGTCGCTGGGAATCGATTCATATGTCGCAATGAACGGGCAGTATGTCGTCTTCGAAGGACAAGTTATTTACGACAATCCCATTCCACAAGAAGAGCTTATCAAGCTTCAAATCGAAATGCAGCGCAATAATCACCCGTATGCCCATGTGAGTCATGACGATTTCAAATCGAGTGTGGCGAACCATCCTTACATTCGCGATTCTTTTGGTGACACAAAAATCGTCTATCCGGAGGTTGATCCGACCTTCCATCTTCGTGCTCCGATCTACCAAGCGATTGTATTCTGTGAAGAAGATGAGCGCAGCCATTACATCGACCGTTTCCCCCATTTCACATTTTTGCCTTGGCATACGTATGCGTTAGATATTCTTCCCAAAGGCTGCTCCAAAGCCATTGGTATTACCAATATGTTAGAACACGGCAACTTTGAACTTGTAGACAGCTATGCCTTCGGTGACAATAACAACGATCTTGAGATGCTCTCACTTGTTGGAACGGGTGTCGCCATGGGCAATGCACTCCCGGAGACCAAGGCAGTGGCAGACATGATCACAACTTCATGCAATGAAGACGGCATCTATCATGGGCTGGTGAAACTCGGTCTAATCGCACCTGTCCTACAAAAACAAGAAGAAACGTCTTTGTCGACCCAATAGGGCGATAAGCGTTTCTCTTGTATTTTAAAACAATATTTGATTCAGTAATTGCGTGTGCACTATAGGATTGGAGAAATTAATCGTGTCACTGATTCTCCAATCTTATGCAACCGCGGCCTCGATTCGTAAATCTCGCGTGTTAGACGGATGGAATCCTTCATATCCTCTTCAAAAATGGCATGCAGCTTGGAAGGCGCCTCTCCTCCATATAGAAACGCGTTCACCTCAAAGTTCAGCTTAAAGCTGCGGATATCCATATTCGCTGTACCTACGGTAGCAACTTTGCCATCAGCGACCATCGTCTTGGCATGTAAGAACCCTTTCTGGTACAGGTAACACTTTGCCCCGATTTTAAGCAGCTCTCCTAAGTATGAGTACGTTGCCAGATGCACGATTTTATGATCTGGAACAGCCGGTATCATAATCCGAACATCCACCCCAGACAAAATGGCCATCCGAAGTGCATTCTGCATCGTTTCATCCGGCACAAAATACGGTGATTGCAGATACAACGTTTCTTTCGCGGAATTAATGAGTTTGATACATGCATTCTTGATCTGTTCTTGGGTACTATTGGGTCCGCTGGATACGATCTGCATCGCATTAAGACCCGAACGCTCCACAGGGACGAAATACTGCTCCATCTCTGTTAGACGCTGTGTCGAGGCCAGATCCCAGTCCATAATGAATTGTGCTTGCATCTGAAACACACTGCTTCCATTCACCTTCAAATGGGTATCTCGCCAGTAGCCGTAACGGGAATCTAGACCGAGATATTCATCCCCCACGTTAAATCCGCCAATAAATCCGATCGTCCCATCGATAATGGCCAGCTTCCTATGATTCCGATAGTTCAATCGAAAATTCACGTAAGGTATCCGCGACGGGAAAAAGGCAGCGACTTGGCCGCCCGCTTCAATAAGCGGTTTGAAGAAATCCTTCGACAAGCCTGCACTCCCAATATCATCATACAAAAATCGAACATGAACATGCTCGCGTGCTTTCAGCGTTAGTGCGTCCAACAGTCGGCGCCCGAGATGATCGTCCCGAACGATATAATACATCACATGCACGTGATGCTCCGCCTGCAGAATCGATTCGATGAGCGCATCAAACTTCTCATGACCATCCGTATAAATCGTAATATCGTTATCTTGCGTAAGGATCGATTTGGCCGCTGACAAATTCATGTAGATCATATCCTGGTAATCCGTGATGGATGTATCGTGGAACTTAATCTGACCCTCTCTGAAAAGCTGTTGCTGTGCTCGAACCATATGATTCATATTTTCATGCTGTTCTTTGGGAATCTTATAGATTTTACGTTTGCTAATGTTCTGACCGAACATAAGATAAAGTATAAATCCAATCCCTGGGAGAAATAACAGGACCATTAGCCAAGCCCATGTATTTCCGACATTACGTCTCTCAATGAAGATGACCGCGATCGCCAGGACCATGTTCAATATTGAGAGCATTGAAAAACCAGAGCTCCATATATTCAAATTGTCTGGCCCGCCCTTCTAATCCATTTGATTTTAATGCTACAAGTTCTATTCTTTGTCCTGATTCGTGAACTTCGAGGTGATCTTCTCAAATGTCTCGACGAGCGTGACCAATTCAGCTTTCGTAAGGTCTTGCACTAAAGGTTCAAGCGCTTGATCACGTAGCTTCCCTGTTGATTTCAAAATTTCATGTCCTTTGTCCGTGAGCTGTACGAGTACAATACGACGGTCATTCGGATCGGATTGACGTGCGACATAACCGCTCTTCTCCAGTCGATCGATCATGACTGTAATCGAGCTTGGCTTCACTTCCAGACATTCAGCGAGCTGTGATAGTTTGCACAATCCTAATTTGTACAAACGAAACAGCATCATGATCTGAGGCGGCGTAATCCCAGCGGGAAGCTTCTCCATCACTTCACTATTCAATTTCTTGTGTACGAGATCCATTGCTTTCTGAAATCTTTCTAGATATGACTCCATAGTTCCTCCCCAAAAACCCTTATCAAAATTATTTTTGATCATCAACAATTAGATAATCTAAAATTATCATGTTCACGTTGAAGTGTCAATGAAGATGAGCACCATCGCAAATTATCTGATATATCACTTAGAGTCAGTGTCGTCTTTTTCGATACACGGTATACTCAGGAGTGGTGGGTTGAATCCCCCGGTATACTACAAATTACGGGAGACATGGCAAAAAAGAGCTGTCCGCCGCATACTCACCGCGAATCAACTCTTCTACTTAGAAATATTCACTATTCACGATACCATTAGTCCTTGGTCAGCTCTGTATAAGCATCTGCCGTTAACAAATGTTGAACTGCATCTTCCGCCGTTCCGTCAACCTCCACCTCAACAAGCCATCCACCTGCATAAGGCTCATTGTTCACGAGTTCTGGCTCTGTCTCCAATTGCGAGTTGACGCGAATCACATTTCCCGTAATAGGGCTGTACAATTCCGAGACCGTCTTTACCGATTCGATCGATCCCATGCTGTCTCCTGCTGTCACTTCATAGCCAACTTCAGGAAATTCAATGAATACAATATCCCCAAGCTGATGCTGCGCATGATCGGAAATGCCAATTCGGATCGTATTCTCCGAGATCACTTCAGCCCATTCATGCTCTTCACTGTACCGCAAGTTTGGTTTTACTTCACTCATCTGAACGCCTCTTTTCTCGAAATGTCACTGTATCGGATTGCATATCGTTTGCTTGTCTTAGCTCCGGAGGTCTAATTCCCTATTAGCGTAGAACAACGAGAACAAGACTGTCAATATCCGGTATTAAATTATTTTCATTACCAAAAAAATTGATTGACAATGTGGTGAACGGTCGAGTATTAATGGAGTAATGGAAAAATAATAGTGCGTGTTCAAAAAGTCGGCATTTCAGCACCGAGAAGGTTGCGAGAACCCGAAAGGCGTATGCTTCCGTAGCGAGTTTTTCTTCGAAAAACTTTCAGAGGCACGGAGTTTAGGAGATACCTAAATGAGTACCTGAAATGTTTCCAAAGGAAACATACTTCGTAAGCATTAGCTCTTCAAGGGTGATTGCAAGATTCGATGTCGAATATGCATCCTGATCTACTTCGTGATCAAATGATGACTTTTTGAACAACCTCTAATAGCGGATGATGGTAACGGGAGAGATTACCGAACATAGGTAACGCCGAAGGAGTAAGCCTGCATAGGTGAATCTCTCAGGCAAAAGGACCTTTACCGGACGCACCTCTGGAGAGTATTCGAGGCTTCTAGCCGATCGAGTCACCCAAGGGGAAACTTATGGGAGAACCGCCCATAAGGTAACTCTCAGGTACAAAGGACAGAGCGAAGGAAATGGGATGCGTAGCGGCATCTATCGTTTCTTTTGCCTGTCCTTTTTTGTTGTTATCGCGTGCGCTCTACACAATCCAATCAGATGAGGTGAATGCATGACTCAGCTTCGCAGAACGACACTCTACCCGCTCTACGCTAACCATTCCGGTGTAAGATGTATTGACTTTGGCGGATGGGAATTGCCTGTTCAATTTCTTGGCATCCAGAAAGAACACGAAGCCGTACGACAACAAGCCGGGTTGTTCGATGTCTCCCACATGGGCGAATTTATCGTCACTGGTGAAGGTGCCGAAGCTTTTCTCCAGCATATGACGACGAACGATGTCACCAAGCTACAGGATGGTCAAGCACAGTATACTTGCATGTGTTACCCAACGGGTGGTGTCGTTGATGATCTATTGGTGTATCGCCTATCGATGTCGAATTATATGCTTGTCGTCAACGCCTCCAATATCGATAAAGACTGGGATTGGCTCAAAATACATCAACCGAGCAACGTGCAGATAGAGAATGTATCCGATCAGACCGCGCTCCTCGCCATCCAAGGCCCTCTGGCGGAAGCGATCTTACAGCAAGCAACGGAGGCACCTCTCGCGGGGCTCGCTGGTTTTGAGTTCATGAAAGAATCGTTTGTCTGCGGGGTAAAAACACTCATCTCGCGTACAGGATATACCGGGGAAGACGGATTCGAATTGTATGTTCGTGATTCAGACGCCCCTACTGTGTGGAATGGACTGTTAGAGCAAGGTGAAGGGATGGGACTCGTGCCAGCTGGACTAGGCGCTCGCGATACGTTGCGCTTCGAAGCCAAGCTGCCGCTCTACGGTCAAGAATTATCGGCCCAAATCACACCACTCGAAGCTGGTCTAGGGATGTTCGTTAAGCTTGATAAAGGGGATTTTATTGGACAGGAAGCACTCGCTTACCAGAAGCAATCAGGATTGTCTCGTAAATTAGTGGGGCTTGAACTGGTCGATCGCGGCATCCCAAGATCCCACTATCCCGTCTTTGCGAACGGAAACCGGATTGGCGAAGTGACAACGGGGACACAATCTCCTACACTCAAACGAAATCTGGGTCTTGCATTGATCGATACGAAATATACGGCCATAGATACCGAAGTCGAAGTAGAAATTCGCGGCAAACTGTACCGCGCCAAAATTGTACCCGCTCCATTCTATCGAAACAAGACACGTTCGACAGGAGGCACGAAAACAATATGAAACATCGCTATCTGCCTATGACACCACAAGACCAAGCCGACATGTTACAAGTCATCGGAATAGATTCCATGGAACAATTATTCCAAGACATCCCGACAGAAATACGCTATCAAGGCACGCTTCCCATCTCTGAAGCACTGGATGAAATATCTTTACTGCGCCATATGAAGCAATTGTCCGATCAGAATGCTGATTTTGACCGGTATACAAGCTTCCTCGGGGCAGGTATCTATGATCATCATGTCCCAGTCGTCATCAACCATGTCATTTCCCGCTCTGAATTCTATACCGCCTACACACCCTATCAGCCCGAGATCAGTCAGGGCGAACTGCAAGCGATTTTCGAATTTCAATCTTATATTTGTGAGTTAACAGGCATGGCCGTCGCGAATGCAAGTATGTATGACGGAGCAACGGCCCTCGCAGAAGCTGGCTCTCTCGCAGCTAGCGCGACGAGAAGAAAACAGCTCATCGTATCCCGGGCCGTTCATCCCGAAGCACGTCAAATTCTGCAGACTTCCGCTCGCGGGTTGAATCTGGACATCATAGAAATCGATATTCAGAACGGCGTAACAGATCTTGTGCACCTGGAATCGATGATCTCAACTGACACTGCGGCAGTTCTAATCCAGTCTCCTAACTTCTTCGGTTGTATTGAAGATATTCGCAAGATTGGCGACATGATTCATGCACACAAAGGACTACTCGTCGTTAGTAGCAACCCGCTATCGCTTGGGGTGCTTGAAAGTCCTGGCAAGTTGGGTGCTGACGTCGTCATCGGGGATGCGCAGCCATTCGGAATTGCAGCATCGCTTGGCGGTCCTACTTGCGGGTATTTCGCAGTAACGGAAGCCTTGATGCGTAAAATGCCGGGACGTATCGTTGGACAGACCCTTGACCGCGATGGGAAGCGTGGCTTTGTCTTGACCTTACAAGCCAGAGAACAACATATCCGCAGGGAAAAAGCGACCTCCAATATTTGCTCGAACCAAGCTCTATTAGCATTATGCGCATCCGTCTATCTGTCCACGATGGGCAAGCAAGGAATTCAAGATGTAGCGCGATTGAATATCCAGAAAGCGCACTATGCGGCAAATGCAATCCGCCATTCAGACCGGCTTGCTATCGCCAACACATCGCCGTTCTTCAATGAATTCGTCATCAAGCTGCCAGAAGAAGCGAACGTCACTCAAATCAATGAACAATTACTTGCTGCTGGTTACCTCGGCGGGTATGATCTTGGTCTTGCCTATCCAGAATTGCAAGGACATCTGTTAGTTGCTGTAACCGAACGGAGAACCAAAGATGAGATCGATCAATTCGTAACGCGTTTGGAGGCATGTCTATGAGCCAGAACCAAGCTTTAATCTTCGAGTTAAGTCAACCAGGACGCGTTGCTTACGCACTGCCTGAATGCGATGTCCCTGAAGTTAACCTATCAGAAATGATTCCGTCATCCTTCCTACGCACAGAACCTGCGGCGCTGCCAGAGGTCTATGAAGTCGATGTCATCCGGCATTATACCGCCCTTTCGCGTCGGAACTTCGGGATCGATAATGGCTTCTATCCATTAGGATCCTGTACGATGAAATATAATCCGAAGATCAATGAAGATGTGGCAAGGTTTGCAGGCTTCGCTAAGATCCATCCTTACCAGCCGGAAGCGAGCATCCAAGGCGCACTAGGCCTCATGTACACCCTTCAGCAAGATATCGCGGCGTTAACGGGGATGGATCAAGTCACGCTTCAGCCTGCTGCAGGAGCGCATGGGGAATGGACAGGACTCATGATGATTCGAGCCTACCATGAGAGCCGAGGCGAAGTACGTACCAAGGTGATTGTGCCGGACACGTCTCATGGTACGAATCCAGCTAGCGCAACCGTTGCCGGCTTCGAGACCATCACGATTCCTTCGAATGCTCGCGGACATGTTGACCTTGAAGCCCTCCGTTCTGTTGTAGGTCAAGATACGGCAGCCTTAATGCTTACCAATCCCAACACACTTGGGCTCTTCGAGGAGCAGATCGTAGAGATTGCTCGTATCGTGCATGAAGCAGGCGGTCTTCTCTATTATGACGGTGCCAACTCGAATGCGATCATGGGCATAACTCGACCTGGAGATATGGGCTTCGACGTCGTCCATTTGAATCTCCACAAGACAATGAGTACGCCGCATGGCGGCGGCGGACCGGGTGCGGGACCTGTTGGGGTTAAAGCAATCCTTACCCCTTTCCTCCCCAAACCGATCGTCGCAAAACGAGAGGATGGCAGCTATTACTTGGATGACAACATCCCGCAGTCTATCGGTCGAGTCAAAGCTTACTATGGCAACTTCGGCATCCTTGTTCGCGCCTACACGTATATCCGTACCTATGGCCCAGAAGGATTACGCCAAGTCTCGGAATATGCCGTATTGAATGCGAACTATATGATGCACCGGCTAGCTCCTTACTACGAGATTTCATATCCAGGGGTGTGCAAACATGAATTTGTCATGTCCGGCAAGAGCTTCAAACAATATGGCATCCGAACACTAGATATTGCCAAGCGACTACTCGATTTCGGCTATCATCCGCCTACGATTTATTTCCCATTGAATGTTGAGGAATGCATCATGATTGAGCCTACAGAGACGGAGAGCAAAGAGACACTGGATGCCTTCATTGATACGATGATTCTAATTGCGGAAGAGGCAGCCACTAATCCAGAATTGCTGCTGAATGCACCATACGATACTGTCGTTCGGCGTCTTGATGAGACACAGGCCGCTCGGAAACCTGTACTCAATTGCAGCTGCGGCTAATCCTGGCAAAACAATAAAAAACGAGGCAAAATTCGTCTGATGTCCGACGGATCGCGCCTCGTTTTATCATTTATGCGGTACCCTACCTATTCCTGAATCCGACCATATGCGCGTAGAATCCGTAAATGATTCAACGTAATGATCCCCTTCCATTCTTCTCGAGCAGCAGGCCATTCGTCTTCAAAGCGCCCCCACGCCCAGTTCGGTCCCCAGGATCCATCGGATAATTGCGATTCAATGAGTCGATCAAGCTCCCCGGGAATGACTTCAGCATAACGATCAAAGTATCTCGTATCAGGTGACTCAGCGACTTGCAAAGGATAAGCGCCATACCCTTGCCCTTCCTCTGGTTGATGGATCACACAGTTCTCGATGAATTGGTCGATTCGGTGAGTCATTCGCTGAACCTGATCTTCCGGCAGCTGCTCCGCTAGGCGAAGATAGCAGAACATTTCATGCATCTCATTACATGCGGAATGATGCAATATGTAGTCCATTGCTTCATCCACCACTTCCTGAACGAAGTCGCTAGGCACTAGATGTCGGTACTTGTACAGATAACCGGCTAACTCCGCATTTGGGTTCCCCCATGTTTCATCAAAGGCGCCGTAGTTCCACCATATCGCACGAGGAGATTCATCCGCTTCTCGTGGGGTAATATCCCATCCCTTCCGATCTTGCCGATAGGTATGGATTAAATATTGTATTGCATTTCGAGCGATTTCTTCATATTCCCCTTCTCCGTTCAGCTTGTCCAAGATTTGAAAAGCAATCGATGTACTGATCGCCGATGACACAGGGGTACGAATATCCGGTTCAAGACCATGGAATCCACCGTCCTGATTCTGATAACGGGATAATTGTTCCAAGACAGAAGCGGCGCTTCCACCTTCAAACTCATATTCGAACAGCGCTTTCTCCAGTGCGCGTGCCCCTTTTTTCATGTATGATTGTGCATGAGCAAAGCGAGATTGTGTTAACATTTCCATCCTAGCCCCTCCTCTGAACGAGAACTATTGTTCTCATGAAGACTATACCATATTTTGTATCTACATTTCATGCTATTTAAGTCATTTTAATGATGATATTCATTAAAATAGCTGCGCTGAATGTTCTAGAATGACATCCAGCACAGCTATCGAGTTTATCTTTTACTTCATTTTGTTCACGAGTTGATCATACTTGAACCGTAATAACTCAATCGCGTCCACGATATCCTCTTCCGATTGGATGTACACGGATATCCAACTGGATTCCGGATAGATATGATGAGGCTTTGCGCGCCCTTCTGCAATGAACTGATCTCGCGATGGTCTGGACATCAGGATATCCACTAGGAAATCACCTTGCAAATGTTCAAATTTCCTTCCCTTGATACAGAAATTCGATTCCACCGAAACGGTGGGGCTGCTGCGTCACGTCTGACCATGTCAGTAATTGTTCGCTAATGATTTGTTTCACGGATAAAGTCATATCTCATCTCTCCCCTGAACATCGAATTAGGATTGTTTGACGGTACGCTCCAGAGCGGTCCTTGGTTGCTTCACCCGGAATCGGATCCGGAAGAACAATAAGATTCCTACGTGAAGTGCAGCAAGAACAAGATACACATTACTATACAAATGACTATGCAGATCTAGATGAAGCGGATTCCAATTCAACTTATAACCCGTTGCCAACACCATACTGTAGAGACTGGCCGCGACGCCTTGGGCAATGAAACCGATCATCGAGAATAAGCCCATCCCTACGCCAACTTGGTCTTTGGGCAAGGTCGTAGAAATGAAATTAGACATAGCCACCTGCATGAAGGATTGACCAACATTGCCGAAAATGAGGAACAGTGATATCCATAACGGCGAAATGCCTACGAAGATGGACATGAAGATGAAGCACAAGATTAAACTGCTGGAAGCAATCGTGAACAGATGCGTATTTCCCTTCTTATCCGCAAGCTTGCCCCCCTGTCTTCCAAGAATGGAGGAGGCGATCGCAGCAGGAACCATTGCGAACCCGATCCAAGCGGAATCCAAGTGGTAGACGTCCGCGAACAAAATCGGAGTTAAGAAATATAACGATATCCCGATACAATGGATAAGAAATACTAACACAAGAGCGGTCGTATATTTCGTGTTGCGGAACAATTGGGGTTGAATGAACGCTTCATGAGCCGTACGGATGCGTAAGACGAAGAGGATCAATGCCACTGCACCTATCATCAACAACCAGAACGTCTTGTTCGTGATGCCGAGCAGCAGGGTTGAGACGGATACCGCGAGCAGCACGCCGCCAGGCCAATCAAATGTAGTCGATTTACTTTTCGGCTCGAATTCCAAATGTTTGCGATAGATCGGAAGCAATACCAAGATGAGCAGTGAGGGAAGGAACAACCATCTCCAGTTCGCAACACTGACGAGGACTGCTGCAATCACAGGGGCGAGAGCACCACCCAGCGCGATTCCAACGGCTGTCATAGCTATGGCAGAACCCCGCTTCTCCGGCGCAAAATATCGAATAGGTATCATCAAAGCCATCGCAGGAATAGCCGCAGCGCCTGCAGATTGCAAACAACGCCCTAGAAGTGCGACCCAGAAGACTTGAGAGACAAGACCAATCAGCGACCCAATTGCAAATAAAGTTAATCCAAACGTCATGAGCGTCTTCAGTTGAAACCGATCAGACAGTTTCCCATACGTTACAGTGCCAAAAGCATAAATGAGCGTATAGGCGGTTGTGAGCCAGCTTACTTCTGCGATTGATAATTGGAACTCCTGACTGATCTGCGGAAGTACGACATTGAACATGATGGCACTCATGGAGGAAATCATAACGGTGAACATTAACAAACGCATTAAAATGGAACCTTTCTCTTGACGCGAATCGAATTTCACAGGAATCACTCCTTGGATAATATAGAATGCATGCAAGTACACACTTGCATAATACTCGGAAAAAAACTAGGGCGTTAAAGCCCTAGCGAATAACCGCGTACTCTCCTCGATAAACTCTTCCAGCACGTGAGAACTAAGCCAGCTGTTAAATGCACCATAATGCATCCACATGAATGATAATGCCTGTAATTCCGGATTCGTGATCATTACCTTCCCTTCATTAGACATCTCCATCAGATAGTCCGTCAGAAGTTTCTTGAGCTGCTGCGGATGTCGGTCCGCCTCTTCACTAACCCCCTCTGGAAGGCTGCTGCCGCCCTTCTGTGCAATTAAGATGAGTTTACGATTCTGGTTCATGATCTGATGATATGTTCTACCAATCAAGAGAAGATCTGCATGCAAATCACCGACCAGACGATCGTGGAACAGCTTCGTCATTTCCTCTGCGTAATGATTGCGCTTCAGCGCAGCTTCCAGCAACTTCCCTTTCGTCCCGAAGTGGCGAAATACGGTCACTTCATTCACCCCTGCAACCTGGGCTATTTCCTTAGTTGATGTCCCGTCATACCCTTTCTCAGCCATTAGATCAATCGCTGCCTGGAGTATTTTATCACTTGTGCTACGATTATTAGTCATTTAATTTGCCCACCTTGAATGCAAGTACTTACTTACATTTCTATCTTATGCCATTCTTTCGTGATTGTCAATAACAGGAAGAGCCCCTCTTATCATCCAAGAAGTTTTTATCGAAACGTTTGCTTTTTACCATTCCTTATGATATATTACTTACTCCTTTCATACGGAACCAATAAATCTTAGGAGGTAACTGAAAATGGAAGACACTTTTCAAAGTGCCTATCAAGACGAACTCCGTCAGCTCGAAATTGCCCAAGCGCAAATCGATCAACAGCTGGCCAGACTACGTAATACACCGGTCTATACCGGAAGTGATTTTACGGAACAAGTGTTAGAGGACACGAGAGAGCAAAGACGTCAGCGGCTAAGTCGCGCAGAGAACGAACCGTATTTCGGACGTCTGGATTTCCAGACAGGAAATTCATCAGCCCCCTCTCCTCTCTACATTGGCAAAGTCGGTGTCAATCACGGCGAAGATCAGGAGATCGAACAGGAGAATCCGCTCGTAGTCGATTGGCGCGCGCCGATCGCCAGCCTCTTCTACTCCTTCACGGGCGGTCTTGGACCCGCATCGTATGAAGCACCCGACGGAACCATCGAAGGCCTTGTCTATCTCAAACGAAATCTTGTCATTCGCAAAAGAATACTTCAGCGCGTTGTTGATACCTACGTCCGCGATAGCGATAATGATCAACCTGCTGTATCCGATGAATTCCTGCTCTATCGGCTCGGTGAGAACAAAGATAACCGCTTGCGTGATATCGTCTCCACCATTCAGGCCGAACAGGATCAGATCATCCGGGCAGCGAAAAATACCGCATTAATGATCCAAGGGGTAGCAGGTAGTGGTAAAACAACCGTCGCCCTGCACCGTCTTGCCTTCCTACTCTATCAATACCAAGAACAAATACGAGCAGAACGTATGATTATATTCGCACCGAACCAAATGTTCTTGAATTATATCTCAGATGTATTACCAGAACTAGGTGTCGGGAACATCCAGCAGAACACATACGCGGATTGGGCGATGAACTTGCTTGATTTAGATGCAAAGCTGCTCCCGCCATCCGATATGTGGTCGATCTGGTTCGAGTCGCTTGATAACCGGCCAGTGCTCAATGATGATGTATCTGGTCGTTACAAAGGATCGATCCGATTCCGAGATTGGATCGATCAATCCCTTGAACAACTTGGGACAATTAGCGTACCTGAGACCGATTTTGAAGCCTGGGACGGCAAAGTCCTCCCGCTTCAGACCATTCATCAATGGTTCTTTGAAGAATATAAGCATTATGCATTAGCCAAACGTAAAGAACGCGTGCTCGCGAGAATCAATCGCTGGATTGAGATGGAGCTCAAGCCGATTACGAATAAGGTGAGGCTGAAGGATTTCAAGCAAAAGTCCAGCCAACGCCTCAAGGCGTATACGAAAAAATGGCCGGAATTTAACGCCTTTGCGATTTACAAAAGCTTGTTCCAGCAGGGTAAACGAGGCGACATCTTTCCTTCTGACCGGTTCGAATCCATCCCAGCGGGTGTCGTGAAGCAGACAAATGCTACGCTCAAAAACGGCGAAATTCGCCATGAGGATCTTGCAGGATTACTCTATATCCATGTGAAATTGCACGATATTGAGAGCAGCTCGCGATTTGACCATATCGTCATTGATGAAGCGCAGGATTTCTCACCGTTCCAAGTGGCTGTACTCGATCTATTCGTGCGGAATCATTCGTTTACCATCCTTGGAGATCTATCACAGGGCATTCACGGCTACCAAGGCATTCATGAATGGCACGAGATGCAATCCTTATTCGATGCTCCTGATACGGCGTATTTCGCGTTAACGCGAAGCTACCGATCGACGATGGAGATTATTGATTTTGCGAATGGCGTATTGAAGCATGGTGTGCAGACCGACCTGCTCGCGGAACCTGTCTTCCGCAGCGGTCATCAAGTACAATTAAAATCCGTCGCACCTGAATTGGAAGTCTCCTTCATTCAGAAAGCTATCGAACAATTCCATCAATCGGAATATAATACGACCGCACTGCTCACACGCACATTGGATGAGGCCAGAAACCTACACGCTAAGCTCGAAGCAAGCGGTGTGAACGTAAACCTGATCGATGGCAGTAAGAGTGAGTACCTGGGGGGTATTTCCGTCCTTCCCGTCTATCTATCCAAAGGGTTAGAATTCGACGCTGTACTACTCATGGATGTCGATTCGCATCACTACCGGGAAGGCGCCATGGATGCGAAGCTTCTCTACGTCGGTTGTACCCGTGCATTGCATGAGTTATGGGTTCTCTACCATGGTGAATTGACACCGTTTATTACGAAATAACATCCTTCATCAAAGGAAAGGCTGCACTATTGTCATAATCGACAATGGTGCAGCCTTTTTTTGCCGTATAGTCAATGTGTCTATTACTTAATAATCTGAGACGCAACTGCCGAAAGATCAGAGATGTCAATTTTGCCGTCATGGTTCAGGTCATATTGCTTCACTTGCTGCCAGTCTAGGCTTGCTGTTGTCTTGCCATAATGTGCTGCGATTATCGCAAGGTCACCGATACTAACTTTTCCATCATGGTTCACGTCCGGTGAACTTGGTCCTGAAATTGGTGTGACTTGCACATTAATAGTCGAAAGACTTGCTTCAAGCTCTTGACCATTTTCATCCGCTAACACGGTTTTGTTGACGGCTACTTTTGCCGATGCAGCTTGATCAACGGGTTTGGCCTTAAATGTCATCTCGAGCACGTCGGTATCTCCCGAGATTCCTTTGTCAGCTCCCATACTTACAAGAATGAACCTTAGTGTTCCTGGGGTTTTGGATGCATTTGGTATGAGATGAAGGTTAGACTGCAAAGACTTTGCATCCACGTATTCAAGCAAACTCGCATCATACTGAATCGTCACATCTTCAGCATAGACGCTCTTGGTAACACGATTAATGGCTAGCTTCACCGTGAACGGTTGCCCTTCCTCTACAGCATTCTTGCTTGCTGCTAGAGCTGTTATGTGATTCGCTTCAGGTACATTTTTCGATTTGTCGAGCTCGGTTTTGGCTTCTTTCAACTGTTGAATTGCAACTTGAACCTGTTCCTGCGTAACGGTTCTTGTCTTAAGTACTAGCTCGGCTGCGTTTATTTTCGCTGTGTACATATTCATCGCGCTAGCAGGATACTGTCCCGGATTCGTCCCGACGACAGACGTATCACTTGCCAATTGTCTGGCAGACTGAATGTCGTTATACAACCTATTCATTTCTTCGATAGACATTCGCTGCGCCAGTTCATTATAGAGCATTTGTGCTTGCTCCGGATAAATCGCATAGCTGTATAATCTCGCGACGCTCACATCGCCATCTAATACATAGTTCCCGCGATTATTCGCTTCAGGATCAGCACCAATCGCAAATTGGATATCTGATTGAGCAATCGTGCCCGTCGCTGCCATCGAACCAACTTGAGCACCATTTAAGAAGAGGAGAATTTGAGCACCGTCATAGGTCGCGACAAGATGATGTATTTTGTTCGGCTCCAATTGAACGCCTAGACGCTTGTAACTACCGCCGATGTGTGCCCATAGCTCCATTTTCCCAGTCGTTGTTGATTCGAAAATCATACCGGAGCTTTGCGTATTCCCAAACACATCTTGGTTGCGCGTGGAGTTCAGCTTGAATAAGGATTCTAGCGTAAATTGATTCTTCACATTCTTGATCGAGCTGCTAACCGGAATACTGAAATATTCGTCAGTGGTCCCATTCATCCGGGCAACATATTTTTTAAACTCAGAGCTATAGACGATCTTGGCACTGCTGCCAGTTGACGTCGCGTGGTTCTGTGCTGGTGAACGATCCTTTCCTGTGCCGTCGATAAAGTCAATATCGATGACATCCGCAACCGGCTTCTCAAGTACAGGTTTGTTCCCTGTTGTCGCCTCCACTTGAAGTGGTGCGTCGCTACGGTTGTTGAAGGAATCAACCGCTGTGACCTCAATCCGATATTTGGTCTCCGGCTGAAGTCCGCTAATATCGAACGATAGCTGCGTCGGCGCCGGATCATCATATTGCTGGGCGAACACGAGGAACGATTGCACCGTCCCTCCGGATGCGATGTTAATTGCTTTCACCTCATATGACCGCACGAATAGATTATCCGTAGCTTGATCGAAAGTCACGCGCATTTGCTTTGGACCGATGCTGGCTGGTTCGATGGTCGCTTTGGCCGAGGTAGGGAATGAAGGCTTCACCTTGTCACGATCATCGGTATACGTAAATTGATTTTTCACGGCAGGATACTTGACGACCCAATCGTCCCCTGTCCAAGCATTGGTATGGAAATCTCTACGTTTGATGTGTACTTCGTTATCAAGCACTTCAACGACAAGCCCTTGTGTGATCTCATCACTCGGATGAATACCCTGAATTTTCCCTGGCTCTAATTCTGGATAACGTACTGCAGCCGTACCGACTGCTGTGAAATCGCGTTGGTTGATGGAACCTGGATCATCTAGAACGTAATGGGAATGTCCTGAGAATGTGATGACTTGCGGATATTTCGCAATCGTATTGTACAGCTTCGTTGCATTCTGTTTATGTCCCCATAAATCACTGCCGTAGACCGTATTCGTAATCGGTTGATGCAAGAACACGAAGATGGGTTTGTTAGGATCTGCCTCCTCTGCGAGTTTCGTATCAAGCCAATTTAGCTGAGCATCAGAGAGCGTACCATCCCGCGTACCGTCCTCGCTCCCCAGAATAATAAAATGATAACCGTTGATCCATTGGTCATAGTAGATGCCGCTCATACCCGTCTTGTCTTTAAAGCGTTGCTGCATCGCACCTGCTGATCCATTGATATAATCATGATTCCCAATGGTGAAGAGTGACACTGCATTCGAGACTTTCAAGTTGTTGTAATTGCTCATTAACGTGTCATATTGAGCAACCGTCCCACTGTCCGTAATATCGCCAACTGCTGCTAGCGCGTCATAGTTCGGCGCAATAGTCTTCAGCTGGTTCAATACCATCTGCCACTTCGGAACATCCTTCGGTGTATGACCGATATGAATGTCACTAAGCACCGGAAAAACAAGATTCTTACCGTCTGCGCGTTTCGTAGTGGTGTGGGACGCTGCTTCCGCAGCATCCCCTTGACCCACACCCACCCAAGTGGTAAATAATTGAAGAACCATCGCAGCTATTAGTAACTTCGACATCACTAGTGAAATCCCGAAGCGACTCGGTTTGATGTCCATTGCCTAACTTCCTCCCCAATTCAAAATTTGGCTTACTTCAGAATCAGACTCGCTACTTCTGCCAGATCAAGAATATCGATGACACCGTCTTTCTTTAGATCCATATGTTTAATCTTCTCCCAATCTGGGCTTGCAGTCGTCTTACCGTAGTTCAGCGCCATCAATGCAAGGTCACCGATCGACACTTTACCATCATGGTTCAAGTCGCCTGGGATACCTTGCGGTACCGTTACAATTTGAACTCGGAAAGATGATGGTGTCGCACTAACCTCTGCTCCTGTTGCATCACCCAGCACGGCATTAACCAAGCTGATGTTCGCCGTTCGATCTTGCTCCGTACTCTTTGATCGGAACGTTATCTCCAAGACTTGTGCATCGCCTTTAATCGCTTTGCCTGGGCCTTCGCTTGCAATAATGTAATGCAATTTACCATTAATATCTGATTTTTGTAGAAGATTCAAACCATCTTTCACAGGATTTACGGCTACCACTTCAAGTGCACTTGTATCGTAAGTCAATGCAAGCTCTTGTGCATAGACGTCGGTTGTTACACCGCTTAAGCCAACGCGAACTTTAAAGTCCTTACCAGCTTGAACTGTGCTATCCCCTGTAAGGGATGTCGCAGGGCTTGTCGGAGCCGCCGGATTCACATGTACATCTGCTATTGCTGTTTTGCCGCCAAAGCTTGCTGTGATGGATGTATCGCCTACGGCAATCCCTGTCAGACTACCGCTTGTCAGCGAAGCAATGGATGGCTGAGCAACTGTCCATTGGACTTGCGCGGTAACCTCTTTGCTCGATCCATCTGCATATTTCGCCGTCACTTGAACGGAAGTCGACTCATTAACTCTAACCGTATAACTCGATGCGTTCAATGCAATCGATTGAAGCTCCGCTTGTGAATCGGATGTACGATAGACAATGAGCTCTGCTACGGAAGCGAAGTCACCGACGCCTTCCGTAGCTTCGAGCTTCACAAACTTGGCTTTGACCGGGGTGAAGTTGATCTCTTTTAACAGATTGTTCCTCAGCCATTTGCCGCTTCCAACCTTCGTATAGTTCGTGCCGTCTTCACTGACATATAAGTTGTAGCCTAGAATTGTGCCATTGCTCGCCTCTGGTCGTGGTAAGTAGTCGACTTTACTGATCGTATACGTACCCCCAAGCTCAATCATCAAAGATTGCGGCAGTGGATCGACGTTATACCATTTCGTGTGCCAATGCGTCTCAGCATCACCGTCGATCGCATACTTCGGATCATTCACGCCTGCTTCGAAGCTTGTTGCCGTTGCTGTCATTTGAGACTGTGGTATTTTCACCAAATTCTCTTGTCCTTTCACGGTCACTTCGCTCGTTGCTTTGAAATTACCGTCCGTCGTTGTTACTGTAATAGTCGCCGTACCTTGACCTTTCGCTGACACGACGCCTTGTGCATCGACCATGGCAATGGAGGGATCACTGCTGCTCCATGTTACTGTCTTAATCGATGCATCTACTGGGGCAACCGTCGCTGTGAGTGTTGCTGAAGCTCCTAGCACATCCATGCTAAGCGTCGGTTTATCCAATGTAACGCCAGTTACCTTGGTAATGCCGCCAAGCGAATAGCCGAATAGCTTAAATTCCGAAATACTCGCTTTCGCTGCCGCATCTGGCAAGCCAGTAATCGTAATACGCGCGTACCTTCCGCGACTGGCGAAGTTGTCTTTTAACACCGCACCCGCTTCCGTATTCGCTGTACGATTCGCAACTTGAATCCAATTCGATGTATTGTCTTCACGAACTTCAATTTTGTATTGATAAGCCTTCGTGCTGGATTCGAACGAGGTCTCAGAGCCTTGGATCGAATACATTTTACCGAAATCCACTGTTAACGTATGACCTGTCAGATTATCTGCAGCAGACCATCTCGTCTCCGGCTTGCCATCATTCGCGTGGCTCGCAGGAAAAACAGGATCACTGCTATCTGCCGAGATCGCTTTGCCTTCGGAAATGTTCGAGATGACAATTTCCGCCTTCGGTGCGTCGTAGACATCGATTTCTGAAGCGGATGCGAAGCCTCCTACCGCTTGAACTGCCTCTAGCTTCACGTACCGAGCGAGCGTTGGAGCGAACTTGATATATTTCTTCGCGCTATTCCTTACCCAATCCCCGCTGCTCACATTGGTGTAATTCGTTCCGTCCGTACTGAGGTACAAGTTGTACTTGGTGAATGTCCCGTTACCTGCATCCGTTCGTGGTGCGTATCGTACCTGGCTGATTTCATGGATCGATCCTAGGTCAATGACAATGGACTGAGGGAGTTTATCCGAACCATCCCATTTCGTATGCCAGACGGTACTTGATTTGCCGTCAATCGCTTTGGAAGCCTCACTGCCCGATTGGAAGCTTGCCGCTGTTGCTTTCATCTCCGATTTCTTAATTGGCGTTGGCGCCGGCTTGGTCGGATCGCGATAGACATTCGCTTCGGCGATGGATGCGAATCCATTCACACCTTTGACGGCTTCAAGCTTCACGTATTGTGCTTCGACGGTATCAAAAGCAATTGTCTTCTCTTCCTTGTCGGCGTTCCATTGCCCGCTTGTCACAAGCGCATAATTCGTCCCATCCAAGCTGCTGTATAGCTTATATTCCGTAATGATGCCGTCTGTACCCCCATATTGTCGAGGAAGAACTTTGACCCGGTTAATAAAATGATTGGTCCCCAGGTTCAACGTAATGGATTGTGGCAATACAGCTGATCCCGTGAGATTTGTGCTCCAGATGGATTCACGGCTTGCATCCAGCACATTGGACGCAGGTGTCGAGCTGTCCGCATTCGAAGCCGTTGCTATGATATCTTCTTGCGGAATCCGGCTCGGATCTGTATCTTCCTGCGGGATCTCAATGACAACCGCGTCTTTCAGCGGCGTTGTATCCGCGACGAAACCTGTCGTACGCAGTTCGAATCCTTGATTTGTCGGCAATTCTTCCGTCTTGACATACAGGATGCCGCCTTTGTCTGCTGCATCGAAGAACCAGCCGCTAGCAGCTGTATCCCATGCGGATTTACTCGCTAATTCATTTAATGCATTACCGCTTAACGATACGTTGCCCGGCTTGTTATGCATATGAATGGAAAATTGATTTTTACGAGCTTCCAGCTTGCCTTTGTAATCACCAACTGTCGCGCCGACTTGAATGACAAGTTCACCTGTTCCTATCTCTGGCGCTATCGATTTGATAAGAGTCTCCGCATATTTGCCTTGACGATGCTCTCTCGTTACGCCATCATCTTCATACATCTTAAAGCTGGATGTTTTGTACGGATAGATGTCATATGTGATCGGATTTGGCGGCACTTGACCGTCATAGAGCGATTCTGGATACATCGGAATAATCGCGCCCGCTTTGACTAACAACGGCAATTTGCTCAGTGGCGCTGCGTATTCATCGAGCATTTTAGAACCGTAATGTTCTACCCCGCTCCAATAGTCAATCCATTTTCCTTTCGGCAAATAAATGCCATTACGCAACGTTGTATCGGTATATACTGGCGCAACCAAGAAGTTCTCACCCGACATGAATTGATACTGGGTTAATGTATTCTTCGTATTCGGATCATTCGGGAACTCGTATACCATACCACGCATCAACGGAGCACCCGATACGTACGATTCGTGTAAATACGTATAGAAGTACGGCGTGAGACGTTGACGTAATTTCAAGTATTCTCGGTTATAACTCGTGTAGGGTTCGCCCCATACCCAAGGCTGTTTGTCCTTCGCAGCCCAGCCTGACATATTCATCAGGATCGGCGTGAATACTTTCCATTGCAAATCGCGCACCTGTGTCTTCGCACTGCCGCCGAAGATGCCATCAATATCCCCTGTCGAGTAAGCCATACCGGATAAGCCCGCACCAATCATCGAAGGGATGTGGAATCGGATGAACTCCCAATCGCCAGCCTGGTCGCCTGACCAGACGGTGGAATACCGCTGTGTACCAGCCCAACCGGCAACGGACCATACATAACCGCGATCATTTGAATTGTTCTCGGTGCCTTGGTAAGCCTGCTTCGAGCCATTTAACGCAAAATCATGGCCTGAACCTACCCATGCGACGTCCAATTTGTTCAGACGCGTGCCATGGACACCAACTTCGGTAGCAATCTGATCGACACCCTGTTGTGTCCAGAGCCCAGTATAGAAGCCTAGCTCATGCAGCTTCTGTACTGTCTCCGTCAAATTGACGTAACCGCAGCCATAACCATCATTCGGGAGAATCCACGCACCTGGCATGTCGTTATCGCGATAAGCTTTAGCGACTTTGAGCACATCAAGCGTCGTATCCGGTGCCTTGTTATAACAATCGGCATCGCCGAGTCCCATCCCCCATCTCGGGATCAGCGCCGGCTTCCCGGTTAGATCCGTATAACCATTCAGAATATCCCGCATGGTCTCCCCATAGAAGTAATACGCATCGAACCGATTCTCATTATGTGTCAAACTTAGCGGACTTCCAAAATCATAAGAGCCTTCACGGAACGTATTCCGCAGCATGCCGTATCCATTGGTGCTTAAGTAGAATGGAGATGGATTGGATACCGTCCCATCGCCCCAACCGCCAAAGTTGTTGCCAATCTTGATCGTCTTGTCACGGTGCGAGAAGTAGCCATTCTGCATCCCGCCACCATAGAAATATTCATCTGCTCCTCTAGAAAGCTTCTGCGTGGTGGAAGTTCCTGTATAGTTCAGGCTTGCTTGCTCTTCCCATACCAAGGTTGCATTGTCTGACTTATACATCGCGAATTTCAGCGGACTCTTGTATGCGCGCAGGACAAACTTACCACTATTCATCTTGTAGTAAGCGCCTTCATCGGACCATGTCACATTCATCGGACCAAAGTCATTCTTAATTACAATCGGTTCCAGCGGCGTACCGCCATTCTTGCCTGGCGCATCGGTAAAGCTTCCATTCACGCCTAGCCAAATCCGAACCATATCATCGCGATAGAAGATCGCTCTTACTTTGTCATTCCCGCTCGTAATCGTAAAGGTCATGTCATCGGTTTTCTCGAACTTCGTTATGTCGCCGATAGCGGCTGCATGCGACGTCTCTTGGCTCATCAGGAACATGGTAAAGGCGATCAACACCGTAAACGTGGTTAATAGTAGAAATTTAAGATTTCTCAAGATACATTTTGCCTCCTTTAGCAGATCAATCAGGTTCCATGCCAGAATCTTCTTCGATATGCGATGAGATCATTGGGTGCAATCCATAACTATAGGCTGAATGAAGGGAAATGCTCGAGAGTATGCGTACATCAATCAAAAATGTGAGTGTGAGCGGTTGCGGGGATCATTAGAAGGAATAGACATCGATTTAAAGTTTCACTGTTATCGTCATTTGGCTGTTGTGTAAATCAGGCTGGGCAACAACACAGGCGCACCTTGTGTAACTTTATTCCCTCCTTTCGGTAGCTCTGGCATCTGTCTCAATACGAAGATACAATTTGTATCTCTTATCACTATGATAGTGGACGAAACCGTTTTTTCCTAGACAAAATTTTGACTTTTTAAATTGTTTTTTTGATTTATTCTTGCAGAATAGATATACCCTGTATCAAAAAGTTAGAAATGCTTGTTCATAAGGATTGGCAACCATTGCATCTGCATATAGTGGAAAGGAGTCTTTGTGTAAAAAGTGGAACAATCTTTGATGGAGGAAGATACATATGGTTATTACGCCCCAAGTGCCGAATCTACCCTTCGAGATTCGGGATGGCGTCAAGCATTTCGAATTGATTGCAGAACCTGTAGAGCTTGAGATATTGCCTGGAATTCGTCTGCGTGGACTTGGCTATAATGGGTCGATTCCTGGACCTACGATCCTTGTCTACCCGGGAGATGAAGTACAAATTCGTGTCTCTAATCTGTTAAGTGAGGGTACGAGCGTCCATTGGCATGGTCTGGATATCCCGAATATGATGGATGGCGTGCCTTGCATTGAACCTTCTCCGCTAATACCGCCGTATTACTCTTTCACCTATAAATTCACCGTCCAGAATCCGCCCGGTACCCATATGTATCACTCCCATTACAATGCGATTTCTCAAGAAATGGGTGGAATGGGTGGTGCTTTTATTATTCAGGACCCACCAGGTCATGGTCTCACTGTAGACCGAGATTATTTCATCATGCTGCATGAGTTTCACTTGAGCGGGATGCCGAAATTCGAACTAAACCCTGGGGTGTACGATATCAATCCATACACGGACTCGTTCAACTTCTTCACGATGAACGGACGCAGCTTCCCGCATACCGAACCACTCCCAGTGAAACTCGGGGATCGCGTTCGCATTCGCCTTGGCAATCTCGGTATGAATGCGCACCCCATCCATTTGCACGGGCATCAATTCGATGTTGTCGCATCGGATGGCAATCCCATCGGCTGGGAGCACCAACGGATTAAAAATACGATTAAAGTAGCATCAGGCGAGACCTACGACATTATGTTTCAAGCGAATAATCCGGGGATATGGCCCTTTCATTGCCACATCCCGCATCATATGGCGAATAACTTCACGAAGCCTGCTGGGGGAATGTTTACGACGATTGTGTATGGTGGGTAATAGGATCTAATTCTGCGCTTCCAACCATGCACGATAGAATGCATGAACACTGCTATAACGTTCGGACCGCTCTGGTGATGCTGCCTTGCGAGCTACGTGGTATAGAGCCTCGGATGCTCTCCAATCGCGAAGCTCGCGCCCACCTTCATCCGCTAGGAACACAAACGCCGCAGCTCCCATGGTGTACACATTCGTTAGGTGGTCAATCTGGCTCCCTCGTACAAATTCCTCTGGCGCCATGAAACGACTTGAGCCAAACAACCTGTCCATCTCGAGTATGAAAGGCCCCTTTGTGTAACAATCAAAATCGCAGAGGTGTAGTTCATCCCGATCAAAATCATAAATCATGCCTCCATCATAAAAATCAACGGCTACATACCCTTTTCGCTCCAAATAAGCATGCACATCATAGACTGTATTCAGTGCTGCGATCACTTTCGACAGCGGCAGCTGTCTGAACCGAAAATGTGGGGATTCCGGCTGATTCCGTCCTTCTTTCCCTGGAAATGCAGGTGTACCGAGCACTTCACCGTCGACCCATTCATAGACAAGCGCAAATCCCAGGTCAGTCGTGAACGAATTCAACAACTTCGGCATCTGGGGATGGGCCACTTCCTGGTGAATGGCTTCCGCATTTTTCATGTATCCAATAGCTTCTCGACTTTCCGAATATTTGACGAACCAATTCTGCTCAGCAGCCTGAACGCCATAGGAAATACAACCAGAATCTTGCTGGTTAAATACGGTGAAAATGTTCCCGATACTTGATAAATAAGTGACAAGATCCTTCTCGATTTTCTCTACCGTCAATAATGGACAATCCTTTACGTTCATTGCTTTCCCTCCCATTCGATTTTCGCCTCCAGCTCCATAAATTTATCCTGGGCAAAAAATAGCAGCCATGAACATATCACATGTCCATAGCTGCTAAGACTTTCAACCATTTTTCGCCTACTGTGTTACTAAGCAATGACCTTCTCCAAATTCGTAATCGGCAGACCCGGAACAGGCTCGAAGCCTCCAACTTCAACAAAGCCTTCCGAAAGATAAAGCTGAATCGCTGGAACATTCTTGGAACCTGTTGCAACGATGAACTTCTTGAATTGCGCATGTTCTTGTAGAACATATTGCAATAATCTTCTTCCGATCCCTTTACGGAAATGATTCGGATGTACGATTAACCGATGGATGTCGAGCGCGCCATCCTCTATTTTATATGCAATCGCACCTGCCAATTCCCCGTCTTCACGCCATCCATAGAAGGTCTCCCCGCACGACATGATGGATTCAACCGTATCCCGCAGTGCCGGTATCGCATCCGATCCGATGATTTCCGCTTCCACGCGGTATGCTGGCAATTGAAGCGCTAATATTTCCTCAGCCACGGCTTGGTTGCTAAGTTGTAATTCTTGCATCATAAATAACGTCCTCCAGTTCTCTTCTTACCCCATTTGGTAACTTCTATTCGCTTGGAAAATGTGAACGCAGCTTGTCCGGCACGGATGTGCTCTGCCGAGTCGCCAGATCCATGATGACACAAGTGACGCGTGCGTCTGCACAGACCAATTGATCACTATTGATGATCGTCTGATCAAAGACATAGCTGGATCTTCCTACCTTGACGGGCTTCGTCACGACCTGTAATGCATCGTGCTCGTGACATTCACGCCGGAAGTTCATATTGATGTTCACGATTGAGGTCATGATTCCATGGGAATGAAACGATTCCAGTGGAAAGTGAATCAACTCGTACCAAGCTTTTCGTCCCCGTTCCATGAATTCAACATATCTCACATGATTAAGATGACCATTCAGATCAATATCAGATGAACGAACGGTAATATCCAGCAGTGATTCCATAAGTTCCCTCCATAGCGAATCGGTCTAACGTATCATACCCGATGGAAATGAAACATTCAATAGACCCTGAGAGAAAAAAATAAAGCGTTCCTTAATCCTCAAAAAGAGACAATTGGTAAGGTGGCGGACCAGGCATTTCCGGCAAATCCATCCCCAAGGCCTCCATCAGCTGCAGAGCGTTATCGGCCGCATCCCCGCCAGAATTGTTGTTAAAGATAATCCAACAGGTTTTCGTCGATTCGAGTAATTTGATGATGTTCCTTTTCCATTCCGACAGCTCCTGAGCGTTATAGCGGTACAAATATCTGACCTCGCGCCAATTGGGCTGACCACTGGATTGCCAGCCAGAAGCGTTCCGTCCATGGAAACGAACAATCGTACAGTCCTCACTCGTTGGCTCTAATACCATCGGAACCGACCCTTCACCGACCTGAGGTTCATCGCATATGGAATGAATCCATCCTTCATCACGCATAAATTGAAGGGTCTTGTCCCGCGTCTCTCCTTGGAACCAGCTCTGATGCCGAAATTCCAGCGCGATCGGCAGCCCGTCCATCCATTCACGGGTTCTGCGCAGAATGTCCACATGCTTCCACTCGCAGCCGAACCAAGGTGGATACTGAAATAGTACCGCCCTCAGCTTTCCCGCTCGCAGGAGCTCCTCCGCTGATTCCCGGAATACTTGGAACATTGTTTTTGGATCTGAGAAAGGAATATTGCCGCGCGTATGTCCCGTCATACCTTGATAGGCTTTCACGATGAATCCAAAAGTCTCGGGTGACTGTTCGATCCATTTCACCATCCTGTCCGGAGAAGGAATAGCATAAAATGAGCTATCCAGCTCCACGATGGGAAATCGGCTGCTGTAAATCTTCAGCTTGTCTCCCGATTTGGTGCCTCTTGGATAGATATCGTCATGGTCTCCCCAGCCTGCAAGTCCGATTTGTATTCGTTGTTCGATCTCTTCACGTCGCATGATCCACCGTCTCCATTATGTCTATTGCATCCAATGTATCATTGGGCAGGTAAGCTCTTCAACCCTGCACCTCACAGTAGTTAATCTGTACAAAAAAAGCCCGCTGTGATAACAGCAGACTCTCTTCCTAGAGCATCTAACAACAGCGTCATTAATAGATACGCGGCACATGCTTAATCCGAATATCCGCTTCACACGTTATATCCATTTGGGAATAGGCTTTGCGCCAATCTAACGCCTTCCATGCCGTATAACTCATTTGATTCCGAACATACTGGCCTATGCCGATCGGATCAAGCTCCAATTGCTGCAATAACTTCAACATCGCTTGGACTTCGGTCTCGAATTGTTTCTTCAGCCTTTTCTCCAGTTTGATCTGCTCGGACCCGATGTTCAGATCCACATTCGGCACATAATCATTGATTTCTCCATAAATCTGAAGCTTGATCGTTGCTCGCATATGCCGGGGATCTTGCGTCTGCGTCTGAACTCTAATTTTACGGAGATTCCTGATATGCTCGAGCACTACGTTCATTTTCGAGTTTCCTTGCTTCTGATTTCCACTCGGATTTTCCAGATTTAGTTGTAGCGATGCGCCCGAGAACCCACCGCTCAGTATAAATAGATACTGGGATAACACCGGCTCTAAATGATACTTCATTTGACCGTACCGAAAAATCGCAAGCCCATCCTGTACAATTTCATCCTTCTCGATCTTAATCATCGGCACAAATGGATCCACGCCATCATCATAGAAATCTCGCATGAAGGTGTGTATATTGACCTCCTGCACGCCATAATTCTGAATAAGCCGTTCCATCGCTCTGGAGATATATTCTTTGGCGATCGGATTCTTCGTGACACGATTGGTAAAGATATCTTCTGCTCGCCCTTTCACGATGAGCAATTTAACTCTTGCACCGATCGATGCATTATTAAAAAAGCTTTTTACGACTAATTCTATATTTTTCTTTGCTAATTTCTCGCCGAACAGAATACTTCTTATTTGCCCGCTCCCCACAAAAAAATCAGTCTGACGCGTCAAATTAATCATCGCTTCCTGGAAATTGTGAGCCGTTGCAGACAATGTTTTATTGCGATCAGTCTCCGATAATCGCGGAATAGACACGCTCACACGGAACATATCCCCTCCTTCGGCCGCCTGATCAATCGCAACCGAATTCACGAATCCTACTTGACCTATAATATGTTGATCTTTTTTGCACCCTGCACAGAACGATAGTACCAAGACGACAAGCACCCAACGAACCCGCTTCATGGTTGCTCTACCCTCGATTTTCTCAGACGAAGCAACAGCACTAACAGGATCGGAATGCCAAAACTCAAACAGATTTCAATGATAAGCAAGATATCCATCCACCGTATCAATGTCCTTCCCAAAATTGGAACCAGCGAGATCACAAAAGAGAAGATGACAATCCATGTCGCTAGAAGCTTCGAATTACGCTTCGAATAGATTCGTTCCAAGCATTGAAGCGCCCCCCATAAATACATCACGACAGTAAGAATAAGCTTCGGCAAATAGAGACTGAATAAGAGAAGATCAATCCGTTCAACGAATGGCAATTGAAAATAAGAGAATAGATAAATCGTCGGCGTAGTGATATTAGCTAGTTCTTGTGCATTGTAGAACCCGAACGAAACAATGGTAAGCGTTAAATAGATCGCAGTCGTATAGAGATTTCCTAAATACATCGCTTTGAACAATTTCGTTTTAGGCTGGGTTTCCAGGTTCTCAGCGCTCTGCTGTGATGCGGATGATACAAAAGGAAACAGCAGCATGCATAGCTCAAATCCAATAAAGGCGCTATAGATTTGAAAACTGTATTTCAGCGTAGAGCTCCCGCCCTGAAATATAAATGGCGTGTACCGAACGAGATCGATTTCTTGAATACTGAATAACAAAAAAACAATGACCCATACAGTAAGACCAAAAAAGATTGTCGAGGCTTTAACGATGTTATAAATTCCTTTGGTCACCAATTGCAAAGCCAGAAGAAGCATGATCCCTACCAGGATATAATTGGGTGTCATGTGCAGTAAATTATCTTGAATCAACAACACGAACTCCTTCAATACGATCGCTGCGATTGCGCACCAGAGCACAACGACAATCATGTAGAACGGGATGGCAAATCCACGAGAAACGCGTGATTCAACGATATCGAACACGGATGCGCCATGGCCTGCCCGGTACAGCCAAGAGATCACAAAGATATTCAGCATCACGATCGCGGACATGAATAGGATACTGATCCACCCATTCGTTCCATATCCGGCGGCTGCGTAATTGGGGAGGTAGAACACAACGATTCCCGATTGGATGTTATAGACCAAGATCGAGATATGTATGGGATGGACCTTTTCTTGCGTTCGACGTTTATTCACGCGAGAATCGACCTCATTTTTTATTTTTTTGATAAAGGGAGCGCATGAAAGTGTATTTCCAAGTCTTCGGATAGGCAGGAGCTAGCGGATAGAGATAGGGCGTATTTAGACTCGTTAAGCCAGCAAGATGATTGACCAGGAATATGACGCTGACGAATATCCCGAAATTACCGAACAATGCGGCAAGCATGATAAAGAGAAATCGGAAGGAACGGAATGCAATCGACATCGTGTAATTCGGCAGCACCAGGGAAGCGAGTGTGGATCCTGCTATGATGATAACCAAAATATTGCTCGTGAATCCTGCCGCGACTGATGCCTCTCCGAGGACGATACCGCCTACGATGCCAAGTGTCTGACCTATGCGGATTGGCAGCCTAATGCCAGCTTCACGTAGAAATTCGATCGTCAATTCCAGGATCAACGCTTCAATCACTGGGGGAAACGGCACTTTACTCCTGGATTCCGATAAGCTAACGAGTAGTTCCTGCGGAACCATCTCATAGTGGTATGTCGTAATCGCGACATATAACGCCGTTCCTAAGAGCGTGACGATCACCGCCAAATAGCGGAAAAACCGGATAATTATCGCGTAGATCCACCTCTGGCCGTAATCATCCGGCGACTCCAGGAAATCAAAGAACTGGCTTGGCGCGCTGAACGCATTCGGACTACCTTCGAGCAAACCAACGATTTTGCCTTCCAGTAGCTTCGAGATCACGACATCTGGGCGTTGGGTTATATGGTATTGCGGGAACATCGATATTTGATCGTCTTCGATGTATTGCACGAGAATGTGCGTATCCTGAATGCTGTCGGTCTGAATCTCTTCAATGCGTTGATCCAGCTCCGAGAGCCAATCCTGGTTCACATGATCTTCCAAATAAGCAATAACCATCTTGGATTTCGCCTGTGAACCGATCAAATAAGACTTGAACTTCAAGGTCGGATTCTTCAACCTTCTTCGAATTAAAGATATGTTCGTATTTAGCGACTCCACGAAAGCATCGTTCGGCCCGGCAACCACCATTTCGGACGGAGATACACTGATGCTTCGGTATTCCGGCCCATATTCGCTGATAACATACGCTAGCTGCTGATAGAAGATCGCGACATGTCCATCGAGAATCTTCGCCACGATATCTTCGCCCGATTCCAATGGGACAAATTGTTCGCGCTTCATGAGGTCATTGACTTCACTCTCTTTAATGTTGCTGAGCGGCACAATAACCTCACGATACATCGCGCTATTATCGATGAGTACACTGGAATAAATGATCTCCAAGCTAAGCTCAGGAAAGGTACGATGAACAATGTCTTCGCTGTCTTCAAACATCCGTTTCGTATAGTCAAGCAGAGGCATTACCGACGGATTCTGCCCCGAAAGATCGTTCATGCCACCCCCTCCCTTTCGCTTCCTATTCCTTCACCCAAGCCATCTTCATATCCATCTGCTGAATACATTCCATCGTATCGAACGCATCATTCGCCAGCAGTGGAGATACAGGATACATATCCATACGTGCATCCTCATGCGGTCTAAGATAGGATCTAAGATTATTGACACCGCGCAAGTTAGGATCCAGCCAAGCTTCCATTCCCTCTTCATCCAGAATTGCTGGCATGCGGGAATCGAATTCACGTACCGTCGTATTTGCATTTGTCATCAACAATGTGC
Source organism: Paenibacillus sp. GCM10027629 (assembly GCF_042676425.1). Lineage (NCBI taxonomy): Bacteria > Bacillati > Bacillota > Bacilli > Caryophanales > Paenibacillaceae > Paenibacillus > Paenibacillus sp. GCM10027629. The sequence continues at coordinate 998,779 of NZ_JBHTGZ010000003.1, read as the reverse complement.
AGGTTCTGACCTCTACACCTCGTGTATCCCGCCAGTTCTCATACAGCCCAGCAACGCCGAAAATTCCACGATTCTTCATGACAACTCGTATCGGGTAGCTTCTTTTACCAACTGTTCTCCAATAGTAAAATCCGTTGCACGGGATGATGCATCTTCGACGATCGATCATTTTCGGATAAGCGGGGTTCCTATGAACGGCGTCGATATCTGCATTGATCGCGTCCTTTCCCCAGAAAGGAAATAGACCCCAACGACTTTGATCTAATCTGCGTTCGTTCCCATCCTGCATTATGATGGCCATATCCTGTGTAGGCGCAATATTGTACCGTTTACGGTAGTAGGTTAATACGGTATCGATCTTAAAATATTCCTGTACTTCATTCAAATCGGCGCTTAACGAAAATCTTCTGCACATGGGCCACACCATCCTTTTGAAGCATATTTTTACCAATAACCCCTAAATTATTCCACAAAAAAAAGACCGCTTATGCGCTGGGAAATCCCTTGACGCACAAGCGGTAAATGGAGTTTGGATGATGTTAAAATCAATTGCAGTTCAATCGCTAGCGATTAAATACTTAGAACTTGCTTCAATTGCGTGGTGTTAAAGCCGAGGATTTTCTCCTCACCAACAACCGTTACCGGCACGGCACGCATACCAAGGTTGAACAGTTCTTCCATGTATGCTTCGTTCGTGTCAACGTTGCGTTCTTCGAAAGCAACATTGTTCTCCTCCAGGTATTTCTTCACCTGTACACAGTGTGGACAATAGTTACGCGAGTAGACAATGACGTTGTTATCTGCCATATTCAAATACACTCCTTTTTGATTATAATAGGTATTCAAAAATCGACTAAAGGTGATTTTTGAACTTCATTAAGCTTCGTGTGCTTCTAAGAAACGTTCGCATTCTAGGGCAGCCATACATCCGCTACCTGCAGCTGTGATCGCTTGACGATACTTCGTATCTTGGACATCGCCACAAGCAAAGATCCCTGGGATATTCGTCTCGGTTGTTCCCGGCTTCACGACAATATAGCCATGGTCATCCGTAGTAACTTGCCCACCTAGAAATTTCGTATTCGGCGTATGACCGATCGTCACGAATAGACCTTCCGTTTCGATAATCTCGTCTAGACCTGTCTCATTGTTACGAACTTTCAGTCCTGTAACACCTTGATCCCCAGCAACCACTTCAAGCGGTGTACGGTTCAGCGACCAACGGATTTTCGGGTTCTGACGCGCACGATCCTGCATAATCTTCGAGGCACGAAGCTCATCACGACGATTCACAACCTCAACTTCCGAGGCAAAACGTGTCAAGAAGTTCGCTTCTTCCATGGCAGAGTCCCCGCCACCCACGACGATAATCTTCTTATTGCGGAAGAAGAATCCGTCGCAAGTCGCACAGGTGCTCACACCGCGGCCAACGTTTTCTTTTTCCCCAGGAATGCCAAGATATTTCGCTGAAGCCCCTGTTGAAATAATGAGTGTCTCTGCAGAAATATGTCCGATCCCTTCCACCGTTAACGTGAATGGACGTACGGATGTATCCACATTCGTCACCCAGCCTGTACGGAACTCCGCACCGAAGCGCTCCGCTTGCTTACGCATATTGTCCATTAATTCAGGGCCTTGGATACCCTCAGGAAAACCAGGGAAGTTCTCCACTTCCGTCGTGGTCGTCAATTGTCCCCCTGGTTCCGGTCCTTCGATCACGAGTGGATTCAAATTCGCACGAGCCAAATAGATAGCTGCTGTGAGTCCCGATGGACCCGTCCCGATTACAATAGATTTATACGTTGTCATGAATACATTCCCCCTGTTATCCTCGAATTTGGATTAGAATCTTGCCGCTAATTTCGCTGCTGCTTCTAGACCTTCTGCTACAATCGCTGCACTACGATCTGGGAATTGATTATGTCCTTCGATCACAAGTTTCTCAATATTCGTCACGCCGAACAAATTCATGTTATATTCCATGAACTTAAGCGCCATTTCTTCATGCATACGTGGTCCTTCCGAATATACGCCGCCGCTCGCATTTAGAAGCGCAACCTTCTTATCACCTACAAGTCCTACAGGACCTTGTGCTGTATAGCGGAATGTTTTGCCTGCTTGGTTCAAGTAGTCAATGTACGTGTGAAGTACGGCTGGAACGGACATATTCCATAGTGGGAATGCGAATACGACTTTATCCGCTGCTAGGAATTGATCTAAGTACTTGTTCACCGTAGCTGCGCCAATTTGCTCTTCAGGTGTTGTCTCGAAGCCTTTTGCTGTTTTGAACATCCCATTCATGATTGTTGCGTTGTAATATGGCAAATTCTCTGCGAATAGATCTAGTTCCATAATTTCATGCGATGGATTTGCTTCTTTATAGCTCGATAAGAATGCATTGTACATTTGCACACTCACCGCTTGTTCTGCTGCACGATCATTTGCTTTTACGAATAATACCTTACTCATCGATGTAACCTCCGGTATATGTTGTTGATGTCTTGTTAACTTATGTACTTATGATAACATCAGAATGACAATCTTCCCTCAGCACATCGGATGAACTTGGACTACAAAAAAAGCCCAACAAAATGTTGGGCAGTTCTACGACTTTGGTCGTAGATGGTCTTATGCTATTGGCCAGTCAAACCGTGCTTGATGGCGATAATCGCGGCCTGCGTACGTGCCGTCAATCCCAGCTTGCTCAAAATATTGCTCACGTGGGTCTTCACGGTTTTCTCGGTGATATGAAACGCGGCAGCGATCTCCTTGTTGCTCTTACCGAGCGCAATCCATTCTAATACTTCCTTCTCCCGCGGGGTAAGAACATCCAAGTTGCCATCCAATTCATCATCTTGGACCGGTGCGGCCGGTTTCTCCACAAGATGAGACATCAATTGTTCGGTTACGCGCGGATGCAGCTGCGCCTGTCCCTGATATACACCACGAATCGCTTGAGCCAGTTCATCCGGCTGGATGTCTTTCAGTAAATAACCGTTCGCTCCTGCTTGGATGGCAGGCAGCACATGGTCATGATCTGAGAAAGATGTCAGTACAATAACCTTAATATTCGGATGTTTGACCCGGATTTGCTGTGTCGCCTCAATTCCTGTCATTCCTGGCATGAGAAGATCCATAAGGACGACATCCGGCTGCAGCGTCTCGATCTGCTCAATCGCCGATTGTCCGCTCGTTGCTTCACCTACTACTTCTATATCTGGTTGGGTCATCAGATAATACTGAAGCCCGCGTATGACGATCGCATGATCATCTACAATAAGCACTTTGATGCTCATTCGGTCCGACTCCCCTCTCACTTATGATTCGGTATCAATACCCGAATCGTCGTTCCTTCGCCTTTGCGGCTATCTACTTCTAATGTACCTCCGAGCGATTCAGCACGTTCGCGCATCGTCCGCATCCCGAGCGTACTGGTTCCATCGATCTTCAGCGGCGAGAATCCATCCCCTTGATCCGAAATTTCCATACAGACGAGCTGCTGCTGTTGTTTCAAATTAATCTGAACCTGAGGGTGTCCAGCATACTTCCGGGTGTTATTGAGCGCTTCTTGCCCAATGCGGAACAGCGCTTCTTCAACGCGGCTCGAGAGATCGAGCATCCCTTCGACACAATTGATCACAACGAGGCCTTGTGCCTTGCCGTATCGGTATAATCCTGTTAAGAGTCCTTGTTCTAGGCCTACCGGACGTAATTGTAAGATTAATGAGCGCATTTCGGTCAGCGCACTCTGCGTTAGATCCTGCATATCTTTCACCGCACGTTTCACCATCTCTGGCGGATTCTCGAGCATGGCCTCCATCCCGCGGGCCGTAAATTGGAGCGAGAACAACATTTGTGATACCGAATCATGAAGATCGCGCGCAAGTCGGTTCCGCTCTTCCCACTTCAGCAGATCAAGCTGTTGTTGATGGAGTCTGGCATTCTCGTATGCTAATGTAATATGACCTGAGAGCGCTTCGAGCAGCTCCACATCGACTTCATCGAAGTTTCGGCATTGTGAGCCAGCGAAGATAACCCCTATCGGCTTATCTCGGAACTGCAGCGGTACGGCTATCGCCATACGAATGTCTTTTGATATCGCATGGACCTTATGTTGTTCCTTCGGTTTGCGTCTCCATTGCTGCGTCTCTCCTGAGAGGAAGGCAAGTCCTGCTTCGCCCGCTTGCTTGATCGTATAGAGCTTACGTCGATGTTGGACCTTTCCGTCCAGCCATGAGGTCCGTCTGGAGAGCCCTCCATTCTCCTCCATGAAGAAGGCCGCATAGTCACAGCCTAGCTGCTCGCCGATCCAACGCGTTACAAGATCCGGGATTTGCTCGGTAATGAGCAGCTTACCTAGGTCGCGGGCCAATTCCCCTAGCTTCGAATACAAGTCAGCTCTCTTCTGCTGCGATTGATATAATAACGTTCGCTCTACAGCGGTTCCTACCTGAAAAGCAATAGATTCCATTAACGTTAATTCTTCTTGGCTAAAATGCTCTTTACCTGCTGCCGCAACATTCAAGATCCCGAATCGCCGGTTCCCCGCCGTCAAAGGGATGGTTGCGTGATGCGTAATCCCTTCGGTATCTCCATATTTGTAAGCAACCGCCTGATCAAGACGTTGACAATAAATCGTATTTACGGCTGCTTTCAGCTTCCCATTCCAATACCCATCAAGACACCAGCAGGACCCCGTCGTTAATAGCTTACGATCATCGGCCTCAAGCGCTTCGGGCAGCTGATAGTCTGCCGGGCAAGAATAATAATCTGAGCAATCTTCAGCGAGAAAAATCCAACCCGCATGCATATCCGTTAATTCAACCAGTTTACGAAGGACCGAATTTAATAGAATTTCCAGATCATTGGTCTGATTAATCGTCTCTGCAATGGATTTAATGACGAGCAGCTCATGCACTTTGAATTCTTTGCTCATCTTAACCACCAAACCCGAACCCGAAGGAAAAGACGCTAAGCATCAAACCGATAACAAGTGTAATGACTAAGATGACAACAAATGCAATAACAAGTGCCAAGATTACATTCAGAAATGCCATCCAGCCCGAAAATTTCTGAACCTCACTGAGTGTTAGAATAAAGACAACAACAGCCCAGAACGACAAGATGATTTCAATAGAAGTAAAAACAATCAGCAGCAGCTTCAAATTTGGATTCGCATCCATCATTGGTGTCACTGTTGTGAACATCTCGTGCCCGAAGATCAGCAGTTCTGGAATCCAGAGCACACCCACCCAGATGAGGATAACGTTCGACCAAGCCGTTGCTGTGAGCACCTCATGAAAAGAAGCTTGCCCACCAATCCACTTGCCTGTGAATGACATAATCCAGCTAATGAGGTACAGACTAATTAATCCACCAATGAATCCAAAAATAAGACTGATGAGAATAATCGTCGTCGTTCCCATATGATCGCCCAAGCTTCGGGATGTCGCTTGATCTAAGGCGCGTAGAATGCCGCTAACGCCTGCGAGTATTAGGATATTTCTTCTGGAGTCCTTGCCGCTTAGAATGTCACGGATGACTTGTCTTGGCCGTGTCCATATATGAAGCCAAGGATTTAGCCTTTCATTCGTCACTTCATAATCCCCCTGTAGCTTATGTATTGATTCAGCTAGAATGATGATGAATCCTTATTAATTTACCATAATCATGCCCAGAATAACATGATAGACAACAACACTCCGAATCCAAATGGACTCGGAGTGTGTAAGTGACAATCACTGTATTAGAATTCAATACCTATTACAGCAGGGACGCCTTCTTCATAATAATGTTTGACCGGCTGCATTTCGCTGACCAAATCGGCAATCGTAATGATCTCTGGACGTGCAGAGCGACCGGTAATGACAACATGCATCCCAGCAGGACGGTTCTGGATCATGTCGAGCACTTCGTCAAGTGGCAATACATCATCAATTGGAAAACTGGTAATGGCAAGTGCATTGTTCAGTTCATCGAGAACCACAACATCATACAAACCAGATTGAATCGCTTCTTTCGCCGCAGCCAGAGCTGTCTTGAACGCTTCGCGGTGCTCTTCCGGCGTCTTCGTCCAAGTAAATCCAATACCCAACTGCCGTACTTCAACACCGAGTTTCTCGAGCGCGATTTGCTCCCCGTAGGAGCGCTGCGGGCTTTTAATAAATTGAAGAATTAGGGCTTTGTAGCCACGACCTACTGCACGAACACATAGTCCAACGGCTGCTGTCGTCTTTCCTTTTCCATCCCCAGTATAAACAAGCGTAAATCCCCGTTCTATTTTCCGAGGCATACGTATCTCCTCCTTAATCGTTCATTTAAGCCAGCTGCACCTTGAAGGCACAGCACCTTAATGCATCACGTATTCAATTCTCATTCATCGTACCATTTGGTTAGAAATATTGTCCATCTTATTGCTGACTGTCATTGACTCCGTTCGAATTATACCTCTACTCTCTGCTTCAACTTCGGGTTTCGTACCTGTATGCCAACAATCCATTTTCCATAAGGGATTCGACTTAGAATGACGGTTAATAACACGGAAGTCCCTGCTGCAATCCCCATCACAATCAACATTCGCGCCGTGACGGATAGTTCCAGCAATAGGTAGCGATCCACGATATAGCCTAGTCGAAGCGTGGCCGCATGTGCCAGATAAGCCCCATAGGAGTACATCCCGATCCAAGTCAATAGCCGATTGATGTGAGCAGTAGATTGACGTGTGCAAATGATGGCGAGATGATACACCGCAAGAATGGAACTCATTAGTAATACAGCCATAAGCGGCCTGAGCAAAAATACTTGATAGAAATTGAATTTGATCCCTTGCGATGTCTGAAAAGCCCCAACAGAGATATAGACATAATATCCGGACAATCCGATGAATACGGTCCAATAGATGAATTTATACCTCTCAATGATTCGTTTCCATTGTTCAAAATGCAGCCCAGCTGCTGCACCCATCACGAAATAAAAATAATAATAAAGTGCGTTCCGATCTGCATATTTGTTGAAAAGATCTGTAATTACGGGGATCGGATGCAGCTTCGTCCACTGCCCGATATCAGACACATGTCCCATAAGAACAATATATAACACACCTGCCAACATCAGAGCAGCGACTCCTCGCCAACCCGTCAGCTTCGCGTGAAGCCAGCGAATCGCGATTCGCCATAAGGGGAACAACAGATAGAACTGCATGACCATCACGACGTACCAGAGATGATAGCTAGCTTTACCCGTGAAGCCCATTTGCAGGAACCGCCACAGATCATTCCACCCATAGGTGGAAACATAATAGATCGCAGACCATATCAAATAGGGTAGAATAATATCGCTAAAGCGTTTCTTGATAAAATCACCATAGTTAAAATCGTCTTTATCATTGTAGAACAAGACAAGGCCCGTAATGAATACGAACACAGGCACTGCAAATTTAGCGAGCACGAGGAGAATAGCCATCATCACGCCATCCTCGAGCTGCATCTCAGGAACCGCTGCATAGTGGGCAACAGCATGCTGCATGACAACAGCAAGAAAGGCCAGCCCACGCAACGATTGAATCTCTATTATCTTCGGTTTTCGATTCATATGGACTCCTTACCAAATAACTGATAACGTATTACGGTTGAACCTTCGATGGACCAATATTGGCAACCCACTTCACGACCGCTTGCACCACCTGCGTACGTTGTTCTTCCGGTGTGATCGTAGCTAGTCCATCCCCTTTTTGAGGACCATAATCCCCGAATTGCGCATGATTTCCACCCTCGACCGTCAGGGTCTGAGTTGTCTTCGGGAGATTGGAACGATAACGATTATAAGTATCTTGATCTAATACTTGATCATGAGAAGCAAGGATCGAGAGTACAGGCAAGGTTTGTGGTTGATCCGAATAGGCCCCTAGGAAGAATAAGCCCTTCACGTTACTTGGTTTCGACGCGGTATACCGTGCTGCGTATGTACCTCCCATGGAATGACCGCCAATGACAAAGGGCTGATCAGGGAAACGATTCATTAGAAGATTCGCACGATCCCCCCCCAATTGAGCAAGATTTAGTGGCATTCTAACGATGATCGTCCGGTACCCGAGTGTTGCAAAATCTCTTGCCAGCGGCGCGTAGCTCTCGGGCTCTACCTTTGCACTAGGAAAGAAAACAATCCCGACTTGTTGGATGGGTTCGTAAGCAGGTTCAATGGTTATTCCATAAGAATCAGTTGTGACTTTAATGGTATTATTCCCTTGCATTGCTTGAACAGCCGATGGAGCAGGCTTATACGGCCAGAGATACCAAGCTGCTGTTCCAAGCAGAAATAAGAACACAACGGACAAGGCGAGTATGATCTTCTTCGTTCTTTTTTGCATTCCATCATCCTCCTCCTATAAAGCCCTTCCAATTATCATAACAAAAGAACGCTGCCTGTGCATCTTTCAGCGGCAGGACAGCGTTCTTCTTAATCAGTATACCGTTATGAAATGGCTTGTACCGCTTGCAGCCATGCTCTAGCAATCAATCCGTTACCCGCTACCGATGGATGAACTCCATCTTCAGCCCAATACGCTGGAGGCGTCTGCGTGGAATGTTGGGCGAATATGCCATCGAGTGGAATATAAATCGCTTCAAATTCTGCTGCTAGATCACGCACAGCTTGAATCTTCGGATCCAAATCTTCGCGCCATGTTCTGCGATCCTCAGGAACCGGTAGTACAAAAGGCTCACAGATGATTAACTTCGCACCGAGACGCTCTTTCGTTTGACGCAAAAGATCACGGTAGCCATCCTTGAATCGCTCAACTGATGTCGGATCATTAGAATCATATCGTCTCCATACATCATTGATCCCGATTAGGATCGATACCCAGTTCGGCTTGAGATCGATACAATCCTCCTGCCAACGGGATTGCAGGTCGACAACACGATTGCCGCTAATCCCACGATTATAGAACTGAACACGTTGATTCGGGTAAAGTGCGTTGAACATGCCAGCTACCATGTTCGCGTACCCATTTCCCAAATCTTTCGGGTTACGATAATTGCGCCCGCAATCAGTCACACTATCCCCTTGAAAAAGTACCACTTCTCCTGCTTGAATCAAAGTCATCGCTAGAATCTCCTCTCTAGGTTTAGACCAAGTCCGCATACCCCGGATCCTCTGCGAATGTCTCATGGCGATGACGGCGTGCTACGCCTGCCTCATAGGCAGCATGGCTTACCGCATCACGAACTTTCGCAGCAACCTCGGAATTGAATACGCTTGGAATGATATATTGTTCATTCAGTTCTTCATCCGTAACGACAGAAGCAATCGCATAGGCAGCAGCCAGCTTCATACTCTCCGTCACACGAGAAGCTCTACAATCGAGCACACCCCGGAACATGCCAGGGAAACAGAGCACGTTATTGATTTGGTTCGGATAATCAGATCTTCCCGTAGCCATGACGCGAACATAAGGCTCTGCAATTTCTGGAGATATCTCAGGCGTTGGATTCGCCATCGCGAACACGATTGGATCCGCTGCCATGTTCTTCACATCTTCAAGCTTCAGAACATTCGGTCCAGATACCCCGATAAAGACGTCTGCGCCTTGAATGACTTCACACAGCTGCCCTTGAACAAGATTCGGGTTCGTTATGGCCGCATATGCGCCAAACACACTATCTTCCTCATAATCCCCTCGTACAATTGCACCCGTCTTGTCAACACCAATTACGTTCACGGCACCCGCAGCGAGTAATATTTTCGTACAAGCAATACCGGCTGCACCAATGCCACAGACAACAATTTTACACTCTTCTAACCTCTTACCGGCAATTTTCAGCGCATTGATTAGACCTGCCAGGAGGACGACAGCCGTACCGTGCTGATCATCATGAAATACAGGGATGTCCAATTCCTCGATCAATCGTTGTTCAATTTCGAAGCAGCGCGGCGATGCGATATCCTCGAGATTGATTCCACCGAACGATGGCGCGATGGCCTTCACAATTTGAATAATCTCTTCTGTATCCTGTGTATTCAGACAAATCGGGAACGCATCCACATTCGCCATTTGCTTGAATAACATGGCTTTCCCTTCCATGACAGGCATGGCTGCTTCAGGCCCAATATTACCAAGTCCTAGAACCGCGGAACCGTCTGATACAACAGCAACCGTGTTGCGTTTGATCGTAAGCGAATGCGCTTTCAAAGGATCTTCATGAATCGCCATACAGACTCTTGCAACACCTGGTGTATATACGCGGGATAGATCCGCACGGTTCTTAATTGGCATTTTCGGAAGCGTCTCAATCTTACCTCCCAAATGCATCAGGAAGATTTGATCAGATATATTAATGATGCGTGTGCCTCGTAGTCTTTTCAACCCTTTTTCAATAGCATTTTGCTGAGCGTCATCCCCAATTTGAATGGTGATATCTCTTGTTGTTGTCTTCTTGGTTGATTTCACAACGTCAATCGCAACGATATCCCCTCCCGCTTCTGTGATCAGCGTTGCTACTTTTCCGAACGTAACAAGTTCCTTATCCATTTCGAGACGTAAAATAATTGTTGTACTCCCACTGATTGAACTGGACATTGATCATTTCCTCCACCGGTATACGACTTGAAATCATAGACATGCTCCGATCAATAACATAACGTGAATTGTTAAATTATACAAGGGTAAATTCGTAAGATTTCATCAAACAAAATGCCTCCCTAAGGAGGCATTTCACTTCACGCATATTAAAAGCAAGTAACCACTTTATAGAGGTCTGCTCTTCGGAATAAAGTTCGCAATGACGGATTTCAATTCAGTATCTTCAACGTAGTCATCGGTCTTCTCGCCCATATCGAATTTCTTCACCCGGATCGTGTAGGGATCATGTGGGACAATCGAACGAAAACTATAACTTTCCGGATCTTCTACAGTTACTTCCAAATCGATATCTTTAAACATCTGAACCAGATCATGGATCGACGGCTTCTGCCCTGGCTCCACATCAACAATCCCCCGAAGCGGACTCACTTTATCTTTGCGAACAAGTTCAAAATGCACGATGCATTCCATATGTAGTTCACCCCTATCCTTATCTATGATGTATTATAACCACAACCGAACATATCACCCTGTGATATTGATCACATTTTACTCTGAAATTGAAGGAAATGAACCGGTATGTTACCTATTGACCCTGACATTAATGTTAGGGTTTATAATCAAGTTATCATCCCGTACAACAATCATCGAAGAAAGGAGCCATGACCATTGCAAATCGGTGAATTAGCAAAAAGTACGGGAGTCAGCATTCGATCCTTACGCTACTACGAGCAGCAGGGGCTGATCGCTGCAGATCGTCAAGAGAATGGGTACCGGACCTATAACCCGCTTATGATCGAGAAAGTAAATACGATTAAGTTCTATCTAAGTCTTGGCTTTACAACAGAACAGATCGCCAGCTTCTTGCACTGTGTCATGATGAACAAAGAGTCCTTCTGCAGTCAGATTGTCCCCATCTATCGCCAAAAGCTTGCAGAGATCGAAGATCAAATTCAACTGTTGAGTCAGATCAGAGCAAATCTTCTGGATCGCATTGAAGCGGTCACAGACGAAAATCCTAACCTATTGGAGTGTGAATCCCATGTCCATAATGACATTAAATCAAGATAACCTGAATCAAATCCTTACACCTACCGGTGTGACGCTCGTCGAATTCGGCGCTCCATGGTGCCCGCCATGTAAAGCCCTTCTCCCAATCTTGGATGAACTCGATCAAGAACTCGGTTCGAACGTATCGATTATCAAGATCAATGTCGATGAATCTCCGGAATCCAGTTCACAATATCATATTATGTCTCTTCCTACCGTCATGATCTTCAAGGATGGTGTTCCGCAAGATAAGCTCGTAGGACTACGGCCCAAATCCGTCTATCTTGAAAAGATGAAGCAGCATATTAGCTAATTCATCATCTCTTCCAGCGTGCTGATCAATGCTTGCATTTCCTCATCTGTCCCTATACTCACCCGCAAGTATTGATCAATGCGTGGCTGGTTAAAATAACGCACCAAGATTCCCCGTTCTCTTAACGACTGGAATAAGCTGCTAGCCTCATGAACAGGATGTGTAATAAATACGAAATTCGCTAGGGATTCAGGCACAAGAAACCCAAGATCTCTCAGTTTATTAACCGTCCATGTTCTTGTCGCAATGACCTTCGCATTCATGGCTACGAAATATTCCTGATCTTTAAAAGATGCTTCCGCCCCAGCAAGAGCTAGTCGATCAAGGGTATAGGAATTGAACGAATTCTTAATTCGATTCAACCCTTCAATTAATTCAGGGTGTCCTATCGCATACCCTACACGTAGACCTGCTAGAGAACGTGATTTCGAGCAAGTCTGAATGACTAGAACATTAGGAAACTCATCGACAAGCTTCACCGCAGATTCCCCGCCAAAATCAATATATGCTTCATCAATCATGACGACTTGATCAGAATTATGCTCGAGAACAGAACGCAAATGCTCCACAGGAACAAACGTCGACGTGGGTGCATTCGGATTCGCGATGACAATACCGCCTTCACTGCCATAGAATCGCTCAAGCGGCAGGTTGAAATCTGCATCCAGCGGAATTCGATCTACGGTAAGCCCATATAGCTTGGCATAGACCTGATAGAAGCTGTATGTTATATCAGCGAACCGGATGGCGCGTTCCGGACTGAAGAATGCTGCGAATGCGAATCCAAGGATCTCATCCGATCCATTGCCTACGAATACTTGATTAGGCGATACAACATAATAGTCTGCAATCGTTCGAATCAGTGCATCACTAGTTGGATCGGGATATAACCGCAAGTCATCATTTGCCGCCTCTTGTATGGCATTCAAGACACGCGGTGACGGTGGATAAGGATTCTCGTTCGTATTTAATTTAATATACGTCTTATCCTTGGGCTGCTCCCCTGGCACATACGGTGTTAAAGATGCCGTCACCTGATTCCAATATTTACTCATTTCATGATCCTCCCATGGCTATTGTAACTTCATGCCCAAGGTAGCGAAGGTGCTTGTGTCATGGTATGCTGTGATTAACGTCTGTGCCAAGCCATAGCCTTGCATGTAAGGAGTGTTAATGATGACCCCTAATCCAAAGGCAGTTATTCTATTTGACGGTGTATGCAATTTCTGTAATAACAGTGTCCAATTCATTATTCGAAGAGATCGAGAGGCATACTTCTCCTTCGTCTCTCTTCAGAGCGAGACGGGTGCGCAGTTACTCCGCGAACATTCTTATACTGATGACTTGAACAGTGTCGTTGTGATCGACCAAGGACGGCTGTATACGAAATCTGACGCAGCATTGCAGATCATATGGCATTTTCACGGCTTGTGGCGAATGGCTCGCATCCTTCGATGGGTGCCTCGTCTAGTAAGGGATCACGCATATGACATCATAGCCAAAAATCGATACCGTTGGTTCGGTACACGTGAGAGCTGCATGCTACCTTCACCAGAAATACGATCACGTTTCCTGGATTAGTCGATTGATTGGCCCTACAGCATCTTCCGGAAACCTTGAACAGCGTCCAATGCGTATCCTAAAGATGCATAGAATTGGTGCGCTTCTTTACGGTAGGCACTCGATACGAACATGATATATCCGCATTCATTAGCATTTGCTATTTTTTCGATCGCAAGCATTAATTTTTTACCTACGCCATGTCCTTGGAATCGGGAGGAAACAATGACATTCTCCACGACCATGAATGGTTTGCAGGACCCTACAAGATCATGGCATAGAATGCCCATGACCGATCCGGCTAATACGCCATCCACTTTATAGCCAAGCAAATGGTATGCCTCATTTCCACGCATCTTCTGGTAAACAGCTTCCACCTGCGCCAAATTGCTTCCTTCACCTATTAATTCTTCATAGAGTGCTTGGAGTTCTGGTAAATCTTCTGTAACAATCGGTTGAATCATAGCCTTTTTCACTTCCATTTCAATTCTTCATCTTGTTCGATATTGTACTATCATAACACTTCCAGAATCTCCATGAAACCACAAAACCTCTAACCCACCCTTGGTTCAAGGATCAGTTAGAGGTTCAATGTATAAAACTATTAATTAGTCGTTGCCAACTTACTTATGCGTATTGAAGCTTCATGTATTTTGTTGTCTCACAGCTTTCTTGCTCTTCTTCCGCAGCCATACCTGCCCAGCAAGCTCTGCATTGCTCTTCTGTTGTACATTTCGATGCATCATCGCACATATAGCAAAATCTCATATAGTTTTGTGTCATTTCATCCGTGAAGTTTGCGTTTTTCATATTCGTCAACTCCCTTTCGTTTATGACACCACTATATCATAAGGAACTTCAATAGTTTGTGATAATATTCACATTATATATCTCTGATTGCGATATTTACGATTTTAACCTTTCGATCTCTGCTTTAAGCTTCCGAATCTCGCCAATATAATCCTCGGACTCACTCTCCGATGGATCCATCAACTTCTGGGTTAGCGCGAGCTCCAATCGCTGCAGGCGATCTTGGTCTTCACGATTCAACCCGCCATGCGCTCGCGTATTCCGATGAGCAATAAACTCTTCGTACGTTCCATCGAACAATTGGACCTCTCCCGCTTCGAGTCGACAGATTCGATTCGCCAATTGCCCAATTAGATATCGATCATGAGATACGATGACAATCGCACCCGGATACTCTCGGAATGCTTCTTCGATCTTTTCCTGCGTCGCAATATCCAAATAATTGGTCGGCTCATCCAGTACCAGCATATGCGCATCACTGAAATATAATTTGATGAACGCAACCCTGCACCGTTCGCCCATGCTAAGGTCTTTAATGTGCTTGAATACGTCATCCCTCGAGAATAAGAAGCAGCCTAATATAGTTCTGGCATATGTTTGCGTCATATTCGGGAGCACTAGCAAGCTGTCTAAGATCGTCATCTCTTCTTCTAGATTCTCGAGCTCTTGCGAGAAATAGCCAATCTTAAGCTGAGGATGATGCTTCACGGATCCTTCCGTTGGCAAGAGCTCGCCAATCATTACTTTTAACAATGTGGATTTCCCAGCACCATTGGCTCCCATCACCGCAATCCGATCTGCTCGCTCGACTTGCAGCTTCAAATTCGTAAAGATCGCTTCCGAATCTGGATAAGCAAAAGCAACCTCCTCCATACGAATCAATGTATTGGATACGAGCGAATCCGCTTCGAACTGGACATGGATTTTCGAATCGTCTTTCGGCTTCTCAACGCGATTCTGTTCAAGGCGTTCCAGTTCCTTCTCCTTCGCATGGTAGCGCGTAATATTCTTCATTGCTCGCGCTTTGTAATATGATTTCGTAATGGCCACCTCGGTCTGCGTTCCAGCTCGACGTTCAGCGGTATTGAACCATTGCTGATAGCGCCTGATACATTCGAGCAGAGCTTCCTTCTCTTGCTCCTGCTTCTTATAGAGTGCCGCTTGGGTCTGCAATTCAATATCTTTCTGACGACGGTAGTCCGAATACCCGCCTGCATATCTTGTACAGCCCTGCGGCGTAAGCTCCAAAATCGCGGTTGCTGTCCGATCCAGGAATGTACGATCATGCGAGACCATCAGAATCGTTCCTTTATACGAGGATACCCATTCCTCAAGCCATTCGAGCGTCTCGCTATCGAGATGATTCGTCGGTTCGTCAAGCAGCAGAAATCGAGGATTCGAGACCAGAATGCGCGCTAGCTGGGCTTTGGTCTTCTGACCCCCGCTTAAATCGGTGTAGGGTTGATTCCATACGGATATATGTAATCCCACACGCTGCATACAAGTGTCGATGTGAACTTCAAATTCATAACCGCCCAAGGATTCGAAGCTTGTATACGCTGCTTCATACATCACGAATATATCTTCATGCTGATGGTCATCGGATCCATGCTGTAGAGCAGATTGTAAATTTTCCATCGTTAATTTAGCTGCGTACCACTCCGTCATCCCTTGCTGAACGAAGTCGCGTGTCAGGACATTCGAATCGATCTCCAATTGCTGATCTAATGTCCCCCATGCTGTAACAGGGAGCATTCGTTGAATGGTTCCTCCATCCAGCTCAAGCCGGCCCAATAGTGCTTGCAACAACGTTGTCTTGCCAACACCATTCTTGCCGAACAGCGCGACATGCTCCCCTTCCACGATTTCTAGGTTGACCTGTTCAAAAATAACTTTCCCATTATATTCCTTGGATGCTTGATTTACTTTTAAAAGTGTAGATTTCATACACATTCCTCCAATCGTCATGAACAACAAAAAAATCCACGGCCGCATCTGACCGTGGATATCGCAAACGAAATGTGTATGGGGTAAGACAAGATGAGTACACGAATAAGAGAAGCCGCCTACTCTACCTCCATGAGGTGAACAGCAACACTTCACTCGTACACATTAAATCAGTCCCCGTAAATAGACACACGTATCTCGTTCACTCTACCATCGGCAGAGGCCGCTTGAATACCTTCATTCAAGTTAGCGACGAAAATAACGTGTAATTACTTCATTGGACTGTGTGTACCTCCGTAATTTCATAAGATGAAGACATCATATCATGATCAATGAACAATCTCAAGCAATTCCTAGCTGAATAGGCCTTCGCCTATGAAAGAATTCGCATTCTTAACACCCGGTGGAACGACAAAATAACCGCCACCCACCGTCTGGGTATATTTCATCAGCAGATCCAATTGCTTCGCATTCGTTAACCGATTCTGAATCGATTCGAATTGTGTCTGAAAATTTCGGTTAAAGCAGATGAACATGAGTCCTGCATTCATTCGTCCCACCTCATCGAGCCCATCCATGAAGTTGTACCCACGGCGGAGAATGCGTTCGCGTTCAGATTGTTCCCCATTGCGCGGATTCGACAGACGAATATGGGAATCAAGCGGTGTGACTTTACCATTCGCATCGTTCTTAAAGTTAGGCTCATCATGCTCATTGATGCCATCCATCGGAGCACCGGTAAGCTTCTGCCGTCCAATAGTATCTTCCTGCGTCTTGTAAGACAATTGATCCCAAGTCTCGATACGCATCTGAATCCGGCGGACTACCATGTAAGTCCCTCCAGCGAGCCAAGCTGGCGCATCTTTGCCGTTAAGCCATACATTATTGTTCATAAATGCATCATCGTTCAGGCGAGGATTATTCGTACCATCCTTGAAGCCGAATAGATTCCGTGGTGTACCTTCGGGCTTCGTGCCGAACTGACCCGTATGCTGCCAGCGCATATGCGCGATCCCACTCGAAGCAATCGATAGATTACGTATCGCATGGAAGCAGACCACAGGGTCGTCTGCGCAGGCTTGAACAACGATATCGCCATGCGTTAACGGCTCTTTGAGTGCATCAAGATGGAAGATTGGCATTTGCCCGAACCCTTTTGGTTTTTTACTGGATAAACCGAGCTTATCGAATAAGCTTGCACCAAATCCAATCGTAATAGTCAATTTGGCTGGGCTGAGTCCAACTTCTTCCCCTGTATCTAGCGGGGGGAACTTCGCATTCTGAGTTTCATCACTCGGCGGCTTTCCAGCTGTCATCCGTGCGATCATTTTCGTCCATGTTTTAAGTAAATCCTTGACATCATTCCGATCCTCCGAGATCAGGTCAAATGCTGTAATATTAAGAAACTGCTGTCCCGGAGTTACGATTCCAGCCTGGTGAACGCCAAAAAACGGCTCCGTATCGGGAGCTGTTTTCGGGTTTGTTGCTGTTGCGTTCGATGGGGGTTCTGGCGTCGGATCCACCACGCCTTGTACACGGCTTGGCAGATCGATCATATTCCCAATGACAAGACCTGCTGCGCCAGTAACCGCCATGCCTAGAAATTTGCGTCGACTAAGTTGTTTAGACATGTATCTATCTCCTTATTGTCCTAAAGTTCCAGGAAGTTTAACCATGGGTACAGCCAAAGCTTCTAGTTTATTCTTGAGGTCCATTTGCTGTGTCTGGCTTAATTTATCATAAGGTGTAAATACGCCGTTCGGTGTGAAATCATCGATCTGTTTCAGCACAGTTTTCAGGTTTTTATCAATTTTTTCTTCTAATGAAGCATCTTTCTTCTTCAGCTCTGTGCGTAAGAGTTCAAAAATTTTCTGTGCTCCATCCACATTCGCTTTAAGAACTGGAAGCGTCGCTTGACTCCACCGTTCTTCTTCACCCGTAATTTTTTTGGACTGCGCTTCTTCCATCAATTCACCTACGCCTGTAACGAACAATGTTGGATCAATCTGCATGGCTGCAATCTCTTCACGCATTTTTTTACCGTCTTCAAGAAGGCGTTCTGCGAACTTCACCGCGTCCTTCGTCTCTTTTTTCACGAATAATAAATGTTCAATACGGTGATATCCTGTAAAGTTCTCATCTTCTTCATTCGCAAAATCATCCACACGCGCATCCATCGTACCGTCCAACTCTGCAAATAGCTCGATCACTGGCTCAATCCGCTCATAAGGAAGACGAGATTCTACGTATTGGTCCTGAGCTTTCTTCAAGTCGCCGCCTTTAATCTCCTTGAGCAATGCTTCAAGTCCAGTAACCAAAGCATCGCCCTGCTCTTGCACATATTTCGCGTATTCCTTCGTCGCAGCTTGAATTTCAGCTGACTGTTCCAGGGAATCTTTATTGACCGCACCCTCACCGGACTTCAGCGTATCGCTAAGCTGCTGCAAGGCAGGTAGGAGGGAATCATTTAATGTCGTTAATACATCGTATTCGAGTGCCGATTGTTTACCGCCAGCAATTAATGTGTTTAAATATTTCTCTACATTCACATATTGATCAGGCAATTTGGTCTTCACGTCATTCTCGAAGGTGAGCCATTCTTCATCGATTTTCTTCGTCAGCTCTTGAACCTTTGCAGCATCCTTCGCTTCCAACGCTGACTTCAACTCGCCTGAAGTCGCGATCATGCTGTCTGTTCCAGTCTGTGGATCTACCGTCGATGCCGTTGGCTCACTCGCCTCATCACCCGTTTGCGTTGTCTCTGTAGATTTTACGTTCACATTTGTTGCATCCTCTTTCGTACCACAAGCCGTCAATGCCGCTGCGAATAATGAGATGCATACCAAGAAGGATGCAAGTTTTAATTTTGTATTTTTCATTCTTTATGACCCTCTCTCTATTAACCTGATATTGGTTTTATCATTTTTTTCTTTGTCTGAACACGTTGATAGATAATTACAATGATTGCAATCGCAACAATGATGAGCTGCGGGATCGCACTTTGCCAAGATGGGTAGAGTGCTATGAAATGAATGCTTGGGAAAGGCGCCTCGGTCGATGGGATCGCACTCGCCAGTTGTAGACTATGGATGCCCATACCTGTAAATTTGAGACACAGATAGAACACAATAATACTAGATACAATAAAGAACGGCCGAATTGGGAGCTTAACCCCAACGGTCAGCATGAGATACGCAACAATCGCTAATACGCCAAAGCCAATCAAAATCCCAAAAATCAAATTCTGCATGGATATCTGGTTCACCATCCCAATGAGGAACAATACCGTCTCGGTTCCCTCACGGAAAATGGCTAAGAATGAAAGTAGCCCTAAGGAGATCATCTGTCCCGTCTCCATTGCGGTACGGCTCTTCTGCTGAATATATTGCTGCCAATCCTTAATACTCGACTGCCGATGCAGCCAGTAACTCATATAGAGCAGCATGACTGCCGCGATAATCCCCGTCCATCCATTGATTATGAAATTGTTCTCTCCGAATGCACCGGATGAGAATACGAATTTCACAATAATTGCGAGGATCAAACTAAATAATAAACCTGCAGCAATCCCCGTCCAAATCCATGTTTTTCCTTTCTTACTCTCCGGCCCCGGACTACGCTTCACGAAGGCAAGCAATGCTCCTACGACAAGCAGCGCCTCTAGTCCTTCACGGATCGGAATCATCGCGGCATCCATCATCGTATATTCTGTCTTCGATGCTAGAGGTGTTAAGTATGTAATCATACTTGCAATCGTCTTGCCTGCACCTTCCAGATCGCCTTGCTCTAGCATCGCTTGAATCACGACAAGATCACGTTCGGAATCACTATATACTGTACCTGATTGTGCGACTACAGCCCCTTCCACACTTAACCAGGATTGTCTTGCTTTCTTAATCTCAGTTAACGCAGCATCTGAATTGGATTGATCTACAGCCTCTTTGGTCTTCTGCAGAATCACGATAAAATCAGATAATGTAATATCCTCTTGTTTAAATCCCGCTCCAGATGTATAGCCGTTCGATATATATTTGTTGTTCACGGCCTGAAGATCTGTGAGTGCCTTGGCTAAATCTTCCTTCTTGCTCTTAATGGCCGCATAATCGAATTGGCCCATTGCAGATTCAATATCCGTATAAGCCTCTGCTGAATCTGGCTTAATGTTGGTTTCGATCTCAAGCCATGTCTTGCGGAACTCTTCAAAACTCGCCTTTGCTGCCTCAAGATCGCCTTTCTCGACTTCGGATACCGCTTGGTCTAACACCTTATTCGCATGCGCGAGTTGATCTTGACCTTTCGTTGCAGCCATAGCCGTCAATGGACTCATCATGAGCATGACGATGAAGAGGATCGACAGGACGGGCTTCAGCGTTTTTTTCATATACCTTTCGCCTGCCTTTATCTCTATATTATCTACAAAAATAAACCGACAATGAGAATCATTATCGGAGTTTAGTGTACAGCTGCTATTTTTTTCTGTCAACCATTTTTTGCTAGAATGATTCTTAAATAGAAATGATACAATTTAATACTGATCAAGTTGAATCTGCATACCTGTTCTGGCTAATGTAACCTGATTCGGAAGTTCATAATTCGCTTGCAAATCTACCCCATGACCCATGTGCGTAAAATAAACACGTCGAGGCTTAATTTCTTGAAGCAGTTCCATCGCCTCGACCATATCATAGACGGATCGCGTGTGAAAATCCGCTTCCTCGTAATAGAAGTTCGTTCCCAAGATCAGGATATCCAGGTTCATGAGGAATCGCTTCTGATCCGGATCAAGGTTGATGGCATCCGAACAATACCCCACCCTCATATCCTCCTTCGTGAGACGATACGCATAGGACGTACCGTTCTTCCCATGACACATCAAATGCGGTTCGATCGTCCATCCCCCAAACAGGATACCTTCCGCTGTAATCGGGTGAAATTGCAGCTGTCTCGGCAGCCAAGGGAACTGATCACAGATCGTATCCAATACCTCTGGCGGACCATAGACATCTCCCTTCTCCCCTGTCCATCTGCAAGCATCCGCCCACTCTGGCATACCTGCGATATGGTCAAAATGCGAATGCGTAATCAAGGCCGTCTTCATGAAGCGTTCTCCTAAATGCTCCATCTGTGCAACCCAATCTGGGCCACAATCAATGAGTAAATCTCCTTCACGGGTTCGCAGCATCACCGAAGATCGGTATCGTCGATTGACACCTGTCGTACGCGCCTCCTGACATATTTCACAGTCACAATACACACGGGGAACCCCCATCGAATCACCTGTACCGAGGAAGATGAGTTCGTCCATTCACATTCATCCTTTCAAGCAATAACTCGTATCTACTCATCCTTGTCTATTCTAGTCTAGCATGTGATTTCGCATCGGATCAATCCAAAGCCTGTCTCAATATAGCAGAAAAGCGCTCCAAGGAGCTCTCCTCCTCAGAACGCTTTTGACCCAAATGGATGAAATCAACCTGCATAAGAAGGTTTCGCCGATGGTACTGACGGTGCGGCAGGCTCTTGACCGCTCGCACTGCTCCCTTGCTGCAATTGATACATCTGATAGTAACGACCTTTATGCTGCATAAGCTCCTCGTGGTTACCCTTCTCTACAATCTCCCCACGGTGCATGACCAAGATTTGATCCGCGCTGCGAATGGTCGATAATCGATGGGCAATGATGAACGTTGTACGCCCTTTTTTGACGACATCGAGTGCAGATTGAATGATCGCTTCCGTCTCCGTATCAATGTTCGCTGTAGCCTCATCCAGGATAAGAATCGCAGGATTGAACGCTAATGCGCGTGCAAAGGAAACAAGTTGGCGCTGGCCTGCGGACAATGTACTTCCTTTCTCAATGACCGGCTCATCGAAGCCCTTCGGCAAGTTCGCAAGAATACGTTCCGCACCAACATCACGAAGCGCCTTTTCGACCTGCTCCCGAGTGATCGATGGATCATCTAGACTTACATTACTTGCAATGGTCCCCGTAAATAGGAATGGATCCTGCAGCACGATACCCATGTGTTGACGAAGCAGCTGCTTCGGAATGTCCTGCACATTGATGCCATC
This sequence comes from Paenibacillus sp. GCM10027629, assembly GCF_042676425.1. NCBI lineage: Bacteria > Bacillati > Bacillota > Bacilli > Caryophanales > Paenibacillaceae > Paenibacillus > Paenibacillus sp. GCM10027629. The sequence goes on along the minus strand of NZ_JBHTGZ010000003.1, from coordinate 976,448 downwards.
AACCGTGATTGCACCTTTCTGCACATCATAGAACCGGAACAAGACATTGAGAATGGAGCTTTTTCCTGAGCCTGTGTGCCCGACAAGTGCTACCGTCTGCCCTTGCTTCGCTTCGAATGAAATATTCTTCAAAACATATTCCTCATCTTTGTAAGCAAAGGAGACATCGTTGAACTTCACGTTTCCTTGATAACGATCCAAGGTGCCCTCAGCCACATCGGTCCCTGGTTGATCCATCAGCTCGAACACGCGCTCAGCAGATACTAAGGCTTGCTCCAGCTGTGCGAGCTGGTTCACCATACCTACAATCGGCTGGAACATCCGTCCAAGATAGTCTACGAATGCATAGATGACCCCGAAGGAGATAGCCCCGCCGATATCAAAGGATCTGCTTCCGAAATACCAGATGACGACGGCTAACGCCAAGCTGCGCAATACATTGACCAAGTTGTGCGATGTGAGAGCGTTCAAGTTTAACATTTTCGTACGATAATGGTAGTGCTGTTCGTTCATCTCTTCGAATTCTTGCTCCGTATCCTTCTGACGACGGAACGCCCGGATTACCGTCATTCCTTGGATCGATTCATTGATCAATCCATTAATATCGCTCAGCTTCGAACGAATAATACGGTTATATTGCGTTGCGAATCGACGATAAACATAGATCCATAAGATCAGAATCGGAACGATGATTAGACATACGAAGGCAAGTCGCACATCCAATAAGAATAACGCTACGAAAATACCAGTAATATAGACGGTGCCTGAGAAGAAGTTCGCAAGCACATTCACGAATAGATCTTTGACTGCTTCGGTATCATTCGTGACCCTCGATACCACTTTGCCCGCAGGTAATGTATCAAAATAATTGATAGGCATGCGGTGAATCTGATTATAGACGTCCATCCGCATCTTCTGAATAACGCGGTTCGCAGAAGTCTGAAGGTAGTAAATCCGTCCATATTCGAATATACAAGCGGCCACTAACAAGGCCAAGTAACCGCCCATGAGCATTAAGATCCCTTTCATCTCCGGCTTGTAAAAGCCTATCAGTTCATTTACGGAAATCTTCGTCGCTGCATACGTAGTCAACTCGCCATTCCCAGACTTAATCTGAAGCTGGCCTTCAGCAAAAGTACGTTCGCCTGTCGCCTGAACCGCTTCATGAACAAAGACGAATTGTCTGCCAACCTGGAGCACGCGAACTTCCTGACCTTTCGCGTCCCCCGGATCCAAATGATCGGAACGTTTGTAATAATGTCCTTGATATTGCACCGCATCCTTACTCGACGCGTTTACTTCGACCCATGACCTCTCGATGCCGAGAATATGATTGTCAATCATCGTCTTCGCGATGAAAGGGCCAGTCAACTCTGCTGCAACAGCAACTGCGAGCATGAGAAGCGCAAGAATAAACGATTTTTTATAGATAAGTGCATATTGATATAATTTCTTCATGACGTTCATGGTCTCACCACCTTATGATAAGTTAGCTTCTACTTGCTGACGGTCAAATTGTTCTTTATACCATCCACCTGCAGCAAGCAGCTCTTCATGGGTGCCTCGTTCCACGATTTCCCCGTTATCTAATACAATAATAATATCCGCATGCTGTACCGCAGAGAGTCGATGCGTCGTAATCAATGTCGTACGCCCTTCGCGATCGCGTCGGATATTCTGAATAATTCTCGCTTCGGTCTTCGCATCAACCGCTGACATCGCATCATCCAACATTAAGATCTCCGCATTAGCAATTAATGCGCGCGCAATCGATACCCGCTGCTTCTGTCCGCCAGAGAGGGATACCCCTTTCTCACCAACAATGGTCTCAAGCCCATCGATTAACGTATTCATATCCTGTAAGAAGGATGCGGATTCGAGCGCTCGCTGGACATCCTCTTCCGATGCGTCACGGCGACCGTATTTAATATTTTCACGTACCGTTCTGGAGAATAGAATCTGTTCCTGCGGCACGTATGCTATCCATTGATTGATTTCTTCCAGCGAAATGTCTCCCAGACGAGTACCCGATACCTTGATCTCCCCTTGCCCGATCGGATATTCACGAAGCAATTGCTTCATGAGCGTCGTCTTCCCGCTCCCTGTCTTGCCGACAATACCAAGCGTCTGACCGCGTTCCAGTGTAAAGGACATATCTTTCAAGTTATCTGTCTCTGACATCGGATATTTGAATGTCACTTGATTAAATTCAATGGTGTGTGGGATACCTACCGTCTCCGTGCGATCTGCATTCTCAACGTCAGGCGTGTAGGTCAATGTCTCATTCACCCGATCGAGCGATGCTTCACCGCGCTGCATCACGTTGATCAATTCGCCAATCGCGAACATCGGCCAGATCATCATCCCAAGGTAAACGTTGAAGGAGACGAGCTCACCTAGCGTAATCTCTTGATGGAACACGAGGTAGGCACCATAGGCCAGACCAATCATATAACTAATTCCGACGAGGATTTTGATTGTTGGTTCGAACAATGCATCAATGCGAGCTACGTCCACATTTTTGCGGAATACATCATCAGTCAAGTTAGCGAACCGACGCTCATCCGCTTTCTCTTGCACATAAGCGCGAATGACACGTACACCCGAAATGGTCTCAAGTACCTGATCATTTAATGTACCGAACGCATCTTGCGCAATGGTAAATCGCTCATGAATCTTCTTCCCGTAGATACTCATCGCGACAGCGATCAGCGGGAGCGGCAGGATCGCCGCCAAAGTGAGCTTCCAACTGATCATAAATCCCATCGTGAACAGAATCGTCAACATGAAGAAGCTGGAATCAACGATCGTTAAGACACCGAAGCCGACCGTCGTCGATACGGCTCCCAAATCATTCGTCGCGCGGGCCATCAAGTCGCCCGTACGGTTCTTCTCGAAAAATGTAGGCGTCATCTTCAACAAATGCTTCATGAACCGTTTGCGTAAGATCCGCTCAATAAGGAAGGAGCCTCCAAAGATTTGATACATCCATATATATCCCATGATGTAGACGAGTACCGTAATCCCAAGGAACATAAACAGAAACTCCGTTAATTTCTGCGATGTTAATGTCCCCTGCTGAATCTGATCAATCGCCTGACCCATTAAATTCGGAGGTACCATCTCGATAAAACCGAGTAAAATCAATAGGACAATCCCTACAATGTACCTTTTCCGATACATTTTGAAGAACCAACCTAATTTAAATAAAATCGAAAACATGTTTATTTCCCTACCTCTCCATTCAACTCTTCAATCGCAAGCCAAGCCTCATATAAATCGCTTAGTTCTTGCTCCACTGCCGTGTGCTCAGCATAAAGTCGCGAGAGCTCCGCAGTATCTGTTCGATATTCCTCATTCTGTAAAGCGAGTTCCAGGTTACATCGGTCTTTCTCCTTTAGCGCAATTTGTTGTTCGAGTTGAACCTTACGCCGTTCTGTCTTCCTGTTCTCTGTATCGGTTGTGGCGTTACGTTCTCGGATGGGAGCATTCACCCGTTTTGTTTCGGGCTGTACCTGTACAGCCTTCTCCTTCTCTAATTGCTCCTTATATGCATCAAAATTACCCATGTAGCGCGCCACCTTCTGATTCCGCAGCGCCCATACATGTTCAGCAATTCGATTCACGAAATAACGATCATGCGAGATCGAGAGCACCGTTCCACGGAACTCTTCGAGCATCTCTTCCAAAGCTTCTCTCGAAGCGATATCCAAATGGTTCGTCGGCTCATCGAGCACCAAGAAATTCGGCGTTCGCTGCATGATTAATGCAAGCTTCAGCCGCGTCCATTCCCCACCGGATAGATTCATGACAGATTTGAAGACGGATGCGCCATAAAACAAATACTTGGCTAACATCCCTCGAGCCTCTCCCTCTTCAAGCCCCAACTCATAACGGAAGTACTCGAGCACCGTAACGTTCTGCTCCGGTGGTTCGTCTTGTGCGAGATATCCGATATCCACGCGTGAGCCAAGCCGGATCTCTCCCTGGTCGGGTTGTTCAAGACCCAGAATGAGCTTCAACATCGTACTCTTGCCAGCGCCATTGCCGCCAATGATCGCGACACGATCTCGATAAGTAAGGTCAAGCGAGACATCGTGGAATAACGGTCGCTGATCGTATCCTTTCGATACGTCTTTCAGACTGAGCACATCTTTGCCCGATCGATCCGTTTCATTCGGCTGAAAATCAACTTTCTTATGCTCCAGTACAGGACGCTTGATCTTATCCATGCGGTCTAACGCCTTCTGAATCGAAGCCGCGCGTTTGAAGAACTTCTCATTGTCGCCTTTATTTCCCCATTCGATATAACGTTTTATTGCCTCTTTCATCTGCTTAATCTGTTTCTGCTGATCTTTATAATCAGCGAACTTCTGCAGAAGATTTTTCTGCTTTTCTTTATGATAATCGGAGTAGTTCGTCATATATGTCGTTGCTTCTCCGTCTTCAATCTCAATAATTTGGGTCACGACCCGATCCAGAAAATAGCGATCATGCGACGCAATCAGGCAAGTACCTGCATAGGCTATGATATATTGTTCAAGCCATTCAACTGCATCGAGATCCAAATGGTTCGTCGGTTCATCGAGCAGCAGGAAATCGGGACGTTCAATAAGGAGCTTCGCAAGCGCGACCTTCGTCTTCTCTCCACCTGAGAGATCAATAAATTTCCGATCAAAGCTCTCCGACTTGACTCCAATGCCATTTGCGACCTGCGAGATGCGCGTCTCGATTTCATAACCACCCGCTCGCTCGAATGCCTCTTGTATTTCAGCATATCGCCGAAGCAGCAATTCCATTTTTCGCTCATCGGTCGCTACTGCCTGTTCACTCATCTCCACTTCAAGCTCATGTAATTTGGACTGCAATTGTATTGCTTCCTGGAAGCTCTCAAGGAGTACGTCATATACCGTGCTAACTTGGTTTTCCACTTGTATTTGCGTTAAGTATCCGATCTTCGTTCCGCGGGGTATCGCAATCGTTCCCCGATCGGGTGTATCTGTGCCGGCCAGCAGCTGCAGCAGCGTTGATTTACCAGCCCCGTTCTGTCCGACAAGTCCTACTTTCTCTCCATCATTAAATTCAAAAGTTATATTAGACAGCACTTGTGTAGCGCCGTAAAATTTCTCAATTTGATTACAGTTAAACATGTTAATTTTTTCCTCCTAGGCTTTTACGAACAAGATGTTCGCTCTCGTAATGGTGGTACACACATCACGATTCCGCCTCCGAGGCAACAAAAAAAGGGCCGTAGGGAGGAGTCCCTACAGCCCTTTAGCTATTACGTCCGCTAAGGTTTAGGCAGGAATCGTTCCGTGTGAGTAAACTCGCTATGTGCAAAAATGGACAGACCTGTAGCGTAAGTAGCTCCATCATATGCAAAGCTAGCTGTTTGTACCATCATCACGTTCATCTTCATGTTCTGATCCATTAGATTGATATTCATCCTGCCTACACCTCCTTTTCTTAAAGTAGTATTACCATAACACACCATATTTGAGTTTTGCAAGCACATTTTCAATTATTAAACGAGAATTTAGGTTTTGGGTGACTACTATTCCCTAAGACGCTAATTACTCCATGCATGCAAAAAAGACACATCCGTTAGAGACGAATATGTCTTCGCTTGAGTCATTATTTTCTTCTATTCTTTCTGCTCATGAGATAGACTACGAGCAATAATAGGACGACAACTGCACCAATTCCTACAGGCAGTAGCATGTTAGATGATGACTCATCCGTAACTTTCGTCTCGTCCTTCACCGGTTCGGTGACAGAAGTAGTATCGTCCTGTGGATTAGACCCCTTGTCGGGAGTAACTTGCTCGGGTTGCTTAGCTTCTTGTTTCGTATTATCTGGCTTCGCTGTCTTGTCCTCTTGCTTCACTTCTGGCATCTTCACGGTGAACGAATAGGAGTTCTTGACGACATGTCCATCTTCGCCGAGAATTTTCCAATTCACCGTATATTCGCCATTCGGCAGCGCTTCTGGCAATGTTCCAACCATCGATTTATCTTGCACCGTTACTTTTAACGAATCGACTTTTTGGTTGGATGCATCAAGAATATCGAAGGAACTTAATTCACCAATTGTTGTTTTGAAGTTGAGCGTAATTTCTTTTAATTCGGTCGTTACGACTTCTTTGCTGCTAGGGGTCGAATCTTTCAATCCCGTATGTGCGAAGATCGTCGTCGGTAAAATCAGGGTAAAAATGAGTGCTATGCAAAATATCATTGATTTTTTCATTTTCGTTACTCCTTCAAGCTAAATTATGAATCCCGAACATTATAACAGACTGTTCTGATGATTCAAATGACTCGAAGGGGCTATTGACTTACGCAACAAGTATAGAAATTAATATCTCTACTTGCTATTCTTCATTATTTTTTCTCATATCTGCAAAAGAACGATCCTTTCTAAATACAGAAATGTTATACTCTTTCAATTTTATTCTAATGGTAAATATTGGTCTATATAAAAATAGTATGAAATAGAAAAAGGTGCCCTAATCTACAGGAACACCCTTCTTCCACCCTACTAATTCATAATTTTCCTCGCAACAATGACAAGATCATTCAGGTCAATCAAATGATTGTTGTCGATGTCAGCGCGTCTGACCTGCTCCCAGTCTGGGCTGCTGATCGACTTGCCGTAATGAACTGCAATCATCGCAAGATCACCAATACTCACTTTGCCGTCCCCATTCACGTCTTCTGGAATTCCAGCAACAACCTGGATCACGATAGACGAATCCGTGGATTCATATTCACGTCCATTGGCATCCGCTAACCTACTAGAAATCAAATTCATTGTTCCAGAAGCAGTCTCTGTTCGTAGTTTCGCTCTAAATTCGACTTCAATGGCATCTACATCACCAATGACGGAATAATCTGCTCCTTCACTTACAAGTATGAATCGGATTTGGCCCGGCTTTTTGGAATCTATCGAGATCAGATTCACCCCTGCAACTAACGATTTAGCCTGAACAAATTCATAGAGTTCATTATCGTAGCTCAAAGAATAGTCTTGGGCAAGAATCGCATTCTTGATATTCTCCATGCCTATCGTTACCTGAAAATTTTGGTTCGACTGAACAGCTGTTGGCCCTGTTAATGAAACCTTCACCTCAGAGTTCACAGCGTTGTCAAAGGACTGAACGGCTGCGTCCAAATCCTTCATCGCCTGTGCGACTAGTTCTTCCGATGCCGAAGGATTGTCTGCGATGATCTGAGCCCGATCGATTGCCTGCTGTAGAAGTGCTTTGTAACCTATAGGATATTGGCCGTTCTGTGTTCCTTCGGTTGCAGCGTTAAGCTTATCTCGCGCATTCAATATTGCGGACTCAAGAGCAGCTTTATCCACTCGTGCGATCGTGATGGTTCGTGGTATCGCAGCAATCGTATCTTGTGATTTGATCACTTTAATGTCATCGATAAAATTCCGGTTGAACACCGTCCCACCCCAGAAAGAACCGAACACGATCGTATTAAATTGCTTCGGCAGTGTCGTGTTCGTCGCAATCCATGAGCCATCAATGTACAATTTGATGTCTATATTGGAGCTATAATCCCATTTGAATTCATGCCAACCTGTAGATCGTGGAATGGATGAATTGGACCAAGTTGATCCGAAACGATAATTATAGAATGCATTGTTATTATACACACCGATCATGGCGCGGCTCGCATCGGTTCCGTTCGAGATGGAACCAACGAGCTGCATCGACGAGGCTTGAATCGTTGCATCATCATAGAACATCATGGTGATTATCCCATTCTGACTCGTATCGAATATTTTCTTCCGCGTCCCTTGGCCGATATACTCCGCACTCTGATTCCCTGTCCAAGACATTTCTTTCGAGAGCGTTAAGCCTTTATTGGCTGTATCCCATAACGTATCACCAAACCCGGACTCATCCGTCCCGTCTTCAAAATCGATCGAATAGGTTACCGCATCACGCAAAGTGACCTGAGCCGTTACAGAGATTTCCTTCGCTGATCCTGGTGATTCCTTCATGGTTAGAACTCCCGTACGATCATCAATCGTTGCGAAGCCAACCGTGGTATTGTAATCCACAGCTACAAATCTAGGATCCTGTGTGAAATCGATCAAACGCTTATCACTCATCTCACCTTCAAGCTTCAGATTTACCGTTGACCCTACAGCTGCGTCAATACTGGGCACGGATGACCCTACACGGATCTGCTGCAGTTCTGAGCGGCTAGGTGTAACTTTCACCGTATAACTCTCTGTTTTGGTAACACCATCCATGGTGAGCGAAGCATGGATAGACACATCGCCGCTCTTGAGCGCTGTGAGCTCCATCGTATCCTGATTCAAAGACGCAATAGTATTGTCAGATAACGTTATATGGATCTGAGCATCATGCGTTGGAAGTATAGCACCGCTCGCCGATCTTGCTTCCACATGAATCGTTGTTGACTCACCTGGAGTTAATACGGATGGTGCAGCTTTAACCGTGACCGTACTTAACGGCGGCATGGCTATACCCCAGGCATTAATCTTGTCTAGGACCGAGACCGGCGAGAGAGTCAAGTCAGGAATTTCATTTCCGGCATAGAGGATGACCCACTCCCCTTTTTTCAAATCCACTTCTACCACACCATTCCCGAGATCCGTAACATGAAAATTGCGAATTCCGTGTGCTTTCACAGCTCCCACGATCCCTGTTTTCACCTTCAATGGCTCACCAGCCAAGCTCTGGATCCGCACGAACTGCGTTGCCCCGTTCTGCCGTTTGGCAGAGATTTGAAACCCGCCATCAGCAAGCATCTGATGAAAATGCGAATCCTTCCATGTGCTTGGTACACTTGGGAAAATTCGCAGCACACCATTGTAGGATTGCAGCAGCATCTCTTGCAATACGCGATTAAAGAAAATCGGTGTCTCAATGACCGGACTTGATTCCGTGTACATCGTATTCGGATGAACTTGTGTATTCACGAACGTATCCAAATAAGATAACGCTGCATCACCTTCACCCTTCATCGATTTGAACGCTGCTCCCGCAAGATAGGAATAACCGCGGAATGATGCCGATTTGCCGAGCCAATAATCAACGGATTGATCAATTAACGCACCATCGGCTGCATTGTCATAGGTATACTCGAGCAACGGGTAAATCATCATTAAATGCGACCAATGCCGGTGGGAGGAGGTTAAGTTGACCCCTTTTCCGATCATAAAACCGTTCTTCGCATCAATTGGATATGGCACTAAATTCGACAAGATTTCCTGTGCTTTCTCAGCCGCCGGGTCATTTGCCTGCAATCGGTCGTTCGCTTCAAGGATGGCCCCGCATAGCCATTTCAATAATGACAACGTATAGTTGGAATCTGCTACACTGTCGGTATATTCCGGTGATGCCGTCCCTGGAAGATGGTATTTGCCATCTGATTGTTTATCCCCAAGAATATGTATGAAGTAATTAAGATTTCCTTTCATCAACGGGAACAATTGATCTCTTAACAAAGCTTCATCCATCGTCATTCGATACTGGGACCAAATATTAAACAACGCCCAAGTCAGATTTCCCGCTTCGGTGTAGACCGGACTTTTCATGGTCAAACTGCTCATTCGACCCATTGCGTAAGAATCCGCATGATATGGGCCCGTATTCGCTGCTAACATACTTCGGTTATCATACAATGCATCCACCATAGGCCCGGCCAAGTCAAGATGATTTGATGCATACAAAGGCGCATAAGTAAGCTGCGTATTGAGATTCCACCATATGCCTGGCCAAGTTGTTGGTGCGAACCAAGGTCCCATCAAATCGATCATCGGCTTATCGGCACGTGTCGCGGAAGCTAATTTGTATAGCTGAATCCAATAGAAGCTCTCTTTCTTGGCATCCGGTATGGAGATAAAGCTCTTCGGATAAAAGTCATGCCACCAAGACTGATGGGATTCACGCAAGTCGTCAATCCCCGCGGCAGAAGCTCGATTAACGGCATCAATGGCTTCTTGCTTCGCGGCTGTCCCTGGGTAGGAGAAGCCTTCACTGATATAGATAATCTGACGATTGGTATCAAGATGCTCGAATTTCCAAGCCGTCGCATATTGTCCTTCTCCTAATCCCTCCGTATGATACTTCACGTCCTCTGGCATCGATTGGACACTTACTTGAACATCCCCTATGGTCTCCAGGGTCTGTGCCGGATAAGCGATTAAATCCGCAGGCGGATTGTTCGTTCTGGTCGATTTGGAAGGGTCTGGCTTCCACACCCAAGAGAAAGTGCGCTCATTGCCTGTTGTCGTCACATCCAGCACAATGACGTTTTCTGAAGCGTGGGTGAAGCTGTTGATTGTCAGGCTCCCTTGATCTGTCGTAATGGTGCCGCTTGCCTCTGCATTCCATAAACTTAGCCGCATATTCCCCCGAGGATTCCCGCCAACATAACCAAGTTCAAAATGTCCGTTAGGTAGACGCGCTTCTGAGTATAAATCGCCATAGAGGATGTCGTAGCTTTTACGGTGATCAAATACATCCGTCCTACTCACTTCGAAATTCAGCGTCTTCCCAGCTTGCTGCCAGAACATCGTGCCAAGGAGACCATTTCCGAGAAACACGCCCTCTTTCCAACTAGACGGGAGTATATCCCACTTCATATCACTTTTCGCTAAATAAGATGACCAATCAATTGAAGCATTCACATCTTGTACCCCCTCTGCTGCCTTTACGGACTTGATACCCCAAGGGATGGAGACGATGACTAGAAGCCAACTCAGAAGAACAAATGAAGCTTTTTTCATTCCGTTACCTCCTTTTCTCAGCTCAAACCTGCTCATGACAACGCTTTCAGAGCTAATTCGATCGCACTCCCCTCCTGTATAATGAAGCCATTATAAGAGAGATCATGTCCGTAAAAAATAGATTATTTTCCTATAATAGTTGAAAAATATCTGGTTATACAAGCATAATGAATGCTTGATTTTATTAGGTCAAAACCTTACACAAACCGGTCAAAATTGTACCATTACAAATACGAAATGGCGCTAATTATCCCCGTCCCAATGGACAAAAAGAAAAATACCACCTTCCCGTTGCAATCACGAGTTGGTGGTATTTAATCGGCCTATTTAGTTCAGTTCCTGCATATGTTCCTCGAGCAGTTTACGCTTCATATCCCATGTTGCAAGACTTAGGTCCACATGATAGACATGCGGATTCATTTTCCGCAAATACTGAGGCCAGAATAGTTGTAGTTGGTCTTTATGATAAGTACGAATCTCCTCCAGGGTTGGCAGCTCATATACCAACTCGCCTGCTACGAAGATCGGCGTTAGCATGACCTGTGTCTCATAGTCCTGGACATGCCGATGTAGATAAGGATGCATTGGATCGAACAACTTAATTCGAGTCCCTTGCTTCACTTCATCTTCCTCGCTTAAGCAGATATAGTCTGCGAGCGCTTTGCCTCGATTCGGATCAATGATGCGATAGACATCTTTTTTGCCCGGCGTCGTAACTTTTTCCGGGTTCCCAGAAATTTTGATCGTTGGATGATATTCGCCGTTGCGCTCTAAGGCAACGATTTTGTATACACCGCCGAGTGCTGGCTGGTCAGCTGCTGTAATCAGCTGTGTACCAACCCCCCAGATGTCGACTTGCGCACCTTGTGCCTTCAGATCCGAGATCGTGTTCTCATCGAGATCATTCGATGCGACGATCAACACATCCGTTAATCCCGCTTCATCAAGCATTTCACGCGCATGAATGGATAGGTAGGCAATATCGCCACTATCAAGTCGAATGGATTGCAGACGTTTTCCTTTTTCAGCTAATTTCTTGCCGAGCGCAATGGCATGCGGGACACCGCTTTTCAACGTATCATACGTATCCACGAGCAGACTGACCTGATTCGGTAGTGCCTTCGCGAATTTCTCGAACGCTTCCTCTTCGGTGTCGAAGCTCTGAACCCAAGCGTGTGCATGCGTCCCTTTCGTAGGAATACCAAATTGCTGCCCTGCGAGCATGTTCGACGTTGCATCGAATCCGCCGATAAATGCTGCTCGCGCACCCCATACGGCTGCGTCGGCTTCTTGCGCTCTTCTAGTACCGAATTCAAGCAAAATATCCTTGCCAACAACCTGTCGAATTCGTGCCGCCTTCGTCGCAATCAATGTCTGGAAATTCATGAAATTCAGCATCGCTGTCTCGATTAATTGCGCTTCGAACAACCGAGCTTCGACACGGATCAAAGGTTCATTCGGGAATACGAGCGTCCCTTCTTTGACTGCGTGCAAGTTGCCTGTAAACCGCAGTTGTCGAAGTTCATCCAAGAACCGCGGATCATATTGTTCTTCCTGCTCTGCCAAGTATTGAATTGCCTCTTCATCGAAATGAAGCTGCTTAATATAATTTACAATCCGTTCAAGCCCTGCAAATACGGCAAAGCCATTCCCGAAGGGGAGCTTGCGGAAGTAAGCGTCGAACACAGCCATTTGGTTATGTGTCCCGTTCACCCAGTGGGCGTACATCATATTGATCTGGTATTTATCGGTATGCAAAGCCATCGCTTCAGCGTTCATTCTGTTCATCTCCTCATGTGCACGATGCTTATACGACCTGTGCTCCTAAAGTGTTAGCGAAATGTCCTAGCGCCCATTGATGACCTTGCGCATTGAAACTCGCGACGGCATCTTGATGGACGATAATACGAAATCCTTTGTTATACGCATCTACAGCTGTATGCAAGACGCAAATATCTGTACATACGCCAATCAAATGGAGCTCCTCAATCCCTCTCGTACGCAATTGAAGCTCTAGATCCGTACCACAAAAGGCGCTATAACGCGTTTTATCCATCCAATATATCTGATCTTGGCGCGATTGATACAATCCCTGTAGACCACCATATAAATTTCGACCTTCAGTACCGCGAATATTATGGGGTGGAAATAGCTTGAATTCGGGATGGTTCACATCTTGCTCTTCATGCAAATCCACGGCCATCACGACGAAATCCCCTTGATCTACGAATTCTTCGGTTAGGGTTAGAATCCGAGGTTCAATCTCTATTCCGGGCTCGCCTACTGGTAGCCTTCCATTCACGAAATCAATCGTATAATCAATGACAATCAGTGCTCTCATGGTTCATCACTCCTCTTGGCATTATGTATAGATCGACACTTCCGGTACATAATCTGTAAATCGATACAACTGTGCAGGCCGTTGTGAGTATTGATTGGAATACAGCTTCTCACCCGATTCATCACAAGCCACTTGAATGATTCCTTTACGACTCTGGGTCGAAGTGATTTTCCGAATAAAATTCGTCTCTTTGAATTCTGGAACAACGGTCTGAATCACCTGGTACAGCTCACTTAGCGTGAACAATTCCGGTAAAAATTCCTTGGCAATCGTCGTTACAAGCATCTGTTGTTGAATATTGCGATAAGCATCTGCTATAATCTCACGGTGGTCAAAAGCTAACTCTAACTCGTGCAGTGCTTCCATTACCGTGAATAATTTCACATCTTCGGCGTCGTCTTGGGCTTTGCGCTTCTCCAGCCACTTCTCGTTCACAAGTGCGAAGAAGGCATGTGAGATCATCCATCCTCTTGGGTCGCGCCCTGGCTTGCTGTATACGTTCAAATAATCTAAATGGACATCCGCCACGCCTGTCTCTTCCATCAGTTCACGACGCGCTGTCTCAAATAACGTCTCGGATTCTTTGCCAAAACCGCCGGGTAGAGCCCAGCTCCCAGCGAACGGCCATCGCTTGCGCTGAATAAGCAACACCATCAATTCACGATATGGCAGCGACTTCTTCGCCGTCTGCTTCTCTGTTTGTGTAATCGTAAAAATCACGATATCTGCCGGAGCACCGTCTGGTGTCCGATATTTCCCCACATTATATGCCTGGTTCTCTGTCGAATCCATCGATCTCGCCCCGATTTATTATTGTATTTTTGATATTATTATTATGACATATTAAACACAAATGTCAATCATTCGTTCTATTGTATCACAAAAAAAATAAGCCTCGCATAATCGCTTAGCTTATCTTTCTTCGATTTCCAGCTTCTATACGGATTTCTTCGCTTTGAACATCTCACCGATCGCGCCGATACTGCCCAGCGTCTCAACTGCACTTGCCGGGATAAATATTTTATTCGCAGCGCCGTTCGAAATATCTGTAAGAGCTTCAAACGAGCGATAAGCGAGAATATTCTCATTCAACCCTGCCGAAGCAATAAGCTCAATCCGTGTCTTCTCAGCCTCCGCGACGGCTTGGATCGCCTTGGCGCGACCAAGTGCTTCAAGCTCTTGCGCCTGCCGCATGCCCTCCGCTTCGCGAATACGCGCCTCTTTGTCTCCCTCTGCCTTCAAAATCTTACTCTGTTTATCCCCTTCAGCGCGTAATATCATATCCTGCTTCGCCGCTTCGGCTTCAAGCACAATGGCTCGTTTATTCCGCTCCGCCTTCATCTGCTTATCCATCGATTCCTGGATATCAAGCGGCGGCTTAATGTCTATGACCTCAACGCGCTCAATTCGCACGCCCCACTTCTCCGTCGCTTCATCGAGCGCAATGCGGATTTCGGTCGATATTTTCTCCCGGCCTGACAACGTCTCGTCTAGCTCCAGCTTCCCAATAATTTGACGCATCGTTGCTGTTGAAATATTGCGAACCCCGTAGACATAATCAGAAATACCGTACGTTGCATGCTCAGGTCCAACCACCTGATAGAAAATAATCGTATCGATCTGTACCTGTACATTATCCTTCGTAATCACCGTCTGTGGCGGAACATTCGCTTGCTGGATACGCAAGTCATGATACGTACGAACATGATCAATTATCGGGATAAGAATATTAATTCCAGGCGTTAACAGTCGATTGAATTTACCCAGCCGTTCCACGACCCCAACACGCTGCTGCGGCACAATCTTCACCGTAAGTGCGATAAAGACAACGACAACCAATAGAATTACAATCGTAATAACCCATTCCATACTAGACATCGCCTCCCCAAGGTTCTACTTCTAGAATCGTACTACGACGGTGCAGCACCCGGACTTCTGCATCACGACGAAGGGTTTTATTCGCCGTTGCACTCCAATATTCATTTTCTACTTTCACAATCCCCATTTGACCAAGCTCAATCGGCTCCGTCACAATCCCTTTCTTCCCAACCAATTGATCCACAGCATCCTGGAACCCACGAGATTTGCGAAGTTTGTGTGTCAGAGGCTTCGTGAAGATCGTAAGCAGAACAGCGACTACAGCAGCGATGATCACTTGAAATAGAAGCGATGATTCCGGTACTGCCAGCGCTACAATCAATCCAGCCAGCGCGCCGATCGCGAGCCATAACATGTAAAAAGTGAAAGACATCATTTCAGCGATTAGAAGAACAGCCGCAATGATTAACCAGACAACCCACACATCCATCTCCTGTCCACTCCCTTCTGTCATTCTTCCATATATACGTCGCTTCAGGGGAAAATATCATGGAATGCTCAATTTACTTCGAAGTTTTTCACATTGATCACAAAAAAGACATCCAAACCGTCCCCGGTCAGAATGCCTTTTCCCAAAAATTGATCTTAGTTAAAAAAATTATAGCTTCATTGCACCGCTATCTTGCTGCGCGTCATTCGTTCTAGATTGCCACTTCGCTGCACGCTTGCGCATAGCCGATGTTGCCCATTCATACAGAATGCGGACCAACACACTCGTTGCAACAAGTAAGATGGACATCGCTGATGCAGGCGCGATATCTCCCGCATCATCCATATTCACGATCATCACTGAAGCTAGCTTCAAATCCGGCGCGTATAGGAAGACAACTGCCGAGATCGTCACCATAGAGTTGATGAAGAAGTAGATCCCCATCTCCATCATTGCAGGAAGCGTAATTGGAATCGTCACGCGGAACAAGGTGCGATAGAACGGAACACCCATCGAATCCGATGCCTTCTCGAACTCTGAATCCAGCTTCTTCAATGCCGTTGTTGCTGTAATGAAGGAAACGGAGAAGAAATGGACAATGTTAACGAGAACAAGAATCCAGATGGAGCCATACAAGCCGTGCATTGGATTCGATCGATCATTGAAGAAGAAGATGTAAGCAAGTCCCAGTACCAACCCAGGTAGAGCTAATGGAAGGATCGCTAGAAAATAACTGATCTGGCGAACAAACTTCCAATGATTGATCTTCTCAATCGCATAAGCCGTCAAATAAGTCACAAATGTTCCGATGACAGCCGTCAATGCCGCCACTCTGATACTATTCCAGAAAGGCTCCCAACCGTTTCCCCCTGCAACCTTTGTAAAGTCAAAGTGGTCTAAGGTGAGCGATAAATTATATGGCCAGAGCTTCGCAAAAGCGCCGAATATTACCGTAAGTAATAAGACGAGAATCGCACCGGAGATGATCGCACAATAAATCGTGTAAAGCCGGTCTCGCCATACGCGAGGCACCAATTGATACGGGGCAGCCTTGGAACTGACCGCATTCTTCTGTTTACGATCTAAGTAGCGATCTACAAGAAACGCGAGGCATGCAGGAACGATGAGAACTAGTCCGACGGTAGCCCCCATCGTCATGTTCTGCTGTCCAATGACATACTTGTACATATCAGTGGCGAGTACGTTGTATTGTCCTCCGACAATTTTTGGCGCCCCGAAGTCGGTAAATGCTAACGTGAAACAGACGAAGAAGGCACTGATAAGTCCGTATTTGGTCCCTGGAAGCGTGACCGTCCAAAACTTCCGAATTGGATTCGCACCGAGCATCTCTGCCGCTTCATATAACCGATAATCTGACATCGATAATGCAACCACTAGAATTAAAAAGGCTTGCGGGAACGTATACACCACTTCCGAGATAATGATCCCTACAGGCCCATAGAGATGAATATCGATACCAAATGGCAGATGCCCGAAAAATCCAGTCGTGATAAACCCTTGATTCCCGAACATAAAGGTCAGCGCAAGCCCGAAGAACATCGAAGGAGCAAATAACGGCAGCATCGCAGTATATCGGAAAAATGTCTTCCCTCTCATCGGTGTGCGCACAATGCCATAAGCATACACAAATGCTAAGCCAACTGAGATGATTGTACTAATTATCGAGACATACATCGTATGTCCTAGCGATTGAAGTAATGCAGGTGATTTCATATAATTGAGCAAATTGGATACCCCGATCCATTGCCCTTGTTCATTCATGAATGCTTTCTCAAATAAACTGCCGAGCGGAAGCAGAATACTGAATCCGAGTAGAATCACAATAAGAAGTAATAGCAGTCGTTGTAAAATCTCATTCCACTTCACGTATAATCCCCCTACGCACGCACCAGTATCGGTTTCTCTGTCTCAAATGTAATGATCCGTTCCTTAGGAAGACTAAAGGGAATGATCTGCTCCTTCGTGAGCTGAAGCCCTTTTGACTGTTCGGTAGAGATATCGATCATCACGAAGCGCGGGTTTGCGAGACGCTCATCGTCCATCCATTGCAAAGTGACACGATAGAAGGAGCCGCGAAATTCGATATTTTGTATTTTGCCATACTGCAGTGCTCCACCTTCATCATCTGCAAATGCTCCAAGATGAATATGCTCCGGTCGAATCGCTGAAGCCTGTTGATCTTGTGGATGAAGCTCACGCGTCGAATCGTCCTTCATGAAATTGATCGCGCCAATAAAATCAGCAACAAAAGGACTATTCGGTTGTTCATAGACTTCCTGTGGTGTCCCAATCTGTACAATCTCCGCATTGTTCATGACAACAATCTTGTCCGCCATCGTAAGCGCTTCTTCTTGATCGTGCGTTACCATAATGGTCGTCATACCACACTTCTCATGAAGGTTACGAATCTCACGGCGAAGCTTGTCGCGAACTTTCGCGTCCAGTGCTGACAATGGTTCATCCAGCAGCAGCACATCGGGTGCCATCGCAAGTGCACGGGCAAGAGCAATCCGCTGCTGCTGACCGCCGGAGCATTGGCCCGGATAATGACCTGCCAGCGCAGTCAGATTCACAAGATCCAGAACCTCTTCTACCCGCTTCTTGATATCCGCTCTCGATAGCTTTTTCGTGTACAAGCCATACGCGATATTCTCATAAGCGGTGAGATTCGGGAATAGCGCATACGATTGGAACATCATCGCGAAATTCCGTTGCCCTGCTGGCATTCTTGTAATATTTTTTCCCGCGAGCGTAATCGAACCTCCCGTTGCGGTCTCGAGTCCTGCGATGATCCGTAGTAATGTCGTCTTTCCGCATCCACTCGGTCCGAGCAAACACACAAATTCATGATTTTCAATATGCAAATCAATGCCTTTAAGCGAAGTAAATGATCCAAATTTTTTATGGATTTGCGCTAGTTGTAAATAAGGTTGCATCGTGTATCCTCCATAACTCAAATATGTTAGCAAGTTAACTATAGGCAACAATTGTTAACATCATGTCAATAAATTATAAAGATTTTGTAGATGCAACCACTTGGAAAATGAGGATTTATAAAAAAAGAGCTGCACCTTACGCTAATAGCGTAGGAGACAGCTCTTCTTGCTTAATCACCGCATTTGGATGCGGGTACGTCTTTACCTTCTTCAACAACCAGCTTCTCCGATACGGTATCACGGATTGCGGTCATAATCATTTGCAGCAAGTAATTCAGATCGCTCTGGCTCTGTTGGAACTCTGCTACGATCGGGATATTATCGAGTTCTTCTTGAAGATCATCGATTTCCTTCTCGATCTTGCTGACCATCGAATTATTCTGGAATTTCTCGAATGCGACAATTTCTTTCTGCTTCTTCTTCATGGAAGCAATCAACAGCTGGATTCGATCGTTAGTATTGATCGTCTTCTCTGCTTGTTGGTACATCTTCACTTCTTCGGAGGTGTAGATCAAGTCTGCAAGCTCCTTGGCCTTCGACATAATATCGTCACGTACGATGAGATCTCGTACTTCAAATTTAGGAATCTGATTCTCTTCATGCGAATGATCGTGATGATCATGGCTCATCGTTATCTCTCCATTCTTTCCCAATAAATCTGGACATGAGACTATTTTACATAGGGACTTGCTCGGTGACAAGTTCTCCTTTCATAAACCATGTGAACGAATCGGTAACTTTTACATGTACGAAGGTCTCGATCAGGTCTTTCGAGCCTTCAAAATGAATCAATTTATTCGTACGTGTACGTCCCGATAACATATTGGCGTTGTTCTTACTCTCCCCCTCCACTAACACTTCTACAACCTGCCCGACCATTTGGTCATGAATCTGACGACTAGACTGCTTAATCGAGTCATTTAAGCGCTGCAAGCGCTCCTTTTTCACGTCCATTGGAACATTGTCCTCCATCGAGGCTGCAGGTGTTCCTACGCGTGGAGAATAAATGAAGGTATAGGCCGAATCATATCCAACTTCCTTCACAAGCGAAAGCGTGTCTTCGAACTGCTCATCCGTCTCACCAGGGAACCCAACGATAATATCTGTGGTAAGAACCACATCCGATATCGCTTGTTTGATCTTACGAACCAATTCCAAGTATTGATCTCTCGTATACTTGCGGCTCATGATCTTGAGCATTTGGGTGCTGCCGGATTGCACCGGAAGGTGAATATGCTCAACCAAGTTGCCACGTTTCGCTAATACTTCAATCAGATGGTCGTCAAAATCGCGCGGATGGGATGTCATGAATCGGATGCGAGGAATATCGATTTTGTTCATATCATCCATCAAGTTCGCAAAGGTATATTGGATATCTGTAAAATCTTTACCATACGCGTTAACATTCTGTCCAAGAAGGGTAATCTCTTTAAAACCCTGTCTTGCGAGATCCCGTACCTCCGCGATGACATCCTCAGGTCTGCGGCTGCGTTCTTTTCCGCGAGTGAACGGCACGATACAATATGTACAGAACTTGTCACAGCCATACATGATGTTAACCCATGCACGCATTCCTTCCCGCTTCTTCGGTAAGTTCTCGATAATGTCGCCTTCCTTGGACCATACCTCGACGACCATTTCCTTGCTAAATAATGCATCTTGGATTAGGTAAGGCAAGCGATGTATGTTATGGGTTCCGAAGATCATATCGACGAAGCCGTGCTTCGACATAATCCGATGTACGACCGATTCTTCTTGCGACATGCAACCGCACACACCAAGTAACAATCCCGGTTTCTCCGTCTTCAAGTGCTTCAGATGACCTAATTCTCCGAATACTTTATCTTCTGCATTTTCGCGAATCGCACATGTATTCAGTAGAATAACATCCGCGAGCTTACGATCTTCTGTACTCTGGTAGCCCATTTCTTCGAGCATACCTTTCATCGTCTCGGTATCATGTTCATTCATCTGGCAGCCGAATGTATAGATAATATAATGTTTGCCTTTACCGAGGTCCTTCAGTTCATCTGGAATTCCTGCATCATAGTGAACTTGAATATCTTCTTTACCTCTTCGTTTCTCTTCACTATGATTCGGTGCAGAATTAATCGATATTTCACGTCCGTTGATGCGGTACGTGGTTTTACCCTCTTCTTGTTTAACTACTTTGGCTGTCGTAAAGTCAAAATATTTCGCATAGTCTTTGGATTTGTTATTCTGCTCAGTCAAATTCGATCCACTTCCCTCTATACTGAAATCATCATTGTCATCTCATGAATCCAATTTTTAATTATATCATGCAAGTATAGAAAAATCACCTGCATCGCAACCGAAACAGGTGATTGGGTTTATCTTAATGCTATTTTCAAGAGAGGAATCCTCCCTAACTATTCATCACGATCGGAAATTGCACTGTCACACATACGCCCCGCTCTAACCCTGGCTCTATTGTAATTTCACCATGATACGCATTAACGAGGCGTCGAGCAATCGATAGTCCGAGACCTACACCACCGCTCTCTCTCGATCTTGCTTTATCCACGCGATAGAAGCGGTCGAAGACACGCGGAATATCCTCTTCCGGGATCCCGATCCCTTGGTCTATTACTTGAATCTTTACCCGGTTGTATTGGACTTGTCCAATAATGTGTATTTCCTTGATCCGCTCTGAATATTTCATCGCATTATCCAACAATATTAGCAAAATCTGTTCAAAATGAAATGGAGCGATCTTAATCTCAATATGGTGCAGACTGCTGAGATCCTGCACGAATCGAAACTCATGATGAATAACGGAGACTCGATTGGCAATGTTCTGAATGAGCTCCATGATTTCAATCGGCTCCGCCGCTTGATCCTTCACGGCATCGGCTCGTGTTAAATCGATCAATTCCTGCACGATCCCTTTCAGACGCACCACCTCTTGCAGAGACACATGTAGAGATTCATTTAATATTTCGGGATCTTCCTTCCCCCATCGATTTAAGAGGGATAGATGCCCTTCAAGGATTGCGATAGGTGTCTTCAGTTCATGAGATGCATCCTCAACAAACTGTTTTTGCTGCAGGAAGGAAGCTTCTAAATCATCCATCATCGCATTGAACATCATGGACAAATCCGAGATTTCATCCTTCGACTCCGTTGTTGCAACCCGCTCCTGCATGCCATTCCGTTTAATTCTGCGCATCGTCTTCGCCATGGATTGTACGGGCTTTAATAATTGACGCGAGAGGATCCATCCGCCTAGAACGCTCATTAATATGGCAACAATAACGCCGATCAATGTAGTAATCAGGATTTGCCTGCCTAGTGCATCGAATGCTTCTAGACTGTTGATGATTTCTATCGTTCCTCGGAACTGACTCGTAATAATCGGACTGCGAAAAATGATGAAATGATCATCGCCCTGGGTGACATATTTGAGCTCCGGAGCATCAACCATCTGCGGAATGATCCAATTCTCATTCACGCCATCTGATACGACGACAATTGATTTTCCCTGTTCATTCACGATTCGAATCAGCTGATCCGTCTCGCTTAATTTCTCCATAAACCGGCGGCTGGCCAGAAAATCTGCTGGCGTTGATACCCGTTTCTCCTCCAAATACATCCGGAGCTGACTCATATCTTTGCGGATACTCTGCTCTGACTGGCGTACAAGCCATTGATTCATCACAAAATAATGAACCGCAGCGTAAATGATGAACAAAATAAACAGCACAACGGCTGACCATACAGTTAGTTTCCATCGTAGAGGTAATTTAGAGAGATACTGTCTCCATTCACTCATGAGCGCATCACATATCCTGTTCCTCGGACCGTATGAATAATATTCTCTTCACCCATACTTTTTAATTTTATACGCAAATATCGCACATAGACATCAACAACGTTAGTCTCCACTTCCGAATCATATCCCCATACCGAATCGAGCAACACTTCTCGCGTCAGAACGCGGTTAATATTCTGCATAAAAATCACGAGCAAATCGTATTCTCTCTTGGTAAGTTCAAGCTGTTGTCCTTCAATCTGAACCTCATGCGCATCCAGATCTACCTTGAGGTTATGGAAAGTTAGAACGGTACTTGACGTCCCTCTAAGATCTTCAACACGTCGTATAAGAGAACGAATCCTTGCTAACAATTCTTCAATTGCGAATGGTTTAGGAATATAATCATCCGCACCGAGATCCAGACCACTTACCCGATCCGTAATACCATCCCTTGCAGTAATCATAATGATCGGCGTTGATTTCACCTGCCGTATTTGACGGCATACCACCATACCATTCAGTCCTGGGAGCATCACATCGAGTAATATGACGTCCCAGTCCTTGCTCAACGCTTGCTCTAACCCCGTTTTACCATCGTAACTAATATGGACGTCGAAGGACTCATGCTTGAGCTCCAACTCGATAAATCGCGCCAAATGACGTTCATCTTCGATCACGAGTACCTTTCTCATCGACCCCATTCCTCTCTGCTGTGTTTATTACAATTCCCGACTATGCTTCTTCGGGAGGATCTTATGCTCGACTTTCTCATACAGTGTGATGCACGCTTGTAATTGTTGATTGGCGAATTTCCAGTTATGGCATACCTTATGTACGCCCCACGCCGTTACCATCCCTAGACATGCACCCGCAATAATATCTGTCGGATAATGTACACCTGTCCATACGCGGGAAATCGCGATTAACGCTGCGAACAGAAGCCACACTTTCCCTTCTCTCCTGCGAACAATATAGAAAGTCATCGCAATGGCAAAAGCAGCCGTTGCATGATCACTTGGGAACGATGCATTCGCCGCATGCGGGATCAATTGATTGACTACATGCGCAACAAATGGACGATCCCGATAAAAGAAATTTGCGATTAGCGCGCTAGTCCCGAATCCAACAGCCGTTGCGATCAATGATTGAATGGCCATCATTCGATTGGTATTGGTTCGCGTGAACCAATACAGAATAATGCCTATAATCATGATATATTCTGCACGCTCGGCAAAAAATCGCATCACCACATTTAGAAAAGTTTCTTTCCCTGCAAAATCATTTAACCATTGAAACACTTGATAATCAATATTTGCAATCATTTCATTCCATCCTTTCTGTTAAGCTATTGTAAAAGAGAAAGATGAAAATGAGATGAGAAAGCATAATTTATTATCCAGTTTATCTATATATGAGAAAAACTTCTATCGAAGTATTCTCGAAGAAGTGCGACCGCGTTCAACGGTTGTTTTTATCGCCAATCAGAAGAAGTTTTCGCTACATTTGTGAAAACTTATACTTTCTTATGTGGTAAAAAAGAGAGTGCCTTCGCACTCTCTTCATACTGGTCATCTATATTAATCAATAATTTCTGCAGTATCACCTGTTTTGGCACCCGCTGCATTCGCTTCATCCGTATCAATGTGCATGTCTAATGCGAATTGATCCGATACACGTGCAATGACATGCTCAAGAACAAGACCACGTTCTCCACCAAGACGAACTTTTAACTGCTGCTTATCTTGAATGCCCCATTTCTCAGCATCCGATGTATGGAAATGGATGTGACGCGCTGCAACGATGACACCGTCGTTTGTCTCAACTTCACCAGCTGGTCCTTTAATAACCATACCTGGCGTTCCTTCTGTGTCACCAGACTCACGTACAGGCGCTTTAATACCAATAGCGAAGGCATCTGTACGAGAAATTTCTAATTGTGTTGCTTTCCGAGCAGGACCTAGAATACGGACCTTGCCGAAGGCACCTTTCGGACCAACGACTTCAACCGTCTCGTTCGCTGCGAACTGACCTGGTTGAGACAATGGTTTGAATTCTGTTAATTGATAGCCCTTACCGAACAATTGCTCGATATGCTCTTGGGATAAGTGAATATGACGTGCTGATACACCGACAGGTACTTCTTTTTTCATGTTTTCCACCTCTTTAGTTTTCTCTCTAAGTTGTTACCCTATTTCAGAAGCATACCTATTATACACCCTTGTCTCAAAAAATCAAAAGACGTACGGCACAATCCGTACGTCTTTCATAGAATTATTTGAATTCTGCCACAAGTTTGCTGAAATCCGCTTCCGAAATTTGGATATCTTGGTTCGCGATACCTTCTTGATGGAATCCAACAACCATGTCTTCGTAAGATTTTCTTGATTTGTCTTGATAGATCAATCCGGTTAACATACCGCCAGTCTCCATCAATTTCGTCATCGCTTGGATACGGTTCGAAGGATCATAATCCGGAATGCTCTCAAGGTTGACGATATTCTCTTTGAACCAATCATACGTATTGATTTTATTGAAGGTTACGCATGGGCTGAATACGTTAATTAACGAGAAGCCTTCATGCTTCATTCCTTCTTCGATCAATGTCGTCAATTGCTTCAAATCGCTAGAGAACGATTGAGCGACGAATGTAGCTCCAGCAGAGAGAGCAATTTCAAGCGGTGACAAGGTAGATTCGATCGAACCATCCGGTGTACTCTTCGTCTTGAACCCTTCCGCACTTCGTGGAGAAGTCTGACCTTTCGTCAAACCATAGATCTGATTATCCATAACGATGTAAGTGATGTTAATGTTACGACGAATCGCGTGAACTGTGTGACCCATACCAATCGCAAATCCGTCACCATCACCACCGGAAGCAATAACGGTAAGTTCACGATTTGCCATCTTCACGCCTTGCGCAATTGGAAGCGCACGACCATGGATCCCGTGAAGCCCATAAGCGTTAATATATCCTGAAATCCGTCCGGAACATCCGATACCGGAGACAACCGCTAAGTTCTCTGGTTCAAGACCGACATTCGCTGCTGCTCTTTGAATAGCTGCTTGGATTGAGAAGTCGCCGCAGCCTGGGCACCAGTTCGGTTTAACACTGTTTCGAAACTCTTTAAAAGTTGCCATCGTTACACCAACTCCTTACATGCATTGTAGACAATCGAAGGCAGGAATGGATTACCGTCGTATTTCAAGACACTTTCGATTTTGTCCGCATGACCAACATTCAATTTAATTTGCGAAGCAAGTTGTGCTGTAGCATTATTCTCTAGAACGATGATTTTCTTCGCCTTCTCAGCATACGGAGCGAATTGTTCTGTAGGGAATGGGTATAACAAGCGAACAGTAATATGGTTCGTTGTCAGACCTTGCTCTTCCAGTCTTACTCTTGCTTCATCTACTGTGCCGCCCGTTGAGCTCATACTTACGATCAGCAAGTCTGGCTCTTCGTGTGGTGCATCCACATGAATTGGGTTCGTCACTTTAATATTGTCCATTTTACCAAGACGTTTATCCATCATCTTCTTACGATTAACTGCACTCTCTGATGGGCGTCCTGTCTCATCATGTTCTACGCCTGTTACATGGTGAATACCGTATTTCTCACCTGGTAAGATACGAGGTGAAATACCGTCTTCTGTGAACTCATAACGTTTGAACAATTGATTCGGTTCAAGTTCAGGTGCATTTCGAACCAAGTTACCCCGGTCAATCACAATTTTGTTATAGTCAAGCTCATCACAGGACTGTTTACCTAGTGAGAGCTGCAAGTCTGTTATTACGATAACTGGGCATTGGTATTTCTCAGCCAAGTTGAATGCTTCGATCATATCGTAGAAACACTCTTCGATGGAGCTTGGAGCAAGAACGATCTTTGGAATTTCACCGTGTGTACCATAGATCATCGCATTGATATCACTTTGCTCTTGCTTCGTCGGAAGACCTGTACTTGGACCTCCACGTTGTGTATCGATGATAACGACAGGCGTCTCTGTCATTCCTGCAAGGCCAATCGCTTCCATCATCAAGGAAAGTCCAGGACCTGCAGATGCAGTCATCGAACGCGCTCCTGCGAAGTTAGCGCCAATCGCCATCGTAATCGCTGCGATCTCATCTTCTGTCTGAATCACTGTACCGCCGAATTTTGGAAGCTTCTTAATGAGATATTCCATCACTTCGGAAGCTGGTGTGATTGGGTAGGCTGGCATGAAGCGGCATCCTGCTGCTAGGGCACCGAGTGCCATCGCATCGTTACCGATCATGAACAGTTTCTGTTCGCCGTCAGCTGGTTGAAGCTTGAACTCTTCAAGCGGGCCACCTGCAAGCTCTAATACGAACTCAGATCCGCGACGTACCGCCTCAACGTTCTTCTCGACCACTGCTGCGCCTTTACGGCCGAACTCTTCTTCTACTGCTTTATTAAATACTTCTAACGGAAGTCCGAGCAATGCCCAGGACGCACCAGAAGCAACCATATTCTTCATTAGGGATGTACCTAGTTCATCTGCAATCGCAGTGATCGGTACTGGGAATAATTTTGCGTTAATACCTTCAGGAAGCGTTGGATTGAATTTCGCATCTGCAACAACGACGCCGCCAGGTCTCAATTCATGTGCATTTAAGTCAATACTTTCTTGGTCAAAAGCAACGAGTATATCCAGATCATCCGAAATTGCACGAATCGGTTTCGTACTGATTCTAATCTTATTGTTCGTGTGTCCACCTTTAATCCGGGAAGAAAAATGACGGTATCCATATAAGTAATATCCTAGTCGATTTAATGCTGTGGAGAAAATACGGTCTGTACTCTCTACGCCTTCCCCTTGTTGTCCCCCGATTTTCCAAGACAATTGACTAATCAAGCTCGCCCACTCCTTTAGTTGTGACTCGCGTTAGAATGATAAGTGCCAAAATTCCCTAAAATGTGACATAGAAAATTTTTTCTTTTCAATGAGTCAACTAAATTTTATGGCTAGAACTAGTAAAAAGCAAGCGTTTTCGGCGGAAACTTAGATAGCACTTTTCGATTGAAATCATATCAATAATAGATGATAGAATTAGTCTTTCTTTCACTTTGGCAAAGCACCGCTCATAAAAGTGGAAGCGTTTTTATAGAGGAATCCATTTACTAAATCCTCTGGATAGCGCTGCAGCAAGGCATTCCGTAGATTTTCATATTTTCCTGAATGTTCTAAATTGGTAATAAATCGATCGATGCCGTCGAAGTCTGATCCGAGCATAATCGTCTTACTTCCTCCTAAACTGCAGATATGTTCAATATGCTTCAGGAGGTCATGGATCGCTGCAGGTGCATTTGCTCGTACAAATGGCGGAAAGAAATTCATCCCGATCCGTCCTCCCCTTGCGATCATGTACTTTATTTGCTCGTCTGTCAGGTTCCTCGGATGGCCGCATATCGCTCTGGCATTGGAATGAGAGGCTATATACTTACTCGCGGTGCGCGCATGCAGCTCCCAAAATCCAGCTTCCGACAAATGGGATACGTCCATGATCAGGCCAAGCTCATCGCAGCGCTCAATTAGCTTCCTTCCCTTCAGCGTAAAGCCTCCATTTCGCGGTTCCAAAATGCCATCAGCAGCCCAATTCGCGTAATTCCATGTAAACCCCACTAAGCGAACACCCAATTGAAAGCATAAATCTACATACGTCAGATCACCTTCCAATCCATCGACGCCTTCTAATGACAGCAGCGCTCCTATTTGATCCGTTTGTTCCAGTTGATTCCAATCATTCTGGCATCGAATCCATCTCATCTCGCGATGATTTAGGATGCGACGCTGAAACACATCGATACTATGTAAAATATGCTCGAATCGAGGTTTTCCGAGATGTTCTGACAAATAGATAGCAAAACATTGCGCCTTGACTTGTCCCTGCTGGAGACGTTCGAGACTCACATCGAGTGACTCATCATCAGTAAATGAAATGGCCGGGTTCTGAAGCATCTTGCTAACGACATCACAATGCATATCCACGATCTGGTATCTTCTCATCAGGACGCATCCCCTCACACTCTATTCTTTGAGTACAACTTGGCAATCGGTATAAAACGCAAAAAAACCTGTCTACGACGTAAACAGGCTCCATTCATGATGTTATATTTATCTTGGCTCGACAATCAACTTAATTGCCGTCCGATCTTCACCATCAATCACAATGTCGGTAAATGCAGGAATACAAATCAAGTCCACTCCGCTAGGCGCTACAAATCCTCTGGCAATCGCTACAGCTTTAATCGCTTGATTCAATGCACCAGCACCAATCGCTTGCAATTCGGCCGCTCCACGCTCACGTAGGACGCCTGCCAGTGCACCTGCTACGGAGTTTGGATTGGATTTTGCTGAAACTTTTAATACTTCCATGATAAGTACCTCCTCGGGAATGATGAATGGATTCCACTATTACTCATATTCGTGAGATGCGGAATAAATTCCTCCTTTTCCCACAAAGAAGTTCCTTCAATCATGCAGGGTTAGCCGTTAGTTCATAACCCACTCGTCTTCGTATCGGCGAATCTTCTCTATCCGTGTCGCACGCCCCGTAGATTCATCAATTTCAACGTAAACCGCATGGAACATCCATTTGCCTTCATCGACAGTAAATCGGACAGGGAGCTGGGTTTTGAACTTGTGAAGCACCGCCTCGCGATTCACGCCGAGGACACCCTCCTTCGACCCAACCATGCCCACATCAGTAATGTATGCCGTTCCCTCAGGAAGAATCATATCATCATTTGTCTGTACATGAGTATGTGTCCCGACCATGACGGACACGCGTCCATCAAGATACCATCCCATTGCAATTTTCTCCGATGTCGTTTCGGCATGAAAATCAAAAAAGATACATGATTTCTTCTTCACCTGATCAAGAATCTCATCGGCTTTCTTAAAAGGACAATCAATCGGCGGTAAAAAGGTTCTACCCTGCATATTGATCACGGTTAGCTCTTTACCGTTCGCCTTCACCGTCATCCAGCCTCTGCCCGGTGTACCTTCGGGATAGTTAGCTGGTCGAATGATACGTTGATCATCATCTATAAATTCGAAAATTTCCTTGTTATCCCACGTATGGTTTCCCATCGTAAGACCATGAATGCCCATATCATAAAATTCTCTTGCGATTGCGCCTGTAATGCCTTTACCGCCAGCTGCATTTTCACCATTGGCAATAATAATATGTGGATTATATTTATCTTTCAGCTGCGGGAGCATATATTTTAATGCTTTTCTACCTGTATTCCCAACGATGTCTCCAATGAATAATACTTTAATGTCATTCTCCTCCTCATTACCTAGCCATAAAAGAAAACGAAAAGTGGCCTAAGTAAATCAGCCACTTTTCATTATGGTCATTATTTAGCGTATTCAACCGCGCGTGTCTCGCGAATAACCGTAACTTTAATATGTCCCGGATAATCGAGTTCGCTCTCGATTGTCTTCGTAATATCACGTGCTAAGCGGAATGCTTCCGTATCGTCAATCTTATCCGGTGCAACCATGACACGGACTTCACGGCCTGCCTGGATCGCATAGGATTTCTCAACACCTTCGAACGATTCGGAAATCTCTTCGAGCTTCTCAAGTCGTTTGATGTAGGTCTCAAGCGTCTCTCTACGCGCACCTGGACGAGCAGCCGACAACGCATCTGCGGCACCGACTAACATTGCGATAACCGATGTTGCTTCGCAATCGCCATGGTGGGATGCGATACTGTTAATTACCACAGGATGTTCTTTGTATTTCTTCGCTAACTCCACGCCGATTTCAACATGAGATCCTTCCACTTCATGATCTAGCGCTTTACCAATATCATGCAGCAATCCAGCACGTTTCGCCAACGTGATATCTTCGCCGAGTTCTCCTGCCATCAAACCCGTGAGATAAGCCACTTCCATCGAGTGCTTGAGCACATTCTGGCCATAGCTCGTCCGGAATTTCAGACGGCCTAGGATCTTAATCAGATCTGGATGCAATCCATGTACGCCAACCTCGAATGTCGCCTGCTCACCGTATTCACGGATACGCTCGTCGACTTCTTTACGCGATTTCTCGACCATCTCTTCGATGCGAGCTGGATGGATACGTCCATCGGCAACCAGCTTCTCAAGCGATGTACGAGCGATCTCGCGGCGAATTGGATCGAATCCTGACAGAATGACTGCTTCTGGCGTATCGTCGATAATCAAGTCGATACCTGTCAGCGTCTCAAGTGCACGAATATTACGGCCTTCACGACCAATAATACGGCCTTTCATCTCTTCGTTAGGCAAGGTGACAACAGATACCGTCGTCTCTGCAACATGATCTGCTGCACAACGTTGGACCGCAAGGGTAATAATCTCACGTGCCTTCTTATCTGCTTCCTCTTTGGCTTGTTGCTCAATTTCTTTAATCATTTGTGCTGACTCATGGCGAACTTCTTGTTCAACATTCGTAAGGATGATTTGACGTGCATCTTCCATCGTAAGGTTGGAAATGCGCTCAAGTTCAGCCATTTGATTTTTATAGATCACATTAATCTGCTCTTGCGTTTCATCGATTCGTTTCTCTTTGCTTGCCACTTGCTCTTCTTTGCGTTCTAGTGATTCTAATTTTTTATCCAGCGACTCTTCTTTTTGCAGCACTCGACGTTCTAGACGTTGAATTTCATTTCTGCGTTCACGAATGTCTTTATCAGCTTCAGCGCGGACTTTAAAGACCTCGTCTTTAGCTTCCAACACTGTCTCTTTCTTAAGCGCTTCTGCTTCTTTCTTCGCATTCTCAATAATCTGCTCAGCAGCGTGTTCAGCGCTTGAAATTTTAGCTTCAGCAAGAGATTTCCGAATAAAATATCCAACCCCAAAACCAATGACCAAAGCGGCTACAACGAGAACGATTGCGAGAATAGGGTTCATGATCTATTTCACCTCCTCGTTGTTTCTCCAAGACAATGCCTGGGCTTATTCGGTTTTCAATCCGTTTCACTTACATATTCATCGGTTTCAACTGTATAGCGAGTAAACCTCTTACGCTACACATACCTTATCTTCTTCCCTAGGAACAAGATAAGCGAGTCAATGATTGGCGAAATTAATCAGTTTGAATCAACTTTTTGGAAGGAAAAATTGATTCAGAATTCGTATAATACATTTTCATTTTAGTATTTGTAAAAAGAAGTTGTCAAGCAATTGACATGAATCCTTGTACTTATGTGAGCAAATCATAAAAATAGCACGATATTCCAACCAAAATTCATACAATTGCATCCAGTTCAACCGCATTAATCATAAAAATCTTCCTCAAAAGTTTCTTCATCATAGCCATTACTCTCGTCATCCTCTTGCTGCTCCATGATCCGCTGAACAGCATTCCTTACCACATGGGATGGGAATCCACGACGCATGAGAAATGCAACAACTTTTCTTTTGCGCTCATAGCGCTCCCCTTTTGTACTCTGCCATTTACGAAGTCCCACGCGATAGGCACTCTCTTGCTCATCCTCGGTGTTCAGTTCCTCCATAGCTTGTGCAATATCGGATTTATCGATTCCCTTCTGCTGCAGCTCATGCTTAATCATAAGTCTTCCTTTCTTATGATTGCGAACCCGCTGATCCGTCCATTGCTTCGCATAAAGATTATCATCAATTAAGCGCTCGTCCATGAGACGCAGAATGACCCGTTCGATCAACTCCGCATCAAAACCCTTCTGTGTTAACTGCTGCTGTATTTCATGGCTTGTACGTGGTTTGCGTCCTAAATATCGAATGGACTGCACATAGGCTTGCTGTAGCTCGTCTGCCACCATGATAGGAAGGAGTTCTTCATGATCGATGGTTGAACCTTTGAGCAGTCGATACTTCACCATAACATCTTCATGGACCGTAAAAGCTTGTTCCTCATTCACAAAAATTTGATATCGACGCTTCTGCCTGGGCACGAGCTCTACAGCCGTTATTATTAGCTCAACACCAGGTGCTGGCGACCACTTCTGTTCCTTCACCTGCTCCTCTTTTTCTTTACCGTTGTGCATGTTTCATCTCCTCCCTTCCTCACTAAATCACTTGGATTGTTCATTTATCGCTCTCTATAAAAGATGCCCCCTTCACGAAGGGGGCAAATACTTATTCTAGCTCGAAATCTTCCTCTTCCTCTTCATCATCGTTCGATGTAATCGGAACCGTAGTCGAGAGCTGACTTGCTTCACGGATCTTATTCTCAATCACTTTGGAAATCTCAACATTCTCCTTGAGATATTGCTTCGCATTCTCACGACCTTGACCTAAACGCTCATTCTCATAGGAGTACCATGCACCACTTTTATTCACGATATCTAGTTCCGTTCCAATATCGATAATACTTCCTTCACGAGAAATTCCTTCGCCGTACATAATATCGATATCCGCTTGTTTGAACGGAGGTGCGACTTTATTCTTCACGACCTTAATCCGTGTACGGTTACCGACCATGTCATTGCCTTGCTTAATTGTCTCGACACGTCTTACATCCAGACGAACCGTGGAGTAGAACTTCAAAGCACGTCCACCTGGTGTTGTCTCTGGATTACCGAACATTACGCCAACTTTCTCACGCAACTGGTTGATGAAGATCGCAATCGTCTTCGATTTGCTGATCGCACCAGACAATTTACGAAGTGCTTGGGACATCAAACGTGCTTGTAGACCGACGTGTGAGTCACCCATATCGCCTTCGATCTCTGCTTTCGGTACAAGTGCAGCGACGGAGTCAATAACGATAATATCGACTGCACCACTTCGTACGAGGGCTTCAGCGATTTCAAGCGCTTGCTCCCCTGTATCCGGCTGAGACAAGAGCAATTCATCAATATTAACGCCTAGCTTGCTCGCATACAACGGATCAAGAGCATGCTCGGCATCGATAAAGGCAGCTTGTCCACCTTGCTTCTGAACTTCAGCAATGGCGTGCAATGCGACCGTCGTCTTACCTGATGATTCCGGTCCATAAACTTCAATAACTCTTCCGCGTGGAAACCCACCGATTCCAAGTGCAATATCTAATGCTAAAGATCCGCTCGGTACAACTTCCACTTGCATGTGTGTGGATTCACCGAGTTTCATGATCGAACCTTTACCAAATTGTTTCTCAATATTCCGTAAAGCCATTTCTAACGCAGCGCGACGATCTGACAATGAACTCACTTCCTTTTTCATTTATAGTATCATGATAACTTGTTTTTGTTCCTTTGCCAAGCATTTTTTCGAACATACATTCGTTTTTTTCGTCACGCAGGGGTGGGCGATTCGGAAAATAGCGCGAAAAACCGCAGCAAAGTTACACTTCGCTACGGTTCTTCCGTTAACATTGTTCTTATTATACAAGGTATACATGTAAATATCAAGAATTTCCACAGAAATATTCCATTTGTTTCATCTTGACTTACCCGAGTCTTCGCCATAAATGGTACAACACGGTCTTCACAGAACGCAGACGAATAATCTCCCGGCCGCCATGGAGCTGTAACTTCATAACCTCCGTAGGCTTGCCCTTCTGTGCTATGGCGACATAGACAAGTCCTGCAGGCTTCCGCTCCGACATTCCTGGTCCCGCTACACCCGTAATTCCGATACCAAAATCAGAATTCGTCAATTGACGAACTTGATCTGCTAGCATCTCTGCTACTTCACTGCTAACTGCCCCCGGCGCATCGGGGCCTTCCAGTAATGTCACCGGCACGTTCAACAACTGCTGCTTCAGTGCATTGGAGTAACAGACGACACCCCCGTTGAACATCTGCGAGCTCCCTGGAATCGCGGTAATCATCTCTGATAACAGACCGCCCGTGCAGCTCTCAGCTGCGCCGAGTGTAAGCCCCAAGGTTTGCATACGCTCGACAATGACCTTCTCAATCGGCACATCCTGCGTAGCATAGAGATGATCGAACAGCCGGTTTCGAATCTCAGACTCCACTTCCTGCAGCTTCGCATTCGCCTCGTCAGCAGAAGCGGCTTTGGTGGATACACGGATCGTCACTTCGCCTTCTTTCGCATAAGGCGCAATCGTCGTATCCTGCTGCCTTTCGATCAAATCGAGCAATTGTGCTTCCAGCGATGATTCGCCAATTCCGGCGAATTTCAGCATACGGGAATACAGCGGCTGTTCACTCGTTAAAGCGTGCTCAAGCAGCCAGCGTTTGGCCTCATGCTCGAACATCGGCTTCATTTCTTTCGGCGGACCAGGAAGAAGAATGTAGAACGTACCGTCATGCTTCAGCGCATTCCCAACCGCAAGACCCGTTGCATTGGCAAGAGGTGTGCTCCCTTCAATAGTAAGGGCCTGTCTCCGATTGCTCTCCACCATGTGAGCGCCTCGACTGCTAAAGAACTGCTCTATCGCATCCATAGAAGGCTGATGGATAGATAATGTTCGACCAAGAAGACCCGCAAGGGCATCCTTCGTCAGATCATCCTGGGTAGGACCAATTCCTCCAGTGAATAACACGAGATCTGCTCGTTCACGCGCAATTTCAATCGCACGCTGCAATCGCCCAAGGTTATCGCCAACAACCGTCTGATAGTATGTATCAATCCCAAGTGCCGCCAATTCCTGTGATAGATACTGTGCATTCGTATTCACAATTTGACCTAACAGCAATTCAGTACCAACGGCAATAATTTCTGCTTTCATAAATCGTTCCCCCTTCAAGCCTATGCTTATATAATGAGCAAAAAACAATAGGCGTCGCCTATTGTTTTTTGTCTGTAAAATGAAGTACATTTTTATTTTTCACAAAATAATCAACACCCGAGTACACCGTTACAAGCGCTGCAACCCATAGCATAACCTCATCAAATCGGAAACCGATGAACTCAAATGGAAAATTGTTAAGCAGCATCAAAATGATCGCAGTAATCTGCGCTGCGGTCTTAATTTTCCCCCATTTACTCGCAGCAACGACCGCCCCTTCAAGGAGCGCGATCTGGCGTAGGCCTGTTACAGCGAATTCACGGCTAATGATGACAATCGCAATCCATGCATCGCATTTTCCCATATCAACAAGAGAGATAAGAACGGCAGCAACGAGCAGCTTGTCCGCTAGCGGATCAAGAAGTTTGCCTAAGTTTGTAACCATCTTCCTGCTGCGGGCAATATAGCCGTCCAGACCGTCTGTACTCGCCGCAATAATGAAAATCAAGGCAGCGATGATCTGGTTATAGGTAATTTGAAAACTCTCGACATGAATAGCCGGGAAATAATCCGTCTTCACCAGCAAGAAAAACATCATGATCGGTACGAGAAAAATACGAATTAAGGTAATACGATTGGCGAGATTCAAGAGACACCCTCCCCAGACAAGTCAAACTCATAAGCATGTGTAATACGAACTTTGGCGATTTCACCTATGCCGACTTTACAATCTGTAATGAACACTTCACCGTCGATTTCTGGTGCATCGTATTGTGAACGGCCTACATAGACATCATTACGGCCTTCGTAGCGTTCTACAAGGACATCAAGAACTTGTCCGATATGCTTACCGCTGACTTCATTCGAAATTTGACGTTGGATCTCCATCAGCGTATTCGCACGGAACTCCTTCACCTCTTCATCGAGATGATCCGGTAGGCGCGTAGCTGGTGTCCCTTCTTCACTCGAATACGTGAATACACCTAGGCGATCAAATTTAATATCTTTAACAAACTCACATAGATTTTCGAAATCTTGATCCGTTTCCCCCGGGAAACCAACGATCAACGATGTACGAAGTGATACATTTGGAATGCGTGCACGGATCTTCGCGACCAATTCTCTCGTATCACGCTGTCTTCCTGGTCTGCGCATCCGCTTGAGCACAGCGTCTTCACTATGCTGCAATGGCATATCTATATATTTGCAAATTTTAGGGTTATCTGCAATCGCGTCAATTAGCTCATCCGTGAAGAAGCCTGGATAAGCATAGTGTAGTCGAACCCACTCGATCCCCGATACTTCACTAATCCGGTTCATCAAAGTTGGTAACATAAATTGATCATACAAATCCGTTCCATAGTTCGTCGAGTCTTGCGCAATCAAGCTGACTTCTTTGACGCCTTGTGCTGCTAGCTCTTCCACTTCAGCAATAATCGATTCCATCGAACGACTGCGGAATTTACCGCGCATGATTGGAATACTGCAGAATGTACAAGCGTTGTCGCATCCTTCCGCGATTTTCACATATGTTGTAAACCGAGGTGTCGATACTTTGCGCGGGAGCTTCTGCTCATAGTTGAACACCGGATTTCCGACAAGAATTGGCTTACTTCCACGAAGCGCCTCATCCACAATATCATTGATTTTATCAAAATCTCCGGTTCCTACGATCCCGTCAATCTCAGGCATTTCATCCATTAATTGCTCTTTGTATCGTTGTGTTAGGCAGCCCGATACGATGAGCGCCTTCAAATTCGCCGTCTCTTTGAGCTCTGCCAAATCCAAAATCGTATTCACCGATTCTTCCTTGGCTGCATCAATAAACCCGCATGTATTCACAATAATAACGGTCGCATCCTCTTTATCTTCGACCAACGAATAGCCCCGTTCATGAATAAGACCTGACATAATCTCGGAATCCACGAGATTCTTCTCACAGCCTAGGGTTACGATCTTAATCTTCTCAGTCATTTGTTATGCATCCCCCATACCTATGCGCAATAAGTCTGTTTATATCTAACTTAGTATAATACAACCCCAATTCGGTGTCAAAATTGTAACAACCTCGGCACGGGACGTATCCCATGATCGAGGTTGTTCATTTACAATTATTTGAAGTTTGTGAATTGCAAATCAATCGGCAGATCGGCCTTATGCAACATTTGCATAACCGCTTGCAGATCATCCTTGCTCTTACCTGTAACTCGAACTTGATCTCCTTGAATTTGACTCTTCACTTTCAGTTTGGAATCTCGGATTAAGATATTAATTTTCTTCGCATTATCTTGATCGATTCCTGATTTCAACTTAATTTTCTGTTTAACTGTACCTGCAGATGCTGGCTCAATCTTGCCGTATTCAAGGTTTTTTAGTGCTAGCCCGCGCTTTGTCATTTTCGACTTCAGAATGTCGATAACATTCTCAAGCTTAAAGTCATCATCAGAAATGATGACAAGCTCTTCTTTCTCGAGCTTCAGGCTGCTCTTGCTGCCTTTGAAATCAAACCGCGTTGCAATCTCCTTCTCGGCTTGATTCAATGCATTGCTCATTTCTTGCATATCGAACTTCGATACAATATCAAATGAATTCTCAGAACTCATCGAATCACTCCCTTTAAGTCATCCGCTACCTATTCACCGGTTGTCGTAGATGTATCGGTTGTTGTTGTCGTATCCGGCGCTTTCACTTCCGGCTGCAATACAAAACGTTCTGCTCTAGCAACATTTCCGTCGTCAATCGGTACACCACCGACTTTAATCTCCATGTGGTTCGCATTGCCCAGACGAATATACAAGCCTTCACCAAGCTCGAAGGTTTGTGTTGTACCATCCAACAGATTAGCGTTGAATAACTCTTCGCCTTTGTATACTTTTTTGTACACGTTCAACCAGCTATTCGCACCGGACGCTGTAATCTCGACTTTAATCGGCTCAGTCGATGTCGTCTGAACTTTAATCCGGT
Source organism: Paenibacillus sp. GCM10027629 (assembly GCF_042676425.1). NCBI lineage: Bacteria > Bacillati > Bacillota > Bacilli > Caryophanales > Paenibacillaceae > Paenibacillus > Paenibacillus sp. GCM10027629. The sequence continues at coordinate 938,653 of NZ_JBHTGZ010000003.1, read as the reverse complement.
TCGCTTTCCCAATTTTGCCGCTAGGCACGATTGTCGGTGCGACGATCTCAGGTACCTCTGGGGTAACATCAGGTGTCGTCTCCGGCGTTGTTGTCTGAGGGTTTGTCTCAGTTCCGGTTCCCTTGTTCTCTTCTTTGGTTGGTGGTTTCTTCTCATCTGTGATCTGCGTGCCGGTATCTACTTTATCTGTACTCGGGCTCGCCTTGTGGATATAGAAGAAATAAATGACCACAGCGATTAAAATTAAGAACAACCACATGAGCACCGCTGAAATCCATTTGCCTGCGCGATCTTGACGCTGACGCTCTGAACGACGACGCTTCTGTATAATAGGCTCCACAGATGCCGACTCAGATACAGGCTCTGGGATATCACTTTTGTATAATTGGACTATCTCATCAGAATCGAGGCCAAGGGTTTCGGCATATGTTTTGACAAAAGCACGGACATAAAAGCTGCCTGGTAATACTTTGTAATCACCGTCTTCAATGGCCTCTAAGTAACGCTTCCGAATTTTGGTCAACTCTTGAATGTCATCTAGCGACATCCCTTTCTCGAGTCGTGCGTTTCTTAATAGGTCTCCTAAATTCGACACATCCTCACCTCCGCAATTGAAATGTTATTATCATCATGTATGGATGAATGCTTTAGTCTATAAGTAATTAAAAATCATTATAATTGACTGTAAATGTCTCATACGTAATTTCTTCTTCCGGTGTATTCCGCAGTTCAATAATATAGTCGAAATCTTGCGGACCGTACGATGTCTCACGCATGAATATATCAGGATGTTCGATGACTTTGGTGCTAGGCATCTTCATAATGTTCTCAAGTAAATGGTAATGCTTCTCATTCGAGCGAATCGTACTCACAATCCCATCGATAATGAATACATTGTTCGGGTTCATTTCTTCCTCGGATAATTGACTGCGGACGGTCTGACGGAGCAACGTAGACGATACGAAAGTCCAATGCTTCATCGCACATACGCTGCCTGCAATTATGGATTCTGTCTTCCCCACGCGAGGCATACCCCGCAATCCAATAACTTGGTGCCCTTCTCGTTTAAAGATCTCACCTAGGAAATCTACCAATAAACCAAGCTCGTCCCGAGTGAAACGGAACGTCTTATGATCATCCGAATCTCTTTCAATATACCTGCCATGACGAACAGCAAGAATATCAACCAACTTCGGTGTACGAAGTGCTGTGACGGTGATATTGTCAACTTTTTTGAGCATTTGGCCCATTAAGTTAATTTTCTCGTTATCATTGGTCTGAAGGAGCATCCCGCGAGTTTTTCCTTCCACACCATTAATCGTTAATATATTGACCTCGAGCATACCGAGTAATGACGCGATATCTCCTAGGAGGCCAGGCCTATTTTTATGTATTTTGTACTCCATGTACCATTGTTGGTATTCCACGCCCGACACACTCCCCATACTAAGTCATATCATAGATTATTGGATCGTCAAAATGTTAGTAATTATCAAATTTTGTATGATTACCGCGATTTTTCACAATCAAATTTAATCATATATAAAATCAGATGGAAAGGCAAGCGCAACCCACCAAAACATTATAAGAAAGTCCCCACGAGTGGGGACTTTCTTACTTTTGGCCTATATCCGCTATTAACCTTTTTCGACAAGTTTCACCATTAGACGTGCGATAGTTTTACGATCATCTTCAGATCCAACAGCCCATAATTCTTTCAAAGCGCGTTCAGGACCATTTTTCGGATCCACTTTCTCATCCAGGAAATCACCGATTTCATAAGCGAGCTTCGCAATCGTGTCTTCACCTAATCCGACAGCCTTCGCTTGAGAAACGCGATCTCCAAGGAATTTTTTCCAATTATCGTAATTGCCGAGCACTGACATCTGTTTCACTCCTTATTCATCATAATACAGATGTTAATGTGCGCAATTCGACTGATAAATATTCCTTGATTTACGTATGCCATCCGCCATTTGGACTGATGACTTGCCCGGTGATATAACTTGACTCCGGCAATGCTAGAAAATAGACAAGCGATGCGATTTCTTCCGGCTGTCCTAGCCTACCGACCGGAATCTCGTCTTCTAGCATCAACTTCTCTTCATCGTCCAGATTGTTCAGCATCATCGTATCAATGGCTCCTGGCGCGACCGCGTTAACGGTAACTCCGGACGGTGCAAGTTCTTTGGCGAGCGCTTTGGTAAAAGCGTTCATGCCACCTTTGGTCGTGGAATAGACCACTTCACATGAAGCTCCAGACAACCCCCAGATGGAGGATACATTGATAATTCGCCCATATTTTTGCGCGATCATATGTGGCATACAGAGCTGTGTGCAGAGGAACATCCCTTTAAGATTAATGGACATCATCTCATCCCACTGCTCTTCTGTCACATCAGACAATAATCCATAATGCGCAATGCCCGCATTGTTAACGAGAATATCCGGCATCAGCCCGTGACTATCCAACTTCTCAATCATACGCTGAAGCTGCTCTTTAGAACGCAAATCTGCCGTCACAGTCAAGACTTTCACGCCATACTTCATACAGTTCCTTGCAACTTCATTCGCTTGCTCATGCGCCTGTAAGTAATGAATAACGACATTCATTCCCACTGACGCAAATCGCTCCGCTATCGCTGCACCAATCCCACGGCTTCCCCCGGTAATGAGTACGTTCGTTTCCCCTAATGATTTCATTCCTAATTCTCACTCTCATCCCAAATTTAAGCTTAAGCCTGCGCCGGACTCTCAACAATCGAAATCGCAAGCTGTTCCCAATCAAAATGTTCCCGAAGTCTTGCATTCACCTCATCGAGAGTAATGGATTCATACACTGGCAGAACAGCGAATAAATCACTCTCGCGGAACTTATAATTCGTAAATTCATTCGCGATCGATTCGGGCGAATTCAGCATTCTTAAGTAATTGCCGACTTTCTTCTTGCGCGCCCGCTCGAAGTGAGTCTCATCAAAGCCCGTCTTCTTCATTTCTTCCACAGCGGTTCGAATACGCTCAATTAACTGATCAGGATCCCGCGTATCCCCACCAATAATCGAGAAGGCATAATTTTTCCCTGTATTGAACTCAAAACCAAATCCGTCTGAGATCAGATCATCGTCATAAAGTTTCTGATACAACGGTGTACTGGAGCCCAGCATAATATCTAGCATCAATTTCGTTATTAGGTCGCGACGCAATTGCTCTTCACCTAATTCAAGAATCTTCTTCTCCTTCAGCCCAAAAAGACACTTCGGCAGTGATACCGGCAATTGAGAGGTCTTACGCTGCTGATAAACCGCTGTAGGCTCATCTGCGAACAATCGATTGATCTCCCCCTGCTCACCATAGTTCTTCTTGGCTTGATTCTCACGAATCAGGGACATCACTTTCTCAGCATCTACACCACCAACGACGAAGAGCAGCATATTCGATGGATGGTAGAAGGTGTTGTAGCAGGTATACAACGTTTCTTTGGTAATCGTGCTAATGGATTCAACGGTGCCTGCAATATCAATATGGACAGGATGGACGCCATACATCGCCTCAATCACACCAAAGTACACACGCCAATCCGGGTTATCCTGATACATTTTAATTTCTTGCCCGATAATCCCTTTTTCCTTCTCAACATTCTCATCTGTAAAATAAGGATTCTGCACGAAGTTCACGAGGGTCTCAATATTCGCCTCAATCTGCTCTGTCGCGGAGAAAAGATATACGGTACGATCGAAACTCGTAAACGCATTTGCTGAAGCCCCTTGGGTGGCAAACGTAGCGAAGATATCCCCTGTCGGCTCTTCGAACATTTTGTGTTCTAGAAAATGAGCCACGCCATCCGGGACTTGGTGATCTTCTCCACCTACAACACGGAAGTGATTATCGATGGAACCATAGCGTGTCGAAAAGGTGGCATACGTCTTCTGAAATCCTTCCTTAGGCAGAACATAGACGTCGAGACCGTTCGGCATTTTCTCGTAGTACAATGTTTCTTGAAGTTCTGGGTGTTGAATCGTTTGCATCGATTATTCCCCCTTCCGATCGCGTAGATAGTAGATCGTATCTAATTGGAATGTCTGCGCTGCGCGCTTAATATCCTCGATGGTAACTTGCTCCACTTGCTTCAGCAATTCCTCGGCCGTGCGACTCTTGCCGGACAGTTGACGATTAAAATCATATCCGATCATCTCGAAGGCGGAATCCCCAAGCTCTCTAACGTGGTTCGAGATCATCGCTTTGGTCTGCGACAGCTCTAGATCACTAATATTGCCGGCCTGCATGCTATCGAGCTGCTTCTTAATGATATCAACGGCTTTCTCATAATTCTCAATCTCAATTCCCGATTGAAGCGTACAAATTCCTTTGTGCCCATCAAATCGAGATGAAGCATAATAAGCAAGGCTTTCTTTTTCCCGAACATTAACGAACAGCTTCGAATGTGGGTATCCGCCCAAAATGCCATTATACATCAGCGCTGCTGCGTACTGATCATCACTATACGTAATTGAAGTTCGAAGACCCATATTCAATTTCCCTTGTCCAACATCTAGCTTCTCTACAATCGTCTGTACATCACGAGAAACGCGTGCAGGCGGTGTCATGTGATAGGTGGTTTCATTTGTACGTTGAAGCTGGAAATGCTGCTCTACGAGCCGCTGAACTTCGTCTAAGGATGTATCTCCAACAACATAAAGGTCCATACTCGCGGATTGCAGCCAATGATCATAATGCGCCAACAGTCCTTCAGAAGAGATGCCATCGATGGCTTTACGCTCTCCTAACGGATGCAATCGATAGGGCTCATTCTTGCACATTTCTTCGATACAACGTTCAGCGGCATAGCGAATTTTATCGTTCACGATGGCTTCAAGCCGCTTACGAAGCGTCTCCTTCTCAGCGTCTATATAGCGGTTGCGGTATTCAGGCTGCTTGAGTGCCGGTTTCGTCAGAACCTCGCCAAGAAACGCAAAGGATTGCTGCAGCAGCGAATCTTCAGCGGCCACAAAGGCATCATTAATGACATCCATCCGAAATTGAACAATCTGATAATCTCCACGCTTAAATACATCGAACCCAAATCCAGCGCCGTACATATCATCCAGATGCTCGCGGAATTGGAGTGTCTCTGGATAAGATTCAGTACCTCTACGCATCACAAATGGGGTAAGAGCTACCTTCGTTACCGAAGATTCCTCGAGGGGAACACCAATATAAAGTGAAATCGCAAATGTCTTAAATCGTTTGGTGGGAAGTACATGAATGCGCATTTGGTGCACGCGACCCTGCTCAAAACTTGTCATGATCAAAGCATGTCTCCTTTTCATCAACCCTATTTTTAAAGTCAATCTATTCAAATCAATTCCATTCTATACCAATCGAAAATAAAGAAGCAACCTTACGGGTGCAAGGTTACTTCTTCATTCGCAATTACATACAGAATATATGTTTCCCAATCGTCTTCACCTGAGGACGTGTCCAGATCCATTTGGAGGTTGCTGTCTCCGGATTGAAGTAATACAGGCATCCACCGCTTGGATCCCAACCATTAATGGCATCCTGAACGGCTTTGCGCGCTTTTTCATTCGGCTCAAGCCAGATTTGGCCGTCTGCAACCGCGGTGAATGCGCCAGGTTGGAAAATGACACCAGAGGGGGTGTTCGGGAAACTTGGTGACTTCACGCGATTGAGAATAACCGCAGCAACAGCAACTTGTCCTTCATAAGGCTCCCCCCGAGATTCTCCAAAAACGGCATTCGCCATTATTTTGAGATCATTGCTCGAGAAACCCAGATTATTATTCGACGTGGTTGAATCTTTCTTCGGCGGCTTCGCAGCAGATTGTGTGTTGTCTGCGGCAGATGGGACCCAACTCTTCGTTGCGTTCCATAGCTTGACCTTGGTCTTACCGCCAACAACGCCATCTACCGGCATACCGAATTCAGATTGAAACCATTTGACGGACTTCAATGTCGTATTGCCGAATTGCCCATCAATCTTACCGTAATAAAATCCGAGAAACTTGAGTCGTCCTTGCAATTCGTTCACATCAGCGCCTGATGATCCAACCTTAAGGATTGCACTGCTGAAGGTCTCCTTCGTCGTTAGTAACGAGGCTTTCAAGTGATATGTACCGAATAGTAGCAGCAAGATCCCTGCTGTAATCCAAACAATGCGTCTTTTCATCGAATAAGCTCTACCTTTCTCATGTGAGTTGTACAGGAATGGTAAACTTATTATGAGAAAAGTAGCGTTTGATTATTCACTATATCGATTTACGAACTTATTCGATTCTGCTCCCATGCTTCCATCGTAAGGAGAACCTCTCTTGGCTTACTGCCTTCATACGGTCCAACGACACCTCTGGCCTCCATCGAGTCGATTAATCTCGCTGCCCGAGTATACCCAATTCGCATCCGGCGCTGCAAGAGAGATACGGAAGCTTGCTTCGCTTCAAGTATGATCTGTACGGCTTGATCGTAGAGTTCATCTAACATCTCATCCGGCTGATCATTCGATTCCTCGACTTCAGGAACAAGCTCTTCATTGTATTCAGCCTGACCTTGATCACGGCAGTATTCAACGACAGCTTCAACTTCCTCATCGGATAAAAATGCCCCTTGCACTCGAACAGGCTTAGAAGATCCCATAGGCAAGAAAAGCATGTCTCCTCGGCCTAACAGCTTCTCGGCACCTACCATGTCCAAGATGGTTCGTGAATCCACTTGTGAAGATACACCAAAGGCGATACGTGATGGAATATTCGCCTTAATCACACCTGTAATGACATCGACAGATGGACGTTGTGTTGCAATAATCAGATGAATCCCCGCAGCACGTGCCATTTGTGCTAGTCGACAAATGGCATCCTCTACATCATTAGCCGCAACCATCATCAAATCTGCAAGCTCGTCCACAATGACTACAATAAATGGCAATACGGCGGCTGGGTTGCTATCCATCAGCTTATTATAACCTTCAATATTCCGTGTACCTGACTTGGAAAATAACTCGTAACGTTTCTCCATCTCAACAACGATCTTCTTGAGTGAGAGTGAAGCGCGTTTCGGATCTGTTACGACCGGAGCAAGAAGATGCGGAATGCCATTGTAGACATTCAATTCGACCATCTTAGGGTCAATCATTAGAAATTTCACTTCATCCGGCTTCGCTTTATAGAGAATACTCGTAATAATCCCGTTAATACATACCGACTTCCCTGAACCTGTTGCACCTGCAACGAGAAGATGCGGCATTCGGGCCAGGTTACCGATAATGGTCTGTCCAGAAATATCACGTCCAAATGCTATCGATAATTTAGAGGCCGCATCCGAGAAAATCTGTGTTTCCATGACCTCGCGCATCGTCACAATGGATACTTCCGAATTCGGTACTTCGATACCAATCGCAGATTTCCCTGGGATCGGCGCCTCCATCCGAATATCTTTGGCAGCGAGCGCCAAGGCGATATCATCGGTTAGACTTACGATTCGGCTTACTTTCACACCAATATCAGGTTGAATCTCATAACGGGTTACGGCCGGTCCACGTACCACCTCTAACACCTTGGCCCGTACACCGAAGCTCTCGAGAGTTGCCTCAAGCTTTCTTGCCGTCTGCATAAAGTCAGGTTGGTCCCCATTCTTCCCGCTTCCATGAGGTTTGCTGAGCAATCGGAACGATGGCAGCTGATACGGCTTCGGAGGTGGTGTAACAACCGCGGGTGCTGCTGAGCCCATATCTGGTGAGTCTGCAGCATCAGGATTGTTGGACGTTACAATGCTAGCCGTAGAGCCCGCGTTTGTCGTATCAGATTGATCGAACGTATCAGATGATTCTTCTTCATCCATCGTGTGATCTGTTGTATGTAGTTGAGCTTGTGACGTCGTCACGGATTGTCCCGCGAAATGCTCTTGATCTCCTTCATCATCCGTTATTGGAATCGATGTTTCTTGAAAATCACGGAAAATGGGAGCTTGTGGCGAAGGAGCTTCCGATTTCGCCTCTGTTGACTCACTCCAATAGGCTTCCTCATGTTTCTCCTCTACCTCATCTAGCCGCACAACCTTAGACGGAGACGATACAAGAATCCCGCGATCCATAAATTCATCCTCATCCAAATCTTCTTCGTGACGTGATCCAGCTGGACCCGTCTTACCGCCGAACAATTGAAAGAATAGCGGCATCGTACGACGCTTCAATGGTTCTGATGACTTTTCACTGCTGTTAGAATCTTCGTATTCGTAATCATCTTCTTCGTCATCATCATTTAAATCATGCAGAGGCGCTTTCTTCGAGCGAAGCTGCATCGCTGACTTGACTGACTTTTTCTTGGTCCGTCTCGCCGTTCTGATCTTCATTCGGATTAATTCCTGGAACCGCATGACTCGACTTCGAATGAGCTTCATCAAATCAACGTAAGACATGTTCGCTGTTAACATAATCCCGATTCCGAACAGTACGATCATTAATAATTTGGCACCAAGTGCACCGAATAACCAGAAGAGCACCGCATAACTAAAAGCGCCGACATATCCTCCGCTAATTTGCTTCTGATAAATCGACCCATTCTGTGTAAGTCCCGGACTTAACAATTCCGTCTTCATATCACTATGTATTTGAGCGATAATTCGGCTGGCGGTCACATCAACGGTTGGCGTAAGCTTATGATCAATGGTCCAAATGGTGCTCATTAGCGCCATCGCAATCACAATAATAAGCAGACCCGATCTTCTAGCAGACCATCCAAGCGGCCATTTCCGTTTGACCATCACATATAGTCCGACATACACCCCAACGAGGGGGAGAACAAAATAAAACTTACCAAGCACGAGTCCAAACATCTTTGTCAATGAGCGGCCGACCGTTGCTTCCCCTGCTAATGCAATGACCGAAAGCGTTATCCAAATGATGCCGTAAATTTCGTATTTTAGGCTCGAACTGAACAAGTTTTTCTTCTTTTTTCTTCGCGCCAAACCGGTCACCCCCAGAATTTCATTATAGCATATATCTGGGGATGTTCCTATCCTGTTCCTATCGCGCGTCCCAATTAGTTCTTGGAGGAATTACTGGATGATACTGGATGAGTTGACCGGGGGCATAGGCTGGATTTAGATATGCTTGAAGAGGACATCTTAGCAGGCGAACAATGGTCCCTGAAGTTGCATTTAGTGGCGCAACTTGCATGAGAACCCCATCGATATCGATCTCCATATCGGCTTGACGAGGTTGATCCACGCCACTTAGAACGAGCTCAATTGGCATGTTGGTATATATGGTCATTGTATCGGCGAGCTCCCCTCACTGGACATAGCTTGACGCTTCGCTTCAATCAATTGATTCAATTTCTGAATCGCTTCACCAACGCCGCCAATTGCATCAATCAGTCCATACTTCACCGCATCAGGCCCGACAACAGAGGTCCCAATATCGCGATTGAGTTCTCCCGTCTTGAACATTAATTCCTTGAATTTCTCTTCTTTGATTCTTGAATGTGAGGTGACGAACCGAACCACCCGTTCTTGCATTTTGTCCAAGTACTCAAAGGTCTGCGGAACACCTATAACAAGCCCATTTAAGCGAATAGGATGAATCGTCATTGTTGCCGACTCTGCAATAATGGAATAGTTGGAGGAGACGGCGATCGGAACGCCAATACTATGACCTCCGCCTAAGACGACGGTTACCGTCGGCTTAGATAGGGATGAGATCATCTCTGCAATGGCAAGTCCTGCCTCCACGTCCCCGCCAACGGTATTTAAGACGATTAAGACCCCTTCAATGGATCGACTTTGTTCTGCAGCGACGATTTGTGGAATCACATGTTCATACTTCGTCGTTTTATTCTGCGGCGGTAGGACCAAGTGGCCTTCAATCTGGCCGATAATCGACATGCAAAAAATATTGTCTTCCGCACTTGGTGTTGTCATTTGACCCAATTGGTTAATCGTCTGTACAGCTGGGGGGGCTTGATTATTCGTGTTTGGTGCTTCTGCGGGTTGTCCCGGCTCCTGCGCATTTGAAAATCCTGAGTCGTTCATATAAGTCATGATCTGCATCATCCTTCCTAGACTGTGATCGCATCCCATAGTATGGTGCAGTATCCATCATTCAATACAAAAGATGTGACGAACACCTCTAGAAAAGAAAGAACTGTTTGTGGCGAAGGATACATTCCTAAATAAAAAAGAGCCGCAAACGCGGCTCTTCTCGAACATGCTAATATTATACTTCCATGATGATTGGCAAAATCATCGGTCTACGACGTGTTTGCTCATATAGGAAACGACCAAGCGCATCTTTGACATTCGTCTTCAATGACGCCCATTCGTTAACATTCTCATTCATCAATTTATGAAGTGTATTCGTTACAATACGGTTCGCTTCATCCAAAAGCCCTTCGGATTCACGCACATAGACAAATCCTCTAGAGATAATATCTGGTCCGGATAGGATCGTTCCGTCTTGCTTACTTAGCGTAACAACAACGACGAGGATACCATCCTGCGAGAGTAACTTCCGATCTCTCAATACGATATTACCAACGTCACCTACACCTAACCCGTCAATAAGAACATTGCCTGAAGGTACTTTACCCGCTTTACGAGCAGTACCGCCTTGAATTTCAATGGTCTCACCAATATCAACGATGAAGATATTCTCGCTCTCAATACCTACTTGCTCCCCGAGCAATGCATGTTGGCGAAGCATACGATATTCACCGTGAATAGGAATGAAGTATTTCGGCTTAATCAAATTCAACATCAGTTTCAATTCTTCTTGGCTACCGTGACCTGATACGTGAACACCTGTTGTCGATCCGCCATAAATAACGTGAGCGCCAAGTCGGAACAATTCGTCTACAGTTCGTCCAACATATTTCTCGTTACCTGGAATTGGCGTTGCAGCGATGATTACTGTATCGCCTGGCAAAATATCAATCTTGCGATGTGTATTCCGCGCCATCCGAGTTAGAGCTGACATCGGCTCGCCTTGGCTACCTGTTGATAAAATAACAACACGATCGGCTGCCATTTTGTTCACTTCTTCCGGCTCAATCAACATACCATCTGGGATATGCAAATAGCCTAATTCCGAAGCAATCGTGACGACATTGACCATACTGCGACCAATAACCGTTAACTTCCGGTTCGTTGCAACAGCAGCATCAATAACTTGCTGTACGCGATGAATATTCGAAGCAAATGTCGCAACGACGACACGCTGCTGAGCTTTGCGGAAAATGTCCTCCAGGTTCTTCCCTACATTGCTCTCCGAAGGTGTGAATCCTGGACGTTCTGCATTTGTACTATCCGATAAGAGGGCAATAACACCCTTCTGACCGATTTCTGCCATACGATGTAAATCTGCATATTGACCATTGACTGGGGTATGATCAAATTTGAAGTCACCTGTATGTACTACTGTGCCTTCCGGTGTCTCAAGGCATACGCCGACTGAATCTGGAATACTATGATTCGTACGGAAGAAGCTTGCTTGAATGCTGCCCATTTGAACGATAGAATCTGCATTGATCAGGATTCGCTTCGTTTCACCTAACAGGTTCGCTTCTTTTAGTTTGCTCTCAATTAGACCAAGTGTGAGTTTGGTACCGTAAATCGGTACATTTAAATGCTTCAAAACATACGGCAATCCACCAATGTGGTCTTCATGACCGTGAGTTACAAGAATCCCGCGTACTTTATCGCGGTTCTCTGTTAAGTAAGAGATATCTGGAATAACAATGTCAATTCCGAGCATATCTTCCTCAGGGAACTTTAAGCCGGCATCTACGACAACAATATCATTACCATATTGTACGACGTACATGTTCTTGCCAATTTCACCAACGCCCCCAAGCGCAAAAATCGTAATTTTATCCGTGTTGTTCTTTTTCGACAAGTGAATCTAACCCTCCTATAATTATCCGCAGGAAATTAACCCTTCGGAACAACTTTCATAATCATCCGAAGATCATCCGATAATATATTCTCTTATCCGGACAAAATCCAAAAGTAAAACTTTCTAAAGAAAACGATTCCGTTGCCCATAATGGACGATATAAGCGTTTTCTAAAAAATACCGCACCCAGTCACTTTTTATCATTATACATGATTAATTTAGGAAAACACAAGTCACACATTCTTCATCCTATTCTCCCCTAAATAGAAAAACCGATGCGATAAGGCTCGCATCGGCTTGGTTGTGCACTTTATGATGTTAATTATTCAGTAAATTTTGAATAAATAAAGCCTCCGCTTCGGAAGGTGCTACGAGCGGTAAACGAACGCCACCAACGGGTAGCCCGCGAAGTCCTAACGCATATTTCACAGCGACAGGATTCGGACATTCAAAAAGACCCTTGAACATCGGGAAACTCTGCTGATGAAGTTCAGCCGCACGCTTGACATCCCCTTGCAAATAAGCCTCGATCATCGATTTCATCGTTGAACCGATAATATGGCTGGAGACACTCACAATACCGTACCCACCGATGGCTAACGTCGCCAGTGTCATCGAATCGTCGCCAGAATAGACCTTAAAATGGGCTGGCGCTGCCGTAGCAATGACTGTTAATTGTTCAAGGTTCGCACAATCCTTGGTACCGACGATGTTCGGGATTTGTGCAAGCCTTAGCGTCGTCTCGACACTAAGATTAATTACACTGCGTCCTGGAATGTTATAGAGAAGCACCGGTAAGTTGGTCGCTTCTGCCATAGCTTTGAAATGCTGGTACAATCCTTCTTGACTAGGCTTGTTGTAGTAAGGCGTCACGGCAAGAATGCCGTCAACCCCAGCCTCTTCAGCAAGTTTCGTAAGATGCACAGAATGACGCGTATCATTGCTGCCGGTTCCCGCAATAATCTTGGCGCGCCCATTCGATTGCTTCACAGCAAATCGAAATAACGCAAGCTTCTCCTCGTCAGATAACGTTGGAGATTCTCCCGTTGTACCACACACCACGAGACTGTCACTGCGTTGTTCTTCAATCAAATAATCGATTAATTTAGCGGTCTGGCCCCAATCGATTTCCTGCTGCTCGTCGAACGGGGTTACCATCGCTGTAATAAGTCTGCCGAAGTCCACGTTGTCCCCTCCTTATTCCCAAAATGGTAGCTACTTTTCAATAAGAGGCGTGCTATAAGTGCAGTTCGAATTTCGTGTGTAATGCTCTTAACGCTCGAACCATATCTTCATTTCGAACAAGTACCCAAATCGTTGTATTGGAGTCGGCAGATTGCAGAATTTGTATCTCTTGTTCCGTGAGAGCCTCGACAATATGTGCCATGATGCCCGGAACACCATTCATGCCGCCGCCAATGACAGATACTTTCGCACAGCCCGATAAAGTCTTTGGTTCGAAGCCCATCTCATATAATACAGATATCGCACGTTCTGATGCATCATCAAATACCGTATATACTGCGCCTGAAGGCGTTACGTTAATGAAATCTACACTAATATGGTGCTGCGCCATCGCTTTAAATACTTGAAGTTGAAGGTCGATCGGTCCCCCGTGCGACTCCACTGTAATTTGTGTGACATTCGCCACATAAGCAATGCCTGTCACAAAACGATCCACGATTCCATGCGAATGATCGTTGAAGCTGTCCGGATGCGTAACAAGGGTTCCCTCTTCTTCAGAGAACGTCGAACGTACGCGAACAGGAACTTGTGCTTGCATCGCAATTTCAACAGCACGCGGATGAATAACTTTAGCCCCATGATGCGCCATATTACAAATCTCGGCATAACTAACGATAGTTAGCGGCTTTGCATCTTCCACAAGACGTGGATCCGCCGTTAGAATGCCATTCACATCGGTATAAATATCGACGATTTCTGCATGCAGTGCGGCTCCTAATGCTGTCGCTGATGTATCACTGCCTCCGCGTCCAAGCGTTGTGAAATCACCTGATTCCGTCTGCCCCTGGAAGCCTGTCACAATGACAACCTTGTTCTCCTTCAGCAGTTCGAGCACCCGGTTCGGACGCACTTCTAGGATGCGAGCATTCCCAAATTGAGAATCCGTCACAAATCCAGCTTGAGATCCTGTTAATGCAACAGCAGGAATCTCTTGCTCATTAAGTATACTGCACAACGTTGCTGCAGAGATAATCTCTCCGCAACTCATGAGAAGATCCTTCTCCCGTGCTGGCAGCATGTTTCCATTTTGATGTATCCAGTCTAAAAGGGTATCCGTTGCATACGGATCCCCTTTTCTACCCATCGCCGATACAACGACAACTAGGTGAAAGCCCTGTGCCAGTTCACGACGTATATGACGAATAACATGTTCCCTTGCTAGAGACGATGATAAGGAAGTGCCTCCGAATTTTTGTACTAAGATGCGCATTGCAATTCCCCCAAATCCATTCAAGACAGTTGATAACACAGTATATGTGGCTTATTGTTCGATGGCGATAAATTCTGCGATTTGAACCGCATTCCACGCCGCACCCTTCATCAGGTTGTCAGAGACAATCCACATATTTAATCCACGTGTATGGCCAAGATCACGGCGCAAACGGCCAACGAACACGTCCGGTTTACCTGCTGCTTCTGTTGCTAACGGATATTGTTGATTCGCAGGATCATCCACGAGTGTAATGCCAGGCGCATTCTCCATTAATTTTCTTACGTCTTCCAATTCATACTCATTCTTAAGCTCAACGTAAACCGATTCAGAATGGCCGTATACGACTGGAACCCGTACACAAGTTGCCGTTACTTCAATGGACTCGTCGTCCATGATCTTCTTCGTCTCACGAACCATCTTCATTTCTTCCAATGTATATCCATTGTCTTGGAATTTATCAATTTGCGGAATGACATTGAATGCGATCTGATGCTTCACTGGCAAAGCGCCGACTGGCAGGATCTGAGGTTCAACATCACGTCCAGCAAGGACCTCGCTCGATTGACGAACCATCTCATCAATAGCGCGTGCACCCGCTCCGGATACCGCTTGATATGTCGACACGATAATGCGCGAAATCCCATAACGATCTTGTAATGGCTTCAGAGCTGCAACCATTTGAATGGTAGAACAGTTCGGATTCGCAATAATTCCTTTATGTTCATTAATAGCATCGATATTAACTTCAGGTACAACAAGCGGAGTATCTGGGTCCATACGGAATGCATTGGTATTATCAATACAGATTGCGCCACGCTCTACTGCTGCTGGTGCAAGCGCCTTACTTACATCACCACCTGCGCTGAATAGAGCAATCTCTACGCCTTCAAAACTCTCAGGCTTCGCTTCTTCTACAACAATTTCTTGCCCTTTAAATGTAACCTTCGTTCCTGCTGAACGAGCAGAAGATAACAATTTCAATTGATTAATGGGGAAATTTCTCTTCTCAAGCAGTCCAATAATTTGTTCCCCTACAGCTCCTGTTGCGCCGACGACAGCAACGTTAAATAATTTCTGATACGACATCTGGCAGCTCTCCCCTTAGCAATATCTATTAACTTATTACGGTCTAATAAACCGTATCTGCTAACTTATACATAGTTAAAGCGTTCAATAATCATTGGTTGCAGCTGTCTACCCTCGATCGCGGCTTCACAAGCCTCTACAATCAAATCCATTCTAGCAACGAGAGAATTAGGCTTCTGCTGTGGATTATCTTGACCGAACGGCACAAAATAGATGTTCTTCGCATTGATAAGCTTTGCGATATTCGCTGCATTCAGTCCGAGTCCATCATTCGTTGAAATTGCAAGTACAACCGGCTTCTGATTCCGCATTTGAGCCTTAGCTGCCATCAACACAGCGCTGTCCGTCTGCGCATTTGCTAGTTTACTCGTTGTATTCCCCGTACATGGCGCAATAACAACAACATCCAGCAGCTTCGATGGTCCAAGCGGTTCAGCCTCAACAATTGTAGAAATAATATCATTACCCGTAATATCTTTCAACTGTTTTTGCCAATTTTCCGATGTGCCAAAACGGGTGTCTGTCGTCATAATTGTATTCGTTACAATTGGAACGACCTTCGCACCCAAGTCTATAAATCTCTGAATTTGCGGCATCACTTCCGCAAATGTACAATGTGATCCACTTAAAGCATAGCCTACCGTTTTCCCATGCCAATTCATGCTTGATTCCCCCGTTCTTGCACCTGTTCCGTAATCAACTGATTCAGAATGCCTGCCATAATACGTCCAGCTGTCTTAGGGGCTACAATACCGGGTAAACCGGGTGCTAACAATGCCTTGACACCGCGCTTCTCTGCGAAGCGAAAATCCGTGCCGCCAGGGCTTGAAGCAAGGTCAATAATGACCGCCCGATTGGGAATATTCGCAATAATTTGTGCTGTGACTATCATAGTCGGAATCGTATTAAAAAGCAAGTCAATGTTGGCGACCTGAGCCGCCAGATCCTTGATATAGAAGGGCTCAAAGCCAAGCTCGAATGCTCTCGCAAAGTGCTCGCTCCTGCGAACCCCCATCTTTACTTTTGCCCCTAGAGCCTGTAACGACCTCGCCATCGTTAATCCTGTTCTCCCTAGTCCTAAGACGACGCACTGCGAACCATGAATCGTAATATCCGTGTTCTGGATCGCCATCATCAGGGCACCTTCAGCTGTTGGGATCGAATTATAAATGGCAACATCATCACGATCAAATAACTCTACGAGCTTAATCTGATGTTTCGCACATAATTCTCTCAAGTAAG
Organism: Paenibacillus sp. GCM10027629; assembly: GCF_042676425.1. Taxonomy (NCBI): domain Bacteria; kingdom Bacillati; phylum Bacillota; class Bacilli; order Caryophanales; family Paenibacillaceae; genus Paenibacillus; species Paenibacillus sp. GCM10027629. The sequence goes on along the minus strand of NZ_JBHTGZ010000003.1, from coordinate 921,966 downwards.
GCTTCGCCATCCCTGTATAGACACAGCTTGATTTTGGCAGCAGCGCAACTTGTTTTTCCGTAAGCTTCAGCTCTTCCGAAGTAAATATCGCATTAATAATACCTCGATCATCTGTACCAACAGCAGGCAGTATAAGCGCATCTGTCGTCTCGAATAATGAGTCGTTAAGCCCTGACCTTACCACACCATGAAATGAGTTTTGTAATTGATCAAAACCAACGATTGTGACGGAAGCGTCGAGCTCTGCCAGCTGGCGGATGATTTCTAATTGCCGCGCATCACCGCCAATTAAGACAACTTGAACGCCTGTAAGCATTTTGCTGTTCACTCCTTAGACACCACTGATATATAAAATATAGTATGCCTGTGCCTAGAAAGGGTGCACATTAAATAACGCGACAATAGTGCTTTGACTTAGATGTGATTAAGGTACTCTGCGAGGGATCCCGAACACCAAAAAAGCCGATCTCTCTGTATTAGAGAAATCGGCATCTTGTCTTATTTCGTACCTGTATGACCAAATCCACCCGCTCCGCGAACGGTATCGGATAAAGACTCAACCTTCAAAAGACGGACTTGCGGAACTTCCTGAATCACCATTTGAGCAATTCGTTCATGCCGTTCAATCGTGAATGGTTCTTGACCTAGGTTGGCCAAGAGAACCTTCACTTCTCCCCGATAATCGGCATCAATTGTACCTGGCGAATTCAGGCATGTAATGCCATGTTTGTAAGCTAAGCCGCTGCGTGGACGAATCTGTGCTTCGAGCTGTGCCGGCATCGCCATAGCAAAGCCTGTAGGCACAAGCACACGCTGCCCTGGTGCGATCACAAGAGGCTCTGTCACGGCTGCATATAAGTCAAATCCCGCTGCAAGCTCCGACATCTTCGTGGGTAAGGATACATCTTCATTACCTGGGAGCTGTTTAATTTCTACATCATAAATCAATTTTTTCCCCTCCGTAACATCATCAAGCATATTCGATTACTTCTTTAATTGACGGTTGATTTGGTTCAACGCCTTATCCGAATTACCTACCATCGCAACGGCAAACGGCACAGCGACCATCTGGTGAAGCAGCGACTCAATATCTTGGAACGTAACCGCTTCAATTCGTTCAATCATTTCATCCAGTGTAAAATGACGTCCTAACATCAATTCGTTTTTGCCTAGACGATTCATTCGACTTGACGTACTCTCTAGACTAAGAATCAGACTTCCTTTCAGCTGTTCCTTGCCTTTGGAGAATTCCGATTCCGTCAGCCCTTGAGCTACGACTTCGTTCATGACTTCCATCGTTAAATCCAATACTTCCTTCGTCTGCTTCGGTGCTGTACCTGCATAAATCGTGAACAAACCTGTATCCACATAGGAGCTGTGATAGGAATAAACCGAGTAAGCCAATCCCCGCTTCTCCCGAATTTCTTGGAATAGCCGTGAGCTCATTCCGCCGCCAATCGCATTATTCAGAATAACCATTCCGTATAATCGCGGATCCGAACTGGAGCAACCTGGCATGGAAAGACAAATATGGTTCTGTTCTGTTTTCTTCTTATGATAGATCACTTGTCCGTCAAAATTCGGCGCGTCGAGCTGCTGTTCCATCCCATGGACAGTAAAGTGACCGAAATGCTTCTCTAGGAGCGCGAGTGTCTGATCATTAATGTTGCCCGCAACACTGATTACGGTATTCTCGATCGTATAATGCTCCTGCATATATTGACGAAGGTCATCGGAAGTCATCGCTCTAAGCCGCTCTTCTGTCCCCAATATCGAGTAGGATAATGGATGATCTCCTAGAGCAGCACGCGATACGGAATCATGAACCATATCATCTGGCGTATCTTCATACATCGCAATTTCTTCTAGAATCACGTTCTTCTCTTTGTCCATGTCCTCCGTATCAAATTTCGAAGCGAAGAACATGTCTGCGAGGACATCTACCGCGATCGGCAAATGTTCATCGAGAACTTTAGCATAATAGCATGTATATTCCTTTGATGTAAATGCATTAACATTGCCTCCAATGGCATCGAATGTCTCTGCAATTTCCTTCGCGGTGTACCGATCCGTCCCTTTGAAGAGCATATGTTCTATAAAATGCGAAATCCCGTTGTTCGCCACTTGCTCGTTCCGGGAACCTGTTCGAACCCAGATGCCGAAGGAGACCGAACGGAAGGTCGGAATTTGCTCCATAACGACGCGGAGGCCGTTGCTTAGTGTTGTTTTGATCATGTATATCCTCCTCAAAGTTTTGTCACAAAATCTTAGAATAATTTCAAAATATAAATAGCCCCTAAGGCGGGAGAATGAAGTCTCGGAAGAGTTTACGTCCGCCTTTGGGAGCCCTTTTCACCCCTCTCATCCAATCATAAGAAAAGGGCGGACAAGAGCGGCTGGAGAGAATTCATCTCACGTGAAACCCGGGCATTTATGTTTTGGTATTTCTAATTTTGCCGAACAAAACTGACTCCTCTAATCGTACCAAAAATATTACCGTCCCTCAACCTTCGCTTTCTTCACTCTGGTAGTCGATACCATCTCATCGATCGTACCTAACGTGTATCCTCGTTGCTTAATAACACGTATCATCCCTTTAAGCGCGCCACTCGACGATGCTGTCGGATGCATTAGGATGAGTGAACCCGCTTCAACCTTTCGGCTAATCTTCTCGACCACGGAACTCGGTGTTGGCTTCTTCCAATCAACCGTATCCAGTGTCCATAATACGGTTTTTAAATTAAGACTGTGCGCAATGCGTACCGTCTCCGCATCAAAATCACCGGATGGCGGTGCAAACCATTTATTCTCGACGCCAAGCTTTTCCTTAAGCAGCTTCTGCGTCTTCGCAATTTCTTGGGTCGCTTCATATTCATTTAACTTACTCATATCTTTATGCGAATAAGCATGATTCTCGAGTTGATGTCCGCGCCGCTGAATCTCCTTCGCCATATCGACATGCGAATCGAGCCACTTCCCATCAAAGAAAAAAGTCGCTTTCACCTGTTCAGTATCTAATGTATCTAGCATGGGCCCAATAAACTCATCGCCCCAAGCAACGTTAATCATTAACGATACCATCGGTTTTTCCGGGTTACCCCGATACATCGGATTTGCTGGCAAGTCATCCAAACTCTTCGTTGGCGTCAATTCCTTGTATACAAACTTAATTGGATCGCCTTCGGCGGATGCATGATTCAATTGATAGGTCTTCTCGACATCTACTTCAATCCCATTATATCCGGGAATCAGCTTCCATACTCGATCAATTCGAGGCTCTATTGGTGGTACGCGACGTTGATCGGCTTCTTGCAAAATCCGTTTCATGAGTACATCGGAAGCGTCGGTTTTGAACCATTCAAAAGCGTTCGTCGTAGGCTGCGTGCCTCTCCATACGGCGATCGTCTCCCGATACCCCGTCCATTCTGCAAGTAGCAGAAAAATGATGAAGCTGCTTATGATCATAAATAGTTTCTTGCGCATCATCGACAATTCGTCCCCTCGACTAATTTGTCCTAATCTATGAGTTAGCAAGGGGGAATATGTCCAATTAGACAAAAAAAGAAACAGATCATCTCTGTCTCTTCGTTGTTATAAAAATTGTTTAAGCTTGTTCTGCAGCTTCTGCCGTTAAAATTGCTTTACGGGACAAGTTGACACGACCTTGTTGATCAATTTCAGTGACTTTAACAGTAATTGTGTCACCAATCGCAATGACATCCTCAACTTTCGCAACACGCTCTGTAGAAAGTTGTGAAATGTGCACAAGGCCATCTTTGCCAGGAAGGATCTCTACGAATGCACCGAACTTCTCAATCCGTTTGACCGTTCCTAGATAGATTTCCCCGACAACCACTTCTCTTACAATACCTTCAATGATCGAACGAGCTTTCTCATTCATCTCGGCATTGGAAGAAGCGATAAATACGCGACCGTCTTGCTCAATATCAATTTTTACGCCAGTCTCTTCAATGATCTTATTGATGATCTTACCACCCGCACCAATTACATCACGAATCTTATCTGGATTGATATGCATGGTCATAATTTTCGGTGCATATGGCGACAAGCTTTCTTTCGGTTGACCAATAACCTCTAACATTTTAGATAAGATATGCATACGTCCTTCTCTTGCTTGTTTTAACGCATCCGCAAGAATTTGACGATCAATTCCATCAATTTTGATGTCCATTTGAATCGCAGTTACGCCTTGAGCTGTTCCTGCAACTTTAAAGTCCATATCACCGAGGTGGTCTTCCATACCTTGAATATCAGAAAGAATGGATACATGCTCCCCATCTTTAATGAGACCCATTGCAATACCAGCTACTGGTGCTTTGATCGGAACCCCAGCATCCATCATTGCAAGTGTACTCGCACAAATACTCGCTTGCGAAGTCGAACCATTGGATTCGATAACTTCCGATACAAGACGAATCGTGTATGGGAATTCAGCCTCAGAAGGAATAACTTTGGACAACGCACGCTCACCTAGGGCACCATGACCAATCTCACGACGACCTGGAGGACGAAGAGGTCTTGCTTCCCCAACGCTGAATGGTGGGAAGTTGTAATGATGCATGAATCGTTTGGTCTCTTCTAAACCGATACCATCCAAAATTTGAACATCGCCCAATGCACCAAGTGTACATACGCTTAATGCCTGTGTCTGTCCACGTGTGAACAATCCTGTTCCATGTGTACGTGGAAGAATATTGATATCACAAGAAATTGGACGGATTTCTTCCAATTTACGACCATCTGGTCTTACTTTATCATGTGTAATCAAACGGCGAACTTCTTCTTTAACGATGTCATGAAGAATTTCCTTCACATCATCCATAAGCTCGTCCTGTTCAATATATTGTCCTTCAAAATGTGCGATTGCCTCAGCACTAATTGCATCAATCGCATCTTGACGCGCATGTTTCTCCGCAATTTTAACGGCTTCCACAAGGCGTTCTTGAGCAAATGCACGAACTTCTGCATTGACAGTCTCATTGACCGTATGCAATTTTACTGCCATTTTCTCTTTACCAGCTTGCGCGACGAAATCATTAATTACAGCAACGATTTTCTTGATTTCATCATGTCCGAACATGATTGCTTCAAGCATAACTTCTTCCGCTACTTCATTCGCTTCCGCCTCAACCATCATGATCGCATCCTTCGTGCCTGCTACCACGACATGAAGATCACTCTTCTCTTCTTCGGCTACCGTTGGGTTAATGATGAACTGACCGTCAACACGACCAACAATAACGCCACCAATCGGTCCGTTAAATGGAACATCAGAAATACTGAGCGAAGCAGAAGTACCGATCATCGCAGCAATCTCAGGAGAGCAATCTTGATCCACACTCATTACGAGATTTACGATTTGTACATCATTACGGAATCCTTCTGGGAATAACGGACGAATCGGTCGGTCCGTTAGACGACTGGATAGAATTGCTTTTTCACTTGGTCTTCCTTCACGTTTAATGAATCCGCCTGGAATTTTACCAACCGCATACAGACGCTCTTCATAATTGACCGTTAACGGAAAAAAGTCCAAATCTTTTGGTTCGGACGAAGCTGTGACTGTACATAGAACGACAGTGTCACCGTATTGTACTTTAACCGCAGCATTTGCTTGCTTGGCCAGGACACCCGTTTCAAGAATCAACGATCTTCCGCCCAACTGCATTTCAACACGTTTTAACATGAAACCCCTCCTTATTTCTTTCATCATTTTGTATGTATTACTATTATTATTTCCTTTTTTATAAAAAGCAACCCGGTTGCACCCGCACGGCATCGAAGCGCATGCGGTGAACAACCAGGCTGCAGTTTGTCGTATATTAGCGACGAAGTCCTAGCTTTTCGATTAAAGCACTGTAACGTCTAACATCCTTGTTTTTCAAATAAGCAAGAAGTTTACGACGTTGACCTACCATTTTCAAAAGACCGCGACGTGAGTGGTGGTCTTTCTTATGCGTACGCAAGTGGTCTGTCAAGTTCTTAATGTTTTCTGTTAGGACAGCAACTTGCACCTCAGGGCTACCTGTATCAGTTGCATGTTTTTTGTGTTCCTCAATCAGTTGCGTTTTGCGTTCTTGAGTTAAAGCCATCCTATTCACCTCCTTCAATATAATCGCCATTAGCCTCGTCAACGATGGTGAGACGTATAACCAAGCTAAGGTTAATGATGTTGTCCGATTAGACAACAACGTTATTCAGTATATCACACTCGATATAGGAATGTAAATGTCTACTTTGAAGCTAGAATCGCTCTCACCGTATCTGCGTCACGATGAATCTGTGCGATTAATTCTTGGACCGAGCTAAAGCGCTGCTCCGGGCGAATATATTCGATAAATTCGATACGAACTTGTTCCCCATAGATATCCTCGTTGAAATCGAACAAATGCGCTTCAAGCGTCTGCTTCATCCCATCTTTATGGAAGGTTGGCTTGACTCCGATATTCATGACGCCATCATACTTCTTCTCAGAAAGATAGACCTGAATAGCATATACCCCATTGCATGGAATTAAGTACGCATCGGTTGGGTCAACATTGGCCGTCGGATATCCAATCGTGTTGCCCCGACCTTCACCTGCAATGACGGTTCCATGAACGGTATAAGGCCGACCAAGGAGTCTATTAGCTTCCTCCACTTCGCCCTCACTTAAGTGCTTGCGAATTAATGTACTGCTCACCTTCAGACCCGATAGCAACCAAGGCTGAATCACATCGACAGTCATCTGACCTTTGCCAAGCTCCCGTAACATCTCTGGATTTCCCTCGCCCTTATAGCCAAAAGCATAGTCAAATCCTACCACAGCATGCTTGACTTCAAGTGCAGTAAGGAATTCTTCAACAAAAGTTGTCGGAGATATATGAGAAAAGGCCTCATCAAAACGCACAACAAATAGCTGATCTACACCTAGGCGTGCCATGACTTCAAGCTTCTCACTGAGCGGCGTGATATAGTTACTGTGCTTTTCTTTGCGCAATACTTCACGCGGCTTTGGGTGGAATGTCATGACCGAAGCAGGAATGCCATGTGCTCTAGCATAAGCGACGGCTCCACCAATCACCTGTTGATGTCCAAGATGAACGCCATCGAAATAACCAAGGGCCATCGCTTGCGGTCTACGGAATTGTTCCATTTGCTCTGGTGTGAGCGGATAAGATATTGTAATTTTTTTCACGTTAATCAACACCTGCAATTCTCATCATCAGAATTTGCTACAATGCAAGCCAGTTACGGTAAGAACACTTTGACCGGTCTTATGAATGTCTCATCTGGCTTTCTCTCGAAGATACCATAAAATTGTCCTTCTGGCGAGTACAAACGAATACATCCAGGTACATCCACTACTGGAGATACCGCTATGCCGGATATTTTCTGACCTTGAACAGCTTGATATGCTTTATCCGCAGCAATGGTGTGCGCGGGTAAATGGGATACCGATACATCCATCGGAATGAGATGCTCATGCAGACTACCTTGCTGTTTGTATTCCGCAATTTGTTCGAGCGTAAGACCATGTTCTCTCGTCATATTGGCAGACATCGTTCGCACAAGCGAAGCCATTGTTGCCGGTACACCTAATGCTTTCCCTATATCGACACATAGTGTGCGAATATAAGTACCTTTGGAACATAGGACGCGGAGGTGAACTTCCGGCTCAGGTCCTTGAAGCTGAATCTGCAGCACCTCAATCTTGTAGATCGTGACCTCTCTCGATTTACGCTCTACGACTTTACCTTCACGAGCAAGCTCGTATAATCGCTTCCCATCCACCTTTACTGCTGAATACATCGGCGGAACCTGCTCAATCGTACCGACGAACGATTGAATGACTTCTTGGACCTGCTCCTCTGTTACTTCAACCGGATCAAGACGCTCGATAACTTCTCCCGTCAAGTCCTCGGTGTCTGTCGCGATCCCAAGGCGGAGAACGGCTTCATACTCCTTAGGAAGTTCTTGAAGATATTCAACTAATCGCGTAGCTCGTCCTAAGCACAACGGCAATACACCAGTCACTGCAGGATCTAAGGTGCCCGTATGGCCAATTCGCTTCATACGAATCAGCCCACGCACCTTCGCAACGACATCATGCGATGTCCAGCCTGCCGGCTTCAATACGGGTAAAATTCCATCAAGATCTATCATAATTGCTGCCTCACTCGTTCCACAACTTGATTTATCACATCATTCAATTTTCCTTCAATTCTGCATCCTGCCGCACGGACATGACCGCCACCGCCAAAAGATTGAGCGATTTCAGCTACGTTCACATGCTCATTCGAACGAAGGCTAACTTTGACTGCTACATCGCTTACTTGCTTGAACATAATCCCAACATCCACGCCTTCAATGTTACGCGGGTAATTCACCAAACCTTCTAGATCCTCATTAACAGCACCCGTTTCCGACATATCTTCTGGTGTCACATAAATATAACCCACACGATTACCATCGGTAAAAGTCAATCTGGATAATGCTTTCGTTAAGAGGAGCATTTGTGCCATCGACATCTTCTCTAGCAAATGATCGGCAAGCTGATGTCCATTCACACCATACGTTAAAAGCAGCGATACAATCTCCATAACACGAGGTGTTGTATTCGCATAGCGGAACCCACCTGTATCCGTTAGAATCCCGGTATACAATGCCGTAGCAATCTGGGCATCCCACACAATACCGAATTGATTCATGAGATCGAATAGGATTTCTGCTGTTGCTGCAGCATCTGCCTTGATCAAATTCACCGTACCAAAGCTGTCATTGGTCGGATGATGATCAATATTCAAGAGGACTCGATCTTCTGTAAAGAGCTGCTGTACTTTACCGGTTCTTGAGAAATCTGCGCAATCTACACAAATAACCGTGCTAAAAGTACGGTTTGGTGGTGCAAGTGTATAATTATGTATTTCATTCGCGGACCACAAGAAGTCTAATCGGCTTGGAATAGCCCCTTCATTGATCATCGTGAATTTCTTACCCAGTTGTGACAATAACCAACCGATCGCGACGGTTGAACTGGCAGCATCACCGTCCGGTTGGACATGTGATACTACCAGAAAATCGTCATGATGATTGATGAAGTTGTATGCAGCTTGAAGCTCTTCTGCATACAACGAATCGTTAGAATTCAACTTCATCATATTACTCTCCATCTTGAATTTCACCGAGGATCTTTTCAATTCGACTACCGTACTCAATCGAGGAATCGAATTTAAAGATTAACACCGGGGTGTGACGAAGACGGACTCTTTTCCCTAATTCAGATCGAAGATATCCATTAGCTTTCGCCAACGCTTTTAACGTATTTGATTTTTGTTCCTCGTCGCCAAGTACACTCAGGTATACTGTAGCTTGCGATAAATCATTTGTAACTTCAACCCCAGTCACGGTCACGAAACCGATCCGGGGGTCTTTTAACTCCGATTGGATCATTTGGCTGAGTTCCTTTTTCAGTTGCTCGCCAACACGTCCTACACGAATTTTAGCCATGGGTGTGTCACCTCTCTACTTACGCTCTACCGTTTCCATGACAAAGGCTTCGATAATATCTCCCTCTTTAATGTCATTGAAGCGTTCAATAGTAATACCGCACTCGTAGCCTTGTGCCACTTCTTTGGCATCATCTTTGAAGCGTTTCAAGGAATCGATTTTGCCTTCGAATATTACGATACCTTCGCGAATGACGCGAACTTCTGCCGAACGAATGATCTTACCGGATGTAACCATACAACCTGCGATCGACATTTTGTTGATTTTGAAAATATTACGTGCTTCTGCATGACCAACCACGTTCTCACGATATTCAGGATCAAGCATCCCTTTCATCGCTTGTTCAATCTCTTCAATAACACTATAGATAACACGGTGCAGACGAACATCAACTTTCTCTTGCTCTGCAGTAATCTTAGCTTGGTTATCAGGGCGAACGTTAAACCCAATGACAATGGCATTCGAAGCGGCTGCCAGAATAATATCGGATTCAGTAAGCGCACCTACACCGCTGTGGATGATCTTAACACGAACGCCTTCAACTTCGATCTTCGCCAATGAACCCTTCAATGCTTCAACCGAACCTTGAACGTCCCCTTTGATAATCACGTTGAGGTCTTTGATCTCGCCGTCTTTGATGTGCTTGAACAGATCATCCAACGTAACACGTGTATTCGCATTAAGTTCGGATTGACGATGTGTAATTGCACGACGGTCAGCAATAGCACGTGCTTTGCGCTCATCTTCAAAGCCCATGAACGGATCGCCCGCAAGTGGAACTTCTGTAAGACCCGTAATCTCAACTGGAGTTGATGGACCTGCTTCTTTCAGGCGACGACCTTTGTCATTCACCATTGCACGGACACGACCGAAGCAGTTCCCTGCAACGAATGCATCCCCAACGCGTAGTGTACCATGTTGAACAAGGATACGAGCTACTGGACCGCGACCTTTATCCAGCTCAGCCTCGATAACCGTACCACGAGCACGCTTATCTGGGTTCGCTTTGTATTCATTCACTTCCGCAACGAGAAGAATCATCTCGAGCAGACCTTCCAAGTTCGTACGTTGTTTCGCAGATAGGTTAACGAAGATCGTGTCGCCGCCCCACTCTTCTGGAACCAATTCATATTCTGTTAGTTCTTGCTTCACTTTATCCGGGTTCGCACCTGGTTTGTCGATTTTGTTCACCGCAACGATAATCGGTACATTTGCTGCCTTCGCATGGTTGATAGCCTCAACCGTCTGTGGCATAACACCGTCATCCGCTGCAACAACGATAATTGTGATATCTGTTACTTCAGCACCACGTGCACGCATTGTTGTAAACGCTTCGTGACCTGGTGTATCGAGGAACGTAATCTTCTTGCCGTTAATTTCAACTTGGTACGCACCGATGTGCTGCGTGATTCCGCCTGCTTCACCGCTTGTTACATTCGTCGAACGAATTGCATCAAGCAATGTTGTTTTACCATGGTCAACGTGTCCCATGATCGTAACGACAGGAGGACGTGTTTTCAAATCAGCTTCATCATCTACTTCTTCTACATCTTCAAAACGGTCTTCCTCAACAGGGATCTTGATCTCAACTTCGACCTTGAACTCTGTAGCAAGCAATTGAATCGTATCCAGATCAAGCTCTTGGTTAATGGTAGCCATAACACCCAAGAAAATTAATTTTTTGATGACTTCAGAAGCATCCTTGTGAAGCAATTTAGCGGTTTCCCCAACCGTCATATTGCCGCGCACAATAATTTTCTTCGGTGTATTATCGATCTTCTCACGTTTTTCTTGAACAGGTTGTTGGCCTCTGCCGCGTTGGTTTCTTCCGCCACGGTTGTTATAGCCACCTTGATTTCCTTTGAAGCTGCTGACTTTGTTATCATCGAAGCGCTTTTGATTAGGCTTCGTTTTCTTTGGTGCTGTTGCTGGTTTAGTTACTGACACGAATTCCTCTCCCTCATCCACTTGTTTGCCAGAGTTTCCATTGAATTTATTGGGAGCTTGTGCCTGATTCCCATGATTTTGTGGTCTCGTAGCTTGTGAATTATTACTATTTCCTTGGAATGCTGGTCTACCTTGGCCTGGTCGTTGCCCGGAGTTTGCTTTTCCATTGCTTGTTCCGTTAGGGTTCCCCATTGTTCTGCGCTGATCCTGATTTTTTGAATTGTTATTCGTTTGAAAATTCCCCTGCTTCTCAGGTTGGCGAGGTTTATTTTGATCACGTCCATCACGCGATGGGTTAGTTGACTGCCCATCACGTTGACGGTTCGGCTGTTGCTGTTGGCCAACTGGTTTGGATTGTGTAACTGTTCCTCCATCCCGCTGTCCTTGTGTCTTCACTTGGCTCGGTTTCGCAGAGATCGTCGCCACTTCGTTTGCCTTAGACGCTGGTGTACTCGCAGTATTCACTTGCGATCCTGAAGCAGGCGGATTCGATGGCGCACTTACTTGACCTTTGTCAGTGCTCGAACGTTTCGCTGCTGCATTCGCCTTAATATCCCGGAAGAATTGTTCCACACGGCCCACGGTATCATTCTCCATCACGCTCATATGGTTGTTCACAGGAATATCGAGCCGTTTCATGATCGTAATAATTTCTTTACTGCTCATATTTAAAGACTTCGCGTACTCATATACTCTTAGTTTATCTTTATTATCTTTGTTGTCTTGTTTACTCAATATACTCCACCTCCGACAATATCAACATTTCCTTACTGATCATTCGATAAAAACCTGGGTCTGTCACTGCTAGAACGACGCGTTCGGCTTTACCGATACATTCTCCCAAAGTTCCCCGATCGAAACCGATCGCAAGCGGCACGTTGTACGTATGACATTTGTCGCGAAATTTCTTCTTGGTGTTCTCTGAAGCGTCGCCTGCGACAATAACGAGATGAGCTTGACCCGCACGGACAGCCTTGAGCACGATTTCATCACCCGTGATCAACTTCCCTGCACGCATTGCAAGTCCCAAGTGGGACTTTACTTTACTCATCTTCATCCTCCGCCCGCTCTTTATTCGCAATGAATTCATCTTCAACGCGTATAAAGTCCTGCTCCAGTTGGTTGTATATTTCAGGCTGTACCTGATGCTTCAATGCACGATCTAGCGCCTTGCTCTTATGAGCCAGCTTGAAACAGGACAGCTTACCACATAAATAAGCGCCGCGTCCTGCTTTTTTGCCAGTCAAATCAATTAACACTTCATCTTGCGGCGTTTTCACCACACGAATCAGTTCTTTTTTGGGCATCATTTGCTGACAAGCAACACATTTTCGCAGCGGTACTTTTCTAGGTCTCATACGATCCCCTCCCCCGTCGCGTAATCAATTAGTCGATCGATACGGAATCCTGATGCATCGTCTCGCCTGTTCTCTCGCGTCCGTATTCTTCTTCCGCTTGTGTCTCGCTCTTAATATCGATCTTCCAGCCCGTAAGCTTCGCTGCAAGACGAGCGTTCTGACCTTTAATACCAATCGCAAGGGACAATTGATAATCCGGTACGATGACACGCGCCATTTTCTCTTGTTCGAATACTTGAACCTCTAAGACTTTGGATGGACTAAGTGAGTTCGCTACATATTCGTCAACGCGGTCGGACCAGCAGACGATATCGATCTTCTCGCCTTTCAGCTCGTTCACGATCGTCTGAACACGAACCCCTTTCGGCCCTACGCAGGATCCAACTGGATCAACTTCCTCATTGCGCGAATATACTGCGATCTTGGAACGGAAGCCAGCTTCACGAGCCACGGAACGAATCTCAACAACACCGTCAAAAATCTCAGGCACTTCGAGCTCGAACAAACGCTTGAGCAGACCCGGATGTGTACGGGAGAGCAAAATTTGCGGTCCCTTTGTTGTATTCTCAACCTTCGTGATGTACGCTTTGACGCGATCCCCTTGCTTGAATTTTTCATTAGGCATCAACTCATTTAACGGCAAAGCCGCTTCAATTTTACCTAAATCAATATAGACATTACGTAAATCTTGACGTTGAACGATACCTGTAACGATATCTTCTTCCTTCTCAATATACGCATTATAGATCAAGCCGCGTTCTGCTTCACGAATGCGTTGTGTCACAACCTGTTTGGCAGTCTGTGCAGCGATACGTCCGAAATCACGTGGTGTTACTTCGATCTCTGCGATATCCCCCATTTGGAAGTTCGGGTTAATCTCACGTGCCGCATAGAGGGAAATCTCCATCCGAGGATCAAGAATCTCTTCCACAACGGTCTTTCTCGCGTATACTTTGATCACGCCATTATGGCGGTTCATGTCAACGCGAACATTTTGTGCCGTGTTAAAGTTGCGTTTATAACTTGAAATTAAAGCGGCCTCGATTGCCTCTAACAAAATATCCTTGCTTATCCCTTTTTCGCGCTCAATTTCATGAAGCGCTTCAATAAAATCCATACTCATTGCGGAATAGCTCCCCCTTTCAATCCTTCACCCTTATTCATCATCAATTGGTTAGAACAGAATACTTAATCTTGCACTAGCAACTTTCGCGTAAGGAATCGTCTTCTTCGACTTTCTCCCTTTCGTGATCGCTTCAATGACCATTTCTTCTCCATCAAAGGAAAGTAATATACCTTCAAATTCCTTCGTGCCGTCAATCTGCTCATATGTAGTCACATACACGTTTTTGTTTATTGCTTTGTGAACATCCTCTGGCTTTTTGAGCGGTCGTTCAGCGCCTGGCGATGAAACCTCTAAGAAGTATGCTTCTGGAATTGGATCGTTCGCATCTAGCTGATTGCTTAAAAATTCACTAATAAGGCCGCAATCTTCAATATCGATCCCGCCTTCCTTATCCACGAACACGCGCAAAAAGTAGCTGCTACCTTCCTTCACATATTCGACATCAACGAGTTCGAACCCATTTTCATCCAAATATGGCTGAATCATTTCTTCCACAACCGATTTAATCTTCGGTGTACTCAAGATGTTACCCCCTTGTTTCTTCCCTGTAACCTTACGATTTAAGACTCACTATCTGAAAAGCTATATACCAAAAGGTAAAGAGTGGGTTTCCCCACTCTTCTTCGCGACAGTTATATCATCATCATTACCAAAAAATTATAACATACGCATAACGCAATGACAAGTAGCGTCAGCAGTCGAGAACCGAAGCAATCTCTAGAATAACGACAATTGGTTGCTCTCTGGCAGTCCTCGGAAGCAGCCCATTTGTCCCAGAACCTCAACAATGGTCTTACTTGCCTTAGAACGCATTTGGAAGTCTTCAATCGATAGGTATTCGCCTTGATCTTTTGCCGCAGCAATACTGCGAGCCGCATTCTCCCCAATCCCTTGGATCGCTGCAAACGGAGGAATCAAGCTATTTCCATCCACGATAAATTTCGTTGCATCCGAACGATAAAGATCAATTGGTTTGAACGTAAATCCACGCGCAGTCATTTCCAGCGACATCTCTAGAATGGATAAGCTGTTCTTCTCCTTCGGTGTCGCTTGGAAACCTTTAGCTTCAATCTCCACGATCATCTTCTGGATTGCATCATACCCTTGACATAATACATCCAGATCAAAATCTGCACCACGTACAGAGAAATACGTTGCGTAGAATGAAATCGGATGGTAAATCTTGTAATAAGCACAGCGAACAGCCGATATAACATATGCTGCCGCATGGGCTTTCGGGAACATGTATTGGATTTTGAGGCAAGAATCAATGTACCACTGCGGAACTTTACAATTCTTCATCTCTTGAATCCATTCATCGGAAAGTCCTTTCCCTTTACGAACGTTCTCCGTAATTTTGAAAGCAAGCCCCGCATCCATACCTGCTTTATAAATTAAGAACAACATAATCTCGTCACGACAACCGATAACCGTCTTGATCGTACAAATTCCACTCTTAATCAGATCTTGTGCATTCCCAAGCCATACGCCCGTTCCATGAGATAGTCCCGAAATTTGCAGCAAATCGGCAAAGGTAGATGGTTTCGCTTCAATTAACATCTGGCGAACGAATTTCGTCCCCATCTCAGGAATACCATACGTCGCAACCGGGGTACGAATCTCATCCGGTCTTACACCGATTGCATCCGTAGAATTGAATAAGCTCATAACCTTCGGATCATTCATTGGAATGGATGTTGGATCAACACCCGTTAAGTCTTGGAGCATCCGCATCATCGTCGGATCATCGTGCCCCAGAATATCAAGCTTCAGCAAGTTCGCTTCGAACGCATGGTAATCGAAATGGGTGGTTTTCCAATCTGCATTAACGTCATCTGCCGGGAACTGAACCGGCGTTACATCTTCAACATCGATATAATCCGGTACAACCACGATTCCGCCGGGATGCTGCCCAGTACTTCGCTTCACACCAGTACATCCCGAAGCTAGTCGATTCAGCTCAGCACCGCGCCACTTCTTATGTTGATCTTCTTCATACTTCTTCGCAAATCCGAACGCCGTCTTTTCCGCAACCGTACCGATCGTCCCCGCCCGGAATACACATTTCTCACCGAACATTTCTTTCGTGAAATTATGGGCAACTGGCTGATAATCCCCAGAGAAGTTCAAATCAATATCTGGAACTTTATCGCCTTTAAAGCCGAGGAAGGTCTCGAACGGGATATCTTGTCCCTCACCTTTCATCGGCTGACCGCAATTTGGACAGTTTTTGTCAGGCAGATCAAATCCGCTCGGTACACTACCGTCTGTGAACCATTCACTATGCTTACAACTTGAGTTTCGGCATAGATAATGCGGCGGTAATGGATTAACCTCTGATATTCCTAAGAACGTCGCAACGATGGAAGATCCAACGGAACCCCGTGAACCGACCAGATAACCGTCTTGGTTCGATTTCTTCACAAGCCGCGCAGAGATCAAGTAGTTCGCTGAGAATCCAAATTTGATAATCGGAATAAGTTCTTTTTCAAGCCGCTGTATAATAATATCATTCAATTCATCGCCATACAGGTCTCTAGCAGTCTGATAACAAGTGGTGCGAATCTCTTCATCCGCACCGTCGATATTCGGCGTGAACAATTTGTCCGGGAACAATTTAATTTCTTCGAACCGATCTGCTAACGCGATGGTATTCGTCACGACCACTTCATAAGCTTTTTCTTTCCCTAAAAATGCGAATTCCTCCAGCATCTCGTCCGTCGTTCGCAAATGTGCATCCGGCTTACGAATATCTTTGAGCGGGCTGAATCCGGTAATCCCATGAATGGCGATATCCCGATAAATTTTGTCCCGAGGATTCAAATAATGTACATTCCCTGTCGCTATAACCGGCTTGTCCAGCTTCATGCCTATCCTACAGATCGTCTGAATGGCCTGTTCAATATGAGCTGGACTGCCGACCAATCCTTTTTCAACGAGATGCATGTACATCGTGAGCGGTTGAATCTCAAGAATATCATAGAATTCAGCGATTTCTTCCGCCTCTTCAATTGTCTTGTTGAGTACCGTCTCGAACAATTCGCCCTTCTCGCATCCCGATATGACGATTAGCCCTTCACGGTGTGCTGTAAGTTTACTACGCGGAATGCATGCGACGCGTTTGAAATTTTCCGTATGAGATAAGGAGACCAATTTGTATAAATTCTTCTTGCCAACGTCATTTACCGCATAGATTCCGCAATGGAATGGACGAACGTTGGATAGATCTTTCCCGACGTAATCGTTCAGTCGATCCAGCATCGTAATGTTCTTCTGCTCGGCAGCATCTTGTAAGAGTCCAAATAGAATACCGCCCAATGCAATGGAGTCATCAATCGCTCGGTGATGATTTTCTAGAGAAACTTTATATTTAGCCGCTAATGTGTTTAGTCGGTGATTTTTCAACGTTGGGTGAATCAATCTTGCTAACTCAAGTGTATCAATAACTGGATTCGTTATTGGAGGGATTTCGAGCTGTCTTAGCGCGCGCTGCAAGAAACCCATATCAAACCGTGCATTATGGGCAACCAGAATCGAGTCACCTACGAATTCTACAAATTCTCGAATTACGGGATCGAGTTCCGGTGCATCCTTCACCATCTCATCGGTAATGTTCGTGAGCTGTGTAATATTGTATGGGATCTTCTCATGCGGATTGATAAACTTGGCGAACCGGCCAACCTCTCGTCCTTCACACATCTTAACCCCGGCAAGCTCAATAATCTTATTATTCGTTACCGACAGTCCCGTGGTCTCGACGTCAAACACAATATATGTCGCATTCTTCAGTTCAATCGGCTGTGGCTCCAGAACAATATCAACGCCATCGTTGACGACATTCGCTTCTAAGCCATAAATCATTTTAATGCCGTTTTTCTTCGCTGCTTTATCTGCCTCTGGATAACACTGCACATTCGCATGGTCTGTAACTGCGATAGCTTTATGTCCCCATTTGGCAGCCGTCTTGATATATTGATCGATTGAAGTGACCGCATCCATCGTACTCATCGTGGAATGCAAATGGAACTCAACGCGTTTTTCCTTCGCATTGTCCATTCGATCCGGCGGAGCTTTAACCTCCATAAGATCAGAAGGGATCATAACCAGCTCAGGTATCTGCATAAAGCGGTCATATTCCACTTTTCCTCGTGCACGCACCCATTTGCCATTCGCGAGTAAGTTCATGATCTTGACATCTTCTTTGTTCTTCGCAAACATCTTCATTTGCAAGGAATCCGTGAAATCTGTCAAGTAATACGTGAACAGTGTACTACCATTACGAAGTTCCTTCACTTCAAGCCCGAATATTGCACCTTGAATCGTAACTTTCTTCTCTTCATC
Organism: Paenibacillus sp. GCM10027629; assembly: GCF_042676425.1. Lineage (NCBI taxonomy): Bacteria > Bacillati > Bacillota > Bacilli > Caryophanales > Paenibacillaceae > Paenibacillus > Paenibacillus sp. GCM10027629. The sequence continues at coordinate 903,684 of NZ_JBHTGZ010000003.1, read as the reverse complement.
TTGAATTTGTTCCAACGGAACAGGTTGTTCTTTGATCTCATAACCCACTTGCAACTTCAAATCTTCAGCACTGCCGCTGTCACTCTCAACTTCTTGTTCAATGCTTGTCATCATCTGCTGAATAACTTCACGTTCCTGGACAACCAGCTTCTGTTGGAATTCTTCATACACTTCCGCATTGAACTCCCCAGCCTGGAGCTTAACACGCACTGTGCGATTGAAATATTGCTCATAGAATCGTGTGATTGCATCGTCAATACTGCGTTTACGCGCTAATTCCAGTGAGGTTGTATCATTTAAAGTAACGAGCACATTCGATTGTTCAGCCTGTATATTTGCTTTGCTCATAAACCCTTGCACTGAAGCGACTTCTCGTTGAACCCACTCCAGGAATAGTCCCCAATATTCTTCGACGATCTCGCCTGTCGTCACCGCATCCGAATATTCAAGAATGAGTTTGATCTTGGCAATGTGAGACATTCGTTCACGCACTTGCACACCAAAGGTACGATAAGCGGGTGAAGGTAAGATCGACTCACGACGAATATATATGGTCCATTCTCGATTCGTACGGCTCGTCTCCACACGATCGATGTAACCCTCTGTAAAATAAGCATCGATCATACTGCCAGGAATTTCAGCTTGATTGAGAAGTACCTCGAACCGTTTTCTTTTCTCCCCCAAATTTCCCATGATGTTCCCCCTACAAAATCGAAAAGCTTCTGCAAAAGAGGTATCGACGAATCATCGAGATCTTCGTAAGAAGCTTTTCAACTTAATTAAATAATATTAGTAAGCGCGAGCGAATACGACAGTATGTTCCGCTTTCTCTCCACAGCATAGGCATGTAGCTTTCTGCTCTTGCGGTTCAAACGGAATATTGCGGCTTGTCGCACCTGTCTCTTCTTTGACCTGCGACTCGCATGCAGCCGATCCACACCAACCTGCAAGATAGAATCCACGCTGCTCTTCCATCGAAGCTTTCAACTCATCAAGTGTATCCACCGATTTGAAGTGATCTTCACGGAACTGCTTCGCACGATTGAACATTTCTTGGTGAATATCTTCAAGCATGCTTTTCACTTCAACAACAAGGTTATCTTGCTGCACGACGCGTTTCTCCCCTGTAATACGCGATACTAGAACGCATACGCCGTTCTCCATGTCACGAGGCCCAAGTTCAAGACGAAGCGGCACACCGCGCATCTCATATTCATTGAATTTCCAGCCAGGACTCACATCCGAACGATCATCGACACGAACGCGTACGCCTGCTTTCTTCAGTTCTTGGAATAGCTCGTCGGTACGTCCAATCACTTGATCACGCGTCTTCGGTGGGCCGATAGGAACCATGATCACTTGCGTTGGTGCAACTTTCGGTGGCAATGCAAGACCGCGATCGTCACCGTGAACCATGATCATCGATCCGATGAGACGTGTACTCACACCCCATGAAGTAGTATGGACATACTCCAGATTGTTCTCTCTGCTGAGGTATTTAATATCAAATGCAACTGCAAATTTCGTGCCAAGATAATGGGATGTTCCTGCTTGTACTGCACGTCCGTCTTTCATCATTGCCTCGATCGAATACGTATCAACAGCACCGGCGAAACGCTCAGAAGGTGTCTTCGCTCCCATAATAACCGGGATTGCTAAGTAGTTCTCAACGAAATCACGATAGATTTCAAGCATTTGCATTGTCTCTTGACGAGCTTCTTCCTCTGTCTCATGTGCCGTATGGCCTTCTTGCCATAAGAACTCACTCGTACGAAGGAATGGCAACGTACGTTTCTCCCAACGAACAACGTTCGCCCACTGGTTAATTAATACCGGCAAATCACGGTAGGATTGAATCCATTTCGAATACATATGTCCGATCATGGTCTCTGAAGTAGGACGTATCGCAAGACGCTCTTCTAGTTTCTCGCCACCTGCTTCGGTTACCCAAGGAAGCTCCGGATTGAAGCCCTCGACGTGCTCCTTCTCCTTCTGGAAGAAGCTCTCCGGAATGAACATTGGGAAGTATGCATTACGATGACCTGTTTCCTTGAAACGGCGGTTCAACTCTTCCTGCATGTGTTCCCAAATTTCGAAGCCATCTGGTTTGAATACAATACATCCACGAACTGGAGAGTAATCCATTAAATCAGCTTTCTTGATGACATCAATATACCAGCGCGAGAAATCCTCTTTCTGTGGTGTAATTTCTGTTACGAACTGCTTCTCTTTCGACATACGAATCTAAATGCCTCCCATGAAATGCTATAGCTCATTATGATTATTATTGTTCAATTCGACAAAACTTGTCGATTATCCTTTCACTAGCCGTAAAATATCATTATACGTGACAGCCAGCATCAACAACATTAACATGGCGAATCCAATGATATGCACCATGCTCTCTCGATTCGGATCAACCTTGCGGCCTCGGATCGCCTCAACACCGATAAAGACAAGTCGACTACCATCGAGTGCCGGGATTGGGAGCAAGTTAAAGATCCCGAGATACAAGCTGAGTATTCCAGCCCATGACGTTAATTGATCAATCCCTTGTTTCGCAATTTGACCCGTAACTTCGAAAGTACGAACAGGTCCACCTAAATCATCCAATTTGAACTGACCAAAGATCAGCATTCGGAATCCATCGAATATGCGAATGGTTGTATTCTTCATGGCAATACCCGAATACTTAATCGTTTCCACAAATGATGCAGAACGCATTGGAGTAACAGGTACGATTCCGACCTTGCCACCTTCCTGCCCTTCGATGAGTTCTGGCGTTACGTCAATATTTTTCGTTGCACCGTCACGCGTGATCTTCCAATGCATGACTTTATCCGTCGATTTACCAATCATCTCAATCATCTTGGTAGAATCAGCACCGATGTCTACACCATTAATCGTCTCGATAATATCCCCCGGTTTAAGTCCTGCACGATCCGCGGGTTTACCCTCCGTAATTTGTCCAATTGTGAGATGCTTCGGATTCTCTTCTGGCACACCAGCCATCATAATATACGCCGCGAACAAAACAAAGGCAAGGAAGAAATTCATTAAAGGTCCGGCAAATATAGCCATTGCACGCTGACCTACTGTTTTACTTCCAAATTGGCGATTATAAGGTGCAATCTGGGTTTCCTGCCCTTTGGTCACCATCATGGCCTGTGGATGAACCGCAAGTGTCTGGATATCACCATCCACATCCAACTTCACGAATAGGTGCTCTTCAAGATCGATTTCCTCAACCGTACCACGCACCACATTTTTACGTTGATCCAATTGGTCTAGATAAAGGTTTGTTACTTGATCTTGATTCAATCGCACAGCTATGGTCTGACCTGGCTGAATCTGAACCAGCTCAGGATCCTCACCTGCCATCCGTACGAATCCTCCTAATGGAAGAAGTCGCAACGTATACCGTGTCTCATTCTTCTTAAAGGAGAACAGCTTTGGTCCAAATCCAATTGCAAATTCACGAACGAGAATACCGGCACGTTTCGCAAAATAGAAATGCCCCCACTCATGAATCGTCACGAGGACGAAAAAGACTAATACCGTTAAAAAAATGATCTGAACCATTTCCAACTGACAGCATCCTCCCTTCACTCACTTATGTCCATATAAATTATCAATATTCTCTATTTCGCTTCACGAGAATGCTTTGGCATAAGTTTTTTTGCGTATATTCCTAGGATAACCCAAAAGGGATGTTCAATGCCAATTGTCGTGTCAATCGATCTGTCTCTTGAATTTGTTCTAACGTAGGCATAGAAATCAACTGGTGCTTGTCAAGGGCAGATGCGATAACATCTTCAATGTGAAGAAACGAAATTTCACCCCGTAAAAATCGTGCAACAGCCACTTCATTCGCCGCATTGAAGACCGTAGGTGCTGTACCCCCTATTTTACCACACTCAAACGCCATTCTTAAACAAGGATAACGGTCATAATCCATCTCACGGAAATGGAGCTTCCCGATCCGAGCTAAATCAAGCGAAGCAGCCGGTGAAGCGATCCGTTCAGGATATGTAAGTGCGTATTGAATCGGGACACGCATGTCGGGATTGCCCATCTGCGCGATGATACTGCTGTCGTTAAATTCAACAAAGGAGTGAATAATACTCTCCGGATGAATGAGCACATCAATCTGCTCGTAAGGTAAATCGAACAGCCAGTGCGCCTCAATCACTTCGAGTCCCTTGTTCACCATCGTCGCTGAATCAATGGTAATCTTCGCTCCCATCGACCAATTCGGATGATTCAGCGCTTCTTCAACGGTCACGCCTTGAAGCTGTTCCCGAGTGCGATCGCGGAAGGAGCCACCAGATGCCGTAATCGTAATTTTCTTGATATTCTCCATCGATTCTCCGTTCAAGCATTGAAAAATCGCCGAGTGTTCACTATCAATCGGCAGCATCGTCACGCCATATTCACGAACCATGGAGGTTACGATGTGTCCTGCGGTAACCAGTGTTTCTTTATTCGCCAGACCAATGTTCTTCCCAGCTCGAATCGCAGCTAAAGTCGAGGGCAGTCCCTGACTCCCTACTAATGCCGTAACGACAAAATCAGCATCAGTTCGTGAAGCAACTTCTACAAGGCCTTCATCCCCATAATACACTTCGATATCGGCGGGAATCTGCTGCTTCAGTTGATCCGCAAGCTCTTTGGTCGCAATCGATACTTTACGTGGTTTAAATCGATGGATTTGCTCTATAAATAAAGCAGCATTCGTCCCTGCTGCCAATCCTTCAACTTTAAATTGATCGGGGTAATGGGAAATGACGTCCAATGTTTGCGTACCAATTGAACCTGTCGAACCCAATATTGCTATTTTTCTCACGATCGTCCCTCTCCCTTATGCGTGCGGCAACAGCATCAGCAGTTGCACGAACGGAAACACAATCAACCAGCTATCACAGCGATCCAATACGCCGCCATGCCCCGGTAGAAAATTCCCGCTATCTTTAATTCCGTGAACGCGTTTATATGCCGATTGGATCAAGTCGCCTAATTGACCAACGACAGCGGCAACAATCCCGATTCCAACAGCTTTACCAAACGGAAGTAAATCCGGTGCGTACCAAGCAAATAACAGTGCAATGACAACGGAGATGACAACGCCGCCAAAGGCGCCTTCAATCGTCTTATTCGGGCTAATAGAAGGCCACAGCTTGGTTCTCCCAAATGCACGTCCTGTAAAATAAGCCCCTGAATCGGAGGCCCAAATGCAGCCAAACAATAAGAATGTCCAGAACAATCCATGATCATCTGGTGTGTACCGTGTTGTAATCATCGCTTGGAATCCGACGCCTACATACACCGCGCCAAGAAACATCACTGCGATTCGATCAATATCAATTCGATTCTTGGATAATACAGTTATTGTTAAGAAAAGAAACATGAGAAGCCACATCCACATCGGTTCGACACTGACGTCAAACCCTTCCCATGGGAATACGAAATAAATAACACCTGCGAAACCGAGCAGGGAGGTGATGTTCCACCAATGAAAGTGGTTCATTCTGGCAAATTCATAATAGCCGATTAAGGATAACACGATTAGAAGTCCTTGGTACCAAGGTCCACCGATCACAGTGCAGGCAAGAAATGCTGACCCTGCAATTATCCCGGTAATGATGCGTTGCTTCAATGATATCCACTCCTACGAAGTTATACTAAACCGCCATATCTGCGTGTTCTCCGTTGGTATTCAGCGATTGCTTCATACAAATGTTCTTCTGTAAACGCAGGCCAATATACATCTGTGAACCAAAATTCGCTATAAGCCAACTGCCATAGCATAAAATTACTTAAACGGAGTTCTCCGCTCGTACGAATGAGGAGATCTGGATTCGGTAAATGATTCGATAATAAGTGCTGTTCAATATCAGACTCCATAATATCTTCAGGGCGTAATTCACCATTTAACACACGTTGCCCGATCTCACGAACACTCTCCACAATCTCTCTTCGACCGCCATAGTTCAATGCAAAATTTAGAATAAGTCCCGTATTGTTCCTCGTTTGACGTTCTGCTTCTTCGATAGCTTTGAGCGTATGTGATGGCAAATCTTCTTTATGGCCCATCATTCGAACCTGAACATTCTTCTCAATCAGCTCCGCTAGTTCAATGGATAGGAACTCCTCAGGAAGCTTCATAAGAAAGTCTACTTCGTCTTTAGGCCGCTTCCAATTTTCCGTTGAAAAAGCATACATCGTAAGACATTTAACGCCAAGCTCATCTGCGGCAATCGTGACCTTCTTCACGGCTTTCATCCCATTGTGATGCCCGGCAATCCGCGGTAACCCACGATTTTTGGCCCAGCGGCCGTTCCCGTCCATAATTATCGCGATATGCTCAGGAATATTATCTTTTGATAAATTGAATGACGTTTGACCCTTGGGTCTCTCATCCAACCATTTCTGGAATCGCTTAATCATTCCATTTCCTCCAACCTAGATGATGAGAACTACACACAAGTAGAAAAAAGACAACAAACCCCACCGTTCGGAGGGGCAGCAGGCCTTACATTATACTTCCATGATTTCTTTCTCTTTTGATGCGGTTACTTTATCAACTTCACCAATGTATTTATCCGTTGTTTTCTGAACGTCTTCTTGGTGGCGACGAGATTCATCTTCCGAAATGTCTGATTTCTCGAGTTTTTTAATTTCATCATTCGCATCACGACGGATATTACGAATGGCTACTTTCGCGTCCTCTCCGAACTTCTTCGTCGATTTCACGAGTTCCACACGACGCTCTTCTGTCAACATAGGAATCGATAGACGAATTTGAGTTCCGTCATTCGCTGGTGTCAATCCCAAGTCTGACTTTAAGATTGCTTTCTCAATTGCGCCTAATGAGGTTTTATCCCAAGGCTGAATCATAAGGGTACGAGAATCTGGTGTATTCACGTTAGCAAGCTGATTCACTGGGGTTGGAGCACCATAATATTCAACTTGGATACGATCCAGCATCGATGACGACGCACGACCCGCACGCAACGTTGCAAGATCGCGTTTCAAGGAATCAATTGCTTTCCCCATACGTTCTTCTGCATTTTTTTTGATTGATTGTGGCATTAGTCTACACTCCCTTTTACAATCGTTCCGATCTTCTCACCTTGTACAACACGTTTGATATTGCCCTTCTCCGTAATTGCAAAGACGACAAGTGGAATATTGTTATCCATGCACAATGAAGAAGCTGTTGAATCCATCACGCCAAGATTACGATTTAACACTTCTAGATAAGTCAATTGATCGAACTTCTCTGCAGTCTCATCCTTGAATGGATCTGCCGTGTAGACACCGTCTACTTTATTCTTCGCCATTAGAATGACATCTGCTTCAATCTCAGCCGCACGAAGTGCTGCAGTTGTATCTGTCGAGAAGAATGGATTTCCCGTACCTGCTGCGAAAATAACAACTCTGCCTTTCTCCAAGTGGCGAATCGCACGTCTACGGATATAAGGCTCGGCAATTTGCTGCATTGCAATAGAAGTCTGAACGCGTGTTGGGACATCAATTTGCTCTAGCGCGTCTTGCAAGGCAAGGGAATTCATTACTGTAGCAAGCATACCCATGTAGTCAGCTGTTGCACGGTCAATTCCTTTTTCGCTGCCTGCGATTCCGCGCCAAATGTTGCCTCCGCCGCACACAATTGCAACTTCAACGCCAAGTTCAACGACTTCCTTTACTTGTTCAGCAATGGAATTAATAACATCAGACTCGATACCAAAGCCATTTTGGCCGGAAAGAGACTCACCACTTACTTTTAAGACGACTCGTTTATATACTGGTTGTTTCAATGATTTACCCTCCACTTTCGGATGATTCGTCCATCCCTATTGCAGTTCAAAACACAAGCTTTCGTTCTATGTAGTTAAAAAAGAAGGAACACAGCGTGTTCCAACCTTTTAACTATGAATGATTAAATTGTATAGATAAGTAAGCGTTAGCTTACATTTTTGCTTGAGCCATAACTTCTTCTACGAAGTTATCTACTTTTTTCTCCATACCTTCGCCAAGCTCGTAACGAACGAAACGACGAACGGAGATGTTCTCACCGATTGTGCTGATTTTTTCTTTCAACAATGTTTCGATTGTTTTGTCTGGATCTTTAACGAAAGATTGCTCCATCAAGCAGAACTCTTCATAGTATTTGTTGATACGGCCTTCAACCATTTTATCAACGATTTTCTCTGGTTTACCTTCGTTAAGTGCTTGTGCACGAAGGATTTCTTTTTCTTTCTCAAGATCTTCCATAGGAACTTCTTCACGACGAACATAACGAGGGCTCATAGCCGCGATGTGCATAGCGATGTCACGAGCAAGTTCTTTAAATTGATCTGTTTTACCAACGAAGTCAGTTTCACAGTTGATTTCCACAAGAACACCAATACGACCACCTGCATGGATGTAAGCTTCACATACGCCTTCCGTTGCAATACGTCCGGATTTGTTTGCTGCAGCAGCCAAACCTTTTTCACGCAAAATTTCAATTGCTTTCGTTACATCTCCGTTAGACTCGTCAAGCGCTTTTTTACAATCAAGCATACCTGCGCCTGTTTTTTCACGAAGTTCTTTTACCATGCTAGCCGTAACTGCCATTGTATATTCCCTCCAAAGTTAAATTCGTCATTTCATTTGACGATCAATTTGTTGTCTCAAAAAAAGGGCGGCGAGAGGTTTCACACCTACCAACCACCCTTTCATTTAATTATCATTTAATTAAGCTTGTGTGTCTTCGCCTTGGTTTGCTTCGATCATCGCATCAGCCATTTTCGCAGTCAACAATTTAACTGCACGGATCGCATCATCGTTACCAGGGATAACGTAGTCGATCTCGTCTGGATCACAGTTCGTATCAACGATACCAACGATTGGGATACCCAATTTACGAGCTTCTGCTACTGCAATACGCTCTTTACGTGGATCGATAACGAACAACGCGCTTGGCAAACCTTTCATGTTCTTGATTCCACCTAGGAATTTCTCAAGACGATCTTTCTCTTTGCGAAGCAAGATAACTTCTTTCTTCGGAAGAACTTCGAAAGTGCCGTCCTCTTCCCATCTTTCCAACGTTTTCAAACGATCGATACGTTTTTGGATTGTTTGGAAGTTAGTTAACGTTCCACCCAACCAACGTTGGTTGATAAAGAAGTTGCCACAACGTTCAGCTTCTTCTTTAACAGAATCTTGAGCTTGTTTCTTCGTTCCTACGAATAGGATCGTGCCGCCTTCTTCAGCAACCGATTTAACGAAGTTGTAAGCTTCCTCAACCTTTTTCACCGTTTTTTGCAAATCGATGATGTAAATTCCGTTTCTTTCAGTGAAGATATAACGATCCATTTTCGGGTTCCAACGACGAGTCTGGTGACCGAAGTGTACCCCAGCTTCTAGTAGCTGTTTCATGGAGATTACTGCCATCTTCACACACCTCCTAATATGGTTTTTATTTTGTCCGCCGCTAATCTCATCTTTCGACAAGACTTCTACAATAGAAGCACCCTTATCGAAATTAAATAGCGTGTGTTTTTAACACCGTCATTTACTATATCACATGTCATATTTCGATGCAAGCATGATATACGGAAAAACTCGTTTTTTCGACTAAGGTTTCGTCGTGATGATCTTAGCGATTTGAGCAAACGTCTGATCGGCAGACAATTCGTAAGATCCTGTACGGATTTTGCTGTTAATCTGATGCTTCTTCCCGTATTCAACAAATTTCTCAGAGGATGTGATGATGCCTAACTCCTCAAGTTTATCACTAACTTTAATGAGTGTCATACCCGCGACAATCTTGAGCGTCTTCTTAGGCGCTTCCGTTTTCTCCTCATTAGAGGATGCGGATACGGCATTATCTTTTGTTTGTTTTTGCTCTACCGATGGTAACGAGGCACGCCATTCCGCTTCCTTCGTTTTAAATAAGTCATTCAACTGATTCTCTGTATATACTTTCGAATCAGCACTCACAAGACGCATATTCAGTTTCTCAGCTGCTCCTTCAAGCTGTTCAACTGTATATGAGCTTAGGTCGCTTCGGGTATTCTTTGGCTGTTCAGGATTTGCAGCGAGCATGAGCTGAAGGAGTACACTTCCAAGAATCAGACCACTCCCCAGTCCTAATAAAAAATTACGTTTATTAATCACGACTCGCCTCCTGCTTCGACAGCTGAAGGATGAGTTGGATTTCACCGCGAGGGAGCCCTGTTTTCTTCGAAATCATATCCATGGACTTCCCATCTTCGTACAGTGTAAATATGTCAGCATAGCGTCCTTTAATCGATTCATCTTCCATAGGAAGTTCGGGTTCGGGATCACGCTGCGTTTCCACAACAGGAATGGCGCTTGGCACGGTGGGATCCACGACGAACTGCGGCTCTACTGCGACGGCTAATTGTTCATTCACCATCGTTTGCTGCGCCTGCTGCAGTTCGAGCTGCTGACAACGATGCTCCAGCTGTTCAATACGATGTCCTAGCACATTCTGCTGAAGGACGAAGTCTTGTTTCATCTGTGTGACCAGTTGAACGAGTTCTTTATTATCTTGATCAATCTCGTCCATGAAATGTTCCAGTGTCTCTTCCACTTCCCGTACGATCACACTCTGATTGCCGGTTTGCTCTTTGCGCTGTCTTGGTATCATAAATGCATAAAAAATAGCCGCAGCACCAATGATGACAACGTACCACAGGGGGTCAAGATTCAATCAAATCACCTTTATTCCATCAAATTATAGAGTTAGATCAATGCGGTGTCCTTTATAAGGATGAATAGGGACCTCAGTGTCTTGTTCTGAGCTCCCTTCTAACGGCTTGCGCTTATGCTTATTACGTTCTGATGACTGCTTGTGACGTCGTTCTTCTTCATGTATAGGTAATTGTACAGTCTGATCTACCTGTGTGTTCTTGGATCGAAGCTGTTCTGTCTGTCGGGTCGCTTGTTCTGCAAGCAACGTCTGATCAACGAACGGTTTATGTAACGTCTGATGATGTACTGAAGATGCATCCTGCGATCTTGGAATTGACATTTGCATTTCGATAGGTCTAACCATAGCAAACCCTCCGATTCTCAAAATTCATAGAAGACGTCATCAGCCTTTCCTTATTATACGTAAGGACTCATCGACACATCGCCTTCCGCAAGTCTAAAGCTAATTCGCTCAACAGGATCTTTCATGAACCGTGTATAACGTCCAATAACGATCTTAGTGCCTCCATAGATGGTCTTCATCGCATCTATACGTGCCGTGTTCGTATCTTCAAGCTTCTTCTCAATTTCAAGAATCCGTTCACGAATTTCGGACTGTTCTTGCTTGTTTTGTTTCTTCGTTGACGTTAATTTGACACGCATCGCAATACGATCAGACGACAATTGCCCTGATGAAGCAAGCTGATCTAGCAGCGAGAGCGCTTTATCTGTCTTATCTAAGCCTTCAATTAATGCACGCAGCTGACCGCGAAGCTCAAGCAGCTCATTACGCAATTCAGGCAATACACCCACCTCAATCACCGTTGCTGTGGACGTCGTGTTACCAATGGTTCGTGCAGCAACACGTTCTCCCGCTTGAATCAAGCCTCCTACGATTAGCCCTTTCGTTCCTGCACAGATCACATTTTTTCCTGCGCGTATCGTGGAGTGCATGATACTCTGCGATACAATGACATCATTACCTGCGAAAACATTTCCGTCTTGAATGAACGAACTCTTCACATTCATACGTGCACGTACCGAACCCTTATTACCTGCGATAATACCACCCGTGATTTCGATCGAACCTTCAGCTTCTAAGTCGGCGCCCTCAACACCACCGCTGACGCGAATATCCCCTGAAGCTCTTACACGAAATCCACTTAATACATTTCCTCGGATAACAACGGTCCCGATGAAATCGATATTGCCGATATTATAATCCACATCCCCATTCACTTCGTAGACTGGAAATACATTCACTTTATCCTTATCGGTCTTTGCAATCAGTCCATCGATCGCAGCATACATCGCTTTCTGTTCCGTATCGACGACGACATTCTTTCCGATTTTGAATCGAACCTCCTTGCCCTTTTTCGATGGAATTTCCTCACCTGTTACGGTCATTCCGGGTGTTCCCTCTGTAGGCAATACGCGTTCTGCGATAAGCTGACCTTTCTGGACATTATTCAATTGAACAACTTCCCGATAATCAACGGATCCGTCTTCAAGTTCCATCGGTTTCTTTTCTTGTTTGATAAGTTTTGTGGAGTAATTAATATATCCATCCGTCCCTGTTGTTGGTAATGTTCCCATGGCGATAACCGTATAATTGTTCTGGAATGCTCTAGGTGTCTGGGCGATCTGTTGCAATTTATTCTTTTGAATGCCATGATGGATGCGGTTCTCTCTCAGATATGCCTCAAGTTGATCTGATGTAAAAGTGCTATTGTCATAATGTTCATTGATCTGCAAATAGGCCTCGATTTTGTTCTCTGATAAAGAAATGTCCATGAATTCGTTCAATCGGACTTCCTTTGCCATAAACGTTACACCCTCCTCTATCCATCACCTAGTTATATAGAAGTTGACTTTTATACTTATCCAGTGAACCGCGCAACCTGAATATCGCCTTAGAATGCAATTGAGAGATTCGTGAGGGTGAGAGCGACATGACTTCCGCAATTTCACTTAGAGATAGATCCTCGTAATAGAAAAGCGAGACAACCGTTCGCTCTTTCTCCGTTAATTTCTCAATGCCTTTGACCAAGGATTCTTTCAGGAAAAACTCATTTACTTTGTAGTCCGGATTTTTCGCCTTCTCATCAATGAGAAGAGATAGTCGTGTCTCGGATTCTTCGTCTCGGATCGGATCTTCTAGCGAGCAGACACTCGTAACCGCAACGTCCTGCAGCATCTGTTGAAAATCTTTTTCGGACACTTCCAGGTACTCGCTCATCTCAGCATCTGTTACAGAACGTAAATAACGCTGCTCCAGGTGTTGATAGGCCTCTTCAATCTTCTTCGACTTCTCACGAACGGAGCGAGGCACCCAATCTCCTTGACGCAGTCCGTCGAGTATCGCCCCGCGAACACGCCATGAGGCGTAGGTCTCGAACTGTAATCCCCGTTTGTAATCGAACTTCTCAATGGCATCAATTAGTCCTACGACACCATTACTAGCAAGATCATCTTTACTCACATTCTTAGGTAAGCCGATGGCAAGTCGATTCGAAACATAATCAACGATCGATAGATACTGCTCTATCAATTGTTTCTTTGCTTCAATCTGTCCGGCCTCTCTCCAGCTTTCCCAGAGGTCATAGTTCGATAAATGAGAGATTTTATTTTCTAACATTTACATTTCGCCCTCCTTAATCTTCTGTCAGGTGACGAATTACCTTTGCCATTTGCTCAGGGTCTTGATCACTTACCTTCACAATCTTAGGGGGATTCAAAGGTACGAATCCTTCCTGAACGGCTTTTTGTTCTTTCGGTGTTGGTTTTAGCAAATCGTGCAGCTCTTCAGTCTCATCTGGGATGACTAGATCAAGCTGTCCACCAACCAAATCATCCGAACCTTGAACAGTGGATGATTCCACAACCTCTTTGCTGGCAAGAAGTTGAAAAAGAATGGCTCTTAAGATAAAAGTAATAACAAACCAGATCAGAAAAGCATATACACTACGTACAAGACTTGTCGTTAACAAGTTGTTCTGAACGGATAGCAAAAATGTAAACGCAAAGCCTGCAATACCAAACCCAAGATTCCAACGAATATTCCCTGACATCTTCATATTTCCTTCACACCCATTTGAACACTGCGAATATGTAATATTCCTGTCTGACAATTCATTTCAATCGTTCTACCGAAATTTCCACCCGTATCTTCTGCAAGAAGAGGAAGCGATAGCTTCATCAACATTTCTTTGCAGTTCTCAACATTTCGCGGTCCAATCCGCATCGTATCCGACATGGAGTTAAAAGCGAACATTTGGGCACCTCCAGCCATCTTCGCTACCATCCGTCTACGCTGGCCCCCAAGCTTCTCCATCTTCTCCAGCAATACAGGAATCGCCGTATCCGCATATTTCATCAGATTCAATTGACCTTCACGCGCTGTGTCTGATGAGGGAAGCATGACATGGGCCAATCCGGCGATATGCGCAATCGAATCGTATAATGTTAATCCCACACAAGAGCCAAGCCCTGTCGTTCGAATAATGCCACTTCCATGGACGACGTTCAAATCCGCCATCCCTACTTTCACGATTTGCAAGTCTTCTATCATTCGTAAGGTACTCCCAATGCACGAAATATTTTCGCAAAAGACGATGGGTCTGGAATAAGAAAAAACTGTCCTTCCACTTCCTCGTCTCCCTCTAAGAAGGTCGTGTCTATTAGAAGTGCGCCATCGCCCATTTGACCGAATTGCATCAATCCAAAACTTAAAATTGCACCCGCCATATCTATTGCTAGAGCTGGCACGGTTGGGGTCATATACAACCCCGTAAAATCTGCTAATGATGATAGATAGGAACCCGCTAGAATATTGCCAATCTCGGACAGTGCGGATATTTCCATTTCCGTATAGTCATCATCCGAAATGACTTCAATTCCGGACAAGGAACGGAGTAATTTTTTGGAGGCATGCGGCTTCATAATGAAAAATAGATTACCTGGAGCATCGCCCTCCACACGGAGGAACGTCGCGATAACAAGCTGCTCAGGGCCACCTACCTGTTCCGCAATCTCATCAAAAGGCAACATGCGTACAGCAGGAACCGCCATGTCAATCGGTCTATCAACCAACCGAGATAACGCAGTCGCTGCATGTCCGGCACCAATATTTCCGACTTCTCTCAGAACATCAACATTGATTTCTGCTAAATTCCGAAAAATGTCCACTACTTATTCTCCCATATCTTCAAGTTGAATAATCTCTTGTTTGTTAAGCACTTCAGGTAGATTCAACATGATCAACAGTCGATCGTTGCCGATCTTAGCTACACCGCGCAAATATTTTGCTTTGATTCCGCCAACCACTTCAGGAGGGGATTCAATCAGATCTGTGTTTAGATCGATTACATCGTTTGCTGTGTCTACGATAAAGCCGACTTCCATGTCATTCACATTGACGATGATAATTCGTGTATGTTCCGTATGAGCTGTCTCAGGCAGACCGAAGCGACCTCGTAAATCAATCACTGGAACGACAACACCGCGTAAATTGATAACCCCTTTTACAAAGTGATATGTCTTGGGAACGCGTGTAATAGGAGTCAAACGCTCAATTGTCTTGACGCTATCTACTTCGACACCATATTCTTCTGTACCGAGTGCAAACACGATAACTTTAATATCTTCTCCCATGGGTAGAACCTCCTTTATCTATTTCCCTCTATTTCACTAGTGCATTTGGATCAATGATAAGTGCAACTTGGCCGTCCCCGAGAATTGTAGCCCCAGAAATGCCGTAGATATTCGTTAAATATTTGCCTAACGTCTTGATGACAATCTCACTCTGACCAATGAAATCATCGACCATGAATGCCGCAAGACGCTCGCCTTTACGAATCACAATCACATCGGAATTATCTTTTTCTACTTCACTCGACTTCGGACAATCGAATACATCTGCTAATGATACAATTGGAATGACAGATTCACGATAATCAATCATTGTCGATCCATGAACATGTCTAATATTTTTGTGTTCGACGATCATCGTCTCCACGATTGAAGACAATGGTAGAGCGTATTTCTCTTCGCCCACACGAACGAGCATCGCAGCGATAATAGATAGGGTTAGAGGTAATTGAACAGAGAATTTCGAACCCGAGCCCCAATTAGAGTCTACCGTTACATTGCCGCCTAGTGAGAGAATTTTCGATTTCACAACATCGAGTCCTACACCACGACCAGAAATGTCCGATACTATATCCGCTGTACTGAATCCAGGTGCGAATAGCAATTGATAGACTTGCTCATCCGTCATCGCATTCGCTTCATCCGCACGAACAACGCCATTCTTAATCGCCGTTTTCAATACTTTCTCACGATTAATTCCTTTGCCGTCATCTTGAATCTCAATAAAGACGCTATTACCACTGTGGAATGCACGAAGCTCAAGTGTACCGGTATCAGACTTGCCAGCTTCTAAACGCTCCGCAATCGACTCAATCCCATGATCCACAGCATTACGCAGCAAGTGAACAAGTGGATCCCCAATCTCTTCAATCACCGTACGGTCTAATTCGGTATCCGCTCCAGTGATTACGAGATCAACCTTTTTGTCGAGCGATTTCGCCAAGTCGCGAATCATTCGCGGGAAGCGGTTGAATACCGTATCAATCGGAACCATGCGCAGTTTCAGAACGATGTTCTGAAGATCACCGCTTACACGTGCCATATGCTCAACGGTCTCCGTCAAGTCTTGGCTCTTGAGATCGCTGGCAAGCTGCTCAAGTCGCACACGATCGATTAATAATTCACTAAATAGATTCATTAATACATCAAGACGATCAATATCAACACGTATCGTTCTTGATCCAGCATGCGAAGATGTAGAGCTTCCTGTTGAAGCTGCCAGTTTGGATGGAGCTGCTGGACGATCAGGCGCTGCTTCCTTAGCTGTTTGTGCCGCTGGAGCCGCTGTTGCTGCTGTTTCCCTAACAGCTTGAAGGATTTGTGAAGTTACTTCGTTGACTTGCTCATCTTCCTGGCTGATTTGAATCAATGACTCTTCATCAACAGGAAGGATATGTACTCGTTCAATCTCGGATATACTCGAAATTAACTGGAAAAGCGATTCTTGATCGATCTTAGATATGTAATACACAGAGAAGCTGCGATCAAATTTTTCTTGCTCGATATCTTGAACAGATGGGTTCGACTTAACGACTTCACCATTCTCTTCAAGGGCATTAAACACCATGTAGGCTCTAACACCCTTCAGAACACAATCTTCCCGAATCACGACATCGAGATAGAACACAGGAAGTCCCGTATTGATCGATTGCTCTAATACAGCATATTGATATTCATCAAGGCGGAATTCTGTCGTCGTATTCTGAGCTCCTGAGATTTGTGCTTCATTCGAAGCCCCTGCTTGTCCATAATCTCCGCGTACGATCGATTGCAGTGCTTCGACGATGTGGGATACATCCGCTTTTCCTTCGCCGCCTTGTGTAATATCTTGTACCATCGTCTCGAGTGCATCTAAACTTTTGAATAACGTATCGAAGATAAATTCATTCATCTTCAGCTCGTTATTACGCACCAAATCGAGCACGTTCTCCATTTGATGCGTTAGTGACGCAAGGTCGCTAAATCCCATCGTCGCGGACATGCCTTTTAATGTGTGTGCAGAACGGAATATGACTTGTACGATGCTGATATCATCTGGGTTGTTCTCAAGTTGCATCATATTGTCGTTCAACGATTGCAAATGATCGGTTGACTCGTCAATAAACATTGATAAATATTGATTCATTTCCATTACAAGCACCCCCCTCAGTGAAATCACAATTCCATTTTACTTGACGACTTGCAGCAATTTTGGAGCCATCTCTTGAATCGGCAAAATATGTTTAACACAGCCTAGCTCAATCGCAGATCTCGGCATCCCATAGACAACACAAGATTCCTCATTCTCAGCAAATGTTGACTGAACCCCATGTTCCGTGAGTGCATTCATCGCTCGAGCGCCATCACTGCCCATACCCGTGAGTAATACGACATGCTTCTCTAGTTCTTTTAACGGAATCAATGATTCGAACAAGATATCTACCGAAGGACGATGTCCATTTCTAAGATCCTGCTTGTTAAGCTCAACAACATACGTCCCTTTGATTTCGCGTCTAATAGTCATATGCCAGCCGCCAGGCGCGATATATGCTGTGCCTGGTTCAAGACGATCACCATTCTCTGCCTCGACAACACGAATTTGACAAAAGGAGTTCAGCCGCTGTGCTAGTGACTTCGTGAAATTCGCTGGCATATGCTGCACAATCACAATTGGCGCTGGAAAATCTTCTGGAATCCCAGTCAGAAGCTCCTTAAGCGCCCGAGGTCCTCCTGTCGAAGAGCCTACCGCGACCAATTGATTGAAGGTTGTTCGCCTTGGTTGTCTAACTTTCAGCTCAGGAACTTCAATTGAAGGAACAGGTGTTAGGGTAGCAGCCGTCTCAAGAAGCACTTCTGCTGTATGTAATTGGCGGTCCGAATTGGGCTTCTTCGACTTTATAGGTTCCTGATTCTTAGGCAGTATTCCAGGCGTTCGATATTGTAATTCTGAACGTTCCTGGATGACAGGTTTAAGAACATAATCGATAGAAGCTGGCTTTACTAGAACCGTTGGTGTATCCGCAGCTGCTGGTGTTACAGGGATGACCGGTACCATTGGAGCAGCAGGCACGGTTGACTGAGACTCGGGAAATGGTGCTATTTTGATTGGCCACTTTTTCATATTGGAGCTAATAGCTGCACGCAACCTCTGGTGCAGATGCTCCGAGACAACATGAATATCACAAGAGATCGTCCCCGATGGCTTCTGAATAAAGTCAAATGCCCCTATCTCCAACGCGAGAATTGTTTCTCTTGCACCTTTCTCCGTAAAACTGGACAACATGATGGCTGGCGTCGGATGATCTTCCATTATGACCTTTAGCGCTTCCAAGCCGTTCATGACCGGCATTTCAATATCCATCGTGATGACATCTGGATTTAATGATTTAACCTTCTCAACAGCTTCTTGCCCGTTCTTCGCCGTGTCCACAACTTCGAATTGTGTATCCGATGTAACCATATCGGAAATATATTTACGCATAAATGCGGAATCATCAATAACCAATACTTTGAAGACTTGCATCTGCCTCACTTCCTTTGAAAAGGATTATTTCATAAATTTCAGCATTCTAGATAGAAATCCTTTTACTCCGCTTTCCGAAGGCATTCGTTGCGGTTGACTTGATTTATTTAGGTAAGCTTGAGCTAACTGTTCAATACTTCGACTAGATGTACTCTGCGGGAATGCAATCGTAAAAGGTACTTGCTTCTTCACCGCATTTGAAACATTCGGATCATCCATCACATACCCTAAGGTTGGGATTTTCAAATCTAGAAACTGTTCTGACACTAAATTAATTTTATTCGATGTCTGGATGCCTTCCTGAAGGTCCGACACCCGATTAACAACTAAACGAAAAGCTACCTTGTTATTCATTCGATGTACGATTTTAATCAACGCATAAGCATCGGTAATCGATGTTGGTTCTGGTGTTGTTACAACAATGGTCTCTTCGGCAGAAAGAATGAAATTCAATGTTTCTTTGGTTAAACCTGCCCCTGTATCGAACAGAATGATGTCATATTCTCCAGAGATGGAATGAACCTGTTCCGTGAAATACAACAATTCTTCCTCTGGAAGTGTAAGTAGTTCTTGGAACCCCGATCCCCCAGCAATGAAATGAAGATCATTGGGACCTTTGAGAATAACCTCCCAGATCGTCTTCTCTCTTTTTAATAGATGGTATAGGTTAACCCTCGAATTCACACCCATCAAGACATCGATATTCGCCATTCCGAGATCGGCATCAAACACAAGCACTTTCTGTCCGAGCGATTGCAATGCAAGCGCAAAGTTCAACGTAAAGTTCGACTTCCCCACGCCGCCTTTACCACTCGTTACCGTAACAATTCGTGTATCGTGGTGGGAGTCTTGCATTTTATTGTGACGATTGACAAGATTCCTTAACGCTTGTGCCTGATCATACATTCACTTCTTCTCCTAAAATAAGTTGAATGAGCCGCTCGGGTTGAAGTAGTCGAATATCTTCGGGCACATTCTGCCCATCGGTTATATATGACAATTTCAAATGATAGTCATGGATAACGTTGAGAATTGAACCATGGGTACCTGTCTCATCCAGCTTCGTGAAGATCACCTTATCCAATTGATATTTCTGAAAATGCTCTACGATCTTCGACATGTCCCGATATTTCGCGGTCATGCTGAGTACCAGGTACGTCTCGCTTGAATCTAATGGCTTCAACAAACTATTCAGCTCAGATACAAGAAGTTCATTGCGGAAATTACGGCCAGCCGTATCCATAAAAATCAAATCACAATGCTCAAGCGACTTCATTGCTCGCATGAGATCAGCTGGCGAGTTCACAACTTCTAATGGAATATTGAGAATTGTCGCATACGTACGTAACTGCTCAACTGCGGCAATCCGATATGTATCTGAAGTAATAAATCCAACCTTCCGCCCATGACGGAATAATTGATCCGCTGCAAGCTTCGCTATGGTTGTTGTCTTCCCTACGCCTGTAGGACCAGCGACATAGATGACACGTGTATGACTCTGTATGCCTTCCGGTGCAACGGAAGCAATATTCTGTCTGAGCAGCTCTCGAACAAAATCCGCAAAATGTTCAGCTGAGCCTTCCTGAGCCTCGAGGGCAAGTATTTGCTTATACTGATCTAGCCACGAATCTATCACATGTGGTGCAATCTCTTGCTCTCGAAGTGATGCAATAACCGACTCATAAATTTCATCTTCATTAATACCCATAGACTGCTTCGATAACTTCGCAATCGATTCTTTCACCTGACGTAATTCATCAAAGATCAATTCTTCGCGACCCGGTTGTACCTGATTTGGCTTCACACTGCTGATGATATGGCTCCGATCAGGCGCCTGTGGTGGTTCAGCTTGAATGATCGTTCGTGCTGGAGGCGCAATTACTTGCTCTGAAGCGACGGATGTTCCGATATCCTGATTCTGAGCTGTTCGATAGGCCGATGCCACGTGCCTATTCGATGCAGTGGATGCAGCCGCAATCAACGTAGCTACTGCTCCATCATCCACTGCTTTTTGCTGTGTCGTTAGGGCGTGAACTTGGCGAGTATCCGTCGATTTCGCAGATGGTGCTGGAGCCTTATCGACTGCCGCAACCACCTCGATACGCTTCTTACGGAACATCCCGAGGAATCCGCCGATATATAGGTCTTTCGTACTTAAAATGACGGCATCATTCCCTAGCTCCGCCCGAATTTGCTGCATCGCTGTCGGCATGGTCTCTACGATATAACGTTTTACTCTCATAAGTTCACCACCCCTACACTTTGAATTTCGACATTCGGTTCTAATTCACTATAAGATAATACGGGAATATCCTGCATCATTCGTTCGATCACTTGACGCAAATACATTCGAATCGTTGGTGATGTCAATACGACCGGTTGATGACCTGATTGGATTAACCGCTGTACTTGTTCCGTTATCTTCTGGAACACAATCTGCGTTGAATTCGGATCTAACGCCAAATAGCTGCCTTGGTCAGAAGACTGTACACTCTCGGCAATTTTTTTCTCTAATGCAGGACCCACTGTGATAACTCGTAGTGTCTCACCTTGTGATGTAAATTGCTGAGTAATTTGTCTGGAAAGAGATTGACGCACATATTCCGTTAATACTTCAGGATCTTTCGAATACGCCCCATAGTCAGCAAGCGTCTCAAAAATGGTCACAAGGTCTCGAATCGAAATTTTCTCACGAAGCAACTTCGCCAGTACCTTCTGTACTTCACCAACTGTGAGTATGTTCGGGATCAGCTCGTCGACAAGAACCGGATAAGATTCCTTGACGTTGTCTACTAGGGCTTTCGTCTCTTGTCTGCCTAGCAACTCGTGTGCGTGCTTCTTAATAATCTCCGTAAGATGCGTCGCTACGACGGAAGGTGGATCAACCACGGTATAACCCGCCAATTCGGCACGTTCCTTCGTAGGCTCATCGATCCATAGCGCAGGTAGGCCAAAAGCTGGTTCCGTTGTGTCAATCCCTGTTATTGAGTCATCATCATACCCAGGACTCATGGCCAAGTAATGATTAATTAATAATTCACCGCCAGCCACTGTATTTCCTTTAATTTTTATGACGTATTCGTTCGGTTTTAGTTGAATATTGTCGCGAATTCGGATAACAGGGACCACAAGTCCTAGTTCTAAAGCACATTGACGCCTGATCATAATGATACGATCGAGTAAATCTCCACCCTGTTGCGTATCTGCTAACGGAATCAGACCATACCCAAATTCGAATTCAATCGGATCAACTTGCAATAAATTAATCACACTTTCAGGACTCCGGACTTCTTCAATCTGCTGCTCTTCCACTTGAAGCTCTTCTTCCGCCTGCTTCTTATCCATCGTCTTCTGCATCTTCCGCGCAGCGAACAATAATAGAGCTCCGAATGGCAGCGTAGCCCATGGGCCGATCGGTGTAAACAATCCAAGGATCGTAATCGTACCGACGACAATATAGATTAGCTTCGGATAAGCAAACACCTGCGCACTAAGATCTTGTGCCAAGTTACCATCCGATGCCGCACGCGTCACGATCAGACCTGCTGCTGTTGAGATCAGCAATGCTGGGATCTGGCTCACCAAGCCATCCCCAATCGATAGAATCGTATATCGGCTAAGTGCTTCACCAAAAGGCATACCATGCACAGCCATACCGATAATAAATCCGCCGATTAAATTGATAATTAGAATGATAATCGATGCAATGGCATCCCCTTTGACGAATTTACTCGCCCCGTCCATTGCACCGTAGAAATCTGCTTCCTTCTCAATCTTCGAGCGCCGTTCCTTTGCTTGCTGTTCATTGATGAGTCCTGCGTTCAAATCCGCATCAATACTCATCTGCTTCCCTGGCATCGCATCGAGGGTAAAACGTGCCGCTACCTCAGCTACCCGTTCAGAACCCTTCGTAATAACGATAAATTGAACGACAACCAAGATGAGGAAAACAACAAAACCAACCGCTATTTCACCTTGCGCAACCCATTGGCCGAAGGTCGCGACAACATGTCCAGCTTCACCATGCGTCAAGATCAACTTCGTTGTCGAGATATTAAGCGCTAATCGGAATAACGTCGTGATGAGCAATAAAGCTGGAAAAATCGAGAACTGTAATGCTTCCTTCGAATTCATCGCTATAAGAAGAATCATTAACGCCGTCGAAATGTTAATGATCAATAATACGTCCAACAGCCATGAAGGGATGGGCAGGACCATCATAAGCACGATACCAATAATGCCTGCGAGAACAGTAATATCTCTTATTTTCATGATTCGCTACCTCCCTTTTTACCGAGATTTGACTCTGCCTTTTAACTTGTAGACATATGCCAATACTTCTGCTACCGCTTGGAACAGATCTGCAGGGATGGAATCTCCGATCTCCGTCCGCGCATATAGAGCACGCGCAAGCGGTTTGTTCTCCATCGTAACGATGTTGTGTTCTTTGGCTAATTCCTTAATTTTTAGAGCGACGTAATCTTGCCCCTTTGCGATAATTTGTGGCGCTTGCATCATTGTGGCGTCATATTTAATGGCGACAGCAAAGTGCGTTGGATTCGTAATAATCACATCCGCTTTGGGCACTTCCTGCATCATACGTGATAAGGCCATGCGGCGTTGACGTTCACGAATCTTTCCTTTTATCAACGGATCCCCTTCCATTTTTTTATATTCATCTTTAATATCTTGCTTGGACATGCGAAGACTCTTCTCATGTTCATATCGTTGGTACAGATAATCAAGACCTGCGAGCACAAGCAATACGGCGGCAATCTTAATCCCAAGACCTAGTGTAACTTTCGCTGCAAAAGTGAAAATGTGTTCAATCGATTGATGCGAGAGCTGCAAAATTTCTGCTTTCTGTCCGATAATGGATGTATACACGAGAAGTCCAATCACTGTGAGCTTAATAATCGACTTCATAAATTCGACGAGCGATCGCATCGAGAAAATGTTCTTGAACCCATTGATCGGATTGATCTTACTCAGCTTCACCTTAATCGGATCTCCCGTAAATAAGAACCCCACTTGCAGATAATTCGCTAAGAGTCCAAGTAAAATTGCAATAATGAATATGGGCGCCATGAAAATTAATATTTTCAAAGCCATTTGTCCAAAAAATTGCAATATGGTCTCCTGGGTGAACGAAATATTCATATGATGCAGCAGCGGCTCTGTAAAGAGATTCATTAGTCGTTCTTTGAAGAATCCACCAAGCATGAGCAGACACATAAATGCGCCTAACAAGACAGAAGCCCCTGACAGATCCGCACTTTTCGCGACTTGACCTTTTTGTCTAGATTCCTGTCGTTTTTTCGGTGTTGCTTTCTCCGTTTTTTCCTGTGAAAAAAGTTGAAGGTCCAGTTGATACCGCAAGTTCACCGTTACCCCTCCTCTTTTCACGTTGCAGCACCTGAATGGCCCATCAATTGAATTAACTGTTCTATGGAATCGAACATCGTACCAAAAAGCTGTTGAAATAAATAAGCAAGACCTGGGATCACGAGTAGAAGAATCGCTAAGCCCACAATAATTTTGAGCGGAATCCCGATGACGAATACGTTAAATTGCGGAGCTGTCCGCGCAAGAAATCCAAGTCCAACATCCGTTAAGAACAAGGCAACCACGATCGGGGCTGCAAGCTGGAATGCGAGCAGGAAAGTATTCGCAAATGTCGTGATAAGGAATGTTGAGACACTCCCATCATATATTCGCTGGAACACGTCATTTGATAATGGCACCCATTCATAGCTCTTGAACATCGCATCGATCATATAATGATGGCCGTTCATGATCAGGAATAATAGAATAGCAACGGCATATTTGAAGCCCCCCATTATGGGAGAAGATTGGCCGGATAACGGATCAATCACATTCGCCATCGCGAACCCGATCTGCATATCTATAAAGCTCGCTGCTGTATTAATAACTGACATGAACAAAACCGCGCAATAACCAATGAGTAATCCAACAAGCACTTCTCTCATAACAAGCAATATGTAATGGGTATCGAAGGGTACCCTCTGGCTTAAGCCATAACTTAAGTAAATAATCAATGCTACGAAAAATGATAAACCAATCTTAAACTGATTCGGCACATTTCGAGATGAAAAGACAGGAGCAGCTACAAAAAACGCTGAAATCCGACAAAAAATTAACAAAAAAACAGGGAGAGCCTCTTGTATAAAATCCATTTGCTCACGCCTACCCGATAAATTGATTTAAATTGTCAAGAATATTGGTCGTGAAATCAATCATGGTTGTTAAGAGCCATGGTCCAAAAATGAGAAGGGCCAGCATTACCGCAACGATTTTAGGAACAAAAGCGAGTGTCTGCTCTTGAATCTGCGTCGTCGCCTGAAAGATACTAATGATAAGTCCAACGAGCAATCCCAGCACAAGCATTGGCGCACTAACCTTCAAGACAGTATATACTGCTTGACCAGCAAGCCCGATAATAAAATCCGTGGTCACTTGCGTCCTCCTTCTATCTGTCCTGATCCGTTATGTGCCAAAGCTTGATAACAATGACTTCACAACAAGATACCAACCATCGACCAGTATAAACAGTAATATTTTGAAAGGTAATGAGATCATGACCGGCGGAAGCATCATCATCCCCATGGCCATAAGCGTACTCGCCACGACCATATCAATAACAAGAAACGGAATGAAGATCATAAAACCCATCTGCATCGCAGTCTTCAGCTCACTTATTGCGAACGCAGGTACGAGTACTGAAATTGGAATATCTTCATAGCTCTTCGGCTTCTCCGTCTTTGTGTATTTCATAAAAAGCAATAAATCCTTCTCCCTTGTCTGCTTGAACATGAACTTCTTCATCGGAATTGCGGCCTTTTCTAGTGCCTGCGTCTGAGAGATTTGGTCATTTAGATAGGGTTGCAAGGCAACTTTGTTCACTTCAGATATTGTAGGAGACATCACGAATAGCGTCATGAATAACGCTAAACCTATTAATACTTGATTGGGAGGCATCTGCTGAGTCCCAAGGGAGGTTCGTACGAACCCGAGTACGATCACAATGCGTGTAAAGCTCGTCATAAGAAGCAATATCGCAGGTGCCACACTTAAGATCGTGATAATCAGCAATAAAGACAACGAGCTCGTACCGGGCTTTTCACCACCATCGCCAATTTGAAAATGTATATTGGGAATAGGGTCTGCCGCAAATGCAGATTGTACAACCATCAGCGATGCCAAGAACAATACAACGGTTAAGCATACCAATACTTTTTTGTTCATTTGTCCATCAACCGATCTGAATTATTTTCGTCCTGAAGCAATTCCTCTACCTTCTGCTTCCGGCTTGTCACTCGGTTTAACTTGCTCTGGAACACTTCATGAAAGGAGGTATTCAGTTCCTCCTGCGAGATAGGCGCCGAATCCTCCGATTTACGAAGTTTCTTCATCAAGTTCGAGATAAAGGGCGCGATTTCTTGCCCCTGTTTGGATTGATTCTGCTCAAAAGAAGCTAGAATAACCGCAACCTCATCAGGATCCGATACTTTATCGATGAGACGTATATCTTCGCCAACACCGATAATGTAGATCGAATCCCCGATCTCTACCACTTGCATCGATTTGTTCTGCGCAAGCCCGATCGCCCCAAGCGTACGAATCGCTTGGTTTCGGCTCCAGTTGCGATTTTTCTGTCCTAGGAATCGAATGACAAACACGATTAGAAAGATAATGATTACGAGAACGATGAGCACCCAGACGATATTCATCACTGCGCCAGAGTAGCTCATATTATTATTTGTGTCTGAATCCAATGCTAGGAACGAAATCATTCGATTTAGGATCCTAACGTCTTCTTAATCGCTTCAATAACCCGATCAGCTTGGAACGGTTTCACGATAAAGTCTTTAGCTCCTGCTTGAATCGCATCGATGACCATCGCTTGCTGTCCCATCGCGGAGCACATGATTACTTTGGCAGCGCCATCCAACTTCTTGATTTCTTTCAAAGCGGAGATACCATCCATTTCAGGCATCGTAATGTCCATCGTCACCAAATCAGGTTTGAATTCTTTAAACTTCTCAATCGCTTGTGCTCCATCTTGTGCTTCACCTACGACTTCGTACCCATTCTTCGTCAGAATGTCACGAATCATCATTCTCATAAAAGCTGCATCATCTACGACTAAAATACGGTTTGACATGTTAAAAAATCCTCCCTAGTGCTTATTGTAGTTTTTGAATACGATCCCATTGACTTACGATATCTGTAACACGAACCCCAAAATTCTCATCGATTACAACAACTTCACCTTTGGCAATTAACTTGTTGTTCACCAATATATCGACAGGTTCCCCTGCGAGCTTGTCCAATTCAATAATCGATCCTTGCGATAATTCGAGAATTTCCTTAATTTGCTTCTGGGTTCTACCTAATTCTACAGTCACTTTCAGCGGAATGTCTAATAATAAATTTAGATTAGTCTCCTCTGTCTGTAAATAAGGAGTATTCTGAAAACTAGCAAATTGAACTTGTTGCACATTTCGATTCGCGCCATTTCCAAGCATCGAAGGTTGCCCCATTGGTGCCCCATAACCTGGTTGTTGATAACCTTGTGGTTGTGCATACATCGGCTGCCCATGCATTTGCTGCTGAGCGATCATCGGTTGCTGCGCAAGTGGTTGTTCCGCATAAGGCATCGTAGGATCGACGGCACTGAAGCCTGCACTCGGGTCCACAAACATTGGTGCAGCTGGTTCACTCGCGACCATAGGCTCATTCACAACCGGTGCTGGCGCTTCTGGTTCAGCGGCATCACCCAATAGCGATGCAACTAACTCCTTGGCAAAAGAAATAGAGAGAAGCTGCATGATCGTCGAATCAATCAAATCTCCGATAATTAAGCGGAACGAAACTTTAACCAGATAGTCTTCCGTAGGTAGCTTCTGGAGTCCTCTACCACTCTCAATATTGAGAATATCAATACCTGGAGGCGAGATATTTACAAACCGATTAAAGATCGTCGACATCGACGTTGCAGAGGATCCCATCATTTGATTCATGGCTTCTTGTACAGCACTGATATGAATCTCATTCAGTTCTTCATCCTCAGTAATCTGCCCATCTCCACCAAGCATCAAATTCGCAATGACCTGTGCGTCTCTCGTATGAATCACCAATGAATTAATGCCTTCAAACCCATCTACATATGTCACATGTACTGCGACATGCGGTTTTGGGAATTCACTGCTAAAATTCTCGCGTGAAATAATGGACACTTGTGGGGTCGTAATGTCGACTTTTTTCCCAAGAAGTGTGGACAGCGCCGTTGCTGCACTTC
Source organism: Paenibacillus sp. GCM10027629 (assembly GCF_042676425.1). Lineage (NCBI taxonomy): Bacteria > Bacillati > Bacillota > Bacilli > Caryophanales > Paenibacillaceae > Paenibacillus > Paenibacillus sp. GCM10027629. Next base: position 875,503 of record NZ_JBHTGZ010000003.1, on the reverse strand, counting down.
CAAACGTAATATTTCCAATTTCCCCAAGAGCATCTTGTTCCAGTGCGGTTAAATAATCATTGATGGAAATTTCAGACTTCGAACCCTCATCTGTATTAGATGCTGAGGATTGATTCAGTAGAGCATCAATTTCCTCTTGAGATAAATAGTCTTTACTCGTCAAATTCTTCAACCCCTTCGCTCACAATTTCATCAATTTGAATCGCCACGCGATCTTTAACAACACCAGGACTGCCGAGAAATTTCAATTTCTCTCCGACGCGGATCGATAGGCCATCTTCAACTTTTTTCTCTAACGTTATAACATCACCCACCGATAAACTTAAAAATTCGCGTATGGAGATTTGTGAATTACCCAACTCAGCAATCAACGGTAATCTCGCTTTATTCACCCGTTGTCGAAGTACCTCGACTTCTTCAGGAACTCTCGATTTCTTCTGAGAGACGAACCAATGATGTACCGACAATCTAGGCATAATCGGTTCAATAACAACGTGTGGGATACATAGATTGATCATCCCTGTCGTATCACCAATTTTGGTGCTTAACGAGATTAACGCAATCGTCTCATTCGGTGAAACAATTTGCATAAATTGCGGGTTTGTCTCAAGTGCTTCGAGTCGTGGTGCAATATCGATGACCGTCTTCCAAGCTTCTTGAAGACTATCAAATGCTCTGCTGAAAATCCGTTCCATGACCATTGTCTCGATCTCTGTCAAGGCAGTTATTTTGGAAGGAGCCACGCCGGTGCCGCCGAGTAAACGATCAACCATCGCAAAAGCTACGTTAGGGTGAACCTCAAGAACCATTCGACCTTCAAGCGGCTCCGCTTCAAAAATATTTAATATCGTCATTTTTGGAATTGATCGGATAAATTCGTCATACGGCAATTGTTCGACCTGCACGACGCTGATTTGCACAAAAGTACGTAATTGCGCTGAAAAATACGTCGTCAAATACCGAGCAAAGTTCTCGTGTATTCGCGTCAAACTTCGAATGTGATCCTTGGAGAAACGAACTGCTCTCTTAAAATCGTAAGATCTAATTTTCTTCTGCGATTCTTCTTTCTTCAGTTCCTCTGCATCCATCTCGCCAGAAGATAGTGCCGCAAGCAAGGCATCGATCTCATTTTGTGACAATACATCAACCAATCGTTTCACCCCCTTAAAGGAATCATCCTATCGCCAAATTAAATGGACGTCATAATAAAATCAGTAATCGCCACATTCATCAACTTCCCGCTAGGCATCGCACTGTTGATTAGATTGGTCAGCTTCGCACAGAGTTGATCTTTACCTTTCGCGCCATTAAGTTCTGTCGGTTGCATATCCGCCAGCGTTTTAATGATGATCGGTTTAATATTGATATCTTTGATCTTATCAAATTCCTCTTTCGTCTTCTTACTATCAAGTTGGAAAGAGAAGCCCATCATAACGACATAGCCTGCATCAGCCAAGTTTGTCTTGATATCCGTAATCTGAGAAGACACCTCAACGATTTGGTCCGCAGTCAATTGTTTCGTTTCCACTTGACTTATTGCACTGTCCACTTTCGAACCTTTGGAATCATTAGACCAGTAATTATACAAGAGAAATGCTGCAACAATAATTAATGTAATGGCAAGTAGGACGGTAATAAGCCATGGCAACATTCTTTTCATGATTGTCCCTCCGTTTGCTGAAACTTGATGGTCGCGCCTTGCACGCCAATACTGCTTAGGTAATCTTTCATCAAACGAATGATATCAACTGACTTCTCCAGTACGATGATTTTCTTACCTGTAACGAGCGTAACATATGTATCGGGTGATTCTTCGACACTCTCTATAAGTAAAGCATTAATCCATACCTGGGAACCGTTGAGCCGCGTAAGTGAGATCATGGCTACCCTCCTATGAGATGTGGAGGGGAAAATCCCCTCCGTTACTTAATCATCCGATCTTATCGTTTTAAGTTAACAACTTCTTGCAGAACTTCGTCAGAAGTTGTAATAATACGAGAGTTCGCTTGGAAACCGCGCTGTGCAACGATCATTTCCGTAAACTCGCCTGTCAATTCAACGTTAGACATTTCTAATTGACCCGAAATAACGGCTCCCGTTCCAAATTCAGTGCTGTTCGCATCGACGACTTCGAGCGCGCCATCCGGATTCGCATTCCCCGTCATTCGATACAAGTTGCCACCGATCTTCTCTAGACCTTCAGGGTTGATTACTTTAACAATACCAATTTTCGGGCCTTGTTCGATTGTTCCATCATTCTTTGCTAGCATCAGTGTTCCATCTTGGGCAACCGTAAGTCCTGTTACCGTATCATCCAAGGAATCAATGATGTCTCCGCCGGAAGCTACGACTCTCATCCCATCGCCTGTTACAATGTTGCGATCGGCATCAATATGGAAATTCCCTGCGCGAGTCAAGAATGGCGTCGTCTGACCTTCCAATTGAACTGCAAAGAATCCATCGCCATCAATCCGCAAATCCAATGGTTGGTTCGTGGTCATTGCACTACCACCGAGATGAATCGTATCAATCGAACCTACAGTAACGCCAAGTCCAATTTGCTTCGGGTTAATCCCGCCTTGAGCAGTACCATTTGGAGCTGTAGCGCCTCCAACCGTCTGGCTCATAATATCTTTAAACATAACACGGCCAGCTTTGAATCCAACCGTATTCACGTTCGCAATGTTGTTGCCGATGACATCAAGCTTTGTCTGAAAGCCGCGCATACCTGAAACACCAGAATACATCGATCTTAGCATGAATAGATATCCTCCTCATTCTAATCGTTTGTCATACAGAGATTGCATCGGTCGATCCGCAATCTTAGGCCTCCTTATTAGGTCCAGCCTTTTTTATGTAAGAACTATTGCACTATCAATTTGTGTGAACACATGCTCTTTCATCGATGATTGATCCATTGCGGTCACAACCATACGATTCTTAATGTTCACGATCAATGCTGTATCTGGCAAAAGCACGAGAGATTCTTTCGCACCCTTTGCTGCAGCCTTATCAATAGCTGTCTCTAGCTTTGATAGCTGCTCCGGGCCCATTTGAATTCCTCTTTGACGTAGGCGCATTTCAGCGTGTTGACTGAACCTTACAAAGTTACTTTGCAGTATCTCTTCAAAGCTTGTATCATTTGCGTTCGATAGACGCTCTGTCTTTGGCCTTACCCCAGCAGGTGAAATCTTACCCGTGTATAGCTGACCTACGGTCATACGATCCGTCATGATCCGCTAGCCTCTGGTGGATTCGAAGGTTTATCCGTTTCAGGATTTTTACTATTCTCATCCTTCACCGGTTCATCAGGTTTCGGTTGTTCAGCTATAGGTTGTTCAGGTTTTGGTTGATCAGGCTTCATTTCATCCTTAGGAGGCACCTTGTCAGCAGGGTTCTCAATCTTATCAACCTTGCTAAGAAGAATTTCATCGGTCCCAACTTTGGCGTATTGGATCCCATCACGGATAATAATCGATTCTACAATACCTGATTTGGTCTCCGGCTTATCCCCTTCAGTTTTCCAACTGATCTGCTTACCGATCAAACCTGATGAAGAGCCGAGGGATTGCTGCATCGATGTAAGCAGCTTATTAATGTTCATTAATTGCTCGACCGAGGAGAACTGCGCCATCTGAGCGATCATCTCACGGTCGTTAAGTGGCTGTGTCGGATCTTGATTCGTCATTTGCGTAACCAAGATTTTGAAGAAATCATCCTTCCCGAGCGAACTCTGCTCCTTCTTCGCTGCTGCAGCCACATTCGTCGGGCTATAGTTCGGCCACATATTTGAAGTTGAGACTCGATCATTTGCCATTGCTTTCACCTACTCTCTTTCTACACCGTTGCATGGAAGGAACTGCCTCGACTTAACCCATTCAGGCGGATGTTTTGTTCCTCTTGCATATTTGATTGCAATTGACTGATTGAACCTTCCTCTTGCCCTGCTGCCTGATTCTTTGTCTGCTGATCTCCCTGCCCTTGTCCACGATTCGACTGACGTCCATCATGGAACATTTGGGAATGCAAGTTCTGGTTCTGCGTGACTTCGAGCTTCTCAACTTGCAGACCTTGGGATTGCAGTGCTGTACGGAGTTGAGCCATTTGCATATCTAACATGTCCTTGGCTGCTGCATGTTCCGTCATAAATTGCGCAACAATATGGCCGTTCTGAACCGAAATTCGAATATCTACTTGACCGAGATGCTCAGGGAATAGAATAATCTTCGCTTCTGATAATCCATTCAACTTCACAATATCCAGCTGCTTAATGAACTGGCTCATCTCAGGTGCAAAGTTCTGTGCTTGTATCACAGGCGCTGCTGTTCGAGGAACCGTCGTATCATGCGCGCGAAGCGCCATTTGACCGGCAGTAACAATTGGTGATACATCCTTATCGTTATCTAGATTCAGCCATGGCTGATCATCTGACGAAGCTAAGGTTGATTGCGTCTGATTGGACGTATGCTGTTGTAACGACGAATTATTCTCGTTAGTTACTTTCACGGCATTTCCCACAAGCGATGTCGGTTGCACGGCACGATCAGAGAAAAGATCCATCGTTCTGACAACATTTGAATCCGAATTTACCGTGTTCCCTTTGTTCAGAATCGCTTGCAATGCTTGGATCAACTGTGCTGCATTGGATTGCTTCGTCACTTGTGTGCCCGATTGCTGCGTCATATCACCTAACATCGATTGCAGGGTTTGCATGAACTCAGCGCCCATCGACTTGTTCATCACAGCTGGTTGTTGTAACTCAGTTGTGCTCACTTCCTTAACAAGGGTTACGAGTTGCATCAGCCTATCTTGAACCGCAAAACGCAATGTTGCTGGGTCTGCAGCCAAGTCGGATTCTGCGAGTTTGTTCGATGGTTCCTGTACGCTCACTTGAGGGCTGACAAGTGCTGCCAAAAGCTCATCTGCCAGCTTGATCCATTCTTGCAATTGTCCCAATAAATCAGGATTATTCTCAATATTCCCGTCTGCTTGTTGCAGTGACGCGATTAGCGCTTCAATCAACTGATCTGTACTGATTTCTCCTGTAGAATCCGTTGCCAATGCACTTTTAATCAAGGTTTGCACATTTACCGGTGCAGTATTGCCTGTTCCACTTGCTGCTTCTTGACCGTTCATAGATTGACCCAGCACTTGCCCGAAGGTATTACCCGACTTATCCGTGCCAGCCGCATTCTTAGTCGCCGAAGCATTCGAAGATTTCGCACTGATCGAAGCTGATGTAGATTGAATCATCATTTCCATCTTTTTCACCTCCTTTCAAGCACGAACACTTACTTGGCTGGCATGATTTTGGATAATAGCTTAGCAGCGATTGCTGCAGTATCTTTATTATCTTTTGTGTTATTATCTGTCATGGCCGTTAAGATTTGAGATCTAGTCGAATCATCGATCGATTTGAGGATGAGCAACGCCTTCTCCTCACTTATCTTCGCCGTTTCTAGAATCAGAGAAGCTGCACTTTTAGGCGTCATGTTGCGGAACGTCTGGATCAACTGCGTATTGTCCAGCTTATCTTTGGCCTTATTTTTCTCATCATTCTTGAGCTTGTTTAAACGGGCTTGCACAGCTGCGATTGCCAAGTTCTCTGATGACTGCGCATCTTTCAATAGAATCGATGCATCGGCTGCGGCTTTCGGCGTCATTTTCTCCAAAATTTTCACACGATCATTCGGCTTCATCGCTTGAAGAACCAGCACTTGCTCGTCCAATGTCAAGCTTTCCATTACTGGTGCCGCTTTGGATGGCTGCATCTTGGCATACATATTCGCAAGACCCGTAATTTGAGCTTGATATTCTTGATCTGTCTGTTTTTTCTCTTCGAAGTCTTGTTTCGTCTGCTGAACGTTCTCTTTAAGGGTCAGAATTTCTTGATCCTTTTGATCAATTAATGATGTCGATTTCTTCAGTTCTGCGTCTTTTGCAGCTAATAGCTGATTTAATTCTTCAACTTTTTTCTCTAGATTGTTATTCTTCGCCTTCGCATCGGTACCCACTTGGGCCGTCCCAGAAGACGGCTCAGGCACCCACTGATTAACAATCGGGATTTTCTGCGCAACTTCAAGAATCGTATTACGGACCGGGAAATTGAACAATGCGAGCAATACGAATAACAACACAATTGTAAAAATGATAGGTGTCACAAAAAACAAAAACCGCTCAAATCCACTGTATGAACTTTTCTCGATATCCGCTTCTTTCAAACCGATCTCTCCTTCTCGAATCAACGATCTCTAAGAACCCATAATGAGATCGTTCAAGCGTTAACGAGCCGACAAGGAAAAGCGCACGGTCGCCATTTCATCAAGCTCATTTTGCTCGCGAAGCTGCATTTCATAACGATACCGTTCTTTGGCTCTTTCTCTCGCTTGTTGCCACACTTGCTCATCCTTCATTTTGTCTGTCAAATGCAATTGATTACGTTCGACATCGGTCTTCGCCACTTGAACATCCTTCAATTGATTTCGAATCGATTGTTCGATCCGACTAAGATAGGATTGCATCGATTGTAAACTCGACACACAACACGCTATTGTCGCTTCCTGTATCGAATCTAGTGCACTCTCTTTCTCAGCTTCCAATTGATGAAGTACAGACGTAACCTGTTGCAGCTTGCCAATCGATGCAGAGAGCACCCATTCTGCTTGCGTCTTTTCACTTCCCTTTAGATCAACCACTTTTTGAAAAGGGTAATGAAACCGTACTGCCATTTTCAGCACTCCTTACCTCCAATTTCATCGAAACTAAGCGCATCGATCAATTAGCTCCGAATTCCATGATTAATTGTTCATGCGCATCCTGATAAGTTACTTTCTCATCGACTTTCTGCTTCGTAAAATTCCAAATTGCATCAATATATTCGAGCGACATATCGATTTGAGCATTTGAACCTCGCTGATAGGCACCAATATTAATTAAATCTTCCGATTCTTTATATACAGCAAGTAGACGTTTCAAATTCTCAGCTGCACTCGTATGTTCGGAATCGACAATATCCTTCATCACCCGACTAATACTCGCCATCACATCGATCGCTGGGAAGTGACCTTTATGTGCTATGGAACGATTCAACACGATATGACCATCCAGAATACCCCGAACCGCATCAGCGATCGGTTCATTCATATCATCACCGTCAACAAGTACCGTGTAGAACGCGGTTATCGATCCTGTAGGTCCCGTTCCCGCACGCTCTAGCAATTTCGGAAGACTCGCAAAAACCGATGGTGTATATCCGCGCGTTGCTGGTGGCTCACCAATCGCAAGACCAACCTCACGCATCGCCATCGCATAACGTGTCACGGAGTCCATCATCAGCATGACATTTAATCCACGATCACGGAAATATTCGGCTATTGTCGTTGCAATCAACGCACCTTTGATTCGAATTAATGCAGGTTGATCCGACGTCGCTACAATGACAACAGAACGAGCAAGTCCTTCGGGTCCAAGGTCACGTTCAATAAAATCAAGTACCTCTCTGCCCCGCTCACCGATCAATGCGATAACATTCACATCTGCTGATGTATTCCGTGCCACCATCCCGAGCAATGTGCTCTTACCTACCCCTGACCCAGCAAAAATACCAACACGCTGACCTTTTCCCATCGTAAGCAATCCATCTATTGCACGTACTCCCGTTCCAATAGGTTCAGCAACACGCGGTCGCTTAAGCGGATTCGATGGAACATTGTGTGTCGAATAATGTGCCATACGACTTGGTAGATGTGATTGGTCAAGAGGTTGTCCAAGACCATCGAGAACCTTCCCGAGCAGTTCAGATCCAACTTGAACCGTTAGCGGTTTCCCTGTACCAACCACGTCACATCCTGGTCCAATGGAGTGAAGTTCACCCAGCGGCATAAGAATTACTTTATTATCACGAAATCCTACAACTTCAGCTTTTAGCGGCTGTGCTGCCTTCGTAGGGTAGATGTAACAGACTTCACCGATGCTCGCATCCGGTCCTTCCGACTCAACAGTTAGCCCGATAACCTGTGTTACCTTCCCATTCACGCGGATGGGATCAATATGTTTCAAATGTTCTATGTATCTGTCTGCATTAAGCATGATCATCCTCCTGGGAGCGATCATCTTGATGCAGTGCAATTTGCAGCAAATGTTTCTTAATCTCAGCAAGCTGTGTATCAATTCGTGCATCAATACTTCCATATGAAGAACGAATCACACAACCCCAATCCGTCACTGAAGAATCCGGGAGGATTTGAAGTTCCGCTTGGGAATCAATTGAGAGAATCATTTCCTCTCGCGCCGCTTGAACGAATGCCAAATGCTCTGGCGCCACGCAAAGCGTGATCATCCCTTGTTCTCTCTTCCGTGTTAACTGCTTACGAATCAATTCAACGGCGTACTCTTGCTCCATCGATAGATGCTTATCTACGATTTTCTCTGCGATCGCGCAGCTTAGATTCACAAGAAACGGTTCAGCCTCTTGAATGATTTGATCTTTGGCCAGATATGCTTGCTCTAGAATCGCTTTAGCTTCTGCCAGCATTTGCTCCACTTGTTGACGTGTAGCCTCTTGTGCCTGCTCGATGCCTTCCTGGTATCCTCGTTCAAAACCATCCAACTTCGATATTTCAATGAGCTGCTCGTCTTCTTGCCGACGCTCTTGCCACCACTGATCGGCTTCTGCTCTTGCAGCCTCTACTATGCGCTCGGCTTCCTGCGATGCATGTCGCACCTCTTCTTCAGCAACGACAGCTGCTTCATCCATAATTTGTTTGCGAATCCTCGCGTATTCCGCTTCTCTCTTCGCGTGAACTTCGCTCTCATCTACGATATTCATCTCCGCTGAGAGACCTGTCATATATTGAACCTTCTCAATATATTTGGGATCTTTCACCGCGACATATTGAGAAGATTTAATCAAATTAGACAATGATATCATCTCCTCCGCCGCGAGCAATAATAATCTCACCGGCCTCTTCCAGACGACGAATCGTTGCTACGATGCGGGTCTGAGCTTCCTCAACATCACGCAATCGCACAGGTCCCATAAATTCCATTTCTTCCTTGAATGTATCTGCCATCCGTTTGGACATATTCCGGAAAATAACATCACGTACTTCTTCGCTTGCCACTTTAAGCGCAAGCTGCAAATCGGAGTTTTCAATATCGCGGATAATCCGTTGAATCGCACGATTATCCACATTAACAATATCTTCAAAGACGAACATCCGTTTCTTAATTTCTTCAGCAAGCTCTGGATCTTGAATTTCCAAGGAATCCAAAATCGTTCTCTCCGTACCACGGTCAACCCCGTTAAGGATTTGTACGATCGACTCGATACCACCTGCATTTGTATAATCTTGCGTAACCGTCGAAGATAATTTCTGTTCAAGGACACGTTCAACCTGACTAATTACTTCAGGTGATGTGCTGTCCATAATCGCAACGCGTCTTGCAACTTCAGCTTGCTTCTCCTGCGGCAATGAGGAGAGAATAACTGCAGCCTGTTCGAATTGCAAATACGATAATACAAGTGCAATCGTCTGAGCGTTCTCATTTTGAAGGAAGTTCAAGATTTGTGCCGGATCTGCCTTACGAGCGAAGTCAAACGGACGGACTTGCAAGGTTGCCGTCAATCGATTAATAACTTCAATCGCTTTCTGCGACCCAAGCGCTTTCTCTAGAATCTCCTTCGCATAGGTAATACCGCCTTGCGTAATATATTCTTGAGCGAGACAAATCTGATGGAATTCCGCTAGAATGGATTCCTTTTCCGTGTTATCCACTTTGCGCATGTTCGCAATCTCTAGTGTAAGTTGTTCGATTTCATCTTCTCTTAAATGTTTAAAAATTTGTGCCGATACTTCCGGACCGAGAGAAATGAGCAGAATCGCCGCCTTCTGACGTCCTGTTAACACTTGATAGCCTTGATTCTGATTTCTTGCCACCTATGTCACCTCGATTCATCTGCTAACCAAGAACGTAACAAGTTAACAAACTCATCTGGTTTTTTCTTGGCAAGGGTTTCTAATTGTTTGCGAACTTGATTTTCGTTCGTTACATTCTCAAAATCAATTGAAGGGAATTCCAACGCTGGTTCGAGTGGAATATCTTCGAATGCTTCCTGTTGCTTCTTCTTACGTCGATACACCATAAATCCGATCCCAGCAAGTAATGCTAGTGCAAGTACCCCTCCACCAATCCATAATGTGTTGGTTAAGGTAGCTTTTTCCGATGCTGCGGCTGTTGAACCAAAATTTTGTGCAACAACTGAAACTTTTTTGGCTAGTACTTCGTCTGAATAATCAAGACCTGAATCTGCAAGCTTTGAGCGAACAAAATTGACAAGCACCGTCTCGATTTCTTTCTTTTTCTCTGGCGTAAATGAAGCAAGATCACCATTTGGTGGTTCAATCGCAACATTGACACTCAAATCTTTGACTGAGAACGGACTAGATTGAATTTGGTTCGTGATACGATTCACATCATAGTTGGTCGTTTTGGAGCTTTCTTCCGAATTGGACTGGCCGTTATTGTCACTGCCAGGGTACCCTGGAATTTCTTGCGCTCCTGTCCCAGCAACACCACCAGCCTGACTGTCTTTACCGCTGTAGGATTTCTGAGATTCTTGAACACTAATTTCTATCCCTTTGATCTCGTCTTTATTCACAGGTTCGACAAGTTTCTGTTCCGAGTTTTTCTTATCGAAATTAATGGATGCGCCAACGAGTACTTCAATTTTATCTGGAGAATACCAGCGTCCTAAAAATTGTTTAACACTTGAACGAACATCGTTCTCGAATTTCTTACGAATTTGCATCTGCTCTTCGATCGCACTTGACATCGTTGCATTACCGTTCTTCAAGGAAGACATTAACTCGCCTTCATCACTTGTTACCGTAATGTTATCTAGTGCTAGATTCGGAATCGCAGTCTTAATGAGATTGAAGTAGGAATCTACTGTTTCTTGGCTAGGTCGATATCCAGGTTTGAATTTAAGATTCACAGAGGCTGAAGCAGCTTCTTGTTCTTCCATGCCTGCAAAGACGCTTTCACGTGGTAAATTCACAACTACTTTCGAATCACTAACACCCTGCATCCGATTCAATAATTGCTGAATTTCGCCATTAAGTGCATTTTTATATTTCACATCGAATTCACGATCGGTCGAACCAAACGTTGACGAGCTATCCGTAAATGCACCGAAGCCTAACGATCCGTTCTTCACGATGCCTTGCGATGCTATATCAACTCTTACTTTGGAAGCTGATGCGCTTGGAACCGAAATCGACTTGCCATCCGCACTTAGTTTATAAGGAACGCCGCTCGCATCCAAATTCTGCATCACTGCTGCAGCATCGACTTCATTCAAATCTCTAAAAGCTGTCTCGTACTCAACCTTTGAGAATTGATACGACAACAGGACAATGACGACGAGCAGAATGCCGATTACTGATAAAAACAATACTTTTTGCTTATTCCCGAATTGACCCCAGAATTGAGTCACTTTATCTCGATACTGGACGAACTTCTCGTTCACACCGTCACCCCATCCGAAACTTTGCTAAATATGTATCTCTAATTAGATTTGCGTACGCATGATCTCTTGATAAGCTTCGATCACTTTATTGCGAATTTGTGTCGTCAGCTGAAGACTTAGCGTCGCCTGTTCGGATGCGATCATCAATTGATCAACATTCACTTGGCCTAGAATAAACTTATCGCTCATTTTTTGTACATTTTTCTCTTGTGCATCCACATGATTCAACGCCTCACCTAAAAAGTCACTAAATTGTTTGGTGACTTCCGCTGGTGTTGCTGTATTCTGTGCGATGTTCGTTGTCAGCTTTGGCGTTACGCCTGCCAACAAGTTATTCTGTATCATCATTTCCCCCCCGTTCGATAGGTATATTGTTATTTCCCAATCTCAAGTGCTTTCATAAACATCGACTTCGAAGCATTTAGTGCCGTTACATTCGACTCATATGCCCTTGTCGCAGAAATCATATCCACCATTTCCTTCAGCACATCAACGTTAGGCATACTTACATAACCATTTGAATCTGCATCAGGGTGCGCAGGATTATAGACTTGCTTGAATGGCGCCTGATCTTCTTTGATTTGAGTAATCTTCACTCCCCTTCCGAGATCTGGCTCTCCGAGCTCAGATTGAAGTGCATTCGCGAAACTTTTCTCTTGGTATGGCTGCATCACAACCATCTTCCGACGATATGGTTCGAATTTCCCATCAACATACCTGCCACGCGTTGTCTCTGCATTCGCAATATTGGAACTGACAACATCCATTCGCAGACGCTGAGCGGTCAAAGCAGAAGCACTAATATTAAAACTATTACTAATGTTCAAGACCATTATCTCCCTTCGACTACGATGCGTTTCATTTTAATATCGTGATTTAGTTGTTGAATGAGGGCATTATACTTCAATTGATTCTGGGCTAGCTGTGACATTTCTTTATCCATGTCTACATTGTTGAGATTATTGTTATACACCGTAGTCTCATCTGTAGTCACTTGAGGTGATACCATCGAACCTGATTTAGGCCCGATATAGAAATGCCGGGAATCTGTACGATTGCCGATCAGTGAAGATGAATTTCGATCCATTTCCTGTTCCAACATACTTTCGAAGGAGACGTCAGATCTCTTGAAATTCGGCGTGTCTGCATTGGCAATGTTGTTCGCAATGACTTTCTGGCGTAAATTCGAGGTGTCGATCGCGCCTTGTAAGCGTTCATAGCTTGCGCCACTAAGCAAATTCACAATTTTCCCCACTTTCATTTTAAATTAGTAATAATAAAATTCTACAAAAATCCTGAATATCCTCCTTATTTCGACAATATTTTAATGATTATTTGTCGTGTAATAAAAAATATGCGGAAATTTGTATACTGCCAGTATATCATTATATTCTTTGAGATTACCTTTTTTCACAATAAGCAAAAAGCCCTATCTTTCATCGAAAGATAGGACTCTTGTCATTCTATATAGAGCTTTAAAATCACTTAACAAATTAACGGGTAATATGGCTTATAAATTGATCATTTACAATTTTAATATACGTTCCTTTCATCCCGAGCGAGCGAGTCTCAATGACGCCAGCACCTTCGAGTTTGCGCAGCGCATTGACGATAACAGAGCGGGTAATTCCTGCGCGGTCCGCAACTTTGGATGCTACGAGCAGTCCTTCACTACCTGTTAATTCATGGACGATATGTTCGACCGCATCCAACTCACTATAGGTAAGAGAGTTGACCGCAGATAGAACTGAAGACTTATTTCGACTCTCCACTTCGTGCTCATCTGCACGGTCTCGACTGATTTCCATCCCTACAATAGCAGAACCATATTCCGCCAAAATAAGATCATCATCCTTCAATAGAGCTTTAGGACTAGTTAGTACAATAGTACCAATTCTTTCCCCACGACCTATAATCGGTACGACTGTGACAATCGAATGGGAGAAAAATGTCGAAATTCGATTTAATATTTCTTGATTCTGCGTTCCTGCATCGGTGTTCCATGCCGTTTCACCAAAAGAAAGAAAAAATTGATTCATTTCCTTGGGGAAACGAACTTCATTCGCTGTCTGCTCCAGAGCTTGTAACTCCGTCTCATCCATGACCCCATATCCTAATACTTTGCCTTTTTGGCTCACTACATAGATATTGGCCTGAATGGCATCTCGCAGGATCTCCGACATTTCACGGAAATTGACAGCCTTGCCATCTGCACGCTGCAGCAGTTTGTTCAAAGCACGTGTGTTGGCGAGTAGTGTCACCTTCGTAACCTCCTAGTTCAACTTAAGGATCACAGAATATATTGACTGAGATCACGATTCTGCGCGATATCCCCTAATTTCTCACGGACATACTCTGGGGTAATCGTCATCTTGTCTAGAGTCAATTCTGGCGCCTCGAATGACAAATCCTCTAATAATTTCTCTAGGATCGTATGCAATCTGCGTGCACCAATATTCTCTGTATTCTGATTCACGGTTGCAGCAATGTGTGCAATCTCGCGAATGGCTTCCGTCGAGAATTCAATCTCAATATCTTCTGTGCGAAGAAGATCTGCGTATTGCTTCGTTAATGCATTTTTCGGCTCTGTTAAGATAGATACAAAATCATCTAAGGACAGGCTTTTAAGCTCAACCCGAATCGGGAATCGACCTTGAAGCTCTGGGATCAGATCCGATGGCTTCGCAATATGGAACGCTCCAGCAGCAATAAATAAAATATAGTCCGTCTTCACTGGACCGTATTTGGTCATGATCGTCGAACCTTCAACGATCGGGAGTATATCACGTTGTACGCCCTCTCTAGATACATCTGGACCCGATCCTCTGCCCGAACTAGCAACTTTATCAATCTCATCTATAAAGATAATGCCGGATTGCTCAGCGCGTCTGATGGACTCTTGCGTAACATCGTCCATATCAACCAATTTTCCAGCTTCTTCCTGTATCAGCACTTTCCGTGCTTCTTTAATCGTTAACTTCCGGCGTTTTGTTCGTTTGGGCATCAAGTTCCCGAACATTTCCTGCATGTTCATGCCCATCTGCTCATTCCCTTGGCCAGCGAACATATCCATCATATTCGGTGCAGCATCTTCGACGTCAATCTCGATTGTATCATTCTCCAGCTTCCCAGCTAGTAGATTAAATCGCACCTGACGACGGCGCTCTGTAAGATTCGAATCTTGCGGTTCTGCCTCTTCCTGTTGTGTATTCCCACCATTATTGCCAAACAGCATTTCGAATGGATTCTTCTGATTCTTGTTCTTCGCTGCTGAAGGAGCGAGGATTTGAACAATTCGTTCATTAGCCATTTCTTCCGCCTTGTCCTTCACTTGTTCCATTCGTTCTGATTTCACCATACGAATGGAGGTCTCGATCAAGTCGCGAACCATCGATTCCACATCGCGGCCTACATAGCCGACTTCCGTAAATTTCGTCGCTTCTACTTTGACGAATGGAGCTTGAACTAGCTTCGCGAGTCTGCGAGCGATTTCCGTCTTACCAACCCCTGTAGGACCAATCATCAAAATATTCTTCGGAACAATCTCATCACGAACTGATTCATCAAGTAAGCTGCGGCGATAACGATTACGCAGTGCTACAGCAACCGATTTCTTCGCATTCTTCTGGCCGACGATATACTTATCTAGCTCCGCAACGATCTGACGCGGTGTTAGCGATTGATAACTCATCTACATCCCTCCATCACAATTTCTCAAATTTCTTCGACGATAATATTCCCGTTGGTATATACGCAGATCTCAGAAGCAATTTGAAGTGACGCCTTGGCCATCTCTTTCGCTTCCATCTCTGGCGCATGGCGTTGCAATGCCCGAGCTGCTGAGAGAGCAAAGGAACCCCCTGAACCAATCGCCAGGATGCCATCATCTGGTTCGATAATCTCACCATTCCCCGAGATTAATAACAATCCACTATGATCCATTACGATCATCATGGCCTCAAGTTTCCGAAGAACGCGATCTGAACGCCATTCTTTAGCAAGCTCGACAGCGGAACGTTGCAGATTTCCATGATGTTCTTCCAGTTTGCCTTCGAATTTCTCAAATAGCGTAATGGCATCTGCGACTGAACCCGCAAATCCCGCTACAACCTGCCCTCGATATAAACGACGAACTTTCTTCGCATGCTGCTTCATAACCATGCTATTTCCGAACGTCACTTGTCCGTCCCCTGCAATAGCGCCTTTACCTTGATGTCGAACTGCACATATCGTTGTCGCGTGAAATGCCATTTCCATGAGGCAATCCCCCTCCTAAAATAACCCCACAACGTGAGGATTTGGCTTCGAAGTCGATACAGGTACTTTGTGTGGACCCCAAAACAACCAAAAGCCTTTTCCTAAACAAAGAAACAGCTATGAGCAGCTGCTTCTCTTAAGTGTCATCAATCTCAATATATTAAGTATAAATGAGTTGGTGCTCTTGTGCAAAATTACGGACCGTTTCAAGTGCTCTCGTCGCGATCATTTCATTTTTTTCCTTCTTATTACGAATACGTTTCTCCAGTGGAGGAACAAGTCCGAAATTCGCATTCATCGGTTGGAAATGAGCAGGATCCGCATTCGTAATATAATGCGCCATACTTCCGAGCGTGGATTCATGTGGGAAAACAAGGCACTCCTGCTGCTTCGCAAATCGCGCTGCATTAAGCCCTGCAATCAGACCCGAAGCCGCAGACTCCACATAGCCCTCTACGCCTGTCATTTGCCCTGCGAAAAAGAGATTATCCCGTCCTTTGAACTGATAGGTCGGTCTGAGCAATTTAGGCGAGTTTACAAACGTATTCCGGTGCATTACACCATATCGAACAAATTCTGCATTCTCTAGACCAGGAATAAGCGAGAACACCCGCTTCTGTTCGCCCCACTTCAAATGCGTCTGGAAGCCAACCATGTTATACAGTGTGCCTGCCGCGTTATCTTGACGAAGCTGAACGACTGCGTAAGGGAGTTGTCCGGTGTGCGGGTTGACTAGACCTACGGGCTTCATCGGACCGAACAATGCCGTCTGCTTCCCGCGCTTCATCATGACTTCGATCGGCATGCAGCCTTCAAAATATATCTCCTTCTCGAACTCTTTGAGCGCTGCTGTCTCCGCAGAAATGAGAGCATCGTAGAAGACGTTGAATTCCTCTTCCGTCATTGGGCAATTGAGATAAGCAGCTTCACCTTTGTCATAACGAGAAGCGAGGTATACCTTGTTCATATCAATCGAATCTTTCTCGATGATCGGAGCTGCTGCATCATAGAAGTAGAAGTACTCTTCACCCAGCAAATTTTTAATTTGCGCAGAGAGGCTCGGTGATGTCAGTGGACCAGTTGCAATGACAGTAATCCCGTCCTGCGGAATCTCTTGCACTTCTTCGTTGCGCACTTCAATAAGCGGGTGCTCACGAAGCGTATTTGTGATTTCATCCCCAAAGCCGTCACGATCCACAGCTAACGCTCCACCAGCAGGCACGGCATTACGATCAGCTGCGCCAATAATAAGTGAGTTCAACATGCGCATTTCTTCTTTAATGACACCTACCGCATTACTCAATCCATTCGCACGAAGAGAATTACTACATACGAGTTCTGCAAATTTATCGGTGTGATGCGCTGGTGTTTTCTGTACTGGGCGCATTTCATATAACGTAACCGGCACACCTTGACTTGCGATCTGCCATGTTGCTTCACTGCCTGCTAATCCTGCTCCGATGACGGTGACTCTTTGTTGTTCTGACAATGTTGGTTCCTCCTTGAGGTGGTGGGGGCTTCCCCCATTCCCCCTTATACAATTTATTTATTATTCTTGATTTAATGCTTAAAAAACTTTTCCATCCCCCTAAATCCCCCTTACTAAAGGGGACCCCGAGGGCTACGCCCTCTGGACACCCGAAATTGGGCTAAGAAGCAACTGTATACGATTCTATCCTTATCCACAAATGAGCGCTTTCGCCGAAACAGTCCCTTAGATAAGGGACTGTGCGGCACGCTTTACGTATGAGGTTGTGATCGTCTAATTCCTACTGAAAAGAGACGATTATTAATTAATCTTGATCCTCTTGCTCTTGCACCTCTTCGCTGAAGTCACAAGATGTACATTGGTGCTTAACCCCTTGCTTTGTACGCTTCTCAATCATCAACTTACCGCAGTTTGGACAAGGTTTGGAGATCGGTTTATCCCAAGATACGAAGTCGCACTCTGGGTATCTCGTACAGCCGTAGAATACACGGCCTTTTTTGCTGCGGCGCTCTACGATCTGGCCTTCATGGCATGTCGGACACGCAACACCAGTTTCCTTCACGATCGGCTTCGTGTTACGGCAGTCCGGGAAGCCTGAGCATGCCAAGAATTTACCGAAGCGCCCCATTTTATATACAAAATGTTTACCGCACTTCTCGCAAATCTCATCGGAGACTTCATCTACGATTTCGATTTCCTTCATTTCCTCTTCGGCAACTTCAAGGCGTTTCTCGAATGACTTGTAGAACTCCGCAAGTACTGCTACCCATTCGCCCTCACCATCTTCAACATGGTCAAGATCTTCTTCCATATGGGCCGTAAATTCAACATCGAGAATTTCCGGGAAGAACTGCTCCATTTGCTCAATGACAAGTTCGCCAAGCTCTGTCGGGACGAATTTCTTCTCCTCAACAGCGACGTAACCGCGTTTCTGTATCGTTTCTAGCGTTGGAGCATAAGTACTTGGTCTTCCGATGCCGAGTTCCTCCAGCGTCTTGACCAATCGAGCCTCCGTATAACGTGGCGGCGGCTGTGTAAAATGCTGCTTCGGTTCGATATCCTTCTTCGTTAAGGCGTCGCCTTGTGCTAATGCAGGAAGCAGCTTATCTTCGCCGTCCGTTGAACCGTCATCGTTACCTTCCACATATACCTGCATGAAGCCTTTGAAACGCACCTTGGATCCAACAGCACGGAATGTTGTACGCCCTGCTGTGATGTCCACCGTCATCGTATCGAGAATCGCCGACGTCATTTGGCTTGCTACAAAGCGTTCCCAGATCAATTTATATAGACGGTACTGATCGCGGCTCATAAACGATTTAATCTCATCCGGCTCACGAAGCGCTGATGTAGGACGAATCGCTTCATGCGCATCTTGTGCATTTGCAGACGATTTCTTCGTATATTGTCTTGGCGTCTCCGGCGCGAAATCGCTTCCGTATTTATCCACAATAAGAGCTTTTGCTTCTTCTTGCGCAATAACGGAAATTCGAGTGGAATCCGTACGCATATAAGTAATTAAGCCCACGGTACCTTCTTTACCCAGATCAACACCTTCGTACAGCTGCTGTGCGACGGACATCGTCTTTGCTGCACGGAAGTTAAGTTTACGCGCTGCTTCTTGCTGCAATGAACTCGTAATGAACGGTGGCGAAGGATGACGTTGTCTCTCCCGCTCTTTCACTTCCGATACCGTAAATTTCTGCTTCGCTATCGCATCCAGAATCTCTTTCATTTCCGCTTCATTATGCAATTCATGCTTCACGCCATCTAATGAATGGAATTTCGCATCAAATTCATTTTTGCCAATTGCGAGCTTCGCTTGAATCGTCCAATATTCCTCAGGAATGAACGCATCAATCTCATTTTCACGATCAATAATGATCTTGACGGCAACGGACTGTACCCGGCCAGCGGATAATCCTTTTTTGACTTTCTTCCATAATAAGGGGCTGATCTTATAACCAACGAGTCGGTCTAGAATACGGCGTGCTTGCTGTGCATTCACCAAGTCCATATTGATTTGACGAGGCGTCTTGAATGCGTCCTTGACCGCTTGCTTCGTAATCTCGTTGAATACAACGCGGCAGCTCTCGCCTTCTTCTATATCTAAAACATTCGCTAAATGCCATGCAATCGCTTCCCCTTCGCGATCCGGGTCAGCTGCGAGGTAGACTTTCTTTACTTTTTTGCGCGCATCCTTCAGTTCCTTCAGAACAGAGCCTTTACCACGAATGGTTATATATTTTGGATTGAAATCATTTTCAACTTCAACCCCGATTTGACTTTTCGGCAAATCCCGGACATGCCCCATAGACGCTTTCACGATATACTTACTGCCTAGATATTTACCAATTGTTTTTGCTTTTGCAGGTGATTCCACAATGACTAGTGAATCCGGCATAGGCTCATCCTCCTCTCCATCTCATCCAAACTTTACATTATTTGTATTTCTGTTATGAAATCGCTATATACACGGAACCCGGTAGTTGACTTATCACCTTTTTTATTAGTAAAGATAACAGAACTGAATGCAAATGTCCAAAATTACTTTCACTTTTTTCCAGAAGTGTGTCAAAAGTAATCGGCTCCGGTTCGATTAAACGATATATGGTTTCCTCCTCTGTTGTCAATGCCGGCATCGAATAAGGTTCAAAAATAACCGTAGATCGAGCACTCGTCTGCACGAAGGGAAACTCTTCGATAATATCATTAGCGGTGACAACAATCTTCGCACCTTGACGTAATAAGTTCAGCGTTCCTTGGCTTTTCGGCGATGTTATAGGACCCGGAACGGCGAATACTTCCCGTGAAGCCTCAAGCGCAGCATCCGCTGTTATTAGCGAGCCACTCTTCACATCTGCCTCCACAACAAGCGTACCCAAACTTAGGCCCGCAATAATGCGATTACGTAGCGGGAATAGCCCTGGGTGTGATTTTTTCCCTATCGGGTACTCTGATACAACCAGTCCATTTGCAATAATCTCCTCATGCAAAGAACGATTCTCAGGTGGATATATCGTATGAATTCCAGTCCCAAGTACGGCTATCGTATTGCCTTTGGCCTGCAGCGCACCACGATGACAACAGCTATCGATCCCTCTTGCTAGACCGCTGACGATGGTAAATCCTGCGTCGCACAAATCAACAGCCAGCAAATCCGCAACTTTCTTCCCGTAGGCCGTTGGAACGCGTGTACCCACCATACCAATTGAAGGTTCCTTTAGTAGGGCTAGATTGCCCATCGTATAGAGTACCCAAGGGGGTGCAGGCGTCTCCCGGAGCAGTTCAGGGTATTCAGGATCCAAAATCGTAACGATGTCAATGTGACGCTGATTATAACGGTCTACAACTTGTTCGATTCTCTGCGGTGTAACGTGTTCCTTCATATAAATAGCTCGTTCTATTGGAATTCCCATTGCAACGAGATCCATCTTATCTAAAGTAAACAATTCACGGAACGATTGCAAATTTTCATGCAAAGTATAAATCGTCCTTGACCCAATACCCTCTAACTGGTGCAATCCTATTAATATGAGGCGATCTTCTATCATCTATCCCAAACTCCTTCCTCATTGTGCATAAAATAATACACCTTTGCAAGCCCATGACTTGCGAAGACAAAAAAAGCAACCCCTCCACACACCGCGAAGACGGATGTAGAAAGGTTGCTTACCTCACTCAGGTATAACTTATTTAATTAGACATTATTTTGTTAGGCACTTCTCGAGCATGCCACGTTCTTCAAGTACAGCCACAAGTGTCGATCCCATTTCGGAAGGTGTTGGTGCAACACGAATACCGCAAGATTCAAGCTTCGCAATTTTCTCAGCTGCCGTACCTTTACCGCCGGAAATAATTGCACCCGCATGACCCATACGTTTACCTTCTGGCGCTGTAGCACCGCCGATAAAGCCAACGACTGGCTTAGTCATGTTCTCTTGAATCCATTCCGCTGCTTCCTCTTCTGCAGTTCCGCCGATCTCGCCGATCATAATAACCGCATGGGTATCTTGATCTTCGTTGAACAGTCTTAGGATATCGATGAACTCGGAGCCTTTAACTGGATCTCCACCGATACCAACTGCCGAAGATTGACCAATACCACGAGTCGTCAATTGATGAACTGCTTCATATGTGAGCGTTCCACTGCGGGATACAACACCAACATGCCCTTTCGTATGAATATATCCAGGCATGATACCGATTTTGCACTCATCTGGTGTGATTACGCCAGGGCAGTTCGGTCCGATAAGAATTGTTTTCTTGCCTTCCATGTAACGCTTCACTTTGACCATATCAAGAACAGGAATTCCTTCTGTAATACAGATAACGAGCTCCAACTCTGCATCTACTGCTTCCATGATCGCATCCGCAGCAAACGCTGGCGGAACGTAGATAACGCTTGCTGTCGCGCCTGTTGCACCAACCGCTTCAACGACGGTATTGAACATTGGCAATGTCACAACCGAACCGTTTTCAAGTTCGAAGTCGACGTTCATTCCGCCTTTGCCCGAAGCAACCCCGCCTACCATTTGAGTACCGTATTCCAAGCCGCCTTTGGTATGGAACATCCCTGTTTTCCCTGTCATGTTCTGTGTAATGACTTTTGTATTCTTATTAATCAAAATACTCATGGGTTATTCACATCCTCTTCTATATTAAACAGCTTCAACGAGCTTCACGATTTTCTGAGCGCCATCCGCCATCGAATCCGCGGATACAATGTTCAAACCAGATTCATTCAAAATGCGTTTGCCGATCTCAACGTTCGTACCTTCAAGACGTACGACAAGTGGACGATCGAGGCCAATTTCCTTCGCAGCCGCAACGACGCCATCAGCGATGACATCACAGCGCATGATGCCGCCGAAAATATTAACGAAAATTCCTTTCACATTCTCATCGGAAAGGATGATTTTGAAAGCTTCAGTAACCTTCTCTTTGGTCGCACCGCCCCCTACATCAAGGAAGTTCGCAGGGTCGCCGCCATAATATTTGATAATGTCCATTGTCGCCATCGCAAGTCCGGCACCGTTAACCATACATCCAATGTTGCCATCTAAGGCAATGTAGCTAAGGTCGAATTTCGACGCTTCAATTTCCTTCTGATCTTCTTCATCCAAATCGCGAAGCGCTTGAATGTCTTTGTGACGGTACAATGCGTTCGAATCAAAGTTGAGCTTCGCATCGAGCGCCATGACTTGTCCATCGCCAGTCACAACAAGTGGATTGATCTCGGCAATCGAGCAATCCTTTTCAACAAATGCGGTATATAGAGCCATCATGAATTGAGCCGCTTTGTTCACAAGCTCCGTAGGAATGTTAATGGCATACGCCAATTTACGAGCTTGGAATGCTTGCAATCCAATTGCTGGATCGATGACTTCTTTAATAATTTTCTCTGGCGAATGAGCAGCAACTTCTTCAATCTCCATGCCGCCTTCTTCGGATACCATCATAACAACGCGACCTGTTCCGCGATCTACAACAACGCCAACGTAATATTCTTTCTTAATATCGCAGCCTTGCTCGATCAGCAAGCGCTTAACTTCTTTACCTTCTGGACCTGTCTGATGGGTAACGAGAACTTTACCAAGAATTTGCTCAGCATATGTCCGCACTTCATCCAGATTTTTAGCTACTTTAACACCGCCCGCTTTACCGCGGCCACCAGCATGAATCTGTGCTTTTACCACGACAACAGGGGTACCTAATGACTCCGCCGCTTCAACTGCTTCATCTACAGAAAACGCAACCTTCCCTTGGGGAACGGCAACTCCATACTGTCTCAGGACTTCTTTTCCTTGATACTCATGGATATTCATTCTAGAATCCTCCTTAAACTTTTGCGAACTAAACTGAACCTTCACGGACACTCTCGCTCTCACAATCTACGAAATGGCAGATTATACAAGCCGAATCCATTGTAACACTTTTTTAAAACGCTTACCTTAGTTTTCTATGAACAATATACATTTCTTTGATATAAGAATCATCACTTTTTGAGATTAATTGGATAATTATGGATCTTATAAAACTCGAAGATTGCCATGATTTGTGAAATGAATTTTGAAAGGATAGTAATATTTCGTAGAATATACGCTCATCATAGGAAATAAAAAGGAATTTTTTCACATGAAATATACACGGGAAGTTGACGACACTTTCGCACATTTGTGCTATTATTGCATTATCATCCAACTTACAACATCATCCGACAGGTTACAATGAAATATATGTCAAAAAGGAAGACGTTGACGATGCTCGAGAAACTCGCAATCAAATGGGGAACATATGTTTACGAACATAGTAAATATAACCCGATTTCATTAAAAAAAACGATATTTCAACTTCATGTTTTCTTTACGAACGCATCTGTCCTTTTAACTGGCTTCATCATGTCACTCCTCCTACATCATGTCGAATCATTTTTAGTATTTTATTTTGGTTTTATGATTCTTCGCATGTTGAGTGGGAGCCTTTGGCATCTGAATGACAGCACGGCATGTTATATCGTCTCCAGTGTTTTGTTGATCGTGTTGCCTATGTTTGATTACTCCGAATATATGAACCAAATTTCATATCTTTCATTCGTTATCCTTGCTATTCTATCACCTATTCTAAAATTGAAATCCACAATGCGTAGTAAATTAACCCTAAAAATCATTACCCTGCTATGCGTTATGATTAATCTTTATTATTTCAAATCATCAACTCTATCAATGGCCTTTTTAATACAATCAATGACACTTATCCCACTAACTAAAAAAGGACTGAACAAGCTATGGCGGCAATAATATTGCCTTATATTTTTTCCATGGTTGATTTTGCATCGATATTCATATTTATTGTCTGCATTTTTAACCTACCTCTTAAGAATAGAAGTACGGTCATAAAAATCGTAGCATCTACTGCTGTCCTTGCCATCGTCTCTCATTTCATTATCTATCTTGACTATCAAAAATACTCATTATGGATATTGATACCGTCCGTAGTACTCATTATGAGGTTCGTGTTTAAACAAAATAAAACCTACTCCATATGGATCAGTGTAACGGGATATATTTTCGTGTTATCGATTCAGTTGCTTATCATCTATGGATTGCTCTTTACAAAAGCTATTGCACCAGAGGATGCAACACCTTATACATATAGTGCTTATTTAATCCAACTAGCTACCTTTATGATCATTTGTATGATCTCTTATATCGTTCATAAGCTTGGTGATGCGATGACTTTCGATTTCGATAACCTTTTTGGGCAGAAAATTAATTTTAAATCCCCTGTTCGATATATCGTCACTTCCATCGCGATCTTATTGTTCATTTCATTAACGTTTCCTAACTTCTATGGTGAAGACCTGGATATGAATTTCTATATTAGTATCACATCTTCTCTGCTATGTTTCTTCATATTAATTGTCATGTCGCTGCAACGCAACAAAGAAGAAAATGAAAGAAACCGTCACAACACCTAGAACTACTCTTCTCTATAAGTTGAACTATAGGAAGGAGGTGATTGAATGAAAAAACAAACCTTATTCGCATCTCTGACTATGCTGATACTTGCTGCTTTTACTCCAATTGTTGATTTTGTTTCTACGAGTTGTATTGGGCCATTGTATGACTTTGAATCTCCTGAAGAGTAACAACAGAATAAATAAAAAAAACGAACCTTAATGGCGATTAAGGTTCGTTTTCTTTATATTCGGCGCATTCGTTTTCTTACTAATTCGCACCAGAACATACAGATTAATCAAGAAAGTGACTAAAAACAGATTCCATAGGCTTGGTATTGAAGCAAGACCTAGATAGAGGGAATAGGGAAAAACCCAAATTATTGAAGTCATCAATAAAATACGTTGTTTGCTTAACCAAAATAAAATACCAGATAAGGCTGGAAGTAATAACAACGTTACGCAGATCCACTTGGTCGAGACGGAAACAGCACCATCATATGGATTCAAAAACATGAATATTAAAGTTAGCAGAATGACAAGAATGAATGATCCAATTCCCCAGCATGTTAATCGTTGATTATACATGTAATCAGTCACCTCTCTTTATACTCACTGAAGATCGGGAACCATGATGTAGGAAATATTGTAACACATCGCTAGAGCTTTTCGCCAATTTTTTACTTTTATCCCGTCTTCTATCTATAACCTCAATTAATATAGTGGATTGACAGTTTTTATGGGTTTTGATTAGAATAAGTTGAATCCATTTATAGATTACAGTCCAAGTTTGGAAATAAGGAAGCACCTTTTTCCGCGAATTTCGCGTGGAAAGGGTGTTTTTGTGTTATGTACGGAAAAATTAACAGTGCCTGTGTTTACGGTGTAGACGGAAGAATCATTCATGTTGAAGTGGATATTAGCAACGGCATACCCCATATGTCGATCGTCGGACTACCAGATTCAGCCATACGTGAATCGATTGATCGCGTAAGAGCAGCTATCAAGAATTGTGGCTTCTCGTTCCCATTAGCGCGCATAACAGTCAATCTAGCGCCTGCAGATCTACGTAAGGAAGGTTCTGCCTTCGATCTGGCGATTGCACTGGGCATTCTGACGACCAGCGAGCAGCTTCGAATCGATTCGGTTGATCAATTTCTTATGATTGGAGAATTATCGCTGAACGGCGAGGTCAGGCCAGTCCCCGGCGTACTCTCGATGATCGAACATGCGAAGCGCTGCGGCATTCGTCAAGTGATCATTGCTGCCGATAATGCATTGGAAGCATCCATGATTGAGGATATGGACATCTACGCCATTCATCATCTAAGAGAGCTCTATCAAGATCCTCAATCAGCAGGCTCCCTGGATCTTACGAATCTTCTCTATCACCCTGCCAGTCATCCCGCTCCTACGCTCGTTGCCAATACAAATAATGCGATTCTCGAAGATTATGCGGATGTCATCGGTCATCATCAGATCAAGCGAGCCCTTATCATTGCAGCATCCGGGATGCACAACATTCTATTAGTTGGGCCTCCAGGTACGGGAAAAACGATGTTAATTCGCAGGCTCCCTACGATTCTCCCGCCACTTCTTGAGAACGAGGCCCTGGAGGTGACCAAAATCTATAGTGTCGCCGGAAAACTAAGTGATGACCACGGCGGACTCATTCGGAAAAGACCGTTCCGCGCTCCTCATCACACGATCTCCGCAGGCGGACTGATTGGGGGCGGATCGATCCCGAAACCAGGCGAAGTAAGTCTCGCTCATAAAGGCGTGCTCTTCCTCGATGAACTGCCGGAATTTACACGAAATGTACTCGAGGTGCTACGTCAACCGCTTGAAGAGCGAGCGGTAACGATAAGTCGAACAAGGGCGGTCTATAAGTATCCTTCGCATCTCCTGCTAGCCGCTTCAATGAATCCATGTCCTTGTGGATACTGGGGAGCCGAGACTTCAAGGCAGCGCTGCACATGCAGCTTGAACAAAATCGCTGCCTACCGTTCACGTATCTCAGGACCTCTACTGGACCGGATTGATTTACAGGTCGAGGTTCCGCGCGTGTTGAATCATCGACAGGATGAGAATCCGATGTCTTCCGCCCAGATGCTCGAGCAAGTTCTAGCTGCCCAAGCGGTCCAATTACATCGATATCGAAATCTACCGATTGCGTGGAATAGTGAACTGAGCGGGTCTTATTTTCGTAAATATACGAAACCGACGCGTGAAGCGGATCAACTGCTAGAGCACACCTATGAAGCGCTAGGGCTTAGTCTAAGGGCCAATGATCGTATCCTGAAGCTCGCTCGAACCATAGCCGATCTGGAAGGCAAAGAACAAATCGATGTGGCACATATCGCAGAGGCGATTCAATATCGCAATTTGGATCGAAATATTGAGAGTACAGCGTCTATTTGAATACCGCTCTTATCATATATCGATCGCATTCACACGAATCGCTGATCATACCGATATTAGATAAGTAACGCGATTTTGAGGAGGCTAACAACGATGAACATCTCTACCTTATCTACAGTGATGAAACAGAACAGTTTATCTCAGGCTGTTGGTATCAAATTGCTTAAGATGTCCAATGATCAAGCGACCCAGAATGGCCAGAACATCGTTAAAATGATGGAGCAAAGCGTTCAACCGAATTTAGGCGGCAATCTGGATCTAAAGGTGTAGGATTCAGAGATATAAGGATTGAACACTCTTATATGAGAAAAAAGGCAGCACTCGTGTGCTGCCTTTTCTCATCGCTATAACAATTACTGCCCGCTTTCACGCACGGTACTCTGATTCATTTTCGCGAGCGCGGTATCACCGATTAGACCAATTCGCCAGATGGCAATCCCTTTAAGATCATAACGTTTAGCTAAGCCGATCTTACTAGAAATCGATTGATCATTTTCACTGCCCATCGAGATACCGAGCAACAGCTTGTCCTTCGAAGTCTCCTGTAATGCAAGCTTGATCGCCTCATCGACGCGCTTCAGCGGCTCTGGCTCCTTCTCCCCTTCATACGCATAGGCCATAATAATCAGTTGATCTGCGATCTTCCCCAGCGCCTTATAATCATAGCCCTTATACGAGCTATTCAAAGGATGCAGTGCTAAACTAAGCTTAAGATTTGCCGGCCCCGCTTGCTCAGCAAGCTGCTTCACGAATTTCGTATAGCTCTGCTTGGCTTGCTCCCGATCTCCTGTCAATCCTAAGCCTTCGAAGTCCAATGTAATACCACCAAAGCCTTTATCCTGAGCCAACGTTACAATATCCGTGATCGCTTTCTCACGAAGCTGTTCATCTTCAATCATTTTCGTAAGCTCACCGCCTCGGTCTCCAGCGAATACCATCAGACTTGGCTTCACACCTGCCGATACTGCGTTTGTCACGATCGATTCTGGACTCACATCTCCAGAAGCTTTGGGCCAATAGAAGTCTTTGCCGGAAGTGGTCACGGTGCCGTCTTCTTGAATTCGTGCCCAACCGAAGGCAACACCATCAAATTCATTCACATAAGAACGTTCCGCAAAGGATGAGATCGCATAGAAACCCAATCGATATAAGGATTGCTGAGGAGATGTAATCAAAACTTGCTTGGCCCCCGCATCCCAAGCGACTTCTGCTCCAAATTGTTTGCTGAAGAAGCTAAGTGGCACCATCACTGTACCTTTCAACTGAACCGGAGCTATCGGTATGCTCACTGCGTTCCCGTTCACGACGGCTTGCTTCTTATTCAGAGTTAGAATCACTGTCGTTGCTTCAGACACGCCTTGACTTCTAGCCGTAATCGTCTGCGCCTTCGCATTCCATTCCACTGAAATGTTCAAAGCTTCAGCAATACTGCGAAATGGCACCATCGTACTGCCCTGAATTACCGTAGGCGCAGCCGAGAATGGCAACTCGTAACCATCAAGAAGAATGTGCGTCTCGGCGGATGCTGCACTTACATGTGTTGCAGGTAATCCTACGAATAACATTGATAGACTTAGAGATAATAGAATTGCACGACGAATAGACTTGCGATTGAACAATGAAATCTCCCCTCTCTCTTATATATTTTACATTATTTTACTGCTAAATGGAACTCTATCGTTCTCTCGTAAGCACAAATGATAAAGAGTCATCTCGTCCAGATCTCAAAGAACTGTGATAGGATGACTCTTCTTCAAATTACATTATTGCGAAGTCCGAACATGCTGCAAGAACCACGCATACAGTTCGGGATTCCGATAGGTCTCTGTCCAAGAGTCATGGCCCACACCCGGATAGATCGTAAATTTCACCGAGGAACCCATGGATTCGAGTGCATGTACGATCATTTTGGATTCCTGTATCGGAACCACGCTGTCTTGATCTCCGTGAAACGTCCATATCGGCAATGACTTCAATGATTCAGGGTTACGTCCTGGTACAAGCCCGCCGCAGACTGGCGCAACAGCCGCAAACGTATCGGGATAGTTCAATGCCAAATCCCATGAGCCATAGCCGCCCATACTATAACCTGTCAAATAAATCCGGTCTTGAT
This sequence comes from Paenibacillus sp. GCM10027629, assembly GCF_042676425.1. Classification (NCBI taxonomy): domain Bacteria; kingdom Bacillati; phylum Bacillota; class Bacilli; order Caryophanales; family Paenibacillaceae; genus Paenibacillus; species Paenibacillus sp. GCM10027629. The sequence goes on along the minus strand of NZ_JBHTGZ010000003.1, from coordinate 846,234 downwards.
CTACAGGATATTGTTCTACAATCTCAGCGAGCAGAGCCATCAATGCATCATTCTCTAACTGCCAGAACGAGCCTGCCGGGCACTGAGGACAGACCACAATAAACGGAAGCTCTTCGCCTGCCTCCAGATTGTTCGGTATCCCGTATTTCTTGACCAGTTCTATATCTGAACCGCGTTGATTGATGCCGTGCAGGAAATAAATCATTGGCCATTTCTTCTCTGCATTAGGATTATAGTCAGTCGGCAAGTAAACAACATATTGAAGTTCTAGTGTCTTAATGATTTCCTTATGTAGTGCAGCCACTTTTTGTTTCATCTCATATCCCTTCTCTCCTCAAATCCTTTAGAAAGCTTCATGCCAATGCTTCAATTCTGGATCGTTATCTCCTTGAAAATGAACGGTAATGACATCGAACCGAACTGCATTCGCTGATAATCGCTGTTGGTAGAGAAATACCTCTGCCGTCCCACGCACCTGCCGCTGTTTCCGGGCATCAATGGATTCTATCGCCGTCCCATAACGCGATGTATTCGAACGGCTTCGTACTTCGACGAATACGATAACCCCTTCATCTCGAAAAATAAGGTCAATCTCCCCACTGCGACACCGCCAATTCCGTGCCATGAACAGATATCCTTGTGCGCGAAGATACTGTTCTGCTAATTTCTCTGCTTCTGCACCGAGTGCTCTACGATTCATGACTCTTGCCTACGATCTGCATTTTGATCTGTTCGATAGACGAAGCTGAGAATTTCTGCAACAAGCTGGTACAGCTCCGCAGGAATTTGTTGATCAACATCTAGCTTCGAGAGCACCTCGACAAGCGACGGATCTTCTTGAATGGCGACGCCACTTTCTTTGGCTTTATCAAGAATGGCTTGGGCGAGATGGCCTCGTCCCTTGGCAATGATCTTAGGCGCTTCTGCAAGACCTGGCTCATATTTCAGCGCAACGGCTTTCTTGAAGTGGACGCCTTCGGGCAAAGATTCTTGCTTCGGGTTCACCCGGTTCATACGAGAAGATCCACTCCTTTATAGGCTGTTGGCGTATAGGCCGCAGCCGGATGATCTCCCAGTACAGCCGCCGATTTCGATGGTTCTTGCTGTACTGGAACAGGGGCCGTCTGTAATGAAATTAATTGATATCCGATTTGCGAGAGCGCAGTCTCCATTTCTGAACGTCGCTCTTGGACCATAGGACCGAGCCACTCTTGATCATTGAGCAGCTTCAGCGACACGATATGATCGACGACATTCACATCAGCAATCGTTCGGCCTAAGGCCCGTAAGTTCAAATCAAACCAGAGGTGACAATTCCCCGCATCCAGATCGCCTCGTTTACCTTTGCGCGTCTGGATATGTACCGTTGCCGTCTCTTCGCCTTCGGTATTCTTAAGTGGTATAAATAGACTCACGTGAGCAAAGGGAGCACTCCGATCATTCGATAACATTAATTGCTGACCTGTAATTTGGTTAATGAGCTGCTGCGCTGTATCCTTCAACGCAGGCGGCACATCTTCGGATTGTATAAGTTGTAATAGGACCAGTTTGAGATTTTCGGGTGACGTCTGTGCTGCCCCCGAAGCATGTGGTAATGGCACAACATTCAACGGAAGCTCAGCTGCCGACCTTACCAATTTCGCGAGCTCCTGTGCTTGCTGTGTACCCGATCCCAGATTAGCATTTTGGATAGGTACAGCGGGGTCATGTCCCTTCGTCGCTGTTCCTTGGGGTACCGTTGATGCTTCCAACGACTTCCACGTTGTCTGCTCATGCTCTACGCCAAGCAGTTTCAGCACACGACCAATCCATGGTTCTTGCATGGCCTTCTGTGGCAGAGCATCTCCTTCGGTTGATACAGACACGGCTGAAGCTGAATTCGCTGTAGCATTCTGCTGCTCTTGCAAAGCAGCGCCTTGCAACGATGTTGCAGGTGTTGCCGATGCCGCCGAATGCTGCGGTGCTACACGTATGGCGGATTGCGGCCCTTGCGGTAATGCTGGCAGCGGCGCTGCTCCGCTATGCGCCGCGGCGGGCGCGGTCCGCGCTGCCCCCGGCTCAGCCGGGGCTGCCAGGGCCCGCATGGCCGCAGCAGCTTCGCTCGCTGCGGCTCCGCCCGGTGCGCCTTGCGAAGCTGGCGCACCCAAACCCTGCGCTGCTGCGCTCGGGGCATTCGCCCCTGGCGCAGCTTGCGCTGGTGCTGGCGCGGCGGCTGTGCCGGCCGCGCTAGGCGCCCCCGCCGCGGGCTGCGCAGCCGCGGCAAGCTCTTTCAGCACCGCTGCTGCCTGCGTCAGCAGCAGCGGTGCTGCCTGCGTCAGCAGCAGCGGTGCTGCGCCCGCGCGCGCGCCGCCAAGCGAAGCTGGCGCTTGCGCGAGGGCAGGGGCCCCGCCTGCCATAGGCGGCGGGGCTTCCCCTACGCCGCGCGGTGCCTGCGGCGCGGCGGGCTGCTGCTCCAGCGCGTCCGCGAGCTGGAGCTGGAGCGTGGCAAGCAGCTGCGTAAGCGGCTTGCCGAACAACACTTGATGCAGCGCCTTCACCGTCTCTTGCGTCAGCGGGAGACCGCGTTTGAATGCAAGCGCTGAAGCCTGCATCCAGTCTTCCTGCGAGATTCCTTGCGGAATCTGCGCCATAACTACACGCATCTGTTCTGCCGTTTCCTTCGTGATAGGCACACCATTTTGCTGCATCAACTGCACAAGCTCGCGTGCCCACTTCTGATCCGGTAAGCCAACGGACTTAAGTACATCCCCAATCGATTGCTCAGCGATCGGTACACCTGGTGAGGATTGCAAAGGCTTAAGTACGACTAGCCCATTCTCGGTCTCTGGCTGCACCTGCAGCATGGTCGTCTGTCCCGATGCGAGAGGTGTTTCCAATTTGGCCTTCACTTGCGTACCGTTTATTTTCATTACCGCTTCTTGACCATCCTCTGACACTTCCGTCACGACGCCACGAACGACTTGACCCGGCTTTAATTCTACTTGCTTTGCTTCCCCCGGTTTCACATCCCCGAGCAGACCGCGAACCATTTGTCCGATATTCATTCCTGCATCCCTCCTCGTCCCTCTCTTCTTAAGCGACGGCATTCGAGAGTCATCTCTATTCTATTTATCGGTCGAATCGCTCCCGATCATGACGATACGAAAGCGACATTTAGAACAAAACAGGCTGTTCTAATTCAGCCAAAATATTACGAATGAACGACTTACGATGCATCGGCGTCGGTCCAAGTGTCGCAATTTTCTCCCGATGAAACTTCGTCCCATATCCTTTATGGATCGCAATTCCGTACTCGGGATACATCGCATCCCATTCCTCCACACATAGACGATCACGTGTTACTTTTGCCAAAATCGAAGCAGCCGCGATCGACTGACTTCGTGCGTCCCCCTTCACAAGCGCGAGCTGAGGGAGTTGACAATCTACCTTTTCTGCATCGACTAACAGGAAATCCGGCGCTACAGATAGCTGCTCTACCGCTTGCTTCATTGCAAGTCTTGCTGCTTGTTTAATATTGATCCGATCCACCGTCTCTGCATCAATCCTTACAATGGCATAGGCAACAGCTTGCTCGATAATCACATCATAGAGTGCGTTACGTTTCTTCTCGGTTAACTTCTTTGAATCATTGATCCCTTCAATTTCAAGACCTTCTTCTAAGATCACCGCTGCTGCAACGACATCTCCGAACATACACCCTCGTCCGACTTCATCAATTCCAGCAATCCTCTTATAGTTCTGCGCTGCATATTCACGCTCGAATTCTAGCATATCCACTTCTTCCATATGAACTACACCTCTTAACTCTCTCAACCTTAATAACTCACGTGCTATGTACCCATCCACGTTTCTCTATTTTAACACAGAAAGAGCGCCCTAAGAAGATGACCTGTACCGTCCTATAACGGTGATCTTCTATTTAAGGCACTCCACTTTACGAGACTACGGTTTATATTCGTTCACGATGAGCTGGTCTAAATGTAGCATCACGACGCGCCACATTTCATCCGGATCATGCCGCTCTGCATTCGTAATGCTGTGAATGACAAGACCATCCACTAGGGCATGCAATCGACGTGTCTCCAGTTCAGCATCGATTCCTTCATCCGTTAATTTCAACTGAATGAGTACATTAATCATCCGACGAAACCCTTCATATAGGGATTCATGCACCTCCAGACTAAGCGCTCTAAAGGTAGGATCGACCATCGCTCGTCCGGTAAACGAAATCCACACCTCTGATTCGGCAAGCCGTTCTTCGTCAAGCGGCATGATCTCCCTTATGACCAATTCAATATCGTGGCGAGGAACGCCGTTAAATGGTAACTTTGCAATACGTTGATTGACGCGGTCGGAGACCATTCGCATCGAAAATGCGAGCAGCTCGGACTGTGTCACGAAATAATGCCGCAGTGAACCGAGGGACATCCCCGCTTCATCCGCAACACTGCGCACAGTTACTCCTTCCAAACCTTCACGGCGTATGACACGCCAAGCTGCTTCTGCGAGTTGTTCCCGACGTTTATCATGATTTACGATTTTAGGCATGTATTCATTGTATCACCATTGTTTTTTTAATACAATCGTGCTAAAATAACGACGAGTAAATTAATACACTTGTATTAAAAAGAATTCGAACGCGTTCCTTTCTTACAAGGCAACCGTTACTGTGTAAAGGAGATCAATCATGGTTACTGCATTCATTATTGGCTGTGAAATTGGATTCTGGGTATTTGTCATTGCGGGGCTCTTCTGCCGATACATCTTGAAACGCAAAAAACTAGGGGCAGGGCTGTTGCTCATGACACCCGTCGTCGACCTTGCCCTGCTAATCGCGACATTGTTAGATTTACGATCAGGCGCTGTCGCCACCTTCGTCCACGGCATCGCAGCCGTATACATTGGCGTCTCGATTGCCTATGGCCACCGGATGATTCGCTGGGCTGACGAGCGGTTCGCATACCGATTCGCGAATGGTCCTGCACCTGTGAAAAAACCGAAAACGGGTCCGGCCCATGCACGCCATGAACGTATCGGCTGGCTGCTTCATCTCCTTGCATGGTTGATTGGCTGTGCGATGTTATACGTCATTATCCTCGTTGTCGATGATAAGAGCCGTACAGATGCCCTCTTTAATATGATTCGCTACTGGTCCATGATTCTGGGCATTGATTTCTTAATCAGCTTCAGTTATACCTTATTCCCGCGAGGCTCCAAAGAAACGATGTAATGACAAAATAAAGCCATAAACACAAAAAAACCGTGCTCTTTGTGATTCCTATCCACTAGGGAGAACTTCACAAATTGCACGGTTTTATTTTTATCAATCCATATAGCTTTACAGCATAAACGACAACGGGACTTCCAGCGAGAAACGCCCCATTTTACCGGCACGTAGTTCGCGTAGAATGACACCAGATGCTTTCTCGAGATCAACGCGTCCACCGCTCATAATACAACCACGTTTACGTCCGATCTCTTCCATCACCTGAACGATTTCGTCAGGAACATCCAGATCTTCGGGTTTCTTCGTTAGTTCGAATCGCTCTTGTAACGTATCCCAATAGTACTGCGTCATGTATTTTATCGCGAAAAAGGCAACGTCTTCAATATTAATAACTTGCTCTTTGATCGCACCCGTAACGGCTAGTCGATAGCCAACTTCCTGATCCTCGAACTTCGGCCATAGAATTCCCGGTGTATCCAGCAGTTCCATTTCCGTTCCGATCTTAATCCACTGCTGTCCCTTCGTGACGCCTGGGCGATCTCCGGTTGCTGCAATGTTGCGGCCTGCAAGTCTATTGATTAATGTCGATTTTCCTACATTCGGTATTCCGACGATCAATCCGCGAATCGCACGCGGCTTCATGCCTCGATTTAGTTGTTTCTGAATTTTATCATGAAATAGCACCTTCGCTTGCGCAGGAATGTCCTGCACGCGAGTCCCGTTCGACGCATCGATCGGAAATGCTGTAATGCCTTCATTTTTGAAATATGTTACCCATTTCTCTGTCACCGCCGGGTCCGCCAGATCAGCTTTATTCAGCACGATCATTCTTGGCTTCCCTTGCAAAATCTCATCAATCATCGGATTGCGGCTTGACAGCGGTAGACGAGCATCGAGCAGTTCTATCACTACATCGATTAGTTTCAGTTTTTCCTGGATCTCACGACGTGCTCTCGTCATATGTCCAGGGAACCATTGTATCGTCACCGTCTCTCACCACCCTTACTCAAAATTCACGTCTAGTGATTTACTATTGTAATATCCTTGTACGGCCAGAATACAACTTCTGCACGCCCTACCACTTCTTTTAAATCAATATATCCAATCATTCGGCTATCCGTACTATTACGGCGGTTATCACCCATGGCGAAGATATGGCCTTCTGGGACCTTCTCTTCTGTCACGTCAGCATTAGGGAAATCACGTAGATTGTTGTATTGTTCCCCTTTGCTATGGTACTCATCCAAGACGCCTTGGATATACGGCTCGCTAATTTTCTTACCGTTTACATAGACATCATCGCCTTGAACCTTCACCGTATCACCTGCGACAGCTACGACACGTTTAATGTAATCTCGATTCTCCTGCGGTACATGGAATACAACGACTTCACCCGGCTTTGGCGCACGGAAATCGTATAAGAACTTATTTACAATGACTCGCTCACCCGTATGGAAATTCGGCTGCATCGAAGGCCCGTCCACCATGAAGGGAGCAAATACGAACCAACGTATAATAACGACTAAGACGACAGCAATGGCAATAGCCTTTGCCCATTCCACTGCTTCATTTTTCAGCTTATTTTTGCCAGGCTGTTCCTGTGATTCGTTAGGTTCTGTTTCATGAGAATCCGTCTGATTCGCCATCATCGTTCCCTCCTTATATTACATTCCCTATTTCAAAGCGTATTCATACCGCTATACATGCGAAAGGAGCTTGTAGTAACAAGCCCCTTGGTCTTACATTAACGAATCTCTTTAATTCTCGCTGCTTTACCGCGTAGTTCACGAAGATAATAAAGCTTCGCACGACGCACTTTACCACGGCGAGCCACTTCGAGTTTATCGATTTTTGGGGAATGAAGCGGGAAAGTTCTTTCCACACCTACACCGTAAGAAATTTTACGAACTGTAAAAGTCTCACTGATTCCGCCACCACGACGTTTAATCACAACACCTTCGAAAAGCTGGATACGCTCACGGGATCCCTCGATAACTTTAACGTGTACTTTTAAAGTGTCTCCAGGACGAAAGCTTGGCAAGTCTTTACGAAGTTGTTCTTGAGTAATCGCTTGTACGATATTCATCTATGACTCCCTCCTTCCACTCAGGTGTTCATACGTCTCAGGGAGCTGCTGCTCCGCCTCATCGTTCGTAGAGGACCACCGAATTAACACAAACGATATTATATCATGTTTAGCAATCGAACACAAGTGATTTCTTTAGCTTCCATTATCCCATTCATCATGCACTACTGCCTGTACGACAGAACGATCCGGCCTCTCCAGTTTGTCATGAATCGCTTGCAGCAGCTTGACGATTTCGGCGAGTCCGATAAATGCCAGCCCGATCATGGCCCCGTAAGCCCACCATTTGAATAATACCATCACCGCAGCAAGTGCAAACCCATTATGCCCGCTCGCAATCGCGAGGAAAAACCCCATGAGCAGTGAAATCCCAATAACTACAAATCCGAATCCTAGCAATATACGGCTCACTACATTCTGTCGCAAATTGCCCCCGCCTTTCCTTACTTGATCCAACTGATTCTAGTATAGTGCGGTAGATCCAGAAACACAAAGTGAATCATCCAAAAATTGCATACATCCTTCGATAGGGATAGGCGCCCGCTTCCTCTAATGCTATAATTAGCCAGTACATCGACTGTCCAGCAAAGGTAGGATGACTATGAGAAGCAAACCACGCCCTTCCTTGCGAAGAGGCATCTTGAAATTTGACCGCGTATCGTTAAAATTATCGATCATTATCCTCGTCTTCATTATGGCCATCTCCTCATTTACAGGAATTTTTATCTACTATCAGACGAAAGAAATCATTATTCAAGATGTCCAGAATTCACTCACAGCTGAGAGTGCATCTATTGCCGAGAAAGTCAACGCATTATTCGAGAAATTCGGCGCTACTGTGGAACATATGACAACAGATCCTTCGACGATCCGACTGCTAAAGACGGCGAAATCCCACTTAGAAGTCACCCATAATCCGGATTATCGAGACGTCATGACCTCCTTGAATGCAACCGCAGCCTTCGACGACCGATTATCGCTCGTATGGATCGCCAGCGAGAAAGGGAACTTCTTTGTGGGGAGCGGCGGGCGAATATCTCGCCCGAGCTTCGAGATTAACTCTCGTGGATGGTATGCCGAGGCCTCGGCATCCGATGAGACAACATACAGCCAGCCTTATCTCGATGCATTTACAGGCAGATGGGTCGTAAGTGTCGCCCATCGCATTCAAGATCAAGGAACAACCATTGGTTACGTTGCCGTCGACATTCTACTCGATACGTTCCCGGAGATTATGAAGCCCTACCATAAAGGCAATGTCGGGTATCATTTTCTGGTTGATGCTAACAGAGAAATCATCTATTATCCTGGTTTTACATACACGCTGAATCGCAAATTTCCAGATGCGAGTCCCGGGCTTCAAGCCATTCTTACGAAGATGATGGAGCTGCAAACCGGCGTAGAATCTATTCAGACATTGAAGCAAGAGGAATTTATCAGCTATGCGCCAATTCCGCTAACGAAGTGGTCGGTTGCAGTCAGTACGCCAACGGACCTATCTTTACAAGAATTGAACAATTATTCACGGTCATTATTTTTCTATTTCACGCTATGTATTCTAGTTACCGTTATCGTTACCTATATACTGCTCGCATATTATTTGAAGAGATTTCCTTTTCTTACGAATATTACGCAGAAATTCACAACCGGTGAAGCGATTATTAATCAGAATGATTATGCCATCATCGTTGTTGACTCTCAGTTCCGAATTACTTATTTCAGCAAGACCGCAGAGAAAATGCTGGGCTACACATCCAAGGAAGTCGTCAACAAGGAAAGCATTATGCTGCTGCAGGATCAAGATGCGATCACACGGACAGCCGCAACACTGTCTGCTCAACTCGGAAGAACCATTCCGCCAGATACAACAGTATTTCAAGCGGTATTCGAAGAAAATCATCAGACATCGTATGATACAGAATCCCTCTACGTACATAAAAATGGCACACGCATTCCGATCTCCGTGAATGTCAATAAAATGCTGGATCATAACGGGAACATTATCGGTTATATTCGTATTTGCCGAGACATATCGGAGCAAAAGCGGGATCAAGTCGAGTTGATGGATGCGAAGAAAGCCGCTGAGGAGGCGAATCAAGCAAAAAGCGCGTTCCTCGCAATGATGAGCCATGAACTTCGGACGCCCCTAAATGGGATCATTGGCTTGACGCAATTGATTCAGAAGACGGGAATGACACCGATCCAACAGGATTATTTGCGTAAAATATTGGCTTCTTCCCAGACCTTGCTTCGCATCATTAATGAGATATTGGACTTCTCCAAGATTGAGGCTGGAAAAATTGAAATCGAAGAGACGAAAATCAATCTCTATGGGATGTTCGACAAGCTCTCGGAGACGAGCAGTATGCTTCAAGCCAAAAAAGATCTGGTCCTCCTCATGGATTTACCAAATGATTGGCCAGCTTATGTATTAGGAGATCCCCTGCGACTCGAACAAGTCCTGCTAAATCTGATCAGCAATGCGATTAAATTCACGAATTATGGGATGGTCTGTATACGGGCTGAGAATATAAGGCGCACAGCAGAGTCGATCGAGATCAAATTTTCGATTATCGATACCGGGATTGGCATTTCTGAGGAGCAGCAGCGCTACTTATTTGAACCTTTTTCTCAGGCTGACAACTCGACAAGTCGCAAATACGGCGGGACGGGACTTGGGCTTGTGATTTCCAAAAAATTAGTAGATATCATGCAGGGAGATTTACAACTGCACAGTGAGTTTAGGGTAGGCAGCACCTTCTCCTTCACCATACCCCTACGTCTTGCACAAGTTGCGAATGTTGCACTGCTACCCCCAGTCGACACCATCGTAAGGCGGGAAGTGCTGCTCGTATCAGATAAGACAGCGCTGAACAGTCATATACAATCGATGCTCCATACTTTGGGTCACGAAGTGTATTCCTGTCTCTCTTGGAAGGAAGCGACGAATTGGCTTGAAATGCAAGATCATCATGCAGACATTGTTATTCTTGATATGGATGCTGCGGACATGTACGGTGAAGAGACATGGGTTCGAATGCAAAAGCTAGCGCGCTGCCTAGGCGTTCTCACACTTCTCATGACCACTACGCCAGGAAGAGAAGCCGTCTTCTCGCTGCCGGATCAGCTTCGCCCCGATGCCGTCCTGTTGAAGCCGGTTCAGATCTTCAAGCTTCATCACATTCTCAGCAGCTTATTTGACAATACCAGATATGAAATCAACGAAGTCACCGCCTATGAGGAGAGCGCTGCTGGATCCAGTCGGCCTTATCGTATTTTACTAGCCGAAGATCATGAGATTAACCAACAAATTGCGGTGGAGTTACTAGAAAGCCGTGGATTTTCTGTTGGCGTAGCGGAGAATGGACGTCAGGTGTTGATGCTGCTCGAACCCTTAGAATGGGATCTCATCCTGATGGATATCCATATGCCAGAGATGGATGGATTGGAAGCAACCAAACGAATACGTAATAACCCCGTTTATCAGCAACTGCCGATCATCGCGATGTCTGCGAATATCATTCAGAAGGATCGTGAGCAATATTTTGAAGCAGGGATGAACGACATGATTCAGAAGCCGATCGATGTCGATCAGATGTTCCATACATTAGACAAATGGCTTGGTTCAGGTTTCCGAATCGGATCAGAAGCTCGGAAGGTAGAAGATGTCAACCTTGATCGCAATCATCCGTATCAAATTCTTGAGGATCATGGGATTATGGTCGAACAAGCGATTCATCGATTAAATGGCAAGGTGCATATACTAAACCGAATGCTAGCCACCTTCCATCAGGAATACAAACTCTATATAGATCATTTCATGGATAAGATTGGACAGGAAGATTATGACACAGCACGGCGCATGATTCATACGTTGAAAGGTACCGCGGGGAATTTATCTGCACAGCAATTATATGAAGCAGCGAACCAGGTTGAACGATGGTTGAAGGATGATAAGCCCAAGGACGATACTGCATTTGATCAAATGTTGCAAGATTTATCCTATCAATTAACACGCATATTGCATGCGATCGAACTATTTATTGCACGAACAACACTGTAAATCATCATACAGTGCTGTTCGTGTTCCTATTCAACGTTAAATTTATAACCTACCCCCCATACCGTCTTAATAAATCTAGGTTCTTTCGGATTACCTTCAATCTTCTTCCTAAGGTTCGCAATATGTACATCAATTGCTCGATCTGTCACGAAAGAATCGAACCCTCGCAGTGCATTAATCAACTCTTCCCTCGTATATACCTTTCCTTGATTGGCACAGAATAGCTTCATAATTTCGAATTCTGAGAACGTTGTCTCAATATAACGATGATTCACATATAAAGATCTTCGTTCCGGATCCAAAGATATTAAACTCTCTACAGAATCCGTCATATTCCTCAAGTCACCACGATCCGCCATGGACTGTTCGAGCAAATGCATACGCCGAATATTCGCATTAATCCTTGCCGTCAGTTCTCGCATACTGAATGGTTTACTTAAGAAATCATCCGCACCTGCTTGTAAAGCATTAATTCGATCAGCGACCTCCATCTTAAGCGATACGACAATGATTGGCGCGAGTGATACTTCACGCAATTTACTGCATAATTCAATTCCATTGATGTCCGGAAGAACTAAATCCAATAGAATGACGTCCGGTCGGAACAACTCTAACTCGAGCATGCCATCTAATCCCGTATCCACTCTTTTTACGGCGTAGCCCTCTTCCGATAAGTACATCGTTAGCATCTCACCAATCATATTATCGTCCTCGATAATAAGTACTTTATCCATAAGAAGATCACCCTTAATGACAATTTTTTACAAAATTGCGTATTATTCTTAACACATATCTCATAATTGTTTTAAATTTTTATTAAATTGTACCCCCAATATACTATATTTCGACAACAGCGTCTATGATAAGGATTTTGTTAGGAAACTGTTAGGAGCCGTAATAACAACTTCTTAACACTGGAGCGGTATAAAGCGCTTACTTATTCCTATAAAATCGAAAAAAATAACCCCGAGCATGAATCAAAATTCATGCTCAAGGTTTATGGCACTCACCACCGCTTATTCCGTTAATTTAAAGCTTGCTACCATATCATTCAATTCTTCTGCTAACCGCGCTAGCTCTTGACTGGAGCTGGCTGTCTGTTCGGCTGCAGCTGCTGATTCATGACTAACAACAGCAATGCTCTCAATGGAGTTCATCATTTCTTGCGATTGTGCAGCTTGCTCCTCACTCGCTGCCGCAATTTCTGTCACCTGTCTCGCCATACCTACCACTTGATCTAGGATGGCATTAAAGGTCTGTCCTGTTTGTTCCGTCAATGAAACGGCGCCATTCACGGCGTGGACACTTTGTCCCATATTGTGCTGCATATCTTTGATGATTCCTGCGATTCGTTTCGTCGCTTCGCTGCTTCGTTCCGCCAGCTTCCGAACTTCATCCGCAACGACCGAGAATCCTCTACCTTGCTCTCCTGCTCTCGCAGCTTCTATAGCAGCATTCAATGCGAGCAAATTTGTCTGTTCAGCGATTTCATCAATGACTTCAATGATTTCCCCGATTTGCTCCGAATCATTCTGCAAGCGTGTCATTTGGTCGGATAGGCTGTTCATCGCATAGACCGAATCTTGTACATCTCGTCCGCCTTTCTCCGCTTTATCTTGTGTTGAATCCGAAAGTTCAGCAGCCATCTCTGCATTTTGAGCCACAACATTTATCGCCATCGTATGCTCTCGGAACAACTCTGTAACCGCATTAACCGTAGATGATTGCTGCACACCGCCCGCTGCGATTTCCTCTGTAGTAGCCGATATTTCTTGAGATGCTGCGGCAACATTCTGTGATGACATAATAATACGTCCAACGAGATCGCGCAGCTGCTCAACCATCGTGTTCGTCGATGCTGTCAAATGCTCGACCTCATCTTTCGTCCGCATTTTGAAACGCAGCGGTTTCATCGATAAATTTCCTTTTGCGATCATATCCAATTGCTCAGCAATGATATTCAACGGCCTTGAAATGTGTCTGGACAGATAGAAAATAATAATGATGCCAACAACAATCGTAATAGTGAAGGCGATGATTAGATTCGTCCCAATACTCGATGCGCCGCTATTGAAGCTGGACATGTAAGAACCGGAGGAGATGATCCATCCCCAGTGCGGCGCTTTTTCAGAATAGACGATTTTCTGTTCGATCTCCTCGGAGTTCGGTAAGTTATAGTCAAAATAGGTATATCCACCGCCTGCCAACGCTTTGTTCACCTGCTCGCGAACGAAGAAATCTCCATTGCGATCGGCGGAATCCCACATATTTTTCCCTTCCATGCTTGGGTGCCCAATGGCAGTCCCCTTCTCATCAAGAATAAAGAGATAACCCGATTCGCCAAGATCAAATTTGTTCGTAATTGGACGGGTCCCGTTCTCTTGCTTGGGTCCTAATATTCTCGTCTTCACTTGCTCCTGGGCTTCCTCCAGCGAAATGAGACCACCCTCCACGCCGACGTTCAGTACATCGATCAATTCAGATACCATATGCGCGTTATTCTTCAGGTTGACCATGCCCACTTCATCAAGATGATGTTTCGCATTATTGTAAGCGGTTAGTCCGGTAAAGAATGTTGGTACCGTGAGTAAGATGACGGACACAATAATTAATTTGGCACTAATTTTAAATTTCATGATCTATGACCCCTTCGATCGGATTAAGACTAGCTCATTGTTTCTTTAATCATTTCTTCTAGATGTAAGCGCGTAACTAATTGCCCTTTATTGCTGTATACGCCTACGATCCCTGAAGATGCATTTCTTGGTCCCTGGATATCTTCTACACGTGTCTCTTCATCTAGTGTAGTCACTTCCATCACTTGATCGATCAGTATCCCTACTGTACCTCGACTCGATTCCATCACAATAATGCGTGCTTTGCTCGAAAATTCATGGCGCTGCAGTCCTAAGAACCGGTGAAGATCATACAACGGCAAATACTCCCCCCGAAGTGAGAACATCCCCTGAACAAAAGGAGACGGGTGCAGAATGCTTTCAATGTCAGGTACCTGAATAATTTCTCGAACATCATGAACCGAAATACCAAAGTGATGTTCAGCAAGCTGGAAGATCGTCACCTCTGCTGCTCTATTTTTCATGCCTAACGTCTGTTCGCTCGTCGTCATCATGATCTTGCTACCTTCCTCGTTCACTAGCGCATGAACATCCAGTACAAGCGCAATACCTCCGTCCCCGGTAATCGTCGAACCCGAGATATAAGGAACCTCGCCCACATATTTTCCTAATGATTTCATAACAATTTCACGGTTTCCGAGTGTCCGGTCTACAGCAATGCATACCTGCTTATCTCCGAAGGAGACGATGATGACAGTCGTACGCCGCGCTTGCGTTCTGACTTGGGTTCCGCTAGCAACTCGAAGCTTCTGATCCAGTCGAATGAAAGGATAGACATTCCCTCGAATGTAGCAAACCTCCCGACCATGTGCGATCTTAATCTCATTCGGTTGAAGTGCAACGATCTCTACAACGTTCATCAAGGGGATTGCATACATGTGTTCATCCAACTCCACCATAAGCGCTCGGATAATGGCTAAGGTAAGAGGAAGTCGGATCGTAATGCTGGTCCCCGTTCCGACAGTCGAATGGATATCAATCAGACCGTTGAGCTTCTCAATATGTGCGCGTACAATATCCATCCCTACGCCGCGCCCAGATAAATCGGTTACTTGCTCTGCCGTTGATAAACCTGATCTGAATATCAAATGCTGCAGTTCATTCTCCGTCATCCGTTCCGCCTCATGCTCCGTGATGATCCCTTTACGGATCGCGGACGATTTGACTTTGATCGGGTCAATCCCTTTACCATCATCGGTAACCGAAATCATGATCTGATTATCTTGATGCGTCGCTTTTAATAACAGCTTTCCTGCTCGAGGTTTACTGCAACTTACTCGTTCTTCTGGGGATTCAATACCATGATCGGCCGCATTACGTAAAATATGTATGAGTGGATCACTAATCTCTTCAATTAACTTCCGATCGAGCTCTGTCTCTTTGCCTTCCATAACAAATTCAATTTCTTTGCTCGTAGCTTGTGCCATATCGCGCACCATACGCGGAAACCGATTGAATAAATGTTCAATCGGAAGCATTCGTGTCTTCATCATGCCTTCTTGCAGGTCGCCAATGATCAGACCGAAATGATTGGCAATATCGCTTAACGTTGCTAAATCGCTATCCTCCCGATGCTGCTTCTGCATCATCCGGGAAGTGACCTCATGCAGCCTTGTATTATCAATAATCAATTCCCCTACAAGATTGAGAAGCTGTTCTAATCGATCGACATCGACGCGAACGGTCTGGCTTCGACGTACTTGTGGTTGATCACCAGTTCCTGATGCATCTGACTTCCCTATCTGTGCGTCTGATGAGAGATTGCGAGATGAATCTTCTTCATTCACATATTGATCCAAGTTGTTGAGGTGAATCGATTCTATATGTATGACTTCAATTTGAGAGATTTCGCTTAACCGCTCCTCGAGCAGCTGCTGAGACTCCTTCGTAACAACAACGAGAATAATTTCCCCGAGGAATTTACTCTCATCTTCAATGTCTGTAACGGGCGGGAAGGCAGCAATCACTTCACTACTCTCTTGCAGCGCTTGATATACGAGCAGCGCTCTGACCGATTTCATCACCGCATCCGAGCGAACTCGGCAGTAGATGGAATAAACTTCATGTTGATTACGCATCGCTTGAATCGCCACATTTCGCTGAAACCGATTCAGTTCAACTACAAGCTCAGATGATCCTTCATCCCCTGCCTTAACAGCTGGATCGTAAGCTAGCTTACTCTCGGTCGAATTCTGCTGGGTAATTTGCTCTAGCAAGACGAGTAAAGGATCAATATCCACCGTATCTTGCTGCCCTTCGAGCAGCGAGTGCCGTAATAATTTCAAATAGTCTGTCGCATGAAATAAGACGCTTGTCAGCGCAGAATCCACGACCAATTGACGATTACGAATGAGATCGAAAACATTTTCCATCCCATGCGTCAAATTTTTCAGGGCATCAAATCCCATCGCTGCCGAAGATCCCTTTAAGGTATGCGCAGCTCGAAATAAAGTCTGAATAATCGTGACCTCTCCGCCCTGCGCTTCCAATTTCAGCAACTGTTCTTCCATGATTTGAATTTGTTCATCCAATTCATCCATAAAAACACTCATATATTCGCTTAAATGAGAAGGTATTGACATCACTTAACTCCTCGACAACATAATTTCCTTACATTTTATTTACAATATTTGATCCATGCTAATAATATTAATTAATTCACCCTGCACATTGGCCACATGACTCGCATGCCGACCATCATGGTGCTGTGCTCCATAGGGAAGTGGCTCAATTTGGGAGTAAGAAGTGACCTGTATGACTTGATCAACCACAATGCCGACCATAGATTGTTCATAGTTCACGATGATGATCCGATTCATTTTAGTATCTGGTACTTTTGGCATACCTAAGTAGCTGTGGATATTGACAATCGGTATAACATTTCCCCGGAGATTAATAACGCCGAGTAGAGAAGTTGGGGTGTTCGGTATTTCGATGATAGGCTGCATCTTAATAATCTCGTGGATCTCCTGAATCGGAAGCGCAAACCGATCATTCCCAAGCCCAATCTCAACGTATTGATTGGATGTCTGCTGCATTGCCATTCACATCACCTCGGACACCTTTTGCAACTTCCAAATATAACTTCGTTCCGTCATTATATTGGAAAATGGCAACCTCACTACCTAGGTCTATAGACACAATTCGACGCCAACGTTTACGGAACATAAAATCATATTTCAACTCATTCACTTTTCGTCTCAAAGCTTGAATATCTGCATTCGCATGATAGGGAAATACGGGTATGCTCTTTTGATAGAACTGTAACACCATCGCTTTCACACTACTCACTCCATCCCAATAATTTCCTTCATCATACTTGATTCGAATTAGAGGATTATAAGTTAAGTATTAGAATACTGTTTAATATTTTCATAGAATGCTAACTCACTTAAACGAATTAGCGCATATATGTAAAAAAACACCTTCCAGATAAAAAATTGGAAGATGCTTCATGGGACATACGATTTATGCGTTAGGACCTATCAGCTATCAACTCCCTAAGAATAAAGAGCAAATAAGCTGCTGAAAATAACGATGATGATATTTACTTTTCAATTGTAAGATTCTTCTCAGCCATCACCGACAGCTTCTGGGCATTCTGATTGATCTGCTGTACTGTTGCAGTCAATTCTTGAATAGAAGTGACTTGATGGTTGATATAATCGTTAATTCCTTGAAACGCTTGCTCTAAATTGCGAATCGCTATCTGCATATTTTTCGTAATGTCATCAATCTGGAACGCATTCTGCTTCGAATAGGTCGCTAATTTGCGGATTTCGTCCGCGACAACCCCGAAACCACGTCCCGTATCACCTGCACGGGCAGCTTCTATCGCTGCGTTCAAACCCAATAGATGGCTCTGGTCTGAGACTTCCTTAACAACACTCGATATGTTCCCGATCTGTTGTGCGCCAGAGCTTACATCTTTCATATGGTTAGAGACATCCACTAGCCGGTTAGCCAACTCCATAACAGAGTTCGTGATTGAGGAGAAAGAAGCAGCGGTTTCATCCAAGGTAGCAGACAAATCTTCAGCAACATGAAAGAGCGCATTCGCCTTCTCTAAGCTAGAGCCAACACCGACTCCACCGATGACTTCACCGTGCTGATTATGTATAGGGGTAACTCGCGAAGCAAATGGAACACCGAACAATTCTTTCGGAACGATGCCGGATATTTCTTTATCATTGCGAATGGCTTCTGTTAGAATATCTCCTTCCATCAGCGGCTCTTCAGGCTTGAGATTCAGTGAGAACGTCTTAGCTGGAACAGAGATCATCAGTTTCTCCGTGTTGTATACACTAACGGAAATATCGTCATGCATTATTTTATTTAAGTATGGCGCTACTTTCGCGAATGCTTCTATTAATTCGGTGTCATTTTTTCTGTCCGTTACAACGTTCTCCTTCATTACCTCAGTCCTATTCTCACTAGATTCGATGCTTAAAAAAATGGTCATTTAGCATTTTGATTATTATAGTAATACATGATAATAATGTAAAGTTAATTTACATATCATTTCTTTTCAATGATTTAAGGCGTATTCCGTATACATTTGACCATCGGTTTATATACAATATCAATCTTCTCCGACTGATAACTCTGTCCGTAATAGGCAGCATCAACCACCGCACAGGTCAGTGCAGTCGTCATCAGTGTACGTTCCATCGGGATCGGCGGCACACCTGACATGATCAAGTCCTCAATCTTCTTGGTCAAATGTTCGAAATGAACAAAGGGACGATCTAACCCGCTGTTGAAGAGAACAGCAGCCGTTTCACCTTGTTTCGTGCGGAAGCACGCTGCCCATTGTTCAACAAGCTTATTAAACTGAACAACATAGCCCTTTAAGCCATCTGCATATTGGACAACCATGAGCATAGGATTAGAATCAAGTTCGCGCGGGTGAACGTTAGGAAGATCCGGGTAAGTGTCAAGCGCCTGCAGCAATAAATCCTCCGGCCATTCCTTGCGATCCATGCACTCCCATACTTCAGGTCCCTGCATGAATTGTACGGAATGTACACCGCATTCTCCGCATTCTCTTTGCTCAGCAATCGATTGCAGAACTTCCAAAGCATGAAATCCATAAGCTTCAACTAACGGTGAATGACTGACGACCAATATTTCGGCTGCGGATTGGAGCTTGTGAGGATTTAGTGGTGGAACCGTTTCAGAAAATGGAATGGATGAGCCCCCCATAAACGGTATCCCCCGACTTTTTAACTGCGTGTACATCCATACAGCTTCCTGATAATCATAGGATAGATGCTTATCTGAAAATATGGGCACGACCAATTGAAGCTCATCTAACGCGGCGAGCGTTTCATCGAGCATGCGCCGTCTCGGATACATCATCTGCCCCTTCTCATTGTATGGATAGGCTCCATGTTCACCGATAATGACGACTCCGTCGATCGGGCCTGTTCCCTGCTCATTGCGAATAGCTTCCCGAATCGTCGAATAGATTGGAATTCCCAATCTGGCGGCCGCTTCTCTGCTCATATCGTTCATAGGTATTTGATCGGTGTAGATCGATACGACCTCAATCTGCGGTTGATATGCAAAGTCTCCAAGCAATCGGCCTAAAATGACGTCGGCATGCGAATTATAGCGGTATTCCGTTACAATAGCAGCAATTCGCTTGTGATTTGGATTACTCTCTAAGCTAATCTCGGTCATCTGCTCTGCTCTCCTTTGTTCATAGCTTGAACCGTATGAACCAGCCAGTTCGATAAGCTTGTAATGATTGCGTCCAAATAGAGTCTGCCTCTTTCCGCAGAAGCTTGACGTGGGGAATCTGTGTAGCCGTCATAGCCTGTCAGTTCACCATGCCTGCCGATAAAGGCGCCTGGAGGTCCTGAGTTGATCCATTCACGACTTATATGCTCATCTCCGATTCGATCCGCTCTAACCAACTCCGGCCGAACGGCTAGAATCGCTGACGTTTCGAATCCGCCCGCATGCCCAGGCACCATCCCAACTTCACCCGCGTTGATTGCGCGCAGCGCTTCGCCTGCAACGCTCCAATAGGAAGCGGATGCCGTCCAGATCGGATGAGCGACCGCAAGATCATTAACCGTTTGCGTCATGATCGGATCATTGCCGCCATGCGCGTTCACGAAGATGATCTTGCTGAAGCCGTCCAGCACTAAGCTCTCTCCGATATCCTTCAATACTCGCAAATAGGTGGTGGATGAAAACGAGATGGTACCGCCAAATGACAAGTGATGCTGTGAGCAGCCAATTGGAAGCACCGGGGTGATTAGGATAGGCACTTCAAGAGCAGCCTGTTCACCTGCGCGATGAATGATATGTTCACAGATTAGGCTGTCCGTGTACACAGGGAGATGCGGTCCATGCTGTTCTGTCGCCGCAAGCGGAACCACTGCTGCGCAGCCTTGACCCGCACGCTCTGTAATTTCTTCGCGGGTGCATAAATGCATCAGATAGTTCTTCATAGATGGAATCCTCCGTCTACCGTAAATAATGCTCCTGTCGTATAGGAAGAAGCATCTGATAACAAGAAGCAGGCCATTTCATTGATTTCATCTGCGTTTGCACTGCGTCCGAGCATCGCATTGTCCTTCATCGCTGCCTTAGCTTGTTCTGACTGAGCTGCCAAGCTCTCGGTTGATCCAAAATCACCAGGAACGAGTACATTAGCCCGAATTCCATATTGGGCATAGTCAAGCGCGAGTACTTTGGTAAATTGATTTATGCCTGCTTTGCCAGCGCCATAAGCTAGACAGCCCTTCGAAGGTATTTGTCCGAGGATGGATGATGTGTTGACGATCGAGCCGCCGCCTGACTTGATCATTAACGGCAGCGCATATTTGTTAACGACAAATGTACTTGTCAGCGTTCCGCGAATTGTAGCTTCCCATTCCGCCAACGTAAGCTCCAATACGGGCTTCCATACATTCGTATGAACCGTATGATAAGTGCCGTCCAATCTCCCGTAGGCGTTTTCAATCTCATCTATGATAGAGATCATGTTGCTTTCTTCGCATACATCCGCTTGCATGAAGCGGAATTTCTGCTCTCCATATTGATACAGCAGTTGCTGTGTGGCAGGATAAGCATCCATCTGGATGCGATCGCACGCGTACACGATAGCGCCTCTATCCAAAAACATCTTAATCGCAGATCGTCCTAAAGTTCCTAAGCCTCCTGTGATCAATATGACCTTGTTATCCAGCATATTCATCGATCTCACCTTTTCTCATAGGCTATATAGCATAGACACGGATCTCATATAATGATGCAGATGCATCGCCATTCGTTGCGAGCACCGTTATTCGTACGCGATCCGTCTGAACAGGCTGTTCCAGTCGAATCGTGGCTTTGCGCTGATAATTTCCAGCCAGACTGCCGATCTCTAACCATTGACCTTGAATAAATGCTTCCGCTCTCACATCTCGCGGACACTCCGGATCGCGGTAGAAGGCTGGATAGGAGCGATAATCGCGAAGAATATATCCTGGGAAAGTCAACTCAATGCTTCTCGCTTGAACGGGTTCGGACCAGGAAAGCTCGACCCACTGCGGTAGAGACTTCGCCGGATCCGAACGCCATTGATTGGTGCTGCGATAAGGCCGGGTAACACCGCTTAACACCTGATTGGCGCTATAGCAGGCTTGTTCCGGGAAGATGCGGAAGCTCATGGTCAGTCCGTTGCCGAATCTGCGCATAAATCCGTTCAGAAGATCATAAGCGCTGACATGACCAGGAACGACCTTGTCGGCAGCGTACCAGCAAACGAGTGGATTAGCCAACAGATCCACTCGAATGTATTGACCTTTCAGCCGTGATACATCTAGGTCCATCTTCCAATCGATCCATTGCTTATTGCCGGGATCGACTGCCAGCGTCGCAATCGCAAGCGCTTCCCCCGGCTCAGTGCGATAATCCCAAATATGCTCGACCGCATATAAGCGAGCTTCGATCGTCTGCACCGTGTCCGATAAGTTGCTCAAGCATAACGATAGCATGTCAATGCGGTCAGCGCCGACAGCGATCCATTGTCCTCGCCGACTGGCTAACGCTTCATTGATTCTCGATTCAACTTGAAGTGAAGGCTCTGCGCCCGACAGCTTAGCCTCGCTGCTCGCATATACGGAAGCCAATCTCGCGAGATCGTCTGGATCCTCGTTATGCGTATTTAATAGAAAGCACCCGTCACGCAGCAAGGCCTGTTGAACTTCGCGTGCAGCAAGCTCTGGCACCTGTCTTACCGGCATGCCAGTCTGAATCGCGATTGCGGCAGCCGTTCCCGCAGCCTGCCCCATGAGAGCTGTTGTGCCTTGAACCCGCACCGTACCTAGAGCAGCGTGCGTCACGCTGACATTCCGTCCGGCCATCATGACATTGTTCATTCCCTTCGCAATCAATATGCGAAGCGGAATACCGTATGGGCCGACATAGGTCGTAGCTCCGTAGCTGCTGTCGTGCCCTTCGGAAGTCGTTCTCTCACTAACTGGAGCCAACAATCCCCCTGGCTCATGCAGATCAATAAACCAGCCGCCATAGGCAATCTCATCATGAAATACCGTTTTCTGCAGCGGATCATGCTCCGTCATCCAGTATTCGCCGACAATCCGTCGGCTCTCGCGTTTTCCTGGTACTTGCCCGATCCAATCAAGCGCATAGTTCGCCGATATACCTCTGAACTCGCTGTCACCATTCTTGATCCAATCCCATATTCCCATTACATGTCTTGTCAGTTCATGCCGAAGCTTTTCATTGTCATAAATCGTATGCCAAGGGACCGATAATTCGATCCACCAATAGCCGCTCTTCGTATCACCAGGCCAACGCCCATGCTTGTAGAAGAAATCGGGATCCTCATACTTTACCGCCCAATCAGGCGCTGTGAATGGAACAGGACGTCCCATATCCTTTGCTTTGAAATGAATGGAATTGCCCATAACCGCGCTGCTTGCCTGTAAAGGAGCGTGCGGCTCATTGTATTCATCTCGACCTTCCGTGCCCATACGCCACTCACAGCCGGCAAATGCCGCAACAATGCCGTCGCCCGTACAGTCGATGAACGTATTGGCTCGTAAGACGAGTTCAGTCTCCGCATGATTAACCTGTGCGACAACCGCCTCTATTGTTAATTCATCTTTCATTAACACACCTTTTACGGCGGTGTTCAGCCGAAAGCTCAAATTCGACGTTGCCATAACCATCTCGTACTGTATCAAATCCCAGATACTGTTGATCCAGCCATTATCGCCTGTCGGGTCCTCATGGTTACGCGCTCGCTCCTCAATGAGCAGTTCGGAGATAATGCCTGTTTCCTTCGCATAGGCATGAGAGCTAGCAGCCCCTTGCGGTGGCACACGAATTTCTGAAGAACTGTTACCACCAAATACAGGACGATCCTGAACAAGGCATACCTTTGCGCCATGTCGTGCGGCAGCAACAGCGGCGCATAAACCAGCAAGGCCGCCGCCGCAAACGACGATATCATAAGTTTCCTCTACCCTGCGATAAGCGGATCGAATCATCTCATGTGTGTTCACCCTACTCAACTCCTAAGTTCAATTAGGACCTGCTCCCTGAACCCGAACTCCAGTAAATCGAACTACGCTTCCATATGCTTCGCCTGAAGCAATGTGCAGAGAATCATCGCCAGGAGAATATGCGATGCAGGATATAAAATGAATGTTCGCCCACTCCGCATTAATTGTAGACAGCTCATTGTTATCTTTCACGACGCGAGGTCTTCCCAGATCAACAAAGCCGCTATCACGCTCATAATGAAAGATATGCCCTGCATCTCGAATACCCCCATACACGCCAACAACTTCATGATCATTCAACTTGATGAAGTTCCGAAGCTGTCCGCTGGAGTAGAGTCTGCCATAGGAGCACCTCCTTCTTAAATCCGGTGACAGCGTGAACAGCATACCGTCGTATGTACCTGCCACGACCGTTCCATCCGCTAATACTGCTCCGCCTGTAATCATCGCCTTGAACGATCTTCCCCTTAGCGATGAAGACTTCACCTCTAGCTGTTCAGTGCACATCGTGTCCAGATCATAGAGCAAAATGTCATCATTGCATCCAGATAGCAGCAGGGTGCGATCTTTCAACGGGATTGGGTATGAATCTGTCGTTTGTAGTGCAATGTTATTCAACGTTCGAAGATGACACTCGCCGCTGCTATCCATCCATTCAAGAAGATGAAGTGCTTTATCCTGGCTGCTAGCTAGGATTTCCCCTGATTCTAAGTGAATCAGCAGCTTAACAAGCTCGATTTCCGCTGGTAACCGCATGCAATTCGTGCAGCTTCCTGATAGCAGATCGACGATCAATATATGACCATCGCTCGTCAGGACAGCAACCGACCGATTTTTCATGTCGATACAAGAAACCGGTGCTCCATTGCTATACACAGTGGTTATGTGAGGAGAGCCGCCGTCAGCATAGTCGGATTCAGACAGAAGTACCCGGTCTTGGCCGCTTATACAGTACACCTTGCCATTGGAGGCTTGCACATGGCTGACTGCTGTATCCCGCCAATCCATATGCTGATGCAACGGCAGCGTTCGAGTCTTCTTCGCGACAATATGCATATACGCGGGTACACCAACACCATTGTAGCTTGGTTCATAATAAGGTCTAAGTGGGGCGGATGGCGCATCAGGTCCAGGCGGCAGCAGCTTTTTCATATCAACAGCGAGAATATAAGGTGAAAATTCACCGCATACATCCACCATATGAAGCCACCCTTCACGATCAAAGATCATTTCGCAAATGTATTGTGAGTCCTTGCCGTTTGGCGTAATTAAGCCAAGATTCTCTGGCTTTCCATCATTCAGAATATCCCATCTGACCAAGCGGATCGGGCTATAGCCGTCATTCGTCTTTAATCCGTAATACAGAATAAATTGATCATCTGCAGCTAATCCTCCAATACCATACGGTTCCACCGGGGGCTGTTCCGGCAAGTGGATATGGCCGTGTCGTGTTACCTCTAGCGTTTCTGTGTGAATCTCTATCATTTCTCCATCCATATTATCAACCATAAACATACTGCCGCGGGGTGAATGAAGACCAAATATAAATTGTCTTCGATGTCTATGTCCATGCGGAGAATGAAAGTTAACTTTCAGATCGGTCACCGTCTCCGTTTCAGGGTCGAACCGCCATATCCCCCCTGTGTAAGAGCTTCCATAAAAGCGTCCTTTATCATCCTTCAGCAAGCGACAGGAGGAGAATTCGGATACTTTACCGTAATCCTTCACTTCATTCGTATGCAGTTCCAATCGGTACAGATGACCTCTCATATAGCCCATAAAATAATAGAATCGTGGATTATTGCCCAGCATGCCGCCATAGATGCTCTCTCTAGGAACAGGAATCCCTTTGATCTCCACTTCATTCGTATCGGGATTCACGATCATGAGAATCGAACCGGGATAACCTTCCCATGGATGCTCATAATACTGCTCGAACATCCACTGCTTATGCCCTGGCGCTGGGGCTGTATTATGTGTCGCCATGATTAATCTCCCATCAGGAAGAAAATCAATGCTTGTATGGATCTTACTCGGGGGCATCTGCTCTGCATCTACGATCCAAGCCTTCTCAACATCGACAATCAGTCTAAGTTCGCCGGTTATTGGGTAATACTCGTACAGCAAGGCCGTTAACGGCTTTTCATTCTCTCCGCACACACTAACATAGAAACGATCATCGGGAGAACGTACAAAGTCCCATACCGCATTATGTCCTTTTTCATTAGGCAGCTGTACAAAACGCGTAACATGCTCTGGAATCGCAGCAAGCAGATTAGAAGTCATCTATTCCCCTCCAATATAGCTATCTTTAAGAAAATTCTATCTTTACTGTTATATATAGTCAATTGGTTTTTTCATATATGCTTATCTTTTTCTTATTTGTGAAAATTAAGCTCTCACAAAAAACGACCGCTCTCAGTCAGGACTGATCACGATCGTTTTTAGATGATAACTTAGTTTTGCAAATACATACGATTGCTTATTTCATTACAGGCCTTCGAAATACAAAGATGGGCATTCTCCCACAACAAATCGGTAATGCGAATTTCCGGAATCGACACACTGACCGAAGCAACCACATGACCTTCCATATCGATAATGGGTCCGGCAATGCAATGAACTCCCTCAATCGACTCCCCATAATTGTAGGCGATATTCTCCTCACGTACTTTAATAAGCTCAGCCTTCAAAGCAGTGACACTCGAAATCGTCTTGCTTGTGTAGGTCAACAATTGCTCATTTGGGTATAATGAGTCAATTTCTTCGTCTGACATACGCGATAATAATATCTTCCCAGAAGCAGATGCATGTAGGGGCAGCACGGAACCTAAGTTGTTATTGAAGCGCATTGGCTGCGCAATTTGTTTCTCCGCAATGTACACATTATTGTCTCCACTGCGAATACTCAGGAACACGGTCTCATTCAATATTTCAGCTATCTTGGTTGCTGATCTGTAGAATTCCTTCGTTAAATCCGTATTGAGGCGATGCTTCACTCGAATCTCAAAAATTTTATTGCCCAGTTGAAAGTTCTTTCCTGAACTGTCTGTCTCCAAATAACCTCGACTCAGCATATTTTGTAATATTTGATAGGTACTGCTGGAGGGCATATTTAATGACTTTGCAATTTCAGTAAGCGTAAAGGAATCCTTCTCTTCCGTAAATAATTCAAAAATATCCAGCACACGGTCAGCAGATTTAACTCTTGGTGATGATTGTTCCATATGGAATCCTTCCTCTTTCACATTAGTTACATGATCTAGTATTTTGGGATGATGACTTCCTATGTCATCCATATTTTATCAGTAAATACATACTTCCGCTATATGGAAATGGGTATATACACGGTCGCTCATTCTACGAAAGTCATGAATCCGAAATATTCTGGTTTATGAAAATCGATTGCTTTCGTAGGCGACCATGCCAAATACTCTTTCGTCCCGTCGTTCTGCTCATCGATTCGATATAGATTTACACGCCACTGCTTCCCAGCTGAGATCGCGTTCGAGAATGCATGATGTGGGATCATGATTTCATATTCAAATGGATACATAGCATCCTCTATCCGATACACGCTTGTAATCAAGTCATCAATATTCCAGGCAATGTCCAGCTTGATATGTCCAGCTAGATCATTCTCAATGACCGCGTCAAATACAACCAGCTTTGGGCTAAGCTCAAGCTCGATATATCGCCTTCCATCGCCTGCCTCATCAATAAAGATCTCTACGACATCTTCATTATATATCGGATCGTCGCGATTAGTATAATTTGCAACGATATAATCATCCTGGCAGCGGAATAAGAAACAAACATTCGCCTCCGTCCAGCAAGCCTTCGCTGTTGTTGACATCCGGGCAGATGCGCCGGACGCCGTCTCAACAAGCACAACTTCCTCCATCTCATCCCAAGGGATAACACGCATTTGATCGGGACGAAGCTCTACCTTTTTGCACAAATAATGATAAATCGTCTCTTGCATTCGCTTCCTCCGCTTATTCGTTCAATTGACCCAGAACACGGTCAACGACTCGAAGAGTTTGGTTGATATCGGCTTGCGTGTGCGCTGTTGAGATATACCATAATCCGTTCATTCGCAGCAGCACACCTTCGCCAAGCATAAGCTCGGCGAATCGGGCATACAGCCCTGCATCTCTCGTGTTAAACGTATCAAATTCATTGACTGTATCTGCATCAATGAACATCATATGTAGTACAGGTCCTACTTGGTTGACGATCCCTTTCATACCGTGCTTCGCTAGGCTGCTGCGTATCCCATCCGCCAATGTGACGAATAGCTCTTCCATTATCTCAAAGACCGCGCCATGATCCTTAGCCAGTTCCTGAATGGTCGCAAGGGCTGCTGAAGTCGCGATGCAGTTCCCGTTCAATGTTCCGAGATGACTCACTTTTCCATCATCGATCAGCTTCATAAGCTGTGAGTTTCCCGCAACAGCACTGATCGCAATGCCTCCGCCCAAAGCTTTGCCGATCGTAACTAGATCCGGCTTGATGCCGAATTTCCCATGCGCTCCTCCTAAACCGAGACGGAAGCCTGTAATAACCTCATCAAATATGAGTACGATGCCCAGCTCTTCAGTTAACTGGCGCATCTGCTCCAGATAGCCTAGCTTCGGCATCAAGCAGCCCGAATTGCACATGATCGGCTCTGATATCACTGCAGCAATCTCGTCGGCATGCGACCGCAGCGTTGTTTCCAGCGCGTCTGGATCGTTCCATGGCAGCAAGATCATATCTTCTAAGCTATTGTAACTCTGCCCCATCGTTCCTGGGAGAACAGATCCTGACCCGAGCGTATCTCCGGTTTGTACAATGCCTGCTCCAGGAAATGAAGTGTAGATGGCGTCAGACCAGCCGTGATAGTGGCCGTGGAAACGCACGATTTTACGTTTCCCCGTGTGTGCTCGCGCCAATCGAAGCGCCAGCATGACTGCTTCTGTCCCTGAGCCGCTGAAAGCTACTTTATCTGCGCACGGGAGGATTTCGACTAATTGTTTGGCGAGCTTGATCTCTCCATCATGCTGCAATCCGTAGGTATAGCCGTGGCTCATAGCAGCAGCAATGGAGGCAGTCATGCCTCCATGCGCATGCCCTAAGATGAGCGGCCCGTAAGCCAGCATATAATCGATGTATTCATTGCCATCGATATCGCGGAGCTTAGCTCCTTGTGCCGATTCTACATATATCGGAACCGGCTTCATGGATGCGCGAAGCGAACTGGCCACTCCCCCCGCTACATAGGCTTGTGCTTGAGCATATTTATCGATTGAAGCTTTGAAAATTGACATTGTGCCATGCCTCCTCTTTGAATTGCCGTTACGAATCGAAAGGAAATACGGGCCGGCTTAGATGGTTGTATGTCAGAGCAAATAAATCTGAACCGCAGCAGCCTGGTGAATCTATGGGAATAATTGACTTGCATATGGAGCCAAAGGCGGTCTTCCAGGCGATCGCAGACTTCACCACGATCACATGATAGTCTTGTGCGCGAATCCCGATGGAGCTTAAGTGACCCGGATCCCATGGCGGCGTTCTGAGCTCTGTTAATACCACGGTCAGCTTATCGGCTTCAATGACAGCAGTCTTTCCCATCGATGCCCGCTGACCCGTCATATACTCTCCGATATGGGTGTAATCTCCGTCACCTAAGAGCCGAACTCTGCCTGATACCTCAACAGGCAGCCCATGAAGCGCATCGCTCTTACCGCCGATGCGTTCGTGAAATTGTCCGCCTATACCTAGACGATGGGCAGCCCGAACAGCAGCTTCATCGCGGATGACAATCAGGCTCTTCTTCGGCGGATTGATCAACTGGGCAAGGACATGCGTAGCATCAGCGGGAGCGCCGCCACCTACATTGTCTGAGCCTTCTACAAGAATGACAGGTCCTTCCGGCTTAGCGAATGCCATTGCAGCAGCTACTTGCGGATCAAGAGCTTCATAGCTAAAGCGTTCTCTGCGCTCCCAGAACATCCGGCTTAATTGCTCAGCATACCGATCCGCTAGCTCCTGATCAACATCTGTTGTCACGACGACAGAGACACCTGCTTCCGGCACATCACTATACGGGAAGCCTCCGGCAATCGTTACATTAAGTACGGAATGCTCTCGTTCGATCGCGAATGCCCGCTCCATAATTTCTTGCATGGGACCCGGTTCTTCCGTCATCATCATCTGTGGAACGACAAGCATATTCGGCCGAGAACACGCACGTATAGGTGTAATCTCCCCTCGGATCATACGAACAAGAAGTTGGACAGCTTCTGCAGCGCGTTCATACACATCGACATGCGGGTACGTATCATAACCTACGAGAACATCTGACAGTTCAACCATATCCACACTAATATTAGCGTGGAGGTCCAGCGTACACGCAATGGGATGCGTCTTGCCTACCTTCTCTCGAATACGACGGAGAAGTTCTCCTTCCAAGTCCGAGATTTCTTCTGCGACCATGGCACCGTGAAGGATCACGAGGAGGCCGTCGACATTTTCATCTACTGAATCCACCACTCGCTGCATTAATGCTTCAGCCGTTTCCGCCGTTATCATTCCGCTTGGCGTCGCCGATGTATAGAATCCGGCTGTCAATTCCAATCCATATGCTGAGGCTACGTCGATCACGCCCCCCATGGATGTTCGTGTACCTGTATAACGTGACAGGAATGCCTCATTACCCTGCACCCATTCGGATTGAAATGCATGTAAGTCCGTCCTACCGGGAGCAAATGTATTGGTTTCATGGACCAGTCCAACCACCGCAATGTTCATAACAGATCCTCCTATCAACGAAATGACATCGAAGCAAGAAATCATTGCTGGCGGTAAACTTTATAGCTTAACTCCTCGCAAGCGCGCGTAATCCAGCTGTGGACTCGCTCCCACACCTCTTCTGTAATGCGCAGTGCTGGAATCGATATGCTGATTGAAGCCGCAATGCGATCTTCAGCATCAAAGACGGCGCCAGCTACACAATGGACGCCATCCACCGTCTCACCCAAGTTATAGCCGAATCCTGCTCGTTTCACCTTTTCGAGCTCAGTAATCAAGTCCTCGAAGCTGGATATCGTCTTCTCCGTCGTTTGTTCCAATTGATCGGACGGATACAATATACGGAGCTCTTCCATTGTCAGATCTGACAGCATAATTTTACCTGATGCTGTCGCATGCAGCGGCAGCGTCGTACCGACGTTCGGATTAAAACGCAGCGCTTGCGTGCTTGCTTTTTCTCCGATGTATAGAAGCTGATCGCCCGCTTTAATCGCTAAGCTGACCGTTTCGTTAAGATCATCCACGATCTTTTGCGCAATTTGGCTGAACTCTCCCGTTAAACTCGTACTCCGCATATAGCCTGAGCGAATCGTGAACAGCTTGTAGCCAATACGAAACTGCTTTCCGTGTCGATCGGTCTCTAGATATCCGCGGTTCAGCATATTTTGCAGGATCAAGTAGGTGCTGCTGGGAGGCATATTCAATTCTTTAGATATCTCGGTCAGATTGTATGAATCCTTCTGTCCTGTAAATAATTCGAGGATATCTAATACACGGTCTGCTGATTTTACCTTTGGAGATTGTGCAACCATAACCATTCCTGCCCTTCATTCTGTATTTATCAACTAGTCAACCATTCCTGTACGTTCAATGCCTTCTGTGAACCATCGCTGTGCAATCAGATACACGACCAATGGCGGTACGATGATTAAGAATGCCGCCGCCATCTTGGGGCCTTCTGATATCGGGTCTTTTCCAACAGCAGTGCTATAATTGATGGCCCAGTTCCCCATTAACTCGGTTTCAAATGAGCTTAATCGCAACGACAGCGGAATAAAGTCTTTGCTTAGGAACATCGACGGCTCGTAGTACATGTTCCAATACCAGATGAATGAAAACAGGAATACAACGAGACAAGCCGAACTCGCAAGCGGCAGCATGATTCGGAAGAACAATCGAAACACAGAAGCACCATCCATCTTGGCCGCCTCTTCCAACGCCTTAGGCTGGGATAAGAAGAATTGACGGAAGATGATAATAAATAAAGCGCCGCGCATTCCCTGACCAAAAAGTGCAGGGATGAGAAATACAAGTGGCGAATTCAGCAGGCCCAGCTTACTGTATACCATATACAGCGGAACCAGCGTAATTTGCGGCGGAACGAGAAAAGTGACAAGAATGAGAAAGAAAAATAGATTTTTGCCTGGAAACTTTAATCTCGCCAACGCATAGCCGGTAATCGCGCAGGAAAACACCTGCAAGATCGATCCGACGAAAGCGATGATCAGCGTATTCATGAATGCTTCGGGATAACGAAGCCCAATCCAGCCGTCTATATAATTTTTAGTGTGTATCGTACGCGGGATAACGCCTACGGTTGGATCAATCAGGTCAGAAACACTCTTCATGCTGGTCGAGACCATATAAATAAGGGGCTTCAAATACAAGAAGGCGATGACGGTCAGCAATGCGATAATGATGAATTTGGCAAGTAAGCCATCATTCATATTTTGACCTAACACAAGCTTCTTCACCTTTTGTGACTGACGGCTCGTAAAGAATTGCGATACTTCCAACCTCATCTGCCGGTAGCTTTCGGCCAGCTTCATCGTAATCCCCCGTTTCCTTTGGTCGCCCTGTAGGTAATACCTAACACAATGCCCAGCAACAGCAATATGATGCCGAAATACAGCCATGCCATTGCGCTCGCATATCCGTAGCCTGTACTCGGCTCAAACATATTTCGTCCGACGATTTTCATGACAGGGTTGAACGGAAATGTAAACAAGTCAACAATGGTAAAGATGGCGTTGAGCCCGATAAAAGGAACCATGCCTGGAAAAGTAATCTTCCAGAAGCTTTCCCACGGCGAAGCCCCGTCTACACGAATCGCTTCATATAACGATTTTGGAATCGTCTGAAAGCCGGCAATAAAGATCAGGATTTGTACACCGGAATACCATAGAATGATAACCGCTTTGCTAAGTACATTAATGATCGTTGTCGCGAGTCCGCCATAGAAGAATTGTTCTACGAACGCGTTAATATTGTATTCCTTCATAAATGGCAGCTCTCCAGCGCCTTGTACGAACAGCTCCATCAGCACCTGGCCAGTTGCAAATATAACAGGAAGAAAGAATACAGCACGCATAAGCCCGCGGCCGGGAAACTTCTGGTTCAGCATTAAAGCGACGAAAAATGAAAATACGAGGATAAGCGGGATAATCGCGATCATTTCTTGAAAATAACTGATCAATATGATCGGATATGCGTTATTTACGACCAGCATCTGTCTATAATTTTCCAGGCCGACCCACTTGTATTGAAAGCCATCGCTCGTAATCAATATTTTGTTGAAGCTGTTATACAACGACGAACCGATCGGGAAAGCGACGAATAAGACAAATCCGATGAGCCAAGGGAGCATAAACAAGTATCCGACGCCATACTCTTTCCAGCGGAATTGTAAATAGCTTCTCCGGCGCTCCTTGATTGAGTTCATCTTACTCCCCCCCTTTGGTCACTTTGAATTGTTTCGTGTTGTAGTCCACCGTGACCTGTGTTCCACCCTCGTAGGTCGTTCTATAGACGTGATCAGATAACTTTTCATGATTGATCATAGGCTGATTGTAAACCGAAGCCAGCTGATTGAACTGGTTGTATTCATCAACAAGCCGCTGCTTCCATACGGCAAACTCGCTGCTGTATACATATCCATAATCCGTACCTTTCAGCACCCTGCTTGGCAAATACGTTAATTTGAAAGATGGAATGGCACCATATTCAATGGCTCTTAAAAAGTCATCCTCATAGGACTCTCGCAAATTCGCGGGAGAAGTCGAATACGGAACCGAGCCGTGAATAACCATCGGGTAGAATGGCACCGTCTCATCAACCATAAAATCATAGCTTGGAGAGGAAGTAATATCCTCGACATAATCGGAATGACTTAGTGCATAATCATGGCCTCGATGAACACTCACCGAGCCAAGCTGATTCTTTGTGTATTTCAACAGTTCTTCATAATAATAAGCTGTGTCGGCTCTGGTCAACGGCGCTGTCGTCTGATAGTCGCTATAGACAAGATTGCCCGGCCCGTCAGCGTAGAGTATTCCATTAACGCCAATATCCTTCAGCGCATCGATAACTTCCTTTTGCTTGCGGATCGCCAGAGTCGGATTCACGATGAACCGTGTTTTCATGCTGCCAAATATACTTTCATTCCCCGCCATGCCGAACTTTTCTTGAAGCACCGTCGTATCCAGGCTGCGGACACCGTCCGACTTCATCGTGAAACTGGAATAGTTCTCTTCCTTCCACCCGATGAAGTCTTCGAACAGCACGTGAATCCCGTTCTCATTCATCTTCTTGATAAAGTTCTTTGCCGCTTGAGACCCACCTAACTCCGATACAATGGGCAGACGTTGATCCGAATACATGCGTCCGCTGTCTTGCCAGCCCTCATACATCACGTTGATGTTGGAAATGCCCTGCTGCATAAGCTCATCAATCATCATGCCAGCCTGCTCGAATGTCGTAGCTGATTCGTAGCTGTATCCGCCGAATCTAGCTTTAGTTCCTCCACCGACAATGGCTAGCTGGAGCGGGATATCATTCATTGCCTGCATAGCTTCGCCTAGCAAGCCGTTCTCCAGCATATAACTGCGGTAAGTCTTCGCCATACCCACATAATTCGCATCCTTGCCGGACAGAAAACGGAATAACACACGATGATCCGACTTCATCCGTTCCTTTTGGATGGTGTTCACGACTTCGCTCGTTAAACCGCTGACCCTCCGTCCGAACTCGTTCCGATACTTGAAGCTGGCACTCAGCGAGTGGTAGGATCCTACAATACCGGACGGAAGGGCTTTAATGGTCGTTGCAAACTTTCCTTCCTCGACTATCGCCGTAAAGGCTTGATCACCGCGAACTAAGCCGTATACCGGGTAGCTGATCGCCTCCCGCTTCACCGATAACATGTTGCGATCCTTCAGGTTCGATGGATCATCACCGTAAATGGCGAATTCATAACCTTTGACGACCTCTGGGCGTTCATAATCATAATGAATGAGTCCTCCTGGACCATCTGGTACGAACAGATATCCGTCCTCTTCTGTTCCCGATACGGCTCCGAAGAATGGAAGAATATCTAGGGAATACATTTTGAATTCGCCCGCTTCATTTATCCCTTCGTCAGGCACCGCCACTGCGAGACCATGATCCGTTAATTGATACTGAATGGCGAACGATAGCCCTTCTTTCTCATAGGAATAGGTAACCTGAATGCCGGCTTCCATTCGGATATAGCTAGCCTTCAACTTTGTGTCGAGCGCATTCGTTAAAATCTTTCTCGTATCCCCCTCTGATACATATTCCATCACAAATGGAGATTGAAGATTCTCAAGCAATGTGCCTTTGACCGTTTCTTTTGCTATGCTTTCTTGAGCTGGATTACTTCTCCACAAAAAACCGTTCGCCTTGTTTAGCACAGCAATTTGACTCGTCTTCGGATCTAGCAGCAATGTGTACCGTTCATTATCCGCTGCCTTAGCAAAGCCATTTGCTTGCACATCTTGTGGTATCCACGCTTCGGCTTGCAGAACCTTCAATGGCATAGGTGTCGGAGCCACAATATTCATTTCCGCAAGCTTAGGTAACCGATCCCATCTCGCGATCATGACGCTCATCGCAATGATGAAGACGGCTGCCCCAACCCCTATCAAGAACCTCAGCGATATGCTGTTCGGCCATATTCGTTTAGCCACATTAGCCACTGAAGGTCACCTCCCGGTACAGCTGCTTGATAAAGTCAAGCAAGTTTATTGTTAGTCCCGCCATGATCGTGAAGAAAATCCAAATCACGGCTACTGTAAACAGCGTAATCACAACAATCTTCAACGTCTCCATGAAGTCGAAGTTATGGATAACCTGGGTCATGATAAAGAACAGCACGATTATCCAGATCCACATCATTTGCTTCATCAGATCAACCACAATCATTTCCTCAAAAACAATGATATTCGTAAGAACAATGATCGGAATTGTCATGACGATATAGGGTACGAGCGCATACGTACTTGCTTGGAATACTTCTCGAAACCGTCCTTCTCCACCCTTAATTGTGCTTACGAGATAGTTAGCCACGACCCATGTAGCCCACGGAACAATCATGATTCCGATCGAGAGCTTAATATTGATTCTGGATAGATCGAATGGGTTGACGACAAAGCCGGATGCGAACAGGGAAAGGATATGTACACCTGCTGCCATCAATAATATGAGTATCACGACGAGCCAGGAAATATTGCGTTCCTTAAGCCGATAGAAGCCTTCATAAGGGTGTACGATCAAGTAGAAAGCATCCTTCACTTCTGTGCCGTATCGCTGCAATCGATTCGGCCATGTTCGAGAACGAGTATATTGACGCCATTTGCGAATGGCATAGCGTAGAGCCAACACCAGAATAATGACAAGCGCCAGTGCAAGTATTAAATGTCTCTGCAGCCAATCATAACGGACATTCCAGAATGCATCGGAATAGCCGAGAGCATCCTGAGATTTCTTAAAGTTGGCAATTGCTTCAGCATGATCGCCACTCTGCAGAGCAGCTTTGCCTAAGCCGTTATATGCAATATTCAGCATTCCGTTCTCACGAATCACTTCTTCCCAGTAAGGCTTGCTGGCTACGTAATCACCTTCATAGTACAGCTTCGTTGCCGTTAGGAAGGTATCGCCAAAGCTGGTGCGGCTGAAAACTTGAATCATATTTAATGCAGCATCTGCAACCCATAGCTGCTTGCTGCTGTTGACGGCTATACTGGTTGGAAAGCTTGTAACGCCGAGCTGACGCGCATTTTTATTGCCTTGACTGAAGTTAACCAGCGTTGTCCCGTTCGGTTCATGAATACTGATCATACCGAACTCACGGTCCATACCGTACATGAACCCGTCATGATCGATGGCGACATCGACTAATTGATCTTCCCACAAGTCTTTGTTCTTGAACGCATCAGCGCCGCCGGCATTCAGCTTCTTGATCTGTCCATCGTCTTTACCTACCGTGGTTGTCAGAAAAAAGTGATCCGAAGTAGCCGTAGTATTAACGATTGGATTCGGACGCTTCGCTGCCTCTTTGTCTAATTGTTCCTTTGAGAGGATCATGCGCTTAAATCGATCCATCCAGGAAAGCGTAGTCTTATTCGCTCCGAAGAACCCCGTAAACTCTCCCTTGGCATTCATGCGAAACAGACCTTGATACGTATCCTTCACCACGATATACATGACGCCGCGTTGATCGACGACTAACTTGGTCGGAAGAAAATGATACTCTTTAAACAGCAGATGAGATTCAGGTTTCGCGAATACTTGCGCTGCTTTCCCGTCTGCGTTGTACTTCACGATCGTTTGATCTCCCGTATTTGCTGCGTATATCGTGCCATCATCAGTGACAAACACCCCTTCAGGTTGATTCAATTTGCCTAAACCATCCTGATCACCGATGCTGCGGATATATTTGCCGGTTGGATCAAGCTCTATGATGCGATTATTGCCTGTATCCGCGATATACACGTAATCATTGCTTGCAATAAAAATATCCGAAGGTCCAGAAAGCTGCGTTCCTATGCTGTTACCGTCAATTACTCTATCAGGCGTATACAAGGGCTGCGTCATGATCGCTTGACCTGTTTGAACATCGATGAAAAAGGTATCATATGGGATTTGTGCAGCTGCAATCATCGGGGAGAGCAAGCACATCAAGCATAAAGACAACATGATTTTTATTTTAAGTTTCATTTTGCCACCCTCCCCATCTTATTTCACGCCTGAATGCAGCATCGTTTGGATCATTTTCCGTTGAAACAGCAGGAAGAGGATCAGGTTCGGCACGAACATGAGCAGACCTACAGCCGCGGATATACTAACAGCTGCAACACCCGGGACGTTCGTAGTAAACGCTGTCACATAATAGGCCATCGTCTTCATCGTCTCGTTCGTGATGTAATTCATTGATGTTTCGGTATCCAAGAAAACGGCTTGAAACGTAATAATACATACTGTTGCTACTGCAGGAGCCGTAAGAGGAATAATAATTCGTGTGAACACCGTCATATCCGTTGCCCCATCCAGCTTGGCGGATTCCACTAAGGCATCCGGAATCTGATCAATGAACTGCTTCATGAGAAACACGGCTACAGGAGCGGCGATGAAAGGCAAAATGTGCGCAAAGTAAGTGTCAGTGAGCTTCAAGCCGCTCATCATAAGGTAGCGCGGAATCATGACTGTTTCTGGTACAAACATGAGCGAAATCATAATAAGTGCCATGATCAGTCTTTTAAAATGAAACCGATGCTTCGACAGCACATAGCCGGCCATCGTACTGACCAACACAACCGCAGCAAGCGTAATACTGGAAATGAGTAGGCTATTGAACAAATAGCGGGAAAACGGAACAACTCCTGCTGCGGTATGCAGCAGCAATTGTTCGAAATTACGCAGCGTCGGATGCTGTACGAAAATCGTCGGCGGGAACAAGAACAGTTCATTTAATGGCTTAAACGCATTGTTGAACAAGAATATGATCGGCAGCAGCATGAATACAGCAATGCAGCTTAAGAAGACGATAAGAACTACACGGGATAAGGTCATTTGCTTGCGAATCTTGCGTATCACCTATTCGTCCTCCTTCGTTCTAAATAAGGCATAGCTAAGCTTCATCAATCCATAGCTCAGAATCAGCAGAACAACAGATAAAGCTGAGGCATAACCCCATTCGTATCGTAGAAATGCATAATCATCAATATGATTCGTGATCAAATGGCCTCCATATTGCGGCGTAATCGTTTGTCCTGTCAGCTGCGTGGATATAGCGCCTGCCTTCAACGTACCAACGATCGCCATCACAGCGCTGAACAGCATCTGAGGTTTCATCGATGGAATCGTAATATAATAAACCTCCTGCAGGCTGCTCTTAATGCCATCAATTCTGCCCGCTTCATACAACTCTGTATTGACGGTTTGCAAGCCTCCTAGCATGGCCAAGAAGCCTACTCCCATACTGGTCCACAGCGAAACGATGATCATGACCCACATTAAATACTTAGGATCCTGCAGCCAGAGATGCGGCGTATCAATAAACCCGATTTTCATTAGAAAATTGTTCAGATACCCAACCTGATCACCGCTGAAGGTGGCAATCCATATGACCGATAGAGCAACACCCCCGACCATGGAGGGAGCATACAGAGCCAGTGTAAACACATCACGTATTCGGCTTGGAAGCTGATGGATCAACCATGCAAATAGGAAGGAAAGAATATAGCCGCCAGGCCCGACGATCACCGCGAACTTTAACGTATTGGGCAGCGTATATTTCATAAATGTCGTATCTTGTGTCAGAAGGTTAATAAAATTGTTGAAGCCGATAAATCGCGGAAATTCAATGCCGTTAAAGCTCGTGAAGCTGAGAAATGCAGCAATGAACACCGGAATCAGGATAAAACACAAGAAACAAAGCATGAAGGGCGCCAGAAACAAATACGACATGCGGCTCTGCCAGCATTCCTTCGCAAACTGTCTGATGCGTTGGTTATATCGCGGTGATGTTGGCTTCACTCTATCCATTTCGGATACACCATCTTGAGGCAATGGTGCTAATGGTGCTGTATTCATGGCCTACTCTCCCTTCTATACGGCTGATCGTATGGGGTAATGGACAGATCATCTTTATGTGTCGTGCCGAATTCAAGCTGTTTACGAGTCATCTCTCTATCTAAGGATTTCTGCGCTTTTTCCAATGCTTCTTTCGGAGGCTTGCCGTTAAGTACAACCTCGTTCCACGCAAAGTCCATTTCACGCGGTAATAAATAATATCCTGGTACAAACGGCATGTTCTTGGCCCATGCCAGCTGCTCATTCAACATCGACAGGTCTTCTTCCGGCCAAGTCACCGATTGCATCGCAGCAAGATTAGCCGTTTGCCACCGATATTCGATACCTGCGAACGATTCGATGTCACTCGCGTATCGGCTTTGCGTCTCATCCGATGTCCACCACTCTAGGAACTTCCACGCCTCTTCTTGCTTATCGCTTTTCTTCATCATGAATGCCGAGGTCGTTCCGAGCGAAGTCCAGCGTGAGACCTTGCCGTCTGGCTGCTTTGCTCCCGGGATCGGCAGCATCTTCCAGTGACCCGCAAGCTCAGGCGCCGCCACAGTCAGCTGAATATAGGTACTGATATCATCGACTCCAATTGGTATGTCTCCAGAGCGAAAGTGATTAAAGAATACCGGTACATCTCTTGGCAGGTTGTACTTCGTATACCAATCCGTCCATTGCTTAAATGCGGCTACACTGGCGGATGACGCAAGATCGGGCTTTAAACCATCTGAAGTATACAACTCTACTCCTTGCTGATTAAATGCTGTGATAAAATCAGGCTTTTGCGGCATAAACGGCCTGTTAATAAGCGGCAGCTTCGGATACATAAACGTCATCCCGTGCTCCTGCAGGGTCGGCAATAGGATCAGTACATCATCCCACGTATCCGGCGGCTGAAGTCCAAGCTCCTCAAAAAGATCCGTCCGATAAAACATCATGTTCATATTCTGCGTTTCGGGCAATCCATAAGTTCCCCCATCAAATGTGTAGGAGCGCATAACACCAGGGTTAAACCTGGTCTTCACATCTTCAAAGCTGGGAAATTGGGACAGATCCTGCGCTGCTCCGCGCATAGCAAAATCTATCGGTGTCTCCATCCCTACGCCAAGCGCAATATCTGGTTGTGTACCTGCGCTACTACTCATCAGCAGCACCTTCTGGTCAGGCATGAGATTAAGGCTCACTTTGATTCCAGTCTTAGGTGTAAAGTCCTGCTCGATCATGAATTGGAGTAAATCGTAGTAGTCACGACCCCGCTGTACCCATATCGTTAGTGTTTTGTCGTCTTGAGGTTCGTTGGTGTCGTAACGTTGCACGAAGGTGCGGAAGAAGTTCGTCATCGTATAAGCGGTCTTATCCCATGCATTCGGTAGTCGCAATCCCGGGGCTGCCTTAGGGCTGCGGACGACTAGATAATCCAATTGAATCTTTTGTCTCTCGATCGGTTTGATCCAAGTATTGATACTAGATTTCATGTCCGAAAAAACGGTTATGTTATTCGGTATATCGTTCACATCATCGATCAATTCTTCAAGCTGGTTCATAGATGCACTAAGCGCTGTTGTCGAATCCGTTACCGCTTGATTCAGGAAATTCATATAATCGCGAACGGTCCGCATTTCCGAGAGCAGCGACTGCAGCTTGGATTCCATCTCCGGGTCATATCGGTCCATCTCCCAGACGCGGCTCTCATCCATGTTCTGCGCTGAACCGAAGCCGTAATTACCTGACACCGTGCGAATATCCCATTCTATATCTGTCATTCTTTCATTCAATGCATATAAGGCCAGAATTGCAGGACGAATGAGCGAAGTATCTGCCGTCATGCTTAGTCGGTGGGTCCCTTCTGTTAAATAAAATTGATAAGCATTCCCGACCGCATCAGACAGCGGTTTGATCTTCAACTCGGTATTCGGTTCGAACTTATAATGCAGCATCTCTTGAAAAGGTACTTTGCCATCTATTTTTATCGTACGATAAACACTGGAATGTCCATTGTAGCCTTGAAAATATTTCGTATCGATGGCATAGCGTCCCGCTTGCGGAACGGTTATCTCCCATTCGAGTGTATCGCCCGCGTCTTTCCATGTATCTCCGCCAATCGCGTTATAGACTAATCGTCCTTTCGGGTCCGGTTGAACGAACGGCTCGGCAACGCTAAGCGTTCGAATGCTGACGGATGATTTCTGTTTGAACTGCTCCGCCTCTATAATTTGAAACCAATCTTCCTGCGCTTCGCTAGCATCGTTCTGAGCTAAATATTCGGTATAACTCGGTATGAGTTGTGGCGCTGACAATGTCAGTGAATAGATCGATACAGGTTCCTTGACACCGACCATGCGGATCGTATGAGTTCCCTTCTTGAGAGCCCATCGCAATGGTTCCGCAGAAACTGAATAATCTGAGACTCGAGTTGAGCTCCATGCGAACACCTCTGCTTGAACAGGCCGAATTTCATTGCCGATTGCGTTGCGTTCGTACGGATATTGACTGTCATGCCACGTTCGATCCAGCTTAATTCGCTCCGCCTCTGCAAATGGATATTTCCCATCCACCTGAATTCCACGAATGATTGGCGAGAAGCTTCCCTTTATCGGCATGTAATCTATAGTCAGATCATACAAGCCGTCCTCAGGAGCATTGAATTGCCACTCCAGCCAACCTCTTTGATCATTCCAATCTACGACTAGCGCATTTTTATCCGGATCATGGCGAACTTTGATATTGGATTGTTCCGCTGAAGTTGAAAAATCCTTTGCCAGCACGACGATTTCGGCTTGGTGTTCAGGGATCGGCTTGAACTTGTTATATTCATCGCTAGTTTTCCATTGAATATAGGACATTTGCTTGCTCTCTGAAGTGCTTAATATGTTATAAAGCGCTTCCATCTTGATAGCTGGAAATACCTCGGTTTTCTCTGACAATGATCGCCATACAAAAAAGAGAACAATACAACTTAGAAATATACCTAATGTGATAAGCCATCTGCTTCTTCTTATTTTCGTCATCAACGATCCCCCCGCACCGCCAAGGATACCCCGCTTTCACGATCAAACAGATGGGCCTTATCCATGCGGATCACCAGCTTTACGGTCTCGCCTATTTGAATCGGAGTATGAGGTTCCGCACGGGATATTACCGTATCTTTTCCTATCGTTGCATATAAGAATGTATTGGAGCCCATCGGCTCAAGCATGTCGATGATTGCTGTTGTTTGCCATTCCGGGTAGGCATCAAGAGCCCAGCCTTCACAAGCAACGTATTCCGGCCGAATCCCCAGAATCACCTCTCGTATTTTGCTGTTGGCTGCCTTGATATGCGGTATGTAGGAGTCATGTATTTTCAACTTCAATCTTTTATTTTCGAAGAAATATTCGCCGTCGTGGGTTGCAATCGTTCCTTGAAGAAAGTTCATCTGAGGGGTGCCGATAAATCCAGCTACAAAGAGGTTGTCTGGGGAGTCATACAATCGCTGTGGTGGGGCTACTTGTTGGATATTACCATCCTTCATGACGACAATTCTCGTACCCATTGTCATCGCTTCTGTCTGATCATGCGTCACATACACCATCGTAGTGTTCAACTGCTTATGCAACTTGCTGATTTCCATTCGAGTCTGCGTTCTGAGCTTGGCGTCCAGATTTGAGAGCGGCTCATCCATCAAAAATACTTTCGGTTCTCTGACAAGTGCGCGTCCAAGTGCCACCCTCTGCTTCTGTCCGCCAGACAATTGATTCGGCTTTTTTGTTAAATATGCCGATATTTCAAGCATCCTTGCTGCCCGATTCACTCGTAGTTCAATATCATGCTTTGCAACCTTATGCAGTTGTAATCCCAAAGCCATATTTTCGTATACGGTCAGGTTCGGATATAGCGCATAATTCTGAAATACCATGGCAATATCGCGATCTTTAGGAGATACATAATTCATGAATTTCCCATCAATATAAATGTCCCCTTTCGATACGTCCTCCAAGCCTGCTAACATACGCAGCGTCGTTGACTTACCGCATCCGGAAGGCCCAACCATAACGAGAAATTCCCCATCTTCAACGGTCAAGTGAAAATCATGAACAGAAGGATTACTTTCACCTTTATAGTATTTATACACGTGGTTGAACTCTACGTTCCCCATAGATCGATACCCCCATGAACTGAGAAAAATTAACATTTTTCATATTTAGGATCATCATAGCAAATAAAATAACTATCGTAAATATAAAATCATTTCATGTACATGAATATAACGAAATATTTTTTAGCATACGTGAAAAAAGTTTGTTGACATGAAAAACTATCATGATAAAATCGTCTCAAGAACTACTTCCATGTTATCCCACCTTATGAATAATATAGTTGCCGCATTCGAGACTGCAATGACGCAGAAGGAGGAGGATTACAGGCCTTAGGACTTAACTTTCGTCCATGATGTTCAGGCATCCCAGAGGGAAACAGAATCCAGTGCTTTGCATGTACTTGAATCTATTTCATAACTTAGGGGGAATTCGAATGAAATCACGTCATAGCAAGCTGCGGAGTTCATTGCTGGTCATACTTACTTTTTTTCTCGTGTTAACAGCATGTTCCGGCGGAGGCAATTCCGCAACGGATACACCAAAAGATCAACCTGCTAAAGCGGGTGAAAAGCAGCCAGACCCTGCTCCTACCTCTACGCCTGAACCCGAGAAGAAAGATCCCGTGACCTTGAAGCTGCACACTTGGTTTGTAGGTCCTAACCAAGCATTGTTTGACAAATTCCACGAGATGTATCCATGGATCACCATTGAGCCGATTACGAAGATTAACGGAGGGATCATTAAAAACATTGTCGCTGGCGAAGAATCTGATCTCGTATTCCTGGACAACGGCTTAGTTGAATGGATGAGCGGTGACCTATTGGAAGACTTGAAGCCTTATGTAGAGAAGGATGAACGAATAAAGAACGCAGCTACGGTTCCAGGATTTTTGGAAGCGTTTCAAACAGGCGGCAAGCAATATACGATCCCATACTCCGATATCCCGATGTGGGTCGTTGTGAACAAAGATTTGCTAAAGAAATCCGGTCAGGAAATGCCTTCGAACGATTGGACTTACGATCAATTCCTCGAAATGGCTAAGAAAGCAACGAACCCAAGCGCCAACGAATGGGGCGGAATCGGCTTAAGTGGCGACTTATCTCAAATTATGCCGATAGCGAATGGCAATGCTGCCAACTATCGTCTCATGAATGAGGATATGACGCAAAGTGTAGCAAATTCGCCTGGTGTACTAGCCGATTTGAAGTGGGTTCAAGAGTTAACAACCAAATGGCATATCCAGCCTACACAAGAAGAAGCCAAATCATTAGGCTTTGATCAGGATGGAGCGTTCTATAAGGGCAATTTCTTATTTATGATAGGAGCGGACTGGTACTTGCCAGGCTTGAAAGAGAACGCTAAATTCGAGTGGGATGTTCTTCCAATGCCGAAAGGAAAGGTTACGCAAGCTACTGTTCATCAAGCTGGAGCTATTGCCATTCCGAAAGGATCCAAGCATAAAGAAGAGGCCTTTATGTATATCAGTTTCTTGTTCAGTGAAGAAGCGCAGAAGACCATGATCGAGAATGGTTCCGGCGCATTTGTAAGAACTCCGGCATTAGACAGCTATTATGATCAAGTCGAGATGTGGAAAGGTAAAAACGTTGAAGCCATCAAGATGAACGGGAATA
The DNA here is from genome assembly GCF_042676425.1 of Paenibacillus sp. GCM10027629. Taxonomy (NCBI): domain Bacteria; kingdom Bacillati; phylum Bacillota; class Bacilli; order Caryophanales; family Paenibacillaceae; genus Paenibacillus; species Paenibacillus sp. GCM10027629. The sequence goes on along the minus strand of NZ_JBHTGZ010000003.1, from coordinate 801,307 downwards.
TGCCTGTATTCTCAAGAGACCCTGCGATTACGGAGTTCAGTTACTTAATGGATGGTGTTCTCGGAAGAATTCAAACCAAGCTGGCAAAAGGCGGAGACTTTAACGAGATTATCCCATTCGTTGAAAAATATAATACAAATGCAGCTGCAGCCCGCAAGGCTCTAGGGTGGTAAGTTCCTGCGACAAATAGAAGCATCAAGAGGGTTTGAGGCTGTTGAGCGTGTATCAACAGCCTTTCCTTCTCTTTTATAGCTCGTCGCTATTATCGATTTATTATTGGAGAGGAACATGCGTGGTGAACGAAAATATACCGAAATACGGAACAGACGCCCCCCCTTTTTCAAACACTTCACAATCTGATACATTGCTGTTTGTATCAGGTCAAGCCGGCTTGGATCCAGAAACGGGTGAAATTGTGTCGGATGAACTTGAAGGCCAAACCATCGCGACGATTCGTAACATTGAACGAATCCTAACGCAATCATGCTTGAATTTGGAGGATATCGTTAAAGTCAATGTCTTCTTAACCGACCGCAATCATTATGAGCCATTTAATCAAATCTACGCTAGACTGCTCCCCCAGCCATTTCCTGCGCGTACTCTCGTTTATTGTGAATTGAATTTTAACCTACTCGTTGAGATTGATGTGATTGCCATGCTGAAAAAGGACAATTAACCGTGACGAAAAATATGGTTTATGGGAGGGAATAGTTGATGCGAAAGCGCCTTTTCGTGGCTGCTATCACGGTCTGTTTGCTGCTAATGGTATGGACGGGGTTACCGCATACGGTTCAAGCATCTAGTGAAAATGGGTCGAGAAGCGAACTTTCCGCGCAAGTCAACAAACTCAATTCGTTGATCGCAACGACAAGCCGTGTGCCATTGAAGCAATTTCTAGAAAGCGTGCGCGATCAAGCGAATGCCGTGTTGGGAACTTCGGAGATATCCTATGCGCAGGGCCTAACAACTGATAAAGCATTGAAATACGCTTTAAAGCTGGTGAAGGATACGAATCCCAGCGGTTCTGCTGAACTCTGGGCTAACTCCCCCTTTATCGTGTATTCGGTAAAGGCGCTTAGTCCAGAAATGCGTCTCCCTGATAACCTCCCTGAGGACGGTAAAGTAAGCGACCAACTTAAGATTGTCTCCGCGCAAGGTGAATTCGAAGCCGCTTCGTTCGTGCTCGCTCCATTAAGCGATGTAAGCTCTGTTACCTTTACAATCAATGACCTTCAAGGGAGTAGCGGCAGCACAATCCCAGCAAGCGCTATAGACATGCACGTAGTGAAGACATGGTATCAAGGCGGAACCGCTTGGCAGAGTTATTTCTTTGACGACACCAAGGACGTGCTTGTACCCGAACTTCTACTGCATGATGAGAATCTGATCAAGCTGGACGATGGGCAAAAGAAAAATTTCCTACGTGTCGATTATCCGACAGGGTCGCAATATGTAAATATATCTGGGAGCCCTCCTCAATTTTTCAATCGATGGACACAACCGGTTGAGGATAGCCCGGTATTGCTGCCGATCACTCTGAAGCAAGGCCAGTCAAAACAGATGTGGGTTACGACGAAAGTGCCTGGCGGTACGCCGGAAGGAGTATACACAGGAACGATTGATATAACGGCAAACGGAGCCCCTGCTGGGCAATTGATGCTCAAGATCCACGTGCTGCCGTTCGAGCTCCCCGATCCGAAGACCAATTATGACCTGAACAAGGATTTCTACGTCATGATGATGCATGGCTCCACGCTGAAGAATGAATTAAAAGGAAACGAAGGAAATACACAGCTTGCAGAACAGACACTGCTGAACCACTATCGCAACTTGGTGGAGCATAATGTTGTAAACCTGCCGCCACATTCTCCATTTGATGTCAATCATCCGCAGAACTTCCTCCGTCAAGTGGAGCTGATGAAGCAAGCCGGTGTGCACTTGAATCCGTTCTTTGGCGCAGGGCCTGCGTTCACGTCAAATGAATACTATAGCATTTGGAACAGTTATTTAATTGCGAAGAAAGCCTATGAAGCGAATCCGACCGATGCGAATAGAACAGCTATGGAGAGCAAGTACAACGCATATTTGGCAACGCTTGAACCTGCGAAGGATTACATACGACAGACGTTTGATGCCGTCTCCGCTGCAGTCGGCCATACAAACATCTACTTTGACGGGTGGGATGAAGCAGAATGGAATCGATTGCTATGGCAGCAGCCTCTCTGGGATTACATCAAGGAGGATGTGGGTGCGAAAGTGTTCGCGACAGGGAATGCAACCCACCTGGAGTTGCCGACAACGGAGGAATTCATAGACTGGGCTGGGGAGCCAACTCTTGAGAAAGCAGATGCTTGGCATGCTCTGGGCAGCGATAAACTAATAACGAACTACGCTCATCCGCATTCAGGACCGGAGAACCCGGATTTGATGCGTCAGCGTCACGGCATGTGGCTGTATAAAGCGAATTACGATGCAACCTACAACTATATCTGGTATTTCGATAGCGATATTGTCAGCGCATGGAGCGAGTACATTGATGCTACGTTCCGCGGATTCAACTTCGTATATCCGACGAGAACAGATGTAATCGATACGCTGGCATGGGAAGGCTTCCGCGAAGGCATCGACGATATCCGTTATGCAACCAAACTCAAGCTGGTCGCACAAGATGCGCTTGCTTCGGGCAATGTGACTCGCATCGCAGCGGCAACTAAAGCCTTGACTTGGCTGGAAAAGACCGATGAACGTTCGACCAATTCGGATCTCATCCGATACGAAATGATCCAACACATTATGAAGATGCTCAACCTAGCCCATGCGGAATAAGGAGGAGATATCCTTGGCGAATAAAACGTTGCGATGCTTGCTAATGCTGATGCTCATGTTGTTACCCGTTATCTCAGGCTTGCCAAATGTGGCCGCGGCGCAGGATGTGAATAGACTAGCATACCAAGTGAAATATACGACTGAACATTTGGCTACACCATCGGACTGGTATAATAGCAGTTTCTTCAACAATCCAGATTATAAAGAAAACCGGTTTGTCCAATATTGGGTGGAAAATCCGATAGCGCCCGGCGGTACTCGCGATACCGGATTCTATATCGTGTACAATGAGGATGGAATTTATATTTTCTTCCAATCTAACGAGTCGGAAAGGGAAACAAACGGCGAATTGAAGAACAGTTCCATTGAGCTCTTCTTGCAGACTGGGCTAGACGGTGTCCCCTACCATCAGATGATTGTACCTACGAATGATAGCCCGATCGAGTATTACGAATGGCAGACGGAGAATCGCAATAATCGTCCGCTCAAAGGAAACGTCACCGTAACGAATGAAGAAATCCCTACGGGATGGGGCACTGTAGTCATGATCCCTTGGGAGACCTACTATGAGCATATCCCGTTGAACGGCGAAGACTGGATGTTCAGCATGATTCGCTGGGCCCCCTCCGGCTTCTCTCCGACTTGGGGAGGACATGTGCACCAAGTAGGAAGATTCAACACACTCGACTTCCAAGCACCGACTGAAGAACAGCGAATGGCTATCCAGAAAAATATCATTCGTAAAGCTTGGAACAAATTTAACGAGACAGCTTCTCAGCTGGACACAACCTGGCTTAATGGCGATTCTGATGATGATAACTTCTATCATCGTTACCTTCAACCATTAATTGCTCAGGGTCGAGCGAACGGCAGCAATATCCCGAATTTAGACCATATGAATGCAGCAGAAATTGATGTGTTATACCAGCATGTAAATAGTTGGTTTGAACTGCGTTATAATGCTGAGGATCTGAGAGAATCGTATATCCAAGGCTTGCTGTTCCGTGAGAACGAGCCACCAACAGTAACCGATGCAACATATACCACTTTGGTGAATACACCGGTCAGCGGCATCGTTGTGGGAACAGATCCGGATGGAGATCCATTAACCTATTCTTTAGGCGCCGCTCCTGCTCACGGTGCGGTTAACGTGAGCGCCGATGGCAATTGGACGTATACACCGAATCAAGACTATACGGGCAGAGATCAATTCCAGGTCATCGTCACCGATCCAGTTGGAGATACGACGACCTCGACGATCGATTTGACGATCACGTCAGGCCCCATGACGACGGTTGCCCTGGACCCGCCATCGCCGAATGGAAGCATTGGATGGTATACTTCAGATGTCACTGTAACAATGTCAACTTACAGTGATGTGATAGACATGAACAGAACGGAATATCGCATCAATAACGGTGATTGGCTCGTGTATAGTGTTCCCTTCACCATTGCTGAGGAAGGCATTCATGTTGTAGAATACCGTGGCATGGATAACGCCGGTAATGTAGAGAAACCGCGATCGATCCAGCTCAAAATCGATAAAACTCCTCCGACGGTAGCATTAACCTTAGACAAAACAGTATTGCCGCATCCGAATCATAGTATGGTGCCTATTGAAGCTACATTAACGATAAGCGATCGTATTTCAGGTATCTCATCTTTCGAGCTGACCTCGATCACGAGCAATGAGGACGATAATAGCTTGGGTGATGGAAATACTAGTAACGATATTCAAGATGCTGCGTACGGAACGCCTGACACTTCTTTTAAGCTGCGCGCTGAACGATCAGGTCGCGGAACTGGCCGTGTATATACAGTAACGTATACGGTATTTGATCATGCGGGACTGAGCTCATCGGTCAGCGCAACGGTAACAGTACCAAAAGGCAACTAAATTCTTGAAGAGCGAATAATGGCAGAAAAATCGTGATATGTACCTACGAATGTCGCAGAATTGACTGATAAATCGTCAATTCTGCGACATTTTTTTTTCGAAGCTGCAAAAAAAACACCTTCCAGACTAGAAGCTGAAAGGTGTTCATCGAATAATATTTGATTTTCGCGTTAAGTCTGTTCATTCAATATGTCTTGTAGCCATTTCTTTTCTTTCTTATTTAACTCCACATGCTCAAGCAGATCAGGCCGCCGCTCTAACGTCCGGCGCAACGATTGCTGCTTACGCCACGCTTCCACATTCGCATGGTGACCTGATAACAAGATGTCCGGAACTTTCATCCCCCGAAAATCGGCTGGTCGCGTATAATGCGGATATTCCAGAAGCCCCGTGCTGAAGGAATCAGTTACCGCTGAAGTCTCATTCCCAAGAACACCTGGCAAGAGCCGTGCAACGCTATCGATAATCGTCATCGCCGGCAGCTCACCGCCGGTTAGAACATAATCTCCGACAGACAGCTCATCGGTCACCAAGAATTCTCGAATCCGCTCGTCATAACCTTCGTAATGTCCGCAAATAAAGATGAGATGCTCTTCCTTGGCAAGCTCTTCAGCCTTCGCCTGTGTATAGCGTTCCCCTTGAGGGCACATCAGAATGACACGCGGTTTCGGGGCATCTTCTTCGATCAAGGACTCCACCGCTGAGAAAATCGGCTCAGCCTTGAGAACCATCCCGCCACCGCCACCGTATGGGTAGTCATCGACCGTATTATGTTTATTGTTGGCGTGTTCACGGAAGTTGTGTGCGCGAAGCTGCACGATTCCTTTCTCCTGGGCTTTTCCTAAAATACTGCTATTGAAAACCCCTTCGAACATCTCCGGAAATAAGGTAAGAACATCCATTCGCATACTATATTAACCCTTCCATCACATGAACCTTAATGATCTTCTCCTGAACATTGATATCCAGAATGACATCGTCAATAACCGGCAGCAGAACATCATCCCCTTTATTCCGCTTCACAACCCACACATCATTCGCGCCAGGACTCAGAATTTCATGAATCACACCAAGTTCTTCACCTTCGTCTGTTATGACCTGACATCCGATGATATCGCTATAATAGTATTCATCTTCATCCAAGGCTCTACGCTCGGAATCTGCAATTTTCAGCAGCCATCCTTTGTACTTCTCGACATCGTTGATATTGCCGAATCCCGCGAATTTCAATACATATACATTCTTCTGCAACCTGGAGCTTTCTACAACGACTGGGATTGCTTGCAGCGTCTCTGGGTGTTGGAAGAACAGCTTGCTTTTCGGTTGAAAACGCTCATCGGGAAAGTCGGTCTGTGGCACGATTTTAAGTTCGCCACGAATCCCATGTGTATTGACAATTTTACCTACAGTATATAATTGTTCCGACATAAGAACCTCCTAGAATATATCTTGATCTATGTAAAAGGCTGCTCTTATCATGTGCAACCTCATCGTTCGATATGAAAAAGAGGCTGGGATATTCATCCCAACCCCTTCTCTGATCACTTAAGATACGATGTCAACGGTTACCCGTTTACTGACTTTCACTGCTGCAGATGTTACAACCGTACGAAGTGCTTTGGCGATCCGTCCTTGTTTACCAATGACCTTCCCAACATCGTCAGGATTAACGGTTAATTCATAGACAATGACATGCTCTTTCTCCACAACTTCAACGTGAACATCCTCCGGATGGTCGACTAAAGCCTTAGCAATAACTTTTACTAAATCTTCCATACGATTCCCTCCGAATCAACAGCTTATTTCGATTGCTTAAGCTCATGGAACTTAGTCATTACGCCCGCCTTGCTAAGCAAGTTGCGAACAGTATCGGAAGCTTGAGCGCCCGTTTGAAGCCATTTTAGTGCTTTTTCTTCATCGATGTTCACAACTGCTGGTTGAGCAACTGGGTTGTAGAAACCGATTTCCTCGATAAAACGACCATCACGAGGAGAACGAGAGTCAGAAACAACAACACGATAAGAAGGAGCTTTATGAGCACCCATGCGTTTTAGACGAATACGAACTGCCACGAAATTCACCTCCCTCAATTAATTAACAAGTCTATATTGAACCATTAACGAAATGGTCTCATACCGCCTTTTCCGGCTTGCTTCTTTAAGTTCTTCATCATTTTGGCGCCTTTACCGCCGCCGCCCATCATATCGGAGAACTGCTTCATCATACGACGCATATCATCGAATTGCTTAATCAATCGGTTGACATCGGTTAATGTCGACCCGCTGCCTGCTGCAATCCGCTTACGACGGCTATGATTGATCAAATCCGGCTCATTCCGCTCTCTCGCGGTCATCGAATGCACAATCGCTTCGATACGGCCCATTTGCTTCTCGTCGACTTTGATGTCTTTCATTTGTTTCACTTTGCCCATACCTGGAATCATATCAAGAATCTGATCCAGAGGACCCATCTTCTTCACTTGCTGCATTTGCTCCAAGAAATCATCGAACGTAAAGGATGCATCACGCATTTTCCGTTCCATTTCTTTCGCTTTCTCTGCATCAATGTTGGATTGAGCTTTCTCGATCAGGGATAACATATCCCCCATGCCGAGGATACGGGAAGCCATACGTTCCGGATGGAATGGCTCGAGTGCATCAATCTTCTCACCTAGTGCTGCAAACTTGATTGGGCAACCTGTTACAGCCTTAACCGAAATCGCCGCACCACCGCGAGTATCACCATCGAGCTTCGTCAGAACGACACCTGTAAGTTCAAGCTGCTTATTAAAGCTATCTGCGACATTAACCGCATCTTGACCTGTCATCGCATCGACGACGAGCAAGACTTCGTCCGGCTTCACTGTGGCATGAATTTGCTTCAACTCTTCCATCAGCTGCTCATCGATATGCAAGCGACCCGCCGTATCGATAATCAGATAATCATGTCCATTGTCCTTCGCATGTTGGAGAGCTTGACGTGCAATTTCAACCGGGCTTGTCTGATCTCCAAGCGTGAAGACAGGAACCTTAATCTGTTCGCCGAGCACCTGCAACTGCTTGATCGCTGCGGGACGATAAATATCGCCTGCCACCAATAGCGGCTTGTGGTTCTGCTTCAGGAGCAACTTCGCCAACTTACCGCTGGTCGTCGTCTTACCGGCCCCTTGCAGACCCGCCATCATAATGACGGTCGGCGGTTTGTTCGACTTCGCGAGCTTTGCATTCGTTCCGCCCATAAGATCCGTTAACTCTTTGTTAACGATGTCGATAATGACCATGCCTGGCGTGAAGCTCTTCTCTACTTCTTGACCTAGGGCACGCTCTTTGACTTTCGCGATAAAGTCCTTCACGACCTTAAAGTTCACGTCCGCTTCCAGAAGTGCGAGTCGAACTTCGCGCATCGCTTCGATTACATCTTCTTCGGTTACTTTCCCTTTGCCGCGCAGCTTACTAAACACGCTGGAAAGTCGATTCGTTAATCCTTCAAATGCCAATCTCCGTCACCTCCGTCCTTGATTTATCATGCGTCCATGTTCTGTAAATTCTCAAGTGTTAGTCTCGCCTGTTCTTGATGTTCCTGAGGTATATATTTAAGTACTTCGCTTAATTGTTCCATATAAGTATGACGCATTTCGTATTTGCGCACAAGTCCAAGCTTCACTTCGTAATTCTCGAGAACTTGTTCCGCCCGTTTGATGTGCTCATATACAGCCTGCCGGCTTATACTAAATTCCGCAGCGATCTCTCCAAGTGAGAAATCATCATGAAAATAACATTTCAGGAATGTCTGCTGTTTCTCCGTTAGCAGCGGCTCATAAAAGGCAAACAGTAGATTCACCCGATTCGTCTTGTCGAGCATATTCTCCTCTTTCACGCCTTCAGCCACTCCCTCCGTCAAGGAAAAGTCCTTTACAGCAATTCAACATGACTTATCTTACCCAAAATAAAAGAAGATGTCAAGGCATAAACCTTAACATCTTCAGAAAATTATCTAATCGGCAAAACATAGAGCAAAATCGCGAAGAAATGCGCCGCAGATCCTGCGAGTACGAACAGATGCCAGATCGCATGATGATACGGAAAGCCGCGCCATACATAGAAGATCGTTCCTAGTGTATATAAGATCCCACCTACGATCAGAAGGACAATCCCTCCGGTAGGCAGTGTCTCGACCAAAGGATTCCAAGCGAGAACAATTAACCAGCCCATCGCGATATAGAACAACGTAGAAAGGAACAGGAACTTCTTCGTAAAGAAGGCCTTAAATACCACACCTGAAATCGCAATGCCCCATATAATCCCGAACAACGTCCAGCCTAAGCTTCCTCGTACTATGACGAACAAAAACGGTGTATAGGTTCCTGCAATGAACAAGTAAATCGAGGCATGATCGAAAATCTCGAACAGATCCTTGACCTTACCCTCCGGAAAACTATGCACGAGTGTCGACGAAGCATAGAGCAGCATCATCGTGATGCCGTAGATCGTAAAGCTCACGACATGCCACGCGGTACCAAAGAGGCTTGAAAAAGCGATTAATAGCGCTAAAGCCGCAATACTTAGAAATGCTCCTATCCCGTGCGTAATGGCATTCGCTACTTCTTCCCGTCTGGAGTACGTGTAAGTATCTGCCATACTGCACTTCCTTTCAAAATTTGTTTGGTTCAATATACGCCGAATGGGCGAGTAGTGACAGTGAGATAATTAACCCTGCTGCTCTTCTTCCGCACCTTCGGCTGCTTCCGCCTCTTGAATTAGACCAGCGAACAGCGCATGAACGAATTGCTCTGAATCGAATTCTTGCAGATCGTCCATCTTCTCTCCGAGACCAATATATTTCACAGGCAGATTCAGTTCTTGACGGATTGCAATCACGATCCCGCCTTTGGCTGTTCCATCGAGCTTCGTCAGAACAAGACCTGTCACGCCGCTCTTCTCACCGAATAGCTTCGCTTGGCTAAGCGCATTCTGACCTGTTGTCGCATCGAGTACCATCAAAACTTCGTGCGGCGCACCTGGAATTTCACGCTGAATAACACGGTAAATTTTATTCAATTCATCCATGAGGTTGGATTTGTTCTGCAGACGACCCGCCGTATCACAGAGCAATACGTCAACATTACGCTGTTTCGCGGCTTGAACCGCATCGAACATGACCGCCGCAGGGTCAGCACCGGATTGCTGCTTGATCACATCCACGCCTACGCGCTGCCCCCATACCTCAAGCTGTTCAATCGCACCGGCACGGAATGTGTCGCCTGCTGCGAGAAGAACTTTCTTGCCTTGCTGCTTGAAGCGATGCGCGAGCTTACCGATTGTCGTCGTTTTCCCTACACCATTAACACCCACGAACAGAATAACAGTAATCCCGTCCGGATTCATCTTGATACTAACATTCTCATCGCTGCGTAGAAGCCCAATCAGTTTCTCCGAGAGAACAGGCTGCAATTCCGCAGCATCTTCAATTTTACGTTGACGCACTTCGCGACGCAGGTCATCAATCAATTTCATAACCGTATTCACGCCTACGTCCGCACCAATAAGAATTTCTTCTAGCTCTTCATAGAATTCCTCGTCGATTTTCTTACGACGTGTAATGAGGTCCTGTACCTTCTCCACAAGCGCTGTACGCGTCTTGCTTAAGCCGTCCTTGAACACGTTGGTAACCGCTTCGGTTTTCTTAGAAATGCTCTCTTTTAACTTTTTAAAAAAGCTCATGGTACCCCTCCATACGAATTAACAAGTTGCTACTTAGGCGGTTAGATTCAACTAAGCGATGACCGCATCGTCATCTTCCAATTTAACCGATACAAGCTTCGATACGCCGCCTTCTTCCATTGTAACACCATATAGTACATCTGCCTCTTCCATCGTTCCTTTTCGATGGGTTACAACAATAAATTGTGTCTGTTCTGAGAACTCACGTAAATATTGTGCAAATCGCGTTACATTCGCTTCGTCGAGTGCCGCTTCAACCTCATCGAGCACGCAGAATGGAACAGGCTTGACCTGCAAGATCGCGAACAATAAGGCCATTGCCGTTAATGCCCGCTCACCACCTGATAGCAGTTGCAAGTTCTGAAGCTTCTTCCCAGGTGGCTGTGCCACGATATCGATCCCTGTGTCCAAGATGCGGTCTGGATCGATCAAGACAAGATCTGCACGACCGCCGCCGAATAACTTCGAGAACACGATAACGAATTCCTTGCGAATCGCATCGAAGGTTGCTCGGAACCGTCTACCCATTTCATCATCCATCTCCCGGATGACCTCGTAGAGTGTAGTCTTCGCTTCGATCAAGTCATCCTTCTGCTCATTCAAGAACGTAAACCGCTCATTCACACGCTCGAATTCCTCGATCGCACCGAGATTGACATCTCCCAACGCCGAGATCTGACGTTTCAGATCGCGAACCTCTTGCTGTGTTCCAAGCACGTCCTCAGGTACCGGATATCGATGCTTCGCCAGCTCAAAGCTAAGTTCATATTCCTCACTTAACTTCTTAAGAATGTTATCGAGCTCCACATCCAGACGATTCACTTGAATCTCCGTATGACGCAGTTGCTCTTCTACGTTTCGAAGGGCTGTACGCTGCTCCTTGGTCTCACTCTCTTCAAGCTCTAGCTTCCGGACCCATTCTGCGCGATCTGCGCGTTTGAAGTCGATCTGCTCAGCAGTTTTTTCCTTCTGGATCTTGTAGTGGTTCAAATCTTCAACTTGCTTCACGCGTTCACGATCATAGACTTCATAATCCTTCTGGATCTGCTCGAGAGATTGCTTCGCCCCTGCCAGATCACGGACATACGTCGCTTTCTCTTCACGAACACGTCTAAGCTGTTCTTGCAAGGAGAATTTCTCCTGATCCCACTTCCCGGCTTGAACCTTTAGATCTGTTAGCTGGGATTGCAATTCTTCCTTCGCCGATTCGTTCATCTTCCGCATCGACTCTGCTGCTTGAATCTCCTGTTGGATGCGAGCTTCATCAACTTGATAAGCTTCAAGCTTACGAACAGCAACCTCGCGCCCGCTCACGAATTCATTCGATTCCTTCGCATAGCCGTCGCCTTCTTGCGTAATCAGCGAAAGCTGCTCATTCACATGACGTGATTCATGCTCAAGCTGCTTCTGCTCGGCTTGAAGACGCTGCTCTTCCATTCTCTTGCTGTCGCGCTGTTCACGCAGTTTCTCCAGGCTCTGCTGCAAAGCATTGCTCTCTTGTTTCATATCCTTGACGCCCGCCTGCAACTTCATAAGCTGTGCTTCGGTCTGCTTAATATCTGCTTCTAATTGTTCAATCTGACGATTTCGACTCAAGAGGCTTGTGTTCTTCTTGTGCACACTACCCCCGGTCATGGAACCGCCGGCATTCACAACATCCCCTTCTAGGGTAACGACGCGGAATCGATATTGGCATTTCGCCGCAATCTTATTCGCCTGTTCGAGGGTCTCTGAGATCACGACGTTCCCAAGAAGACTCCCGATCATATCGCTATATTTGCGGTCGAACTGTACCAGATCGACCCCGATGCCGACGAAGCCCTCGGCATTACTCAGCAGCTTGCGATCACTGTCCGATAATGTGCGCGGCCGAATGACATTGAGCGGCAAGAACGTAGCCCGTCCCAATTGACGGCGCTTCAAGAAGCCAATTGCTTCCCGAGCCAACGCTTCATTCTCCATGACGATGTGCTGCATCGATGCCCCAAGTGCGGTCTCCATGGCAGTCTCCACCTTCTCAGGGACGGTGATCAACTCTGCAATAGCACCATGAACCCCATGCAAAGATCCATTTCGGGAAGCCTTCAGCACTTCTTTGACCCCGATCATGAACCCGTCATAATCGTCCTGAAGCTCCTTCATCGTGTCCCGGCGCGATACAAGGGCATCCAGCTTCTGCTCCCATCGGCGAGCCGTCGACTGTGCCTCATCCAATAAATGCTGTACCTCACGCAGACGATCGCTCTCTGCTATAAATTGATTACGTAGCGATTCAACAAGCTCAGCCGTCTCCACTAGCTTCTGTTCAATGGCGCGCATAGACTCATCGTACTGTGTCTTCTGCTCTTTCAGCTTCGCTTCCTCATCACCCATACGTTCCAAACGACGTCCAAGTGTCTCACTCTGCTGATCGATGTAGCGAATTTCGTTCCGCAGCTGGGCCATCTGATTCATCACATCAAGGAGTTGACCTTTTAAGCTCTCCTCGGTATCAATGCTCGCCCCGCCCGTAACGCCAATGAGGCGCGATTCTTCCTCTGTGAGCCTTGCTTTAAGATCTGCCTGCTGTGCTTCGATTTCATCGAGCTTCACTTTACAGGTACTCTCCTCAATCTCCTTCTCCTGCATCCGACGCTCATGCATTTCCAGTGACTGGGTCAGCTGCCCTTCATTGTGTTTCAAGTTTTTGTGACGCTCTTTCAAGACCTCGCCATAGCCTTCGCATTTCTCGAACTCTTCACTATATGAGAGCAGCGCTTGTTGAAGACCTTCGAGTTCTTCCTCTAGCTTGCGCATTTCAACTCGGTGCTTCTCAAGTCCTGCATCATGCTGACTCACGACCGTCGAGAGCTCTAGCTGTTCCTGCTGCAGCTTCGTCATCTTCGCATTCGCTTCCTGCCAAGATTGATGAATCTGTTCAATTTGATAGACATACATCGAAATTTCTTTGGACTTCAATTGACTTCGAAATTCTTTGTATTGAATCGCCTTCGTCGATTGTTCCCGTAAAGGTTCAATCTGATCCTCAAGCTCGCTCACTAAGTCATGAATACGCAGCAAGTTCTGCTCCGTCTCATCAAGTTTGCGCTGGGCTTCACGTTTACGCGATTTATACTTCACAATTCCTGACGCTTCCTCAAAAATCCCGCGGCGATCCTCTGACCGCGTACTTAATATCTCCTCAATACGTCCTTGTCCAATAATCGAGTAAGCTTCCTTCCCGATCCCTGTATCCATGAACAACTCCGTAATATCTTTCAATCTACATGCTTGCTTGTTGATCAAATATTCGCTCTCGCCGCTGCGATGAACGCGACGGGTAACCGTCACCTCATTGAAATCGAGCGGCAGCGCTTGATCTGTATTGTCGAGCGTCAAAGATACTTCCCCGTAGTTCACGGCCTTCCGCGCATCACTGCCTGCGAAAATAATATCTTCCATCTTCCCACCGCGGAGGCTCTTCGCGCTCTGTTCGCCCAGCACCCACCGGATCCCGTCTGAAATGTTACTCTTACCGCTCCCATTAGGCCCGACGACCGCTGTAATCCCTTGGACGAACTCGAGTTCAGTTTTGTCTGCGAAAGATTTAAACCCTTGCAGTTCAATCCGTTTCAAGAACATCGTTCATCATTCACCTCATTTGAAAAGGTTGTACACTTGTTTGTTCACAAAGAAGAGCAAAAGGAGCGAACGTGGACCCGTAAAAGGCTTACGCCTCGCTGCTCTTTTGCTCTTGCTCCTACCTATGACTCCTACGACTTCGGAATAACAATGCGTTCGAGCGCCTGAGCAGCAGCCTGCTGCTCTGCTTCTTTCTTCGAACGCCCTGTTCCGCGGCCCAAACATTCTTCCCCCATATGCACTTCCGAGACAAACTCTCGTTCATGCGCCGGGCCTCGTTCTTCGACGATCCGATACTCGAGCAGCCCCATATTGTGCTGCTGCGTAAACTCTTGAAGACGCGTCTTAAAATCATTAATCTGCATCTTGCCCTCTTGCGACACTTGGGAGAACACATACTTCGTCAGAAAGGATCGTACGACTTCTAGACCTTGATCGAGATATAACGCGCCAATAAATGACTCGAATACATCTGCGAGCAGTGCTGGACGCATCCGTCCACCTGTTAGCTCTTCCCCTTTGCCTAGCAGAACATATTGCCCGAACTGCAAGGCTTCCGCAAATTTCACGAGTGAAGGCTCACATACGATCGCTGCACGCAACTTCGTAAGCTCCCCTTCGGGTCTGTTCGGATGGGCCTCAAATAAAAACTCCGATACGGTTAATTCCAACACGGCATCCCCGAGAAACTCGAGGCGCTCATTATCCTGATGCTGACCGAAGCGATGTTCATTGACATATGATGCATGTGTAAACGCCTGCTTCAGCAGCTGCCGATTTTTGAAATGGATATTTAAACTTTGTTGTAAATGCCTTAAGTCCGCACTCAAAAGGATGGCTCCTTACGCTTCGTATTTCTTCAGCACAATGGTCGCGTTATGACCGCCAAAGCCGAAGGAATTCGACATCACCACATGTAAATCCGCTTTACGCGGTACATTCGGTACATAATCGAGATCACACTCAGGATCTTGATTGTCCAAATTGATGGTTGGTGCAATAACGCCATGTTCTAAAGATAGACCGCAGATTACCGCTTCAACGCCGCCTGCAGCGCCGAGCAAGTGACCTGTCATTGACTTGGTTGAACTTACGGCAACTTTATAAGCATGATCGCCTAGAGCGAGCTTAATTGCTGTCGTCTCTGATTTATCACCGACCGGAGTCGATGTGCCATGCGCATTAATATAATCAACGACTTCTGGCGTAATGCCAGCATCTTGGATCGCTTTGGTCATACAACGAGCAGCACCCGTCGGATCTGGCTCTGTCATGTGATGCGCATCACCGCTCATACCATAGCCGATTACCTCCGCATAGATATGTGCGCCGCGCTTCTGTGCGTGCTCGAGAGATTCAAGAACAAGAACACCTGCGCCTTCTCCCATAACGAATCCGTCACGATCTGTATCGAATGGACGGCTTGCTTTCTCTGGCTCTTCATTACGTGTTGACATCGCACGCATTGCGCAGAACCCAGCCATACCTGTTGGACGAATTGTCGCTTCTGCACCACCACAGACCATCACATCAGCGTCACCACGTTGAATGGTACGGAATGAATCACCGATTGAATGTGTCCCTGTCGCACAAGCCGTTACTGTCGTGCTATTCGGACCTTTTGCGCCAAGAATCATGGAGACTTGTCCTGACCCCATATTCGCGATCATCATCGGAATGAAGAAGGGGCTAACCCGTTTAGGTCCTTTCTCAAGCAGCTTATTGTGCTCATCTTCCCAAGTTCCTAGGCCACCGATTCCGGAGCCGACCATCACGCCAACACGCTCTGGGTCTGTATCTTCCTGAATATTTAATTTCGCATCGGCAACAGCTTTCAGGCTGGCTGCAACAGCGAATTGTACGAAGCGATCCATACGGCGAGCTTCTTTCTTATCCATGTAATCATCCGGATTGAAGTCTTTAATGGATGCTGCAATTCGTGTCGGGTATTCACTTACATCAAAAGCCTCGATGTTGGATACGCCGGATTTCCCTTCCATCAGGTTATTCCAGAATGTATTCAAATCCGAACCTAAGGATGTAACAACACTCATTCCTGTAATAACAACTCTTTGCTTCAAACACAATCACCTCTATATATAGACTGCAACATTTGCATTTATCATAATGACAATAATTCTGTGGAACCTTTAGTTATGCGTGTAGAATGAATAATGTGGAGAAGTCCCGTTGAACCAACGGGACTCAATCGATTTAGGTATGAGATTGTATGTACTTCACAACTTCACCAACAGTAGTGATTTTCTCTGCATCTTCATCAGAGATTTCCAAATCGAACTCATCTTCCAATTCCATCACTAATTCAACGACATCGAGAGAATCAGCGCCAAGGTCATCTTTAAAAGATGCTTCAAGTGTCACTTCTGCCTCGTCAACGCCTAAACGATCGATAACGATTCGTTTTACGCGATCCAATACTTCGGACATCCGGTTCACCTCCTCATTTGGTATTATACGAGAATCTTAACTAAATTACCATACAATAGACCAGTAAAATTCCCATGTGGTGCAAAATGCCAGCTGTACCATTTAACTACATGTACATGCCGCCGTCAACATGGAGGGTCTGGCCTGTCATATATGCTGCATCATCGGACGCTAAGAAGCGAACCGCCTTCGCGATCTCTTCCGGTTGTCCAAGACGTGTGAGAGGGATCTGCCCCAGCATTTGCGTGCGCAGTTCTTCGGACAGCTTGTCTGTCATATCTGTCTCGATGAAGCCTGGCGCAACACAGTTGACCGTAATGCCACGAGACGCGAGTTCGCGTGCAGAAGCTTTGGTAAGCCCAATGACGCCTGCTTTGGCAGCCACATAGTTCGCTTGACCTGGATTACCCAGCACACCAACAACGGAAGAAATGTTAATAATGCGGCCGGAACGCTGCTTCATCATTGGACGTGTCACAGCCTTCACGCAATTGAATACGCCTTTCAAGTTGGTCTCAATGACCGCGTCGAATTCGTCTTCTTTCATCCGCATAATTAAATTATCTCGCGTAATACCGGCATTATTCACCAATATATCGACATGGCCAAACACCTCAAGCGTTTGTTTCACCAACGCTTCAGCCTCATCGCTCTTCCCGACGTTGGCTTGTACAGCAATCGCTTTGCGACCAAGCGCCGTGATCACTTCAACAACCTCTTCAGCAGCGCCCTGGCTCCCGGCATAGTTCACGACGACGTCAGCCCCGGCTTGCGCCAATTCCATCGCAATTGCACGGCCAATCCCACGGGATGCACCTGTTACAACGGCCACTTTTCCATCTAATGCATTCGTCAACGTACGAACACCTCCTATACATCATTCACAACTCTTGCTTTCCTTAGTCGAAATCGCCTCTTAAAGTCTGTGTTCAAAAGTTAGCTTTTCAGCACAACGCAAGATTCGATGTCGATTTCGCTTCATGAAACACTTCGTGATCAAAAGATGACTTTTGAACTACCATTTAAGCCAGAAGTTCTCCTTCGAGCGCCTCAAGACTATTCACGGACACGATGCGCACACCCTTATCGATCTTCTTGATCAGGCCTGCAAGAACCGAGCCAGAACCAATCTCAATAAATGTGTCCACACCCTGATCGATCAAATAGCGCACGCTATCTTCCCATAGCACAGGAGAATAGACCTGCTCTACAAGCAACTTGCGGATCTCTTCCGCTTGAGTCACAGACTGTGCAGTCACGTTCGCAATTACAGGCACGGCTGCATCCTTCATCGCAACGCTTGCGAGAGTATCGCCTAGCTTCGCAGCTGCTGGCTTCATCAGCGAGGAATGGAACGGACCACTTACCTCGAGCGGAAGTACACGCTTCGCTCCAGCTTCTTTACCGCGAGCAACGATTCCATCTACGCCTTCCTTGCTGCCGGATACGACGATCTGCCCTGGGCAGTTCACATTCGCAAGCTCAACAACACCCGTGTCGGCGGACACCGAAACACAAAGTGCAGCTAACGCATCACGTTCGAGCCCAAGAACAGCAGCCATCGCGCCTTGACCATTCGGCACAGCTTCTTCCATGTATTGTCCGCGTGCACGCACAATGGCTACAGCATCATCAAAAGATAATACGCCCGCAACAACAAGCGCGCTATACTCCCCTAAGCTATGCCCAGCTACGAAATCCGGTGTAATACCCTTCGATTTCAACGCTTCATAATAAGCCACACTCGTTGTGAGCAGTGCCGGCTGTGTATTTACAGTTTTCTTAAGCTCTGTATCGGGTCCTTCGAAAATTAGCTCCGTCAAAGGAAAGCCCAGCACTTCGTCTGCGCGATCATACACGCTGCGTGCTGATTCAACGGAATCATATGCGTCTTTTCCCATACCAACCGCTTGTGCGCCTTGACCTGGAAATACAAATGCAATTTTAGACAAAGTAATGCTCCTTCCATAGATCAATCAAGAAAAAAAGTATGAATGATTACCAAACGATAACAGATGCGCCCCAAGTTAACCCGCCACCAAAACCAACAAGAACGATGCAATCGCCCTCTTTAATCCGGCCTTCTTCATCTGCCTCCGCAAGGGCAAGAGGAATCGATGCTGCAGACGTATTCGCATACTTCGGCAGATTGATCATACATTTCTCTTCCGGCAGATTCAGACGGTTCACGGATGCTTGAATAATACGGATATTGGCTTGATGCGGGATCAATAGATCAATATCCTCTTTGGTAAGTTTCGCTTTCGCGAGCGCTTCTTCCGCTGCATTCCCCATCGTACGAACCGCGAATTTGAACACTTCACTTCCAGCCATGTGGATGTAATGGCTCTTTCCTTCGATCGATTCCATCGATGCTGGCATGCGCGATCCGCCGCCGCTAAGCTTAAGCAGTTCGCCGCCTGAACCATCCGCACCAAGTTCGAACGATTTGAAGCCACGACCTTCTGGAACAACACCAAGTACAACTGCACCTGCCCCGTCTCCGAACAGAATGCATGTATTACGGTCTGTGTAGTCTGTAATCCGAGATAGACATTCCGCACCGATTACAAGCGCCTTCTTGTACATGCCTGTTGCAATGAAATTGTTCGCTGTCGCTAGACCATAAATAAAACCGGAACAAGCTGCCGACAAGTCAAAAGCTGCCGCCTTCTTCGCACCGAGCTTATCTTGAAGAATGCAAGCGGTTGACGGGAACATCGTATCCGGCGTAATCGTCGAGACAATAATGAGATCAATTTCGTCTGCTGTTACACCAGCCTTCTCCATCGCTGCGAGTGCCGCGTGGTAAGCAAGATCCGAGGTTGCTTGATCTTCCGCCGCAATACGGCGTTCTTTCATCCCCGTGCGCGTAACGATCCATTCGTCATTCGTTTCTACCATTTTCTCTAAATCTGCATTCGTGAGAATACGTTCCGGTACATACTTGCCTGTTCCCAAAATCCCAACTGGATGTAAATTCATTTCTACAACACTCACTTCCTGCTGATTTCCATGGAAATCGTCTGAATTAATTGACTCTGAATCGCGATTCTTGCCTGACGAACGGCGTTCTTCACCGCATTCGCATCCGAAGATCCGTGCGCCTTAATCACTAATCCGTTCAGTCCGAGCAGCGGCGCTCCGCCGTGTTCTTTGTAATCCATCGTCTTCTTAAGCCCTTTAAGTCCTGGCATCATAATCGCTGCCGCGAGCTTCGTCCATAGGTTCTTCGTGAATTCCTTCTTCAGTACAGACATAAGTGAACCTGCCGTACCCTCCATTGTCTTGAGCAGAATGTTCCCGACAAATCCGTCGCATACCAACACATCGCAATTGCGTTCCAAAACATCGCGAGACTCAACATTGCCGACGAATTGAATCGGTGCCTCTTCGAGAAGTGGATAAGTCGCCTTGGTAAGCTCATTCCCCTTCATGGCTTCCGTTCCAACGTTCAAGAGACCTACACGCGGCTTCGTCATCCCATGAACCTTCGTCCGATAAATGCTCGCCATCACCGCATATTGTACCAAATGTTCCGGCTTCGCATCCATGTTCGCACCTAAATCCAACGCTAACACGCCGACTTCATCCATCGTTGGCAGCATCGGCGCAAGTGCTGGACGTTCGATTCCATCCATACGCCCAACAACCAGTAATCCGGTCGTCATGAGCGCACCCGTGTTCCCTGCGGAAATCATGGCATCGGCTTGTCCTTCTTTCACAAGACGTCCAGCGACAACCATAGATGAGTCCTTCTTGCGGCGAACCGCCTTTACAGGTTCATCCTCAGGTCCAATTACTTCAGTACAATGATGTATATGTAGATTACTCGGTCTTTCCTTAAGGAGCGGTTCAATAATCGCTGCGTCTCCAACGAGTATGACATCGATATCATTCCACGTCTGAGCTGCTGCCACTGCGCCTTCTACATTCGAAGCAGGAGCATGATCCCCACCCATCGCATCAATGGCGATCTTCATTCCTCGTTCCCTCCTTCGATGTTCGACTCATTCTTGGTTCGATATATGATAAAGTTTCCTTGAAACACCATTTCTTCACCTACGTAGGAGAACACTTCAACCTTAGCTTTGCCCTTCTGACCGGAAATCGAGCGAACATAAGCCTTAGCGATACATTTCTCTTCCAGATGCACCGAGCGGATAAATCGGATATCTGCGGATGCAGTCAACGCGATTTCTTCGTTAATGACGGCTACCGCCAGAGAGTTCGCTTGCGCGAATATATGATGTCCACGTGCAATCTTCGTCCGCGAGAAGACATGTTCTGGGCGAATCTCGAATATCGAGATGCCGCTGCGGTCGAGCTGCAGGTCGACAATATCCCCAATGACTTCATGCAGGGGCAAGGAGCGAACTTGGTCGTAGGAGCGTTCTGCCATCATCTTGAGGCGTTCCCGAAGCTCCGGGATGGCTAGTTCCATCCGATCCAAGCGAATCGTCTGTATGCTAACTTTCAGCTGGCGGGTCAGCTCTTGATCCGTCACGAACGGATTCTCTTCGATGATCTTTACTAGCATCTGCTGCCGCTGTCTTTTCGGTAATCGTTCGATAGGTACCTACCGCCTTTCATACTGATTCCATTCTTATTAGAACCAGGTACTAGGTTATAGTATAGTGAATCGGCGCTGAAAAAGAAAGCTTTTGTACAAAAAAAATAGCACTTCATCGTGAGATGAAGCACTATTACCTCGAAACTTATGTTATTGCTTGATGATTTCTCTTGCTTTGTAAGTTCCGCAAACTTTGCAAACGTGGTGAGCAAGTTTCAACTCTCCGCATTGTTCACATTTTACCATTCCAGGTACCGCCAATTTAAAGTGAGTACGACGTTTGTCACGACGTGTTTTGGACGTTCTTCTTTGAGGTACTGCCATGTGTTCCCACCTCCTTACCAAAATTACACTGCTGTTTCTTCCGATAGCTAATGTGCGCTCTTAGGTTAATCTTGTTTAAAGAA
Organism: Paenibacillus sp. GCM10027629; assembly: GCF_042676425.1. NCBI lineage: Bacteria > Bacillati > Bacillota > Bacilli > Caryophanales > Paenibacillaceae > Paenibacillus > Paenibacillus sp. GCM10027629. The sequence goes on along the minus strand of NZ_JBHTGZ010000003.1, from coordinate 779,815 downwards.
ATCTTTGAGCGCAGCGAGCCGCGGATCAATCTTCTCATTCGAACAACCGCAGGGATTCTCATTACGATTAACCCCACAGGTTGGACACAAGCCTTGGCAATCTTCATCACATAACGGAGCATACGGAAGATTCATATACATTTCTTCTTCCACATACGGTGCGAGATCGACCCTCTCCTCAGAGACGAATTCGAAATCTTCATTCTCTTCGGCTTCCTCAGGAGATTCCGCTAGCTTGAACCGCTCATGAAACGGAATGACGTAGCTCTTCGCGAACGGAGTCAGGCAACGTGAACACTGAAGCTTCAGCTCTGCGTTTAACTCCCCTCGCACATCAATCACGCCGCCCATCTCAGGCCTTACCATAAGTTCAACCTTCACCGGGCTGATATATGTAATATCAGGTCGCCCTTCGATGACACGGTTCATATCGATGGATTGATCAAAGGTTATTGTCGTATCTTTTGACATGAGCTCACGAATATTAAAGTTCATATACATCACTCCAAACAGACAAAAATTATTATATCGATTTTACTAGGGATTTGTCAACATGTTATAGTTAGATAAAAGCTTGTCCAAAAGAATCTATCGCCTGCTAGAAGCGTGAATTTCTGCTATCTCATCAGGTTTTTTCATGAAAATATATCACGGATTCGAAAGGATGAAAACAGGTGAAAACTGTCGGCATCATCGTAGAATATAATCCGATGCATAACGGCCATCTCTATCATTTGGAGCAATCCAAATGGAAAGCTGAGGCTGACGCGGTCATCGCCGTCATGAGCGGACATTATTTGCAGCGAGGCGAACCGGCCATTGTCGACAAATGGGCGCGGGCCGAAATGGCCCTCGCCATGGGCGTCGACGTCGTCATCGAGCTGCCGGCGGCGTATGCGGTGCAGCCCGCCGAGTGGTTTGCCTTCGGCGCGGTCGGCCTGCTGGACGCGACGGGCGTCTGCGACGCCCTGTGCTTCGGCAGCGAGCATGGCGAGCTGGCGCTGCTCATGCAGCTCGCGCAGCTGCTGCATCGCGAGCCCGCGGGGCTCGGTGACGCGCTGCGAGCCGAGCTGCGCCAAGGCGCGAGCTACCCGGCCGCGTTCGCGGCAGCGGCCGGGAAAAGCGCCGCAGCTGCGCTCGCGGGCGGCGGCAAGGGCGCCATCGCAGACGACTGCGATGCGGAGGCGCTCGCCGCGATCTTGAAGCAGCCCAACAATTCGTTAGGGCTGCACTATCTCATGGCTCTGCTGCGCCTGCAGAGCCCTATCAAGCCCTTGACGGTCGCCCGCCGCGCAGCGGGCTACCACGAGCCGCGCATCACTGATGCGCATATCGCGAGCGCGACGGCCCTGCGCCGCCTGCTCGCGGAAGGCGGCGGCGACCTCGCGCCGCTCGCGCCCTACGTGCCGCCAAGCACGCTGCAAATTCTGCAGCGCGAGTGGCTTGCCGGGCGCGGCCCGGTCACATGGGAGGCATTCGCCGCTCCCTTGTTCCACACCTTGCTGCAGCAGGACGCTGCAGCACTCGCAGCGCATCACGAGGTGACCGAAGGGCTCGAGCAGCGAATCCTGCAAGCGCTGCCCGCCCTGCCTGCGCTCACCATCGAAGCGCTGCTCGATCAGCTCAAGACCAGACGCTATACGCGAGCGAAGCTGCAGCGGACCCTAACGCACTTGCTATTAAATCATAGCAAGACCCAGCTTGCGCCGGATCAACTGCGTGACGGATTATCCTACATCCGTGTCCTCGGCTTCTCAACGCAAGGGCAAGCCTTACTCAAACGAATGAAGAAGAGCGCCAAGCTGCCCATCATTACGAATGTACCAGATACGGAGAAGATGGAGCACCCCTTCTTGGCATTGGATATTCGAGCGACGAGCATTTATGCCACGGCTTTCCGAGACCAAGTGAACGCTGCGCGTATGCTCTTCCGTGATTATTACGAACCACCCATCCGCTATCCCAGATAAGCGTGGGTGGTTCGATTTTTCCTAACGCATTTATTTCGTTTTATCAGGCAACGCCTTCAAATAATTCAGCGCATCATCAACCGTATCGACTTTGACGAGCTTCATATTCGTCTTGATCGTATCGTATTTTTTCTTGGCCTCATCATAATTTTTAGCAGGTGCGAAGAAAATATCCGCGTGTTCGCGATCAGCAGCAACAATTTTATGCGGAATCCCGCCAATTGGACCTACAGTACCATCGGGACTCATTGTACCTGTCCCCGCTATCCGGTAACCTTTACTCAAATCACCAGGTGTCAATTGGTTCACAAGCTCCAAGGTGAACATCAGCCCGGCAGATGGACCGCCAATATTCTCAACTTTGAATTGAATCTCCTTGTCGCTGCCCCGCGGCACGACTTTCTGTTCAATCCCGAAATTCACACCCATCCCAGGACGAGAATTTCCCTTTGCGTCCTTCAGTTCAATCAATTCAACCGTTACATCCGTTTCTTTGTTGTTCCGAAGTACTTTCCCCTTAAGAACATCGCCAACTTTTTTAGATTGAAGGAGGGTAATGAGCTCATCATACTGCTTGAACTTCTTTCCATCAAGGCTTAATAGCTGGTCTCCTGTCTGGAAATCATTTTTTGTCTCGAGCTGCGGATTATTATAGATAATAACTAATTTATCCATGATGACATCAAACGGTATTTTGGCATGCAGATAAGCTGCCGCCATGGCATTGGTCTGAGAATTGCTCATATTGAATAATTGTTCTGTTGTATATTCTTGCTGCGTTCTGCCGCCCAGATTTTCCTTGGACAGCTGCTCATTCTTATCGAAGACACTCGCCAGCATTAACGCGACATTCGCTTTTTTGCGGAGAACGGTCGTGAGCATGAACGTACCCTTCTCTTCCGGGTCGCCATTCTTCACCGTCACCAGTGGTTTAATCTCATCAGCACTTCCTGGTTCATAAATCACATAAGGTGTCGGCATGAAGACCAGTACATACACCGCTACAATCAGTGCAAAAAAATACGTGACAAACTTTACACTACTGCTTCTCGTTGCTCGTCTATTCGAATCCATTTACTATCGTCCTTTCCATTCCCTTCACTCTTCTTAGCCCTTGGAACGCTTTCTTCTAGTCTAAATGCTCGTCTCTTCGCGTAGACATGTACTATTCTTGTTTATGCGTGGAGAGGTGGAACTTATGTTGTATGGTCAAAATATTCGTACAAGTCCCTGGATGACGCTGCTCTTCAGTTTTGGGGCAATTCTCCTGGTATTCTGCATCGTGCTCTACCCTGATCAAGCTTTCAAAGCATCACTCCAAGGACTCTCCGTGTGGTGGAAGCTCATCTTTCCTGCACTGCTTCCTTTTCTGGTTATATCCGAAATCATGATGGCCTACGGCTTCGCTCATGGACTTGGAGTCCTGCTCGACCCTGTGATGCGAAGAATTTTCGGGATTCCCGGCGTCGGTGGATGGGCACTAGCGCTTGGTTGGACAGCTGGCTTTCCTGCAGGCGCAGAAGCGACAGCCAAGCTGCGCAAGATGCAAGTTCTTCAGAAGCATGAGGCTAATCGGCTCCTAGCCCTATCGCATGTAAGCAATCCAATCCTCATCATCGTCGTCATTGGCGTAGGATTTCTCCAACAGCCTCATGCGGGTATAGCTCTCGCTATATTTCACTGGGCCTCCGCACTCTTAACCGGATTTATTCTCTATGGCATTTCACCAAGAAGCACACATCCGGCTGAAAAATCAGGGACTTCTTCAGAAGTGTCCGATGTATTTACAGCCCCATTTACGACGCGAGAACGTGAGGGTAACTCGAATACTTCCGACTTAGCATCCCCAAATAGCCAAGCGCCTAAGCGGCGTTGGCAGCAGATTCTCGAAGCCATGGAGCAAGCACATCAGGCCGATGGACGTACTTTCGGAAGACTGCTCGGCGATGCGGTGACTTCTGCGGTGCAGACCCTCATGATGGTCGGCGGATACATGATGATTTTCTCCATCGTCGCACAAATCGTACAGCTCCTGTTCCCGATGAACATCGCTCTCTATTGGGTCCAAGGATTTTTGGAGCTGCATCTCGGCGCCTATGGGATAAGTACAGCTGACTTAACCTCCAACTTAATGCAAATGGCCATTCTTAGCGGCATTCTCGCCTGGAGCGGTATCAGCGCACATTTGCAAGTCCGCAGTAAGACGCAATCCACGGATATGAGCTACATCTACTTTATCTTATCGCGATTACTACATTGCATCGTAGCTGTACTTATCACTTTGGCATGTTGGAATCCATTGCAGCTGCTCTTGGGACGAATTGCCCCGAGTTTCCTTCCCGTTTGGAGTGCGCAAGACAAGAGTCATTCGCTTGATTGGTTCAAGCTGATGAATGATTTTAACGCATGGTATGTACTTCCTATTCTATTCGTCAGTATTCTCGGTATCATCATGCTGCTCTCAGGATTGATGACATTCATTCGACATCGAACTTCACCCTAAAAGATCATCGACAGCTTACATATCGCGATACTTCAATCGAAGCGCTTGTTCTACTTCAGGGCTGACCAGATCATTCACTGAACCCTGGAAGCGAGCAATCTCTTTGACAATGCTGGAGCTGAGATACGAATACTTCGGGTTGGTCATCATAAAGATCGTCTCAATCGATGAATCCAGCTTATTGTTCGTAGACGCCATTTGTAGTTCATATTCAAAATCCGTTACGGAACGAATGCCACGAACAATGACATCCGCTTGACGCGATTTCACGAAGTTCACCGTCAAATCCCGGAAACTATCCACTTCAACATTCGGCAAATGTTGTGTCGCTTCACGAATCATATCCATTCGTTCTTGTACCGTAAATAACGGATTTTTGCTTAGATTATTCAGCACACCTACAATTAACGTGTCAAACTGCCTCGCTGCTCGTTCAATAATATCCATATGCCCTTGGGTAATGGGATCGAAGCTGCCTGGATAAACAGCGACTCTCGGTGCTCTTGGGCTTTGTTCATTCATGCTTGTTCCTCCTTCTCATACCGATAGATCGTGACGGTCGTCTCACCGTAATTCGCTACTCGAATCTGCCTAAAATCGCCAATTTGTTCTGGATAAGTATGGCTGGCGTCATGTTCTACCATCACGGTTGCATCCTCCTGCACCAGACCCCGCTGTGCCAAATCAAGCATCATCTCGTCGACGTTCGTCATTTTATAAGGCGGGTCGAGGAAAATCAGATCAAATCCTTTCGCCCGCTTCTCGAGCGCTTTAATTGCCCGCATCGCATCATTGCGATAAACTTCCGCTTGGCTCTCCAGCTTCACGGTCTTCAGATTCTGCTTAATCACCTCGATGCTCTTCGGATCCATATCCACGAAAATGGCACTTTCCGCACCTCGGCTAAGCGCTTCAATGCCAAGTCCACCTGTTCCCGCGAACAGATCGAGAACATACTCGCCATCAAAATACGGACCGATCATACTGAATATCGCTTCTTTTACTTTATCTGTCGTCGGCCTTGTCCCCATACCAGGGACAGCTTTTAATGAACGGCCTCTTGCCGATCCTGAAATCACTCTCATTGTAAGTCTCACCCATTCTAAATTTCCTCCACTGACTTTTTTCATCGTACCACATTTTCCGCTATGTTGAAAAATAAACCTACAGTCGTATCAGATTGCCGCCACGAATTTTCTTTTTTCGAAAAGCGATGTATAAATCTGCTCAGACGGGCAATCCTTAAGTTATCGACATCATCGAATGTCGTAGACAACCGCGGAGAAGACTTACGTTTCCCCATAAGCTCTTCGTCCGGTTTCTCCTCTCCCATGATGGGGCTCTCGAAAGAGGGCCCCAGAAAAAAGCCTTTGTGAAATAATTATTCACGAAGGCTTTTTTCTGTATCAAAATAAAAAAACTCCCCTTTAATAAAGGAGAGCTTTCCAAATGACTCAAATCAGTGCAATCGCAAGTAATGTAAATAAGCTTAGCGTTAGAATCTCATCCCCGAAGCCAAAGCCACCAAAGCCAAAGCCCGATGTCCGGACACCTCTTATCTCATCTCTTCTTAGGTGGACATGGTTTCGATCCACTTTAACAATCGTACCTTCATGCCAGATCCCATCCGATGTTAATAAACGTACACGTCTGTTCACGCACCGAAGACAACCAAAATAAGCCTCCATCCTCAACCACTCCTTTCTATTTCCTATAGTGGCATCATATGAAGATAGGATAGGAGCCGTAACGGCGAGTTGATAGGGTGGATTGGCCTTCTTTTCTACCAATTCATGCGATAAATCGGCTTGTTCTCAATGACCCGAATCGGTTTGGTCCAAGGTTCTGTCTCTGGTGTCGTAGCGAGTACATCTTCTACCGCTTGGAGTTTCGCATCCAGCTGATCGATATAATGAAGGGCAACCGCTTCAGGAAGCTGCGGCTGTACCGGGCTTCCCCATTCTCCTAGATTATGATGCGATAAGACCAAATGTTGGAGTGCGACAACAATCTCATCGGTTAATGGGATGTGCAAGTGAATTGCCGCTTCGGTAATCCACCCGTAGGCAATGGCGAGATGCCCTAGCAATTTCCCAGATACGCTATAATCCGAGACAATCCCGAGCTCAGCGATCATCTCTTCGGGCTTAGCAATATCGTGAAGAATAATTCCCGCTTTGACGAGATCTGGGCGTAAGTAGGGTCTTTGCTTACATATAAATTCGCCTAGCTCCAGCATTCGATTCATATGATAGACAAGTCCCCCGAAATAGGCATGATGATTCGATTTGGCAGCCGGATAGTGTGGAAGCTTATCTTCGGTCTTCGCCACGCAGAATTCAACGATACGGCGGACCGTATCATGCTCAATACTTGCCGTCACGCGCTTGATTGTCTCTACTAGTTGTTCTGCAGGAACTGGTGCTGCCCGAATAAAATCGGTCAACTGGACGCCATCTTCTTCATTCACAAGTCTTATTTTCTCGATCTTAAATTGTAAGCGGTCATTATAGCTCTGTACGATACCCTTCACTTTTACGAGCTGCCTAGAGAAGAACGTTTCTTTATCCGTCTGCGTCGCATCCCAAAATTTCGCTGGAATATCGCCGCTCTGGTCGGAGAGAACCATATCGAAATAATCCTTCGCTGGGGTGGTGCGCGTCTGCTTCACTTCGGCTTCTTTTAATAGAAAATAATTAATAATTTCATCGCCAACGACCATATTTTTAATCATCTCGAAACAAAACTCCTCTTTTTTTATCTTATTTTAAGGTTCATCTCATCTTCTATTCATCTTTCACTTCTATACTAAGAACATAGCAAGAGAGCAACACCATAAGGAACGCCCCCCAACAACATTTATATAGATTGCTACGAGAAAGAAGCTCAGGTTATCCTGGGCTTCTTTCTTGTCTATCGATCCCCTGCAGGATCCTGCACCAGTGCAGCCAACTTCTTCGGTGCCGTCCGCAAATAAGCTTCTCGAATCAAATCTTCGATTTCATCCCAATCCGTGGGAGGCTCTATCTGCTGCGTCACCCATCCATGCTGACCAATATAGGGCGTTTTGAAAAACAAGCTGTCCACTTGACTGAGTAAAATCTCTTGTGTCGATTGACTTGTCCGAATCGAAAGCGAAACACCTTCCCTATCTTCCCCCATGATGATAAAAGGCTTGTCCTTCACACGAAGGGAGGTGTGCCCGAACCCATCGACGTGTTCTTCTACGAGTGGAAAAATGCTGCAAATGTCCCTAACATGCTGCAATGCTTGAATCGCATCCTCTGACGTCAGCTGTTGATGTTCGTATCCCATGGATGGCTCACCTCCGTTAACTTCCTCATTTGCTTTTCGCCTAAGATTCCCTTGTGGGTGAAATTAAAATATTCTAACAGCCGAACTTCGCCGGAAACTGCTGGATCATACCTCGCGTAAAGTGATCTGCCATGTCCAGTATCTGTTGTTCCATTTTATCATACGTGGCAATACTTTGTTCATATTGTTGGTTCAATTGTTGAACTGCTTCATCCTTCACAAAGCCTAAATGGTCGTGCAACATCTTTCTAAACGCTGTTTCATTCCAGTATGGATTGATCGAGCTTAGAAATGTAGCAATCTCATCCGCATTTTTATACCATTTCGCTTCGATTTCCGCTGCTTTTGTCGCTTCTCCTGCTTTGGCCGCCTTCACCAAATCCGCTGCAAGCACGAGATGATCCGTTAACAGTTGCTTAAACTGGTTCGCAGCCTCTTCGCCATAATACGGTTCGAGTATAGCTGCCGTGTCTGCTGGATTACGAAGCAGACGATTCACCGTAGCCGCCTCATCCGGCGTTCCAGCTGCAATGGTCATAATCGTCATACGCGTCCAAGCGCCATGCTGCTCCCAGACCAACCGCCAGAGATTGTTCAGATCAACTCCGGCTCGGGTCCAGCAGTCGGCTGGTTTGGCAGCTTTTTTGTTAGACCAGCGCATGTCTTCAGGAGTACTCATATAGGGATGATAGAACGTCGGTGCAACAGGATATGGATAAGGACATGGATAAGGATAGGAATATAGTTGTGGAACAGGCTGAACATAATAGGGTTGATACGGAACTCGATACATCTGGATTCCTCCTACATATAGACATTTACCCAGCATCTTATGTTGGAGTGAAGTGATTCGCAACTTGTTTATTTGCGTTTTTTCCAATATTCCCATGCTTCAATATACACTTCGAAATCTTGCGGATGATGCAAAATACAGGTCGCGATCCGGAAGTACAGCCCAATGATTACTTCACTCTTCAGATCGCGTCCATGCGTGAACATTGGATCCATCCTTTCAACTGCCAGCTGAATCGTATCCGCATCCAATTGGTCAGGCGATGAACAAAACGCATAGATCAAATCGTATAGAGGTTCACCTATCGTAGGAATGGGATCAATCACACCCGTTAACTGACCCTGCTGGAACAGAAAATTATGTACCCCACAGTCACCGTGCAGTAAATATTGTAATGCTTGATCTTGGGTCGAGTGAATAAGCTGCTGAGCGAGCTTATGGTCAGCACTGGATAAACGTGTATCAATTGTCTCATGTGCCCATTGATATCGAAGCATTAAGAATTCCTTCCATGATGCCGAAGGCTCATCCGCATAACCAAAATCGCTCGAGTCTACCATGGGTATTGATCGATTGATCACCTCACGGACTAATGTCTGAAGAGTTTCAGCTTTCCGATCCCTTGGATATTCCGTCTCACCGGGTTGATAGGTATAGACAAAATATCGATAATCTGCATCAATATAGACCACCCGGGCGAATAGCGGATTGCCTTTGTGGGCTCGAAGATAAGAAGACTCGAACTGGACTGTCTTCGGGTCATTGATTTTGACCACAAGCATGGGTACACCGTCTGAGATTAGCGCATAGACCGTACTCACCGTCCCTCCGCTAAGCGCTTTCCAGGTATTGATATGAGGGGCAATAACCCCTTGTTCTCGTAGTTCGAGCATGATTTCTTCTATTTGCATGTTCTGTAGCCTCTTTTTCAAGAAAATATATTCTCAGGGACGACCCACACCCTTCCTGCAACACTTTCATATACTAGCGTATCATCAGTTTATGAAAGGGGGCACCCATATGACTATGTCGGCTAATTATCAAAAAAGCTTACAATATATGAATAGATACGTTCAAGTCACAACAAGACAAGGGATGACATATCAAGGAAAAATTGTGAAAGTTAGCGGTAATAAAGTCTACCTCCAAATGGATCAACGCGATCGTGACAAAAAGGTACACATCTCCTTCTTCCCTTTCATTATACCTCTCGTACTCTTTGACTTGCTTGCGATAGTACTTATCACTGAGAGACGAAGATTCTTCTGCTAGTAGTAGACCGCTTAACACAAAGTCCTCCTCAATGCGATCATCGAGGAGGACTTGTTATTTGGAAACGGACATTATTTCGAGAATTGCCCGATCAGCTCCAACACGCGATTCACAGCCTCATTTCTCTTGTATGCTCGCATATTTCCTGCAATCTCTTCCCTTCGATCATACAGCGTCATCACTTTGGTCAAGAAAGAATCGTCTGTCAGATCTTCTTCCATAAGCAGCTCACCATAACCCGCACGCTTGAACGACTCTGCATTTAGAATCTGATCACCCCTACTCGAGGCCCGCGGCAGTGGAATGAGCAGCATCGGCTTACCAAGTGCTAGAAATTCGAAGATGGAGTTAGAGCCTGCTCTGGTAATGACAATATCCGTCATGGCAAGCACGTCTGCAAGGTCTTCTTGAATATATTCGAACTGCAAGTATCTCGGATGCTCCGCTGCGGCGTCCACATGACCTTTTCCACAGATATGCACGATTTGAAATGTCTTCGTTAGTTCATGGATATTCTTACGCACGGCTTCATTAATTTTACGTGCACCTAGACTTCCACCCATGATCAGCAAGACAGGCAATTTCTTGTCAAAAAGAACTCGTGTCCGGCCTCGCTCCGCATTTCCCTGTAGAATCTCATCGCGGATGACCGCCCCAACGTGAATTGCTTTGGTACTCTGTATATGATCTAGGGTCTCTGGAAACGTAAGACAAATCTTATTCGCAAATGGAAGCGCAATTTTATTCGCAAGACCCGGTGTCATATCCGACTCATGAATAATGACAGGAACTTTATTGAGCCAAGCGCCGAGTACGACCGGAACGGAGACGAATCCGCCCTTGGAGAAGACGATATCTGGCCTCATATTGCGAATAAGACGGTAAGCCTCATACACCCCCTGAATGACACGGAAAGGATCTTTGAAATTCTCAAGTGCCATATAGCGGCGTAGCTTGCCTGTCGAAATGCCATGGTACTTCACATTCGGAAGGTTATGAATCAGTTGTGATTCAATGCCTTGCTTAGAACCCATATATTGAATATCCCAGCCCTGTGCTTGCAGCTTAGGAATCAAGGCCAAGTTCACGGTCACATGTCCGGCAGATCCGCCGCCTGTGAATAGTATCCGCTTATGTTGTGTCATCTCGCGATCACCCCAGATGTCATTAATATAACCGCTTCGTATAACTCTCTTGCAGCGACTTATCGACTTCATCAGCTGTAATCGAAGTCTGCGCATTCGCCGAGAGATGTGCCGCTAATAACTTCGAAGGAAGGTAGCTGTTCACTAAATCTGTCGGTCATCGTTCACTTAATGATATCGGTACAGAAGAGTCTGCTCACTCTGAAATGATCAACTCTACCTTCCCATGACTCGCATGAATGTGCGCACGCCCGCCAATCGGGAACGTGATCTGCGGCGTGGTATGCCCGAAGTTCACGTCGGCGATAACCGGGAGTTGTGCCAGTGCTTTTTTAGATGTTATGATCTGACGTAATAAATCTTGCGTCATTCTGGAGGCCTGCTGGAATCTTCCGATAACAATGGCCTGCACCCCTTCGAATCCCGGCTGATGAATGAGAGATTGCAGATCCCGATCGAAGGTCTGCGGTGAAGATTCCAGATCGTCTTCAATGAATAGAATTGAATTTGCTAAGCTCGGCATATAGGCTGTGCCTTGCAGTAGATTCAATGTGCATAGATTACCACCGATTATCGTTCCTTCGGCCTCTCCCGCTTGAATCACATATGGACCTTCATTCGGTATAAAATGCCGTTTCTCTTGATCAAGATACCATGCGTCGTCGCTCCAAGTATCTGAATGAAGGATCGAGATCATCTCGTCCTCCAACATCATTTTCCGAAAATAATCTGTCGTGTACTCCAATCCATGCAGCATCCCGAACGTCGAGAAATGTGGTCCGGAATAGGTGATTAATCCTGTCTTCGCATAAATCGTATTGCCTAGCGCCGTAATATCTGAATATCCGCACAGCCGTTTCGGATTTGATTGGATGATCGAGAAATCGATGTCACAAAGCAGCTGGTTAGTGTTATAGCCGCCAATCGTTGTTAGAATACCCGCTACCTTCGGGTCGAGGAAAGCTTGATGCAAATCTTCAATCCTTGCCTTGATAGAAGACGATACAAAGTCATCAACTTCCAGACAATGTTGTCCGAATGTGACGGTAAAACCTAATGCTTCAAGTCTCTGCTTCGCCAGCTCACGTTGATCCTCTGCGATCATCGCCATGCTTCGAGAAGGAGAAATAACCCGAATCTCATCTCCTGGTTGTAGTTTACGTGCTCTCATAGGCTCCTCCTGTCTTGTCGCTTCGTACTGACAATGAATTTATGTTTATGTATGATGAATAACCTTCGCTATTAAGTAAAGGCTACCACAACAAAAGGGACAATACTAATCACAAATACATACCTAACGCCTTCCATTTGTTCGTCCGCTCCGCCATCTATTCTTGTTTGGATCTGATGACTCTTAACTCCTGCCAGATCGCCCGCAAATACGCAATCACGAAGAAAAATCCTACGATTAAAATGATTTCCATCGGCTCACTCCTTTTTAGTACGCTAACGTAGGTTCTCACGATTGCCTCGAATCATATCTCCCTAGCAATCTTATCTCATGACCAAGTGTGGTTAATATCGTGATCGCTTTGTTCAGCGTCTCGAAACTGCAATCGCTATCCGACTCCAATATAAACCGATATGTACCCAACTTCCTTGCTGTAGGCCGTGATTCAATCCAAGATAGATTTATAGAAAGTGCACTTAATATGTTCAAAATAGCCGAAAGGACGCCGGGATACTCTTCGTTTGGTGTAATGACGAACATCGTCTTCTTGCGCTGCTGCCCGGTTATCTTCTCTCTGCTTACAACGATAAACCGTGTCTCGTTATCAGGGTGATCTTCAATATTCGATTCTAAAATTTGGAGACCATGCAAATCAGCCAGCAGCGCTGGTCCAATCGCCGCAACATCCTTCCGACCACTTCGCTTCACCTGCAAAGCCGCTGAGGCAGAGCTATCGTAATTGACGCATTTCGCTCCTAAATTTCGAATATATTGACGACTTTGTGTGAAAATTGGCGGTATGGACCACACTTCTTGAATAGAGGATCGTTCAGTATATTCATTCACGAGAAGATGCAATGAAACAGGTAACAAGTATTCTCCTTCAATATGCACATCCTTGTAAGAGAGCAGGCTATCGATTGTCATGTTGATCGTGCCTTCCATCATATTTTCCAAGGGTGCAATACCTTTATCGACCCGATGTTCTCCAACGGCTTCAATTACTTCTGGGATGGAGTCACATCGAACAAACTGGGCATTCTCTCCGCCAAAATACCGGTTAGCCGCCTCTTCCGAAAAGGTACCTTGCGGTCCGAGATAAGCAACTTTCATCGATTATTCCTTCCTTTTCCTCAATTCTCAACCAGTCAGTTTCTTCTTCAAAAAGAACTGCTTAATCTCATCCGGGTACTCATCGTTCACGCCAAAAACCTCATAGCCCATCTTCTGATAAAAGTCCGGTGCTTGATAGGTGAACGTGCACGTATGTGCAAATACACAGCCAAGCTCTATCCCTCTTCGCTCCGCTTCCTGTATCATCTGCTCCCCATAACCGTGATGCCGATACTTCTCATCAATCCAGAACACATCAAGATACAGTCCATAGGACCACGTCTCACAGAACAATCCACCCACAACAGCTCCGGCACTATCCTTCAAAAATAAATTAATATCCTGCCCCGGTTTCTTCAGTAACCCGTTCGTAGCCCGAACATTGTAGTTATACAACTGATCACAGACGAACTTGTAATCTGCTTCCTTGGACTCTGTTGTCATTTGCACATTCTCTATTTGCTTGTCAGTCATTCGTTTTCTCCCCAATCTGTATTTTGGAAAATATAAGCATATCTCTTAGCTCTTGCCCATCTTGAGAGAGGTTATTATTCCGTAATATCCCCTCGAGCTCGAAACCCGCCCTCTCCGCGACCGCTCGGCTTCTCACATTCAATCGATCACATCGAATTTCGACGCGTCGCGCCTTCAACGTCTCAAATGCGAATGAGGCAATCCCTTGCACCGCTTTGGTCATATAGCCTTTGCCTGCATGACGAGAATCGATCCAGTAACCAATCTCGAACTTGGGTATGTTCCAGTTCGCATTGTGCAATCCAGAAGAACCGATGAATTCCAGTGTTTCTTTATGAAATATAAGCAACCTCAGATCTTCTCGCTGCAAAAATTTCGCTTGCCCTTCGCGTATAATCGCCTCTGATCGGTCTTCCGACTGTTCGTTGTGAGCAAAAGCAAGCCAAGGCTTCAAATCTTCGATAGATGCTGTGATGGCTTCATAGACCACTCGCCCATCACCAGGTAACGGTAGTCGAATCAATAGACGTTCAGTGACAAATTGACTTGGAAAATCAAGCAAAATCGGCGGCTTCATCAGGAGCACCTCCTGCATTTTTATTACACATCTTACCAAATAAGACGATTTTTATCTATCCTGAATTAGGGTAGAAAAAAGCTGCTCCCAGCGACCAAGGCTAGGAACAGCTCTCTATCATAATCAACCACGAGCTGATTCTACGTTATAGTTTCTTCGTCATATGGATATCCAATGGCTCTTTACTAAACAGCTCTGGGTCCACGGTTTCAGTGAGTTGGCCGCCTTGACTACTGTAGAAGGATACCGCTGATTCTGTCTCTGTTGAAGAAATATACAGCACCTTCGCACCTCGTCTTCTCGCTTCTTCACTTAATTCGTTCATAATTCGCGTACCAATCCCTTGTCTTCGATAGTTCCTTGATACATACATCAAATCAATCTGGAGCTGATCCTTCAGGTCCCCTCGGAATTGGTGCGCTAGCACGCCGAACCCGACTATCACGTCCCCATCGAATGCTCCGAATGCCATCCCGCCATGGCGAATCTCGTACACAAACCGTTCTTGAATCTCATCTAGTACATCTGAATCCCAATTCGGACATTCATGACCTGCTGGAATCTCCGTTAATTGCCCTTCTTGCATCTCATAGATCAGATTGATCTCTTCTGAGCGATCGATTTCTTTGAGTTGATGAACGTGATCTTCGTTCAACACCTGATAGTTAATCAATTACAATACCTCGTTCCGAATGTTATTTTCATATTAGGTGCATAAGTTAACCAGGATTGTTCTGAAAATGCCGCGGCGAATCGCATCTCTGCCTCAACCTGTTCTCTCGCTTCTACGTGAGTTAACCCCCGCTGGACCAAATGCTGGATTGTTTCCTCCAAGTCACCTGGGATTTGCCCTAGGCCTTCATCTCGAAGAGAACGATAGAGCGTGTCCTTCTTCACTCCGTCCATATTTTGATCAAGGAAATTCACTCTATCGCTTACCCTGCAATCCACGTCTTTTAGCCCCAACTGACTGAACAAGATAGGCAGCAGCATACCGATATTACCATTTTTCCCGGTTCGCCTCGCATCTAGTTCATACAATTTCTGAAGCTCACCAAGTCGCATCACGTCAGATTGATCGACACCATCTAGAGCATAATTCGATGCGTTCGCAATCCAATGGGGTTCAAAACAGATGACACGACCTTGATCACGTACGCTATCGATCATCTTCTGAAGGATTTTCTTCGAATCCGTCATATGTAATAGAAAAGCATGGCTCAGGGCAATATCATACCTCGACTCCATATGAATCGTCTCGATGTCGCATGGGATAAATTCCGTCGGAAAGGGGAGGCCAGCAAAAATCTCTCTAGCTCGTTGAATCAATTCCGTACCTTTTTCCAATCCCGTGTAACTCGAGCCTTTCGGTAATAAAGGGAGCAGCTTCAGCCCAAGATAACCGAACCCACAACCGAAATCCACCAGATTCACGGGTCTATCGATCTTCCATACATCTCTCACAAGAAAATTCAAATAGTCATCATTGTAATAGAGCCATCGCGTGTTCTGTAAATATTCGATTTGCTGATCCCAATAGTATTCTGACATATACGAGCCTCTACTTTCCTATTCGGATTTCTCAATCAACTCAAGAATGGATACAGGATACAATGGCTTACTTAATTCTAGAATGGCTTTGGCATAATCTTGAATCTCTTTTTGCGCATCATGTTCAAGTCTCTGGTTCAAGAAGTGACATACCGATTGTAGTGAAGCCGTCCAATACCATCTCACATACATGCCATAGGAGGGTAGAAACAATCTAGCTTGTTCCGCACACACACCATTCTCAATGGCCGATTCATATTTTTGAACACCAAATTCGATGTATTCTAGTAATTCTTGAGTTAGCATCGTACCAATCTCACTACTTAATACCTCGCCGCTTCCTTGCTTGGAATTCTCTGGTTTGCTGCGCCATTGATCTGAACCTGGAATATAGAAGGTCGGCTCCTCTGTAATATATCTGCGACTTGATTCATTCCATGCTTCAAGACTATCTCCCGTACCTTCCGCATGCGCCGAACCAATCACATATTTCCACCACTGTCTAGCAACCATTAAGGGCGCATAAATCTCGTATTGCAAAATCACATGCCTGAATGGCGATGTATGACCTTCTCGTGCTAGAAATTTAATAAGTCGAATATCCTTTTCATTTAGTTCAGTGGATTCCTTAGCATACGATACGCGTGCCGCATTCACGACCGATAAATCGGATCCCATATGGTTTACAAGCCTGACATAGCCTTTATCTAACACTTCGATTAATGACAAAATGTCGTCCCCCTTCATTCAGATCCTATCATTTTACTGAATTTCCCAAATAATTGCTATGACAATGTATCAACAAAATCCCAGTTCATTTCCACTTATGCTTGCCTCTCAATCACAATAAAACAAGTACTATCCGGTAAAGGCACTTCTCGTCCCGCTAGATCCATCATCTGAATTTTATGCTGAAGCGCTTCGCTATACCCTGCTTGAAGATAGGCTTGATTTGTGAGGATGTTCGCCTCAGCCCCTAAGGTAGCATGAATGAATTCCATGTAATCAGGCAGCGTGAAATAGCCAAACTGCTCTTGGACCTCGTGAATATAGGCTTCTTCACCCCATGTATAGGTATAGAGGAATTCCATCGCATCATTCACTGCCATCACCACTTCGTCGTCGCTCAGCTTCTCCACTGTAATGGACCTTCCTGCAAAATCTTTGCAATACCGTTCAAGCCACTGTATCCCGTCTGGTTGTAGGAATTTAATCTTACGCTGCTGTTCCACCGGATGTGTCATAATTCCATCTCGAATAATAATGCGACCTCCAGCAGCCAGCACATCGAATGCACTCTTTAGCGCAGCAGCAATGGTATCCAGATTAAACTTTCGCCCTTGATATGGAATATAAGAATACAGCTCATGAAGGATGGATGAGAAAATAACAGTGTCCACGCTGCCTGCCTGAACATAATCCTTCAAGTTCAGTGCATCTCCTTGTATAACTTCCCAACGTCGACCTTCTAATTGCTTCTTGCGGTTCAATGCTTCAACGACGTTCGTCGAAATATCGATCCCTATCGGTGTGATATCAGGTATCCGCTCCTCGATGAGATCCAGCAGTACACCCCCGCCTGGTCCGATATCTAGAACACTTGTACCGACAATATAATCGAGAATAATCTTCTTGTAGTCTGCGGTCTGGTTCATATCTGCAAGGTATTCTTCTTCGTTATGGAACCGATCATAGGCGTCTCTACGTAGGTCGACAAAATTAAATAACATCAATACAGCCTGCTCATACAAGGGAGATTTCTCTGCTTCAACGCAGAAATCAATCAACTTCTCGGCAGCAGGAGAGAACTCGAATTGGAAGAATACCGTATCTGGGATGTGGCTGATCCGTTCTACACGATACGTCAAATGAGGATTAAGCTGTGCCATGGCTCCAGAATCGATCACGTCCCAGGTTAACTCGCTTAAATATTTTTCGATGATCCGTTGTTTGTAGACATTGATTTTCTTCGTGCCTTTATAGTCGTAATACATCGTATTCATAACATGCTCGAAGCTGATGTGCTTCAACGGACCGTTCTTAGACTTTGTCCGCAAAGTGATCGTTATGATCTTCAAAAATTGCTCTAATGAAAAATACTGCAATGCTGCCTCTACATACCACATCGTGACCGAATCCAGCGGCACTAAGCGTTCTCCCAGTGAATACATACGCTCGAGCATATCATAATCCGTATTAAAATCTTCCCCGCGTCGAATCGAAGAAGCGCGCAACCTGCGAATACGCTCCTTGGTCAACTCGTTAGGAAACGTCGTATGGCGTGCAATATATTGGATTCTCTCTTCTACTTCAGATTGAACAGACTGCCATAGTTCAAGAGATACCGCTCCAATTACGCAATAATTCAGTGCAATCAAGAGGCGCTCAAGCTCTACTGAAGTGATCCACTGCTCTGCAACCATGTCCGATAAAATAACGCTTTCCGTTGCAGGGACCTCACCACGAATTTGCTGACCTATAAGACCGTGCGCTTCAATCAACCGATGAATGACTGATGTTCGCGCGCTTAACCGATCTTCCCCATGGTCCAGATACAACTCCGCTGACCCGCTATTATGTACATAACAATTGATCCCTCGTTCTCGCCACTGGATGCGATCACGAAGCGTACCGCCTTTTGCAACCTCTGCCCAGCACAGAACCTCTTCCAATATTTCCTTTATCCAAAAGGAGAGCGACATCGAATCCAGCAACCGTAAGCTTCTCTCTACGTAATCCAATACCGGGTTTGCATGAACAAGCTCTTGTAAGGATTGAATTCGCTCCATATTGACGACGCGCTCCTCGGCTGACACTAAATAATGCAGCCAATGCGAACCGATCAGATGATTTTCTTTATTTCCTTGACGATAATCCATGATCGCCTGAAGTGATTTCAACATCGTGATGTGATCCTCCTAAATGCTTTCCTGTTGTAATTCAACGAATCGTGATAATTCTTTACTACTCGCTGACAATCGCTCGAATAAACTCCCCATTCGTCAGAAATCTCCTAACGTCAGCACTAATCTGACCTACATCGGTTGTCGCCAGATTGTTAAGGAATATCACTGTCAATTTGTCGTCAATAAACCGACTAATTTCACTCTTAAAACCTGCAATGCCTCCACCATGATACACCCTTCTACTAGACTCACTTTCTGTGTCAATAAACCAACCATAACCATAATTGGAGCAATAGGGCGTAAACATGCGAGTTATAACGTTCTGAGGGACGAGTGACTCCTCGTATAGTGCCTGATCCCATTTATATAGGTCTTCAGATGTTGAATAGAGGTTGCCTCCACCTGTAGGAAGCGTCATGTCAATATATTCCGCATTAATGAGTCCATCCCTGTATTCATAACCAGATGCCCGATGAAGGATTATTTCATGATGGCTGTCACACCCTGTGTCTTCCATACCTAACGGTGCAAAAATACTTTCTCTCAAAAACTCACCATAACTGTGCTCCGAAATCTCTTGGATCAAATGGGCCAGCATGATATACCCAGAATTATTATACAAGAACTGACTCCCTGGCATAAAATCTAAAGGTAGATCCTTCAACATTTCTATAATTTTTTCAGGAGGAGCGGGATGCTTCATGAATTCTTGGAAGTTAGAGATTTGGGTGATATTCGGAACCCCTGAAGTGTGAGTTAGCAAGTGATGCAAGGTGATTTGCGATGCATGCGGGAACGATGGTATATATGTTGATAGAGGATCTTCAAGACTTAACTTACCCTGGTGTTCTAGCATGAGGACACACATTGCCGTGAACTGTTTCGTAATGGAGCCAATCCTAAATTTCGTATTCGGTGTATTCGGAACGCCATGTTCTCGATTCGCTGGCCCATACCCTGCATTGATGATGATCCTACCTTTACTAGCAATGAATACCGATCCACTAAATTCTAAGTTCGATGCATTCGAGGAAAAGTAATCATGAAGTTGTGATTCTAAATGCATTCCTATCAACTCCTTCGCTTCATTACACATACCCTTAGTTTAAAGTTATAACTTTATCACCATCTATTGAATTCAGAACTACTTCATTCTCACTAACCCAATTCGGATGATTGATTCTGATTAATTCGAGGGGATGAGCAACTTCATTCGATCGATGAATCAGACTGAAACGTTGACCGTCTAATTTCTTCATCAGAATCCCATAAGGCCCGAGTGTTAGATAAAAGTTATAGAAGTAATGACTCTCCCCAGGTGGAAGGATAAGATACGAAAGCCCCGTATTCTTCATGCATGTAAAATATATATGAAAATAATCTAATCCATGCTAGATCAACACCCACAAGCAGCGCGATGATAATGAATACGGATTTATTGATTTTTAATGATCTCATCTCCTCGAACTTGCTTCCTCTCGAATCCGTTTCTCGATCAGCATCATATCTTCTTTGGCATCCAATACGATGCTTCGTAAGGCTATGCCTGTAATGAGCGTAAAGATAGAGATTAGAAATATCGTGAGTGCTACAAAGATTCCCGCCAAATGATTCGTAAAACCATCCCGCAACAGTTCCATAAGGTTATTTGCATGGAACAAGATCATCGACACGATGAGAAGCAGTATCCCCGCAACGATACATATAACGGACATTCGTCTTGTTCTCTCAAAATAGGGCATGATACGTCACGTCCTTCGTTAGTTCTATTGATCGATCAATTTGGATGAAACCCACCCATGAGCACAATCACCATAACTAGAAATTGAATAACGAAGAATATCCCGATGATTCCGACAGAGAATATACCAAGAGCCTTGAACACTTTCCTCAACATTTCAATGGATCCTCATTCTTCGCCGTTAGGAAAGGTTGATACATCATAAGTGCATGATTTTCCGTAATGTATTCATCTTCCAATAACTCACCCGCCTGATTATATTTTTTCCTATAAATAGAGTTGTATCTTGCATACCCTCCCCAGTACTCCTGGGTAATCCGGTGTTCTCTCTCATATACCTCATAGGAATGCATGGGTGCAGAGGTCGATCGCCACTCACCATATAAATATTCATCGTCCATATGAATACATAACTGGTAGGGCTGATCGGTTGGATTATATATTCGCAGGTCCAAATAGTTATAGGCGCAGATCGCCCCGCTCCCAAATGGCTGCGTTCGATTCGAATCAGGAAAAACATCATAACTGTGCCGATGCCTCTCCGTTATCTCTAACGGTGTATGTAAGGTTATCCAATAGATCAGGTTCGATAGCTGACACAGCCCCCCGCCAACTCCTGGTTTGAAGCTCCCGTAGAATAATACCATGCCTTCAACGTATCCTTTTCTACGCGTGGGGTTGCCAATCGTTTTCCAATACGAAAATGTCTCCCCAGGATAAATCACGATTCGGTTTACTTGTTGGATCGCCAGCTTCAAATTCGTAATCTTGTTATATTGCAGCCACATATCCACATCTTTTAACTGTCGCAATAGCGGCGTCTTATGCTTCATTATTGGATAGTCAAATTCTTGGACAAGAACCTGCTTGGCGAACTTCGTATTGCCGAAATACCATTCCACATATCTTTTGCATTGAAAATACAATCGTCCTAACCTCAATCTAGTCGTAGATCTCACTTTAGGTTTCATAGTAAACCTCCAATCAATGAAGAGATGCTGTTGTTCTATAAATTCATGAAAAACGGGCCGTTGCTGCGACAACCTGCCCGTTCACTTGATTTAACGATGAAGCAACCAATGCTCACACGTATCTGCTCGTAATTGAAGTTCATTGTACAATACACCAGCGTGATAACCATCGCAAACCGCATGGTGGAATTGTCCCGACAAAGGCAACAGTATTTTGCCATCTTGTTCAAAAAATTTGCCTATTGTGAAAATGGGCAGTAAATACGTTGCCTCGTTGTATATGTTCAGATTAAAACCTGTAAAACTGACCCAAGGAATGCTGGAAATCGAAAAGGTATTTGGTGGCTCATTCGGCTTCGTCATGAATCCTTTGACATTTCCATATCTGCTCATATCATCGAGATATCGATTGTAAAACACATCAAAATCCTCGCTATACAACGTCCAAATCGAAGAGAACGTCTGATCATCATCGTGGAAAATCGTAAAACTAGGTGACATACGGTCCCAAAACCCTAATCTGCCATCCAAATCAAAACAAGTACGAAATTCTCGGTGCTGATTTACCACGGTAGTTAACATGTGAATAAGCACGGGGTACATCTTCATCCCTTTACTCTTCACTTCTAACCGCAGCTGGGTAATGTCAATGTTAGCTGTCACACTGTAGGTACATCGAACCTGATTTAAATAATGATCAAAATAAGGTTTTCTAGGCCAATTATCCATATTGATCGGATTGAAAATCATTGTTTATCCCCTCCTAAAATGATGACTTTTTCATTCTAGGAGGTCTAATCGACTGCAATAACCATATCCTCATCACATTCCTCATATTAATATTTCGGTATGAATCACAATTCGTCGAACGAATCGAAATAGGCTTACGAAAAAAAGTAAAATGAATAGGACAAACATAAATAGTACCAGAGCAGAAACCTCCATGATCATACACTCTCTTTCGCTTGCATCTACAATTCTGTCTTGATCATATGTTACCTGTACATCCATATAATTACAAACAAAAAAACAAGTTGAAATCTGTAATCTACAGAAATCAACTTGATCAATTCCTATCCTTCAAATCGATACGGTGCTAAACCTCTGACCGATGTCTTCACCCGGAATAATCCCCCCGATAACGGATATTTTGCCAACGCCTCTTCCCTGAGTCCGCCTCGCGCAGTGGTAATGTACAGCTCGTCCATCGCTTCGCCGCCGAATGCAACGGACGTGACGAGCGGCACAGGAACATGGATCGTATCGAGCAGTTCACCGGTATGCGGGTTCCAACGTGTCACACGATGCCCTTCCCAATGTGCAACCCATATCATCCCTTCAGCATCCAACGTCATTCCGTCGGGATAACCTTCTTCGGCAGGAATGCGAATGACGGGTGCTCCGCCAGCGAGTGCGCCTGTAGCCTCATCATAATCGTAAACCATGACGACACGCGTTGGCGTATCAATGAAATACATCTTAGTCCGATCTAGGCTCCAATCCATCCCATTTGAGATTCGAAGCGGTGTCAATTTCGGTTCTACAAGGAGATCTGGATGTAGACAATACAGGGTACCATTGTCTAAGATTTCATCGACATCCATGGAACCTGCCCAGAAGCGTCCTGCCGGATCGCATTTCCCATCATTAAATCGATTCGTCGGGATGTGCGCCTCGGGATCATGGATCACTTCCAGCGCACCCGTCTCCAGATCTAATGTATAGAACCCATGGTGTGCAGCAACCACTGCCCCACCTGACTTACGAAGCACCATCGCACCAACGTATTGATTGAGCGAAATAGATCGATTGGTATGTTCCTTTGGATCATAAATATGAACAAGCCCTTGCAGGCCATCCACCCAGTACAATAACCCGCGTTCATGATCCCATACAGGACCTTCGCCTAAATCGGATTGCGTATCCAACACCAACTCAACTTCATAGGAATTGCTCACCTGTTATGCCTCCTAACTTGCATGAAGATATATTCGCCCAGTCGTATGTAAACCCTTTCAATATGTATAACGACATGTTCAGAAACCAGCTTAACTGCTGATCCTCTAAATTTCATGTCTCCTATTGTTCATTGATAAAAACCTATTTTCTACGCTTAAATACGACAACGATATCCCGAGAACTACCTGAAGACTGGCTTGTATCGAAGCAAGAGACGAGCTCCCATCCCTCTTCGCCATGCCGATTCAATTCCTCTTGAAACTCTTCTTCATCAATTTTACCGCCCATAAATCCGCCTGTTTTGAACTTCAATGTTCGGTACTCCCATTTTTCGAACACGTTACTCAACCCTTTCAACTCGAAAACAATAGATTCGCTTCCTATTTTTGCCCAGATCAACATTCATTGTACCACCTTTCATTCATCGCGCCCAGCTACAAAAAAGTGCCGTGAATTGAACGATCCATTCCACGGCATCCTTGTATCCTTCGATTATCCGCCTTGAAGTGTTTTCACTTGGTTCAATCTAATGAAAGATTGAGTACGTCTGTACCAATGGCCAAAACGAACAATAAGCCCATGAATAAGGTCGATGTAATAACCCAACGCCGACCTTGACGATTCACGTTTAATCTGGAGAATGATCGATAGTATAGAATAATACCACTAATGAGTAAGATACACTCGAGTGTGATACTAATCACAGGATATTGCCATAACCCGAAGCCAAGCAATGGAAGATTGCCGAAATTCCCAGGGAGTATAGGAAGATCCGAACGATGTACGAGAAGATCGAGAAACCAATGACTAAATACCACCGATCCAATGATAACTCCGCCTCGTCTGCCCCACAGCCGCCATGCACCCCATCCAGCTATCATTGCTATAAACAATGCTCCGATTAGTGAATGCGTATAATCTGCATGAATCATATTTGCGCCATACCCTGTCTCCCCAGATATCGGTTCAATCGTTTCCTTCCCTGTTAGAAGAAATGGTACAAAGACCACGTCTAATAATTGCGTACTTAGCATAAGCGCCCATAACGGTAACCGTGGCGCCTTCGCTTTCACGGCAGCAGCAAGACCAAAATGACCTGCGAACATGTTACTTCCCTCCCTTTTCATGGAACCGCCGTGCACGAGCATCCAAATATCCGCAGCCTGCCACAAAAAGAATCATAAACAAAATAAAGTTCATTCTCCTCGCTCCCTTTATCAACGTTTATTCATTACAATTTGTACCCAATTTACGTATTCCAGCGATAAACGTATTAATAATCACATGCAGACTTTCATTTCGTTCAAGATGCATTCGGAACCCTCCCTTTTGTTCTAGGGAGGAAAATCCGTGCAGTATACTGCGTAACCCGCGTGTCGCGTGAATCACTTCATCTCCTTCCAACCCATAGCTTCTTAAGAAATGAACTGCAAACATCACGATATCTGTACCCGCACGTTCAACCTCAGGGTCACTCGGATCAGGAGCTTGGAACGTAGCTTCATATAGACCCGGATGCCTGCGAGCAAAATCGACATAAGCCTCGCCGATCGCGTGCAGCCCTTGATCCAGCTCTTTAACAGTAGCATTCGCTTCTAATAATGCGGCATACAGCTCATGTAAACCGTAAATCGCCATCTGCTTCCGCAACTCCTGCAAACCATCGATATGGTTATACAAGGAAGGCGGGCGAATGTTTAACTTTTGGGCCACTCGAGTCAATGTGACTTCATAAAACCCATCTTGATCAGCAATTTCAACGGCCGTCTGTACGATTGTGTTCAAATCTGCTCCGATTCTTGGGGACATTGGGTATACTCCGTTCTATGTTTGATGGTTCATATCACTCTGTAAGGCAAAACTAATACCATTAGTTTTATCATAACTAATACTATTAGTTTTTTCAACCATTATTTCCCTTAATCCCAGCTTGTCATGTTACTTCTTCTACAACAGAGTAAACAGCACGAAAACACCCGATCTGTTCATAGACCGGGCGCTTTCACGTGACACAGTATAGACATTTTTTCCATTCACGATACGAACTTACACAGCAGCAAACCGACTATGATATAATCGCGCATAGTAGCCATCCCTCGCCAATAATTCATCACGTGTTCGAGTGCAATGTCGAAGCTGGTACGGTCGAGATCATGTTCTGAAAAGCATTCTGAATGCGAGGGATGCGTGTATTACGAGAATAACTGAATCCAATACTTGCAGGCGTCTTCTGTCATCTCGGCCAGCATCCCTTGATTCGCTTCAATAACCTTGCGGGATGCTATATTCGAAGCGTTGCAAGTCAGCAATACTTCTGGAATGCCTTTCTCACGAGCCGCATCAAGAATCTCTCGCAATAGAATATTCCCGTAACCATTGCCTCTAGCAGACGGTCGAATGACATACCCGATATGTCCCCCGTGCTCGAGTAATCGATCATTGAGATGATGCCTTAACTTCCCATATCCAACAGGCTTACCCTTGACATAGAGCCAATAGATCGTCTGCGGCACGTATCCCTCCTGCAAGTTTAAGCCCTGAGCGCATTCAAAATTTCGACGAAGTTTTGCTTGAAACTCTGCGATCTCATTGGAATACAGACTGTTCACAAATCCATTCTGCCCTTCGCCGATCTCTTGAATCATTTGATAAATCGTATTATCCTCATCTAGTTTAAGCTCTCTAAGCTCGACTTGCTTCGGATATGGCTCTAGCTGATGATCTTCGATCAGCTCAATCGTTCTGCGTTCGGCTGCGAATTGCTTGATATGCGCTTTGATATTTGGGTATATAATGATGCCGTCCAGCTCTGCGAGCGGAATCCATCGGACCCCAGATTGATCTCCGTCAGGGCGGTCTGGAAATCTCGGGCGTGATCCTTCGATCGGAGTACATTCAAACACCAGGTACAGCGTATGGATATCGGAGCCAGAATCTTGCACGTTCAAATGCGGTGCATATTCATAGACGAAAGCAATCGGACCAACCGTCGCTTCGAGCATCGTCTCTTCCATCAGCTCTCGATGCACGCCCGCCGTCACCGATTCCCCAGGCTCCACACCGCCACCAGGCAGGTTATAATGTACGCCTTCTTCATCTCGATACTCGACGAGCAGGATCGAATCTTTCTCTATTACTAGTGCGGTGGCTCGAACACGAATCGGGTAAGACATGTCACAACGCTCCTCTTCGATTTGACTTATACGTTCCTACACATACCAATTGGGTTTAAAAACGTCAAAATCGTGATGGTCATCTAGCACTCGATTTATCAGATCCATCATCATGTCCAGCTCTTCGGGCTTGACCTTCAACACCCATACAATCGAGGAGATTAATGTCATTGCAAGATACAGTGCGTAGAGCTTCCAAAACAGCTCATCCGGCTCCTCACCCTGGTGGTACCCTCGGATTTGTCCGATCGAAAAAGGGACACTCGTCTCACTGCAAAAGATACCAATCTTAACAAATTCATGGATCGGATCTCCCCAATCGAAGGCGTTAAAATCAATGACACCCTGCAGCTGCTGATCTCGAATGATTAGATTCCCCAGATGATAATCATCATGTTGAAACCGATTCGGACGGTCAATCATGAGATGGGTATGCTTATCAATAAATGCAAGCACCTTCTCATCATTTTGCAGCTTATAGCCGCAGTTGCGATATTGCTCCACATATCGTTGATGCTTCCGAAGCTTGCGATCATACCAGCTGGGAATAGAGGCAGGGGCTTGCATTTGGGTTATTTTCAACAATTCTTGTCCCGCTTGAAGCCCGATCTGATACTGTGCTTCTTCTGAGAGTGTCGGAACAACCTCTTCTCCATCTTCACCCTCGATGTAAGATACGATCATATATCCAAGCGCTTGATCCGAGATCTCTCCGATCTCGATCGGTCTGGAGCATCGAACTTCAAGTTCTTCCAATTGTTGCAGCGTTTGGTATTCTTGCAGCTTGGATGCATAGTCCTGCAGCGAGAATATCTTCAACAGCACCAGACTGCCATTCGAACAACGAACCACGAATTTCCCATCACTCGAATATCCTTTGGCAATATAGCGCGCATCAAGATACCCTTGAATCATAGGGATACGCTGCGATATTTGTTCCAATGTATTTTGATGAAACGCCATTAAATCTGCCTCCCATGTTGTTTGTTTACGCCCCGCTCAACATCGCATCCACCCATGCATAACATCTCGACAAATCTTCTTCCGAGATCAAATTGGGCTGATGCTCGAATTGAATTTTTACATGCGGCTGCTCTTCACGAATAATGCGTAAATAATCGGCAATCGGCGCCCATCCTTCTCCTGCTACCTGCTCAGGGAGCACGGGGTAATGATAATGCAGAATTTGTGCGTTCTGATACTGAAGCGTCCACAAATGAATGACATCCGCATACTTCGCATACTTCCGGATCACTTGGCGAGCATCGAAGTTCGGATCAACTTGCTCCTGGAGGAACAGCCGGCCTGTATCGAGGCATACTCGAATTGTCGGATATCGCAGTAATAAGGTCTCTAAGTAATCTGATTCATATAAATAAGGGCAGAGTGCATCGAATTCAAGCACCGGGGTAAAATGATATGCTTCACCCTGCTCCGTCAGCCACTGAAATAGCGCCTCGCTCTTATTAACCAATTCCTCCAACGAAAATTGGCTCTGCATCACGAACTCTGCTGGATCACTGAACCGCCACGTCGACCAATTCACGCGGTCATCCAGAATAACAGGCTTCGGATAATGGAACAAAATATATGTCGGCTTTACTTGCATCGCTGCTTCGAGCTCTTCTTGCACAAGCTTGTATGCATCCGCCCGTAACGTATCATCTTGCGCCAAGAACAATGCATCTCTCAGCCTCGAACGTCCTGCCCGCAGCGGAAAATGGATTCCTACGTTAAATTTTCGCTCCTCTGCTTGTCGAGCCAACTTCTCCAGATCCTGATCATCCTCGAACAGACAGGCCTCCACACCCCAGAACCCCGCTCGGAAATCCCGCTCAAATTTCAGCTCATCATAACTACCATATTGACCAATCATGAACCGGTTCACAGATTTATCCCTCTCATTCCTCTATAGTATCAGCGCAATCGTTATCGGTAATAAGATACATGCGAACCCAAACCCTAGCATCATGCGAGTGACCCGCTTCGGTAGACGCTCTGCTTCCTCGGTATACCAACCCCTGAATTGCAAGTAATTCCGATAAAATACCATAAATAACAACAAGTCTCCGATGAGGAACATAAAATTCCCGCCAAATCGAAAACCATCATATCCCTCACGACCTATGATCATCTTCACTACCGAATTTTCCAACTGCCCGATAATCCCCATAAAGAACAGCAACAACACGGTCATCCTAAGAAACTCTAGCATACCTCTTATTAATGTTCTCATCAGCAACACCTCCGTCTAGATATTCTCTCCTTCCTATCAAGCTATCACTATGAACATTTTACCGATATAACCAATTTAATACAAATAGAACTATAATTGAAAAAAGCGACTGTATCGTGGAGAACATCTCCGTGATACAGTCGCTTCTTATATGCAGATTAGCTGCTTACTGGCGTCCCACTGTGTGGATTCCCCTTACCGTCTCCACGATCTGTAGGATTCACGCCTCTTCTTCGCTCCAAATCCTCCGTCACGATTCCTAGCTTCTTATCCAGCTGATAACAGAGCATCAAGCCAATCCCTACTATTGCGGAGATTAGTGGGGCCCACAAATAATTGATCCGAATTGCATTGAGTGCCGACTCTGCTTGCTGAGCCGCATTTGGAACATAGTTCGCCCAAGACAAGAGCGCTGCCGACAAGGCGCCGCCAACCCCCATCCCGACCTTGGCGCCGAAGCTCGACGCCGCGGACAACAGACCTTGCGCACGTACGCCTGATTTCCATTCCCCATAATCTATGGTATCCGCAATCATCGCGAAGCCCATACTCATGCTGAAACCGATTGCAAGCGCATTGATCACAAGACCCGCGAGCAGCATCGACTCGGATAGACTATAACTACCGATCAGTGCCACGGTAAACCCGATAATCATCAAGCTGGAGCCGAGAATCGACGTATTACGCTTGCCGATCCGCTTCGCCACGAAGGAGGAGAATACGAGCGTAACCAGTGCTAACATATTAATGCCCATAACGAGTGAGACCATTTCCGGTTTCTTCATATTATACGTCCAGAAATAAATCGCGGACTGTGTCTGCATCGCATTAATCCCCATCTGCAGGAACCCGGAGATGAGCAGCAAAACCCACGACCAATTGCCTCGAATCGCACGAGCTGACTCACGTAGAGGCAGCGGTTTATCGTGCCCAGTCGTTACCCTCTCCCTTACATTAAAGAACGTGATCAAGAAGAATATCCCGCCGATAATCCCGAACAGAACCATCGTATAGAAGAATCCCTTCTGCTGATTACCGCCACCAAGCGCATTCACAATGGGAAGTGTACCAATCGATACGATCATCATCCCTACCAGAGCGAGGAACATTCGGACCGATGCCAGCTCCGTGCGTTCTTGCGGATTGCTCGTTAAGCTGGGAAGGATCGAGGTGATCGGAATATTAATTCCGGAGTAGACGAGGCCTAACAGCGTATACGTAATGTATGCATAGACCAATTTTCCCGTATCGCCGAAGTCAGGCGTCAAGAATGTCAGCATCGCAATGACGGCAAACGGAATCCCAAGCCACAAGAAGTAAGGACGACTTTTCCCCCACTTGCTGTTCGTCTTGTCAATAATAATACCCATAACCGGATCGGCGAACGCATCAAGCACCCGCGTAACCAAGAACAAGGTGGCGACCGCCCCCGCACTCAATCCATAGACATCTGTGTAGAAATACATCAAATAAATCGAGATCATCTGAAAAATCAAATTCGATGCCGTATCCGAAATTCCATAGCTGATTCGCTCTCCCCAACCCACTTGCTTAGCCGACATGGATATTCCCCCTTCATTTAATAAAGCGCTTACATTTTGTTGTGAAATCATCATAATGCAATCCAACGCGCATTTATGGTATATTATCAACATTATTTGTATTTCCTTCAAATTTCTTTGTAATTCATGAAGGGTAAGGGGTGCATACAGCATGGAGCCGAGACTACAAATCGAAGATATGGAATACATCTGCAAGCTGATGTTCGAGAATTATAAAATATCCACCGTCTATATCAATGCGTCGGGTCACGTAGAATTCGAATTTTCTTACCCATCTAGTGACGATCCATTTGCCCAGCATAAATTAGAGCTTTACAGCCAACTCGCAGATCCCCAGCATCCTACGCAGTTCCCGATCCTACGAACGACAAGCTTTCTAGGGAACTTCTTTGCTGTCCGAATTGAACTCGAAGAGCAGCAGCTCGGTACGATTATCGTAGGCCCTTCCCTCTACCAGGAGATACACAAGGAAACGTTGGACAAGTTGATGAATGATTATCAGCTTCCCCTCATGCATAAGCAGGCGATCGCACAATATTTCGAGCATGCGCCTGTCTTGAATAAGATGCAACTGCTGCATGTGAGTATGATGTTGTATTACTTGATTTATCGAAAGAAGCTCGATGTCGTCGAGGTGCTCCAACTGAATCATGGACTTGAGCTTGCGTATGATACGATCGACAATATCGATCTGGATGTCTCGAATCGCAGGCAGAACAACCATTACCACCATGATCCCGCAGTGGAACGCAGCGTGTTTAACAGTGTTCGTGACGGCAATCGTGAAGCACTCTTAAATAACATTGCAGCGCTACCTGAAGAACAGCTCGGCGTTCTATCGAAGAAAAGCCATCTACGAAGCAGAAAAAACCTCTCCATCATCGGCATTGCGCTAGCCACACGCGCAGCGATTGACGGGGGGCTTCACTCGGAGGTTGCGTTTACCCTCAGCGACATATACATTCAGCATATTGAAGAATTGACGGATATGAAGCAGCTTAAAAATGTGGAGCTCGATGCTTTCCTAGAATTGACGGACCGCGTAAAGGCCTGCAAAGAACAGAGCTACACCAAGGCGGTTACCATATGCCAACATTATATTTTCAACCATTTGCATGAAGAAATTCCCCTGCAGAGACTCTCTGAATTAACCAACTTGCACCCGAGCTACCTATCCCAGTTATTCAGACGAGAAGTTGGCATATCGTTAAGTGAATATATCCAACGCAAACGCGTCGAAGAAGCCAAAGTGCTGCTGGCTTCCAGTGAATTCTCCTTATCGGATATCTGCGCGCGGCTTAATTTCTACGATCAGAGCTATTTCTCCAAGATCTTCAAGAAATATACAAACTTGACTCCGAAGCAATATCGGAACACGAAGAACCTGCCCTCTACGTAACAGCGTCCTTCAAAAGAAAAACCACCCTGAGTCTCTTATGAGAGACCAGGGTGGCGATTAGCATGTGTACGATGAGCATCCCATTCTTCTTCAATCAAATCTTTATTCATCAATTCTCCGATGTAATATCCTTCTCTAGCGGCACCAATGACACCCGTAAAACAATTCTTCGCATCCCCAATAATGTAGACACCTTCGATCGCGGTATGACCGTAATCGCTTGTTGTCACGTAGCCACCCGTTTCATTCATGGGAATTCCCATTGTCGATGGGATGAGCGTAGCTTGCTTGGCTCCTGTATCGAGAAGAAATCCCCCCTTGCAGGGAATCGACTGACCGTCAATGAACACGATCTCATCCAGCTTTCCTTCATTGGATTTCATTGCAAGGATTTCCGTTTCTATCATTTGAATGTGATGCGCTTCCATCTCTCTTCTTTCTTCCCTTGTGATGGTTGAGGGGCCATTTGTGAGCACAATCAAATCTTTACTCCAGCTATATATCGTCTTCACGAAGTGAAAGAGTCGTTCATCGTTACCTATTACGGCTAAAGGTTCATTTCTGCGTTCCCATCCATCGCAATATGGGCAGGGGAACACGGAAGTGCCGTAGACTTCTGTAAGACCTGGGATAGGTGGGAGATGGTCTTTCATTCCTGTCGCAAAAATGATTTTTTTGGAGCTGAATGTGTGTCCACCTCGAGTTAAGGTACGAAATATACCTTGCTCCTGCTGTACTTGCTCAACAACATCTTGTTCGATGTGTACGTTCGTGTACGCCTTCATTTGCGCGATAGCTATTTCTTTAAAATCAGAAGGTTTCACGCCATCTCTCGTCAGGTATCCATGCGATTCATAGGTCACGCTGTTCCTTGCTTTGCCCTCATCGATGACAACGACTAAGCGACAAGATCGACCTAACAAGAGTGCAGCACTAAGACCAGCAGGTCCCCCACCGACAATAACGACATCCATTAACACATTGGTATCCTTCACGATTGCTTAATCTCCTTGATTTTTTTACGACTTCTAAGACGTATATGCTATCTAGTAATACACTTGTCTCTCTCCGGTTATACGTATTAAGAAGATCCGCCACCTGAGATCGTCGCTAACCGACGATTCCTGTGCGTTCGACGCTCTCGACGAAGTAACGCTGGAGAATCACGTAGAGCACGATAATCGGCGCAATGAACAGCAGTTCTCCTGTATTTTTGATCATATACGCATACAATCCGTCTTCGAACTGTCTCGCCGTCCACATCGTTGGCAGCATCGTGGACAAGACCTTGATCCGGGTCAAAAGTAAGGAGACGTAATAGTTGTCATTCCACATCCAGACGAAGGAGAACAAGGAGACGGTGACAATCGCCGGTATGGCATTCGGCAGCATAACTCGGTAGAACGTCTGAAGAATTCCGCAGCCATCCATATAAGCAGCCTCTTCTAGCTCCTTCGGTATGCCACGGAAAAATTGCCGGAAAATGAAAATGAGCCGTGTAGTACTTTTCAAATAAAAGAAAAGCCTCAGCGGCGCTGAAGGCTTTTCTTCTTGAGAATCATTGCACAAATCAAACAATTTAAACGGTCACGCGAACGGAGACGCTTTTACCCTACGATCCCCGTACGCTCGACACTCTCTACGAAGTAGCGCTGCACAAACAAGTACAGTATGAGCACTGGCGCGATAAACAGCATCTCGCCTGCATTTTTGATCATAAAGGCGTATAGCGGATCATCCATCTGGAATGACGCCCACATCGTCGGTAATTGTGTAGCCAGCACCTTCACCCGTGTCAGGTACAAGGAGACGAAGTAACTATCGTTCCACTGCCATACAAATGAAAACAACAGTACTGTAATCATCGCGGGAACCGCATTGGGCAGCATAATCCGGAAAAAAGTCTGGGGAACACCGCAGCCGTCAATGTAGGCCGACTCTTCTAGTTCTTTGGGAAGGCCCCGGAAAAACTGCCTGAATATAAAGATGAATAATCCGCTCTTGATTCCCATGCCCGTTGCAGATTGCAGAATAAACGGCCAATAGGTATCAAGCAAATTGATGCCGCGCTCTCCTGTGAACAAGCTGATAAGTCCCATCACATCAAAATAACGATAGTTTAAATACGTAGGAATCATGATCGTCTGTGACGGTACAACAATTGTGAATATGACGCAGGCAAACAAAAAACCGCTCCCTTTAAACCTTAGTCGGGCAAATCCGAACGCCGCGAGCGAACATGAAATGACCTGAAACAGTGTAGTGATTAACGAGATCATAATCGTGCTTGCGAATGTTGTCGGATAATTCAATGCCTCAAAGGCCGTTCGAAAAGAATCGAGAGTAAAATTTCTGGGAATCCATAGCACAGTCGTATCATAAATATCGATTCTTGACTTGAATACGATCGATAGCTTGAAAAATAACGGATATAGAATGACATAACATAGCCCGGAAATCAATATGGCCCGAATGAGGACCCAGCTCCATTTTAACGCAAAACGCTCGGGATTAAACCGCCGGAATCGCAGGTTCCAAACGCGTGAGCCCTGTTTTAATTGTTTCTCCATGTCCAGTGACTCCCCCTTAGTCGTGATAAAACACTTTTCGCGAGATTAACCCAACAGCAACAACCAGAATGAGCGAGGTCATTGCGAAATAAACCCATGCCATGGCCGCGCTTTGACTGAAGTTCAACGACTGAAACGCTGTATCCATGATCAGTTTGTTTAATTTGTTGTTCGTAAACGAATCGATAATCGTATATACGATGTTCGTCAATAACATCGGACTGATCATCGGGAACGTAATTTTCCAGAAAGCCTCGTAGCCCGTAGTCCCTTCGATCTTAGCAGCTTCATACAATGACGGGGAAATCGACTGCAAGGCAGCCAGGAAGATCAAGATCTGCACCCCGGATTTACTAATGACTTGATAGATTTGAGTCACAAAATCAACAATAAAACCTATGAGCTGGAGTGGTACTCCCGCATCCATCAGTAGAAACATCAATTCCTTGCCACCCATGGAGAACATTTCTCCAGCATTGCCGTTTGTATCGCCGGTAATTCCGCTTACAACGTCCCCTAAACCGTTACTCATCTCAAGCGACAGAACACTGGCTGAAAGAAGAACAGGGAGGAAAAATATTGCTCTGGCAATTCCCCGTCCTCTAAACTTCTGATTGAGCAGCGTTGCCGCGAATAAGCTGAAAATAACGATCGAAGGAACGTTGAGCAGCATTTCGACAGTCGAATCGACGAGCAATCGATTAAATGTCGGATGGACGGTAAATAATTCCTTGTAATAAGCGAGACCCTTGAAGGTGGTCTCAAAACCTCCTATTGCCAGCTTCAATTCGCTCAAACTGTAAACAAAAGATTCGTAAAGCGGGATCGCGAACAGGAATATAAAACCGAACAACCAGGGGGCGACAAACAGCACGCCATATAGCGATCTTTTAGTTGATAATGTGGGCTGGATGATCTTCATTTCAGCTCACCCCCAATCCTGTAGTTTTGTGCGGCTATGCGGACGCCATCCACAACAACATCCGTTTTATTATAATTGACGATGACGGTCTGGCCTTTTTCATACGTGGTTTCAAATACATTGTCCGCTAGCTTCCGATGTCCTGTAATCGTTTGCCCTCGTACTTGTTTCAAGAATGGGTCGGTTTCTTTATAGAATTGGACCGCTTCATCGAACCAGTTGCGATAGTTAGCGGAGTACAAGTAATCGAATTTCGTCAAGCGCACAGATGACTGATCCCCGTAAAACCATTCATAATAAACATTTGAACCCGTTTCGAGGTTCAATAACAATCGGCTGCGTTCGTCCTGGTTTCGGTCCATATTAATCGGCATTCCGGCAATGTCGAAATACCCGTGAAGCGCAATGGAATAAAAAGGAACCTCTTCGTCGATGATTTGAAACTTGTTGCTGGCAAGCGGGGCGTTGACAATCGTCTTCGCAGAAGGAAGCGAATAGGCGTTTCCTCCGTTTACCATGACGTTGTTCAGCTTGCCTTGGATCAATTTTTCCTGGTCAACAACGATTTGTTGGGTTTTTGGCCGATCAATTGTTTCTTTCTTCGAGACACTTGAATGAAGCCCATCGCCCAGGTCACGCAGTGAAATACCATCGACTCCATACGTCGCATAGCTATCCAAGAAGCTTTGGACGAGATCCGGTAGTTTACGCGGCGACAGCAAGTAGTATAACGGATCCATAAATTGGCCTGTCACAATACTCCTGTCATAAATTAACACATTATCCCGTTGAATAAATTCCGCACTGTCTCTGGAAGGCTTGAACCCATGGCCCTCTTCATAGACCCTTAGCAACGCGACGTCAGGATATAGCCCGATCTGATTGTCCTTCGTGTATTGAACCAGCTTTTGAAAATCTTTCTTTCCTCCAAGGACACTATCCGGATTAACATCATCTGGAAACTGATGATCAACCCCTTTGTTGAACCATCCTGAATATTTCAGTTGAATGTTATCTATATCTTGTTCCTTTAGCATGGAGAGTAGGCTTATCGCTTGATTATAGGTTGTCATCGCTTCTACAGACTGGTACGGGACTCCGAGGAATGACTTGTAAACGGGAATCGAGCCGACCAATTCGAGAATAAAGGGCGAGTTGGCTGTATCCTGCAATCTCTCCAACTGATACTTATTCACAAGATAATTCCGATAATGGGTAGCCATTCCAACATAATTGGCGGAATTTCCAGATAAAAAGGTGTAGCGCAGCGCGATACCGTCTTGATACAATGCAGAATATTGCGGAACTTCTCTCTTCATTGAACCCGATCTGAACGGGAACATCTCCATTAACCGAAATCGGAATTGGGGTCCTACGTTGTTATAGCTGTTTATTTTGCCGCTTGTATCGGCCGTTATTGTCGCAAGCGCATCGCCTTGTTCAATGATGGCAACCGTCGCATGCTCGCCTTGCTTTATTCCGAATACAGGAAGGCGTGACTTCTCACTGAGACGGAAATCAATTTTATCCGGCCACGGCGTTTCGTCCATTCCGTAGATCGGAAGTTCATAGGAACGAACCAATTTCTTGGGGCTGTTCAAATGAATGAGCGCGCCTGTACCGTCCGGGACAAACATATATCCATCCTCACTCGTGCCCGCCGCACCGAAGAACGGTAATACATTCACGTTATGCAACGGAAATTCAACCGTATCGACTACCTCGCCTGCAGGAATTCGAACGATCAGATCCTCCCCATCCAGCTCATATACTAATGGGATAACAAATCTTGGCGTTGCAGCTTCCTTCTTGGCTTCCGACGCGTGCTTTTCATTGTCCGCTTTAGCATCCTCCACCGTATAACCGACGGATTGCAAAGTAGCGACGACGTCTTTTACAATGTAGTCCGGCATTTTCTTTCGTTCGTAAACTTGCTTCTCCTCGTTGTAGAAGAACCTTGTCCGAAGGGTCGACCGCGCTCTCTCATCTTCGATTTTATTCAAAATGAGTTCTTCAAATCGGTCTTTGTCAATGACCGCAGGAATCGCTTCAAGCCCGCTCTGGGAAGTCCCGATTTCATATACAATTTTGACGCCTTTGTCCGTTGTTTGGATTTCAAACTGCTTGCGTTGGATGCTCTCCGCAAAATTGTTCATGAAAGATTCATGACCCTTATCATTGTAGTACGATACAAGCAATTGTGATGCAAGGTTCGTCTTATTCACCGCCGCGGCAATTTTATCGTCATCGCGGTCCTTAGGATTGGAATACCAAACGTATCCATTCGCTTTTTCCTTTATGGCGACTTCCGTCGTCTGATCGTTAATATACAGCTGCAAATGTTCATTCTCAGCGATCAGGCGCAAGTCACCAAGAAATTGCTCCTCGCTTCCGACCGCCGCCACTCTTACTTCCTTCGATTTCGCTTTTGCTTTGCTAATTCCCGAGGAGGCTCCATCCTCTTCGCTTGTTCTTTTGCTGTTCTGGTCAGCTGTAGCGATTCCATTCGAATCCTCAATACGACCAAAAATGAACGCGCTCCCTATTGCTGCAGAACATAAGCCAACCATCAACAGCTTTTTAATTTTACTGTTCATGTGAGCCTCCCCCCTAAAACCTGACTAAGATTTCTCTATACAAGGACTCGATGAATAAATACATCTGCGAAAGCAAGTTGAAGAATAACAGTGCAATAAAGATGATGACCATCATGGCAACAGCGGTCAGGAATAAAGTCAGGATCGTTTTGCCAGCCGAATATTGATGCACTGTCATTATTCCGACAAACAAGAGGTATAAAAACCACAAGTATGCGATCGAGTCAAGCAAGTAATAAAATGCTTTTTCTTCGGAAGTTATCACATTGCTGAACAAAATCTGCGGTAAAAAGATAATGACTAGCGGCAGAAGGGCATATCCCGTTGCCATAATAATTTCTTTGAACTTTCCTTCCCCGTCCATTAGTGTCGTAAGCGACCAGTTGGCGACACAGAACAACAGGAACGGCAATATGATGGTCTTCAGCTCGTCAATACTGTTAAACGCGAGAGGATAGTTTTCATTTACGATAAATCCGGCGTATTTCTTCTTTAATATCATCGTAATAAAGAGCATCAGCAGGATGAACAGGGCAATTTTCATACGGCCTTTGTTCTCGTATTTCAATTCCCAGAAACCTTTGAATGGATGGAGAAGCGTATGGAATGGCGCTTTATATATACCTACTTCCGTATAATGAACAGCTTGTTTGCGTTTCTTCCAAATGATGTTCCCCGTTACAACAACGGCGATCGACAAGATCAGAACAATCATGATCGTGCCGAAATGGTTCCATAAATAGTATGAACGATATTCTTTGAACGCTTGGGAGTAGTACTTCCTGTTGTTCCCCTCTTTGAAATAATCAAGCGCCTGCTCGTAATTGCCCTCTTTCATCATGGCTTTACCCATGCCGACATAGGCGATTTCGAAGTTGCCGTTGAGCTTGAGCGCTTCTTTCCAGGCTGCGGTCGCTTCATCCGACCTACCGTTGGACATCGCTACAGCAGCCTCCTTGATCGCTGCCCCGTATCGTGTTGGTTCGAATAGGATCAGACGATTGATCCCGCCGTCCAGCACAAGCATGCGATCGCCGAGCATGGCGATGGCTGTCGGCTTCTGAAATTCATCAGCCTGTTTGCCGGTGCCGCCGAATTGGTACAGCAGATTCCCATCACGGTCGTATGTGAATATCCGCTTGTGCGATGAATCAAGTCCACTGTATATACCGTTTCCTTCGGAAACCACGTCAACGAAAGCCCAAGAGTCATCGAAGTTGACGACATGCAGGTCGCCCGCGGGTTTGAAATTTCCTACGCGGCGCAGGATATCCGCTCCACCCGGATTGATTCGCTTGATCGGCTCCTCGGAGAAAAATTCCTTATTAACGGCATAGATGAATCCGTTCTCGTCCAGATCGATATTGCTGAATTCAATCGGAAGATACAACTCCATCTGTGAAGCTTGCGCTTTGGTGGAAAACAACCGTTTCCATAACAAATCGACTGGGTTGGGATAGATCTTGTTTGTACCGACATATCCTTTGAAGCTACCTTGCTCATCCAAATCCATAATTCCCTCGTAAGCGCCCTGCGCCACTACATAAATGCGGCCGGTCTTGTCAACAGCAACTTTAAGAGGGAGATATTTGAAATCTTCGGGAATAATAGTTGACTTAGGAAGGCCGAGTATACTAACAAGCGTACCCTCTTGAGTCAGTCTCACAATTCGGTTGTTCTGCGTGTCGGCCACGAACAAATCGCCTGAATCGCTTACATGAATACCATAAGGCTTGTTGAATGTCTCCTGTTTGCCGCCGTTATCGAACGAATCAAATACCCGAACCTGCTCTCCGTGTTCGTCGAACCTGACGATCCTGTTATTGCCCGTATCCGCGATATAAATGAAATTTTGTTTATCTACAAATACGTCCTGGGGATCGTTAAATTCACCAATTCCAAGGTCCGAGCCATAAAACTGTTTTACTTCCAATTTTGCAATCGGCGCCGGCTCCGCATCCATCCAGAATGAGTAGTTATAACTGTAATTGGGCATTGCAAAGGCCGGAACCGCAACGCCAATCGAAAGCAACGCGAATAAGAGGAACCATACGGCGACTTTTTTGATAGCCAAGCTCTCTCCCCCCTTCCTTGGATTCTTTAATCTTTCATTCCCGATGTCGACATCGTCTCAATAACATTGCTCTGGCTGAAAATAAATACCCCGATCGGCACGATCATCATAATAAGCGCTGCGACGGACATTGCTCCGGTACGAGCTATTCCGCCGGCTAGAATTGTAGCGAATGCTGCGCCCATTGGCTTGAGCTGTTCACTGTAAATAAAGGTTCCAGACATTCCGCCGCCCCATAATCCATTAAACGAGAAAATAATGAGTGTGAGCCATGCCGGCTTGACGGTTGGCATAACAATATTCCAAAAAATCCGATAATCGCTGGCTCCGTCGATTTTCGCAGATTCGATAATCGCATCCGGAATTTGCTCCATAAATTGCTTCATCAGGAACAGTCCGAGCGATGAAGCGAAAGCTGGAATGATGACGCTCCAGTACGTGTTGAGCATTCCTAGCCAAGTAATCGTCAAGTAGTTCGGAATCGACGTCACAATCGGCGAAAACATCAGCGATAAAACAACCATCGTAAATAATACTTTCTTTCCCTTAATGTCTAATTTAGCTAGCGGATAGGCTGCCATCGAAGCAAGAATGACGTGACCGCCAGTACCAAGAAAAGCAATAAAAAACGTATTGAACATATATCGCGAAATCGGAACCCATGAGTTAGCAAAAATGTTAAACAAATCGAAAAAGTTGTTCAACGTCGGATTTCGTACGAGAATGGTCGGCGGGAACAGAAACATCTCATCAAGCGGCTTGAGGGCCATGCCGATCATATAGACGAAGGGTATCGCCATAAATGTCCCTAGGCCAGCCAGGATGATGATCAGTATCATATCAACAGGCAATGAACGGTTCACTTTCTTCTGTCTGCGCAATTGTATGGCAAGCTTCATTTTATCTAGTCACCCACTTTCTTGAGAAGCTTCTGTACGAGCTGATTTGCACCAAGCATGATGATGAACAGTACAGTTGCAATCGCGCAAGCGTATCCCATTTCAAAGCGGAGCGTTCCGTAGTCGATCAAATGGTTGACAATCGTATGCGCCGCATATTGCGGACTCGGAAATCCGACCAATTGTGTCGCAATATCGGCGACGGCAAACGATCCCGTAATTTGCATAACAGCACCGAACATGAGCTGCGGCCGCATGGAAGGCAACGTGATAAACCACAACTCCTGCCAACGATTCTTGATCCCGTCGATTGCACCGGCTTCAATCAACGTTCTATCCATGCTCTGCAGACCAGCGATAAACGCCAGGAAAGCCGTACCGAGACTGAGCCATAGCTGCACGAGCATCAAGACAGCAAGCATGTATTTGGGATCCGTCAGCCACTGAACTGGTTTAAGAATAAATCCCCATTTGAGCAAGAAGGCGTTAATATAACCAAAAGAGTCTCCAGAAAACGCAATTTTCCAAATCAAATACGCATTGCCCGAAAGCGAGGGTGCGTAGAAGAGCAGCGTGACAACAGCGCGAACTTTCGGCGACAGCTCGTTGATTAGCCAGGCTAGTAGCAAACAAGCGATATAACTTAACGGTCCGGTAATAACCGCAAACAGGATGGTATTCTTCACCGCAATTAAAAATATTTCATCCTTGATGAATAGATTGGCATAATTATCCCATCCGATCCACTTCGGCGGCTCCAATATGTTGTAATACGTGAAGCTAAGTACAAAGGCCATGGCGACAGGCAAAACAGTAAATACGAAAAACAATATGAAAAATGGAGTAAGCAGCACGTACGCTTGTTTTTGCTGTTTCAAGGATATGACGAGTTCCGCCAGCTTACCGGTCCGTTTGTTACGGACCGGCGATGGAGCAACCTGGTTTTTTTCCGGTAGACCAGCGTTTAATTTGATCGAATCAGAAATGGATTCCGCCCCCTTTGTCTAGTTTGGCAAACCAAACTCATTACGTTTTTTCTTAATTTCATCGTTAATAAATCGGGTAAACTTGACAATCGCCTCGCGTGGATCCTCATGTGAGACGGCAACGCTTTTGAAAGCATTATCGATATGACGCGCGGCGAAATATCCGCCGGGTACTTCCGGTATGCCCTTCACCCATTTCCATTGCTCCATCAACGTTTTATAATCATTTATTTGCCATGGAAGTTGGGCCATTGCATCTAGGTTACCCATTGCCAATCGACCCGCTGTGCCAAGAATCGCTTCGTTCTCCAGACCGAATCTAGCTTGAGCATCCGTGCTTGCCCACCATTTCATAAAATCCCACGCATCGGACTTATGCTCGCTTCCCTTCAGCATTACGGTGGCGGTTCCCGCACCTGGGGCGTCGTGGCGAACAGTGCCGTCCGGCAACTTCTTGCCTGGGACCTGCGCAAATTCCCACAGTCCTCTCAATTCGGGGGCGGTCACGCTAATCGTTTGAAAAACCGTATAATCGGCAATTCCGATTGGCATTTCTCCGCTGCGGAATCGGTT
Source organism: Paenibacillus sp. GCM10027629 (assembly GCF_042676425.1). Taxonomy (NCBI): domain Bacteria; kingdom Bacillati; phylum Bacillota; class Bacilli; order Caryophanales; family Paenibacillaceae; genus Paenibacillus; species Paenibacillus sp. GCM10027629. The sequence continues at coordinate 737,363 of NZ_JBHTGZ010000003.1, read as the reverse complement.
CGTAAAATCGATTGTGAGAGGAAGCTGATAGGATGTATATAGATCCGTCCACTGAATAAAGGATTTAATCGATTTCTCTGAATTCAGCGCGATCGTCTTGCCGCCGTCATTGTATATCTCTCCATCATCCTGGTAAAGTAACATTGCTAACATAGAGAATGATGTAGCGGATGATTCAGGAAAACCGAACAGCAGATTTTGCTTCTGGAGCTCAGGGAGAATCGCATAAACATCATCCCAAGTTTCAGGCACCTTCAACTTCAATTCATCCAATATATCTTTGCGGTAGAAAAGAACCGGAAAGGATTGTTCCATAGGCAGCGCATAATACCCGCCGTTAAAGGCATACGGCACTAGTGCGCTTTCGTGAAACTCTTTCTTCACTTCTTCAAAACCAGGGTATTTGGATATATCTTCAACACCACTGCGCAAGGCATAATTGACTGGTCTATCGTTAGGAACGGAGAAAGCGACATCAGGTCCGCGTCCCGCAAGCATCGCTTGCAGCAATATACCCTCGCTAACAACTTGAAAATCGACGGCAATCCCTGTCTCGGGCGTAAAGGATTCTTCGACCATTCGCTTTAAGATTTTCGCTTGATCCATCCCCAGCGTGATCCAGACCGTGATCTTCTTGTCAGTTTTTGCCGAAGAACCAAGCTGATTGTAGTCTGTAAAGAACGATAAGAAAAACGTACCGACTTGATGTTCGACAGATTGCCATAAAGTCGCACTAGCGCTTGGCATTTCCACCTCCGGCGAGGCTACGGCAATATAATCAATCGACAGCGGCATATTATTGGTTTGATAAATCCAAGTGCCAAGCGAGCTGATATTGGTTTTAAACGATTCCATCAAGCTCGGCACAGTGCCGGGATTATTGGCCATTTCGCGAAGCTGAATAGCAAGCCGGTCTAACGTCGCCGTACGGTCGCTGTTTCCTCCTGTCGCTTGCGCGAGCAGACTGGATATCGTCTCAATCACAGTTGCCTGTTTCGTCATCGTTCCAACCATTTCCGGCAATTTCAACTCAAGCTGATAATCGCGGTTTGTGTCTGGTACCGTGCCGGTAACCATGACAATACGACGGTACAGCGTATTCAGATCTAAAATGCTGGATTCTATCGTTCGTACATAGTCCGACATTTCACCTAGTGATACTTCCATCCGAAGCTCATGCTTGCCTTTCGTCAAGTAAAACTGATAAGGTTCTTCTCCATCTCCGAGTTCCTTCAGATCCCATCCGTTTGAAAATTCAAATGCGACCGTCTCCATCTCTTCAAAAGGCACCTTGCCGTCAATCGTCAACTTCCGATACGACGTAATGCCGCGTGCAAAATTTTGATTAAACTTCACGCCGATTTTATACAATCCGTCTTCGGGTACGTCGATGTCCCAAGCGAGCCATTGCCCCGCTTTGGACCAGTTGGTAGATCCAATCGTGTTCATTCGGATTTTGGATATATCGTATGGTTCTGTTGCCGCGCTGCTGCGGTCCATCACGGGATAAAGCGAAGAATTCGACTTCCTCGAGGCAGCCTCGCCTTGAACTTTGATGAACACGCCACTCGCCGCCGCCTTGTAGCCTTGTTCCTTATATTGCGCCGCTACTTCCTGATAATTTAAAACTTTGTCCACTTGACCCAGCTTTATATAATCAATCATCATCGGTTCTTTATCGGAAACGAGTGATATGGAGTGTTTTCCCTTTGAAAAATAAAACGAATACGGATCTACATGACTTCCGTCAGAGCTTTGTAGAAACGCTTCCTGCCACATCGGATCTTCGATCTGCGGCGTATACGAGTCGTTCCCCTTCTCATCGCGAATGGTCTCGCCTTTATTTTTCCACACCCTGTTAAATGTGAAACTATTCGCCTCAGCAAATGGCAGCTTGCCATCAATTAACAATTTCCGGTCAATACTCGAATGCTTGCCCTCCATTTGATAATATCGAATCGCGATATTATACAAACCATCCACTGGTATATCGAGTTCCCATGTTATTGTACCCGTTTCTCCCGTCTCTGCCGCCTTGCCGCTGGCTCCGGGAAAATCACTGACTGCACGAGCATCCATCCCTTCCGCCTTAGCAAACGCTCCGCCTTGGATTAACAATTCGCTAGCCGGTCGGGACACATTACTATATTGAGCAATATATCTGTCGTATCCATCCTTTTTGGTCGAACCCATTTCGATCTTAGCAAGCTCTGGGGCAGACGATCCATTCTTAGAAGCGCTTACAATAGGACTATTGAGAAAATGAACAGGCTGCGCAAAAGTAACACATAATACGGTTACAACAAGTACTAGCGCTATAAAGATTTTTTTATACTGCGTCACAACATCCCCCTCCTCCTGCCATCTATCACGAAATGCATATGCTAAAGTCAACAGCGGCATCCTAATCAAGGGGACATTTTCCTTAGCAAATGCCCATTGACAGCGTTTCCGTGTTCGACTTTTTTGCAACTACTATAGCGTAACCTATGACATGTTCATAACGGTATTCACTAGAAGTGTCTTTTTAGTACATAAGAAAGCGTTCTATCCGCCTCGCGGCGGATAGAACAGCTAAAAAAATTCCAAACAATCTCATATAAATGTACTATACATCCTTATGAGATTATTTTTTCAGTGTTACATCGATCGCCGCTTGAGCCATTGGCTTGATTCTCGCCAATTCGGCTGTTGCTGTCGCTTTACCGGACATAATATTTTTGATCGCTTCGTCAAAAACACCTCTAAATCCAATATAGGATCCATATTTAATCGCAGTTACGTTGCCCAACATCTTTCTTAACGTGTCTAACGATTCTTTGTTTCTAAAGTTAGCTTCTTCACCCTTGATTACACCATCATAACCCTTTTCAGCATCCATCTCGTACAATTCTTTCCATACGGCCATAACTGCTTTCGGACTCTTCACGCTGCTGGACAGGTGCCAGAGGTTGATTTCAGAAGGAACGACGTAGTCTGTACCCTTAGGTCCTTTCGGGAAGAATACATAGCCCCAATCGTCCGCCATGCTAGGGTTAAAGTCATACGCACTCCAGCGGTAGCCAGGATAGAACAAAGCGGTTCCCTTAGCAAAGTTGCCTCCAGCCACTTTGTGGACATTGAACAGGTCGGATACAAATTGAATCGCTTCCATCGAATTCGGGCTGTCGAATCCGATTTGATTATCGGCAGTCGTAACCGATCCGCCATTCGCATAAATAAAGGCAATCGCCAAGTCGAGTTGATTGTCCGTAACACCAAACTTGTCATCCTTCGTCGCTGCCTTTGCCATCTCAAGGAATTTATCCCAAGTCCATTCGCCTTTCTCCTGAAGAGCATAAGGATCCTCTAGTCCTAACTTTTGCAACATCGTCTTGTTGTAGAATAATCCGTTTCCGTTATTGTCCTTATCTGTAAAGCTATACTGCTTGCCGTCATAGACACCGTTTGATTTCATTACTTTGTTCCAGATCGGCTCATTCAAGTCCACGAGGTCGTCGATCGGACGGATGTAACCATCGACCGCGAGCTTCGGAAGCGCATCGACCAGCGGAATCATGATCACGTCAGCGAACGGTTGGCCAGCAACAGTCGAAGTGATAAGTCTAGGAACAATTTGATCGAGCCCAACAGTTACGTATTCGATCTTCACGTTGAATTTTTCTTCTGCCTTCTTCTGACGTTCCTTTTCTTCTTCCGACAGATAGTTCTCCATTCCCCACCATTGACCGATACGAATTGACTCTCCTTTGAAATCGATTTTTCCATCCGCACCCATAGCAGGTTCGGTAGGAGTATCTTCTTTTTTCGGTTCTGTTGTCGTTGTCGTTGTCGTCGTGTCCGTCGTCGCAGCCGTATCCGCTGGCTTCGTCGTATCTTGCGTCTGTTCCGTTGCTTTGTTCGCGCCTGAACATCCGACGATGGTGATGATCATCGACAGGATGAGGATCATGGACCATGCTTTAAACTTTTTCAATTCATTTCCCCCTCGTACTAGATTTACAAAACCTCGACAACTTGTAATCGCTTACAATTTACTTGTATTAACTATAGATTAATTTCCGTACATCGTGTATTCACACAATCTCGTTGTTTTTATACATAGGAAGACATGAAAAAACAGGGAATGCCTGTCTCCCTGTCACAACATCTAATATTCATCCATAGGAATGCTAAGATTTGTACATACCGAATGGATGGCAAGATCGGGTATATATCCCTACCTGACCATTTGTTCACGGAATTGCGTAGGCGTGTGGCCTGTAATCTTTTTGAACATGCGCGTGAAATAAAAATAATCCTGGTAACCCACCTTCTCGGCAATTTCAGTGATCCTCAAATTCGTATTCTCCAGCAACCCGCATGCGCTCGTTATTCGAAGCCGCGTCATATAGGAGGTGAACGTCTCGCCCACTTCTTTTTTGAACAATTGACTCAAGTAATTCGGGTTAATGTAATATTTCTGTGTCAAGCTCTGGATCGTAATCGGACTGCGGAAATTCTCATGCACATCATGCAAGATCGATAGGAAGGTCTCGTTGGTCGTCTCGATCGTCTCGTATTCCGGTTGCCTGCGGATCAACTTGATGGATAGCGACTTCAGGCTGGAGATCATATCCGTAACATGCTCGAAGGTATCGATCAATTGCTCATAGCTCATCACCATTCGCTCCTGCTCATCCTCATCAAGGATATAGAGGAAGGATAACGTCACATTGTACAGACGCAGCGCATCCTTGATCGTATAACCTTCTTGCAGGAACAATCCCTTCACTTCATCATAGAGCTGATTCAGCGCATTGAAATCCTGGTTCGCGATCGCTTGCCCGATTCGCTTAATCGCTTCCTTCAGCGGTCCCCGTGAAGCGTTGCTCCAGGCATATATCCCTGGCGTACCTGTAATAAAATATTGGTTCGTGAGCAGATTGGCATGTTCGAGTTCCTCGGCAATCTTAGAATAGTGATCGATTCTTCCGCTGATGCCGATACCTCTCACCTCTGTCGGCCAATGCACCGCAAGCTCTTGCACGATGTGCTCCAGTTGATCGTAGGTCATCACGTACAGCATTTTGGATTTGCCGATGTTGATCCGAATCGCATCCTTCGATAGGAATGGATCGTCCTCCCCCTCTAAGGTGCACACCATCAGCCCACCGCCTTGCTGTTCATCCATGTGCAGTCCCCGATGCTCGAATGCCTGCCGGATCATGTCCGGACTTCCTCCCGGCTTCTCCGCAAGCAGCTGAATGAGATGTGTCTCCGTCCGATCCCGCTCCATATCCAGCGTTTTCTTCAATCGCTTCAATAAACCTGAAATTTCCTCATCATCATAGGGCTTGAGGCAATACGCTGTCGCGCCATAATTCAATGCCCGTTGCGCATAAGCAAATTCCGCGTAACCACTCACAACGACAAACTTAGGAAGGACGGGGAGCTCAGATCCCTTCTTGATTAATTCAAGCCCGCTCATCCCCGGCATCCGAATATCGGTAAAGACGACATCCGGCTTCAGATCCCGCATGAGTTGCAGCGCCTCCAGCCCGTTATAGGCCTCTCCGACCACCTCGAAGCCGTACTTTTTCCAATCCACGCTTACCTTCAGACTCTCAACGACCCAGCTCTCGTCATCGACGATGAACACGCTATATCTGTCCATGTTCTCTCCCCCTCGTTGGCATCAGCAATTGAATCTGTGTTCCTTCCCCATACGTGCTATGGATCGACAACCCATATGGATGGCCATAAGTCAGCTTAATACGATTATTGACATTGGCAAGACCTATACTGGAAATCTGGGGTTCTTCCGGATCACGCTCCGTATTCTCATATTGATTCAGCGCATTCTGAACCTGACGCAGCCGCCCGGGCGCAATGCCGAGCCCATTATCTTCAACGGTAATGACTAATTCCTGCCGTTCGTTCATGACACTTCTAACCGTCAACATCCCTTGATCTTCCTTCAATTCTAGACCATGAAATACGGCATTCTCGACCAGCGGCTGGAGAATCATCTTTGGAATTTGACACATCAATGTGTCTTCTTCGATCGCATAGTGTACCTGGAATCGATCACCAAATCGAATTTGTTGGATTTGAATGTACGACTCGACGATCCCCATCTCTGTCTTGAGGGACACCGTGTCTCCCCCTTTAATGCTGTATCTGAAAATCTGCCCCAGTGCTTTGGCGATTTCTCGAATTTCATGGGCACCATTGACAGCGGCCATCCCTTTGACCATTTCGAGCGTGTTATATAGGAAATGCGGATTGATCTGACTGCGTAAGAACAATAACTCGGATTTCTTCTTCTCCAGCTCCGCTTCATAGAGCATCGCATTCGTCTCCAGGAGCTGCCGCGTTAACGTATCCACCTCATCCAGCATATTGTTAAGCCCGTTCGACATCACCGTTATTTCGGCGTAACCCTGCAGATGAACGCGATTTTTCAATGTATCCAGATCCCCGCGTTTGATGTTATTAATGAAAGCCATGAGCTTCTTGAGTGGGTGCAGAATATTACTGATGATCAACCTGAACAAGATGAACATCATAATGGCACCAATGATACAAATGATCAGTTCTAACTTGCGTACTTTGGAAATATCGCGCAGAAGCTCATCTTCGGGCATAATGCTGATGATTGCGCTGTTGATTTCCGGCAAATCTTCCGTTTGCACGATATATCTGGTCCCGTTCAATTCCACATTCCTCGGTTTCCCAGACGGGGCATCACTCGTAATCATCGCATTAAGTACACTGCCGACCTCCTCTGGATCATTACTACTTGAGAAGATTTTATTATCCCGATCTACCAAATACGATTGCATCGCATATTGCTTCGAGATCGAACTAGAGGCGACGATTAATGCTTTCGGATCAATCACGAAGAATAGGGTTCCGATCACTGATGTAAATCGATCCCCCGATTGGAAGGACTTGATCTTCATCCCGACGAGCAGGCTGTTCTCCACCTGATAGGCACCTTCAAAATGCTGCAATCCGTAATAATGAATCGAATCCTGCGGAGAAATTTTATCAGTAAAAGGTGCCGTCCATCTTCCCCCCCCGAATAGGTCGTACCAACGCCCATTCTCGCCGTGAATCACAATATCCAGAATGCCTTCCTTCAACGTGGTCGTGTTAATGAGCAGACTATTTATACGCTTGGAATATCCATACACTTGCACGTTATTCTGTTCAATTAGAAAATTCTGCACATCTTGGTTGTACGCAATATTGGTCATTAGACGATCAATGACATCCCTGTTCGCTTGCACCGTCTCCTTGATCTGCGCGCTCATATCTTTCGTGTACTGTTCGTTATAATTGCTGATAATGCTAGACATTTGAACGTACGTCATCATAATAATGAATAACAACACAGCTGTAATCAGTAGTGCGATGAACAGCAGCTGCGAGCGAATCGATAGTTTACGATAAAAAACCACTGCTTGTCCCCCCAAGCGTTACACGAATGCGAATGGTAGCATCAATTATGGATATCTTATCATAAATATTGCCATTTGCTTATCGAAACTCTTTACTCTAGCAAACTTTTCCATTACTATTTTTTTAATAGAATGTATGCAGGGAGTGATGGAATGGTCCGTATCAAAGCTTACGTCATACTACTATTCACAACCCTATTCATCATGACAGCCGCCGGATGCGAGAAGACAGACGTCGACGAGGCGGCATCGCCAGAACCAACGTCTGATATCGGCAACCACCTCACCATTTCTATCTCCTTCTGGGACATTGGCAGGGATTTCGAGAAGAAGGATGCCGTGCTGCAGAAGCTCGAACACGACTTCAATATTACCTTCAAACCCATTCAAGTGAGTCAGACAGACTATGAGGAGAAATTCAAGATATGGGCCGCTCTAGGTCAATTCCCCGACTTATTCGCCCACTCCCTCGTCATCAATTCACCTGGCATTTACGCAGACTGGATCAAACAAAATCTTATTCGGCCGCTGCCGAGCGACTTATCCAAATACCCAAATGTCTATAAAGTTGCACAAATCCCCGATACGCTCGCACTCCGTCGAGAGAAGAAATCGTATATGCTGCCGCGCATTGCTTATCCGACCAACGATCTATGGATGATGGAACGTGTCGTATTTGTCCGCAAAGACTGGATGGATCAATTGCATCGCATCGACCCACGAAATTTCGAAGAGTTCTCCACTCTACTCGAATCGTTCACCAAAGATGATCCTGATGGCAATGGTCTGCAAGATACCGTCGGTCTGACAGCAGCAAGCATTAACTATCTCTCTTGGGTGTTCAGTCCGACATTCCCGCAATTTGCAGCCAATCAATGGGTGCAGGAAGACAACCAATGGATCCCTTACTATGCCTCGCAGAAAATGGAGCAGGTTGCATCGCAGTTCCGTCAATTGTACGAGAGCGGCGGGCTGGACCCGAATTTCTTCCTCATGAAGGAAGATGATGCGTTGATCAAATTTGCGCAAGGGAAGGCTGGCGCATTCGCGTATAAGGGGACGCCGGAGAGCATGAGCAAGGTGGTTGCGCTGTGGAACAAATATCATCCGAACCAAGATTTCTATGATGCGGTGAAAATCTTGCATTTGTGGCCCGCGGAGGACGGAAATCGATATTTCTATGTCGCACCAACCTACTGGACTGAAAGTTACTTCAGCGCAAAAATGAGTGATGAGAAGATGGATCGCATCTTACAGCTCTATGACTACCTCCTCTCACCCGAAGGAAAAAAATTAATGCAGTACGGCATTGAGGGCAAAGATTACGTGGAAAGCAGCGATCAGATCGTCATTACACGCCCTCGCGAAGCATCAGGACAACCAGTCAGCATTCAGAAGCTGTATCCATCAACGAACACCCTGCATTCCCTCGCTTCCTGGGGATTGGAACGAACCTACCGTCTCGATGAAATGAACAAAATCAATTATGGGGAACGCAATATTCTCGCTTGTCTGGAGGAAATGCGATGGCTGCTCAACAATGCACGGGCAACCCCTTTCAAATATCCAATCATCTCGCTCTCTACGCCTCACAAGGACATCATCAGTGCTGCGATCAATCCGCTGGAGGATTTGACGGAAGTCGTGCTTAGTAAGGACGATCCGATCAAGCTGTGGCGAGAGAACGTCAAAACATACAATCAAATGGGCTTACAACAAGCGATCAAGGAAGTGAATGATAAGCTACTCCACCCGGATTCTTGAGAACATCCCGCAAAGGAAAGTAAATACAAAAAAACCACCCCGCGAACCTCTCAAGGAGAGATCCGGGGTGGTTGTCATACTTTCGCGTAGTTAATTGTAAGGTTCAGCTTTCAAAAACCACATGAAGATGCAGCATACCTTTCTCTTCGAGGCTTATCATCAAAGTGTTATTTTGAATGCCGGTTATCTCAGATTGGACTTCTTCCAAAGCATTCGTCCTATACGCAGTTTTTATCATTCTATTCGGAAATTGGAGCTGAGCGCTAGCTTGCTTGGTCGTGCAATTGCTTAAACGCACAACAATACCTGATCCATCTCCAGATGGCATAACATCAAACGCCTGAATCCCGCTACCGATGATCTGAATAAATTGTCCAGTCTCCTCTTCCTTACACGCAACGACCGGGACTGTGAAAACTGGCGATACAGCCTGAACAGCCGTTGGCATCACTACTTCGGGCTCAAAGGATTGAATGCTGGACAGTAAATAGGTAAACGAAGAATAACCCGGTTGACGAGCCTGAAAATTAGTGTCCCAGTAATTATTCATCGGCCATGCCAAAAGAAGAGGATTTGGACTTCTAGCGATGCTTTTTTGCTCTTTTCCGAAATTAAAGCCTCCTACCTGCACTAGGGGTGCATCGGGACAAACCAGGGTGATTCCATGCAAATCATCGTAGACCGAAACACTTTTATCTACTGTGATATAGTCTCTGCAAACACCCGGCAACTGCTGTGAATCAAGTTCAACGAATTGTCCGGCCGTATCGTAATGACAGCGCCATTCCTTCACATTCAGAGGAATTGCGAAATATATTGCCTCCGGTGTAGTAATGTCCTGCTTATGATAAGAGACCTTCATTTCAATATCTGTACGGTAGTTAAAAAAGGTAAACTTCTGTTCCAGATCGTCCACACCGGGCGCATCCCAACATACGAATAATGAAGCTGAATGTGCGTTACGCTCCACACGACATGATTTCATTCGTGAATAAGACTGCCTTCTGGCCTGCCAATCGTGATTCCAAACACTAATGCTATTATTCCCTTTCTCCACATCTCTTGGAAAAATAGTACTGCGGTGATTCGATTGATAGGTTGGGTCGATCGTTTCTTGCACATATTGGAACAAACTCCAGGGACTTGACTGATCAAGCACTTCCCAATTCGTTATTTTGTCGAACAAGCTTGTGATGCGGCCCGTCGATGGATCGAAGGAACATTTGTGGAAAGGCGTTTCTATACTTCCTTCAGTAATTGTAATATCTTTGGACCACTCCGCTTCCTGCAGCGTGTGCAGCGGAATCTTCCGCCAGCTGAAAGGGGGGAGTTCAATGACCCCATAACTCGTCGCTTCATGCTTCAATTCAATATTCGTAAGTGCTTGACGCATACGATCTGCGCTGAGATGTCTACCTTGCGTAGTGAAGCTTGCAGGAATATGAATGTCATGCATTACTGTTGCGGATGATGAATTCAGTATCATTATCCCTTCGGGTTCTTCCGATTGCAGCGGGTTATTCGCCAACTTCTCCATTTGAACTCCTAACAAATAACTCGTCAAGCTGTTGGCCAAATATGCATAATGCGCTTTATGCATCCACTGGATACGCACATCCAAATGGTCAGGATCAGTGACAGAATTGAAAGCCCCCCATGTATGCTCATCGTATAAGTGAATTTGTTCCCACGCTTGCTTCTCGACTTGAATATAGGACGGATCATTCTCCTTTTGAAAAGCGTTTAACAAGTCTACAGCTTTCATTCCCTGCTTGGTGTGGCGATTCAACTTGGTTTCTTTTGCCGAGCTGCCTGAACCGAAGTTCCAATAATCCGTCCAATCACCTGAGTGAACACTTAACTGAGCCTCATGCTTTTTGACTCTTGTATATAATTGCTCTGGTGTTACGAACGAAATTGTCTGTTCCCGGCTCTCCTCATTCCAACGCTTGATTAATCCGGCAAGCTCGCGGTCGGGAGGATTGTTATCATAAAGCGGTAGATTTGTCGCCGTCAAATAGACAAAATCAAACGGATAATCTGGATTTGAATCGATTTTCTCAAGATACTTCGCGAGACCCTCGGCCATAATGTTCGTATCCTTAGCATTTACATTACAGATTTGGCTAAACAGTGAATAATGCTCGCCATTAAACGTAAGCAGCTTTCTGGCATCCGGTGTTTGCCAATGAAATGCGCTTGGCCGAGTCAGAGGAATTCCCCCGAAGTGAATATTGATACCCATAATAAAAAATTCTACACCGGCATCCAACAACAGTTGGCTATAAGGCCAAGGTTGGCCATTTACGTCATGATGTATTGCTGTTTTGATGTCAATACCGAACTGGTTACGTAAAGTTTTAATAGGATACAGCATCTTGGCGAGCTGCTCAGCTGTTACAAGAGGTGTAGTATGCATGAACGAAGCTGAGATGCTCATTTGACCGCCCCGCAAGTAACGGCCAAATTTTTCAATCTGCTCCTCATTCGCAGTTTCTAACCAGCGTATAACAGGATAACTAGATTCGCAGGTCCATCGGAATTTATTTTCCTCCGCCCAATCCTCGGTTAATTCGCACATATGTATCGCTTGATCGATATATTTCTTTTGCATTTCTAGTAAGACAGGCTGAGGATGTGTGTAACCGACATCCAAGTGACTATGATGGAGCACAAGCACTTCTTTAATTCGAGACATCAACCTTCACCCTTATTGGTTATGATTTTGCATATTACAGCTTAGGGTATAACACTTGCCTGCTTCAGTTGAAAAAGATATAACGTTATCAATGAACTGCCAATCGATTTGCATTTGACGTTCTCCGTCTGATTCTGTTATAGTGATTTCCCCATTGACCCATGGGTTTATTATGCGGCACGTTCTGCCTTTTTCACTTCGAATCGTGACGTAGGTAATATTTTCGTTGGATAGCTCACTCGATACAACGAATGCCCCGACGGCTCTCAGGTTTACAAAGCTAGCATCTTTTTGCCTTGGCCATACAGGGAACAATCGAATGACATGCTCATGACTTTGCAACAGCATCTCATTAATTGCCGAAGGTACGCCGCTGCAGCATTCAATGCCACCGCCTCCGAAGAAGATGAATAAATTAGGATAGCTGTGTTCAAAGCACTGACGACGCAGCTCGCGCAAGATGATTTCAGGATCATATCCGACTCGCGCCGCAGCAGTAAATATCGTTGGAAACCCATTGTAATCCGTCCAGCGGTTTAGAACGGTAATTGTATTTTGGGCAATTTCAAGAAGCTTGGGATCAGAATCAAGTCCGATCGCTCCCGCAGGCCAAATATGCTGAATGGCTAGAGTATTATCCGGCCACCAATCTCGACCCTGCTCCGTTAATCGAAATATCGTCTTCCCGTCTCGTTCATACGTTGGAAGATCGCTTATATGTTCCAGAATATGTAACCACTTTTCACGTCGCTCGGAATTGAGACCCAATTCTTTTGACATATCGAGCAGCCCTTTGAACACTGCCCGGACAACGCCTAATGAAAGAAGTGGATTCATGTCCTCGAATTCCTGCAGCCATTCATCATCGGGATGTGAATCTGCCCACGTTGGGACTTCATGAATCGCATCACGATAAATGACGTAACGGTTGCCTTCGAAAGTTAAATAGTCTTCCCAAAAATTAGCTACCTCAATGAGGTACGGGTACGCAACTTGACTGGCATATTGCAAATCATAAGTATAGTAGTAACGCATCAGCATATTCACGGCACTTAGGGCCGTATTGCTCTTCTGCCCTAGGAACAAATGACCGTGTTCATAGGTAAGACTTGCATTCGTATTGGACAGGACAGTGGGAAGTCCTTTGGGTCCGATACCAACATCGTAGTAGATCCCGCTGCATTCTAAGTATTGTTCAGCATACTTTCTACCGTTCGACATATATTCGAGCAGCGGCGTGTCATACGGCTCACTCAATTCGATATGATTGGATGTATAAACTCCCCACCATGGAGCTTGATAATTGTAATTCAAGTGATAATCTCCGGCCCATGCGGGGGTATCTGTCGTTATCCAGTTGCCAAATAAGCCGGGAGCAAACGCTTTGTTACGACTGCAGCAGGCCATGATGTAATGAGAGCCATACCAAAATTTCTCAAGCAACTCGTCACCGATCTCAACCGAAGACTTCGCCCAAAATTGATTCCACCAGTTCTCATGCTCAGAATGAAGCGTACCGACACGACTCTCGTCGATAAGCTTTACTCTTCCTCTCGACACTTGTGCGTAATCTTGGACATCGTGATTCGTGAGCACATAGGCAACGATCGTTGTCTTATCACCAGGCTTCAATTCGAATGAATTTTTTAATTGACCTAAGCATCTCATGGCTACGATTCCCTCTGTTGGCCAGTCCAGATCATCGCCGTTAAATTTCCTCGTAACCCAAGATACATCGCCATCTTGACCAATTTCCGTTTCCGATTCATGTCCAGGTTGCACCCATAAATCCACTTTAACCGAAATGTCTTCCTGGCTTTCACTAATGAGCTCAACAATTACTGCATTCTCCTCAGCTGCGACCCAGGAGGTCATCGTGACTGCTATGGAATCCCCGCGAAATGTCGACACGACTTTCGCATCATGCAAATGTTGTTCAGCACCGTAAGAAGCTTCCTTCAAAGCTGGCATTTGAATATCAATTCCCCCGAGTAAACACGGGCTGCCATTGGGGTAGAAACGCTTCGCTTTCCAAAAATCAACCTTCGAGATCCATAGGCGCTGCTGTTCAGGCAATCCGCTAATCACGACGCCGACATCACCGTTCCCAATGATGGGTCCATCAACCACTTTATCCGAAGGCACATTTCTTGGCGGCTCCTTGAATATCCCATTATACTTTGCCATCTTCTCTTTCCAGTCTGCCGGTTTCATTCTATCATCCTCCTGGTTTGCCTTGATCTTAGCTCCCAATTGAACTCAACTCGCTATTTCACTTTGGGAATGATAGCGAGTTGAGTCATTTCATTATTTAGATGTCCCGCTTCTTTCTTGATAGCGTTTCAGTGCATCATTATAGATTTGAAGTACTCGATCTAGATCGCCTGTCTTTTTAATTTTCTCTTGGAAAGCCGACCAGTTGTCGAAGCTCTCTTTGCCATTAATGAATTTATTTTGCATTTCAGCGACGTAAGTTTTAATAGGTGACATATTCGAAGTCATCTGTTCTTTTTCATCATCTGTAAATTCTAGAAATGGTTCATTTGTCCAAGCTGGCGTATAATCATTCGGGTACGGCATGTCTGAAAAAGCGGTTTCCCACGGTTTTTCGTTTAGCTTCCCATCAATGAAGCCAGGATCAGTTGGCGCAAAATCAACGAACGCCCATGTATCAATCGCCATTTGCAATCCAGGACGATAAGAGCTGCTCGACCTCATTCCATATTTATCGCCTTCCGTCCATGGATTAGCCGCTTTTTTAATTGAATCGACGAAGGTCGGTCTGCCGCTTGAATCGCGTGTAAATGTGGTACCTTCAATCCCCCAAGTAACCAATTCCATAATCTCTGGTTTGTACTGCAAATCTAATAGCTTTATCAGTTCTTTCACATTTTCCGCCTTCGGATTAACGACCATTACCGCACCTTGGTTAATGCCTACGGAATTGAAGTCAGTCACACTTTGCCACGCTTTTCCGTATTTCGGATTGTCAGGAAATAGAGAGATAACAAACTTTTCTCCTCCTGATGCAGTGCGGTTCCAATCTCCGGCAAAGTTAAACCAGTTTTGCAGCAAAATAAAATTCGTCCCGTTCATTACTTTTTTCTTAATCGCATCGTCGTTGTCCGAAAATACTTCAGGGTCTAGCAGCTTCTCAGAGAAAAGCTTGTTCGCAAATTGCAGCGCTTCCTTATAGGATTCTTCCGTTGGTCCATAGATATATTTTTCGCCGTTCCAATAGATATTCGGCCCTTGAGTGTGGTTAGCCAGGAAGAGCGAATCAAAAGCATTCCACTGCGTATTGATTGGGAATGACTTAGGATACAGTTCTTTTAACTTTTTTGCTGCGCTGTACAGTTCATCCAATGTCTTAGGAATCTCGATGCCGTTCTTTTCCAATATATCATAGCGATATGCAGCCGGGGTATACACGCCCATTCCTTTATCTTTCTCCTGTCTTGGGAGATCGACATTCCATAATCCATAGAACTTTCCATCCGATCTTATCGCCTTTATTTTGCCATCCTTCGCTTGATTTACCAAGCCCATATAATTGGGAAGAAGATCTTTATACTCGCTTAAATCTAGAAATGAGTCTTCGCCTTCATACTGGCTATAAATATCTTTACTCATGATCATGAATAAATCCGTCGTTTCACCACTAGCTAGCAATAGCTTGCTCTTATCACCATACTCACTGATTGGAATATAATTATATTTGATGTCAAGCTTCTTGCCCATCAGGGACTCCATTTGTTTAAGCCATTCTTTATGTACCATGGAGTCTTCCATTTTGGCGCCAAATGAAGGTAATGTAACCGAGAAACTGAGTGTATCGTTTGCTTGTGTAGAGTCTTCGTTGTCCGTGGTTTCTGCTGTCTTGGCGTCTGAACATGCCGTAATAATAATCCCCATCATTAAAATAACCGAGAGTATTAGTGATGTTAATTTGAGGCGATATTTCATTTTTTCCCCTCCATAAAATGTAATGAACTACTTTTGACCACCACAAAAAATCTTTCTTGTCTATATCGCTCTAAATGTAGGGCCTCACACCCCTTCTCACACGCTTGTGTTTACCGACTAGCCTTTAATCGCTCCGATCATGACGCCTTTGACAAAATACTTTTGGAGAAATGGATATATGATCATGATTGGAAACATCGCAATAACGACAATCGCCATTTGGATATTTTTTGGATCTAATTTCATTTGCATGAGCATCGCCTGCATCGCGGCCGTTCCAGATCCTGAGTCAAAGGACATGGTGAACAAATATTTTCTGAGAATTAACTGTAACGGATATTTGTTCTCGTCACTCAAGTAGATCAGCGCTTCAAACCAACTGTTCCAGCTCCCGACGATCCCAAAGAGCGCAAATGTTGCGAGAAGAGGCTTTGAAAGCGGCAAATAGATCTTAAACAAAATTTGAATTTCATTTGCGCCATCGATAACTGCGGATTCACGTAAATCGGAAGGGATAGACTGGTAAAATGATCTAAACATGAAAACATTGAAAGCGGATACACAGCCAGGAATAACCATGACCCAGTAAGTATCAAGTAAGTGAAGGCTTCGCATTAATAAATACGTAGGAATTAACCCGCCGCCAAAAAACATCGTAATGACTAAGAACACGGAAAGAAATTTTTTGCCCATGAAACCCGGAATTATTAGCGGAAACGCCATGAGCGATGTAAATGTGAGCATAAAAGCGGTGGATCCAACCGCATAAATGATCGAATGTAAGTAGCCCGAATATAAAAATGAATCTTTTAACACATAACTATAAGCACTTAAGTTAAATCCTTTTGGAAAAATCGTAATATCGCCTTTAAGAATATGTTCTGTATTACTTAAAGAAACCGCAATAACATTTAAAAATGGGTATAACATAATCACGCATAGCAGCAACATGATGAAAATATTTACGAGGTCAAATAATCTTGAGCCAAGACTCTCTCTACCTACCATATTCGGCACCCCCTACCAGATACTTGTTTCAGACACTTTACGACTAATCATGTTCGCACCGACAAGGAGAATAAAAGCAACAATTGACATAAAGAGACCAATCGCCGTGGTATATTCAAACCTTGCTCCCATAATGCCTTCACGGTATAGATATGTACCGATCACATCAGCAACCTCGTAAGTATCTGGATTGTACAGTAATAGAACTTTTTGAAAATCAGTACCCAATATGCCGCTAATCGAAAAAATAAGTAAAATAATCGTCGTTGGCTTGATATGAGGCCAATTGATATGCAGTACTTTCTTCCAACGACTTGCTCCATCAATGCTCGCAACGTCATGTAAGGTCGGATCAACACCGCTCAATGCCGCCAAATATAATATGGTTCCGAATCCGATACCCTGCCATATCCCTGAACCAATGAATATCGTCCTGAACCAGCTTGGCTCCGAGAGGAACACGATGGGATCGACGCCAAACCAGGAGGCAATTTTATTGAACACGCCTTCTCTCTCTGCAAAGGTTCGAATCATCCCCACAATAATGACGGTTGATATAAAATGCGGTAAATAAGAAATGGTCTGAACCACTTTTTTGAAAACGGAATTTTTAAGTTCATTGAATAGCAATGCAAGAATGATCGGAGCCGGGAAACTCCAGAGCAAAGAATAGAGGCCCAGCAACAAGGTATTCTTGAGAACTCTCAATGCTGTCGGATCTTTAAAAAATTGTACGAAGTACTTAAACCCTACCCAATTGCTGTCCCAAATCCCTCGTGCCGCACTATATTTTTTGAATGCAATCTGGATGCCGTACATTGGAAAATAACTGAATACTAACACAATTAAAAAACCGGGCAATACCATGAGAAATAAAAATCGTTGATTCCAAAATTTCGCTGAAAACCGGCGTAAATTTATCATCTTGCACACTCCCCCTCCAATTCATAAAAATAGTAGCTGATTGACCTCCCCAAAAAGATAACGGTTACATTTTATCGTTTTAGGTACATGGAATTTATAAACAAACAATACAGCAAACGAATTTATTGTGTCAATATTTTTTCGTTATATTTTATAATTTTTGATACAAATAATAATACAAAATACTTTTTTAGATCACAAAAAAACTCGTATCAACTAGAAGGCGTTCATTCGCACCGCGAATTGACAGCTTTCTAGTTGACACGAGCTGTTATGAATAAATAAAGAACTTAGTTTGAAACAGGAATAACGGACTCTCCTAAATAAATGGTAGATTTGCATACTTGCCCGAAATTATGATGATCGTCATCACCTTCCATCATACTGAGCAATTTTTTGGCGGCACAATGTCCCATTTCATAAAAGGGTTGAGATATTCCGGTTATATTCCGATATACTTTACGATTTAAATTTTCTGCATCGTATGTGACAAGCGATACATCCTCAGGGATTCTATATTTCAACTTTTCGAATGAACGGATAGCCGCTTCAGCGATCTGATCGTTTGCCGTAAATATAGCCGTAAAGTTTTTTTGTCTTATTTTCTGCTCAAAAAGATTGCAATACGCTTCGAATTCATTCGAGAAATCTTCCGATTCGGTTGAGATGAGAACATCGTACTCGTCTGAATATTCTAGACCGTAATCCATAATTGCCTGTTTAAATCCAAAAAGACGCTCATTCATCGTGCTTACATTCGTATTTCTGATAAATAATATACGCCGATGTCCCTGATCAAGCAGCAACTTCGTCAGATTATAGGCTCCCTCCATATTATCGCTGGTTACGTAAGGAATCTCGGTGTTTGATACAATCCGATCTAAAAACACGATTTTAATGCCGTTATCCTGAAGCAAGGAGATGAGCCTATTATTTAATTCTTCATGCCCTTGGCTCATAATCGGACTTAAAATTACCCCTTCGACTTTCCTTTCGACGGCCCCTCTAACTAGAATTTCTAACTTCTCGTAATTTCGATCATCACTTGAAATTAATAGGTGATAACCCTGTTTATACAAGGCATCTTCAGCCCCTCTTAATGCGGCAGACCATAAAGGATTTTCAATCCCCATGACAAAAGCAGCCACTAGATGCGTTCGGCCTGCATGGTTCGTCTTCCTTTTATCCATGAAAGTTCCTCTGCGGCCATCTCGGATTAACCACCCTTCCCGCTCCAATTCTTTAATCGCTTTCTCCACCGTATTTACACTGGAATCATAATATTGTGAAAACTCTCTGCTGGTCGGGAGTCGATGACCTTCGACCCACTCCCCAATTGTTAATCTTCTCTTAATGTCAGTCTTAATTACTGTATATTTGCTCGCCAATTTGTATACTCCTCAACTCTCTCTAGAGATTATACATTAACTTTAACTTTATGCATTTTTTGTGTCAACTTTTTTTGATACAAACGGAGTATTGTGTTAGAAAATTCTATTGAGGAGGTTTGTCCAAAAGAAATAAAAAACCACCCTGCGAACCTGTCTAAGAGAGATTCGGGGTGGTTGGTCATGTACGTTAGTTCCTTGCAGCGATGGATACGGAATTCTTCGAGAATCCGTACGTGGCGATCCACGTAATCATCTTGCCTGCGATACTCACAGCCAGAATCGTATACATGGTCTCTGCAATCGGTAAGTATACAAGTGATAATAATAGCACAACAGCATCCAATATAAAGAACATGGTTCCGACCGTAAAACCTGACCATTTACTTAAGAATAACGCGAGAATATCATCCCCGCCTGTTGCTCCGCCGAATCGAATGACGATCCCGGCTCCGAACCCGGTCATAACCCCGGCAAGTACCGCAGCTACGAGCATATACTCCTTCAGGTCAATCACTAACGGTGAAAACTGCTCAAAAATGTCATAAAACACCGAAAGGGAAACTGCCGCAATTACTGTATTCAGTAAGAACTTGCGCCCTTTCACGAACATGGCGACGATGAGTATCGGAATATCGAGCACAATCATCGTAACCGCAGGTGACCAGTCAAATGCATACTTCCCGAGCAGCGCTAGACCTACAAATCCACCTTCCGCCAAATTGTTCTGAAAATTAATGTGATAATAACAAAATGCCATTAAAAACGTACCGACTAACATCATAGCGACTTGTTGCAACTGTTGAATCCGTTCTTCTTTTCTCCTCATTGTCGTTCCCTCTTAACATCATTGGTTTGGGTTTAGCTTTCCAACCAACGATGAGGGAGCTCGCCTGAGGCTTCGTCCTTCGCACCATCATACGTTACACGCTTCTTTCATAGTTGGTTGGTCATTCGAACTTGTCGACTTGTAAACTTCCAACTATGACGCTAAGTGTAGGAGAGATCATAACGTTTCCAGACTGTCCTTTGGGAATTCGTCCTTCGGGGACACATGGTATCCTGATCCTTTCTTATTTAGATTTTAAAGCTCATCTGTCATCATTATACCACAGATCCCTTCATCCAGGAAAGTCGTAATTGTCAGATAATTCTGAATTATAATTGTTCACAATACGTTCTATTTTCGTGTGCGCCAAATCACATTTTCCGGTATAGTTGCGACCTATACTTAGAATAATTAATGTGACATATATCACGAAAAGAGGTTATCACCATGTTAAATCCATCTACGATTGCCATTATTAAATCGACCGTTCCTGTCCTTGAAGTCCATGGGACAGCGATTACCTCGCGATTCTATGAACTGCTATTTACCAATCATCCTGAACTGCTAAATATTTTCAATCATGCGAATCAACGTCAAGGAAAACAATCTGGTGCGCTCGCCAACGCGGTCTATGCGGCTGCAGCTAACATCGATCGGCTTGAGCAGATCATTCCCGTCGTCAAGCAAATTGGGCATAAACACCGTGCGCTCGGCATCAAGCCTGAACACTACCCGATCGTAGGCGAACACCTCTTGATCGCTATCAAAGACGTGCTCGGCGATGCGGCAACGGATGAGATTATCGGTGCTTGGGCTGAAGCTTACGGCGTGATCGCCGATGCGTTCATTGGCGTCGAAGCCGAGATGTATGCACAGGCAGAGGAACAGCCCGGCGGCTGGGAAGGATTCCGCAAGTTCATCGTTACACGCAAAGTGCAAGAAAGCAGCGTCATTTCGTCGTTCTACTTGAGACCTGCGGATGGTCAAGCCATCGCCTCCTTCTTACCGGGACAATACATTACTGTTCGTGTGAATGTACCGGGGAGTGCGAACACACATCTGCGTCACTATAGCCTATCGGATGCGCCGGGACAGGATTACTATCGAATTACGGTTAAACAAGAAGCTGGCAGCGATTCACAGCCTGCTGGCATTGTCTCGAGCTACCTGCATAACCATGTTCACGTTGGAGATGCACTTGAAATCAGTGCCCCAGCCGGCGATTTCACACTCGATCCGACTGCTGGCAGCGAAGCACCTGTCGTACTCATCAGTGGCGGTGTTGGATTGACACCGATGGTAAGTATGTTGAATACGATTGTAGCGCAGCAGCCTGAGCGTCCTGTAACATACATCCATGCCGCGTTGAATAGCGAATTGCATGCGATGCAGGGCCATATTGCGGAACTAACGGAACAGCATGCGCCCCTGACGTCTTATGTCATCTATGAATCACCGAGCACTGGCGATCACTACGACCATCAAGGCTTCATTGATCTTGCATGGCTGAAGTCGGTACTCCCTACAGCGACAGTGAACACCGGTGAATTCTACTTCTGCGGTCCAACACCATTCATGAAAGCCATCAATCTTGCGTTGAAACAACTAGGTGTGAGCACGGATCGTATTCACTACGAGTTCTTCGGCCCAGCTGGCAGTTTAGAAGCATAGTATTTATTGAATGCAAAAGGAGGCCACTTGTCTATTCGGACAATGAGGCCTCCTTTTTTGCGTTGTATGTGTGAGTGTTTTCAACTCTGATTGCGTAATAAGCGATTGATCGTCTCTCGGCGAACGCCAATGAGCTGTCCAATCTCCTCTTGCGTCAACAAATCCGTTAGCGTCTCATTCTTAGCATAGCTGGACATCCATTCTTCCAACAGCTTCAATCGTTCTCCTGGCGAACCAATCGTCAGATGATCAATACGCTGCTGCATGAATCGCAATTTCTCCTGCAGCATTTTGGCGATGGATAAGGCTTTATCTGGGTTCTCTTCTAGCTCCTTATACCACGCCTCTGCCGGAATCAGCTTCACCTCACTAGTCGTAATTGCCGTTGCCGTACCATGGAAATCCTTCGGCGTAATTAACGAATGGTGCGGAACAATTTCTCCCGGATACAAGATGTTAAATAACACCAGATTCCCATTCGGATGAACCCTTGTTACTTTGAAAATGCCACGCTTAATATGATACAAATATTCCCCTGAGTCACCTTGCCGGAACAAGATATCTCCTTTATGTACGATCATGCAGCTCTCTCCCGCCTTCATTATCATTCTCCCTATGATAACCAATGACAAGCCAACCAGCAAACAACTTCCACGCAGCTGCCAAAAATTGTTGTTGTCATACGAATATTTGTTCGCTATTATGAATATAATAAGAACATGTGTTCGAAATATGAATTAAACATTCTAAGCATAGGAAGTGTTCGCGATGAAATCTGTCCCCCTCCAGACCGAGGTTGATTTCACACTCGTTAAGCAGTATATTCTCCTCCCGATCGTACTGGATGTATTGGAACGAGATATGCAGACCCTGGGAATGGCGCCGCTCAAGATGCCGTCCATCTATGTTCGCAATTTGCAGCAAGTACAACGCCAAGTGCATGAAGACCTCGTACGGATTCGGAAGCAGCTCCGCTCTCATGGCCTCAAGGTCTACGAAGAGAAACGAACGAAGTCCGGCGTCGAGGTCCTCTATGTATGTCGTGGATACCACCATACGTTCTCCATGTTATGGAGCTTAATCAAGGCCGAGATTGAGCGTTATTTGAGCGAATACATGAATGTGGATTTGGATATGGAGATGTGAGTGCAGAATTCAGGATAATTCCATTCTAATCGGGAAAAGATAATTCATGATGAACATCACCATACTAATGCATCGAGGTGTTGACACATGAAAAAATATATTGCCTTAACCGCATTATTGCTGGCGGCAGGATGTACTTCCCCGAACGGAAATATGTCGACTAAGCAAGTAGCACCGGGAACACGTATTGAGACGCATTCCCACACGAAAATCCCGAAGACGCTGAAGACACAAGCTTCATCCACAGCTACTCCTGGCGCTCGGAAACCGGTTAGAATTCAACAGTCGCCTGGAGCACCGATGAAATGGATTGTTGTCGGGGAATCGCCGTCACAGTATCCGGCCAATCAGAATCCTGCGACGCCAAATCCGGTACAAACTCCAGTACAGAACCCAACAGCACCAACGACGCCAACGCCAGTTCAGAATCCAACGCAAAATCCTAACAAAAGTCCAAATAATCAGACTCCATCTGACTCTCAGCAGTTCGATCAAGAGGTTCTGCGGCTTGTGAATGAACAACGCGCCAGCGCGGGGTTAAATGCCCTAACGATGGATGCGAATTTATCAAAAATGGCGCTCGTGAAAGCGCAAGACATGATTCAGAACAATTATTTCGATCACAATTCACCAACGTATGGATCCCCCTTCGATATGATGAAAAAATTCGGGATCACGTATAATGCTGCTGGCGAAAATATTGCCAAAGGCCAGACGACACCAACTCAAGTTATGAACGACTGGATGAACAGCGAAGGCCATAGAGCGAATATTTTAAGCAGTAACTTCACCAAGCTCGGGGTCGGATTTTACAACAATGCATGGGTCCAAGAATTCACCGGATGACAGAACATGCTGCCTGAGTAGGCAGCATGTTTTTTTATTTATTCAGTTCACCATCTTGCGTAAAGACAAGGACATGTTCTGAATGATTGGACTGCGCATCATCAAATAGAGTCACGCGCCACAACTTCTCACTGGAGAGATATTCAACTGCTTTTACGACAGGAACAGAACTGTCTTTAAAGTGATTCAATGCTCTTGCTACGATATATTCTGCCGTGATATCAGCGCCTTGCGGTGAATCTGCCTTTATCATTTCAATGCTCTTCGCAGCAGCTTGACCTGGATATGAAGTTTCAATTTCCCCGCTAATTTCGACTTCAACCTTCGTTCCCAGTCCGTATTGTTTTTGCGTTCTCACCCAAATCGCTTCGCTCTGAGATGATGCATTGGACGAGAAAGCTGTGACTAGAAGCTGATCTGGCTTATTTTTGACGACATATCCTATATATTTATAAACAACATCTGGGGATTCCCTGTCACTGCTCTTGTCTGGATGGACGCAACCCGATAAAAGTAAAAATAGCACGAACAATAATGCCATAGACTTTCGTTTCATATCGTCCTCCCTTTCATCATCCAATCAACTTGCACAACCTAGATCTGGTAGTTATACTTTACTAAATAATTTGCAATGACTTGTTTGTCTTCATGCCACCATAAAATTGGTACTTCTCCAACTTTATTAAATCCTAATTTATTAGCTAATTGATTAGAGGCCTCATTGCCAGAATCACAATCCCAATAGGGAATTAACTTGCGTTGTCTACTTTGTATAATAAATTCCTGGCACAGTGTAAAAGCTAGACCTTGATTCCTATACTCTGAAAGTGTAATTATGTCTGGTTCAATATATCCCCCACCCAAATAAAAGGTGTTACATGCACTTACAAAACCTGATTCATTCAGATAACAGTAGCCAATTGCTCTTTCAAGATACATCTCCGCAGAATCCCAAAGCAAAGAATACGAATGATCCATTTCCTGTACATATTTATCATACAACTGTGTATTCATTCTTGTTAATTGAAACTTTCCAGATTGGACATGATGTTTATCAGGAATGATTGCCGTGTCACTTAAAATATAATGAGATCTTTTTAACTCAACCACATTATCATGTAATGGGACTTGAATCATCGAGATCCAAGAATTTGAAGAGAAATATAAATCATAAAAATGAGCGTGATTATCGGGATTAGCTAAGAAATCAAGCAAGTAACGATTGAACGATAGATCTTGTTCGTCTCCAAATAGATAATACTTTCCGCCACGGCTAGCTACTAACCCAGCTGTTGGATTATCCATATTATTAATAAATATCCTTCCTGGTTGATTACGATCAATAACAGATTGAACAAATACAAAAATGAAATCATGTTCTTTATGAGCTATAAGAGGAGTTATTTTATCGTACTCATTCGCTTTTAGTTCTATCATTTTTTATTATTCCTCTCCTCCAGCTATTTCGCCACTCAACACCTGTAATTCTAGGTTTATTACAAATTCCTTCAAAACTCCATATCGGTTCATCATATCCAGGCTGCTTCTTCTAGATACTCTCTATATCTCTTGTATGTTATGAACCCTTCTTGTCTCTTTTATTTGCTCAATGTGGTGATATGAATGATTGATATCATGATTTAATGCATCCCTTACTGTTGCTTTTCCATTTTGATGTACTAAGATTCGATCCAATGAATCAGGTATGACCTCGCACAAATACGAAATGTATCCCCGAAGTATGCTGAACAATTGTACCTCGTTCTTTATGGCTCTCTGGCTATGATTCATGGTTTGATTCCATACATCCGCGTCGAATTCATTAAAAATATACTTTTCGCCAGTGTTAGCAAGTGCATATCGATTAATTTGAAAATAGTTTAGATCACATTCTACTATGTGATGCACTATTTCTCGTATGGTCCACTTTCCTTCTCCTCTGGATAAATCTAGTTCTCTCTCACCTAAGCCGTTTAATACTTCCATGAGTACCTTTGGTGCATCATTATAAAGTTGAATAATTTTTATGTCTTCGTCTTTCATCTTTATATAGTCTCCAATCTTGATTAATTTTTATGGGTTCACTTCTGACTTCATATAATGTTGTTACATTTACGTTCAAATCTTTTCATGAACTCCCAACCTCATAATTTCTTTTACAGTTTCTGATTCAATCTATACTTTGTAAAAAACTTCTTATTCTAACCCTAAGTTTAGACCACATAGCTTGAATTCCTTTCATTTCTTACTTGTGTTTCGTCTAACGTTATTGCATTAACGACGTTCAATCAAAACTCCAAGCGACCGCAATGTAGTTAGGTTATTCAATTAATTCAATTTCAAAAAAAATTTATAATTATCGAATAGATAATATATCCAAAAAATGTTGAAACATATAATATTATCGCCCATCGAATTATTTGTCTTATAGACCTTGGGAACTGATTGAGTTGTTTTGGGTTTTGGAATCCATTAACTGCATCATAATGCTTTATCACATCATTAAATCCTTGTCGATCGGAGTCATCAGAAATATTACCAGGCTGAGTTGTATGAATGGTTTTATCTTCAAATGGGTTATATTTATATTCCATGTCATACCTCCAGAAAAATATTTGGTTTACGATCTAGTCTGCCTGATTCAACTTCTTCGAAATTCCCTCTCTTGGCGACCGAGGGTCTCGTTAGAGACCCGATGCTTGAATGCAGTGTTTATCGGATGGGCACGCCTTCTTTGAAAAACTGATCTATCCCTTATTTATTTAAAATATAATTCTCGAAATATTGTATTGGACTTGAGGTATTATCGGATAAGATACTTGTAAATACGGTAACTAATCGTCTTTCTTGATTAACAAATATATATTGCCCTCTCATGCCTCCCATACCCATAGCATAGTATGTCTTATCTTCTTCACAGTCTACATTCTTACTATTCATTATCCACCAATGATATCCATACAAGGATTCTGCAACAGAATTATTATTTGTTGATTTTTCAATCCATCCAGCAGGAATCAGTTGTTTCGAGTTCCATTCTCCATTTTGTGAATACAACACCCCAAATTTCAACATATCTTCTATCTTCATTCTCAAACCAAATCCACCTACTGCAATCCCTTGAGCATCCTGATACCAATTGAAATCGTGAATACCTAAAGGTAAAAATAAGTTCTTTTTTGCAAAATCCATTGTGTTCATTTTGGTTGCCTTCTGCAATATAGCGCTAAGTAAATGTGAATTACCACAACTATATTTCATTTGCTTTCCTGGTTCTGATTCAACAGGTTGTTCTAGAATGAATTTCACCCAATTCTTTGTTGGAATCATAGCTTCATTTCCAGACCATCTCAAACCCGAGGACATCGTTAATAGATGTCTAATTGTAATTCCGTTTTTTGTATCATCGATTTCGCTGAAATAATTTGAAATTGGAACGTCCTCATTCTCAATATACCCCTGTTGAATTGCAATTCCATACAATGCAGATAGAACACTCTTTGTAATTGAATTTACTTTGTGTTGTTTATCTTTCGTTTTTCGATTTCTAAAATATTCAAATAAAGTTGAGTTCTCTTCGTATACAACACAACTTTCAATTTTATCTTTCTTTATCGCTCTTTCGAGTTCATATAAGTTAATAATGATGATATCCCCCTTTCAGCTAACGTTACCCCATTCCCTAAGATACTCTTATCTAAGAGGAATGGCTGTGTCTACCTGATTCTGCTTCTTGAAATCTCGGAAGTACCCTCTTCATCGAAATATCATATCCGTGTCTTTGTTTCTTATTATCAATTCAATGCTTCCCTGAGTAGACCATTCGTCAAAATGTGTATGTCCTTCATCAGTATCACTTAGTTCCATACAGACCAATTCTGCTAGTCGAAGCCCTAATGAATTTGTACTCATTGAAATCAACTACCCGCTAGATCGAATTGAATAAATATTTTTAAACTTCCATGCCTCATGCATACGATCATCTTTTCTTTCTTGTGATGTCTTTAAGTCATAATTGCCTACAATATTTGCTTTATATATTCTTTTTCTAATATCTGCAAAGTCACTAAAACTTAATGGGTTGCTTGTACCATGAAAGAAAGCAAAATCAGATCCTTCTTCAGCATTTCTGAAAAGGTAAACGATCATGCTCTTTTCTCTTTGCACTAAATTAAATAAGCCAGCAAGAGTAATCAAAGACTTACTGTCTCCATAGAGATTCATCTGTGTATCGGGATATATTGAGTTCTCTAATCCGATTTCTTCCTGGGACAGATAGATTATGCTTAGACTTTTTTGATTAATCGTTAGCTTTTTAACGAGGACTTCTATGCGTATCCCTCCATTAAAATGGTATTTAGGGGATTTCTTATTACGTTCCCGTGTTCACGATGTCCCACCGACTTAAGCGAACGAACGTGAGCGGCCGCGATGCGGTTAGTCGGTGTGGATGTGTCCCGGATATCACTTCCTCGACTTATCTTCCGGGACCGAGGGGACTTGTCCCCCGATGCGTGAACACATTGTTACCTGATGCAACATGACATCTTCGAATCAACTTTCAGAGAGCACTTGGTTAACTATATCCTTAATTTTTTCCGTTACCTCAGAAGGAGAAATTGAACTTGTATTAATTAAAGGCATACTAGGATTAAAAGCCGTTGCTGCATTATTCAATATCCAGTCGTTAAATTCTTTATGGTCATTTATGAGCTCGTCAGACCAACCTCTTGCTTGCAACCTTAATTCTCTCGTTCTATCATCACAATATAGACCAATGAAGTAAGGTTTAAAGTAATCTTTCAAGTCCACTTCATCGTACTCTCCAGGCATAAAAGTCCCACATAAAATTGTAGTCCGACCATTCAAGCTTATTTGTTTGGCAAGATGGATCCAAACATTTTTAATTAACGTCCATTCATTTAATGGGCCATATATTGCGTCCAAATCCAGTGTTATGTATTCAGCACACTGTTTAAGAAGTTCGGGGATAATAGTAGTTTTTCCTGATCCACTTGCACCTGTAATTAAGAATATTGGTTTTCTCTCAGTCATTGATATTAGTCTCCAATCGGAATAATTAATGGTTTTAATAGTGATTCATATTGTTTTAGATAACGTTGTTGTGTTCCCGAACCCGAAAGGCTTAAAGTAGCTTGCTGCCGGGTGGCTCTGCCACTTAGCCTTGCAGGGTTGTCTGCTGAATTCGCTTCCTCGAATACCCTCGGCAGACCAAGGGGGCTCGCCCCCCCGCGCGTAGATACGTTGTTATATGAAGCAATCGTCATCTTAAACTTACGATCAAGTCGTTTCTTTACTAATCTTTATAGTTCTTTCTGGGAGCCATTTAATCATGCTATTAATAATTTCTTTTGACTCTTCAGAACTATCCCATCCTTGATTATCTATCATCATCTTTACGATATAAGGTGTAAATACTTTTTGAATCCTCCAGTTTGTAATGTATTTTGAAGAGGTTATTACGATTGAATAATTCTTACGTCCCCTTGTTCTGCCTATTACTTGTATTTCTTCATATCCATCTCCCCATTGAGCTGGGAAACAATATACTTTCGATTTAGGTTTAAACTTTTTTGTTCCTTTTCTTATTTCTTTATTTTCTCCGTAGCAACGTTCTTCTACTATGTTCCCAACTAAACACCAAACAAAAGGTAATTCTCTTCTTGAATCTTGACTATAAGGATCAAGTTCTTCGTCCATGAAACCACCTCTGTTCTGGAAATTATTCAGATTAGCACTTACGATTATTTCCTATAACGTTTCTGTGTTCACGACGCCTTACCACCTTAAGGACCTTTAGGTCCGGTCGCGATGCGGTTAGGTGGTTGGTGCAGGTGTATCCCGGAAATCGCTTCTTCGTGGTTACTTCCGGGACCGAGGGGGCTTTTCCCCCGATGCGTTATGAAGGATCGGCCTTCTTGGTATACCGACGCTTTCATTTACATCCCTTCTTTTCTTTCCAAGTTCAATACGTGACTTGCTTTTTGTATTCCTTCTGCTCTTGAGAACCCAATATTTCTGTACAACTTATCAGCAATTGGATTCTCAGTATATAAAGTTACTGTCCGAAAATACTTCTTTGCTTCCTCAATGATCATCCCTAAGAGTTTCTTTCCTACGCCACTACTTCTGTGCCTCGGTAAAACATATAAGTGTCTCACTCGACCTACATCAAT
The DNA here is from genome assembly GCF_042676425.1 of Paenibacillus sp. GCM10027629. Taxonomy (NCBI): domain Bacteria; kingdom Bacillati; phylum Bacillota; class Bacilli; order Caryophanales; family Paenibacillaceae; genus Paenibacillus; species Paenibacillus sp. GCM10027629. The sequence goes on along the minus strand of NZ_JBHTGZ010000003.1, from coordinate 707,478 downwards.
AAGATCCAGATAAGGATCAATATTCAAACCACCTATCCCAATGACTTCCTCATCAATTATTGCTACAAATAAAGATTCTCCGAATCTATTAAATCTGTTACTTCCATCCGTGTATTCATCCTGTAATTTCTGAACCATTTTATATCCTTCAGATATGCTATCGTCTAACAACAAATTCAAATTGTACTGTTCGAGATAAGTAACTCTTTCAATAAGCATCAACGTATTCACCCTCATTTGATACATGATTTGCCGTTCTTTCATATAACGTTCTTGTGTTCCTGAGCCCGAAAGGCTTAAAGGAGCGAAACAGTGTTATACGTCGGAACTTTGAGATACTCTCAAAAGCTTACTTCTCTGTATTATCAAATCGAAAAATCAGTTTATGTCCGTCAAAAGTATCTCCATACAATTCAGCATAATTCTTTTTACTATAATTAGAAACGGTCTTCCGCCAAAATCTTTGCCCTATAATGTTTCTTTCAGATGGGTTGGTAAACAATTCCCATCTCCCTTTAAATTGTTCAAACACTTTAATAGCTGCCTGTTCTGCTATACCTTGACCTCTATAAGGGCGGAGTAAAAAGAATTCATTAACAAAATAATCAATTCCCTCTGCACAATGTGGGGGTGTAGCAATGAGAATAAATCCCGCTGGTTTATCTTCTACTAAAATTAAATAGGGGTATAAACAATCTGGTTTTTCCCACCAAATATTCTGAACCTCATATTGATCACTCAATTTTCTAAAGTCATCACTATCTTCGTAAATTCCATGAGCATTTGGAAATCTGACATAATGTTCTGATAAATCGTATAAATAGAGAGGGTATAAGTTTTTTATTATATATGCTTCGTTTTTACTGGTTAGTTGCACCTTAATCTTCATAAATTAGCTCCTTTGAAAATAATCACTTCGTTCTGTCGTATAACGTTTTTGTATCTACGAACCCGAGAGGCTTAAGGCGCATCGCGCCGGGTCCGATGGACTTAGCCTCGCAGGGTTGTGATCTGAATCCACTTCTCCGCTCGCCTCATCTTGCGAACCAAGGGCCGAACGGCCCGCAGCGTAGATACGATGTTATCTGATGCCACACACTTCACTGACATACTTAAACCATTTTAATAATTTCTTCTAACAATGCTCCTTTATTTGTTTCAACATAATAAATCAAATTATCAAATATGTTCTCTTCATTGCGATAGAGGTATAATTCACCAGCTTTATTTTCTATTTCCATTAGTACATCTGTAAACTTTTCTCCATGTTTTTCAGTAGAGTTTGATATTTGATATAGTACTTGACTATTTACATGTATTCTTAGCTCTTCAATAGTAATAGCGTTTTCTAGTAACATATTGTTTATTGTCACCATAATATTCATATCCCTAAAACAGCTTGTTTTTCTTAATACATCTATTGTCTCATTCAAGTAAAGACCACTCGAATTTTCTAGAAAACCTATTATTCCATTCATGTTTAATTCAGTATCAAAATCAATAAGAAGTATTATATTTTTTAGAACTTCAGGGATGAAATCAAGTTGATCCCGTATTTCTATAAATTCATTCTTATAGATGTTTAAAGCAATATGACCGATTAGTTCCTCGCTAGACATATAAGGAAGATTATTGATCGGTAACAATAACTCTATTGTTTCTTTCAGATTTCCCTTCATCTTAGCACCTTACCTTCGAATAAGTATTTTTTGATTTTGTGAGATTTCTCATAACGTCTTTTTCACGAACTTCGCATTATACACAATCTACGCTGTACTAGCGAACCCCCTCCAGCATTCACCATAAAAACCTCATCTTGGTTCTGTTCCTACGCCATACCATCATACTCAACAAGCAGAACTGTTTTTCCTACCTGAATCTCACCTAACATATACCGAATAAACTCACTCAACTCCGATAGCTCCACTTCACTTCGATCGATTTTCCCGTTATATTCGTTAAGGCATTGCTGAACCAAAACTTGATAAGGCTGAGGTAGTACTTGTACGCCCCACGCTCCACCTTCACGCTTCGATGTGATGATGCCTTCTTGGATAAAATAGAGCACTCTGCACAAATTCAATGTCACGTACATTGGCGTTAGATACGCTGGCGGGTTATGGATGATATCTTCCGCTGCTTCTTCGACATCATGCAGGATGGACATAAGGTACAGCTCCCGATCGATCGGCTCATACAACTCATGTAAAGGAGTGCCGTACAATGTAACCCCTCGATGGTAGGCAACCATCAGCTGTGCAGCCACATCCTTATCTTCATAACCTCCGCACAGATAGTTCTCATCTGTCAGATAGCGCTCCCGGTGGTAGTCCGAGTAATGAAATTCGACAGGCGTCGGATAGGCAAAGGTTTTCAGGTAATCTTCCAATAGGATACTGAACTCGAATCCTCGTGCATTCGGCAGCCCATCGTGCACAGATAGCGCCAATTGGGCGATTCGCTTGTTATTTTCCAATGTCAATTTTTCTCTAGCTACCAGAAGGCAATCGACATCGCTTTGAGACGGATTGAAGCAGCCCATCGCCAGCGATCCATGCAAATAAATACCCGCTAGATTATCCTTCAACTCGTCCCGAAACAATGCAACGATGTTGTCCAAATAGACTTGCATATTCAGTTCATCCAGCGATACACGCATGACTTGGTTATCTCGATATTCGCCATCGAACAATTCATGTGCATAGAGCACTTTGACCTTTTTGAACCCGCATTTCTCATAGCTTCGAATGGCCCTTGTATTCCATGTCTGAGGATCGATATAAACGTCAGCAGCACCCTTCTCCGTTAATAAATACCGAACAACCGATTTTAATGCCGTCGTCCCGATCCCCTGGTCCCAATAATCGCTCTCACCGATAAATAGATCTATGCCGTACGGAGATTGGTCTGAAGTCGATGTCACTTCGTATAATTTTATTTCATCCTCTTGTAGCGGATAGAATTGTACATACCCAATCGCTTCATGATCCCATTCCATGATCCAAGGCGTAACGTCATGCTCACCTCTCGCCCGCGAGCCGTATTTGGCAATAATCTGTTCCATCGTATACCGCGTACTGGGCCCTTCGATATAGCGCAGCAATTTCTCATCATTCAACCATTTGAACATGAACGCATAATCTTCCTCGTGATGCCGCATTCTCCGAATGGAAAGTTGCCCCTCCGCTATAAACATCGATTTCACCTCTTCTCGAAGACATTATTGATCGCCGAATACCCCAAAATCCTTCTTCAAATAATAGTGCGTATGCCTTCCTGCGTTCTCAATCACCCCATAGACTTCAAAGCCCTGCTTCTTGTAAAAGTCCAACGCCTGAAAGCTTAACGTATCCAGCTTCATAAATTCGCACCGTTTCTCTCTCGCCAGCTTCTCAGCCTCCGCGAGCAGCTTCTTCCCATACCCCGCTCCACGACAGGCAGCATCGACAAAAAGGTATTGGATCTCCATCCAGTTCCAGCAAATCTCGCCGATGATCCCGCCATAGATTTGACCTGCGTCATCCTTCAGGAACAGGTTCACCTCTTGGTACCTCCCCTTCAGATCGTCCGGGAAATGCATCATGTTAAATTCGAACATTTTGTCTCGTACATAAGCTTTATCGTTCATGTTCGACGCATTCGTAATCGTTAATTCCATCTGTATCTTCCTCTCATTGCTCTACTACTCGCTTAACCCTTCCTCCGGATACAAGCGCAGCAGCAGATTTCTTGCCGTCAAAGGGCTGTCTTCGCCTTCTTTATTTTTGACCGGCGCAAACTCCTTCTCCCGCTCCACCCGAAGCACCGTCATCTCTTCCGCAAGCGGGAAAAAATCAAAAATAAACCGTTCCAGCTTGTAAGCATTCGGCACCTCAGGAACGATGATTTCTCTAGCAGAATTCATATGCGGGATTGCCTTGGATGCTACGTGAAATGGGATCTGTGTATCCGCATGCTGCGAGATAAAATCATAACGGAACATATGAATCGAGCTATTCGCCAGCGCGTAAGCCAGATCCCCTCGATCATTACGCTCGTTCAATACATGTTCAGGAAACTCCGTATATTCTAAAATAGCTGGACGCTGATTCCTCAAACAGACCATTCCGACCTTCTCCTCAGGCCGTTCCTTGAATACCACCTTGGATGCAATCGGATGATGCTGGAGGTCCGCCATCCCAATAAATACTGGGTCTGCAACTTGTATGAGCGCATTATCCACGTTGTAGTAGAAGAGCCACGTCAATCCTCTCTTCCCCATATCCTCTAATGCACCCGAACGCTTGAGTGAGGCAAAACATTCTCCATTCCCACTCGGGGCAAAATGAAGCTCTGAAGGTGACGCGAGCAGCAGCTTGCCCTCATGGTCCATTGCAGGCATCGTATTCTGCTCCAAGAAGAAGCATTCTTCCGCAGGATAGCCAAAATACTGATGCGATTCAAAGAATTGAACCGTGTCCTCATGATTCTCCGGACTTGTCATGAGGTACCATGGAATAATACGGCCAACCCGCAGCGATAGCTGCAGCAGCCGTTCAGCTTGAAGCTGGAACAGTGACTTATGCGACGGCAAGCCGATATCGAACGTTCCTTTGGGTCCTGCATGTCCAAGCCTGCTCCCTTGGCCCCCCGCTACCACAATAACGCCAATTTTGCCGTCTCGAAGCAATTCTAAGCCGCGCTCCTCATACTGCTCATTTGCTTCTTTGGATAACGTATCCACGTCAAAATAAGGGATAGGCGAGATATGCTCTCCCTGCCCCATACTCGACGTCGATCGATTTCGATAGGCTTGCGCAAGCTGATCAAAATCAACACGCAGCACTTGTGCTGCAAGCTTTTGCTTTTCTTCGACGGATAACTCCTTCATACATCGTACAACATGGTCTTGCTGATAGGCATGAAGAAGACTTTCGGCTTGATTCAGGAGATTCTCCATCGCTTCACGCTCACTTGTCATTGTTCAAAACCCCCGTCATCCCACACGTGGACATGTAAGTGAGTTGCCATTATCCTTCGTCGTAAGTCGCAATATATAAGGAACTGCAGCACGAGACCACGCCTCCGGTGTTGGAGAACTGGACATATACTGCGGCCCGCAAGCCGCTAGCATGGGCGTCTGAATACCGCCGCCGGGATCTAAGGCGACAACACCTATCGATTCAGGCAATTCCATAGCCATCGACTGCGTCAGCCCTTCAATGGCAAATTTGGATGCACAATACGGCGCAAGCTCGGCTTCGCCTTCTCTCCCCCAGCCGGAGCTCATATTGATGATCATTCCCCGCTGCGCATCAATCATCGCAGGCACGAAGGATCGAATAACATTCACAGTACCGTTCACATTAATACGCATCACATCCGCGAATTCTTCGTCCGAAATCGACCAGATCGGTGCATTCCTGTTCACGATGGACGCATTATTGATCAGCAGATCTGGTGCACCGAACGCATTTAGCATTTGATCCGCCCATCGCGATACCGCTTGCGCATCCCCAACATCAACCGCTTCAAAATTATGATTCGCGAACTCCGATCGAAGTTCCACTACTTTATTTATCGAACGCCCACAACCATGGACGGTCCAACCCAGCTCATCGAACCGATCGACCATGGCCCGACCTAATCCTTGCGTCACACCCGTAATAACGACTCTTTTGGCTATATTCATAACTTCATCTCCTATTTCCTATTCCGATAACGGCGGGATCTCCATTTTCTGCACTTCCAGCAGACCTGGCACAAATCCCAGCTTCACATACACCGACTCCGCATCATTTCCCTGCATCACATATAACCGGAGCAGAGGATACGAGCCTTTCAGTTCCGATAGCGCCCGCTGGAGCATTAAGCTAGCAAGCCCGCGTCCCCGATACGCTGGAATGACACCGATCGAATACACGGCGGCATAATCCCCCTGTAACCCGATACGGCAATTCGCAACCAGTTCATTCGTCTGCTTATCGTAGACGAGCGTCGAGGCGTTCATCAACACTTCATTCGTATAATTCGGGTCTACGGACGGCGTATGATCTTCCTTCGCCAGTTGCCCTCTCCGTGTTGCATCAAGACCGTGAGCGAAGCTAGCGTACTCGCACGCCGTAATCTCCTGTTCATTCACATAGCGATAGGATCCATCACTTTTCTCTTCCCGCTGCAGCGTTTCGATCCGAAATTCTTCCCCCCACACCACGTCAAAATGTTCCGTCGGTCGCTGCATCCAGCGGCATCGAAACGCATCCGGCCAGAAGCCCACACGGGCGAACAGATCGACTTGATCCGGGAGCACTTCAAAAGCTTTTATCGGTTGACTTCGATCCGACCATGCAAGTAATAACTGCTTAAGCCCTTTCATCACTTGAGGTGCATCATTGAACGGCGGGATGAAGAACAAATAGTAAATCCGATTCGGACCCATCCGTACCCCACCAATTCTGGCATCCCCTTTACAAATCCAATAAGCAGGACTTCCCGAGGCAACATACGTCTCCTCTCTAAAAAAGCCATTATACGCCATGTTATAATATACGGAGCAAAAAACCCCCCATTCCTCAGGGTCCGCACTCTGAATGGAATAATCGCTTGATAATGTATATATTTTGATATTTTCAGACACCATGGTATGTATTCCTCCCTCAATATCTCACCATTCGAGCCATTCGAATGATGAAATTCTATGAAATCATGGTAAAATAGAACCGTTAGAACCAGAAAGGCGGAGAAAACGAATGGAAATGACATTTATCATTAAGCCCACTACATATACAGCCTTCGAGAATGAAATCGAACACATGGACAAATGCAAAGAATGGGGCCTTTTATCCGACAAAGCCGTGAAAACCAAGACCTTCTACTACAAAGGAAGCGGCATGAATCACCCTTGTGACATTATCGGTTACGTCGATGACTTGACTGCCGTCATTCAACTAGGCCCAGAGCAGCTGCACTGCATTCACCCCTCCTATCTAAAAGAGATGCAGGCTTCCACCTTCGGATCGAGAGTCACAGCAGCAACGGACAAATCCAATGAACCCGAACAAGAGACAGTCTCCGAACAAGCCGAACCAGAACAGCAGTCGCAAGAACCTGTTGCACAGGTAGAGCCCGAAGCAGAAGCAGACGAAGCACCTCAAGTCGAGGTAGCTGCAACCAAGACCAAGGCTAAAAAGGGTAAGGCACCTAAGCTAGAACTCCCGGAAGAGAAAGTAAAAATGACCGCTACCGTCCAAGAATTCACCACGGTACCGAATAACTTCTCCGATACGGAAGATGAAGTTATCATTTATGAAGCGGTAGCCATTATCGATCCACCACTCGAAGTCGGCGTTGCCTGGTCAAGTCATAGTGCAACACTGAAGAAATTCGAGCTGGAAGTTGGGGACACGATTACGTTTGATGCAAAAATCGTTGCCAAGAAGCTAACTAAACACCCTGTACCGTACAAAATCAACAATCCCGCGAAAATCCAGAAAACCACATCATAGAAATCAAGAGAGTATGCGTTCGCATGCTCTCTTTTTCTTTTACCTAGAGATACTTCCATTCTAAACCTAATGAACACACGCTCATAAGGAAAAAATAAATATAATCAACTCTACACATCATACCGTTAGCAAAAACGGCCCCTTCCCGTTCACAACGAGAAGAAGCCGCCCTATACTTTCCTATATCCTAATTACTCATCCATCACGCCATATGCCCGATTTTACTCTTTGAATCGATCATTTTTTTATACAAATTCAAGAAAGGCTATCTCTTCCGGCCAATATAAAGCAAATGCGATGAGATGCCAAGGATAGATGGGTCTGCGGCGTATTGATAGAGAAGCTCCATCATCTGATTAAACTCCTCTTCCCCACGGCTGCGCCAGTCGTTCCAGTTCTCCTCGGTGAACCGTCCGCCAATGCTGGACGACCCTATCAGCTCGATCGTCTCGAACCCGCTAGATTCCATGAACGGCTTAATCTCTTCCAAGGGATAGAAATATGCACCTGTGAAGCGCCCCTCATCTTGGTGGTTAAAAATCCCTGTCTCCATAAAAGACTTGATCGAATCCATATGGTCGAGCGGCTTCCACATGTCTGGGTACAATAACGCCGTCTGCAGCTTGCGAATTCGTGTCATCAAGGCGATGAATACCACACCACCAGGTTTGGTTACACGATATAACTCCTTCATCGCTGCTATTCGGTCTGCATCCGTCTGCAAATGATATAATGGGCCGAGCATAAGCACTGCATCATAATATTCTGACGGGATATCCTCCAGATGTCTCGCATCGCGTACATGGAATCCGTCGAATTGGTCATGAAGTTCGAATTCCCTCGCCTTCGCTTCAGCTTGCTCTACAACCCGCGGCGTCAAATCCGTTAATGTCACTTGATAGCCCTGCCGTGCGAGTGCCATGGCATATTTGCCCGGGCCTGCTCCGTTATCCAATATTGTGCCGGTCTGCGGAAGATACTTCTGGATATAATGCCAATTCACCAAATATTCGAGGGGCTCACGATCCAATCTTCCCCACTCGTCAAAAGCCGAATAATACCGAATAATTTCATTCATCGCAAGTCCTCCTTATTTGGAAATTTTATCTATTATATCTTCAGCGCCGCCCAACGACAACCTGAATTTCACTAATTTCAAAAAATATAGCTCGAATCTGACATTCCAACTTCATTCTCCTTTCATGAGCGAAAAGCCCGTTGTTAAGCCAAATTTCTGCTGATAAATTTATGATTGACATCCTGCATCTGGAAATGATAATATCTTCTTCCTGTCACTTGACCAAGAATGGAGGGTTATGGAAGTGATCACATTAAACGGAATCAGTAAATCGTTCCTGGTGGCGAAGCGCCCATCAGGCATCAAGCATGCGGTTAAATCGTTATTCCACCGAGAATACACGACCGTGGAAGCACTGCGTGACATCTCATTTTCTATTGCTCCCGGTGAAATCGTCGGTTATATCGGGCCTAACGGCGCCGGCAAATCGACCACCATCAAAATTATGAGCGGCATTCTAGTACCAGACAGTGGAACCTGCACAATTCATGGGTATACCCCATGGCTAGAACGCGTGCCGTATGTCAAGAACATTGGGGTCGTATTCGGACAACGCTCGCAGTTGTGGTGGGATGTCCCTGTCATGGATTCGTTCGAGCTGCTGCGCGATATCTACAATATTCCGCAGGCAGAATATCGCGACAATCTTACACTGCTCGTCGACACTCTGGATCTTGGCAGCATCATTCACACCCCGGTGCGGCAGCTCAGTCTTGGACAACGTATGCGATGCGAGATTGCCGCTTCACTCCTGCACAGTCCGAGCATTTTGTTCCTCGACGAACCAACGATCGGCCTCGATGCCGTCTCGAAGATCGCCGTACGCCATTTTATCAAGACCATCAATAAAGAAAAAGGCGTCACCGTCATCCTTACCACGCATGATATGAATGATATCGAAGCCCTTGCAGATCGCATCCTGCTCATCGGCAAAGGAACGCTCCTCTATGACGGCAGCGTCCAAGGTCTTCGCGGTCAATTCGGTACACGAAGGACCATCACGGCAGAATATCGCGAAAATGCGAACCCACTCGATATTCCCGGTGCATCGCTCCTCTCATGGACCCCCGATCGTGCAATCCTTAGTGTAGATACGGAACAAATTCTGATCTCAGATGCTATTACTCGTCTATCCTCACAAGTCGAACTGCTAGATGTCACCATCGATACCCAGCCAATTGAGGATATCATCGTACAGATGTACAAGGAGTATGAGCTATGATGAAGCCCTATCTCTCCGTATTCCGTTTACGAATTAGCAACGGTTTACAGTACCGTGCAGCAGCTCTTGCCGGTGTCGGCACGCAATTTTTCTTCGGTTTTATATTCATCATGATCTTTCAAGCCTTCTATGCCCATGCCAGTGAAGCCCCGTCGATGACACTCTCTCAAGTCATTACGTATACGTGGCTCAAACAAGCTTTTCTCGCATTAATTGTGCTATGGCTTCGAGATAACGAGTTATTCCAGCTGATTACGAGCGGCAATATTGCCTATGAGCTATGCAGACCTAGTGAGATTTACGGACTCTGGTACGCGAAGTTGCTGGCACAACGACTGTCCAGTGCCTTGCTCAGATGCTTCCCCATTCTTATCGTCGTCGCCTTTCTACCTGAACCCTATCGGCTTCAATTGCCCCCGGATATCGTCTCCGGCCTGCTGTTTCTCGCTACGCTCTTGATTGGACTGCTCATGATCGTCGCGCTCTCAATGCTTATCTATATTTCCGTCTTCGTGACGATGTCTCCTGCCGGGTCGCTCTTGTTGTTCAGTATATTCGGGGAATTTTTCGCAGGGCTGATTATTCCTGTACCGCTAATGCCTGATTGGATGCAGAAAATTGTGTACATACTGCCTTTTCATTGGACCGCTGATTTTCCGTTCCGTGTATTCACAGGAAATATATCGAAGGCCGAGGCCTTAACCGGAATCCTCGCACAGTGCCTCTGGTTAGCAGCCCTCATCCTATTCGGCAAATTCACCATGAACAGAGCGCTGAAGCGCGTTGTTGTGCAGGGAGGTTAATCGATATGAGACTTTTCTTCAAATATATGGGACTCGAGCTTAAATCACAGATGCAATACCGTACCTCGTTCTTGCTCCTGATGCTAGGACAGTGCTTGACTCCCTTCACCTCATTCGCGGCGTTGTACTTCTTGTTCGAACGGTTCGGGCAAATTCAAGGGTGGAGCTTCTACGAGGTGACTCTTTGCTTCGCAGTAACATATGTGGCCTTCTCGGTTACGGAATGCTTCGCGCGGGGATTCGATACGTTCTCCAGTCTTGTCGTGAGTGGCAATTTCGACCGATTACTCGTCCGTCCGCGCAATACCGTCGTACAGGTACTCGGCACACGCTTCGAATTCGCTCGTATCGGACGATTCGTACTTAGCATTGTTGTGCTCATCTGGGCTGCGATACATATCGAGATCGATTGGACATTGCTCAAGATCCTGACCCTCATATTGATGTGTGTTAGCGGGGTGTTCATCTTCACCGGGATATTCATTCTCGCGGCATCGATCAGTTTCTGGACCGTGCAAGGCCTTGAGATCGCCAACATCTTCACCGACGGCGGGCGTGAAATGACGCAATATCCGCTGAGTATTTATCAGACATGGGTCAAGCGCTTCTTCACCTTTGTGATCCCTTTTGCCTGCTTCAATTACTTGCCGCTCACCTACATTGTCGGTCGTGAAGGCAGTGACAGTCCGATCTATGCACTGATCCCGCTCGTAGGGATTCTGTTCCTGATTCCGTGCTTATTCGTCTGGCGGATTGGGGTTCGGCATTACCGTTCGACGGGGTCTTGAGGCGATTCCAGTATATAAATAAACACTCCCCAAGCCTATAGCTTTGGGGAGTGTATTTGATAATAGACGAATTATGACATCATTGCCCGCCACCATTTATCAACAACACAGGCTGATAAGCAGCATTCGTATGCTCTTTGGAAGCATAATTCGTCCCCGTATCCTCATCGCCTCCGACGAGGCGGAAGCTCACAGCGCCATCGTTTTGGCCGTTAACAAGCGCAGTTACATCAAAACTTACATATGTGCCTGCTGCACTCACCGTTTCGGATCCAAGTACAGTACCTGCCTCCGTCGGTTGATTGCTGGCATTTAGCGTGACCAAGAAGGACAGAACGACTCGTTCTGCCCCTGTAAAATTTCTCTATCCATTTGTATTTCTTCACACCCAATTTTCATATTGTTCATGCAGCGATTCCGCGGACACTTTCCGTTTCTGGAATAGACTGCTCGGGACGAGTTGATTATATTTGCCGATCTTTTGGTTAATCTTATCCACTCGCTCGTTCATATTCATCAGCGTTTGCTCATCTTGTTGCTCCAGAAGCAACCGTATTTCTTCACGAATTTCATGCTGCAATTCTAGCCACGCAGGCAGAACATGCGCCGTCTTAAGGACCGAATGCAGGACATCACCCTGGGAGACCTCGAGCGGTTTGTTTTTACCCGGTAAATCTTGAAATCCACCTTTTCGCTCATAATCTCGAATCGCTAGCTCTGTCACGGACATGTATCCAATCTCCTCACGAACCTCTTCATTCGCAATCGACTCGGTGTTCGATTCACTCGATAGGCTCTGCTTATTCCCCTCTTGGATCACTGGCGTTGTCGAGGGTTCTTGACGCGACTTCCACCTTTTCCAGAACATGAATTCACACTCCCTATAAAAATCAAACTCGCACACCAATTCCATATTATGGTATATGGTATCTATTATACGGTGCGATGGATCTTCAGTGAGATTGGGCCCAAAAGATTATATGGCAATCCAATGACAATTGAAACTAGCCATGCATATACATTAAATAACCTTCAGCAGCTCCTGCAATTCGTTAACAACATACTTCGGCTGATATGCACTCGTCATCTGAATATCGTCGCGATTGTAGAAGCAGAAGTCGATCCCTGCATTTTTCGCCCCATGATAGTCATCCGACAAAGAGTCGCCAATGAACAATACTTCGTGATTGAATAATTCGAGCTCATTCAGCGAAAGCTCGAAAATTTCCTTTCTAGGCTTCCTTACGCCAACTTCATCTGACACAATGACTGACTCGAACATGTCACGGACGTTCCCTACGGTTAGCCTTTTCCGCTGTGCATCACCAATACCATTCGAGATAATCCCCAGCTTATATTGGGACTTCAAGGAGTGCAGCACTTCCTCCGCCCCGCCTTCAAAATAACAGGTATTGCAAAAATGATTCCAATACGTATACGATAACATCTCATGCTGAGATGGATTCATGTTCAAGGTGTCTCGGAAAGAACTAATCAGGACATCTTCGATCGATTGATGCGTGCCAGTTTTATTGACGAAGTCCATCCAATGCCTAAAGTTATGCTTGGTATAGGTCGCCCAAAACGCCCCCCATTCCATCTCTTCATCGGCTAATAATTGGTGATCGCGAACGGTTCTTTTCATCGAATCCAGCTCGCTTAATGAATAATTTAAGAGAGTATTATCCAAATCAAATATAATGGCTTTGTACATGATTTCTTCCTCCACTCTTGTTACTTGTTGAACCAATCTTCGATTTTAACAAAAGGATTGCGAATCCTGTTCCCGCTCATATCTTCTTCATAACCGCTAAATACCGTCTACCCGGTAACCTTTTCATCTCTCGGGAGTATGTTCCGATTCCCTCCTATCCTATCTGGATGGAGAATCTTCATACGCATAGATCTTAAAAAGTTTAATATAAAGAGCGATACTCATGAGTGCACAAACAAGGATGAAGGTAAAAACACCCATTGGAGGCACCCATGCCGATAAAAAAACGGTCAAGGGTGCTGCGAATCTTCCAATCGTGAATTGCAACCTAGATGCCCCCATATATTGCCCTCTAGCGTTCACAGGGGCATACTGGCTTACAAAGTTGTTGGTCACCGGAGAACGTATAATTTCTCCGAATGTAAACACAATTGTGATGAGGAACAATAACCAAATGTTCGTTGTCAATCCAATGGCGAACATTCCCACCCCAGCCAAAGCCGATGACAGAATGAACACGTCGCGATCTCTTAAGCGATTTAACCATTTGGTAGCGGGTAAGACAAATAGAACGAACAGCAGCCCATTTAACCCCAGAATCCATCCCAATACTTCGGTACTCGTAAGCCGGAGCGACCAATCATGCCAATGGAATAGGGATTGCGATGGGACTTCTTGGGTGATATATACCGCTAAATACAGATCCAATTGCATGATAGTTATAATGGAGAAGACGCCTGCCAGAATATAAAGGACAAATATTTTATCCCGAAAGATGATTCCATAGCCTTTCCATTGTTCTTGTATCGAAGTTAAAATTGCATTGGATGGAACCTTCTGGGTGGTATCCGGCTTACTCTCGCGAATCCTCAGAAAAATTGCAATAGCGTAGAGCAGCATCACAATTGTACAAGTCCATAGCAGTTCACTACGATAATGAAAGAAAAAATATGCCCCCAATGCGGGTCCTAATACAGCACCAATATTATTCGCTGTCGTAAACGTGGCAAACACCTGCCGTCGGTCCTTCTCGGGTATAAGATCCGCTACCATTGCATCGCTGGCTGGTCCATAGAGGGCACCACCTAATCCAACGCCAATAAATGCGAAATAATTAACCCAATGCGAACTGGAACTGGACAGCGCAAACAATGCGAACATAACCGCTTTAAGGGAAGCACCTGCCAACATCGTGGGACGACGTCCCAACCTATCGGCTAGACTCCCTCCAACCATGCTACCAAGTATACCAACGAGTGGCGGAATCGTCATCAACATCCCTGCTGTCTGATTACCTAACGCTTCGCTAAAGTAGACCGTAATGAAAGGAAAGTACATCCAATACAACAAATTGAACAGCGCCTCGCCGATTAGGCGAATTTTCAAATTAACATCCCATACATGCAACTTCAATAAATCGCCTCTTCTCCACATTCTCCCCGGCCAGGTATTCCTATAATAAGGCACCAAAAAAATTAAATATAGACTTATAATTTTTTCCAAGTTATACTAATAATATGGAAATCGAGGTAACCTATTTTTAATTAAACTGCTCCACAAAACGAACGTTTGTTCGAAATCATAAAAAGACGCTCTTATGTGAGAGCGTCTTTGTTCGTATTGTATAGATTATTTCATGAAATCTACCCCTGCTTATTTAGCTACTTTGCTTTCGTAACGCCACCAACTGCCGCAGCTTCTCATCGCTCCAATCATACATCGCTAACAAAGCCGCATAGGGATCTCCGTCAAGGTTCAACCATTTCGCAAAAGCAGGCTCTGTCTTCAAGCCATTTTGCTTAAGTTCCCGGATCTCCCGCTTCCCCTCCGTACCGATCACTTGCAGAATTCGATGCTCTACGATCATATGGCAGGACTTTCTATCAGATTTTTCTCCATTTCAATCGCCACAATGCTCTTCCCCTCGTGATTCAAGACGATTTTAGAACCGCAGGGTCTAAAGCCTAGCTTGCTATACAGAAGTAATGCTTTTGTATTCGTATTGTGGCAGTAGAGCTTCATTCTCGTACAACCATGTTCATCCCTAGCTCTCTTCATCATGACTTCAACTAAAAAGGATGCGACAGCTTTCCCCCGATAGGCAGGTGAGACGAGCACATTTCCAAGCCAGCAGCAGCCTTCTTCCAGTTCAAAATCATATAAGTTCGAATAAGCGATCGTCTTATCCTCAGAATCTACGACAACCGTTGGGCTTCGGCGTTGTTCTACGACTTTCATCACTTGATCGGGGGTCCAAGGATAACGAAACTTGGGACTTGCGTAGAACGATTCAACCGCATTTTGTGGAAAGGTACATATGCGCGCAACATCTTTGTCCAGAAGATCTCTATGCGTGACCATTTTTTAGTTCACCGCCCTTCAGCTTCCAAATCTCTCTAATAAAAATTATCAACCAACTTAGTCGCGAAACAGTTCATCCAGCATCCGCTCTCTGTTATTCATGAACTGCTTCATAATGATAAAATGCTCCGTCTCTTCCAGCGTTGTCCGCTCAATCCCCTCCGGGGTTAAATTGTAGATCACGCTATCTGGATACGCCATGAGAATCGGGGAGTGCGTCGCAATGATAAATTGAGAGTTGGCTTGCACCAGCTCATGCATGCGGGACAACATCGACATCTGCCGAAGCGGAGACAACGCTGCCTCTGGCTCGTCTAAGATATATAATCCGTACCCGCCAAAACGATGAATAAACGTCGCGAAGAACGATTCACCGTGCGATTGCTCGTGCAGTGATTTTCCTCCATACGAATCTTTGATAGGAGGAGCTGAGGATCTTTCCGCATCCAGCTCGTCAATGTTCGTCGCCAGATTATAATAACTCTCCGCTCGGAAAAAGAAACCGTCACGCGGCCTACGCACCCCTCGTACGGGGCGGATATATTCATACAAATTCGAATGGGTTGCACGGGTAGAGAACGTGAAGTTCAGCGTCCCCCCTTCGGGATTGAAGCCGAGCGCAACCGCAATCGCCTCCATTAAGGTTGATTTGCCCATGCCGTTCTCACCGACAATATACGTGACCTTCGGATGAAAAGGGAGCCCCTCCAGTCCCTTCAGCACAGGCAGGTTGAATGGATAATGATCCATGGAGGGCACACCTTGTCGATGAAATACAATATCTCTGAGATAAGCGTCTCGCGAAGAACTACGCATCGGCTCCCCCTCCCTCTTGTTCCCTCTATCATATCACACTGAATTTTCCCCACAAAGTGATGCATGAGCTTTGCGGGGATCCCGAACTTTTAACGTATAACCAAATGAAAAAAACCAAGCACTGTCGCACTTGGTCTTTGGCATACCAATTAAATTAATCCGAACTCGCGTCCTACACGCTCCAACACATCTGCCGCAAACTTCAAGTCTTCCTCCGTATGCTGCGCCGTTACGATCAGTCGCACGCGGCCTTTGTCCATCGCCACCGTTGGATAGACGATACCCTGCGCACATACACCTTCCTCCAGCAATCGCTTCGAGAAAGCAAGCGCCCGCGCGGATTCCCCGACGATGATCGGGATAATCGGAGTCTCGCTATCGCCCGTATCAAATCCAAGCTGCTGCAGCTTCGTACGGAACCCATTGGCATTTAGCCACAAGCGCTCGGTTAGCTCAGGCTCGCCTTGCAGCACCTCGATCGCCGCGATACAGCTGGCCGCGACAGACGGTGGTAGTGCCGTACTGAACAGGAAAGCACGCGCACTATTGATCATATAATCCTTCGCGACTTGCGCCGTCGCAACGTAACCTCCTACAGCGCCAATCGCCTTCGACAAAGTTCCTATTTGGAAATGTACGCGCCCGTTCAGACCGAAGTGATCGGTCGAGCCTTTGCCATGCTTCCCTAATACACCGCTCGCATGCGCATCATCCACATAGACAAGCGCGCCGTAACGTTCCGCTAGTTCCACAATCGCAGGCAATGGCGCAATATCCCCATCCATACTGAATACGCCGTCGGTCACAACAACCTTTTGACGGAAGGATCCGCATTCTTTCAATACCGCTTCTAGCTGGTTCATATCTTTATGGGCGAAGATACGGCGACTTGCCTTCGTCAAACGAATACCATCAATAATGCTCGCATGATTGAGTTCATCGCTAATGACGACATCATCTGCACCAAGAATCGTTCCTAATACCCCTTGGTTCGTCGTAAATCCGGATTGGAAGACCAGCGCTGCTTCCGTTCCTTTGAAAGCCGCGAGCTTCTGCTCCAATTCATCATGTATCGCGAGCGTGCCCGTGATCGTGCGAACCGAGCCTGCGCCTACCCCATATTTCTCCGTCGCCGCAATAGCAGCTTGTATTAATTTCGGATGATGTGTAAGTCCCAAATAATTGTTGGAAGACATCTGCAGCACGCGCTTGCCGCCCTGTAATGTCATCCATGCATCCGACCCATCCTCCCATACCGTCAATGGGCGATAGCGTCCCGCTTCGTTCAAGCTCTGCAACTGCTGTGCAATCACTTCAAATCCGTTCATCTGAAGTACCTCCTCATTTATGTTCAAATATGCAGCGTCTTACAATTCAGGATCATGCTTGAATACAATTTTCCCGCATTTGCCAGACATCATCAATTCAAATGCCTCTTCATATTGGTCGAGTGTAAAGTAATGTGTGATAAGCGGCTTCAAATCGATGCGTCCGCACTCCAGCAAGCCTTTGACCTGATACCATGTATCATACATCCGACGGCCTGTGATGCCATGCACCTGTAGCCCCTTAAATATAATATCCTCTGCCAAATCAATGGACACTTCTCTCGTAGGAATTCCTAACAGAGATACACGTGCCGCAGGTGAAGCCGCTTTCAGAGCATCCCGAATCGCCTGCGGATGACCTGACATCTCCAGAATCACCTCGACTCCTTCGCCGTGCGTCGCTTCCATAATCGCCTCAATGGATGATGCTTCACTGCTGTTAACAATCACATCCGCACCCATCGTCTTGGCCATTTCCAAGCGGTACGGATTAATATCTACAGCAATAATCGTACCACTGCCGCACGCTTTTGCAACAGCAACCGCCATGAGCCCAATCGGCCCTACGCCGATAATCGCCACACTCTTCCCTACAATATCACCACTAAGGACCGTCTGTACGGCATTACCCAGTGGATCTTGCAGACATGCAATCTCATAAGGCAGCTTCGGATCATTATGAATAATGTTGCTTGCACGTACGATCGCGTATTCCGCGAAGCAGCCTGGTATCGTAATCCCGAAACTCTTCGTATGCTTACATACATGCGCATTTCCGGTACGACATGCCTTACAGAGACCGCATACCACATGCCCCTCACCCGATACGTAATCTCCGATTTTCACATTCGTGACTTCTTCCCCGACCGCTTCCACGATCCCTGCGAATTCATGCCCGAATACATTCGGCGTTACAACCGTTTTCGATGCCCATTCATCCCATTTGTAAATGTGGACGTCTGTCCCACAGATGGACGATGTCTTAACACGAACAAGCACATCATGGGGGCCACAGGTAGGAATAGGTACTTCTTTATACACGGCACCGGGCTTTCGCTCATCTTTTACTAACCCCATCATATTTCCGCTCAACATTTGATTGCCCCTCTCCATCTTTTCTCATAAAATAGAGTAAATACAGCTTCACCGATTCATCCTATATTCATCAACTTCAATCTTCCTATGTATAATATATTACACATTTGTGCGTTATTTTGCACTATTATTTTTGCATGTATTTGGATGATTTTTTTAAAAGTTCGTGTGAAGAAGCTGAGAGGAGACAACCATGCAGGAACAAATTCACCAGAAAATCGGTAAGAACTTGCAAGATATACGCAAATCACGAAAGCTTAGCCTGGATGCCGTCGCTGAATTAAGCGGGGTCAGCAAGGGAATGCTCGGGCAGATTGAACGCGGGGAGACCAACCCAACGATTTCGATTCTATGGAAAATAGTCAACGGCCTTCGCATCTCCTTCGCCACCTTGATGGAGGACTCCACGCCCCAGGTCACCTTGGTGAAAATGGAGGATACGACACCACTCGTGGAAGAAGACGGCGCATACCGTGCCTATCCGATCTTCCCTTTTGAGCAAGACCGCGGATTTGAAGTCTACAATGTCGTCATTGAACCTGGCAACTCGCATACGTCCGAAGCTCACTATGAGGGCGTTGAGGAGTTCATTATGGTGATGGAAGGCGAACTGCGCGTTGAAGTTGGGGGGGAGACGTATACCTTGAAGCCAAGCCTGGCCATCCGATTCGCTGCGGACCAGCCGCATACGTATTATAACGATACCGATAAGGCGATTCGTTATACGACGCTGATTCACTATCCATCGTCGAATAGAAGATAGCGTGAGATATACATACAAGAAAGGAGCAACCTTTATAACAAGGTCGCTCCTTTTTCTATCGCATACAGTCTGAATACGAATCCTTATACTCTCAATAATATTACGTCTTGTCCCATCTCCCAACACCTGATTTCTTATATACCTTTGTTTAGGACAAAAAGCCAGAACTTCATTTGTTGGTATATTGACCAATTGAAGACTGGCTTTCATTTTGAGTATAAAGCGTCTTATCGAGCTCAAATGGTACCTTTTACTCATAACTAATAAACACATCATGAAATTTCTGGTCATCAATATTTTTTCTTACCTTGATTTGCAAGATGCCGTCTTTGAATTTAGCTCTGCTTTCTCGAAACTTTACGATTTCTGGGAGTTTAATGACATGATGCTGATTTTCCGGTAGTCCCTCAATCATGATCTGGTTAGGACTTACGGATACCTGCAAATCCCTAATATTAACGTTTTGGGGAATGGCGACTTTGATAAATACAAAATTATGAGTTTGAAATATGTCGTGTTTTAACAAGTTGTTTTTTTTAGCTGCTGTTGGGATATTTTTCAATATATCTTGTACATAATTTTCAACCCAATTTTGCGAAGGAACTCCATTTTCCATTTGCATGAAAGGTAATTTTCCACCAAAAAATTCTTCAAAATTTTTCCAATTAAACGTATCTCTCGGTGTCTTTCTCACCCTTGTCACCTCTCTAATCGATATTTTCTATATTGTATGTAAGGTTGAGTCTTTAGGTGTTCACCCATTGTTGTAGTAACAAATAGGCATTTGCCGCATACGTTGTATAATCCGGAATAAACCGTGGAATGAAGGTGGTATCGTATGAATCTTGTTGTCCACCAGAGTATTACAATTCAAAACTTACGCGTGAATTCGATGTCAAATTCTTCCATATTGCAGATTGGCAGTACTGGTGTTATGAATCCACTATCAAATTCATACAACACAAGTGGTTCTCCTCCGGCCGCGGAGAGTCGATCTGAAGAACCTTTAGTCCCTTTGCCACCTCCAGGTTAAAAGCAAATATTTTTTAGGAGGAACCAGCCATGAATCAAGCTTCAAATAATTGGAGCGATTATTTTCGTCAACTTCATACTTATATCAATTGGCAAACAGGTCAGATAAATAAATTGGAAACAAACCTCGAACAATTAAAAAAAGAATTGACAGAGACCAGAAATCAAAAGCAATTTTCAATAGATAAAATCGAGTATCGATTTGATATGCTAAAAATAGAAAATTTAAACGGAACACTAGTAATCGGGGTAACTCCGGATGGAGTCAAATCAATGGAGGAAATGGAAAAAAACGGTTTGAATTGGGTGCAAAGTTCTAAGAATAAACAATCCGACCTTTATAATTCCACATCTAAAATGATGGACCAGTATCTAAAAGATCAAGTTCCGGATACAATTGATTCCTTTACGAAAACACACCAAGTACATGTAGATCAAGAGTATCGACAACTCATGGTAAGTGATTTAAAAAAACAAGTACATGACAGAATTCATCATTATATCCACCAAATGGATGAAGAAACAGCTAAGGATGCGTCAATTGCTAGACAACATATATTGGACCATGTGAAAAGAGACATTCAAATGGCGATTGAACAGCATATCACAAGGATTCAAACTGATTCGAAGGGAGCTTAGCATCATGAAACAAATGACAGTCATTAATAAAGAAATTAATGTAATTTCAATCCGTGTGACGAGTGTGTCCACTTCTTCTGTAGTGATGGTCGGTGATACTGAAGTGATTAAATGTTCATCTATTTCGGATACTCCCCCAGAGTCGTTGATCATCACTCCAGCGGCTCCGTTACCAACACCAGTAAGATCATAAAATGGCAAGAATCTCATTCGTTCCGTGGCTACAGGTTGATAGCATTTCGTCGAGTGCAATTCTAATTGTAGGAGATGCACAAAGGCTGACACCTTATTCAAAAGTTCTCGTCTTTCAAAAAGAGAGATCTACTTATCTTGGAACCGAAGGGGAGTTTAACGATTATCCGATTTTCTCACAAGAAACTCCAGAACCGAGAGCACTAACCCCTTTACAGATGAATATTGTTAACGAGTCGAAATTTATAAAAGTAAGGGGGATAGCAATAAAGGGAGTGGATACTTCTTCCATTATCCAAATTGGTTCAAACTGCTTAATTGAAAGTGAATCGAGGTTCAAACAGATCCGACAGGTACAGAGGAAATAACTTCAGATATTCATCTTGCCTATGAGAAAACCTCTATCGAGGACTTTCGGAGACGTTCGACCGCGATTAGATGTTGGTTTTATCGCCAATAAGAAAGCTGTTTTCGTATACCGAAAACTTATACTTTCTTATGTGGTAAAAAAGGTGTCACTTAGGCGAATGACGGCATAAGATGCATTATCTTGCTTGCCAATAAAGGTGGTATTACGTATATGCCTTCGATAGTTGGAAATATAAAAATCATAAGCGTAGGAACATCTGGAATTGTGCAAATTGGCGATGCGATACAATTATCACCAGAAAGTTCCAACAAAACCTATGCCGGTGCAGGGTCGTTTAATACAAGCGATTTCATGACTAATAATAGTGCTTTCAGTTCTACAAATACGTTGGATCCTGATGTGAATGATGGGAACCTAGCGACCTTTGGTAATAAGGGAGTCGTATAATTCACATATGCCCCATAATGCCCCCCAATTTTCATTGTCCGCTCCGACGCTTGGCCCGCCCTCGTGGCAGACGATGCCCGCATGATTGCAGCACTGCCATATCGTTCCTTAATTCGATCCGTTGCTCGATCGAGCGCCCGCATCCGTTCTTGATCCTCGAACAACGTCAACTGATATGCATCGTCATCCCATTCTTATTTTTCTTCGCCCATAGGTCACAAGAAACTCCACGCGATTTAGTCAATCACTTAGTCGAAATATTTAGGCAGATTGAAGAAGATGATCTCTGTATTGAACAGGGTTCATCTTTTTTATATTCCTGATAGCTGTATTACGCGCATGGACGATGATCGTCACTATTGGAATTTTTTACATGTTGGAATTTGGTAGAAAACGGATTAGACTATGGTGATGATTACAGAATAAAAGGAGAATTCAAATGCGTAACAAATTCACGACCGTATTCATTCTAGTCATTCTTATTCTATCGGTTGTAGCCTGCTCTACACCGGCCAAAGAAGCCGATCCGATGGACAAGCAGATTGCCTATAACGATGCTAGTGTTGCGGTAGATAAAGTCAAAATATTATTCCACAAAAAAACCGCAGCAGACGGCACGCCGATCTTAGATCCGGCAACAGGCGGACGAGATAAGGCGAAAGAACTGCTGCTTGGATACTTCGATGCACCGCTCGTCGATAAAATCATGGCCCATTATGTTACAGACCAGACGGTAGACGACAACGTGGTCTTGAACAAAGGAGAAGACGGCGCTGCGGTTCCATTCTTCAACCCTTCCATAATCGATACGACGTTCGATGCCGTGAAAGTGGAAGGCAGTAAAGAAGAATTTAAAATTACAACACCGGAGAACAAGATCTATACCCTGAAATGGCAAGAGGACAAAGGAAGATATATTGTAACTAATTATGAGTAATCTCCCGTGTCATTCAAAAAAAGTCTAGGCAGATTGAAGAAGATGATCTCTGTATTGCGTATTGCACAGGGGTCATCTTTTTTTAAATTCCATTGATACCTGTAACAGTTGTAGTAGGTCATGTAAATAACTCATTCATTTTTTATTATTAAATTTTACTTAAGTTTATTATAAGACTGTCCGTGTATCGAGCTAATCTCTTGCTTATTTCCGCCTTCATGTATTCTTTTGTTATAATCAAACGATCCTCATAATCACGATAGGCATAATGCAACTCCAATATATCTTCATGCTTTTCTTCATTAAAAACACGAATTTCTTTTTCCATCATTTCTTGTTTCACCTTGGACAAATCTTTGTAAATATTAGCCGCAAGGATTTGTGCTGCTTTGGCATATAGTGACTTTAGCGTCTCAGAAGAGCGTTTCACTTCGGAGATCTTTTTGGTTACCAGCGTATACATAATGGGGAGCAGAATATAATCGCGTATTAATTCAATATCTTCCTTCTTTGGATGGCTTGAACGAAGACTCGGAATTTCATGATGTCTATTTAACAAGGCCTCCCGATGCTGTGGCAGCATCATGCGACTGGACTCCCATAGACCGTTATTTTCCAGCTTCTTACTCATTTATAATGCCCCCCAATTTTCATTGACCGCTCCGACGCTTGACCCGCCTTCGTGGCAGACGATGCCCGCATGATTGCAGCACTGCCATATCGTTCCTTAATACGATCCGTCGCTCGATCGAGCGCCCGCATCCGTTCTTGATCCTCGAACAGCGTCAACTGATACGCATCATCATCCGTTAGTGCGCTCAGCATAACACCGGCACGCCGCACGGGCATCTGATCCCAATATTTGTAGAAGAGCGTCTTCACCGTCTCGAACACTTTGTTCGTATTGTTCGTCGGATCGGCCATCTTCATCTGGCGCGAGAAGCCCGTTGGCGTCTCATAAGGGCTGCACATACAGCTGACCGTCACGACCGAGCCCATATAACCCTTCTGCCGACAGTCGCGGCAGACCTCTTCCGTCAGCTCGAGCAGAATCGTATCGACTTCCGAAGCATCCGCATAGTCCCGCGGCAAGGTCATCATATGACCGACCGATTTGGGCGCTGCATGGAAGGTTCCTGGCGACACGGGGCTGTTATCCAGACCGTTCGCCGTTCGCCACATCACCTCGGCATGAATATCCGACTGCTTGCCGAACCGTGCGCGGAACTTATCCTTAAGCTCCGGCAACGGCGTTCGTGCAATATCCCCGATCGTCATCATGCCTAGCTTCGTGAAGTGTGCGGTCATTCGGGAGCCAACGCCATACATCTTATGGACCGGCTCCTGCCATAGTGTACGCTCAAGATCGGATGGCGACAGAATGAAGATCCCATTCTTATTTTTTTTCGCCCATATGTCGGTTGCAATCTTCGCCAGTATCTTATTCGAGCTGATCCCTACGCGTATGCGTATTCCTGTCTCATGCATTACTTGGTCTTGAATGGCCCGCGCGATGGTGACGGGATTCCCCAGGAGGGACTGACTTGCCGTAATATCTAAGAATTGTTCGTCAATGCTGAACACTTCCACAAGATCCGTAAATTTTTCGTATATCTCCGTTATCTTCAAGGATATATCGATATAATGCTGCATACGAGGGCGCATAATAACAAGATCCGGGCATTTCCTGAGCGCCTCCCCGAGCCGTTCCGCTGTCGTGACACCGAAGCTCTTCGCAATAGGGCAGGCCGCCAGAATGATGCCCGACCTTCGCGCAGGGTCTCCTGCCACAGCTACCGGTTTGTTCTTATATTCTGGATGATCTGCTTTCTCTACGCTCGCATAAAAACTCTGACAGTCCGCTAAAAAGATGACCCTTTCGCTTGGTTGACTCAATTTAACACCCTCCAAGTCATATTCCTAACTCATTTACATATAGCGAACAAACATTCGCATTTGATATTTATTATATACCAAACACACGTTCGATATGCAAGTGAATTTTATGGAAATCGGTGCCTAGATTTAACCTGACTTGCGCAGGATGATAAAACTGGCCGAGGATATCCAACTGAAACCTCCTTCCCACTAAAATCATCCTGTTCTGTATGTTCATAACATTGACGTTATCCATGCACATCCTTTATACTTTAACGCATAAAAGCTAAAAAGTATTTAAGGAGCCCAACATCGTGAATAAACAACTCAGTTTCTCCAAGAGCATGCTGCTCATTGTCTTTATTCTCTCCCTGCTATTCATCTCCATTTTCCTCTTAAAAGCAGAGCCGCATCTCCCGCTTCTCGCGACGACCGTCGGAACCGCCGCCCTCTTGTGGATGTTCGGTATCCCTTGGACAAGCATCGAATCGGCGATCATCCGCGGCATTCAGACTGCGATCATGCCCATTCTGATCCTATCCCTCATCGGGATTCTTATCGCCGTCTGGATGATGAGCGGTACCGTGCCGACCATTCTCTACTACGGCATGGATTATATTCAGCCGAATTATTTTGCCGTGAGCGCGCTTTATGTGACCATCATGATCTCTTTGTTCACAGGCAGTTCGTTCACAACCGTCAGTACGGTTGGGGTAGCCTTCATGGGGATCGCCGCGACGACAGGCGTCTCACCGACATTAGCTGCAGGGGCTGTCATTTGCGGGGCTTGCTTTGGCGATAAAATGTCACCGCTGTCCGATACGACGAACTTCGCGCCCGCTGTAGCAGGTACGACACTATTCACACATATTCGCAATATGCTCTACACCACCGTTCCAGCACTTGTCCTGACGACGATCTTCTTTTTATTCGGGGCGCGAACAGGCACGGTTGATCTAAGCTCTATGGAACAGATTAAGCTTGCGCTGCATGAGGGCTTCAACATCCATTGGCTAACATTGTTATCGCCATTAGCTGTTCTGATCTGCTCCGTTAGACGCGTACCCATCTTGCCTACGCTAATCGTAGGGATCGTCACAGGCCTCTTGATCACCGCGTTCGTGCAGCATCAGAGTGCAATCGACATGTGGTTCCAAGTCATGCAGAGCGGCTACAAGAGCACGATTGCGAACGAGACAGTCGCTTCCATCGTCAATCGCGGCGGCTTGCAATCGATGATGTGGTCCGTCTCTCTGATCTTGATCGCCTTATCTCTAGGTGGATTGCTGCAGCATTGCGGCGTCATTGAAGCCTTCTTCCGCACCGTAATCGCGCCGCTGAAGCGGAAGAGCAGCATCGTGCTTATGACAGGCGCATCCTCCATTGCGGTGAACGGCATGACGGGGGAGCAATATCTATCGATCCTTCTACCTGGTCAAATGTTCAAGGACGAATACGCGCGGCGCCAAATTCCGGCGAGAACGCTCTCCCGGACGCTTGAGGACTGTGGAACCCTCGTGAATCCTTTAATTCCTTGGGGAGTCAGCGGCGCCTTTTTCGCATCGACGCTGGGCGTTCCGGTCGTCGAATACTTACCATATGCGATATTCCTATGGGCCAGTCCTTTATTCACCTTCGCCTATGCCATTATCAAGCCGTTACAGAAGAACTCGCTCGGAAGCAACGAATAACCATCCAAGATGAATCACATCTCATCGATCAACGCAAAAAGGGAGCGCGCAGCGCTCCCTTTTCTTCTAATTTGATTTCATCCTAATCTCAGAACCCAAAAAACCAAATACCTTCATCGTTCTCCCTCCTATAGCTTGCTATAGGTGTACGCATTCTGTTTTGATGTTATCACCTGTCATAGCACTCAAAATGACCAAATGACCATTACGGTCATTCATCTAATATTTAGACTTTGTAATTATAAACCTATCGATGCAATTGATCCAGTCACAATAAAAAAAGGATCCCCCGCTCATACCTTATCGGATTGAGCTGGCATCCTTTTTACCCCTTCACCTGCTTTCCTGCTATTTTCATCTCTCTTTTACGTGAAATCCCCCCCTTGACGATGTTCTTGCAATTTCTTGAACCAAGGCTGATGAATAACCCCTTCAACTTTACGCATCCCAACCCAAGCTCCAGCCCCCTGTACTGACCCCGTTTCCTCACGTGCTCGACTTCCCAGTAGGTCCGTATTTCGATGTTTCAAGCCACAGTCCAAGTACGATGACAGTCTTACTCTCATAACGAATCCACCTTCCTATGCTGATGACAACAAAAAAAAGAACGCAAACCGGGAGTTATCTCCTCAGCTTGCGTTCTTCGCAAACGTAATATTTTCCAATTACCCCTATTGTATCAGAACAAGTATCGACCGTCTACCAAATTATGTCGATTCCTGTCACGTTATAACGCTACGATCAACCGCCCGCGTTGCTTCCCTTGCAGGATTATCTTCAGTTCATGTGACAAATGCGCAAGTGTCGTCACACGCCCAATCTCCTCGAGCAGCAAATCCGGCTTCAGATCCGAACCTAACCGCTTCCAAATCGCAATTCGCTCGTCCATCGGACAATAGACGGAATCGATCCCAATGAGTTGTACGCCGCGCAAAATAAATGGATACACATTGCCCGGGAATCCCGCGCCCCCGATCATTCCACTCACCGCAATAGCCCCACCGTACTTGGTGGTACTAAGTGCATGTGCAAGTGTATTCCCGCCCACAGGATCAACAACAGCTGCCCAGCGTGCTTTGCTGAGCGGTCTAATCTGCTCAGGCGATACATCCTCCCGTGAGAGAATCTCCTTCGCCCCTAATTTACGTAGGAAATCATGCTCCTCCGTCTTGCCCGAACTTGCCACCACGTGATAGCCGATCTTGGATAGCATGGCCACCGCCAGACTCCCTACGCCACCAGATGCACCCGTGACTAATACTTCTCCCTGGTCCGGCCTCAGACCGTGTTGTTCCAACTTATGTATAGATAATGCCGCAGTAAACCCAGCTGTACCAAGTGCCATCGATTCTTTGAGCGTTATGCCTTCCGGGAGATGAACGATCCAATCCCCTGGTACTCGAATATATTCGCTATACCCGCCAAAATGAGACACGCCTAACCCATAACCTGTGACTAGGACGAAATCTCCTTCTTCAAACCGCTCGTCCTTCGACTCGATAACCGTCCCTGCAACATCAATGCCCGGGATGAACGGATATTGGTTCACAATACCGCCATTTAGCAGTGTCGCCAGGCCGTCTTTATAGTTCACACTGGAATATGCAGCACGTATGGTTACATCCCCAGCAGGTAGATCTTCCATCGTTAACGTCTTGACTTGCGTAATGACTTCCTCATCTTGTTTATCTACCACGAAAGCTTGAAATCTTGTCACGTCAAATCCCTCCCGTATGTACGTAAATCATGTATCCGCGCTTCCTATTGTAGCATATGTTGCCCAAATCACATAAAAATGACTTCCTACTTATATGGAGCAAAAAACCCGCCTTCTAAAATCGAAGAACGGGCATTTCCCTGAGAACCAGGCATCACAACCTTAACGGAACATCCCCCACAGCTTAATGAGATGAAACGTATTATTCGGATCAATCTTCTGCGCCAAGACGAACGCAACAATCTGATCTTCCTGCGTTCCCGAAATCTTCTCATTCAGAATGACCCCAGCCGATTTGACGAGACGGCGCACCTTCGTTCGATCCTGCAGATCGTGTTTGTTCACGCCATCCAGCATTTTTTTCAATTTGTCTTTCACTTGCGGATTCTTCGTCTTCGTCTTCACCCGCTCCACGAATTCCGGACTAATCCCATATTTGACATAACTCACCCGTAGACACCTCCTGAGAAACGACTTATGCAATATTCCCAGTATATGCGCAGG
Source organism: Paenibacillus sp. GCM10027629 (assembly GCF_042676425.1). Classification (NCBI taxonomy): domain Bacteria; kingdom Bacillati; phylum Bacillota; class Bacilli; order Caryophanales; family Paenibacillaceae; genus Paenibacillus; species Paenibacillus sp. GCM10027629. The sequence continues at coordinate 678,619 of NZ_JBHTGZ010000003.1, read as the reverse complement.
CAGCTTGTCAATTGAACTAATCTAACAGGTCCCCTTGGAAAATTTGTTCACGCTGCAAGAACTTACGAAGCCCAACATATTGCGCAGATGTCCAGAACGCCGCATCATTGACGAGTCTACCTGCGTCATCACGCGCTTGTTCAAGAACAGCAAAATCCGCTACCATATCCGCAAGACGGAACTCCGGAAGACCACTCTGTTTCGTACCGAAGAAATCCCCCGGACCACGCAGCTCCAAATCCCGCCGAGATACCTCGAACCCATCATCCGTCTCCGTCATGACCTGCATTCGCTGCTGACCCACTTCGGACTTTGGATCTGCGATCAGAATACAATAGGATTGGTGTTCTCCCCGACCAACGCGTCCACGAAGCTGATGAAGCTGCGATAACCCGAATCGATCCGCATCCATTACGATCATCAATGTGGAATTCGGCACATCCACCCCAACCTCGATAACCGTCGTCGAGATAAGTACCTGCACTTCATTTCGACTGAATTGCTGCATGACTTCTTCTTTCTCCTGCGCACTCATCCGACCATGAAGAAGACCTACACGATAATGAGGCAGTGCTTGCTGAATCTGGACATGCAGATCAATCGCATTCTGAACATCAATCTTCTCCGACTCTTCGATTAACGGACAAATCATATAGGCCTGTCGACCTTGATCCACCTCTTTGCGAATGAAGCCAAGTACGCGCTCCAGCATGCTGTGCTTCACCCAGAACGTCTGAATCGGCTTCCTCCCTTTAGGGCGTTCCGAAATCGTGGAGACATCCATATCACCAAAAGCAGAAATGGCGAGTGTCCGTGGAATAGGAGTCGCTGTCATCGTCAGCACATCCGGGTTCATCCCTTTGCGCCGCAGAATACTCCGCTGATTCACCCCGAACCGATGCTGCTCATCCGTCACGACAAGACCAAGCTGTCTGAAGAATACATCCTCTTGGATCAACGCATGTGTACCAACCACAATATCGATCATGCCCATCTGAAGCGATGCGAGCAGATCCTTACGTTTGCGTCCCGTTACACTGCCTGTGAGCAGACCGACTTGAATACCGTGAGGCTCGAAGAGCTTCTGCAGTGAGCGCAAATGCTGCTCGGCGAGAATCTCTGTCGGTACCATCAGCGCGCCTTGATACCCTGCCCGTACCGTAGCGAACAATGCAATTGCAGCAACAACCGTCTTCCCGGAACCAACATCCCCTTGCAGTAGTCGATTCATACAGCTAGGAGAGCGTAAATCACTTAATATTTCGGTGACGACCTGCTTCTGTGCATCGGTTAGCTCGAAAGGCAAGCTGCGCACAAACTCTCGCACTGTGCGATTCTCGACTTGATGTGCTATACCATCCATCCGTTCACGCGTCAACGTCCGGAACGCTTGCAGCTTCAGCTGGAACATGAACAATTCCTCATAGACCATCCGATTGCGGGCCTGCTGCCCTTCTTCCGTATTCTGCGGATGATGGATAAGTGCAATCGCTTGTTTGCGAGGCATAAAATGATACTGCTCCACCAAAGCGTACGGAAGCACCTCTTCAATCATCGCACCGAACTGTGCTAAGGCTTGTACCATCGTCTTGCGCATCCAGGTCTGCGTGATCTTCCCGCCGACCGTATAGACTGGCTGCAGCGTACCTTTCCGTCCGGCACCACGGTCTGGGAACTCCGAGTCCGCGACCGTAATTTGCATCCGCTTCTGCTCCCATTTTCCCGTTAGCACGATTTCTCGGCCAGCAATGATCTGCTCTTGAAGGAAGTGACGGTTGAACCACGTGGCTGTCACTAGAAAATCGCCAATCATCACCTTACAAGTCATTCGAGATTTATTCTTGCCGAATCGAGAGACGACGGGAGGGCTCGCGATCTTCCCTTCTACCGTGACTTTCTCGCTATCTTTCACTTCGGTTAAATCTCGTAGCCGATAGTCCTCATAGCGGTAGGGATAGTATTCGAGCAGATCGGCTACCGATAAAATGCCAAAGGCGTGAAGCTCTAGTTCCTTCGGAGCACTCACGCCACTTACTTTACGTAATGAAATTTGTCTTAAGTCCATCTGTTCCATGGCTAACCCTCATTCACCGGGGTCACGAAGAGTGCGATTACACCTGGACCCGTATGGGTTCCGATGACCGAGCCAATCGTTGTATATTCCACAGAAGCTACATCGAATTGCTCACGCATAAGACCAATTAATTCTTCTAACGCACCACGCTCTGTCGCATACCCCGCAGCAATATGTATTTGTCTGCCCTCAAAATCCTTCTTGAACATGTCGACAACGCGCGCCATTGCTTTCTTCTGACCACGTACCTTATCGACAGCGTGCACTTCGCCTTCCTCATCAATCGATAGGATCGGCTTAATGTTCAGTAACGTTCCGAGTACAGCCGAGGCTTTCCCGATACGGCCGCCCTTCTGTAAGAAATCGAGCGTATCGAGAAGAAAGTACAATTTACGTTCCTGCTGAAATCTAGCGATCATCGCTAGAATTTCATCCTTCGACTTCCCTTGCTCTGCAAGCTGGGCGGCCAGCACGACCATCTGCCCGAACCCATAGGAGGCCGATCTGGAATTCACTATGGATACGCGCCCCTCATTGGAGGTATCCTCTTCTTCAACCATCGATTTCGCGAGAACAGCCGACTGATACGTACCGCTTAAAGCCGCAGATAAATGAATCGATATAATTTCGGTATCTGGCTCCGCTAACAATTGTTTGTAGACCTCAGTGAAATCAAGCGGAGAAGGCTGCGACGTCGTCGGGAGCTTCTCCGATTTCGTAAGCTTATCATAAAATTGTGCCGGCTCGATCGTAACCGCATCCATGTACATCTCATCACCAAAATGCACTTTCAGTGGAACCATTCGGATATCATACTGCTCTCTTATCTCACGAGGGATATCCCCGGTGCTATCTGTTACAATACGCACTTTACCCATATCCAATTCCTCCTTCAAGGCTTAGGTATACGCAATGCGAGTTATTATCGAAGATTTACTCTACGGAGAACAGATAATGATAGATTGGCTGTCCGCCTGAATGAATCTCCACTTCCGCATCTGGGAATTGCTCTGCCATCCATGACGTTAACTGCCCAGTTGTCTCTTCTTCTGCATCGTCTCCGACCAAGATCGTGACGATCTCGTCGCCGCTGCCGATCATTTGGCGAAGCAAGTCCTGACAAGTCTCCACAATGGAATCGGTTGTCGCGACAATTTTGGAATTATGAATCCCGATATAGTGACCCGCTTTGATCTCAAGGCCATCTAGGCTCGTATCACGGATCGAATACGTCACTTGACCTGACTGCACATGCGAAATGGCCTGCCCCATCGCTTCAATATTCACTTCGACGGATTCGTCTTCTTGGAAAGCAAATGCTGCCGCAAGACCTTGCGGAATTGTCTTCGATGGCAATACCGTCACTTCACGGTCCGTTACGAGCTCCTTGGCTTGTTGTGCCGCAAGAATAATGTTCGAGTTGTTCGGAAGAATTAAGATATGCTGCGCGGAGATCGACGCAATCGCCTTAACGAAATCTTCTGTACTCGGGTTCATCGTCTGCCCACCTGAGAGAACGACATCTACGCCAAGACTTATGAAGATATCCGATATCCCTTGTCCCATCGAGACAGAAATCATCCCATAAGCAGCAAGCTCATCTGCTGGAGGTTCAACAACCGTCTCTACAGTTCCCGCTTCTTCTCTATTAATGGCAGGATACAGTTCCGGCATCGGCGTAACATCGCCGCCATCGGCTAGTAGATCACGGTGCTGCTCACGCATATTCAGAATATTAATCTTGATCAATTCGCCATATTGCAGCGATTCACTCAGGACATCGCCTGGCGCTTTGGAATGTACGTGAACCTTCACAATCTCTTGATCCGCGATCACGATGATCGAGTCCCCATTCTTCGCAAGCGCTTTCCTGAATTGGTGCTCGTCGAACTTCTTTTGCGGTTTTCCTAAATTTAACTGAATGAAAAACTCCATATCGTACAAAAATTCAATATCTTCCGTTGATAATTGCGATTGTGCAGACACCGTATGCTTCACTGAATCTACAGTGGAAGCTGTAGTTGCAGGATGCGCTGGCACGTCCGTAAGAGAAGCTTCGCCAGCCTCAATAGCTTGCAAGAACCCTTCGTAAATGTAGACGAGTCCTTGTCCCCCTGAATCCACGACACCGACTTGCTTCAGCACCGGCAGTTGGTTTGGCGTGTTCGCCAAAGCCTCATTCGCCTTCTGGAGCACTTCACGCATCAATTCCAAGATATCTGTCGTACGGCGAGCGATTTGCACTGCGTGCTTGGCTGCCTCTTTCGCAACGGTCAAGATGGTCCCTTCTACGGGTTTGACGACTGCTTTGTAAGCTGTATCCACACCACTCTGCAGTGCAGCAGCAAATTGATTCGAATTGATGGAATCTAAACCTACGACGGATTTGCTAAATCCACGGAATAATTGGGAGAGAATAACTCCCGAATTCCCACGTGCGCCCATCAGTAATCCTTTGGACAGCACCTCAGCGCTCTTCCCAAGCGACGGAGAGCTCTTCTCCCGTAGTGCATTCACGCCCGCCGCCATCGTTAAATTCATATTCGTTCCTGTATCTCCGTCTGGGACAGGAAACACATTTAATGAATTCACATGATCGGAATACTGATGCAATTGATTTGCACCCCGTAAGACCATGCTTGTAAAATCTGCCCCATCCAATGAAAACTTCCTCAAGGTGTATTCCCCTTCCTAACTTATTACACGTACGCCCTGCACAAACACATTCACCACATCAACATGAATTCCGACGATTTCATTCAGCACATACTTCACTTTAATTTGAATATTATGAGCAACTTCGGATATTTTCGTACCATAGCTGACAATAATGTATAAATCTATTTGAACCTGGTCATTCACCTTACGAATCTCAACACCACGAGCCAAGTTCTCACGGCCGAGCAGTTCAGCAATGCCATCCTTCAATTGTTTGCGCGAAGCCATTCCTATCAGCCCATAACAATCCAGAGCAGCAGAACCTGCAATGATCGCTACGACATCATCAGATATGTATACTTTTCCACTTTCCATGCTGAGTTGAATAGTCATCTCTCTTTTCTCCACTCCTTTTTGTGTATTATGGACTAATCAACATTGTACTATAATAGATAAGATAAATAAATAAAGTTTTTTAGGTGAGTTGACGAAGCAAATTTGCCTATGCTATTATATATAAGTATTGTTTTATGCAGGTGTCTCGAACAAGGAGGTGTACTCAATGTCTCGCAAATGTTTCGTAACTGGCAAATCGCCAAAAACAGGAAACCACGTTTCCCACGCAAACAACAAAAACAAACGCACTTGGGGCGTTAACGTTCAAAAAGTTCGTATTTTGGTAGATGGCAAGCCAAAACGTGTTTATGTTAGCACACGCGCATTGAAATCCGGTAAAGTAGCTCGCGTATAATAACTGATAAACTCATAAGCAAAAAGCACCTGCTCGCGCAGGTGCTTTTTTAAATGTAAAAAACTTTTATAAGTATCATAATTCCAGCTAGCCTATACAAAGTCTTGACTCCACCACAGGATGAAGAAGACGATACCGCAGATTAGCGCGTTACTACGCGCTAGTTCTTATGGAACGTATTCAGAATCGCCTTTACAAAGCCTCCCAAGAACTTCGGTAACTTGAATGTATAAAATTTCATACTCCACCCTCCCAACATTTTCTAAAGAACCCCCACTCCCGCACACTTATGTATCCATCATATGCGGGAACGGCATGCCCTATTCCATAGAGAATGATAAGGATAAGCCCAAATCCTAAATCGATGCAGGTATCGGATTCGTCTTCACAAATTGAATCATCGTGATCACGATAATAAAGAGGAAGAAGAATATGATCGATAGAACGACATACCAAATCCGAATCGCAAGGCGTTCATATTTGCGGAAGAAATAAATCGTAATCACAAGCGCCAGCAAGGAACAGATTAAGTTCGCAGGCGACGCCATTAACGTATAAGTCCCGAGCAATATGCCCGATAATAGACTGGCTACAATTAACCACAGTGCTGTCACGAAAGTCACTCCTTACAATGTCATGCGATCTCGAATGCGTTCCATTGCAGCTTTGCGATCTTGCTGCCCAAATACAGCGCTGCCTGCAACGAGCACGTCTGCACCTGCTTGAACGACACGCGCAACGGTCTCTTCGTTAACTCCACCATCTACCTCAATATGCACATGCTGTAATCCACGAGCATCTAACATGTTGCGTAGTCTAGTGATTTTGGACAACGTGCTCTCAATGAAGCTCTGACCGCCAAATCCCGGATTCACCGTCATAATTAAGACCATATCCAGATCTTCAAGCACTTCCTCAATCGCCGATAACGGTGTTGCTGGATTCAGAGCGACGCCAGCCTTAACCCCCTGCTCTTTGATCAAGTGGATGACACGGTGGAGATGCGTACATGCCTCAGCATGAACCGTAATCCAATCCGCACCTGCCTTAGCGAATACAGGAATATATTGTTCAGGTTTCTCAATCATCAGATGAACGTCAAGTGGTAGCGTTGTATGCGGACGTATGGCATCCACAATTAACGGACCAATCGTAATATTCGGCACGAAATGACCATCCATCACGTCCACATGGATCCAGTCGGCTCCTCCGCGCTCAACTTCTTTAATTTCATCCCCAAGCTTAGCAAAATCCGCAGACAAAATGGACGGAGCAATTTTATGTTTCATCGATTAGTACCTCCGTTTCTTTTCTTTCATTTCATTGTAGAACAGCTCGTAATGCGCATACCGGCTCGCCGAAACCTCACCCGCTTCTTTGGCAGCAAGCACTTTACAGCCCGGCTCATGCAGATGCGTACAACCTCGGAATTTACACCCTGCCGCATAGTCCCGGAACTCCCGGAAGCAGTCGCCTAATGCCTCAACACCAAGCTCTAAGAAGTCGAGCTGACTGAATCCCGGCGTATCCGCTACGAATCCCCCAGCAGGCAGAGGAATCAATTCCACATGTCTTGTCGTATGCTTACCGCGGCCAAGCCGCATACTGATCTGATTCGTCTCCAGTGCAAGCCCTGGCAAGAGCGCGTTAAGCATCGAAGACTTACCCACCCCGGATTGACCAGCAAAGACACTGATTTTCCCCGTCAGCTGCGCCATGAGTTCTTCTGTGCCCAGGCCCGTTACAGAACTTGTCCGAATAACGGTATAGCCAATTTGTTTGTACAGCGCCTCAGCATCCTCTATCTTCGTTAACTCTTGTTCCCCATTGAAGGACAGGCTAACCTCTGCATCCTTCTCCATTGAAGACTCATCAAGCAAGTCTTCCTTGGTGAAACAGATCACAACATCCAGTCCAGCATGTTCAATATGAACAAGGAATTTGTCGAGCAACTGTAGATTAAGTTCCGGTTCTTGAACTGAGAAGACAAGAATCGCTTGCTCCACATTGGAGATTGGTGGACGGATCAGCTCCGAAGAGCGAGGGGAGATCGCATCGACCATCCCCTCCCCGTTCTCCGTAAGCGTATATTCAACGTAATCGCCAACGAGCGGCGACTCGCCTCTTTTCTTGAAAATCCCACGCGCCCGGCATTGAATGAGCTCACCTGACACTTCAACATAGTAATAACCGCTTAATGCCTTGACAATTAACCCTTGAGGCATATTCTCGCTCCTATTCTTCGAATGGCAGCATCCCTCCGCTTCGATTATGTGACTTAGTTATCATTATGTTTGTTTTTCTTGTCTTTCCCATTACCATGGCCGTTGCCATTACCGTTCCCATTGTTCCCCGTATCGAAGGTGCTATCGGTCCATTCGTCGGTCGTAGTTCCATCCGTAGGATCCGTTGTCGCAGGGACATCGATTTGCGGAATTTGAACCGTCCCATTCTTCGCATCAAAGTAAGAGACAGGATACGAATCAAGGAACTCTTTGTTCCGATAGACATTAACGACACCATCTTTATTCGGCGCAAGCACGAGATCGATGGCAAACGTCTGAACATGTGAAATGGTCTGAGCAGGACCCCATTCAATATTTTCTCCGCGAGCATCGGAATAGACAATCCGAATGGAGCTCTTCTTGCCCTCTTCAACTGGCGCAACCGGCAGATTGAACGTATATTCAATCGCTTCCGGCGGATAACCTGAACTCACGTAGATCATAACCTCCGAATTCGGCTCCACCATCTCCTTCGGTTCATACGGCCATTGCTTAAACACTTCACCTTTCGGGAAGTAGCTCGGCTCGCGCTTCACGCCACCGGATTCCGCTGCAAGCTTCAAGCCTTTGGATTGAATAGCCGCCTTCGCTTCATCTTCCGTCATTGTGATCAAATTCGGCATCGGGATGGCTGCGCTGCCCTTACTCACTGTCAGGCGTACTTGCACCTGTGTGAGGTCACTATCCGTACCAGCCTCAGGCGTTTGCGCGAACACGAGGCCTGCTGCCACATTATCATTATTTTCTTCCACTTTCGTAATCTGGCTCTCCGGCACCTTCAGATCGATTAGCATCTGACGTGCTTCCGAATACGATTTATTGGTCAACTCCGGCATCTTAAACATTGGAACCCCTTCGCTGACCGAAATCGAGATCGTAGAGCCTTCCTTCACTTTCGTGCCTTCCGGCTTGCTCTGCTCGAATACAATTCCCTTCGCAAAGCCTTCCTTATTCACGCGGTTAACCGGCTCTTCGATGTCAATCTTCAGATCCGACAACTGCTTCCTTGCCTCTTCCTCCGTAAGATTCACGAGGTTCGGCAGCGTTACCTCCGGGACATAGACAAGCTTCTGCACGTACAGCACGACCCCGAGCATAATCGCAAGAAACACGATAGTCGCTCCTACCCAAACGGCTGGCTTCACCCACTTCTTCTTGGGCTCTGTACGTTCGTTCTCCTGCTCTTCTGTCTCTTCTTTCACTTCACGAGCAATCGGAGCTGCAGCTTTCTTCGGCGCAATACGATCCGGCTTAATGGCAGGAATAACACGAGTCTTCTGCTCATCGATAAATGCATCGTCTTCGAAGCCAATCTTCTTCTCGAACCGACGATCCGCTGATAGACTCGTATCCAGATCCGCCATCATTTCTTTAGCCGATTGATAACGTTCCTGTGGATTCTTGCGCATCGATTTCAGAATGATGTTCTCTACACTCTGCGGAATCAACGGATTGACTACGCGAGGCTCCTCGAATTCATCTTGCAGATGCTTAAGCGCAACACTGATCGGGCTCTCGCCAAGGAATGGCAGACGCGCAGTGAGCATCTGATAGAGCACAATCCCAAGCGAATATAAGTCCGACTTCGCCCCTGTAGCAACGCCCTTCGCATGTTCTGGCGAGAAGTAATGCACAGACCCCAGCACCGAACCTGCATGTGTAATCGTAGACGAGGTTACAGCACGTGCTATCCCAAAATCCGTCACCTTCACACGGCCATTTTTGCCAATAAGAATGTTATGGGGCTTGATGTCACGATGAATAATCTCGTTATGGTGCGCATGATCCAAAGCATCACAGATTTGCATCGCAATATGTATCGCTTCTTCGGCCTGGAGCGGCGCCTTCTCTTTAATATACTCATTTAAATTCTGACCTTCGACGTATTCCATCACAATATAATGAATGTCTTCTTCTTGACCTACATCATAGATACTTACAACATTCGGATGTGATAAGGCTGCCGCTGACTGGGCCTCCCGACGAAACCGACGAATAAACTCCTCATCATGGACGAACTCTTGACGCAAAATTTTAACGGCTACGTTACGTCCTAATAATAGGTCCTGGGCTTTATAGACAAGCGCCATACCGCCGCCGCCTACTCGTGTTAGTATCTCGTATCGTCCGCCTAGTTCATGACCAATCATTCCGCCCACCCCCTTACTGCGCTGTCGTTAATTCTTGATGTCTGTTCCAATAGAACAACTGTAATATTATCTTCGCCGCCCGCTTGCAGGGCTAATTGAAGCAGTTGATCCGCTCTCGCAGCAAGAGAGTCTTGTACCGTATTGACGGTACGCTTCATTTCATCTTCCGTAACGCGATTGCTTAACCCATCGCTGCACAGCATAAGCGTATCATGCTCAGTAAGTGCGACAGGGATTAACTCTACGGACACATGTGGGTCCGTTCCTAATGCACGAGTCACAACATTTTTCATCGGATGATGCTGCGCTTCTTCGCTGCTAATCTGACCCTTCTTCACCAACTCGTTCACGAGAGAATGATCTTCTGTCAGCTGTTCGATCACATCTTCATTTATTTTGTAGACGCGACTATCTCCAATGTGACCGATCATGCCCTTCAGACCATCGAGAAGGACAGCCACGATCGTCGTCCCCATATTATGATACTTCCTGTCTTGCGAAGCGAGTTCGTAAATCACGCGGTTCGCTCGCAGAATCGCTGCAGCTAGCGCATCTCCTAATTCTTCAGCAGAAAGCCCCGAACGGAGCGACAGCAATTGCTGCGAGACCGTCTCAACGGCTAGCCTGCTCGCGGTGTCCCCCGCTTGATGACCACCCATTCCATCTGCAACAATCGCAAGTGTTACCCCGCTGTCCAGAGCTTGTACCCAAGATAGATCTTCATTGACTGTTCGAACGCGCCCAACATCGGAACGCTGTACCATATTCATGGCTCTCACCTCGCTATTTGGCTTCCAAATGCTTCGCCCGCAATTGTCCGCAAGCCGCTGCGATATCATGTCCTTGTTCGCGACGAATGGTCGCATTAATTCCTTTACGTTCTAGAATCCGTTGGAATTCAAAAATATCATTACGCGGTGTTCTTACGTAGTTGCGCTCAGGCACGTGGTTAACAGGAATCAAATTCACATGGCAGAGCATGTCCTTAATCACATCAGCAAGCTCTTCCGCATGTTCAGGACGATCGTTCACACCGCCAATGAGGGCATATTCGAACGTAATTCTGCGTCCCGTCTTCGCCAAATAATAACGAAGTGAATCCATAACATCATTGAATGGGAATCTGCGATTCACCGGCATGAGCTTTGAGCGAAGCGCATCATTGGGAGCATGGATGGAAATCGCTAGATTAATCTGTGTATTCTCGTCCGCAAATTTATAAATATTCGGTACAATGCCACTTGTCGAGACAGTGATATGACGCTGCCCAATATTAAGACCTTTCTCATGAATCATAAGACGCAAAAACTTCATGGTCTCCTCATAGTTCTCGAAAGGTTCGCCTGTTCCCATAATCACGATACTGCTTACGCGTTCATCGCGTGTATCGAGAATTTTCTGAGCTTGAACGACTTGCGCAACAATCTCGCCTGCTGTTAAATTCCGTTTCAATCCACCTAAGGTTGAAGCACAGAACGTACAACCGACACGGCAGCCCACTTGCGTCGTGACACACACGCTATTACCGTAGTTGTGCTTCATCACAACTGTCTCAATCGCATGTTCATCGTGTAGACCGAAGAGGAATTTCACCGTACCGTCTTTGGATTCATACTTCGTAATTTCTTTTAAGGTTACAAATTGAAACTGCTCTTCTAGTTTATGCCGGAGTTCTTTGGACAAATTACTCATTTGTTCAAAGTTATCTACGCGTTTCACATAAATCCAATCGAAGATTTGAGCCGCTCGAAATACAGGCTCCCCGTTCTCCTTGGCCCATGTTTGCAGTTCTTCAAGTGTAAAATCATAAATAAATGGTTTATCCAATTTTTCTCACAACCTATTCAGTCCATTTTCTACTTAGTTTATCTCATTCGTCCTATTTTAACATAAATAACCCCCTGGCTAAAGAGGGAGGAATTTTTCGCAAGAAAGTAATCACCTCTTACCCCCTCGCTCAATATGATAGGTATGGGTGAATGACCACGTCAGAGACGGAAGGGGTGAAGAGAGTATAGCTGTCATCAAAGCAAATTCCGAAGATTTGAAGTTGCTGGCACGACTCTTGCGAGCAGAGGCAGAAGGCGAGGGTGAACAAGGCATGTTGATGGTTGGCAACGTTGGTGTTAACCGCATTTTAGCTGACTGCCTTGATTTCTTGAATATTCGCAGTATCAACGATATGGTCTACCAAAGTCCTGGCGGATTCGAAGCAGTCCAAAAAGGATACTTCTATCAAAAGGCACGCGACAGAGATATCCGCCTCGCCCAAAGAGCAGTTAACGGCGAACAATTATGGCCGGCAAGCAATGCACTATGGTACTTCCGTCCAGTCGGAGACTGCCCGCCCTCTTGGTACAACCAAGAGCATAGCGGCAGATTCAAATTGCATTGCTTTTATATCCCGAAAGGTGAAGATTGCCCGCAAGTCTATCGTTCATGTTAACACCTAAAAAGAGATATTATTTGAGGAGGAATAGAACGCAATGAATTACGTTTATCGAGGATCAGTAGGTAATTATGGGTATATGATGCCAGCTCCCGCTCCAGCACCAGCAGGAATCCCCATGCCGCAGAGCACCATGCCCGGTTATCCCGCTACCGCTCCAATGAACCCTGGCATGCAAGGCATGCAAGGAATGCAAGCGCAAGGGGCAGCACCAGCACCTGGTACGCCCGTCGGGCCTATGGCTGCCACAACCGGTGCCCTGATTACACCATCAGGGACGACAGTAGCTCCACCTCAATTTGAGCAATCTTATGTAGAGAATATTCTTCGCCTGAACCTCGGCAAAACCGGTACATTCTACATGACATATGAGAATAACTGCGAATGGAACGCCAAAATTTTCCGCGGCGTCATCGAAGCAGCAGGGCGCGACCACATTATCATCAGCGATCCGATAACAGGACAACGCATCCTCCTGCTGATGGTGAACCTCGATTATATAACTTTTGACGAACCTCTCAACTATACGTATCCAGGCGTTATAGGCAACCCGCCTCGCTAATTCACGAAACAAGTTTATAAATCTAAAAAAGAACCTCCCGCTCCCACAAACCTGTGGAATAGGAGGTTCTTTGATGGATTAGGATTTGCGTTTCATGAATCTTGCGATAAAAAATCCGTCCGAATGGAACTGATGCGGTAGAATCTGAATTAGATTCGCAGACTCCCCAGTCTTCTCGCAAATATCGAGCCAAGCCGGACTCGCCGATTCTTCGTCCGCCCAAGTGAAGTCAGGGTGCCGGTCAAGGAAAGCTTCCGCCATACGAACATTCTCTTCCGGTTCGGTCGTACAGGTGCTATAGACGAGAATTCCGCCTGGACGAAGTAGAGATTGAACTTCATCCAGAAGCTTCGATTGCAGCGCTGCAATCTGTTCCACTTCTTCCGGCTTCTTTGCCCATTTCAAGTCTGGTTTACGCCGAATTACGCCAAGTCCTGAACAAGGAGCATCGAGCAGAATGCGCTCGAAGGACGCAGGCTTCAGCTGCTTAGCCAAAGATAACGCATCACTCACTCTCGTCTCAATCGACCCTAGCTTCAATCTGAAGGCTTGTTCCGCAATCAGCTTCTGTTTGTGCGGGTGTACATCATTCGCCAAGACATGGCCTTTATCATTCATCAGCTCTGCGATATGTGCCGTCTTGCCGCCTGGGGCTGCACAGCAATCCAATACTTCCATTCCCGCCTCCGGATTCAGCGCTTCGGCAACAAGCATCGAGCTCTCATCTTGAACCGAGAAGAGTCCGTCTTTGTACCAATCCGTCAAAGCCATATTGCCGCCGCTATCAACCACAATGCCTGCAGGCGATAGCTCGGACGGACGTGCATCCATACCTGCTGACGTCATCGCTTCAAGCATGGAATCCCGATCCGTCTTCACACGATTTACTCGAACACTTACATGTGGTGCTTCATTGTTCGAAGCACACATCGCAATGGCAGCTTCTTCACCATACTGCCGAATCCAACGTTCTACCATCCATTCCGGATGCGAATAAGAGAGCGCGATGCGGGCAACACGATCCAGCGATTCAGGAATGCTAAGTGATTCCTTATTACGCAGCACATTCCGCAGAACGCCGTTCACCATGCCTGAGATCCCTTGATGTCCTTTGCGTTTGGCAATGTTCACCGCTTCATTCACGGCCGCATGCGGTGGAATCCGATCGAGGTAATAGATCTGATAGAAGCTTAAGCGCAGCAAATTTCGTACCCAAGGCTGCAGCTTCGCAAGTCCTTTGCTCACGAATGAGCTTAAGAAATAGTCAATGGTATTCAGTCGTTGAATTGTCCCATAGACCAATTCCGTAGCAAATCCAGCCTCCGTACGTTCTAACTGCAATTTCTGGAGCGATTGGTTCAAGAGCAGATTGCTATAAGCTCCCTCTTGCTCGACACGGGTCAAGACATCAAGTGCAACTTCACGAGCAGGCACCTTTCTTTTCGCCGCCCCGCTCACGTGAGTATCGTTCCCTTCGTCATTTTCCCGCCGCGCACAAATTCCGAAGCATCCATTGCTTTCTTGCCAGCAGGCTGAACTTGCGTCAGAATGATCGAACCGTCTCCTGTCTTCACTTCAATGCCATTCATATCGCAGGCAAGGACTGTGCCTGGCACAGCATCCGAAGTGCTCGCTGACACACGGCATGACCATACCTTGAACACTTCATCCTGCCAGAGGGTAAACCCACCTGACCATGGAACAAGGCCGCGGACTTGGTTGAAAATATCTCTCGAGCTGCGTGACCAATCAATTCGCTCATCTTCACGCGTCAAATTCGGCGAATACGTAGCGAGTGACTCATCCTGCTTCACAGCTTCGATGCGTCCAGCAATCAATTCAGGCAGCGTCTCTCGAAGCAGATTCGCTCCAGCAATACTGAGCTTCTCGAACATCGTGCCCGCCGTATCCTCGTCGGTAATCGGTACCTCGACGCGCGAGATCATATCCCCCGTATCCAAACCTTCCGCCATATACATAATCGTAACACCGGTAACGGTCTCCCCATTCATAATCGAACGTTGGATTGGCGCTCCACCGCGGTATTCGGGCAGAAGCGAACCGTGTACATTGATGCAGCCTAATCGCGGAAGATCCAAAACCGCTTTTGGTAGAATTTGTCCATACGCAGCCGTTACGATCAAATCAGGTTGCAACTTGGCAAGCTCATCGACCGATTCAGGACTGCGAAGTTTCATCGGCTGGAGCACAGGAATACCGTTCTCAATCGCTACTTCCTTCACAGGGGTCGGTGTTAATAGCCGTTTTCTACCCTTTGGCCGATCCGGCTGCGAGACGACTGCCGCTACGTTATATCCTTCGCTTAATAACATTTGTAGTGATGGAACGGCGAACTCCGGCGTCCCCATAAATACAATTTTCATTTAATTCTCCTTGCCTTTCCGTTCGGAAGTGTCGTAGAGTTTCTCGGCAAGCTCTGTGAACAATATCCCATTCAAATGATCAACCTCGTGCTGAAAAGCGCGTGCCAGCAGCTCCGAGCCTGTAATTGTAAATTCTTCGCCATGACGATTCAATCCCTTCACCGTAACCGTCATTGCACGACGAACATCACCATTGATTCCAACGATGCTTAGGCACCCCTCTGAACCGAATTGCTCACCTTCTTTGGAAAGTATCTCCGGGTTAATCATCTCAATCAACCCATGCTCATCACCACAATCAACCACAATAACACGCTTAAGGATGCCCACCTGCGGCGCAGCTAAGCCAACCCCATCCGCATCATACATCGTCTCTGCCATATCATCGATCAATTTAATAATTTTAGGCGTAATCTCCGTTACTTCTTTTGCACGTTTATGCAGCACCGGATCTGGCTCTTGCACAATAACTCGAACGGCCATCACAGCACCCTCCTTCATTCACTTTTCTCTATCTAGTCGTTACATTAACATTTGGGGATCGACATCCACACTGATAAGCAGTTGTTGTCCTCTGACATGTTCATCGAACTCCGCCGAAATCTCGCGTACAAGCTGCACGGCATCAACGTTCCCCCGATATTTTAACATACATTGAAATCGGTATCTATTCTTGATCCGCGGCATCGGCGATGCAACGGGCCCGAGCAATTCGAATGCATCTTCCGAAGGACTATCCAGCGCCTGACTCCATCCGCGTGCAATCGCTTGTTCCCTCACGCGCGTCGCGAAATTCTCACTCATACGAACCAGCAAAGGAAGCTGTTCATGTGAGAACGTAATCAGAATCAGATTGCAATAAGGCGGATAGGCCCGCTTCCAGCGATGCTCTATTTCATCCCGAGCAAACGCCTCATAATGATGCTCCGATGCATGCTGAATGGAATAGTGCTCTGGCGTATATGTCTGAATAAAGACTTCCCCAGGCAGATGATGACGGCCTGCACGGCCAGCTACCTGCGTTAACAGCTGAAAGGTACGTTCCGCTGCACGGAAATCCGGAATGTTCAGCGCCGAATCAGCTGTGATGACACCGACCAGTGTCACATAAGGAAAGTCAAGTCCTTTCGCAACCATCTGTGTGCCTAAGAGAACATCGGCCTGACGATCTCGGAACTGACCGAGCAGCTTTTCATGGGAGCCTTTCTCCGTCGTCGTATCCACATCCATTCGAATGACTCGGATACCTGGGAACAGCTTGGAGAGCTCCTCCTCGACGCGCTGCGTACCGGTTCCGAAATAGCGAATATGCTCACTCTCGCAAGAAGGACATGTCTTTGGCGCTTTCTCCGCATGACCGCAATAGTGGCAGCGTAAGTGATTCGACTTCTGATGAAAGGTCAAGGCGATATCGCACTCCGGACATTGAGCCACGTATCCGCAAGTCCGGCACATGACAAAAGTCGAATATCCACGCCGATTAAGAAGCAGGACCATCTGCTCCTGCTTCTTGAGGCGGTCTTCAATCGCTTGGTACAGCGGACGACTGAACATCGAACGGTTGCCGTTCTTAAGCTCTTCACGCAGATCTACGATATGAACCGTCGGAAGATCTCGCCCGCCAACCCGCGTCGGCATAGACAGCAGCCGCATCGGAGCTTGATCGTCGAAGCCCGGCAAAGGCTGCCCTTCAACGGCAGCACGATAGCTCTCCAGCGAAGGCGTAGCCGAACCCAAGATGACGACAGCCCCTTGCTGCGCAGCTCGTTTCACTGCCACATCTCGAGCATGATACTTCGGACTCTCTTCTTGCTTATACGAAGTCTCATGTTCCTCATCGATAATCACAAGCCCAATTTGTTCGAATGGCGCGAAAATCGCTGAACGCGCACCAATCGCAACCTTCACCTTGCGCTCGCGAATTTTGCGCCATTCATCATACCGCTCACCATGAGAGAGTCTGCTATGCAGCACGGCGACTAACGCGCCAAATCGGCTCTTAAATCGTTCCACCATCTGCGGCGTAAGGGAGATTTCCGGGACGAGTACGATGGCTTCACGGCCCTGGGCTATACAATGCTGAATCGACTGCAAGTAGACCTCCGTCTTCCCGCTTCCAGTAACACCGTGCAGCAAGAACAAATCATGTTCGCGTGTGTCTAGCGATGCCTCTATCCTATCATATACGTGCTGCTGTTCTTCGGTGAAACGCATCGGCTCCGATTTCTTGAACCGACGATCCGCATAAGGATCACGGAACACTTCCATCTCCTGGATTTCTACATAACCTTTATCTTCAAGCCCTTTAATCGTTGAACTCGTCGTATGCAGCTCTGTGAGCAAATCCGTCATGAGCATCGGCTGCCAGGTCTGCATGAGGAACTCTAAAGCTTCCTTCTGCCGACGGGCCTTGGTTGGGAACGAAGCGAGTATCGCTTCCGCTTCTTCTTCCTCGATCTTTAAGAGCACCGTCTTCACTTTCTTCTTCGCGACACGGTCTTTGATGGATTGTGTCTCGATTAAGTACCCTTGCTTTAGCAGGCGTTTGATCAAGTTCTCATGCGCGGGGAACATCGAGGTCACCTGTTCAAGCTTCATCGGCCCTAAACGCTCAACGGTCTCAAGCACACTGCGTTCCTCTGGAAGCCACAGCAATTCATCATCCTGATATGTCTCCGAGACATGCAGCACGCGCTCAACCTTGCCTTTCAGCGCGGTTGGTATCATCGATTGCAGTGCGGCAATATCGTGGCATACATACTTCGCACTCATCCAAGCGCCCAGCTCGATCAAATCGGGGGATAAAGGAGGAACGAGATCCAAGAGTTCCTGAATATATTTCATGCGACTTTTATTCACTTCTAATGATTCATCCGATGTGAACCCCACCACAAAACCTTGCACAGTTCTTGGTCCGAATGGAACCCCGACCCGGCTGCCGACTTCAATCCAAGGCTCCATCGCATCCGGAATCATATAATCAAATGGCCGATTGGTCTGCTTACTCGGCACATCGACAATCACTCTTGCATAACGTGTCAACCGCGTCCACCCGCCAACCGTTCAGAGACGATGCGGAGTAGACGATGCGCAACTTGATCTTTGGACATTTGCGGTAGTGCTTCAATAAGGCCCTGACGGTCATAGATATGAACAATATTCGTATCCACGCCGAATCCGGCGCCTTCCGCAGTCACATCGTTTGCGACCATAAGGTCGCAATTTTTCCGCGATAATTTATCAAGCGCATAGCGCTCCACATCATTCGTCTCTGCCGCGAATCCAACAACGAACTGCTGCGTCTTCCGTCTCCCAATTTCCTGCAAAATATCTTGCGTACGCTCAAGCTCCAGCGTCAACCGTTCATTGGTCTTCTTCATCTTGCTGGATTCCATTTTCGCAGGACGATAATCCGCGACTGCTGCCGCTTTGATAATAATATCCGCTTCATCCATCCGTTCCATCACACGATCGTACATGTCTTGTGCTGACATCGCCCGAATGACCTCGACACCTTCCGGCGGAGGCCCATCCGTACTTGCTGCGATCAACTGCACATTCGCACCCAAATCCCGTGCTGCACGCGCAATCGCGTATCCCATTTTGCCGGATGAATCATTCGTAATGTAACGAACAGGGTCAATCCGTTCAACCGTCCCCCCTGCTGTTACGATCACTGTGCGACCTGCTAACAGCAATGGCTCATCCTGCTGCGTCGCCGCACGATGCTGATCCGCGAAGAAGCGCTCGATGAAGTGGAATATATCCTCGGGTTCAGCGAGTCTTCCTTGTCCGACGTACCCGCAAGCCAATTGACCTGTCCCCGGCTCAATAAACAACACCCCGCGTTCTTCGAGCACTTTCATGTTATGAACCGTTGCAGGATGCTGATACATGTGTACATTCATCGCAGGGGCAACAACCACAGGAGCTGTCGTTGCAAGCAATACATTCGTTAACATGTCATCTGCCAGTCCATACGTCATTTTAGCCAATGTATTGGCTGTTGCGGGTGCGACTACGACTAAATCTGCCTCGTCAGCGAGATGAATATGAGATACGACGGACGGATCGCGCTCATCGAACGTATCCGTGTATACCGGGTTGCGTGATAACGCCTGCAATGTCAATTCCGTCACGAAATGTTTGGCAGACTCCGTCAAGATGACATGGACGTTCGCACCATGCTGCACGAGTCTGCTGCATAGCGTAATTGCCTTATACGCTGCGATACCTCCGCTAATCCCTAGAATAATCTTCTTTCCGTTCAACATGGGTATCCCCCCTTATCAATAAATAGAATTTGGCATCTCTATCCTTAGAGAATTTCATAAATTCTATTGTGGTAAAAAAATAACAACCTTTCGGTTGTCGAGGAAGAACGAGCCTTATCTTTATAATTCGTGATTAATCTCTAGGTTCAGCGTTCCGCTCAATTTGAACAAAATCACCATAGATCTCTTCAAGCGCTGTTCCTACGAATTTGTGGGATTTGGGATTGCGAAGATCAGACTTGGATCCATCTCTTAATTGTCTAGCCCGACGTGAAGCTGCAACGACTAGCGAGTATTTACTGTCCACTTTGTTCATCATTTCATCGATCGAAGGGTATAGCATTTGAACACCTCATTCTTTTCTAATAAAAATCCAATAAAGCCTTGGCGCTATTATTCTTTCGAGATCTTGCAATGCTCAGCGGTGATAATCGCATCAATCCGTCTGCATGCATGTTCGATCTCATCGTTGACAACCGCATAGTCGTAATATTCAATCATATTGATCTCTTCTTCTGCTACAGACATTCGATGATCAATAACGGTTTCGTTCTCTGTGCCACGGCCTTTGATACGATCCTTCAACTCATCCAAGGAAGGCGGCAATAAGAAGATGAAGACCCCTTGCGGGAAAGATTTTTTCACTTGCAATGCACCTTGAACTTCAATCTCAAGGATAATATCTTTGCCTTCATTGATTGTCTGCTCGACGAAATCGCGCGGTGTTCCATAATAGTTCCCCACATATTCAGCATACTCGAGCAGTTGGTTATGCTCAATCATATCCAGAAATTGCTCGCGGGACTTATAGAAGTAGTTCACACCTTCTTCTTCACCCATACGCGGCTGACGCGTCGTTGCAGACACGGAATAGAT
The DNA here is from genome assembly GCF_042676425.1 of Paenibacillus sp. GCM10027629. Lineage (NCBI taxonomy): Bacteria > Bacillati > Bacillota > Bacilli > Caryophanales > Paenibacillaceae > Paenibacillus > Paenibacillus sp. GCM10027629. The sequence continues at coordinate 658,156 of NZ_JBHTGZ010000003.1, read as the reverse complement.
TAGATTAGGCATCTTTTTGCGCAGGGCGGTACATACCGTACCTTTACCTACACCAGAAGGGCCGGATAACACAATTAATAAACCTTTACTCATAGTATTCTCCATCTCATTCGTCGTTGTCATCATCCTTGGTCGAGAGGCGATGCGCTACAGTTTCAGGTTGTACTGCAGATAGAATAACGTGATCGCTATCTGTAATAATAACCGCACGCGTACGGCGACCATAGGTTGCGTCAATCAGCATATGCCGATCGCGCGCTTCTTGAATAATCCGCTTAATCGGCGCGGACTCTGGGCTTACGATCGAGATAATTCGATTCGCGGATACGATATTCCCGAAACCGATGTTAATCAGTTTGATAGCCATTTCTGGTTTCCCCCTATAATAAATGCATTATTCCATATTCGCGACCTGTTCACGAATTTTCTCCAGTTCGGCTTTCATGTCAACCACACGATTTACAAGCGCAAGGTGATTCGCTTTCGATCCAATCGTATTCACTTCACGATTCATTTCTTGAATTAGAAAATCCAGCTTACGTCCTATCGGCTCATGCATCTGTAACAAAGTACGGCATTGCCCAAAATGGCTCTTGAGCCGAGTCAATTCTTCATCAATATTGCAACGTTCCGCGAACAGGGCTAATTCCATACCGAATTTATGCTCATCGAATTTGAAGGTGGCATCCTGCAAATCCGCTAGCCGCTGTCTTAATTTCGTTCGGTATTCGGAGACGACGGTCGGGGCGAGGAGGACAAGTTCTTGATGAATCGCCTCTAAAGTGGTCAATCTAGATCCTGTATCTTCTGCGAGATGGTGCCCCTCTCTAGCACGCATCTCACATAATCCGTTCAGTGCTTCTTGTAAGCCAGCTACCAAATGCTCCTCGACTTCTTCGTTCGCAAGCGTCGAATCCTCACGCGCAACGAGAACATCAGGCATCTGCATCAATTGATTCAATGTTAACGTATCCGTGAATCCGAATCGCTCTCGCAGCGCACTAGCTGCTTGCACATAAGAATGTGCTGCAGACCAATTGATATGCGGTGTATTGAGAGCATCTTCTTCCTTCTCTTTGTTGATAAAAATATCAATTCGTCCACGTCCAAGACGGTTCTGGACGATACGTTTCAGTACATCTTCGTAGCATGTCCATTCCCGCGGAAGGCGGATAACCGTCTCACAGTAGCGGTGATTAACGGATTTAATCTCGATCTGCACTCTATAGCCGCCAAAATGTCTCGCGGAATGACCAAATCCTGTCATACTGAAAACCATGGGGACCACATCCATTACACTATAATAATTGATTCTAATAATCGTTACAAGTATGCGTTCAAAAAGTCTGCTTTTGAGCTTCCTCTACCTAGTGGATTGGAGCACTGAGGCTTTTTCCCAGACATACGACGTCAACGTAACACTCATTTCATAGAACATGAACGGTGTCATGAAGTAGATTCCATTAAACCGCGGCATCGCCGTATCGAGCAATTCCTTCGCAATCTCGATACCTACTTTTCTTCCCTCTTCCCCTTCCAGGCCAGCCATCCGTTTGAGAACCTCATCAGATAACTGAATTCCTGGCACTTCATTATGAAGATATTCGGCATTGCGTCCGCTTGCAAGCGGCATAATACCAATGAAAATCGGAATATCCAGATGCTTCGTGGATTCATAGATTCGTTCAATTAATGCTGGATCATAGACAGGCTGTGTCATAATATAATCCGCGCCAGCTTCAATCTTCTTCTCGAGGCGCTGTACAGCTTTATCCAAGTATTTTACATTCGGGTTAAACGCTGCGCCTATGATAAAATTCGCTTTCTGCTTCAGCGGTTTCCCAGAGAAAGCAACGCCTTCATTTAATTGTTTGATCATACGAATAATCTCAAAAGAAGTTAAATCATAGACCGAGCTAGATCCCGGTAAATCGCCAAATCGTGCAGGATCCCCTGTGACGGCGAGTACATGATCAATATTTAATGCATCGAAGCCCATCAGATGCGACTGTGTTCCAATCAAATTACGGTCACGGCATGCAATATGAATGAGCGGGCGCAATCCCGTCTCTACCTTAACTTTATTGCCGAGGGCCATATTACTCATACGTGTAACTGCAAGAGAATTGTCAGCTAACGTCAATGCATCGACCCTCACATCCTTCAAGGCCGCTGCACCCTTCATGAATTTCGTGATGTCCAGATCACGCGGAGGATCTAGTTCAACGATGACTGTATGACGCTGCTTGACAAGATCCACAATGCTAGGATTCCCCGTTGTACCCGCAGGAGGTTCTACAACAGCTTGTTTGGCCGCAGACACGCCCGTGCTGGACGGACCCTTCACATGTACATTTCCTTCCGCGTTCGGTACGAATCCAACAAGCGCCTTTGCAATCGCTTCGACATGCGCCGGTGTTGTTCCGCAGCATCCACCGATAAGCTGTACGCCCATATTCGCGAATTTGATGGCGCATTCACCGAAATACTCCGGAGAAGTCATATACATATATTTGCCATCAACATAGTCAGGAATACCCGCGTTCGGGAACACGGAGATCGGCAAATGGTAGAATCCTTGAATTTTTTCAACGGAATGAAGAATTCCTCTAGGGCCTGTATGGCAGTTAAATCCAATGACATCCGCACCTGCAGCTTCAATAATCTTGAAAGCTTCTTCTAACGAAAATCCGTCCATCGTTGTACCGCCGGCTTCAACAGCAAATTGGCAAATGACCGGCAGATCACTTAATTCTCGCAGCTTCTCGAGCGCAATTTTCATTTCTTCCACATCATAGAATGTTTCTAATAAAACCCCATCGACACCTTCTGCGAGCAGCGCACGAAACTGCTCTTCGAAGCAATCTTGTAAATAATCTACTAAAATATTTTTACGGCGACCGGCACGAATCGGGCCGACAGCGCCTACGACATAAGCCGATTCCCCCGCAGCTTGACGCGCGATACGAACGCCGGCACGGTTAATTTCTTCTACTTTGCCTTCGAGGCCATATTTGGATAATTTATCAGCATTCGCAGAGAATGTATTGGTCTCTACGAGCTGCGCTCCCGCTTGAACATACTCCCGATGAACATTCTCGATAACGTCCGGGTGGAGCAGATTCAACTCCTCATAGGAAATGCCCACAGGAAAACCCATGTTGTACAAATAGGTCCCCATCGCTCCGTCACCTACGAGAATTTGCTGCTGTAATGCTTGACGTAAATCAATCTTCATGAACCCCACCCCATTAAGTTTAAGTAAACCTACTGTATCATAATTCATATGAAAAAATAAGCACAAAATGACTCCACACCGGGCGGCCTTAACTTCGAAGCCGATTCAAGTACTTTGCGAGGACCCCCAAAATCAACCATTCAATAAACAAAAAAATGCTCCTCTCGGAGCATTTTGGACGTCATCTTTCAACGTTCATCGGTTTGAATTATAACACTCCGTCGAACACCATCGCCGCAGGTCCCGTCATATACACATGATTGTCTGTCTCATTCCATTCAATATGCAAGTCGCCGCCTTTGAGCGAAATAACAGCTGTCCGGTCCGTTAATCCATTCAGCACCGAAGAGACGAGCGTCGCACAAGCACCTGTTCCACAAGCAAGCGTAGGTCCCGCACCGCGTTCCCATACACGCATATCCACATATTCCTTCGATTTCACGGTCGCGAACTCTACATTAATCTTCCGCGGGAAGAACGAATGCACCTCAAGCTTCGGCCCCCATGTCTCTAGATCGAAGTTCACGGCATCATCCACGTAGATGACACAATGCGGATTGCCCATGGATACCGCTGTAAAATGAAATGTCTGACCATTGACCTCAATCGGCTCATTCACCACTTGCTTCGCATCAATCGTCGTCGGCACGAGCTTGCCGTCAAGAATCGGCGCACCCATGTCTACACGAACACGTGAGACGGTATTCGTTACGGGATCCACTTCAAGCTGCAGCGGCTGAACGCCAGCGCCTAACGTTTCTATTGTAATATCATGCTGATCTGTCAGACCGCGATCATATACATATTTTGCAACACAACGAATAGCATTGCCGCATTGCTCTGCTTCAGTACCGTCGGAGTTCATAATTCGCATCCGGAAATCCGCCCGTTCAGAAGGCAGAATGTATACAAGTCCATCTGCCCCGATCCCGAAAAATCGATTACACGTCTCTATCGCAAGTTCTGATGCGTTGCTGGGAAGCTCCTGCTCCCCAGCAACGACAATAAAATCATTCCCAAGCCCATGCATTTTCGTGAATTTCATTCTATAGCACTCCTCTACTTCAACCATTTCCATAAGCATATCTTAGAGGCTGCGCCGAAGTGGATTCACTTTATGCACGAATGTTTGTACTTTTTATGAGCGGACTGCGTTTCTGTGTTGGCGTTGTCTTCCGCGGCTTACCGCCCGTTAATACACTGCCAATCCCCATGACGAACGTCGGCACGCCAGCGGCAACAAGGGTAATGGCCCAGTCTCTCAGATCCAGCGGCATTGTCTTGAACACGGGCTGCAGAGGTTCGATATAGAGCACAGCGAGCAGGAGAACAATCGATGATAACACAGCCAACACCAGATAACGATTCTGCAAAATATTGCGGTGGAAGATTGAGCGTGAACTGCGGCAGTCAAATACATGGATAAGCTGTGCCATGACGAGCGTTGCGAAAGCAACGGATTGCGCTTTGACGAGCTGCTCCGCGCTGTTCGGATCCACTCGCAGTGTCAACCAGAACGCAAGAAGTGTGAATACGCCGATCAAGATCCCGCGACTAATAATTTTCCACCCTAATCTTCTGGCAAAAATATTCTCTTTCGCACCACGCGGTTTCTGCTCCATCAAATCCTTCTCTGCCTGATCCACACCTAGCGCCATCGCTGGCAGTCCATCCGTCACGAGATTGACCCAAAGGATCTGAATCGGCACGAGTGGCAGCGGGAACCCGAGCATCATGGCGATGAACATCGTTAAGATCTCCCCGACATTCGATGCGAGCAAGTAGCGGATGAACTTACGAATATTCTCATAGATACCTCGGCCTTCCTCTATGGCAGCCACAATTGTCGAGAAGTTGTCATCACTAAGAATGAGCGCTGATGCTTCTTTCGATACGTCGGTTCCTGTGATCCCCATGGCAATTCCGATATCGGCCGCCTTGATCGCAGGCGCATCGTTCACGCCGTCGCCCGTCATCGCGACAACATGGCCTTTCCGCTGCAAGGACTTCACGATACGAAGCTTATGTTCAGGCGATACCCGAGCGTATACGTAGGTATCATCCACCTTCTGATCCAAATCATCATCAGACATATTCGCTAATTGCTGCCCTGTTAGAAGCAAGCCGCCGCGCTGAATAATACCCAGTTGATTCGCGATGGCCTCCGCTGTCGTCTGATGGTCACCCGTAATCATGACCGTCTTAATGCCTGCTCGGCGGCATTTGGAAATCGCATCACGAACTTCTTTCCTCGGCGGGTCAATCATCCCTGTTAATCCAACGAAAATCAAGTTGCACTCCGCATCATTTTCATTTGCAACTTCTTCATAAGACCTGACTTCACGGTAAGCCATCCCGAGTACACGGAGCGCTGACTTCGCCATGCCTTCATTCGCTGCGAGCACCTTCTGCCGAAGGGTTCCAGTGAACGGCACGACTTTTCCATCCCATAAAATATAAGCGCATTGTTCGAGCAGCATATCCGGTGCGCCTTTCGCATAAATCAACTGCCCGCCTTGATGCTTGAGCTGCACGGACATCCGTTTTCGTTCCGAATCGAATGGGAATTCACAGACCCGCTCATACATTCCGTATAAGGATTGCTGGGTCACGCCCGCCTTCGAAGCAAGGACGACCAGAGCACCTTCCGTTGGATCGCCTTTGATTTCCCACGTTGATGTGGATTCTTCCTTCACCTTTTTCTTCTGTTTCTCTGAACGATAAGCCTCTGCGAGGGACGCATTATTACAGAGCGCCGCGATCTGCATTAATCGGCGTAAAGTCTGATCATTTTTGAGATCGACTGCCTTATTATCCTCTAGTATATGACCAATCGGTTCATACCCTTCACCAGACACTTGCAGCAAGCGGCCTCCAAGCCACATATGCGTGACGGTCATTTTATTCTGGGTGAGCGTACCCGTCTTATCTGAACAAATGACGGAGGCACAACCTAAGGTCTCTACCGACGGAAGCTTACGGACAATCGCTTTGCGCTTAATCATACGTTGTACGCCAAGTGCCAGGGCGATCGTCACGATCGCTGGCAGCCCTTCTGGAATCGCAGCAACCGCCAAGCTAACCCCTGCAAGGAACATGCCGTAGGCCGGCTGACCATGCATAATGCCCGCAATCACGACCATCACCGTTAGACCCAAAGCAACGACAATCAATATTTTACCAAGCTGCTCCAGCCGATGCTGAAGCGGCGTCTCCATGCTCTCGGTTTGCTGAATCAGATCAGCGATTTTACCCATTTCGGTGTTCATTCCTGTACGCACTACGATCCCTCGGCCTGTACCCCGCGTGACCATCGTCCCCATGAATCCGAAGTTTCGCTGATCTCCAAGCGGAATACTCGCTTCATCAATCGGAGAAGCATGTTTACTGACTGGAACGGATTCCCCAGTTAATGCAGACTCTTCCACATCGCAGCTATTCGTCTCCGTCCAGCGAATATCCGCTGGAATCCGGTCTCCACTCTCAAGCAGAACCACATCGCCTGGCACCAGTTGATCTGCAGGAATCTGTATGACTTCGTTATCACGAAGCACATGCGCTGCCGGTGCGGATAGCTTCTTGAGCGCACGCAAGGAACGCTCCGCTCGAAATTCTTGGACAAAACCAAGAATCCCGTTAATGACAATGATCGCCACAATCGTGATCGCGTCCAAATATTCGCCGAGCAAGCCTGAAATCAGTGTGGCTCCCATTAGCACGAGCACCATGAAATCTTTGAACTGGTTCAAGAAGAGCGCAATCGGCGAGACTTTCTCCCCTTCCGACAACTCATTCGGCCCATGAATCTCCAGGCGTTTGTTCGCCTCAACCGAGGACAACCCACTGCTTCCATCCACACTTAATGCTTGTTGCAGCTCCTCTGTATTCATCTGGTGCCACATTTTCTGTTCCATGTCCCTTAATTCCCCTTCCGCGCCATAATCCAAGGACTCTCACTGCATGCGTAACTGCTTTTCCAGTCCTTTGAACAACCCTCTACTGTGGTAAATGTATTCAGACAAGCCAGAAATTATCCCACTTCCTATTAAGTTTTTCCGCAAAGTATGGCATCATAGAGAGGTACGATTGACTTCCTTGAGAATGAAACAAAGGAATAGAATGGAGAATGTATTATGGCATTAGACGGTATCGTTACACGTGCCATTGCATCGGAGTTATCCCGATGCATCGGTGGGCGTATTAATAAAATTTATCAACCAACGGAACGTGACTTAGTCCTGCAAATTCGTGCGCAGGGCGAAAATTTCAAACTGCTCTTATCCGCCAATCCTACATACCCTCGCGTGCAATTTAGCGATCAGCAATTTCTTAATCCGCAAGAAGCGCCGATGTTCTGTATGCTTATGCGCAAGTATTGTGAGAGCGGGATCATCGAATCTGTGGAACAAGTTGCATTCGAGCGCATTCTGCATATCACGATTCGGCAACGGAATGAGCTTGGTGATGAGTCGACGAAGAAGATCATTATTGAATTAATGGGTCGTCACAGCAACATTATCTTGGTCGATCCTACGACAGGTACAATGCTTGACGGCATCCATCATGTTACGCCTGCGATTAGCAGCTATCGGATTGTTATGCCAGGATTCGGGTACACGGAGCCGCCGCAACAGCATAAGCTGCATCCGTTAGAAGTCAAGGAAGCGGAATTCAAATCGGTTATGACTCTTGACCCTGTGGTCGACGAGTTGGAAGCATCTGTAGAGCGAAAAGGGACATCATCCTACGCTACGCGTCTCGTCGAACAATTCAGTGGGATTAGTCCACTCATTGGCCGCGAAATGGAATATCGCGCTTCACAGGCGGGCGAGGGTACAGAACTCGATGCACTATGGCAAGCTTTCTCGGCGATTATGAACGATGTTCGCGAGATGCATTTCAGTCCTTGCATAGCCGTAGATGCGAAAGGCAAGATGTTCTTCTCCGCCATTCCGCTGACATCGATCAGCGGTCAGCATCAGTCATTCCCATCGATTAGCGCTTGTATGGAAGCTTTCTATGGGGACAAAGCTGAACGTGATACCGTCAAGCAACGCGTCAGCGATCTCATTCGTTTCCTACAGAATGAGAAGAACAAGAACATCAAGAAGATTGATAAATTGCATGAGTCGATAGAAGAAGCCAAGGACGCTGACCAATATCGTGTTCAAGGGGAATTGTTATTTGCTTCCCTCCATGCCGTGGAGAAGGGAATGAAAGAAATTGAAGTCGTCAATTATTACGACGATAATCAAGAAGCCATTCGCATTCCACTGGATCCGCTGCTCGGCCCTTCCGAGAATGCACAGCGCTACCTTAAACGGTATAACAAATTTAAGAACAGCCTTGCAGTCATTGAAGAGCAGCTCAAGTTAGCGGCGAACGAAATTAAATATATGGAGCTTTTGCTGCAGCAACTTGAGCATGCTTCCTTACGTGATATCGATGAGATTCGAGAAGAATTAACCGAACAAGGGTACTTGAGGGATCGTTCGAAGAAAAAAGGCAAGAAGAAAAAGAACGATAAACCCACGGTACAGTGCTACACTTCTTCGGAAGGCATAGCGATCTATGTCGGCAAGAATAATATCCAGAACGAATATGTGACCAATCGGCTTGCAGGGCCGGGAGACACATGGCTGCATACCAAAGACATTCCAGGCTCCCATGTCGTCATTCGGAGCAGCGATTTCGGTGATTCGACCTTGGAAGAAGCAGCGATGCTCGCAGCGCACTACAGTCAAGCGAAGTCTTCCAGTATGGTGCCTGTCGATTATACATTAATAAGGCATGTACGGAAGCCAAGCGGTGCAAAGCCTGGATTCGTTATTTATGATCACCAGAAGACGCTATTCATTACACCCGATGAGGATAAGTTAAAGCAGCTGTCTTATGTATTGAAAAATAGCTAAATAAGCATAAAAAGAAGCTCCCACTCACTTTTTTCGAGGTTGTGGGAGCTTCTTTTTCATATAAAAAATCACGACATACTTCTGCGCTTACCCGCGGACGATTCACGGCCTGATACATGTCGAGGCAGGCGCTCGTACCCCAAATACCGTGTACCTTGATACTTGAGGGTGCCATGATCACCTTCTGCCAAGTGACCGAACTCTTGGCCGTCCACTTTGAATTCCATTCGTTCGCCGCTCTCTACTTCGAAGGTGATGTAATATGTTGTACTGGTCGCGTTATGGAAATGACCGTCATTCGTATCATGACGATGACTTACATGGGTACGTTTGCTGACAATTAGAGAGGCTACGTCTAAGACCGGCTGCTTATTGTTACTGCTCCATTGTGATACCCCTTTTGCAAGCGAAAAGATGATGATGACTGCAACAGCGCCAAAAATGAGTGAGATGAATGTCTCGAACATTCCAAATCCGCCCATCATCGCGTTAAAACCATCAAATCCCATATAAATCCCACCTTTCCATTCTCAAGCATCGAACCAACTTCAATATAGTGCGCTTAGCTTCTTGCTTGCTCGAGTGCTGCCAATACATTAGCAGAGATTCTGCGTCCGCCTAACTCACCATGAAACACGACGCCTTGTCTGGCGCCATGGAAATCAGAACCTGCGGTTACAATCAAATGATATTTCGCCGCCATTTGGAGGTATCGCTTCTCTTCTGCCTCCCCATGATCCGAATGATAGACCTCAATCCCCGCCATTAGCGCTTCTCGAATAATCTGCTCAACGAGTTCATCATCTCCATAGAGCCCCGGATGTGCAATGACCGGCGTTCCCCCGGCTTCACGGATCCATTCTGCAGCTGTCGATGGCGTGATTCTCGGTGGGCTTACATAGGCAGCACCACTGGACCCTAGGTAACGATCAAATGCTTCAGCCATATCCTTCACATATCCCTTGAGAACCAGTGTATCCGCGATGTGGGGACGACCAACCGTCTCATCCGGTGCGAGCGGCCTCCCAAGATTCGCGATGACTTCCTCCATCGTAATATTGATCCCAAGCTGCTGCAGCTTCGCGATCATCATGTCATTACGGCGATCTCTCGTCGCGCGAAGCTCTGCAAGTCGTCCCAAGAAAATCGGATCGTGATCATTGATGTAATAGCCTAGAATATGAATATCTTTTCCTTCAAGTACAGTGCTGATCTCTACACCAGGAACCACTGTCATTCCAATGCGTTCCCCTTCGCGTATCGCCTCCTCAATCCCCGCAACCGTATCATGATCTGTAATCGCTACGGCGGTAAGTCCTGCTGCTCTGGCCAGACGAACGTTCTCAGCTGGCGGCTGCATCCCGTCGGAAGCGGTTGTATGTGTATGTAAGTCTACGTATCCTTGCTGCATATTCACGGTGTCAACTCCCTTTCGAGGTAATTCAATAAGTTATCTTTTGATCAAGACGAAGTTCGAGAAACAACTAGGTCTAACGAACTATTTGTCCAATTGCTGCTCCTGAAGAAACGATAAGAACGTCACAGCCGATATCGGGAGCAAGGCTGATTTCAAATAAATGGAATAGAATTGGCGTTCAAAGGAACAATCCTCAATGTCGACAATCTTCACGAGCCCCAGTGTCACTTCATGCTTCACGGAAGAAGGCGAGATGATAGCAATGCCGAGACCCGCTTCGACCGCGGACTTAATGGCACCTGTGCTGCCAAGCTCCATGACGGCGCGAACAGACTGTATATCTATATTCTTACGCGCAAATTGCTCTTCCATGACTTGCCTTGTGCCAGATCCTTGCTCCCGCACAATAAAAGGATACTTAAGCACATCCTCGAGCGAGACCACAGAAGCTTCAGCAAGCGGATGATTTGCAGGAACAATCAGCTTTAATTCATCCTTCATCACCGCTTCGATATGCATGTCAGGGTGCTGTACAGGCGCTTCAATCAATCCAAAATTTAATTGATGGTTCGCAATCTCTTCTAGAATTTGCGCTGTATTCATGACTTTCATACTAATCGCAATATTCGGATACTGCTGACCAAATGGCCCTAGCATGCGAGGCAGTACATATTCGCCGATCGTTAAGCTTGCACCAAGCTGAAGTCGCCCTTGAAGCATATGCGTGAACTTGGACATCGCCATATCGGTGTCCCGAATCAACTCGATACTTCTACGAGCAAATGGCATCAGTGCGCGGCCCGCTTCGGACAGCTCGATCCGCTTCGTAGAACGATTGAACAGCTTCGTACCGAAATACTCTTCCAGCGATTGCACTTGCATGGTCACGGCTGGCTGCGTCATATGTAAGGCTTGCGCGGCAGCAGAGAAGCTGCCCTTCTCGGAAACGGTATAAAAGATATGTAGCTGATGAAAATTCAATGCAATCACCCTCCCGAGTTCACATCATTCGTAGACGAATTACCATCATTATACCAGATCAGGTGCGATAACTTTCCTATTCCTGTACAAAAAAAAGCACACCGCATCAAGCGGCATGCTTAAATAACTCTTATTACTTTCTTTTGCGGCTATTCTTAATCAATGTCATTCGGCGTGAATGCCGCAACCAAGAATAATACGTTTTCAAATCTCGAAGCTCCATGGTCTCCGACATTCGACCAAGGAATGTAACAATAATCATCTTATGAAGTGGATTACCCGCGATATCAATCTCATTCTCAAGAATCGGAAATTCTGCTACGACAACAAGATCATCATCAATTAGATAGACATCTTCTTCATTCCGATAGTACGGCTGGATCCGATTTTGTTTAAGGCATTCCCATAAAAACATTGCAATATCATCATAACCTGTCTTCTCATGCTCAACCCGCTCTGCCCAGCGAAATTTGGCATGATTCGTTATGACCACATCGGCCACTTTCTTATCACCCAAGGTGACATAGAAAGGCTCGTATGTGCTGTATCGTTCCATCACCTTATCTCTCATTGGGCATCACTCTCCAGGTTAGATAGGTCTTTATATCTAAGCATTTATACCCACTATATTACATTAATGCACTATTTTTCTCAAGCCCTATTTACAAGTGTATGCCTATGAGACTAGAGGTTATAGAATTTCGCCTTATCCGGACCATTACTACTATATTCGGTCTTTATTTCATTCCGGTAGGACCTTTCAATCCTCTTCACAAAAGCAAGCCTGCGAATATTCTTGACCGTTTCTTCCGCACGTTCCGAATTAACGTACATCACAACATAGTGCATTCGACGTGAAATATAATGAACCGTTCCATACTTCTCTAAATTCCTTGCTGCTTTTACATCGCTAACCCAGATAATATAACCAGTACGTTCCGCAAACATGTTCGCTAACCCCTCTTCTCCCGATCATCCGCCACAACCGCAGCTGCCACCACTGCCGCATCCGCCGCCTTTTGGATTTGGATCATTACTTGGCACTTTAATGGTCTCAGAGACAGAATGGGCAATAAGCTTCGAGATATTATAGAGCATATCATCTAAGCGTTGTTCCAATTCCTTAAAGCGTCTTACTTCCTCAATCGCATCCATCTTTGCTTCGACAGCTTTTACAGCGTCTTTCGCTTCATGATAATTCGGATGGAAACGACCAAATCTTTGGGTTTCTTCAAAAAGCTCCTTCTTCTTATCGAACTCCCGTAGTAGAAGCTTCACTTCCTCGTTCTGCTCAACCTTCTGCTTCCAATATATATATTCAGCCACGTCGGCAGAACCATTAATCATATCGCCTAATTCATAGGCGTTACATAGCAGAGAGGCCATGTCAATCGTATTGATCTCAGATACGCTCATGAATTTCAACTTCTTTCTATTAAATTTATCGCTCTTCTCTATCATACCATGAAATAGTCTGCAATGAACCTTAAATTTAGTTTATTGTTGGTAGGATGAGTTGAATTTGATCCCATGCATCACTAGAGACCTCCTGGACGCCGCTATCTGCTTGTCCAACGATAAAACCCTTGAGATTCCACGCCCCCCCGGAAGACCTAACTTGAAGCGGCAGCACGATAATCGATCCTGTCTTATTGCCAAGTTTGATGTGCGTCTGCCATGCTATAGCACGTTCGATGATCTCTGTCATCGTTGACGTATGATATGCACGTAATTGTTGCAGCCACATCGGAGAAATTCGGGCAATTTCCGGGAAGAGATCTTCCCGTGTAGGCAGAGATATGTCTAATTCATAATATTGAACCGTCTGCTGTGTGTAGATAAATCCTTGGCTTGATGTCTGGAACCCTTCAGCGTCCTTATTACCCGCAGATACTTCTGCAGTAGCATTCACACTTGCATCATATCGAGCGAATCCAATCTTTGTCTCACCACTAACCGTTGATTCCATCTGCCTTCTTGGCGTAACCCCAGCTTTATCAAGCACTGACCGAAGTGTGTCGACTTGATCTCTTGGAACAATAAAATCGTAGGCGCCAATCGGTGTAATCTGTGGCAAGATCTGTGCCATGCCTCGGATTCGTTCAACCACTTCGGCATCAACACATCGCAGCAGCACAACTTCTGATAAATAGACTCTGCCATACTGCTGACGCCAGTGATCTAATGTAGCTTTGACGGATTCCGGAATACCCGACAAGGACTTTTGTTCTAGAAAATCAATCATATCCTGTAAAGTACGGCCTTGATCAACAGCACGCATATAACTATCTTTCGTTAGCCGATATACAGCAACTTGGTCCGAACGTATCAAATCCGCACAGCATTCTAGTTCCCATCGGGTAAGGAAAGGGACATCCGGTGGAACAATAATCTCCAGATCAGGCTGGACATAGAACCCTTTCATCTGTGTGCTCTGTTCTTCCCGTTCCTCTTCACCATCAGTAGGAGTTAACTCCAGACCTGAATTTATGGTATAGCGAAAGAACCGTTCTCCATCCAATGTCGTACCGAGCTCTACCCAACCGAAAGCACAGAGGACGGACAGCCACACTTGGATCAGATCTTCAATATCCTGTTCAGAGGTGTGTTCAGGGCTTTTCACGTCTATTCGATGCATAACAAGCCACGAGGATATTGATCTTACCGTGTACCAGACCCCCTGTTCATGCGGCGCACTCGCAATAGCATACATGCATTGTTGAATCCATCGCTCTGGAAAAGGTTGAACGGTAAGCCAGATCTGCCAAAGCCGCTGCTGCATCGTTATCCGATTCTGCGACAGCCAAGGATATAACATATCATGATTAAGCTCGTAAGCCTCTGGCGTTTTACGTAGAAGTCCGAATCGAAACCCAAAATCAAGCACCAATGCGATCGAAGAAGGTAATGTCTCTGGATTAGGGTACTGCAAGTAAAGCGGAACCAGATCACGAACTGTAATCTGGAGTGAAGACAGCATTTTCTGTATATGCTTCTTATGCATTGTACCTTTTGCCGTTAGAGGAGCACCGATCTTAGCAATCGTAGCAAGCAAGTAAAATAACTCGTATTCAAGCCCTCTGCCTGCTTCATGGGTAACGGTGAGATCAGATGTTTCGATTGAAGCAGCCTGCAGCTGCAGCGGCATTCGAAGATGCTGCAACGGAGCGTATAAATCCGAAGGAATAAAAAACAATTGATCTCCCCATGCCTTACGAACCGTATATACCAGCCCACGCTGTCGTAGTTCATAGATGCCAACGCGTAGAGCGGCTCCGCTCATACTCGCCCCTCCGTGCTTCAGAAGCTGAGGCAGTTCGAATGACTGCATGCCAAAATGCCTCATAATAAAATCCAGCGCCTCAAGGCCGACATGCGTGAGCTGATCTAATAACAATGACAAAGCGGCATGATTATGGGCAGCCTCCAACGCTTGTCGGTACGTATGCTGATCTGCTTCCGATAATTTGGACGCAATCTCCTGCGTATTCAAGTTGCTGCCGCCTCCTTCGTCACGTTGGATATATTCCGAATGTCATACCGATACCCTTGCTCAACAAGGAACAATTGCCGCTTAAGTGCGAAATCTTGCTCCTTGGTATCACGCGATACAACGGTGTAGAAATAAGCGGTATTGTCTCCTGCTTTGGGCCGCAGAATACGTCCTAAGCGCTGTGCTTCTTCCTGTCTTGATCCGTAGCTTCCAGACACTTGAATCGCGACGGCAGCATCAGGCAAATCGACAGCGAAGTTCGCAATCTTAGAGACGACGAGCAGCGGAATCTCTCCACGCTTAAACCCATCGTAGAGCTCCTGACGCTTTGCTTGCGGCGTCGTGCCTGTCATAATCGGTGCCTGAAGCTCTGCTGCAATAGCCGCGAGTTGATCCAAGTATTGACCAATGATCAATGTTGGTTTCCCTTCATGCTGATCGAGCAGACTGCGGATGACATCCATCTTGGCAGGATTCTCTCCCGCAATTCGGAATTTACTCTTCGCATCCGCTCGCCAGTATAATTCTAGATTCGGCGCAAAGAGAGGTACGCGGATCTCACAGCAGTTCACCGTCGCGATCCACCCTTGCTGCTCTAGCTCCTTCCATGGCAGCTCATATCGCTTCGGACCAATGAGTGAGAATACGTCCTTCTCGCATCCATCCTCACGTACCAAGGTAGCTGTCAATCCAAGTCTGCGTGTTGCTTGAATTTCAGCTGTTGCTCGAAATACTGGCGCTGGGAGCAAATGCACTTCATCGTAGACAATAAGCCCCCAATCCCGTTCTTGGAACAATTGCATATGTACAAATGGATCTGCTTTCTGCTTCCGATGTGTCAAGATTTGATAGGTCGCAATCGTTACAGGCTTGACTACTTTACAGGAGCCCGAATACTCGCCAATATCATCTTCCGTGAGCGACGTCTTGCTCATGATCTCCGCTTTCCACTGCCGCACAGACGTTACATTCGTCGTTAGTATAAGCGTCTCGCATTGGAATTGCTCCATGACCGCCATCCCTACGACCGTCTTACCAGCCCCGCAAGGAAGCACAACAACGCCACTGCCTCCATATCCTCCACCATCTTCTCCCTTAAAAGCCTGTACCGCTTGTTCTTGGTAGGGTCGCAGCGCAAAAGGACGGCTCGGACCTCGCCCCCTATTGAATTCAAATGGCAGCGACTTGCCTTCATGGAACCCTATTGCATCTAAGACGGGATAGCCCAGACGCGTCAACTCCTGCTTCATTAGGCCACGGGTATGCCCCTTGAGCAGAACTGTCTTGACGTCTAACCGCGCATCGATATAAGACTGAATACTTCGCTCCTCTATGAATTCATCGATGATCGTCTCATTCATCGCACAGAGCTGTAATTCTTCGCCCTGCAATTCAAGCTTTAAGTTGCCGTATCTCCCCATCCAGAGCTTAATTTGCTGCTGTACTTTCGCTGGGACATCCCATTTGGCGAACCGCATTAGTTCTTGAATCACGGCTTCGGATGTCATGCCTGCTGAAGCGGCATTCCATAAAGAAAGTGTGGTAATTCGATATGTATGAATATTCGCAGGGCTCTTGAGCAGCTCTGCAACATGGAATAACAGTTCTTTCGCTTCCTGCGATGATGGGTGCTCCGTCTCTAAGAGCACGGTTAAATCCGATTGGACAATACACGGTCGATTTGTCTGATCTAGCATTAATCGAGCCCTCCTTCCGAACACATGTCGTCATTGCTCCATGACAACCTCAACGAATGAAAAACGGCTTGCAGCGCAAGCCGTATCCCATTCATTATCTCATATTCGTCAATATTTTTTCCAATTAAGCATTCATTCATTCATCATTGCATCTGCTGCGAGGTGTATTAACAATTTGGCTGCCGTATACATCGCCTGCTCATCAAAATCAAATCGCGGATGGTGATGCGGATAATGCATGCCCTTCTCCTCGTTCCCCGCACCGACCAGAATGAAGCATCCTGGGACACGCTGCAAATAATAAGCAAAATCTTCAGCAGGCATCATTTTCGGCGCTTCAATCGTCTGTTCTTCGCCGAACAAATGCATCGCAATGCGTTGGTACCGCGCTGTCTCTGCCGCATCATTCACTAACGTCGGATAGCCCATTAAGTAGTTCAGATGGACATCTGCACCGTACATCGCACAGGTCTGCTCAACAATCGTCTCAATCCGACGTTTGATCAAACTGCGTGTTTCTTGATTGAAGGTTCTAGCCGTCCCCATGATCGAACATCGTTCTGCGATAATATTCTGCATCGTTCCCGCTTGCATCGATCCCACCGTAACAACAGCCGAATCCAGCGGGTCCACCGAACGGCTTACGATTGTCTGAAGGTTCATGATAAGGGCTGCTCCTACGAGCACACTGTCAACGGTCACATGTGGGACACCGCCATGCCCGCCTCGCCCTTCAATATCAATGAAGAATTCATCCGCTGCCGCCCAGAGGGGACCTGCAACACTCGCCGTCTTACCGACAGAAATCGGAGTCCAGAGATGTACGCCATAAATAATATCGACACCCTCAAGTACACCCGCTTCGATCATTTGGATCGCGCCGCCGGGGCAGGTCTCTTCAGCAGGTTGGAAAATAAATCGAAGCTCACCACGGATCATGTCCCGATGCTGGCTGAAGTAATTCGCAATCCCGAGTAGTATGGACGTATGTCCATCATGACCGCAAGCATGCATCACACCCGGTACCGTCGAAGCATAGTCACAAGTCTTCTCGTCTTGAATCGGTAGAGCATCCATATCTGCCCGCAGCGCTATGGTCTTTCCCGGAAAATCCCCTCGAAGCGTGCCAACAACCCCATGTCCACCTACCCCAGTCTTTACCTCAATTCCCCATGTTCGCAATCGATCTGCAACGAATTGTGCTGTTTTGGCTTCTTTATAGGAAAGTTCAGGGTTCTTATGCAAATATCTACGCCACTCCACCATAGATGAAAAGATATCCAACAATACATCTTCACGAAATTTCATCTCCATGCAAGTTTCCCCTCCCCTTGATTTGTTAACTACTATCCCATGATTTTCATGTATATTTCTATCATTTTCCTCAATTCCGAACAGATTGTCTACCTAAATTTCACAAAAAGTTCATAACCATTTTCACCCAACTCTCGGGAGGGAAGGCTTGCGTATCATTAGGAAACATACTATCATGAATATTGAATATGGAGGCTTAGTCAATTTAAGGAGGATATATAACGATGATATTTGAAAATACAGGCTTAATCGGTCTCAAAAGCGACTTGGCCTATTTAGATGAAACAGCAGAAAAATTAGGATTTGTTCGTTGGCAATGGGAATACACACGCGCTACATACGATTACAAGATGGAAGATAAAAAAAATAATAAAGAATATTACTTACGTATCAATACACGCGCAATCGAAGGCAAACTTGAGAACCCGGATGCGATTCTTGCCATTGAAGCGGTGTATATGGGCATAACAACCTTCCCGCATGGTCTAGACTATGAAACACCAATCCCTGCGTCGTTCGTCAGTGCGGCCGAACAGAAAATCGAGCAGCTTAAACGTAACCTCGAAGCTTAATCGGACGGGCAGATGAGAGATAAAGAATCTCAAACAAAACGACGGGGTACGCCGGATTTTCAGTTATTAATTCTCACGGTTCTGCTTGTTGGTTTCGGACTCGTTATGGTCTTTAGTGCCAGCTCCAGCATTGCAGTCATCAATAAGAACTTCAATTACGATTCCTTATACTTTGTCAAGAAGCAAATGATGTGGGCAGGTCTTGGGTTTATCGCAATGATGATTGCCATGAATATACGATATGAGAAATATAAGAAGCTGTTTATTCCGTTCTTCATACTGACAATTATATTACTCGCACTTGTACCATACGTCGGTGAGAGCCGTAACGGGGCTCGCAGTTGGTTTGGGATCGGTTCACTCGGTATACAGCCGACAGAACTTGCCAAGATTACAACAATCTTATATCTTGCGGCCCTCATCTCGAAGAAGGGTGAGACGTTCCGCGATTTCAAAAAAGGCTTTTTTCCCGTCATGCTGATCGTCGGCTTCGTCGCAGGACTCATCATGCTGCAGCCGGATTTAGGCTCCTGTATGATCCTGGTCGCTTGTTCGGGCATCATCATTATTGCAGGTGGGGCGAATTTGAAGCATATATTCGCCTGTATAGCTGTCCTTGTCGTTGGAGCCAGTATCGTCTTGGGGATCAACTTCCTCATTAACGGAGGCTCGGGTGGCGGGTATCGCGTAGGGCGGATTACCTCCTTCCTTGACCCTTGGCAAGATCCACAAGGGACAGGCTTCCACTTGGTTAATTCACTCAAGGCATTAGGGCATGGGGGATTAACAGGAGCAGGCTTTGGACAGAGTATTCAGAAGCTGCATTATCTTCCGTATCCGTACAATGATTTTATTTTTGCTGTCATTGGCGAAGAACTGGGGTTTATCGGTAGTGCGATATTTTTACTCTTCTACCTTTACTTTATCTGGCGGGGCTTGATAGTCTCCTTACGTTGTCCAGATCGCTACGGAACACTCGTAGGTGTCGGCATTATGGGGCTATTCGCTGTTCAGACTTTCATTAACATCGGTGGGGTAACTCAGACCATACCGATCACGGGCGTTACGCTGCCATTAATCAGCTATGGGGGGTCCTCCCTCTTCATGATGCTCGGCAGTATTGGAATTTTGCTCAGCATCTCCCGAGAAGCCAATCGGCCTTCGGATACGACGACCAAAGTCACGAAGAACCGCCGCATAACGCTTTAAGAGGTTGTTCAAAAAGTCACGCTAACAACAATAAAGACTCCGAGAGGTCGTATCTCTTCGGAGTCTTTTCAGGTTATGTCGTCATCACTACTATCCGTAGTCGTCTTCATATGTGTCTCGTGGACTGAGTCATTTCAGCTTCTGAGTCTCTTCCTTCAATTGCTGCTCTTCCTCTTGGAACGTAACCCCTTCCACCTTCACATTCACTTCTACGACATGAAGGCCGGTCATATTCTCTACCGCTTCGCGCACGTTCTGTTGAAGATCACGGCATACTTGGTGGATCATGGAGCCATACACCACGATAACTCGCAGATCAATCGCTGCTTCCAGCTGACCTACTTCTACGATGACACCTTTCTGAGCATTTTTCCCCGTTAATCGCTTCGCCCAGCCTTCCGAGATCCCACCCGACATCGCACTAATACCTGGGGTCTCCAAAGCTGCAAGCCCCGCAATTGTAGATACAACATCATCAGAAATTCGAATAACGCCAGATTGTGCTAGTTCTTCTGTCATGGACTTGTCCTCTCCTTTCAATAGCCATAATAACAATAGTTTAATGCCTTTGATGATCGAAAGCAAATAAGTGCACCTCGAGACATTTACTTCAAGAAAAAATTGGTTTATAGTTAGAGAAAAAATTATCGAGGTGTGGAAAGTTTGAAACAGAAGTTATTTTATGGTGCGTTGATCATCACATTTATATTGAGCGGGCTTGCTCATTATACCGGGATGAATGCAACCACTCAATTTATTATCTCGGCGATTTCAATTATCTTCGTCGCGGGATTCCTCGGTAAAGCTACTGAGAGTGTTGCTCATTATGCAGGACAGCGGCTTGGTGGATTTCTGAATGCGACCTTCGGGAATGCAGCAGAACTTATCATTGCCATTTTCCTAATCAAAGAAGGTTTGTTCGATATGGTGAAAGCCAGCTTGACTGGGGCCATCATCGGGAACCTACTGCTCGTCCTAGGACTTAGTCTTTTTGCTGGCGGACTCAAATTCAAAGAGCAGAAATTCAATGTATCGCTAGCTGGACATAATGGAACTCTCATGCTCATGGCAGTTGCGGCCTTGTTCATACCAGCGATGTTCGCTGGCACCAAGGTGATCACTCCTGCAGAGACGAATACGCTCAGCTTAATCGTCGCAGGCGTGCTGATTGTAGCATACATATTCTGGTTATACTTCTCTATGGTCACGCATAAGAATGTCTTGTCTGATCAAGAGGAGATGGAACCCGATCACCATGAAGAACCCGCTTGGTCCAAATCCAATTCGATTCTTTTCCTTGTTATAGCGACTGTCATGGTAGCGTTAGTGAGTGAATGGCTTGTTGGAACCTTACATGAATTTTCGGCCAAATTCGGCTTCACAGAGCTCTTCCTTGGTGCATTCGTCATTGCGATCGTTGGTAATGCGGCAGAACATAGTGCAGCTGTCATGATGGCGCTTAAGAACAAGATTGGCACATCGGTCGAGATTGCTGTCGGCAGCAGCCTTCAGATCGCGCTATTCGTTGCTCCTGTCCTCGTATTCGTCAGCTTCCTCTTCGGAAACCCGATGGATTTCGTCTTCACCACGATTGAGCTCGTCGCGATTGGCGTATCTGTCATTATTGCCAAATCCATCACGCAGGACGGAAAGACCAACTGGTACGAAGGTTTCCTGCTCTTACTGGTCTATATCATCCTTGGCGTTGCCTTCTTCCTCGTCTAGGTCATACTCTGTAAATAAAAAAAAGGTAGCTTTCCATGATGGAAGCTACCCTTTTACATTTAACGCCTCGTATAAGACCGCTAAGTTCCGCTCAAGCTTGCTGAGAATCTCTTTACCTACTGCTTCCTCAATCAGGCCAGCACGAACAGCAAAATCAACCTCACGCGAGAATCCATACATTTGCGTATCAAGCACTTCCTCATACAGAGGACACTTGCGGGTTGCCAGATTCTCCATCTGAACTTCAATAAGTTTCTCGATTTTATCTGCATCTCCCTGAAGCAGAGACAAAGCTTTTAGATTCAATTGTTCCATGAAATCTGATGAAGACAAGTAACTCCCCCCTCTATGCCCGAAAATCAATATACTGCTAATCCTAATATTAAGCGATTATGAGCTATTACACAAGAAAATATAGAAAAAAAGCGCCCCTCATTACGGAAGGCACGCTTTCTTCATGAACATGTCACAATTAGACAACGGCTACTTGCAAACCGTGTTTCTCGAATACTTCTTTCATTGCTGCTCTTGCTTCTTCTTCATCCGGACCGTGGACGTGAAGTTCGTAGGCATGACTATTCACAAGTGTTGTGAAAAGGCCGAGAATACTTTTGACGTCGATATACTTGTGCTCTGCTTGTAGTACGATCGATGAACGGAATTTACTTGCTGTTTGAGAAATCTCTACGATAGCTGTGTTGTTGTTAGACATGGGAACGACCTCCGTCTAGTACGAATTTTTATACAATTTCATGATACATTGATCCTCTGTGTAAACGCAACCACTAAATTTACAAGCTGTTATTTCAAGTTCTCTGGATTGAGCGGTTCCAGCTCAGGAATCACGAAAATTCCGTCTTTACGGATCAGAACGTCGTCAAAATAAATCTCTCCGCCACCATACTCTGGACGCTGAATTAACACCAAATCCCAGTGAACCGCGGAACGGTTACCGTTATCTGCGACGTCATACGCTTGACCCGGCGTGAAGTGCAAGCTGCCCGCGATCTTCTCATCGAATAGAATATCTTTCATTGGCGTCAAGATATATGGATTGAATCCAATTGCGAATTCACCAATGTAGCGCGAGCCTTCATCCGTATCGAGAATCGAATTTAACTTCGCTGTGTCATTCGACTTCGCTTCAACGATCTTCCCGTTCTCGAAGCGGAAGAATACATTCTCGAAAGAAATCCCGTTGTACACCGTCGGTGTATTGTATTGAAGCGTTCCGTTAACGGAATCACGAACTGGCGCTGTGTACACTTCACCATCTGGAATATTCTTCTGACCCGAGCATTTCTCAGCACCGATATCTTTGATTGAGAAAGTCAAATCAGTTCCTGGCGATACGATACGAACTTTGTCCGTCTTCAGCATCAGTGCTTGAAGTGCATCTTGCGCACGATCCATCTTCGCATAGTCGAGGTTACATACATTGAAATAGAAATCCTCGAAAGCCTCCGTGCTCGTATTCGCAAGTTGTGCCATGGCTGCATTCGGATAACGTAATACGACCCATTTCGTTCTTTTCACGCGCTCCTCGGAATGAATCGGATGGCTGTAAATGGAGTTGTAGAGTTTCAAATTATTCTCCGGTACATCCGAAAGATCATTCACGTTCTCTCCCGCACGAATACCGATATAGCAATCCATCTTCTGCATCCGAGCAAGGTCGTACTCCATCCATGTTTTCAGATGTTCTTCATTGGTGTTCATCAGCATAGCGCGAAGCACTGTACGATCCGTTAGCTCAACGAATGGATGTCCACCACGTTTTGCTACTTCTTCGATGATGCATTTTAATAAGTCGCGCTCTGTACCGATCATTTCAATCAGTACATTCTCACCTGGTTGTACATCAACAGAATAGCCCACCAAGTTCTGAGCTAATTTCTCCATTCTCACATCTCTCATCTTCGTAAACCTCCCCTTAATATCACCTTACAGCAGGTATTATGTATAGATTTATTGCATGCAGTTATTGTACCATGGTCAAATCTAAACGTAAATTCATTGGTAGCCATCAAATTGGGATTCGGTCACTACAACCTCTTCGCGTTTCACGCCATCCTCGTGATAGTTCGTTTTTGACTTGGAGTAAAGCTTTGCTGGGAGAAGTGTTGAACGATTAATCCATAGTGTATATGACGAATTAACTTGCATATCATTCGTCATTTTATGTAATTTATTGTAACCATTAGAGATAATTTGACCAAGCTCTGATTGAAGATTTGAACGATCACGCAATGATAAAGAGTGAACGTTCTGAACTTGAATTTTCCGTTCATCTAGTTTACGCATTTCATCATTTAAATTCTGGATCAATAGCTTCTTTCCTGCTTCAGGTGCCAAAGTCATCCGCATAACGATGTGCGTTCGATTCGATGCATAGGGATCAATCTCCATCGATTTCGAGAGATTCTTAATCTCTTCAAGCTGCTTCAGCGGATTCCAGCGATCTGCAAAAGAAGTCTCTTGCTTGTTCGCCATCGACATCTGGAATCCTTGCAGCTGATGTGCTGTTACCTTTCCATGATACATAATGGGTTCTCGAATAAGGGCTTGATTGTTCCCATAGATCACGGATTTACCACGAAACGTAAAATTATCAGTACCCGATAGACCAGATAGTGCCATTTGGTACAATTCATTCGGATCCTTCTTGGACTCAATGGAAAAACACCCCATCATACTCACCAGTAAACACGCAGAAAAAAAATAAGCTAGCCCACGTAACCATCGATCCCACACCCAACCTCTAGACACTTCTTTACGCTCCCTTCCATAAGCCCGTAGTCGCCTTATATCTTTTCCTGAACCCTTGAAGTTATGCGCTCAGGACTTTGCACGCAACAAAAAAGTACCCATTCTAAATGAAAGGGTACTTGGCATTAATCCATTGTAATTCGATTACGTCCATTATTCTTCGACTTATACAGTGCCATGTCTGCCTTATAAAAGAGCAGCTCCACACTGATCTTATCGTCATCCCAGCTCCACTCTGATATGCCGCAGGATACCGTTACGCCGGGATTCGTCTCGAGCTCAACACGGCTCCGGATACGCTCTGCCACACGCGACGCTTGAGATTTCGAGAGCTGTGGAAGATAGATCGCGAGCTCTTCTCCTCCCCACCTTGCTGCAATATCCGAATCTCGAATCGATGAGCGAATAATCTCACAGACCTGGCGTAATATTTTATCGCCAATCTGGTGACCGTACGTATCATTAATCTGCTTAAAGTAATCGATATCTACGACAATTAGAGAGCCGCAGAAATCAATCTTCTGCTTCTGGTGAACACGGTCATCCAAATAGTGCCTAGCATAGAGTCCTGTTAAATTATCATGATTCGCCATCCGTTGAACCTTCGCATGCAGCGAGGCATTCGCGATTGCAAGACCAATATGAGTGGAAAGCACTTGAAATAACTTGAAGTTGTCATAAGAGAAGTAGTTCGCATCACGATGAGATAGAAGGATTGCACCATTTACTTCATTATTAATGACAAGCGGAACAGCCATCAATGAACGTGAATCCGTCTCCTCCATAAATTCAGAACGAACCTTGCTGAACATTTTATAATCGAGTAGGATGAGCGGTTCTTTCGTTGCATACACGAGTCCGCTGAACCCGTAATCTGTGGAGTATATTTGCTTAGAGATCTCATCGACATTACTGGACATGACTTTGAAAAAGCTTTTCTCCCCATCTAACTGAAGAATGGAGCAATATTCTGCCTTAAAAATATGCAACAACTCGTTCAATGCAAAATCAAATACTTCGCTTAAGCGTAGACTCTGATTCAGCTGCTTCGTTAATTCATTGATAAGTCGCAGCTCGCGAATGAGCATATTCGATTGTTCATACAACTTAGCATTTTCAAAGGCCGTACCGGCTGTGTCAGCTAGCATCGTAATCAATTGAAAATCAAGATCCTCAAGCAGATGCATCTCCAGACTAATGAACAACACACCGTATACCCCTTGCTTACCACTCAGCGGCACGGCAATGTTAACCTGTTCATTCTCTGATTCTTGCGAAGAAGTCTCTTGAATCATACGACCTTCCATAAATGCACGCACACACAAATCATCGGTAAAGTTATGAAGGATAAGCGGCTTTACATGTTCGTTCGCACTGCGATGATCTGAGGAGATATATAATTCCATACTTGCTGATGGATATAGAAACGAAATACTCTCGATAACTTCACTGAGTACAGAATCGACGTCAAACTTTCCATGGATCCGTTGGACAACATTAAAAAACACAGTCTTCTTGCGTGCTTCTCGATCTGAATAATTCTGCAGCTGCATCAAATCACTGATAAATATATGCTCAAATCGACGGTAAAAATGATTACGTAACGTCAAAACAGCCATGGAGAGCAAATCCAGCATACTGGACTCGTACACATGACCGGGCAGCTGGTATGCTACAACGGCAAACACTTCCTGCCCCTTACGACTTAGAATAGGCACAGCGATCGTTGCCTGCGTATAGACAGCAACCGTAGGTTCCTTCGTTGTAATGACAGCTTGTACAATCTGCTCGTTCCATGCTGCAGCAGGTTCTTCCGGGCTATCACTTCGATTAGAAGCAATCATCTTCCCCTGATAGTCGAATACGGCTAACACACCAAGATGAAGCTTTTGAAAATCTGAGATTACACCCAGCCATTCCTGAAAGCTTTCTATAATAAGCGGTTCGATGTATGGATAATCACTGCTAGCAATATCTTGATGTTGCAGCCATAGCTCATTATCATCGTAAGTACTTGAGGGTGAAGTAGGCCATTGGACTGTATGATGTTGTTTGAGCTCTACTTGAGCATTTCGTAGATTATGAATCATACGCTTCCCACCACCCGCTTTATGTCATCAAATCCTTGCAACGAAAAACCTATTCTCATCATAACGTTTTTTCATATATTTTGCACTAGTATTCTAGCAGTTCTTCATATATTTTTAGGTATTTCGAACTATAATTTTTTCTAACGGACCGGATAACTTGACATTCGTCTAAGATTTCATATAATATTTATTGATGAATGCATCGGGCGTAACGATTGTGTCACCCTCACGAATTTTGTTGCTGACAGGACAGCGGCTGAACTATTCATGTCAGAAGTTGAATGCGAGATGAACTCGTACAACGTTAAACAAAATTCGGCGCAAAAGGACCCCACTAAATTTAACATTAAAGGAGTCTTTTATACATGTCACGTTACACAGGTCCTAAATTTAAATTAAGCCGTCGTCTTGGAATTTCCTTGAGCGGTACTGGTAAAGAATTGAAACGTCCTTTCCCTCCAGGACAACATGGCCCAGGCCAACGCAAAAAAGTTAGCAACTACGGTATGCAACTTCAAGAGAAACAAAAACTTCGTCACATGTACGGTTTGAACGAAAAACAATTCCGTAACTTGTTCGACAAAGCTTCCAAAATGCAAGGTATTTCCGGTGAAAACTTCATGACTTTGCTTGAGAGCCGTTTGGACAACCTTGTATATCGTCTTGGTTTTGCAAACTCCCGTGCAGGCGCACGTCAGTTGGTTTCCCATGGTCACATCACAGTTAACGGTAAAAAAGTAGATATCGCTTCTTACCTTGTTAGCACTGGCGATGTAATCAGCCTTCGTGAAAGAAGCCGTAGTCTTTCTTCGATCAAAGAAGCTCTTGAAAACCGTAACCACCTTGCTGGTTACCTTGAGTACAACGACAACGCTATGGAAGGTAAATTCATCCGTTTGCCAGAGCGTGCTGAGTTGCCTCAAGAAATCGATGAGAAACAAATCGTCGAGTTCTACAGCCGTTAAGATCGATTATTGCATTATGAAACCCTTGATCCTCGGATCGAGGGTTTTTTTCTTCTTTTTTGCGTCGTTACCCCTCTCCTTTCACAGATCTCTTTTCCAAAAGGTACCCCACTTATGCTATAATAGTGCTGTTAAAAGGAGGCCAATGCATGGACGAAGAAAATTTGCAGACACAATCCGATAAACCTGCTGCCAAGAAAAGATCCGGTGGACGAATCGCTTGGAGCATTACGAAATGGTTCTTATTTATCGGATTTACGTTAGGGTTATTCGGAGCTAGTGCCGTTGTCGGCTATGTAGCTTCGATCGTCAAAGACGACCCTGTTCGATCTGCCGCACTCATTGATGAGAAGATACACGAGAATTCTGAAACAGGATTCGTATATTTTAACGACGGTACGCTCGTAGGGCAACTGCGAACCGACGAAGACCGCCGATTAGTTGCACTCAAGGACATTCCACAGCCATTGATCGATGCGGTGCTAGCCATTGAAGACAATAATTTCTATCATCATATTGGAATTGATTTTAACGGTGTTATTCGGGCCGTTAAGCAGAAAGTGTTGAATGAAGACGTTCAGACGGGCGGAAGTACTCTCACACAGCAATTAGCACGACGTGTATTTCTGAATCTAGACCGTACGAATAATCGGAAAGTCAAAGAAATCTTCCTCGCGATCCGGTTAGAGCGTTACTTATCCAAGGAAGAAATTCTAACGGCTTATTTGAATAAGGTCCCATTCGGCAATGGCTCTACCGGGTATAATTTATTCGGTGTGAAAGCAGCAGCCAAAGGCATATTCAATCTCGAGATTAATAAAATCAATATTGCTCAGGCCGCATATATCGCAGGGCTGCCTCAGTTGCCTAGTGCTTACTCTGCATTTAATGGTAAAGGCGCATTTAACGAAAAAGGGTTCAAACGAGCCGTCGAACGCCAAAAGCTCGTACTGCGTCGTATGCTTGAAGAATCAAAAATTACAAAACAACAATATGACGAGGCGCTCAGCTTCGATATTAAGGCCTCACTCGCGAAGCCGAATCAAAAAGCTTATAATACATACCCTTACCTCATGATGGAGGCGGAACGTTCTGCTTCGGAGGCCTTGGTGCTTCAACAGAACCCATCATTGACGGTTGCGGATTTGCGTAAGAAAGAAAATGCGGAGCTCATGCAAGATGCACGTGAGCAAATGCTGCGCAGCGGTTACAAAATTTATCTAACGATCGACAAGAAGATCTACGATGCAATGCGTAAAATTGCTAGCGATCCGAAGAATTTCTCTCCGGACAGCAAAACAAAAGGGATGGAGCAAACAGCAGCTGTCATGCTCGATCACAAAACAGGCGCAATCCTCGGAATGATCGAAGGTCGTGACTACTATGTTGAGCAAATGAACTATGCGACACAAATGCTTCGTCAGCCTGGTTCTGCGATGAAGACAATTGGAGCCTATCTGCCAGCGATCGAAGATGGCTCAGTCCAACCTGCTACCATCCTTGACGATGCACCGATCGTGCTCAAAGACGGAACAAAAGGCTTCCATATCCCGAAAAATGCGAATAATCGCTACAAAGGCTTAGTTACGGCAAGGCAAGCATTAAACCAATCACTCAACTTACCAGCCTTGAAGGTATTCCTGGATAAAGTCGGGATCGAGAAGGCATGGGCTTTCGTGGAGAAGCTCGGGATCACTTCCATTCAACCGGAAGATTACTATGCGCAAACAGGCGTTATTGGAGGTCTGAAGTACGGGGTTTCTGTTGAGGAGCTCACGAATGCTTACGGATCGATCCCGAACAAAGGCGTTCTGAACGATGCCTATATCATTCAGAAGATTGTGGATACCAAAGGAACTATCATCTATCAGCATCAGAATAACCCTCAAACCGTATACTCCGAGCAGACGGCATACATTATGCAGGATATGCTCCGTACGGTCATTGCTGGGCCTTCAGGAACAGCAGGTCGATTGACTGGAGAATTTAAGAAGTATGGTAAAATTCCAATTGCCGGTAAGACGGGTACGACACAAAACTATGGCGATGTGTGGTTCATGGGCTTCACACCTGATATTACACTCGGCGTCTGGGCGGGTTATGAGCAGCAGATCAATACGTTGACAGGTGACGGGAAAATGCGCGCTCGTAAAATCTGGGCGACGATTATGAATCAAGTTACTGATATCAGGCCGGAATTATTCCAGACCAAAGCATTCGGGAAGCCAGATGGCATTGTATCTATGACCGTGTCAGGCTACAGTGGTAAGCTTCCTACGGATTTAACGCGACAAGCGAATCGGCTTGTGACCGATATCTTTAACAAGAAATTCATCCCGACCAAGCGAGATGACGCCATTACGAGTATGAAGATCATTTCATATAACGGCGTCAATTATATCGCGCAAGACGCGACCCCTGCAGATATGGTGCAAGAAAAGGTTGTCGTCAAGCGAGAGAAGTCCATTCAAGACTTGATCGAGGAAATACAAAAAGCATTGCCAAGAATGCCGAGCAGCAGCCGGAAATCCATTCAATCCTATCTGCCGCAGGATGCGGATCTTGATGCGCCATCCAAAACAGATCCGAGATCAGACGACGGGCATGCACCAGGAGCACCGCAAAATGTGCAGCTTCAGAATTCCGGCGGGAAAGCGATTATCACCTTTACTCCGAATAGTGAAGCTGACGTTGTTGGCTATCGCCTATACCGTTCGATGAACGGCGGAGGATATCAAGTGACTTCTACACCGGTGTTAACAGGGCAACCTGCTCGATTCTCGAACTTCGTATCCGGCAGTAATGGATATAGTTATTATGTGACGGCTGTTGATGTTGCAGGCAAAGAATCTGCACCAAGCTCTATCGTATCTGCCAATGGAGGCAGTTCGAACCTTCCAGGCATTCCGGTCACACCAGATCCAGGGACGACAGATCCTGGATCATCCGTTGGAACGGACCCAAGCACAACCGATCCAACAGGGAATACGAGTGGCGAGACCACGAATCCAAAAGATAATGAGCAGTCAGGAACACCGTCCAAGCCTAGTAAACTAAAAGCAAAGTCATCGAATATGGGCCTTGAATTAACTTGGCAGAACAATTCCAAATCCTCTGTCAAAGAATATCGAATTTACTACAGCGATAAGAAAGATGGGAACTTCACCCTTCTCGCTTCTTCGCCAGAGTCGCATTTCGAATACATCGGTACTGGCCTTACTGGCTATTACCGTGTAACTGCAGTCAATGATGCGGGGGAATCCTCACCTTCATCTGCTGCGTACTACAAAGAATAAATAAAACGCCTAGTGCACAAATCGTGCGCTGGGCGTTTTTATTTCCGCGTTACGGTGTCATATGCTGAAGGAATAAGGTTGCGTTAAAGAATCGTTTGGCCATCGATTGAAAATAAGAAGTCTGGACAGACAACATCGTGATGAATACCAAGTTACTTATCGCTTCCCTCTCCTTCTCCGAAATTCCATTCAGTCCCGCAGCATATTCATCTGCCTTCTGCTTAATTAAATGTTCCAAAATATGATCTTGATTCCTCTTCCCGCTCTCATGTCCGGATAAATCTAAAACTTGGTCATTATTTTTATCCAATTGCTCAAAAATCGATGTATATGCCGTATAGATCTGCAAAGGGCTTACGGGACGACGCGTGTTCCCTGCTTCCCCTTGGCCAAATACAATCGTAAGCAGTTTACGGATAGAATCAAAATCAAGTGTAGCCTTTAGATCATCAATCATAAAAATAAGTGCCGCTTGATCAATGGAATACTTTTTTCCATGGTCTGGTACACTGATAAGGTCTTTAAAATCTCGCTTCACCCAATTCTGTACGGACGTAATCGAATAGTGAGAGTATTCAATCTGATTACCTAGCGCGATAATTTCATTTAGTGAAAATCCTGTGCTGCGTGCAGTCATCTTGATTAATTTCTCAAAAATAGGCGGCAACGAGGTTTCAACGAAGGCGCCGAGCATCTTGCCGCTCGTCTTCACAGCAGCATGTGTCTTGGCCCAAGCTTGCTGCAAGATCACTAACGGTGATTTGGAACCTGTATAGGCTATACCGCTGAGCAACTCAGACATTTGGTATCGTGTTATCGTAAAAATCTCCATGGAGATCCCCTTTTCGCAATAAGTTCATTTGAACTTATCTTAAGACTTTCGCTTCTGATTGTCAAAGCGAGCATAAATAAGCGATTCGATGCTATTCCCTGGATGTAACCCCCTAAAATGAACGGATTACGATGAAATACATTCGAAATCGACTTTGATATTATTGAATATTACTCCTATAATTAGTTCATAGTATAAGTTCATAAGAACTCATATTAAATAAAATAAAGCCATAAGGAGACTTTAGAGAATCTAATGCCTATTCTCAATCTATTTCTTGTCGCATTACTAATCATCGCAACAGCTTTCTTCGTTGCTACTGAGTTTGCAATGATTAAGTTGCGGCCCAGCCGAGTCGATCAACTGGTGTTAGAAGGCCGTAAGAATGCAATGGCTGTCAAAATTGTGACTTCCAATCTTGATGGTTACTTATCCGCCTGTCAGCTCGGTATTACCATTACCGCCCTTGGCCTCGGGTGGTTAGGAGAGCCAACGGTCGAGCAACTACTGCATCCCCTATTCGAACAACTAGGAATTGCAGATCGTGCAGCGTCCATCATCTCTTTTATTATCGCGTTTCTGTTAGTAACCTACCTGCACGTTGTGCTTGGTGAGTTGGCACCTAAAACATTTGCCATTCGTAAAGCGGAGACGATCAGTTTACTTACCGCTCGTCCGATTATTTACTTCTATAAAATCATGTACCCGCTCATCTGGTTGTTCAATGGATCTGCGAACGCTATCGTCCGTCTATTCGGACTGGCACCCGCGAAGGAGCATGATGAAGCCCATTCCGAACAAGAGCTTCAGATTATTTTGAATGAGAGCTACGAGAGCGGTAAAATTAATACAACGGAATATGGCTATGTCAGCAAAATCTTTGCTTTTGACAATCTATTAGCCCGTGAGATTATGGTTCCCCGGACCGATATGATCTGTCTCGATGCAGATCAGTCGATGGAAGAGAATCTTAAGATTATACAACGCGAACAGTATACACGTTTTCCCGTTATCTCTGGAAGTAAAGACCATATTATCGGCATGATTCACACGAAGCAGTTCATTGTAAATAAAGATCTCTGCGACGATACGAACATCAAGCCATTAATTCATAACGTACTGACGGTATCCGAAGCGATCCCGATCAAAACCTTGCTCAAACGTATGCAGCAAGAACGTACACATATCGCGGTACTCATTGACGAATACGGCGGTACTTCCGGTATGATTACGATCGAGGATATTTTAGAGGAAATTGTCGGTGAGATTCGTGACGAATTCGATGCGGATGAGCAAGCGCCTGTCGAGAAGATTAATGATGACCATTATATCCTAGATGGGATGGTCCCACTCTCCCAAGTCAATGACATCCTGAACACGCATTTCGAGAGTGAGCATGTCGATACGATTAGTGGATGGC
Source organism: Paenibacillus sp. GCM10027629 (assembly GCF_042676425.1). NCBI lineage: Bacteria > Bacillati > Bacillota > Bacilli > Caryophanales > Paenibacillaceae > Paenibacillus > Paenibacillus sp. GCM10027629. The sequence continues at coordinate 625,226 of NZ_JBHTGZ010000003.1, read as the reverse complement.
TCTTCGAGCAGCATCCCGATTTATCCCGCGGCGGAGAATGGCGTTATGGAGACTTCCTATTTACGATCAAGAAAGCGGATAAACACCGAATTCGCAGGGTCGAAGTGAAAAAAATAGACGCGGAAGCATCTCAATAAAGTATCATACGCAAAGCCCTCTTACCTTCGAGATGAAGATGAGAGGGCTTTAATCGCTTTTATTAAGCATCCTGCCACATCTCATCGTCTGGCAATTGTTGAAGTTCATACATAAAATTGGTTTGAGCGATACCTGGTTGAATCTCAACGTGTTGCTTCTCTACACAATGAAAACCTTGTCGGTCATAGAAGGGATAATTGCATTTTGTATTCGTGAACAAATAAAAATTCGAAGCTCGATTCTTCTTCATATACGAAATGAACGAATGCAACAGCTGCTTGCCAACTCCCCTACCCTGTACATCCGGATGTGTCACGAGCAAGACAAGCTCCCCGTCATAATTGTTCGATCGTGCATTTTTTAACATGCGCTGCTGAAGTCTGTCTGCCGCCAAGATAGATCGAATGAAAGCTCGGCCTTCGCTTGATAATAATAACTTTAGAGCCGGAGGTATTAACATTTTCCCATATTTCAAATTTGAGTAGAGCTGATATTTACTCTTATGACGACCGATAATAACTCCGACAGGCTCTCCGTTTCGTACCGCTACCGTTGAGAAACTACCAGAAGCCATCGCTAGGTACAGAAAAACTTCCTCTATATGCTGCAGAATCTTGTCATCTGAGCAGTCCCTCTCAAACTCCCATACCGTACTGCACAATCCCATTAAAGATGGTACATCTTGCTCGCGCATGGATCGATATTCAATCATCTTTCTCCCTCTCCCTATCTTATTTGACATGACTTCTACCTGACCCTACAATAAGGTATACAGTAACTGTATAGTCAAGAGAGGGATTTATGGACCAACTTCCTAAAAATCATTTCACAACCGGAGAATTTGCCAAACTTCATCACATCAATAAACGGACACTAATGTATTACGATGACATTGGATTGTTCAAGCCTCAGTTTAAGGACAATCATGAATACCGCTATTATGCTTACGAGCAAAGCGAACTGTTGCTTGTCATTCTTGCCCTGCGTGAACTTGATATATCCGTCAAAGATATTAAAGCCTATATGGAAAACCGGTCTCCTGATGAATTGATCTCCCTGTTAGTAGAGCAGAAATCCAAAGTAAATGATCAGATGCGAGTTCTCGAGAGAATAGATCAGTTATTAACCAAAAAAATCTCGTCCCTAGTTGAAAATAAAGATTCTTATATTGATTCCATTGAAATCATTCCACGGGCAGAAGAATATTTGGCTTTGAGTGAATCCATCTACTTAAAAGAGGAAAAAGACGTCCAGCGCATCCTTTATACATATATGGAAAATTGCAGAGCGTACGACCTCTACGATGGGATATCGATCAGCAGTATGTCTCGATTCGATGATATTGTTCAAGGTGAAATATTTAATTATGAATATGTCTACACCCAGCTAGATCAGGAATCCGATTATCCGCATATCTTCATCAAACCTGAAGGTCTTTATTTGACGGCCTATAACAAAGGCGGTTGGGACGCGTTAGACCGAACCTACTCAAAAATCATCACCTATGCGAAGCAAAATAATCTCTCATTAATCGGATATTCTTATGAACAAAGTATTATCGATGAGTCAACAACATCGGATGAAAATGACTATATCACCAAAATTTCCATACAGATATCAACCGAATCTATGACCAACACACAAAAAAGACGTTCAAATCAAAAGTGATTTGAACGTCTTTTTCTGTTGAAGTACGAGCTCCATGACAGAGATTACTTAACCGCACCTGCTACCATACCGCTCGTAATTTGTCGCTGGAATATGAAATAAACAACTAAAACTGGAATGATCGATAAGAGCAAGCCTGCGAACAACGGGCCCCATTCGGTCCGGTACTGCATCTCCGCCTGCATTACAGCAATGCCGATCGGCAGCGTGTACTTTGATGGATCGTTCACGAGGACCGTACCCATCACGTATTCATTCCAGATGTTCAGCACGTTCATAATTCCTACAGAGATTAAGCCTGGTCTCGCTAATGGCAACATGATTCGGAAGAATACCCCGTAGTCTGATGATCCGTCAATTGAAGCGGATTCATCTAACTCTTTAGGCAGCGTCTTGAAGAAACCTACGAGTACGAATACCCCGAAAGATACGTTCATCGCCGTGTAGACCAGAATCAGTCCGAATAACGTATTGCTTAGATGAAGATCAGTTAAAAGGAAAAATAAAGGGATTAACCCTAAAATCAACGGAATCATCATCGAAGCGAGATACAAATTATAAAGCGCCTGACTCCCCTTAAATCGGAAACGTGCAATGACATAAGCCGTGGTCGACGATAACAGCAAAGCTAGCACCGTACTCACAATCGTAACAATAAGCGAGTTCATGAAGTATGTTCCAACATTGTAATTGGTCCATACATTCGCGAAGTTCTCCCATAGCAAGGGCCATTCCGGTAGGCTCCAAGGCATCTTGAGTAAGAACTGCTGATTATCTTTGAGCGAGCCAAATACAGACCATACCAAAGGATACAATACGCAGAGCGCCCATAGAATCATGATCACATAGATGATTGCGCTAAGGATTGAAGAACCGAGCGTTTTTTTGTGCATAGGCGTCCTCCTAAAAGTTTTTCCAAAGGAAAAACTCACATCGTAAGCATAAGCTTAGTTTTCTCAGAGCGAAAACTCACATCGTAAGCATAAGCCGAGTTTTCGCAGAGCGAAAACTCACTTCGTAAGCATTAACTCCAATCATTTAACTCATCTCATGCGTGTCGCGGCGCATAATGCGCTGCAGAGCCAGTGTCGTAATCAGCGAAAGTATCAGGATTAGTGCGCCAATTGCCGATGCATAGCCCATATGGAACTGTCTGAAGCCCATCTGATACAAATAGGAACCCATAACTTGAGTCGCATTATCCGGACCGCCTTCTGTCATAATCCAGACAATAACGAAAGAACCATTCAAAGTCGTCATGACCACCCACAGAATGGACACTTTGATCTGTTCCCACGTTAGCGGCATTGTAATCCGCGTGAATTGCTGCCATTGGGAAGCACCATCCAAGTTCGCCGCCTCGTATAACTCAGTGGGAATGTTCAGAATGGATGCGACTATCAGAACCATAACAAATCCTACCCCTGCCCAAATCGCTGGCGGCAGCAAGGACCACATCGCATACGCTTCATCCCCAAGATAAGAAATCTCAACTTTATTCTCTGTAAATAAAGACAAGAATGAGTTCAGAAATCCGATACTCGGGTTATAAATATAATTCCACAGAACACCGATGACGACGACCGATAAGATATTCGGAATAAAGAATACTTGACGGAAGAAGCCCGCACCCTTCAAGCGCAATCTTGTTACAGCCACCGCAAAAAAGGTCCCTAAGCCAACGATTCCAATCACCTTCCAGAAGACGAGAAAGTAATCGTTATAGATTGCATGCCCTATGATCGGGTCATTCAGCATTTCCTTATAATTATCAAATCCAATGAAATCTTTGGTCTCCGAACCACCAGACCAGTCAAAGAAACTGACATATAAGCCTTGAATAATCGGATAGATCATAAATAAACAGAAGAACAATAGTGTAGGTACTGTGAATACGAAGATAAACAGCTTACGCTTTGTTTTCCAATTCATCCCCTTACCTGCTGCGGGCTTTCCCACGGCTTGGCCAATCGATGGAGCTTGATTCACGGTTATCACCCCATAGGTCTACTCTTAGTTAATAAACGTCATGAGGGGACTGCCCTCATGACGTTTGATGGATATTACTTCTTACCGCGGGATTTCTCTGCTGCAGCTTCCATCCGGTCCATCCACTCTTCTGGAGTGATTTTGCCGTTTGCAAGAGCTTGTGTAGAATCTTGTTTCACTTTATCTACGTCAGCATTCAATTCGATGTAAGGAGCAACGATCGTGTCTGGGGAGTTATAGAAGCTGCTCGCTTGTTTGGACAAGCTGCTAACATCTTTGGATTGGCTCAAGTCAGCTTTGATATTATCCAATGCGCCTGTAAGCTCAGCCCAACGTACTGCATATTTCTCTGTTAAGATAAATTGCATGAACGCTTTTGCTGCTTCAGGATTTTTTGCTTTCTTCGCAACACCGATTGTCGATGTGTATGGAATCGCTACAAATTTACCGCCAGCTGGTTGCGTAACCGATGGTATGAATCCGAACTCAAAACCTGCTGGTACGTCTTTTTTCATTTCGTTCTCTACCCATAGACCGTTCGGGATGAACGCATCTTTGTGCTGCAAGAACAAGGATTGGGAATCGGTGTGGTTAATCGCTGCCGAAGCAGGGTCGATGTATTTCGCGTCAACCAACTGCTTCACTTGATCCAATGCTTTCTTAACCGCATCGGATTTGAACACGCCTGCTTCAAGCGCCTGCATTTTGTCGAAGATGGACGTATCATAATTGTTATTCACGAGGATAGCTGTATCCACTAGACCACCGTTGATATAGTATGGATATTTACCCGTGTGAATGAACGGATACATTTTCTTGGATTCTTGAATTTGCTTGGATACAGCTAAGAACTCATCCCAGTTCTTCGGCTCATTCCAGCCATTTTTCTTAAATTCGGCTTTATCATAGAAAATGCCCCATGTTCCGAATACGAATGGAATTGGTGCAACTTTACCATCATATTTCACCGGTTGCATGATCAACAGATCCTTAATCAACTTGCCGTCTTCATTCTTTGCTGTCTCTAACCAATCCGTTAGGTCAAGCAACTGATCATCTTTCACCATTTGTGTCGCATTGGATCCTGCACCATCAATATATACGAAGTCTGGTGGACTTCCTTGAATCCAACGCGGTTTCATTTGATCGTTAATTTTCGGTCCTGCCGACTCTTTAATTTTTAACTTCGGATATTTCTTAGCGAACTCCGCAATGGCTTCTTTCCAGAACGCATCGCCATAGCCCCCGACAAAATATTGAAGCTCGAAGTCCCCTTCTAATTCAGGGCCAGCTGCCTCCGTTGTTGGTTCTGTTTTTGTTTCGGTAGTCGGTTCTGTCTTGGTCTCCGTCTTGGTCTCAGTCGTTGTCGTCGGCTCCGTTTTGGTCTCTTCCTTCTTCGCGCCGCATCCTGCTGCTAGCATGAGTAATAGTGCCGTGATGAGAAGTAATGTAATTGATTTGCCCCATTTCTTTTGCACTCGATAACCCCTCTCTTTTGCTAGTAATTACAAAATAATACAATCCAATCCGCACAAAAAAGGGCATACGTATAGAAGCATCTGACTTATCTGCTTCATAACGAATGCCCTTTATAGGTAACATGTTATGGTTGTAAATATTTTGTTATAAAAAATATATATCTTAGTTCATAAATTTGTCAATACAAAAATTTCTAATTAAGTCATTCGTTGCATTGACAAGTTAAATCATATTTAATCTTCGATCGTGGATAGATCACCTGTCGGCAAGTTCAACTCCCACGCCTTCAATACCCGACGCATAATTTTACCCGAACGCGTCTTCGGCAATTTATCCTTGAATTCGATCTCACGCGGTGCTGCATGCGCCGAAAGACCTTCTTTGACAAATTTCGCGATATCCGCCTTCAGCTCTTCCGATGGTTCGAAGCCTTCACGAAGCGAGATGAACGCCTTGATCACCTCACCACGCATTGGATCCGGCTTGCCGATAACCCCAGCCTCTGCGACCGCAGGATGTTCGACCAGCTTGCTCTCCACTTCGAAAGGCCCTACACGTTCCCCTGACGTATTAATCACGTCGTCGACGCGTCCTTGGAACCAGAAGTATCCGTCCTCATCCATATAGGCCGAATCCCCTGAGACATACCAGCCCTCAAGCCGGAAATACTCCGAATATTTCGCTGGGTTATTCCAGATCTGACGCATCATCGATGGCCATGGCGTCTTGATCGCCAAATTCCCCATACGATACGGAGGAAGCACATTCCCGCTATCATCAATAATCGCAGCGCCCACACCTGGAATTGGACGTCCCATCGAACCCGGCTTGATCGTCATCCCTGGATAGTTACAGATAAGCTGTCCACCGGTCTCGGTCATCCACCACGTATCATGAATCCGTTGGTTATACACTTTCATGCCCCAACGAACAACCTCGGGATTAAGCGGCTCACCAACCGACAGGACATGACGCAAGCTTGATAAATCAAATTGCGAAATGATGTCATCGCCTGCACCCATTAACATCCGGAACGCCGTCGGCGCACTGTACCAAACCGTAATTTTATATTTCTGAATCGTATTGTACCAATCCTGTGGACTGAAGCGGCCACCACGAATGACATTCGTCGCGCCATTCAACCATGGTGCAAAAATCCCGTAAGATGTTCCCGTTACCCACCCTGGGTCAGCGGTACACCAATATATATCATCGGCTTGGAGATCAAGCACGACTTTACCCGTGAAATAATGCTGCATCATCGCATTCTGTACATGGAATACACCCTTCGGTCTACCCGTAGAACCAGAGGTATAGTGAATAATCAGGCCGTCTTCACGTCCTAGCCATTCGATCTCTGCCTCATCCGAAGCCTCTGCCATTTCAGCATAGAAATCAATTTCGCCTTCCCCTGCTTGAACATCTGATCCTACCAGAATCACATGCTTCAGATCAGGTAGCTGCTCTCTTGGAACGCGTCCCAGAAGTGCTGGTGTCGTCACAACAGCTACCGCGCCGCTATCTTCGAGACGATCTTTGACTGCCGTCTCCATAAAGGCTTCGAACAGCGGCCCCACCACAGCGCCAACTTTGAGCGAACCAAGCAAACTGAAATACAGTTCAGGTGTACGCGGCATAAAGATAAACACGCGCTCCCCACGTTGAATTCCGTACTTACGGAGCACATTCGCGAATTGATTCGATTTCGTTTTCATATCTGCGAATGTATACTGCTCATCGCGCGTTGCATCGCTATAATAGAGCGCAACTTTGTCACCGAGACCTTGCTCGACGTGACGGTCGATTGCCTCATATGCCATATTTACTTGTCCTGTCGTGTACCAGGAGAAGTTCTTCTCGATCTCTTCCCACTTAAATTGACTGTACATGTCTTCATACTTGCCCATGTTCGATGTTGATGCTACAGCCTCGATAATTTCACCTTGCACGTTTCCCATTGTTTCATCCTCCCATAATATCTCAGTAAGAATAAATATAGTTTCTCTGCAATGTTAGCGACAGCGCTTACAAGTCTCATAAAATATGAGATGCGCTATACTCTGAGTACCAAAGGCTGCTAACTTGCGAGATGAACGATGTTACAACGTATGCAGTTCGTGATGTCAAGAAGATAAATTTGTATAATTTATGGCAAATCTCATTATAGCATACCTCTGTTCATTCGCCTATTCCTTTTCAAAGATTCGTTTCCATGATATAAGTGAGAGGAGATGAGGAAAGGAGTTGAATCCGTGGAACATCGGAAGATCTATCATGCACATATTCAGCAGCATCAAGAGCTGGTGCTTATTATTGAAGGCCCCGTTCGCCCTGAAGTGCTGCGAACGCTGGATATGCACCCGGATCTTGACGCCTTCCGAAGGCCGAAGGATCAACACGAAGCGCTGATCGAAATTGCGGATTTACCGGAAGGACGCATCATTATCGCACGGCATGAGAATACCATTGTGGGCTATGTCACGTTCCATTATGCTGATGAGATGGAGCGCTGGTCTCAGGGGAACATGCAGGATTTAGTCGAGCTTGGCGCCGTTGAAGTCGCGAATGATTACCGCTCTTATGGACTAGGCAAAAAGATGATTCAGACCGCATTTGAAGAAGATCAGATGGAAAATTATATTGTGTTCACAACCGAGTATTATTGGCACTGGGATCTGGAAGGCAGCAAACTCATTGTATGGGATTACCGCAAAATGATGGAGAAATTGATGGAATCTGTCGGCATGATCTGGTATGCGACTGACGATCCAGAAATTTGTTCCCATCCTGCCAACTGTCTCATGGTCCGTATCGGCAAAGACGTACCACTTCTCTCCGAGCAGCAGTTCGATCGTGTACGGTTTCAACAACGATTTATGTACTAATTCGCTAGTGGGCAAAGGTAGGAGGTACCACAATCGCATGTTAATCAATGCTATGTTCATCCATCATGAAGATGAATTAAAGTATCGTTTCAATGATGATCATCCGTTTAACCAGCAACGACTGGAACTCACCTATGACCTGCTGACCGAAATTAAAGCGCTCTCGCCAGAGCATATTATCGTACCGCGAACCGCAACGGAGGACGAGCTGCTCACGATTCATCAACCCGCATATCTTCATTCCGTCAAGGGATTAAGCAGTCCCAATCCCGAGCCGATGTGGCTTGCGCAAGCTAACCTCTTCGGGTTCACAAGCGAAGATACACCCTTTTTCCCGCTAATGCATGAAGTAACCTCAACCATCGTCGGAGGATCGATTACAGCGGTTGACCACGTCATGTCCGGTAAAAGCAGGCATACACTGCATCTGGGGGGCGGTCTGCATCATGCTCTATCGAACCGCGGTTCAGGCTTCTGTGTCTATAATGATGCTTCGGTTGCCATTGCTTATCTGCGTGAACATTATAATGCACGCGTCCTCTATATCGATACGGATGTACATCATGGGGACGGGGTGCAATGGTCGTTCTATACCGATCCGAATGTCTGTACATACTCAATTCATGAGACAGGCAAATATTTATTCCCTGGTACAGGCTTTGTTACGGAACGCGGCGAGTCCGATGGTTATGGAACGTGCTTCAATATTCCGCTGGAACCCTATACCGAAGATGAGTCGTGGCTCGATTGCTTCCGGGAGTCTATTTCGCGTGTAACCGCCATGTTCAAGCCTGACATCATTGTCAGCCAACATGGATGCGATGCGCATGCCTATGACCCCCTCTCGCATCAACACTGCAGCATGCGAATTTATCAGGAAATGCCTGCAATCATCCATCGATTGGCGCATCAATACTGCGACGGACGCTGGACGGCATTCGGCGGCGGTGGTTACGACATTTGGCGCGTTGTCCCACGGGCATGGAGTCTCTTATGGTTAGAAATGATCGACCATCCTCTCCTATCCCAATTACAGCAGGATCCATTGATGCCCCTACCAGAAAGTTGGGTGGCACGATGGCAGCAAAAAGCCCCGGTCCCGATTCCAACAACCTGGTTAGATGACCTAACCAAATGGGAACCGATGCCGAGGCGTTCGGAAATTTCAATTCAAAATCGTAAGACAAATGAGATCGCGCTGCAATATATCCCATAAATCGACATATGCACACCTATCCATCCTTACAGATGACTTAGAATATCATCAATGATCTGATACGAATGCTTCGCAGCTTGAATCGTAAATTCAGCGAAATTCACATGGGCTGAACCATCAGCCCGATCTGACATCGAGCGAATGACGACGAACGGAATGCGGTGCATATCGCACACTTGAGCCACGGCGGCGCCTTCCATCTCCGTACAAGCGCCGTCCATGGTCTCATACAGCTCTTGCACAAGCTCTCGGCTTGCCACGAATTGATCCCCGGATAATACCGCCCCTAGACGATACCGCCCTTGGAACAACCGCTCACATGCCTCTCTTGCCTTCTCGACCAAATCAGACGCAGCTTCGAATGTCGAACGCTCTTGATACGGAATAACGCCTCGCTCAAATCCAAGTGCTCGAACGTCCATATCATGCTGCTTGCATACGGTCGATACAACAATATCTCCGATATTCAGATCCGGGTGCAGCGCACCCGCAACCCCTGTAAACAAAATACTATCCACACCAAAGGTATCAATTAAAATTTGCGTCGTTACTGCAGCATTGACTTTACCAACGCCGGACTTACAGAGAACGACCTCTTTCCCATGAAAGACACCTTCATAAAATGTAATGCCTGCACGTTCCGAACGCTTACTCTGCTGCAAGTCGCCCAGCAGCAATTCGATCTCTTCGTTCATCGCGCCAATCAGGCCAATTTTGTGATAAGACATCGTTATGTTCCCCGTTCTATATCAATTCTTAGAGGTTGTTCAAAAAGCCAACTTTTGATCACGAAGTGTTGCAAGCAGTAGATTCGACATCGAATCTTGCGTTCATCCTCGAAGTCCGGTACTCATTTAGGTTTACCTAAACTCCGTTCCTCCTTCTTCGGATTCACCCAACCTGAGCATATGCTTACGATGTTAGTTTTCTTCGAAAACTCTTAGGTGCTGAAAAGCCGACTTTTTGAACTCGCATTTATTTGTTCACATGTGATACGGACAAGCGAAGAATCGTCTCATGCGGTAAAATAACGTTCGCATTATCGACATTCTCCTTCTTCATCAACTTCGTTAACAAACGCATCGCAACCGCACCAATATCATACATCGGCTGTGCAACCGTCGTTAACAAAGGACGAACCATCGAAGCCATCCGAATATTGTCAACGCTGATAACAGAGAAATCGTCAGGGACTTTAAGTCCTGAGTCTTGAATGCTATGTATAGCACCAATGGCCATTTCGTCTGTCGCAGCAAAAATCGCTGTCGGTTTGGTACGCAATCCAAGGAAATATTTCATCGCTTCAACACCAGACTCGTAACGATAGTTCCCGATGCGAACCAGATCCTCTTGATACGTAATTCCTGCATTCTCGAGCGCGCGCTTATACCCTTGGAACCGGGCAAATCCATTCGCTGGATCTTGCAACGTACCGCTAATCATGGCAATCTCACGATGTCCGTGACGAATCAATGTGTTCACAGCATCAAATGCTGCACCTTCATGATCAATATCAACGGATGGAATGACACCCTGCTCGTCCTTCGTTGCACAAAGAACGATCGGCACAGCCGCTGTCTGGAACGCTTGAATGTGCTCCTCTGTAATGGCTCCACCCATGAATAACAAGCCATCGACTTGTTTCTCTAGAAGCGTGTTAATAACGCGAATTTCCTTTTCCTTCTTTTTATCCGCATTACACAAAATAATATTATAGTGATACATGTTCGCGATATCTTCGATGCCGCGCGCAATTTCAGCAAAAATCGAATTCGAAATATCTGGAATGACTACGCCAACGGTTGTCGTCTTCTTGCTCGCAAGACCTCTTGCTACCGCGTTCGGACGATATCCTAAGCGTTCAATTGCCTCATATACTTTCTTACGTGTCTGTGGTTTAACGTTTGGGTTATTATTCACAACCCGTGATACCGTTGCCATCGATACGCCTGCTTCTCTTGCTACATCATAAATAGTTACAGTCACGTTCCTTCTCTCCAAACATTAATATTTTTCGTTCATATCCTACATATTAATGTAATGATACGACATATTCATACTTTGCGCAACGTGACCACGCTTTTAATCATGAATTCATGTTCATTCGGTAAGGGTTTGCAGTAAATTTTTTGAGTTGTTTCAATCTTTTCTGAATATCTTCCATCCATTCTTCATCGTTCATCGTCTTTGCCAGCAAATACACATCGAGCAGCTGATTGACACGTTCTTCACGCATTCGCTCAAACTCTGTGATATTTACGTACTTTCTTCCTTTCGAGAACATTTCGAAGAATACGTTTACAAGCTCATTAAATTCTTGAAATAATAACGTCTGCTTCCCTGTCGAAGTCTTGCCGTACTTGGCAATAAGATCCGTAAGATCTTTCTTCACATCTACATAGACTTCACTCTTGGCGCAACTCGAACACGTAAAGACGGGTACACTCTGAATCTCTGTCTGTTTTGCAAAAATGACCATTCTTAGTAACAAATTCATAACATGTCCACATTCACATTGCTTGTGCACATTGACCACCCCATTATAGTAAGTTATAAATTGCTTCGAATTGTTCGCAAAAAATAAAGACTATTATTCGACTATATTCGCAGATTCGTTCGGATTTGACTAGATGTAATTAATGACTTTTACGGAAATTAGATGGTTATTCTGGAAAAACGCCATGATATTTATCACACGCTTTGTTATACTGTTAAATACATATGCATGACAAATGGTTAAAAGACTCGTACTACAGCGTAATTAGGAGGTAAAACATGCGGTTATCAGGAAAAAAAGTTATCGCACTCGTCGACGAAGAATTTGAGGATTTGGAGCTATGGTATCCGATCTATCGGGTTCGTGAAGAAGGGGCGATCGTTCATTTGGTCGGACCTGAAAAAGGTAAAAAATATATTGGTAAATACGGCGTGCCTGCAGAAGCGGAATTTGCTTTTGACGAGGTGAATAGCGCCGATTATGACGGCATTCTCGTTCCTGGTGGATGGGCGCCGGACAAGCTGCGTCGTTATGAGAAAGTCATTACTCTCGTTCGTGAGATGGATGCAGCTGGTAAGCCGATCGGTCAAATCTGTCACGCGGGCTGGGTACTAATCTCGGCCAAAATCCTGCAAGGACGCACCGTCACCTCTACTCCAGGGATTCGTGATGATATGGAGAACGCAGGCTCCACTTGGGTGGATGAAGCTGTTGTTGTAGACGGACATATCGTCTCTGCGCGTCGTCCGCCAGATTTGCCGCCTTATGGTAAAGCTTTCTGTGATTTGCTCGCAGGAGTGTAAAGCTCAAGTTCACAAAAAAGAGGCCGTCGATTACTCGACAGCCTCTTTTCTCCTATTACAGATGAACCATATACCCGCGTGCCTCATAAATCTCCAGACGCAGCCTTACGATTTATTCCGCGTAAAATCATTTAGCAACTGCTCAATCTCACGATTCGTACGACACGAGAATAAGCGATCCTTTAATTCCACGCATTCCATCTCGCACATTTCAAGCACACGGCTCTTCAAGTGCAGAATCGAATGAGCCGACATGCTCAGATCGTGAACACCTAGAGCTACCCATAGCGCTAAGGCGCGTTCGTCTCCTGCCAATTCACCGCATACACTGACCGTGATCCCTTTGGCTTTCGCTGCATCGACGGTCATCTTCAGCATCCGCAGGATGGACGGATGGAACGGATTGTACATATGGGCAATCTTTTCATTCATCCGGTCGACTGCCAGCACATATTGCACTAGATCATTCGTCCCAATCGAGAAGAAATCCACCTCTTCTGCAAGGAGATCAGCGATCATGACTGCTGCAGGAACCTCCACCATAATGCCAATCTGAATATGCGAATTATACGGAATTCCTTCCTCATCCAGCTCACGCTTAGCTTCCTCCAACACACCATTCGCTTCACGAACCTCATCCAACGAAGAAATCATTGGATACATGATTTTCACATTCCCGAAATGACTCGCCCGCAGAATCGCACGTAGCTGGGTCTTGAATAATCCCTTCCGGTCTAGACAAATACGAATCGCTCGATAACCAAGGAATGGATTGTCCTCCTCCGGCAGCGCGAAATAATCTAAATGTTTATCTCCGCCAATATCCAACGTCCGGATCACGACCGTATTCGGCGATACCTTCTCAGCCACCTCGCGGTACACATCGAATTGCTCTTCTTCTTCCGGAAAATGCTGCCGATCCATATACAGGAACTCGGTTCGGAACAGCCCTACCCCCGAAGCTCCGTTCGACAGCGCGACGTTCAGTTCTTTTAGTGAGCTGATATTCGCAGCAAGACGCATTTCAATCCCGTCAAGCGTCACTGCCGGTACCGAAGCAAGCTGACGCAGCCTGTTCTTCTTCTCCATCTGCTCATCGCGAATCTGTGTATAGCGCTGAAGGATTTCTTCATCCGGATTAACGTAGACCGTACCTTCCCCGCCATCCACCACGAGCATATCACCTGTCTGAATCGGATCATCAAGCTTGCCTTCTAATCCGAGGACAAAAGGAATCCCGAGTGCACGCGCCATAATCGCGGAATGGGATGTGCGTCCGCCTTGTAATGTAGCAATTCCGAGCACGTAATTTTGATTCAAATTCGCGAGCTGTGAAGGCGACAATTCCTTCGCTACGAGCAGATACGGGTTTGTATCCGAGGGCAGCGTAATCTCAGGTGCGCCTAATAAATGCTTCAAGAGACGATTGCCAACATCCTTAATGTCTAGCGCACGTTCCTTCATATATTCGTCATCAAGTAAATCAAACATTTTGACAAAATGATCGATCGCTTCCTTTACCGCTACTTCCGCCGCCTTGTATTGACGTTCGATAATCGCTTGAATTTCACTCATAAACACAGGATCCTCAAGAATTGCGATATGTGCGTCAAAAATAGACGACTGATCCGGTCCCACCACTTCCCGGAACTCATTTTTCAAAAACTCGATCTCATTCTTGGAGGTACGAACCCCTTCATACAGTCTCTCAAATTCTTTCGCTAAATCGATGGAATCTATCCGCTGATCAGGCAAATCCCATTCCCATGTCGGGAGTACAAAGGCTTTTCCAATTGCGATTCCTGATGAAGCGCCGATACCCTGTATCATTCTGCATTCCCTCCAACATTCCTATCATTTAATACAACCGACATCACAGATGCTTGACCCTTCTTCACAGCTTTATACGGTGCAAAACTCCAAGACTGTACAATCTCCGAGTTCGTAATCACCATCGGTGTCACAATCGATGTCGCATGCTGCTTCACATAATCCAAATCGAACTTCATCAACGGTTGACCGGCTTCCACCTGGTCCCCTTCTTTCACGAGCACGGTCATGCCATATCCATTCAAACTTGAAGTATCAATCCCAAGATGGATCAATACATTCAGACCTTCTGATGTGACAATACCAATCGCGTGCTGCGTCGGGTAGATCGTCATAATCTCACCGGCAAGCGGCGCGACCATTTCACCCTTATCCGGAATAAAGGCAACCCCATTCCCTACAAGCTTCTTCGCAAAAATCTGATCCGGTACTTCGTCCAGCGGGATCATCTTGCCTTGCATCGGCGCATGGAAGAGCACTTGATTCAGGTCTTTATTGACGACCTTCATAATCTCAGCTCGGATCACGTCCGAATAGGTACCAAATACGACTTGTACGGCCCCTCCGCCTAAGCGGATCATACCTGCAGAGCCTAGAAGTCTCAGCGCCCTTCGATCGATCAATCGATCATTCACAACCGATAACCTAAGCCGCGTCACGCAAGCTTCCATCCGAATAATGTTGTCCTTGCCACCAAGCGCTTGGAGAATGAGCGGCGCACGATACGGCAGACTCCCTGCCCAGTCATCCACTTCAGAGCCCTCTTCACGACCCGGTGTCGGAATCCGATACTTATAGATAGCGAAGCGGAACAGATTATAGTAGATTAAACCAAGCGCGATCCCGATCGGGATCAGAAGCCACTGATTTGTCCCTAAATGGCTATTAATAACAAAATCAATCGCTCCAGCTGAGAATGAAACCCCAAGATGTATATTCAAATAACTGCATATCCACATCGTTAATCCAGAGATGATCGCATGAACAACGAATAAATACGGTGCGACGAATAGAAATGCGAATTCAATCGGCTCCGTAATCCCAGTTAAGAAGCAGACAAAGGCAGACATCAAGAACATTTTCTGCACCTTCGGTTTGAGATCCTCACGTGCCTCTTGAATGATCGCAAATGCAATGGCTGGGATGGCGAACATCGTCAGTGGGTAGAGTCCCGTCATAAATTGACCTGCTGTCGGGTCACCGGCAAAGAAACGCGGCAAATCCCCATACACCATTTGACCGCCCGCTGTCTCGAAAGTGCCCACATGAAAGAAGAAAACATTATTCAAGATATGATGCAGGCCAACTACGACAAGTACACGCTGCAGTACACCAAATAAAAACACGCCGAAGCCGCCTAAGGACAACAGGAAATTGCCTAGGGCAATAACCCCTTGCTGCAAAGGTTCTGAGATGAGGACCATCACCGAGGCGAATACCAGCATCACAAAGCTCATCACAAGCAGAACAAACCGCGGCCCCCCGAAAAATTGAATATACTCTGGGAGCTGAACGGTTTTATATCGATTCGTTATGTAGCCTGCAAGTATCCCTATCAAAATACCAACGAGAATACTCGGCTGGGATTCTGTAGCACCAAAATACGATGTCACTTGCTGTTCGATGAAAATCCCGAGCAGTGCCGCTAACGCCGCGGTACCATCGTTATTCCCGAGTCCAAGAGCGACACCCACTGCAAAAATATAAGGCAAATACATGAAAATTGTATTCCCAGCAACGTTCAGGACATGACCGATCGACCCAAGGCCGATCGGTTCCCAAGGCATGCTGCCGAGAAACAACATCAAGGCTGCAACAGGTAGCACAACGGTAGGAAGCATAATCGCTCGCCCGAACTGCTGCAACGCTCCGAGCCCATTCATGCGCTAACCTCCCTTCAAGCTACGGTCCCGATTCCGTTATTATTTGCCGCCGGGTAACAACACCGAGTCAGCGACTTTAATACAGACGTCCATAATGACCTTCAGGCCGCCCCCTGCAGCAATATTCGCTGCGCTAATATTGATAATCCCTTGTTGGAGCCAGAGCGTCTTTGCACCGATTGCTACAGCTTCTTCAGCAACTGGTTCACAGAATTCGCTCCTACGGAATACGTTTACGATATCCACCTTTTCCGGGATATCTTTCAAAGATGAATAACAGGGTTCACCTAAGATCTTCGTGCCTGCCACGACAGGGTTCACCGGAATGATCCGGTAACCTCTACGCTGCATGGCTTCAGCTACCATGTAGGAAGTTCGATCAGGCTTTTCTGATAATCCAACAACGGCTATGACATTCGAACTGCGTAGTATTTCACGAATTTCTTCTTGAGACGGGTTCTGATACGCCATTATTCCAAGCACCTCCGGTAATTAAATCAGTTATTAATTCCTATACCCACTCGATTTGTGCGCCGATAGATTGCATATGATCGAAGAAAATAGGATACGATTTCGCCACGTGATGCGCATCCTTGATCCGAAGCGGTACCTTGGCACGCAATCCAACGACAGACAACGCCATAATGACGCGATGGTCATAATGCGCATTAATCTCAACGCCGCCTTCAACACCCTCAGGTCTGCCATGAACGATGATCTCTGCTTGGCGCTCTTCAACATTCGCCCCCGCTTTGCGAAGCTCATTCAAATAATCGGTGATTCGATCACATTCCTTATAGCGTAGATTCTCTACGTTATAGAACCTTGATGTACCTTCGGCGAATACGGCTGCTGCGACCATCGCAAGCACCGCATCCGTTGCGGCATCCCCGTCGAACTCAAGTGCTTTTAACTGCTGATTCCCCTGCACATGAACAATTCCGTTCTCATGCGTAAGCGGCACTTCCATCATGCGGAGGACATCCACAATCGCACGTTCGCCCTGTTTACTATTCTCTGCCAAACGATGAATTTTTACATTGGAATTCGTCACAGCTGCAGCGGCAAGTACGGCGGCAGATCCTGGATAATCCCCTTGTACGATATATTCCTTCGCTAGATATTGCTGACGACCAGGCACTTTATAATGCATCAAATCATCGCTCGCATGAATGACAATGCCAGCTTGTTCCAACACTTCTAAAGTCTGACCAACAACAACCTTTGATTTCAGATCATGCAAGACTTCGATTTCACTGTCTTCTTCCAACATCGGTGTCAGGAACAACAATGCGCTTAGGAATTGCGAGCTAACATTCCCGGATACGGTAATTTTACCGCCTTTCGGATTTCCACCGCGAATCGTAATCGGAAGTTTGCCCTCTTGGTGATCGACTTCAACACCCATTTGCTGCAGCGAATCAATAAGATCATTATGCGGGCGTTTGCCGAGTGAATCCGGGTACGTATTGACAAATGTCACTTCTGGACATAATGCAGCAATAGCCATCAAGAAGCGCAATACTGCGCCAGCATTGCCAACATTCAGTTCACTCACATTCGCAGGACGATTACCAAAGCCAGTTATAACAATCTTGGTCTCATCCTCCTCAATGACAGCACCTAAATCACGAATACAACGACGCATCGCATCACTGTCTTCACTATGAGCTGGGAAATGAATTGTACTCGTCCCGTTCGCAAGAGCTGCAACGAGCAAATAACGCGTCGTATAGTTTTTGGAAGATAGGGCTTGAATCTCTCCTTCAAGCCTCGAAGTTGGGGTTACAATCACGTCCACCTTGATTCACTCCTTCAATAATGTATGTTAAAATAAGGTTCAGATATCATGAAAAGTAATGGGGGACTACCTAATGAACATTGTACAAATTCAACCCGAGGAAGTAAAAGCAAGACTTGAACGCGGTGAATCATTAAATCTGATAGATGTGCGTGAGCCCGAAGAGGTCGCTCAAGGCATGATTGCTGGTGCAGTGCACATCCCACTCGGTCAAATCCCTGATCGCATCGATGAAATTAAGCAGACGGGAGAAATTATTATGATCTGCCGCAGTGGATACCGAAGCGAGAGAGCTTGCGAGTATCTCACTGAACTTGGCCTTGAAGGGCTCAAGAATATGGAAGGCGGCATGCTTGCTTGGAGCCAGCTCTAAGCTTCGAATACCTTATCGATGATGGGCGAGAATGATCCCCACGATCGTATCCACAGACAAATCTGTTGTATCTATCGTCAAATCTGCAAATCGATACGCATCCTTGCGCTGTTCTAGCAGCGTATGTACACGTTCTTCCACACTTCCTTGCAATAACGGTCGATTCGGATCCTGCGACACGCGAGCAATAATGCTGTCTGCATCGGCCGTTAGCGCAATGACTTGTCCACCGGCAAGCATCGCAGTCCGATTCTCTTCACGTAGTACGGAGCCGCCACCTGTCGATACAACAAGACCGTCGCTATGCAATATTTCCTGAATCGCCTCTTGTTCCAATTGACGAAAAATATCCTCACCACGTGAAGCAAATAATTCAGGTATTGAACTTCCTGCCTTCGATTCGATATATGAATCCGTATCAACGAACTTATAGTTCATCATTTCAGCTAGCATTTTCCCTACCGATGACTTCCCAGTACCCATAAAGCCGATAAGAATAAGATTGCGTTTTTTGACATTTTCCAACAGTTTTTCACCTCTAACGCCGAATCTTCTGTGAGCGAAACCTCCCATATCATACCACACTTACGGAAAGATTACATTTGAAACCCAGAAAAGAATGTATAATAACCTTACAAAATGGTGCTTTGTCTTCGAGGTAATTCAGGTACTTTACGGGACCCCCGGAAATTATTAAATTCTAAACGTATAAAAAAGGGTTTTTAATCGTAAAGATGTTAATAGCCTTTTTTTTCCTAATTTTGAGATAGGAGTGAGCCTTCCCATGCAGCTGGAGACATCGAACAAACACAACGTAACGCAACGACTAGATCGAATCTTTGATCCTAATCACTCATTATGCAAGGATGACATTATTTATGTGCTGGAGTTCATTAAAAAAAGGGTGGCTGATAAAGATCCACGATTATTGGATCTATCACAACCACGCCTTTTAGAGAATTTCCAATATTTCGCTGAAGCTGCCACGCTGCTTATTCATCGCCGCACAGGACATGATCAGGAAATCAACCGACTCCGCCAGCTCTTAATGGAAGCCGTACACGGACTGTATCCTCAAGATCGAGAGAGTCGGTCCGAGATTAATCCATCCAGTTGAAGTGGAAAGTACCTTCCATATCAACACGTTTGAACGTGTGCGCACCAAAGTAGTCGCGTTGTGCTTGCAACAGGTTCGCTGGAAGTCTTTCTGTACGATAACTGTCGTAGTATGCTAGTGCGCTGGACATGCCTGGTACCGGAACGCCGTTTGCTACAGCTGCCGATACGACTTGTCTCCATGCATCCTGGTAGTTCTCAACGATATCCTTGAAGTACGAATCAAGAAGCAAGTTCGGAAGATTTGCATCGCGATCGTACGCATCTTTGATGTTCTGTAGGAAACGGGAACGAATAATGCATCCGCCACGGAAGATCATCGCAATGTTGCCGTATTTCAAATCCCAGCCATATTCATCAGAAGCCGCACGCATTTGAGCGAAGCCTTGTGCATACGATACGATTTTACTTGTGAATAATGCTTTGCGAACAGATTCGATAAACGCAGCGCGATCGCCGTCGAATGCCGATACTTTCGGACCATTAAGCACTTTGGAAGCTTGAACGCGTTCTTCTTTCATTGCAGACAAGAAACGGGAG
This sequence comes from Paenibacillus sp. GCM10027629, assembly GCF_042676425.1. Classification (NCBI taxonomy): domain Bacteria; kingdom Bacillati; phylum Bacillota; class Bacilli; order Caryophanales; family Paenibacillaceae; genus Paenibacillus; species Paenibacillus sp. GCM10027629. Next base: position 605,008 of record NZ_JBHTGZ010000003.1, on the reverse strand, counting down.
AATACGGATTCCGTAATCATGGAGAGCGGAACGCCGAGATCAAGCGCGCTTTGGCTTGTCCATTTCCCTGTACCTTTTTGGCCTGCAGAGTCAAGAATCACATCTACCATAGGCTTTTTCGTTTCTGGATCATATTTGGAGAAGATATCTGCCGTAATCTCGATCAGATAGCTATCAAGTTCACCTTTGTTCCACTCTGTAAAGATTTCATGCAATTCTTCAGCGCTAACGTGAAGAACGTTCTTGAGAAGATCATATGCTTCACAGATCAATTGCATATCACCATACTCGATGCCGTTGTGCACCATTTTCACATAGTGTCCAGCACCGTCTGGTCCGATATACGTACAGCAAGGGTCGCCATTTACTTTCGCGGAGATCGCTGTAAGAATTGGCTCTACCAATTGATAAGCACTTTCTTGTCCGCCTGGCATAATCGAAGGACCTTTCAACGCGCCTTCCTCACCACCGGATACGCCTGTACCAATGAAGCGGAAACCTTTATCTTCCAATTCTTTGCTGCGACGAACGGTGTCAGGGAAGTAAGCATTTCCTCCATCAATGATGATGTCCCCTTGATCCAAATGTGGAAGAAGTTGTTCGATCGTAGCATCGGTTGCTTTACCTGCTTGTACCATGATCAGAATCTTACGAGGAGTTTCTAGCGATTGTACAAACTCTTCAACGGAATAGGTACCGAATAAGTTCTTGCCTTGCGCCTCTTGTACAAGATCGTCTGTTTTCTCTCTCGAACGATTGTACACGGAGACCGTGAATCCTCTGCTCTCAATGTTTAGCGCGAGGTTTTTCCCCATAACCGCCAAACCAATTACCCCGATTTGCTGTTTCGACATTTGGTTTTCCACCCTTTACCTTTTGTATATGTAGATTTTCTCAATATACCTATTTTACTCTTTTTATATGCAGAAGTGAACCCCTAACTCCATCCTCACACCAAAAACACCCCAACAGCCGTGAGGTGTCTGGATAGCATACAACCCCTACTAGCATTCAAGTTGCAGCATTTCACTGCGCAGGACAAGCAATTTTTCTTTGCACTGCTGTACACATTCATCATCTTCCCGCTCCAACGCTTCATACAAATTTGATAGCTCATAATCAAGCTCCATACGCAATACGCCGATTCGTTCTTCCGCGCGTGTCGATTGGAATGCACGAATCATTTCCTCTGTGGTGACGAGTGGCCGCTTCTGGAAAATAACCCGGTGATCCACACCCGATACTTCGACGAGCAGAATTAACTCCCCAAACAAAATACTCTCGATCAAAATTTGTCGATCCTTAAACCGCTTCACAACCGCATGCCCGCGAGTATCTCCGATCAGGCGCTCCATAAACTCTGACAGCTTCTCATCTTTAATCGTGTAGTTGCCTACAATTTTGTACCGATTCTGAATCCGCTGGAACCGTAGTTTGACCAATTTACGACCTGTACGCACGGAAATGATAAATAATGATTCATTCTCACTCCAATATAAGGAGTAGCCTTCATGAATCAAATCGCGAATCAAATTCTGGATTGTTCTTCGATCGAACCGCAGCTCCAAGTTGCAATATTCCACTTCGTAACTCTTGTTCATGGCAATTCCTCCCTTCATGTGATTGAATCCTCCAGCAAGTCTAGTCTCCATCAGAAAATGTTGACAACTTATGGTTTTACCATATCTTATACGTTATTTTATGTTTCGGTAACTTGGTTTATTGACTATTTTCAAGCCTGATTCTTCATAAAACGAAGAAAAAGCCCCCAAAGGGACTTTCTCAAATGATGTTTATAATGCTCTCTGGGCCGGTCTAAGAATCGATGCTCCGATCGATAGCAGCAGAACCGCGAACAGCAGCAGAATCCCTAGATTCGAGGCTACAGCCATGAGATGCTCCCCATCAGAAAGCTTCATCGCCGCGTCAATCGCCCATTTTTGAGGAACGAAATTAGCAATCTTCTGCATGAAATCCGGCATAATCGCGAGCGGCCAGAAGCAGCCCCCAAGCATGCATGTAGGTGTTACTAGAATATTGTTCACTTGCCCCAAACTCTTCGTATCCCGAACTGTTCCAGCTATCGCACTAGTCATTCCTATCGCTGCGAGCAAGAAACATTCGAGCACAAGGAATAGCGCCAATAATGGAATGCCATTGTAATCATACCCGATCACATAACGCGTGAAGAGCAAGATGACACTAATCTGAATCGAACCGATCGCCGCATTTCCAAGGAAATTCCCTAATGTTATCTCCCAAGCGCGAACCGGAGCACTATATACCCGCTGCATCGTTCGATTTACCCGGTCTTCCATAATAATATGGATACCGCCGCTGCTCATCATTAAGAGGAACATGAGCATGATCCCGATAATCGTATTAAAGTAAGGATTCAAATTATAGTGCCCTGGATCTACGTTCGTCTTAATCGCAGACTGTTCTTGCTGTGTTAGCAGGCGTTCGAGCAACGCTTGATGATCTTGCCCTATCGCAGCATCTGCTGCTCTCGTCTGAACGATAGCCTGCTGCACGCGAGAGATCTCAGCATCGCTATATTGGCGAAGCATGACGGTTGACTTGGTCTGCGTTAGTTCGAATAGCTCTACGTCAGGCAGCTTGCCTTCCCATAGGACTGCTGAGAAATCTCGTGGAATCACGAGAGCCCCACTCGCTTGATGCGCAATGATCTGACGCTTCACCTCCTCCATGCTGTCAACCGGTTCGACCGTGAAGCCCTGTTTGCCTTGCAATCCAGTCACCACATGCTTCCCGAGCTGACCTTGATCCGCATTGTAGTAGATAACTCGGATATTCTCAGCACCCATGGATGCGGTAATTCCAATGATGGCAGAGATGACAGCAACGGGGATGATAATCCGACTGAGTAATGCTTTTCGACTGCCGAGCATACGACGAATGAAGAATCCAGCTATGATTAGGCTATTATTCATAAATGCTCCCTACCCTTCTTGAGAATCGTACTGCCAGAAGAAGCAGCACACCGGCGATGCCCATCAATACGAATAATAAATGCCACGCCGTATTTACATCCACACCCATCATGAATCGAAAAACAGACCCATTTGCCCAATAATTCAAGGTGAACTTCCCTGCACTCTCTAGCTCTCCACCTACGAATACAACCATGCCGCCGCTTAGAAAGGTCATTACGAATACAATGGTTGAATATATCGATTCCACTGCTTTACTGCTCTTCAGAATGCCTGCTAAAGCCGCGGCTAGACTAATCGATGCAATAACCGTGAAGAATACCGTCAGACCAACCCCTAAGAGGTGCTCTCCCCAATCCACGCCATATACGATCCCCGTGAATCCAATAATAATAGCACCTTGCATGATCGACAGGATCGTTGCACCGAGTAATTTGCCCAAGATCACGTGAGAGACAGCTACTGGCGCGGCAATCATCCGTTGGAGCGTCTTGTTCTCTCGTTCCCGCAGCAAGCTAATCGCTGATGACATCCCCCCGAACAACAAGAACATAATGAGCATTGTGCAAGAATAATACTGGAAGGAGCTCGCTTCGTAGAGATTATCCTGCAGCTTGCCGATCTTCACCGCATTTATCGACTCCGCCTTCTGGTTAGAACTATTGGTCGGTGTTCCGTTCACGCCAAGGACTATGGCTGCAGCTTGCGATTGCGTCGTCTGATCTGTAAAAGCTTGCAGCATCATACGTGCCATATCATTCTTGCTCGTGCTCGGTCCTGCGACGTACGTCCACCCTGCTGTACGGCCACCCATGATCTCTGTGGAGAATGTAGCTGGAATGATAAGTCCGCCATCCACTTCACGTGCTTGAATACGATTCTTCAATTCCATCTCGGAATCCACATTCGTTACTTCTAGAATCTCTTGCGTCTTCGTTGATTGGAAGAATTGATGTAAGATCGACTTCATCATGCCTGTATCTTGGTTATATACCGCAAGTTTCACTTGCTCAGGTGTGTATTCATTCGCAGAGAATTGACTCGACAGCGCCGATCCTAATACGAAGATCAATAACAGAGGTAAGACGAACAAGATAAGAAGAACGCTTCGCATCCGTGAAATTTGAAGCAATTCCAGTTTCATGACATGTAGTATGTTACGCATATGATCCTCCCCTCCTAGTCACGCAAGGTACGTCCTGTTAATGATAAGAACAGCGTCTCCAAATTCGGTTCTTCACGCTTGAAAGATATCGGCTTAATCTGATGATTTGACAGAATGAATAGAATATCTTGAAATACCGTATCCGTTGGCTTCAGCATCATCTCTAGTTCATTCCCCAGAACCTCAACACTCAGAATATGCGGGTGCTGGCGAAGTTCAACGAGAACGGAATCTCGCAATGTATCCACGGTAATAAACATTTTCTCATCACGTCCAAGTTGTTCAAGCAGTTCTTCCTTCGTACCGCATGCAATCAGTTTGCCGTGGTCCATAATCCCGACCCGAGTACTGATCGCTTCAACCTCTTCCATATAATGACTCGTGTATATAATCGTAGATCCCATGGCATTGAGCTTCCGAATCGACTCCATGATGTGATTACGAGACTGTGGATCAATCCCTACAGTCGGTTCATCCATAATGATAAGCTCTGGATGATGCATGATGGCACAAGCGATATTCAATCTGCGCTTCATCCCACCCGAGTAGGCCCCCGGCTTATCTCCCGCACGATCTTTCAGCCCGACGAAATCGAGTGCTTCGTCTACCCGCTCACGCAGCAGCTTGCCGCTAAGACCATACAATCGGCCAAAGAATGTCACGTTCTCGCGTGCCGTTAAGGTCTCATAAATCGCTAAGTCTTGCGGCACTAGTCCGATCTTCTTTTTGATATCTATCGTATGCTTGTGGACTGATCGTCCATCGATAAGAATTTCACCTTGATCATAAGGCAAGAGGCCAGTCAGCATATGGATCGTCGTGCTCTTGCCCGCACCGTTCGGTCCTAATAAGCCGAATATTTCACCCTTCTCGATTTTGAGGCTTAAATGGTTCACCGTCACCTTCGTATCATAACGTTTCAACACTTGTTTCAATTCAACAAAACTCATCACCTTATATCCCCTTCCGTTCCATCTCCGTTATGTGGTATGTACTCATTGTAGGAGATATTTCTCGGTCACACACGTCCGATTCGTCATGAAGTTGAGGTGACTAAAGTCATCTCATGACCATGATGGCTTGGTATGGTATACTATTTTCATGATTTTGGACGAAGGGTGTGCCAATATGTTTGCCATTTTATCCTGGATGCGCCATCTCCTCCTCGTCATTCCGGCCATCGGAACGATCTGGTGGGGAGATATCGGATCCCCCGCTGTGTATGTCGCATTCACCCTCATGACGCTGCTGCTAGCTCGTGTGCGATTACTGAAGCTGCAACCATTTGCGTTTATCCTATTCGCAGCAGAAACGGCGCTCTGCACCTATATCAGTCTTCACTACCAAGGCATCACGTTCTTAATGCTGTTATCTCCGTTAGTCGCGTTGTTCGAGCAATCGACACCATGGAAAGATCTGAATCACCAGATCGCTGGTTGTCTTCTCCTGCTAATTGGGTATAACATCACACTAATCCATCAGTCTAGCATGATGGTGTTCGTCGCCAATGTGACATTCCTGCTTACCGCCCTGCTGCTGATCGGCATTCGCATGACTTCGGTTCAGAAGAATGAGGCGGAAACGCTGTACGATCAACTAAGCTTAAGCCATCTGGAGCTCAGCGATGCCCGAACACGACTTGTCCAATACGCGAAGCAGGTGGAGCAATTCGCTCAGCTCGAGGAACGGAATCGGATCTCGAAAGACATCCATGACGATCTTGGACATCGACTTATTCGGCAGAAGATGATGACGGAAGCCATTCTACAGATCTACAAGACGAAGCCCGATCAAGCGATCGCCATGCTCGAACAGGTTCGCGATCAAATGAGCGATTCCATGGAGACGCTTCGCCGGACCGTACGACGTATTGCGCCGCCAATTCAAGATTCCCAGCAATATTCGCTGGATCACTTGATTCAATCGACCCGTGAAACCTTCGGAATTGCCATGGAATACCACGTGGAAGGTCTGCCTTACGCGCTCTATCCTAGCATCGAATATGTACTCTACCGCAATGCGCAAGAAGCCATCACGAATGCGCTTCGCCATGGGGGAGCAACCGAGGTTCACATTCTATTACGTTACGAACCCGATCAGATCCACATGCGGATCAGCAATAATGGGAGCGTGCCAGATTCGGAGCAAATACGGAAAGGAATAGGCATGCGGGGCATGGAAGAACGTGTTCATCTAATCGGAGGACAGCTCCATTGGATTTGCGACGATCACTTCAGCATCATCACGCGTCTGCCGCATTATCCTAAAGAAAGTACCTTATCGGAAGGAGCAACACTATGATTCGAATCCTCCTCGTGGATGACGATGCATTCATCCGTGAGAGCTTGAAGATGATCCTTGATTTACAGCAGGATATTGAGGTCGTCGGTACCTGCGCGAATGGAAATGAGGCACTCGCCTTCATTCAGTCGCATCCCGAAGTCGAACTCGTGCTAATGGATATTCGGATGCCCGAATGCGATGGTGTGCAAGGAACGAAGCTAATCAAGGCACATGCGCCTCATATTGCCGTCCTCATCTTAACGACATTCGATGATGATGATTATATTGTGGAGGCAATTCGCAACGGTGCGGGTGGGTATCTGCTCAAGAACATCCCTCCAGAACGGATTATGGAAGGCATTCGAACTGTACATCGCGGCGACTTGCTCATTCATCCGGATATTGCGAGGAAGCTCGCGACCCTCGTCAGTGAACCTAGACCGAACCCAGCTTCATTGGATCGCAGCGCGAAGCTTGCCCAACACCAGCTATCGAAAGCAGAGCAACAGATCGTGGAACTCATCGCTGCGGGTAAATCCAATAAAGAAATTGCGCAGACGCTCTTCCTTAGCGAAGGTACGGTGAAAAATTATATTTCCGACATCCTTAGCAAATTATCATTAAGAGATCGAACGCAAATTGCAATCTTTTACCTTACATAGGAGGCCTAACCTCATCATGACAAACAATACACAAGCTATGAATACGAATTTTGTTGCAGCGGACTTCGATGTCTTCGCTATTCCTGGGCTAGAAGCGCGTATGAGCGCTTTAATCGAGCGAGTTCGTCCGAAGCTCACGGAGCTTGGCAACCAACTTGCACCCCACCTTACGGCACTCTGCGGAGAAGAGATGTTTCCCCACGTCGCGAAGCATGCAAGACGCACCATCAACCCGCCTAATGATACATGGGTCGCATGGGCGAATAACAAACGCGGCTACAAAGCTCATCCGCATTTTCAAGTCGGCATGTTCGAGTCGCATCTCTTCATTATTTTTGCTGTCATCTATGAGAGTGATAATAAGAAGGTATTCGCGAAGCATCTATCCGAACATCTGCAAGACGTACGTGCAGCAGTCCCGGCGAACTTCTTCTGGTCTCTCGATCATATGAAGCCAGAAGGAACATCGCATGCAGACATGAATGAGGAGGCTTTCGAGACTATCATTCATAAGTTGCAGCACATTCAGAAATCAGAAGTACTCTGCGGCCTACGTATTGATCGCGATAATCCGCTGCTTGCCGACGGAGAGAAGCTGCTCTCGACGATTGAGCATACCTTTGAGCAGTTATTGCCGCTATATCGACTCGCATTCTAATCTTCGCAGTGAATATGAAAAGGCAGCACAGTGACCTCTATCGGACACCGTACTGCCTTATATTTTTGTCGTCAAGCCATCACTTTTGAACGTGGTCTCGAAGTCATATACCAATGAATCCCGAATAATGCGGCTAACACCAAACTGCTGCCGTAGAACGGCGCATGCGTACCTAGAATATCCCACAATCTACCCGATATAATCGGACCAACAACCATCCCTGATCCTTCAATCGTAAGGAAAAATCCCCAGACGGCCCCTCGCTCAGACTTCGGAATTACGGAAGCAATATAAGCATTCCAAGCGGGAACGATCAGTGCGTAACCAATGCCAATGAGACAGACCAAGAGATAGACAAGGAACATCGAGCGTGCAGTCGCGAAGAAGAATAACGTAACGGCCGTTAATCCAAATCCGATGTGCAAGAACCATTTCGTCCCAATCTTATCCACCCATCTTCCCATCGGAATAAGCGCCAGCACGGTAATCCCTCCGCCAATCATCAGCAGGACACTGTACTGTCCTGGCGTGAGGCCAATGACCGTTCGGGCATATAGAGTAATCACCGGTGTAAGTAAGCCGATCGAGAAGGTCTGCAGAAAAAGAGCGACGAAAAATTGCCAGCTTACGTGCAGATTGCGCCGCACCTCTTGCAAGGTCTCTCGTATTTTACCAGACAGATTCTGAACAGACAGCCTCGCGTTGGACTTCAAATTCGGCATGTCCTCTTGCGCATGCAGCTCCTCTGTTTGCTGTCTTCCCGGCAAAAAAAGAGCAACAATCGTGACGACAGCCATACAGAGTAACAAGACTCGAAAAGCAGGTGCATACGACTTAGTAACAAACAAATTAATGACAACAGGTCCCGCTCCGGTTCCACTGAGCCAAGCGAAATAGACAATGCTAAGCACCGTCCCCTGCGCCTTCTCTCCCGCTACCTGTGTCGTGCCTGTAATAACGCATGGCCAGAGCGGAGACGTCCCGATCCCGAGCAATAAGCAGGCGAATACGATTAGAAATAAATTCGAGGTAAAAGCGATGAGCCCCACGGATATGAAGGTGATGATCAATCCCACTAGCATGCTGATTCGGTAGCCTACTCGTTCTGTAATCCAACCTAACGGACTGCGGAATATGTTATCACCGATATATTGAAGCGAGAAGGCCCAGCCAATCGCAAAGGCTGAGAGTCCAAGGACCGTCCCCATATAAATGGGAAGGATCGTGACGAGCAATGCTCCCTTCACAAATTCCACAAGAAATAGAATGACTAGCAATTCAATGACAAATGGGGAGAACAAATGCTCCAGCTTCCCCTTCATCTTCGCCCTTTCCATATCCAACCAACTCCTCCTTCAACTTCGTCTTCCTTTTCAAGTCCGCAGGCACACCTATTTCTTTAGTGTGGCCCAAGATGATGGAAAAATTGCACATTGTCCATGAAATCTTCCAAATATCCACTAATAAATTGCTTGCATTCCCCCACGTTTTTGTTATACTTCTCCTTGTTTGTTTATTAATTCGAGAAAGTTGGGATGAAAGAATGGATCATTCACGTACACCTTTGTTCACTGCTCTTCGGCAGCATGCTGCGAGCAATCCCGTTCAGTTTCACATCCCAGGCCATAAAAAAGGAGCCGGCTCTGATCAAGAATTCCGTGAATTTATCGGCGATAACGCCTTTTCTATAGACTTGATTAATATTGCTCCCCTAGATGACCTGCATCAGCCGACTGGCGTAATTGAAGAGGCACAGAAGCTTGCTGCTGACGCCTTCGGTTCGGACTATACCTTGTTCTCTGTCCAAGGAACAAGCGGCGCGATCATGACGATGATCATGTCAGTCTGTTCGCCAGGCGATAAGATTATCGTCCCACGCAACGTTCACAAATCGATTATGTCCGCCATCATCTTCTCTGGCGCTCGTCCGGTCTTTATCTCTCCGGCACGTGACGAGAATCTCGGAATCGATCATGGTATCACGACGCGGTCCGTTCGCCGGGCATTGACGAAACACCCGGATGCCAAGGCTGTTCTGGTCATTAACCCGACGTATTACGGCATCTGTGCCGACTTGAAAGAAATCGTTGATCTAGCGCATTCCTTCCACGTACCTGTTCTTGTCGATGAGGCACATGGTGTACTAATTCATTTCCATGAGGATCTGCCAATGTCTGCGATGCAAGCAGGCGCTGATATGGCAGCGACAAGCGTGCACAAGCTGGGCGGCTCTATGACGCAGAGTTCGGTGCTTAATGTGAATACGAAGAACGGCTATATTAATCAGCAGCGTGTACAGACGATTATCAGTATGTTGACGACGACGTCGACATCCTATATCCTGCTCGCTTCATTAGATACATCCCGTCGCAATCTAGCTCTTAACGGACATGCGATTGCAGAAGAAGCTATTCGACTCGCGCAGTATGCCCGTACAGTAATCAATTCGATACCTGGCCTCTATTGCTTCGGTGATGAGATCCTAGGCGACGAAGCGACGTATAACTACGATCCGACGAAAGTCACGATCCACGTTCGCCATCTTGGCATGACTGGCTATGAAGCGGAGAACTGGCTGCGCGAGCATTACAATCTCGAAGTAGAGCTCAGTGATATGTACAACATTCTGTGTCTGGTAACACCAGGGGACAGACAGGAAACGGTAGATACGCTCCTCCGAGCGCTTCGTGAAATGTCAGAAGCCTTCTACAACATGAATGAAGTGAAAGAAGTGGTCGTGAAGATCCCTGAGATCCCGCACCTCTCCTTGACACCGCGTGAAGCGTTCTACGCAGATACGGAAGTGATTCCATTCAAGGAATCCGCAGGACGTATCATCGCGGAATTCATCTACGTCTATCCGCCAGGCATCCCGATTCTATTGCCAGGTGAAGTGATCTCGCAAGAGAACATTAATTACATCATGGATCATGTCGAAGTCGGGTTACCGGTCAAAGGACCAGAAGACCGCAGTATTAAGAACGTGAAAGTTATTGTCGAGACAGAAGCGATTTTCTAATCAATAAAAAAGGACCACCCTTGAGTTCAGATTGAACTCAAGGGTGGTCCTTTCGTTATATGGCGCAAATGATGCCGAATGTCAAATTATCGCGGTTCATAAATCACACTCTGATCCTGAAGTGCTTCGATGACATGCTCCATCATCTCCACACTCGCAGCTATATTGTGCTCATCAAGCTTCTTGATACGTTCACGATACGTGAGCTTAGCGTTATGGTCTTTGATGCGCAGTCGAATTTCCGCACTGGGATACTCAATGAGCCTGTCGTGAAGCTGTTCGTGCTTCAGTACAGACCGGAGTATGCTAGGGTGGGTTGAACTGCCCTTAAACAGCTTAGCCAGTGCAGCATTAGGCATCGTTGTCGGCCTTAATCGCTGCAGCCAGAAACCGATCCGCTTCGCTGAAAACAAAGAGAATTCCAGCTTACGACGTGGTCGATAGGTGTATACGATTTCTAACGTATCGGACGAACCTGCATTATTCCCCGATTCGATAATGATCACCTGCATCTCCCCTGCCCCTTTGCGGGCGTTGACCATCACATGCTGCGGTGTGTAGTTGAAGCCTTTCAAGGAGGAGGCATGATAGGTTCCATGACTGGTATGCGCATATTGACGGAGAACCCCCGTACTCTTCGGCTCCCACCACTTCTTACGAACGAAGTCCTTCTTCGAATTACTCGTCATCCGAATCCTCCTCCTTCCTGTGCCTCTTCACCACGGGGAGACGTCCCGCCTCTCTTAGTGCTTCACGCAGCAAATATTCCATATGACCATTTACGCTTCGAAATTCATCCGCTGCCCAGCGCTCCAAAGCCTCGTATATGGTCGGATCAAGGCGTAGAGGAAAACTCTTCTTCTTACCTGCCATGGTAACGGATTACTCCTTTAGTACAGCGAGCTCGTATTGATCACCGGCTGGGCAGACCGATCCGACACAACCGCGACGAGTAAATTGTTAATCATCGCAGCTTTACGCTCTTCATCCAGCTCCACAGCACCATCCGCCTCTAAGCGCTGAATTGCCATTTGAACCATGGTTACAGCACCCTCAACGATTTTCTCACGTGCAGCGATGATTGCTGATGCCTGCTGGCGCTGCAACATTGCACTTGCGATTTCCGTTGAATAGGCAAGGTGCGTTAGTCGAGATTCAATCACGTTAACCCCTGCAATGGCAAGACGATTCTGAAGTTCTGTGCTGAGCTCCATCGCGATCTCTTCCGCGTTGCTGCGCAGCGAGAAGCCTGCTCCATCCGCACCGTCATAAGGATATTTACTCGCAACATGGCGTAACGCTGTCTCACTCTGAATTTCGACGAACGTCTCATATTCATCCACTTCGAACAGCGCTTTCGCCGAATCCAACACGGAGAATACGACAACAGCTGCGATCTCAATCGGATTCCCTTCCACATCGTTAACCTTTAACTTAGCGCTATTAAAATTGCGAACACGCAAGGATACTTTCTTGTGAGATGAGAAAGGAACCGTCATATAGAAACCACTCTGACGAATGACACCTAAATATTGACCGAAAAAGGTAATGACATTCGCTTGATTCGGCTGCACGATCGTTAGCCCTGTCAACAAGATGACGGCGATCACTTCAAGCACGACCCCTAATGCAATCAAAAGACCATTCGAAGCACTGCCACCCGCAATAAGGACATACACACCTGCCCCGATGGCCACAAGCGCCAGCAGTAATCCCCAAAAGCCATTCACGTTAGCACTCTTCTTCTCCTGAAACATACAACTCACTCCTTAATATCTCTAAGATATCTTTATGATATCACTTTTAACTAATATTGTAAATTAATATTTATATCCGATAGTCGTCACAACACAAAAAACCTAGCTTCGACCATCAGATGGTAGAAGCTAGGTTCTCTGGATTTACCTATACGTGCGCCATTATTCGCTTGGTGTCGTCTTCTTCAAATACGCTCTCCACGTAATACACCATTTCTCTGGGTCATCAAAGCTCGAATCCTCGATACGGTGCACCGTACTGCGCGTTGGCGCGTTCTTCACAATCTCGGGATTACTGTACGCTTCGTCCGAGATCTGTTGGAGGGCATTAATGTATTCATCCAAATCCTCTTTCGAATAAGATTCGGTAGGCTCCAGCGTGAATGGCTGCGGCACGACATAGGGATGATGACTAGTCCAGTAGTGAAGACCGAAGTCACACATCCGGCGGGTTACGTCCTCTGTCGTTACGCCTGTCTCCTGCGTCATTTGCTCCCAGCTATAACGAACCTGCTCTAAGCGGTTCCCTTTCACGTATGGAGCTGATGCACCGCGGATTTTAAGGATTTTGTGATACAAGTAATTATTATTCAGCACGGCTGTATGTGCCACCTGACGCAAGCCTTCGGCGCCTAGGCTGCGAACCCATGCATAGGAGCGAAGCACCGTCTGTGCGACCCCGTGGAAGCTGCGGACTTTACCAATGCTTAAGTCGCCGACTTCCTTCAGATCATAGCTCGTGCCATCGTATTCCACGATCGGCCCCGGTAGGAACGGAATAAGTGTATCCACAACACCGAGCGCGCCCGTCGCCGGCCCACCGCACATATGCGGTGCTGCAAACGTCTTATGCAAATTGAAAAAGCACATATCGAAGCCCGCTTCCTTCGCGCGTGTTACGCCGAGAAGTCCGTTCGCATTCGCCTGATCGTAGTAGCAAATCCCTCCCGCTTCATGAACAAGGTCAGTGAACTCTTTGATCCGTGGATTATAGATGCCTGTATCCTCTGGATTCGCTACGACGAAGCCTGCTGTGCGGCTCGAGATCACTTTCTTCAGCTCTTCAATGTTCGGGAAGCCATCCGCATCCGGATACAATGTAATGATCTTATAGCCTTTCACGACCGCTGTTGCCGCTTGAGACGGATGCGAGAAGATCGTCGTAATGATCTCGTTACGCTGTTCGCCTTCGCCCCTGGAATCATGATAAGCGCGCACGATCGAAGCCATAGCGAGCAAAGCTTGTGTTCCACTGCTTGGTTGGAATGTGAATTTATCCATCCCGGAGATTTCTCGCATCGCGAGATCCAGCTTGTAGAAGACTTCCAGAATCCCTTGCGAATTGCTTACATCTTGTAACGGATGTAGATCCATGATTTTCGGCGTCCGAATCATCATCTCATTCACTCGCGGGATGTATTTCATCGTACATGTCCCTTGGCCGATCTCCACATTGAAGTCGGAGCCCATCGTCTCTTGGGATAGTCTAAGATAGTGACGAAGCACTTTCGCCTGACCAATCTCCGGAAGGGCTGGAGGCGTCGTGCGTTTCATTCCATCCGGAATGCGAGAAATGCCATCACCTACGGTAGATTCAATCGCCGCTTCTGCTTGCGGAACCTCAACACCGCGTTCACCCGGCTTATGAAGCTCGAATATGATCGGCTCATCCCATTTCGCTTGATGGAAATTTCTCACCTTATGATCTCTAACGATCCGTTTCATACCGATTCCACCTCTTCCTTCACGACGCACGCTCTCTGAATGGCTGCAGCAAGCGTCTCTAATTCTTCCTTCGCATGTACTTCCGTCACACAATACAATGCACATTGACCGAGTTCAGGGAAATCTTCGGATAGATCTTTACCGCCTTGAATACCATCAGCTAGCAATTGACGATGAATCTCACGAACCGTCTTGCCTGTACCGTTGAAGTCAACGACGAACTCTTTGAAGAAGGTCGATTGCAGGCGAATCTCTACGCCATCGATTCCTGCGAGCAGTTCGGCCGCATATTGCGATTTCTGCATGATTGTCTGACCGAGCTCTTGCATCCCGTAAGGGCCGAGCAATGCAAGGTAGACCCCCGCAGTAATCCCCCATAGTGCCGTCTGTGTACCGACGGACTCTTTGCCCTTCTCACGATGTGCGAAGGACGTACGATCATAGGCAACGTCCCCGAATCCATATTCGCCTTCTACTATCGTCGGTGCAATCCCGAACAGACGGGACGGGTATTCCATAACGAATTTCTCTTCATCACGTGTTGCAATAAATCCAGCCTGACCGCCGCCATAGTTCATATGCATCCCTAATGGCTGAAGATCACCACAGATAATATCTGCGCCGTATTGACTTGGCGGCTTCAAGACGCCGAGCGAGCTCGGATCAACACCGACGACGCATAACGCGCCAGCCGCATGGGCGATGTCCGCGATCGCTTGACCTTGCGACTCGATCGTACCGAGGAACGTCGGGTTCTCGAAGTAGACCGCCGCCGTATTCCCATTGACTTTGGACTTCAAGTCTTCCAGATCGAGCTCCCCTGATGGGTCGTTAAAATCAACAAGCTGATAGGATAATTGCGGTGTAATATAATTCGCGATAATCATGAGCTTATCACGATCGATGGTCGCAGGAAGCAAGACTTCCGTGCGTCCCGTAATCCGAGACGCCATGCGCAGCGATGTCGATGCGGCTTGCGCCCAGTCGAACGTCGGTACATTCACAACATCCATATCGACGAGCTCTGCCACCAAGCTCTGGTATTCGAATAGAGATTGGAAACGGCCCTTATCTTCATAAGGCTCGCCTGCGTAGGCCGTTACAAATTCCGAGCGCTGATTAATCTCATCACATACCGCAGGGATGAAATGCTGCCAGCATCCCGCACCAAGGAAGTTGATCGTCTCATTCGCACTCTTGTTCTTCTGGAGCAGCTTATCGATCTCCCGCTTTAATTCGAACTCGGATAATGCAGGAGGCATATCCATTAAGCGATCCATTTTGATGGCATCGGGAATAATATCATATAAGTCCTCAATCCGTTCGACACCGATCTCATCGAGCATCTGACGCTGTACCTCAGGAATCATATTCGGAATATAGGGATGTACACTTGCTTTTCTACGCGTTTCCATGCGATCACCTCATTCGTTATTTGTTATGCTAAGCCGCCGCCATCAACGACAACAACACTGCCTGTTACCCAACTGGACAGATCACTTGCTAAGAATAATACGGTACCTGCAATATCGCGCGGTGTGCCTAGACGTTCTAGCGGGCGTCCGGATGCCGAAGATACGAGGAATGATTTCTCCTCTTTGCCTAGCTGCTTTGCTTCATCGCGAAGGAGCGGCGTATCCGTATCGCCTGGGCATACACAGTTCACGCGGATATTTTGCGGACCGTGGTCAATCGCCATGGCTTTCGTCAGGTTAACGACGCCCGCTTTGGCTGCGCAGTAAGCCGCAGCTTGATCGCCGCCCTTCAGTCCCCAACCGGAACCGGTATTCACGATACTTCCGCCACCACCCGCAGCCATGACCGGAATGGCATATTTGGACAGAAGGTATGCACCTTTCAGCGACACGTCCATCACTAGATCCCAATCCTGCTCTTCAAGTTCGACCACCGTCTTCCGGCGAATAACACCTGCATTGTTAAATAGAATATCGATACGTCCGAAGTCACTCTTGATCTGGTCAACCACTTGCTGGCAATCTGCACCGGAAGTCACGTTACAGCGATAGAACTTCGCTTGACCTCCATTCTCACGAATTCTCGCCGCCGCTTGCTCACCGAACTGTTCATTAATATCCAGCAGCATGACATTCGCACCAAACTCCGCGAGCATCTCCGCTGTTGCGAATCCAATACCGGAAGCTCCTCCTGTGACGACAGCAACTCTTGAATCCAGGCGTAAAATATTAGCAGTATTATTCATGTTCGTTGAACCCCTTTCGCAAAGTAGATGGTGAAATCATTTGATTCGAATATGGCTTCAGAATCATACCGAATTGGAATGCTTCTGGACGAAGCTCGTACGGCGGCAATTGCGGCTGACCGCAGCTATTGCTGCCTAGACCATTCTGGCGGTAATCGAGATGCAGCGTAATGGTCTCACGCGGCTTGAGGTCCGTCGTATGCTTCGCTTGCTCCAGATCTTCATTCGTGTAGCGGTGCGCGCTGAACTCGAGGAGCTGCGGCAAACCTGCTGCGAACAACCCGATGCCACGCTTATTCGTGAGCGACGCCCATGCCACATCGGTACGGTTCCCGTTGTCTTGCGGGTAAATATAATTCGTGAATAAATCATCCACTGTCGATTTATAGAACCCGAACAGATTCGCTTGCTTACTGTCCGAATACGACTCTCCAGGTCCTCTGCCTTCCCAAGCGACTTGATCCATCGCGCCTGGTATGCGCAGTTCAAGCCCGATGCGCGGAAGCATCTTCGGCGGCGTGCCGATTGGTGAACCTTGAACATTCATTTGCACATGTCCATCACCGGATACGCTGTAGACATACGTGACGTGGAAACCCCAGTCGCTTACGATCGGTGCCACACGTGCTTGTACTTCAATACGAAGCGATGAAGGACTCAGTGCTTCCCACTTCACATGGTCGATGCGGTGCGTCATCTTGTGCACATAAGCCTTGCGCCAATCTTGCACAACGTACATATCGTTATCGATCGGTGCGCGCCAGAAGGAGAGCAGCGGCCCCATTTCGTCCTCGATCATCGCATGTCCTTCATACTGCCAAGACGTTATTTTTCCGCGTACGAGATCGAATCCAAGCTCGAAATTGTAACCCTTCACGGCGAGACGCTGACCCGCCTGTTCCACTTGAATAGGTTCATGATAGTTGGTCGTTACCGCAGCCGCCTCTGTTAACACTGGTAATTCGAATTGTGCAGTCGCGAACTCATGGCCTTTCTTCGCCCATGCGCAGTCGGCATGCAATGCATAGCGAATTGTCAGATACCCCGTCGTGTCCACGCGTGAAGTCAGAGCTTTCACATCGTAAGGTATTGTAATAACCGCTTTCTCGCCCGGCTGTACGTTCGGCAATAACTGCGAACCGCTCTGACGTACTTCGCCTTCGATCTGAATCGACCAGTTCAGCTCTAAATGATCAAGTCCAATAAAGTCATAACGGTTCTCAATTACGAGCAGCCCTTGCTCCGCATTCACCATTTCGGTAAAGATGGGCTCAATGATTTTCTTATATTCCAAAAGCCCTGGCGAAGGCGTACGGTCCGGGAACACTAACCCGTCGATACAGAAGTTCGAATTGTTCGGATCATCGCCGAAATCGCCGCCGTAGGCATAGTACACTTCACCTTTGTCATTGATCTGCTGAATCCCATGATCGATCCACTCCCAGATGAATCCGCCTTGCAGGCCCTTATACTTGCGGAATACGTCGTCATATTCCTTCAATCCACCCGGTCCATTGCCCATCGCATGCGCGTACTCACAAATGATACGAGGCTTGCGAATGTCCTCTGAGACTTCGAGATCTGCTTCACAGAGGGTGGACAGCTTCTCGCAGGTCGAGTACATCGTACTCATCACGTCGACGGACTTCCCTTCGCGATCTTCTTCGTAATGAATGATGCGTGTCGGGTCATTCGCTCTGCACCAAGCTGCCATTGCTTCGAAGTTGCAGCCGTAGCCAGACTCATTCCCCATCGACCACATAATGATGCTCGGATGGTTCTTATCCCGCTCCACCATGCGTTCCATCCGTTCAACGTAGACCTCTCTCCAAGCCGGATCATCACTGATCTTGCTAATGTTACCGAGCGGCTCGAAGCCATGCGTTTCGAGGTCGGCCTCATCCATGACATACAGTCCATACACATCGCATAGATCGTAGAAATAAGGGTCATTCGGATAATGCGAAGTCCGAACGGCATTAATGTTATGCTGCTTCATCATGATCACGTCTTGAAGCATCGTCTCTCGCGGCGTATAACGACCAAGTTCCGGATGATGATCGTGGCGATTTACCCCTTTGAGCTGAATCGCAATGCCGTTCACGAGGAAGTTGCCTTTCTTGATCACAATGGTACGGAAGCCGACGCGATAAGGAATGCATTCGATGCATTCGCCTTGCTCATTTTCCAAGCAGATCAATACATGATATAAATTCGGCGACTCCGCGGACCATAGCAATGGATTTGCCACTTCGAGCTGAACCTGAATGTCCATCTCTCCACCAGCAGGAATCACAACTTGCTCTACGCGGGCCGTGCCCAACTCGGTCTGCAGTAGCGCGTCCCATAACACACAGCGGAGTTGATAGCCCGACGCAACTTGACCGGTTAAGTTCGCAAGATTCGTTTCTACATGCAGCGTACCTTGCCCATGATCCTCCGTCACGTCCGTGCGAATCGTAAAATCGCGAACCTGCACTTCAGGACGCGCCCAAAGGCTCACATCCCGGAAAATCCCGCTCATATACCACATGTCCTGATCCTCAACATAAGTCCCGTCGGACCACTGATAGACCTTAACCGATAGTTGGTTATGGCCTGATTGGACATATTTGGTTATATCAAACTCGGATGGGATCCGGCTGCCTTGGCTGTAGCCTACTTCTTCACCGTTCACCCACAGATGGAAAGCACTATCTACACCTTCAAACCGAAGGATTATTTGTCTGCCATCCCAAGCTTTGGGCACATAGAAGTCTCTGCGATAGCATCCTGTCGGATTTTCCGATGGCACACGCGGCGGATCTACCGGGATCGGATACAATAAATCCGTATAATGTGGCTTGCCATACCCTTGCAGCTGCCAATGTCCCGGTACTGCAATCGCGTCCCATCCGGTTACATCGTAATCCGCCCGATAGAACTCAGGTGCAAGCTGCGGCGCTTCAGCGAAATAGAACTTCCACATCCCGTTTAATTGTTGGTACCAAGGGGACTGGCCCCGCTCATACGATAATGCAGTTGTCGCATCGGCATACGAGTGGAAATACGTGCGGCTCTTCATTCGATTTCGTTCTAATACCTCTAAGTTCTCCCAATCATTCAGCTGTACCGTGTTGTTGTTCATCACAGCGCGTCTTCCTCCTTATGTCAGTTCATTTATGACGTTCTTTTTACTGGATCGATATTGACTCGGGGATAGCCCCGTAACACGTTTGAACCATTTGCTAAAATAATTCGCATCGATCATGCCCAGATGATCTGATATCTCACTCACGCTCATCAGTGTGGTAAGCAGCATATACTCTGCTTTGTGAAGCTTCATTTTGCTCTGGAAGTCAATAATGTTCTCGCCGACAACCCGCTTGAATAAGGTACTGAAATGACTGCGGCTGAAGCCGACCGTATCCGCGAGTTCAGCAACAGACATGCTGTTACTCTCATCCCCCAGAATCAACTGCACAGCATGCATAATGGGCTCTGGCCATGAATCATTCCATACGTCGTATTTCCTCCACAGCTCATCCTGGCGATACAACTGCATAATGCTGCGAACCCACTCTTCATGTGATTGAATGGGGCCTTGAGCCTGCCAAGTTAACTTCTTATTCAAGCTCTTCGCGGACTTGAGCCGGAACAAGACCAAGTCATCGGCCTCTGCCCTACACAAGAATAGATAGCGCCCCTTCCCGCATGGGATCCGTTCGTTCGGTTGCCCTACGGCTTGTTCCATCCCCAACCAGTCAATCTGATCCAGGATCTGCTCAGAATCGGTCCGAATCAAATACATTCGGCAGCCTTCCTTCATCCATGCCCAATCGGTTTGGAACCACCTTAGCAGGTGTTCATCAATATCAGAGGTGAAGCCGCCAAGCCACGAATAAATCTGTGCCTGGCGATCTTTGGCCTCGTTCGACAGCTCCAGGTTCTCTTGACTGCGCTGCCGGAATTGCTGCTCGAACTGCTGCAGATAATATCCGAGCTCTTCCTCATCCATCGCTGTCTTGAGGACGTAACCCGATGCGCCGATGCGAAACCCCTGCTGCGCATACGAGAAATCCTCGTGACAGCTCAGCAGGAGAATCTGGGTCTCGCTCGCAGCTTGTTTCACTCTTCTAGCGAGTTCGAGCCCGTTTAACTTCGGCATCACAATATCTGTGATCAAGACATCTGGCTTATATTGTAAGAAAGCTTCCCAACCTTTAAGTCCATTGGGTGCGTCCGCGACGACTTCCATCCCGTACCGCCCCCAATCCACTGTAGCCCGAAGTCCTTGGCGGACGATTAATTCATCATCGACGATGAGTACCTTCATGTTCCGAATAGTCAAGTGACAACGCCTCCTCACCCGTAAGTGCAGTACATTATCCTTTTAACGTGCCTTCTGTCAGCCCGGCGATAATCTGCTTCTGGAATATAAAAATCGCGAGCAGCATCGGCACAACGCTGATGACTGAGCCTGACATGATCAAGTTATACGGCGTCCGAACACCCGATTGCAGTGCACGAATGGCGACCGCGAGGGTCAGGTTCTCTTGGGACCGCAGAATGATAGTCGGCCACAAGAAGTTGTTCCACTCTTCCACGAAGAAGATAATCCCGAGACTTGCGAACGCAGGTATCAAAATCGGAGCGACAATACGGAAGTAAATCCGCGCCTCGGAGCATCCGTCGATCCGGGAAGCTTCAAGCAATTCATTCTCAATCGTCATGCAATACTGCCGCATATAGAAAATACCGAATGCGCTCGTGAGCCGCGGTAGAATCACGCCCCACAGTTGATCAATCATTCCAAGATCGCGGTAAATGACGAAGAGTGGTACCAAGCTCGATTCCATTGGAATCATGAGCGAGGCGAGTACGAGACCGAATAACAATCCTTTGCCCCGGAAATTGTATTTCGCGAAGGCGAACCCTGCCATCGAGCAGAAGAACAACCCGCCGACGGTACCCGTAATCGCAGTGAACAAGCTGTTCAGAATGACGCGTCCGAAGTTTTTCTCCGTGAACAATTGCGTGAAGTTCTCGAAATGCAGCTTCGTAGGAATCCAAATCGGCGGATTCGCGAAGATTTCACTCTTTTCCTTGAACGATGAACTAATCATCCATGCGAACGGGAACAGAAACGCTGCTGCAATCCCAAGGAATACTACCAACATGACGATGGACAATGCTCTCGTCTGAATTCTCATGATCCATCGCCTCCTAATCATGCTCCCGGAACAGTCTAAGCTGTACCAAGGAGAGAATCATCATCAGAATGAAGAAGAAGATGGAGATCGTCGAGGCATACCCCATATTCAAGTTCTTGAAGCTTTCGTTGTAGATCAGGACCACCGGCGTCGTGGTCGCCATGTTCGGCCCCCCGCCAGTCAGGATGAACGGCTCCGTGAAGAGCGAGAACGTCCCCAGTGTCGAGAGAATCGTACAGAAAGCGAGTAGTCGCCGCATCAGCGGAAGCGTAATATGCCAGAAGGATTGAATGCCGTTCGCCCCGTCGACCTTGGCCGCTTCATATAGCGATTTCGAAATGCTCTGTATGCCGCCGAGCAGCAGGATCATGTTGTATCCGGTCCAGCGGAATATTACCAGAATGGCAACCGATACCCGTGCCCACCATGGCGTCTCCAAGAACCGAATCGGCTCATCGAGAAGTCCCAGCGACATCAATATTTGATTGAGAATTCCTTGGTCAGCGTTAAAGATCAGCAAGAACACAAAGGAGATCGCGACGACGGAAGTAATATTCGGAATGAAAAATACCGTTCTGAAAAATCCTTTCCACTTCATCCATGAGGTGCTAAGACATGCGGCGAAGATAAGTGCAAGCGCCAACATGATGGGTACATAGAGCAGGAAGATGAGAACACTATTCACAATGGACTGCCAGAAGTCACCGCTCTTCAGCAAAGTGGCGTAATTCGCAAGACCGACAAAGGTCTTCGTCTCCTGCCCATGCCATTCGGTAAAGCTGAGATACACAGAATACGAAAATGGTAAGAATACAAAAATGATGAAGCAAATGACGAACGGAGCAATAAACCAATAAGGCGCTGATTTGAATTGCCACTTCCAATACAAATTCTGCATGAGACTCTCCCCCAAGATGTCAAGCCTTCGTCATCATCCCTCGTGCACTGATGAAGTCTGAATCTGAAGGCTTCCATCCCGTTACTTATGAAGTTCCTTGCACGTGTCTTTATTTACGCCCAGTTTTCTGTCTCAGTTGATCCGCCGTCTTCTTGAATACTTCTTCAACGGATTTCTTATCGAGGAAAATCTCTGCGAACGCATTGCGAATCAATTCATTCGCTAGCGGGTAATCCTTCGTATAGGTAATCGGCGTTGCATTCTTCACCGCATCCACATAGAGCGAGCGTACAGGTTGATCGTTGAAGTAAGGTACTTTCTCTTGGAACACAGGGTCTTGATATGTCGTCTCAAGGGATGGGAACAAGCCGCCTTCCATCATCTTGAGCTGCGAAGCATCGTTACCTAACATAAATTCGATGAACTTCCATGCTTCTTCTGGGTGCTTCGAATTTTTGTTGATTGCAAGGTTCGATCCGCCGTCGATTGCACTGCTGTACTTGTCATCTGCGGACCATTTCGGCATTGGCGCAACGGACCATTTGCCTGCACCTTTCGGATCAATCAAGCTTGGAAGCAATCCGTCATACCACGAAGCGCCTACAATCGTCGCTTGTTTGTTCTGTTGGAAGGAGCTGTACCATGCATCGCTCCAAGGCTCCACCTCGTTCACATAGCCTGCGTTCATCATGTCGACGAAATATTGTCCAATCTTAATGAATTCGGGGCTATCCACTTGAACCGAGCCATCTTTACCGAAGAACCATTGATCATGCTGCCAGAGCATTTCTTGGAAAATTGTCCCGTCCGTTTTGGTCTTGGAATCCGCCATGATCGCGACGCCTGTCTTTTCTTTGAGCTGCTTCGCAAATCGCTTGTAGTCGTCCCACGTCTTGAGCTGTTCCGCAACTTCCTTCGGATCGGAAGGCAACCCCGCTTGCTTGAATAAATCATTACGATAGAACATCACGACGGGACCACTATCCCAAGGCATCGCATAAGCTTTGCCGTCTTTCATCGCATCTGCCCATTTATACGCATTCATCTTGTCTTTATAAGGCGCGACCTTGTCGCTGATATCGAGCAGCCCGCCCGTCTCGATCATTTGAGACAATCGATGCGATTCCAGGTTGACGATATCCGGCACCTTATCCGCGGAGCTCGCTGCGATCAGGAAGTTCTGATAGACATCCGCTTGTGCAAGGACATGCAGATCCACATCGATATTCGGGTATTTCTCCTTGAACGCCGGCATGTTGAGATCAATGACATTCTTGGCATCTTCCCAAATCCATACGACAATTTTCGTCTTCTCCCCCGCGTCACCGCCAGCAGCAGATTCTTCTGCTTTCTTCTCTCCAGAACCGCCAGAACAGCCAGTCAACGCGATACTAACCAATAGAACCATGCTTAGAAGCGTCGAAAATATTCGTTTTTTTGGTTTCAAAGCTCGTTCCCCCTTAGGCGCTGTCGTTTATTTGTCCTCATTATATAAGGACTGTAAGCGCTTTAACACGGAATTTTGTTAGCTATAACCTGCCAATTTGTTCGATTGGAGTTCACGAAGTTGCTACAATTCGTGGCCAACGAATCGTTATTCGCGTTCCATGGTGTTCTTCTGAAGTAATCAACATCCCATATTGGCGGCCAAAATGAAGCTTGAACTTCTGATCCACATTAAAACACCCGAGCCCTCCACCTCCGAGAGCGCGCGGCTGATTCTCTCGCAACAGCATCTTCAGTCGTGTCTCCTCAATTCCTTGCCCATCGTCTTCGAGCACGAGTACGAGATCCTCCCCATCCGGTGTGATCTGAAGCGTAATGTTCCCTTGCCCATCTTCAAATCCATGGAAAAAAGTGTTCTCCAGCAGGGGCTGCAGCGTCATTCGCGGGATCAAGCAATCGAACAACGCCTCATCACAATCAAATGTGAAGCTAAAAGCATGTCCATAACGAACCTCTTGAATCTTCAAGTAATTGTCCACTGTATTCATTTCCCGTTGAATAGATATGAGCTCCTCCGTAATGACGAGATTTCCTTCTAATACTTTGGTCAGATGATAGATCATCCCTCGAATATCCTCATCACCCTTCATCTTCGCCTGCCATTGGATCATATTTAACGTATTAAGAAGTAGATGCGGGTTGATCTGATAGTGATAGGCCCTTAGCTCTGCTTCTTTCTTCAGCTGCTCCTTCTGCTTCACTTCTTCAATTAACTCCTGGATCTGCTCCACCATCTTATTGAAGCTGCCGCCAAGACGCCCTAACTCATCTTCCGTCTCCGGTTCGATACGGGAATGGAATTTGCCAATTCCGACGAGCTGCATGTTGTTCTTGAGCGAGATGATTCGCCGTGTAATGCGTGCAGAGAAAAGATAGGATACGAGCAAGGAGAGCAGCAGCGCAAACCCAATCAGTGCAATCGTGAAATACCGAATCGTCAGTGTCTCTTGAAAAACAGGCTCAAATGGCGTTCTCACCTCAATCGTCCAGTGATTCGATTCCAGCTGTTGCTTCCAGACCAGATCATCCTTATGATTCTCTCGATTCTGTGCCGTCTGATAGATCACGCGCCCGCTTCGATCGGTTATGGTCAGGAAGGAATGTAGATTATGTTCAATCAGGTCAAAAGAATCCATCAGCTTTGATGCATCCATCTCGATGACAATCTTGCTGTTCTTCAGCGATCCATATTGTCCTTGCAGCGGGAAGACTAATCCGATCACTTGTTTCGGAAGATTGAGGTTCCTAGCCAGGTACGGGCTTGTCCCATGGATCCCCGTCCAATACGCGCCTTTATAGTCTTCTGGGATCTCCTTCCACCATTTCTGATTGATCAGCTGTTCCACATCAATTTGAGGCGAACCATAATAATAACCGGATGGTGTAACCACATAGATCCCTGTCGTATCTAGAGTTTTGTGGGAATCCAAGAGACGATTGAAATTCTCCTGTGCCAGAAAATGACTATAAGACGTCGGCTCTTCTCCATCCAATACGTTACTAATCGGATCCAGCAGGTACGAATAAATGAACCGTGTTGTTGCCTGCATCTGTCCTGAATAGGCATCCACTTGGGCCTGAAGCTGGGTGATCGTGGATTGTCCGTACTGTACCATCTGGGATTCCACCACTTCGGAAGATTTGGAGAAAGACAAGTATCCCAAGATAAGCAGCGGAATCGTCGCCACCATCACGAAGAATATGAACAATTTCATCCGCAGACTACGTCTTGGATAATAAATAAAGCTTCGAACATGCTGCATCCATGCCATTCGAATGATCTCCTCTCAAAATGAAATCTATGATCCAATGAATAGATCACAAATTGCAAGCGCTTACAACAATCCGTATTATTTTGAATCTTCATATCTAAAATTGGTGCTACTATTGTACTATGATCCTCAGGCAAGCTGTCAATGGCTCTGCTGGAGCAAAATAAAGAGGCCATGACCATAAGGGTCATGACCGGAGCATTCATGCTATACGCATGCAATTGTTTACGCCAGCGGAATCAATGCCAGCTTCTCATACATCGGCTTCTGATGCATATGTGTCTTGTAAACAACGAGATGATCGACACTCCATGCGATCTCCTCCATCGGTTGGAGGATGTGGGTCCCCTCGATATCGAACCCTGCTTGTCCCGTATATTTACGCGCGACCGTAATATGAGGCCGATAAGGCCGATCTTCAGGTATAAACCCTAGCGGCCCTGTCACCTTGAGCACAGACGCCACGACATTCTCCAGCGCCGGGATGTCCCCGCGAACCCCCGCCCATAATACACGAGGTGCGCTAGCAGTTCCGAAGGTGCCTGTCCCGCTCAATTCCAGCGAGAACGGCTCCACTTCGCGAACAGCTTCCTTCAGCGCTGGGATCAGCTGATCCAGCACCTTCTGACTTGTATCGCCGAGAAATTGTACCGTAATATGATAGTCTTCGGGATGAACCCATTTCGCAAAAGATAGAATCTGTTCGGCCTCCGCTTGCCAGCGCTCCAGCTCCATACTTGCCGCTTCTCCAAGACCTACAGCGATGAACAATCGTCCTGCTTCACTTTTTTCCGACACGTCCATTATTCCCATCACCTCCACTAATCAGTGTGCACAAGTCTTTGCGACTTTATCGTTCGTTTCAAGCTATAGCACTGAAAACTGAAAAAACCGGGACGATTCTACGCTGAACGTAGAATGCCCCGGCCTCATTGTAATCGCTTAATATTGATCAGACACACCAACGACAGGAATCCGCGATCTCAGCAACACAGCTAAATCCTCGCCAACCTTACGATCCGTAATATGGAACATCTTCTGAATATAATCGACATTGTTAAGATCCTCGGTACCGATCACGGCTGATCTACCTGTCTGCATACAGACGACAAGAGGCTTCCCGAAGAAGTGATTCGTGTAAATGATTGAGAAATCATACCTCGCATTTTCTGAAATACATCCAATGAAATTGACGTTGGTTTGCTCTGCTTCATCATAGAGATGTTCGAACATCCTAGATTCCTCCTCTCGTTTGAACCGAAAGTTACATTACAGAATATTCAGACTATTTAAACAATTCTATCATGAGTTCGGCTTGGCATGCAATCCCCTTTTTCCCTGATTGTAGAAATGATTGTCAAGAAGAACCTCGAAATGCTATGATGTTGTTGTGACAAATGGGATAAGATGGAACCGGATCACCCGGGAGACAATAAGGACTTGAGGTGGTATAACGATGAGTCAAAGCGCTTACATAACATTCGTTGAAGGATCTACCGTGACGGAGATGTCCCTGGAGGACGTGAAGCAATCACTCCTTCACTACAAAGAACAGACGGCACTAACGGGCAAGCAGCTTGATTGGGATTATGCAGAAGCTGCCTTTCCGTATACGATTGA
This sequence comes from Paenibacillus sp. GCM10027629, assembly GCF_042676425.1. NCBI lineage: Bacteria > Bacillati > Bacillota > Bacilli > Caryophanales > Paenibacillaceae > Paenibacillus > Paenibacillus sp. GCM10027629. The sequence goes on along the minus strand of NZ_JBHTGZ010000003.1, from coordinate 577,576 downwards.
GACGCGGCCTGGGGAAGAGAAGCAATGGTTTTATTTGAAAGGCGCTCTTCCCCGCTACAAATATATCCTATTCGGTGTAGGATCTCGTGTCGAAGATGACCAAGAACGCCACTATATTCAGGTCGTTCTTCCCGAAGAAGCCACGCATGGCGACAAAGCGAAAGCCAACGAACTCTGCAAGTACATTGCGCGATCGAATAAAGCTCAGCTTCGTATGTTCAACGGCAGAACGTTTTATTTCAATCCACGCAAATAATGATAACGGTCAAGCATAAACGCCTTCGGCGTCTTTCCAAAGGACGTAAAGCGTTTAAGCGAGAAATATAAGAACAGTTTATCTGTGAAACTTATAAATTCTTATATTATGGAAAAACCCGCCAAGCATCTGCTTGACGGGTTTTGTTGTTTGAATTAGCCTTCGTTCGCTGCAACAAGCTCTTCATAAGCTTTCTGAACGCGATCCCATTCTGCTTCATCTTCAATATTATAAAGGACCATTTCCTCGTCCTCTTCTTCCATACGAAGAATGACGCCATCCGCTTCTGGATTGCTGCGTTCAAGCAACAAAGCATATACACTATCGTCACAGTTAAAAGTTTCAACGAGGACCATTTCCACTTCTTTACCGTTCTCATCCGTTAATGTTAGTACAAATTCTTCATGGTCGTGGTCATGACTGTGGTCGTGACCGCATCCGCAGTTGTCGTGATCGTGATTATGATCGCTCATCTGTAAACCCTCTTTTCAGTTATTATGTACACCTCGTATCGTAACATGTTCCTGGACAAGGGTCAAACATCGAATTCTCAATCCTTTACCCTATCAATAAGCGATTAGATCGCAGTAATTTCTTTCTCAGCAACGCGTGTGTATTCCCCGCCCGAAGGCTTGACAAAGAATGCAATCGTATACTTTCCTGCTGCCTTAAAGTCGTATGTAAGTTCTTGTGTTTGGAACATGAAATATTCCTTGCGTTCCTTCAGATCCAGTTCCTGAATATCTTTCACTTTGCCAGCAGGATCAATAATGGATACCTTAACCGCATCTGCTGCCACCTTCAAATTATCTACCGAACATAGCACATTGAACTTGAATTCCCCGCGCTTCACGACTCCAAAAATATCTTTACCTGAGAACGTGAGCATATGGACATTCGGCTTATTTACCGTAACTTTCTTCGCAGAATCATCCCACTCGACGATCGCGTTCAGCTTTTCGCCGGCTTGGCTTACCGAAAGGTATGTCTTTCCATCTATCATGATAGCGCCATCGCTTACTTCTTCTCCGTTAAATACCATCTTAATCTTCTGTGTTATGGCATCTGCAAAAATAACCGAACCGCCCATCAGCGATAGTGCAAGTGCTACAACCATTACTCTTCTAGCCTTCATCAATTATAGACCTCCAATATTGTGACAGTTGATTGTATATACTCCAATTAAAGGCCAGAGTTGCGGTCTAGAATAGAATAATTTATTGTTGATTATTGCGGTTGCCCGGGAAATGAAGAGAAAAGGTTTGCTTCCCCATTTCCCGCTCGCATTATTTCGAAATTAATGTTCTTGTCAGAATACAAGGTACCCCCTTGCCGACTGACCCTTCTTTACGCATATGTTCCATGTACCGAATCCCTCTCGCGCACTGCTGCTTACAGACTTCACAACGGTCCGAGGTCACAATTCGCATCGTGTACTGCGCACGCTCGGATGTTTTTTTCTTCTTCTTGACGGATTTCCCTTTGGCCAACGGAATCAACTCTTTTCATACAAAGTTCTTCATTCCTCCATCATATGAAAAGGGAGCGTTCCATGTTCGCCCCGGCTGGTTCAAAAAGAAAACGATCTGCATGGGAAATATCCCACACAGATCGTCTATTTGCTGCTTATAAAATCGAAATTTTCCGTTTCCATTTATCGAAACTTTAAAAATTCTATTGGAAGGTCGGCAAATTGTCTAAGTTATTCGATGGGTCGCCATCAGCATCACCACGAATATACATTTCGCCATCGCGCCCTTTAAAGGCGTTAACACCAGCAATCTCTCCATTTTTAACGGCTTGCAGTGCTTCTTGGTATTCCAGAACGCGCCCGGATGAAGTTTTGAATTGACGAATATCACCGTCTCCATTTTTCTGAACAGCTACAATTGTCTCACGTTGATTCGCTTCCATGGTTACATCCGCTCCTCGATCTATAGTCGTCGTGTGTTCGAGGATAGTATAACCTTACAGCGATTTTTTCATACGAACATGTAGAATGCCGGCGTCATAGAACGGTTCTTGCGATATGACTTCATAGCCAAGCTTCGCGTAGAATATCTCTGCTTGACACTGCGCATCTAAAATGGCGTCACTCAGACCCAAATCCTTGGCAATTTGTTCGAGAGCTAACAGCAATACACGTCCATATCCGTGTCCTCGATACGCTTTCTTCACCGCAATACGCTGCATTTTCGCCATATGATCTTGATAGATGGTTAGTCGGCCTGTTGCCACCGCTTGTCCTTCATGCTCGAGCAATACATGATAAGCCTTGCCAGCGAGTGTATCGTATTCATCAATCTCCAAATCTTCAGGCACCTGCTGCTCCTGAACAAAGACTTCTAATCTGATGGAGAGACACTTATTGAGTTCTTCTTCTGTCTTGACTTGAATAATTTGCGCTGCCATGTCTTCACCTCTACCCTGGATATCGAACTTCCTTAAATTTGTAACATTCCTGATTATACAAAAGAATGTTTTTGATGTATAGTTGGGGGGTATAAAGCTCGAATGATTGAATGTGAAGGGAGGTCATCACCATGACAGCTGCAATTATTGGATCGATTATTATTATTGCTCTGATCACATGGGTCACCTTGTGGGTAACGCGTAAAGCCTATTCGAGAAAGTGGGAAGAAGAGTAGGATCGCGTGTAGGACACTTACTTATCAATCTCTGTAAGTCGTCTTAGCCAGACAAATTGTTCATCATATTTCATGCTATCTCTACTTATGAAGATTGCGAGCAACCAGATGACTCCGACAACTAACATCGAGAAACATAATAACCACCCGATAAATACGCCAACTTCGTTCATTCGCACCCTCCTCTTAACCTAGAATCACTACTTATGACAATTTTATGAATGATCGGTGCGAATTAGTCCGACGACCTCGTGCTTTATCCGTTTTTGGAAAGGAGTCCCACCATGTCTTTTGTTTTACCGCAAGATTGGAACCAGCAGCTGCATGAAGAATTAGAGCAGCCTTACATGCAGGAGCTGAGTGAGTGGCTGGATGCAGAATATCAGCATGATACCATTTACCCGCCAAGGGAATACCTATTTGAAGCGTTCCGATTAACGTCCTTCGCGAATACCAAGGTTGTTATTCTGGGGCAGGATCCCTATCACGGGCCCGAGCAGGCGCATGGACTGAGCTTCTCCGTTCGACCTGGGGTACGGATCCCACCTTCGCTTCGAAATATCTATAAAGAATTGCAAGCAGACCTGTCTTGCTCCATCCCTGATCATGGAACCTTAACGGATTGGGCGGCGCAAGGCATTTTGCTGTTAAATACCGTACTTACGGTTCGTGCCGGACTCCCTGCATCGCATCAAGGGCAAGGCTGGGAGCGGTTCACTGATGCCGTACTGCATGCACTTCAGCAGCGCAAAGAGCCACTCGTCTTCATTCTGTGGGGTAACCATGCGATTCAAAAGGCCGAAACCATCAACTCTGAGCGCCACTGCATTATTACGTCAGCACACCCGAGTCCGCTTGCGGCGCGCAAAGGATTTTTCGGTAGTCGTCCATTCTCTCGCACGAATGAATTTCTTATACAACAAGGGCTAACACCAATCGATTGGAATCTTGATTATCTTGATATATTTGCTACTATTAAAGAAGATAACTCTAAGATTCGGTCATAAGGGAGCTAGTACGATGAAAAATTTAGTAGGAAAACAAGTTATGGTCTATTATGGTCAACGGATGCAGCTTACCGCTCAAGGGACCCTAAGTGAGTGGAACGAACAGGAAGAGATGATTACCCTCGCTCCCGAAGGCATTCGAATTCCGATCGCACAAATCGCGAAAGTCGAGCTGTTGGAACCTGTGGAAGCGCGGTCTGAACTTGCGCAAGATCCTGCTTATCGCTCAGGTAATGTTCGCTTTGTCATGCACGATCCCGTTCAATTCGATAATGCGATCTACTTTCAATCCCCCGTGTCCATTTGGCATAAAGATCGACTCATCTGTCATGAGAATCGCATCATCCATCATACGGAGCATGAAGTTACGATTCAAGGCGGTACCGTTTTCCGCAAAGATGAATGTCAGTTTATCGTCAAATCCATGATCGGCATTCAACACTCGTCTAGAAATGAATAAGGAATCGCTCAAATCCAAGAGCGCAATCATAGCAAAAAGGTAGCCGAATTCGGCTACCTTTTGTTGTAGGAGAGGTTTGTTCCAGTAATCAAATCATACATGCACAACTTACGATTACCAAAAGGATGAAAAGCACTAAAATCGTACCTGTGCTAGTAAAAAAACCAAATCCTCTTTCTTCTACTACTCCCATACTCCTCCCCCTCTCTGAAGAAGAATTATTAATCACGAGACATTGTATGTTGATTGCTGCTCGAATGTATGGGCAAGTATATAGATCGAATTTGTTTTTATAGGTTAATCCCTCCCACTCGAAATGACATACCTTGTTACTAGAGGAATTGCTTTATGTTAAAGGAGGGCGTAAACAAATGCCGCAATATCACATTATCGTTGATCTATCGGATCGAATGCTGTATGTATTAGATGGAGATCGCGTGGTACGCGGATTTCCTGTAGGTGTCGGGAAGATGGTCACCCAAACGCCAAGCGGGGAATTCGAGATCATTAACAAGGTCCCGAATCCAGGAGGACCGTTCGGAGCCTTTTGGATGGGATTATCAAAGCCCCATTATGGCATTCACGGTACGAATGATCCATCATCCATTGGCCATGAAGTCTCGCATGGGTGTATTCGCATGTATAATGAGGATGTCTTGCAGCTGGCTTCAATGGTTCCAATCGGTACACCTGTCACGATTCGGCCCTAGGGCATTCGCCCATTCTTTTCCGGGCGAGTGTCCCGAGTGTTGAGAATAGCATACGTTATTCTATACTCAACAATCAGGAGGATGAATCAATATGACCTATGTTCCAACGACGTATCAAGATCCTAACTACGCCGGGTACTACCCTTATCCATATCCTTGCGATCAATATCCATACTGTCCAACGCCGTATCCTTACTCCTACTATCCGAGCTATACACCGCTCTTCTTCCCCATCTTTATTGGCGGATTCCATGATGGCTTCCACAATGGGTTCCATGATGGATTCCACGACGGTCATCACGAGGGTCATCACGAAGGTCATCACGAGGGTCATCACGGCGGCGGACATGAAGGCCACCGAGAGCCATTCTATGGTCAACAGCCGGGATTCCATGCCAATCAACAGAACGAAGTTGTTCGAGTCAACCATAAGAAAAAGTAATATGCAAGACAAAACGCCTCCCCAGTGCGGGGAGGCGTTTTTACAAGCCCAAAATTGTTACCGCTATGCTAATTGCATGGAAATAACAGTTCTGCTGCATACCATGTTCTTAAAACCAAGTCATAATAAAAGGAGCTACGCCAAGTGTAATAAAGGCGGTTGCCATCATCGAAATCCCCGCGACAGAACCTGCAACAGCATCATATTCAAGTGCCTTGCTAATTCCACAGGCATGCGCACTTGTTCCGAACAAAGCGCCTCGAGCGACCGAGCTATGAATCCTAAAATATTTGACGATCATCGGCCCAATAATCATACCTAACAGCCCCGTAACTAATGTAGCCACCGCAGTCACTGTCGGAATCCCACCGATCATATCCGATACGGAGACTGCTATTGGGGTTGTTGTTGAACGCGGTGCAACCGAATCCGTAATTTCCTTGGTGAGACCTAACATCTTCGCGATACCCGCCGAAGTAATAATGGCAATAATCGCCCCGGCACCTACACTAACGATAATCGCCGTTACATTCTTTTTCAGTACATCAACATGTTTGTAGAGCATAACCGCAAGAGCAATCGTTGCCGGCTTGACCATCTCGGACAACCAGCCTGCGCCTTCATTATAGGATTGGAAGGATACGCCGCTAAATTGAATCAATAGGATCACAATAACAGGCACGATCAGGACGGGCGTTAAGTATACTTTCGGGAAAGCCTTATATAGACGTTTGGAAGCAAAGTAAATTGCCACGGTAATGAATAACCAGAAAATCGATTCTAACATTCGCTGTTCCCTTCTTTCTTAGCTGCAAACCGTTGACTGATAAGTCCTGTACAGATCATCACGGCTAATGTACTGAGAAAAATTGTAATCGTCAGACGAAGCCCGCTCTCCACTACCAAGCTTTTGTAATTAATAATCCCGACGGCCGCAGGGATAAAGAATAACAGCATCTCGGCAAGCAGCCAATTGGACCCTTGTTCGATCCAATCCATTCGAATCACTTTGAATTTCAATAGAATGAATAATACGGCGATCCCAATAATCGTACCTGGTATAGGAGAATGAATCCATGCTGCAAAAGCATCCGATATTTTGGCTACGATAATAAAAAATAGAACTTGGATGACGGTTCTAAGTAGTGTTCTCATGGATGAATCCATCCCCTCTCTGTATTCAGTATACAGATTCCATTTTCATAGGTAAAATGAATATATATTATGGTTTTCATTCCATCTAGCTATGAAGAGAGGTCTATCCCTATGGATATACGGCACTTACAGTACATTACAGAAATCGTGCGCTGCAATAGCTTCACGAAAGCGGCAGAATCCTTACATATCACGCAGCCGACAATTAGCAAGTCCATCATTAACCTGGAGCAAGAATTGAATACGGAAATCTTCGTTCGTGAGGGCAAACAAATCAAATTAACGGATGCGGGCGACGCGATCATGAACTATGCAGAACCCATTCTGCATCTATTCGACCAGCTGATGGCTGAAATTAATGACTTGACCTACCTTAATAAAGGAAATATTCGCATTGGGATTCCGCCAATGGCAGGTTCGAGTTATTTTCCAATGGTAATCAAGCAATTTCAAGCCACCTATCCAGGGATCACGATTCACATGGTGGAGGATGGCGCCAAACGCATCGAAGAACGAATTGAAGAAGGCGATATTGACGTGGGGGCTGTACTGCGGCCGATCGATCATGAAATGTTCGATTCATTTCCAATCGTCGAGGATCGCTTGAAAGTCATCATGCATCCATCGCACCCACTGGCAGAACGTAAGCACATTGAACTGCAAGAACTATCCCAAGATCGATTTATTCTATTTAGCCACCAGTTCGCGCTCCATGAACGGATCATTCATGAATGCCGTGCCGTGGGATTCGAACCACAAATCGTGAGTGAGAGCTCGCACTGGGATTTTATTGGTGAAATGGTGGGGGCGGATATCGGAATTGCCATGCTGCCGGATACGATCTGCCGACTGCTCTCCCCAGAGAAGGTTCGTGCGGTTACATTAATCAATCCAATCATACCTTGGCAGCTATCGATGGCTTGGCGTCGGGTGGGTTACCTGTCGCGGGCATCTCGTGCATGGATTGCTTTTACGAGAGAATATTTCGGTATCCTTTCTTGAGACGCAAAAAAGAGCGGCCCAATGAAATTTATCAGCTGGACTGCTCTTTACTCTTTTTTGCAAGAGTTTTCCGAGGTACATAATACATCATATTCTCTTCGTTCGGGCATCCTAATTCAATCATTTGACGAGACAAGGAGCAACGTGATGAAACATGATGATCTAGACCAAGTAACCGATCCAAAAGTATTATATGATCTCGGTCTTGCGGACAAAACGCTCATGAAGACCGAGCAACTCATTCAAAATATTGATCATGCTTATGACAACAAGCCTTACAGCACGATCATGAACACCGAAACGGAAGGAGAGGTCAATTGACCTCTAATCATTGGCTATTAACCACAAGTATCGTCTTCCAGAATTAGATGACTGCCACGTTCTACAATGACATAATCCGCATGTCGTATGAACCAGTGCTCGGTTTCCTTATGCTCTGACACCTCAACCCCGAATTCCCCATCCGCCGGTTCAAAGTCATACCAGCTTGTAACCAATACCTCTTGACCCATCTCGAATGGGTGGTCGTTCGTGTTGCCCGTAATCTTCACTTTATCTCCTGGCTCTGCATGTCCGATATGCTGTTCTTTCATTTCAAATCCTCCATTATCTTCATTAAACACTCTGGGATGCTGTGCTGTGTTACTGCTCTTCACTAACGACTACTGAATCTCGAATCTGTTCGAATGAAATGGGTTGATAGTCCCAGTGTTCAACACTTACGTTGAAATAACTCTTCCCCTCATACTTCTGGCCATGGATATGTCCGTGCACATTCACAAAAGGCATATGTCTGTTCATATACATCGGCTCATGCGTGAGGAAGAAAAACTGCTGGTAAATGATCGGATGCTCGCTTACTTCATTAAATCCTACATCTAGCCACCACGTACGCGAACGCCCTCGATCATGATTGCCTAGGATCAGATGCTTATAACCGTTCAGCTGACTGACAATGTCTCGGGTCCGCTCACGATTCCAGAAGGAGAAGTCTCCGAGATGAAAAACTTTATCTTCTTGCTTCACGACAGCATTCCAACGCTCTATCATATACGGATCCATTTCCTCAACGCTCTGAAAGGGTCTCGATTCAAAATCAATAATGCCGCGATGACCAAAATGATGGTCGGATGTAAAGAAAACCTGTTGCATGAAGTCACGTCCCTTCGCGAATCCTTCTTTCTCTATAGAGTCTAACATGTTTTGGATTTCTGTCAAAATAAGAGAAACGATTACAATCGGCCTTGCCGAATCCTGGTTGCTCTTAATTTCTTGTTCTTATTCATGGGACATCCCCTTAGGCATCCGTATATTTTACAAGCTTACCGGGTTCGAATGTTTTCTCAATCATGTTCAATAAGTGTCTGCACAGGGCTTCCGTTGAGAGTAATTGTCCTGTTTGATGTGCATGTTTAAAATATTTAGCCATCTCAAATTCTTGAGCGTTCTTCTCCCTTGCTAGCATCTGCATCTCGGTATCGACCATGCCGGGGTCTACAGCAATAATTTCTACAGGGAATTGGCTTCTACCTTGCTCTAAGCCGACACATTGCGAGAACATATTCAAGCCCGCCTTGGCCGTGCAATACACACTCATATCCGGTGCGGGATAGGAGCCTGAACCGGATGATATATTGATGATTTTACGCCGGATTCGTACGTTCTCCGATAAATTGATAAAACAAGAGGTTAGCAGCATCGGTGCGATGAGACTGATCTGGAGGTTTTTATTGATCTCACCTAGCGTACATTGCTCGATCGGCTTGAGCGGCTCTGCCATAGCTGCGTTGTTCACGAGACAAATCATATCCGCATGATGGAGATCGATTTGGTTGAACACCGTATCCATCAGGTTCTCAATCCCCGTGATATCACTTAAATCATAATGAATATGTGTATAATTTTGAAACTCCGTTAGACTAGAATCCCCTCTGGATATACCGTGGACCTTGTGGTCTTGCTCCAGCAGCATTTTGGCTAACTGTTCACCAATTCCTCTTGAAGTCCCTGTAATAATGAAATGATTCCGACGCATTGCATCTCCTCCAATAGTTATCAAATATCTATGATATGAGCTCACGTTCAACCGTTCACGAATGTGATTTAGTTAGATGACCAGATCTTCTCATTATAGTAATTCAGCGTCGCTTAAATACTGCACCGCGTTCACCCTTTATTATTCTATTCTGTTGCTTCCATCTCAAGACGGAGATATGTATTTTACAGAAACTCTAACATCCTTTTATTCGCATCGATTGGATTTCCTTCGAGACATATGCGCTTTTTCAATCTTCAACTGATTCATAAATTCGATTCACTCCTGCCATTTACCTTCTTCTCCATGTCAACTACACGGACATCAGAAATGTAAAAAAGCCACCGATGAAGGTTCATTCGGCAGCCTGAATTTATTTAGTAGGACAATGATCAACTCAATCGGCTGCGTAGCCTACGATATCGCAAGCTCCTTATTTACTGCCCTATCCTGCACTATATTTATGAATGAGCTCCCTGAACACTGGCTTGACATCCCCATGAAATAATCCTCCATGATAGCAGATAATCTGCTCAATGTCGTAGTTAAGCAACAGCTGAACGGAGTTGACAGCCTCTTCTAGATTCAGGGTATAGCTAGGATTAGCGATATTGAATGTGCCATCTTCAATCACGACGGCATCTGATGCAATCAGAGTTTTGCTCTCTGGCAAATATAACGATATATGCCCAGGCATATGGCCAGGGGTATGGACGATCTCTATACCGCCGCACCAAGGAAACTTGTCTCCATGAGATACCGAACGGTCAACGGCAGCTGGCTCGTAGGACTGTAAGAAGCGAATAAATTGTTCAGCACCCGGTTTTTCTTCGGCCTGCAAATCATTATACGTTGATTCAGCCTGTTCAAGTCGCAACGACTTTTGTCTTCCTTCAATATACGGTATTTCAAGCTCATGTGCGATGATTTCGATATGTGGATACAGCTGCTTAAGAGAAGCAAGTGATCCATAATGGTCCATATCGTGATGGGTTACAATCAATTTTGTAATTGACTCCAGCTTGACGCCGTTCCGGTTAGCCGCTTCTTCAAGAAGAGATATAAAATTAGGATATCCACAGTCGACGAGAATGGTATCGTGTTCATCCTGTAGCAGAACCGGGGTGATGACCTGTTTATGTCCGTTAAACTCAAATTCAATATTAAGTAACTGATAATTAATCATAACAACACCTCCATCCCAAGCAACATTTATATAAGTAATTCGAACTCAGACATCAAATGCTACGACAACCAGTTAAAGAAAGGTTAACGCTAAAAATTAAATATTGCAAACAATTATGAATAACTAGGAACAATCACCCAAACCAAGAGAGAGCTGCCTTCATAACATATCGAGTACTAAAAGTTAGGGAGGTGCTTACATGTCCGGTTTAGTTGGTGGAGCTTTTACAAACACTAGTACAATTCTTGTATTGTTCATCTTATTAGTTATCGTCGCATGCAGTTGTATGGGTGGCTTCGGATTCGGTATTTAATAACTAACAATGCCCCTTAAGAATGCCCCTTAAGTACTTTTAGTGTCTATTGTCGTCAATGGAGATAAGCATCGAGAGCTAGTCCAAACCCTTGGATCCATTATAAAAGCCCTACGCAATAAGCTGCTCCCGGCATGATGCCGGAGGCAGCTTATTTACCTATGACCCGCTGCTAAATGAGAATATCCCAAGAAATCGTCATTGTATCGCGTTTCATGTCTCCAAATAAGGAAGGCGAAAATTGTACAATCCAATTTTCGCCCCTGCCTTACATTATTCTATCCCTTCAAACCGCTTAATCTCATTCATTCGATTGCAGTGTAAGCCGGAATCGGTATTTCATATCATCTTCGAACCACATCATGAAATTCGTTCCCCACACGTTGTTGTGCAAATTAAAATGAAACCCGCGGTCCAACGGAACGAACGTGTTGTCGAATTCCAGAATTCTTCTCTCACCTGGGCATACGATGGGCGCATCCAATGTTTCGATGACCGCGGTACCGTCCGCCCCCCCATAGTACAATCCTGTTAGAACCCCATGCAAATTCCTGTTGCCGTTCTTGACGACAGACAACGGCGAAACGCGACGCCCGAGCTTATCCATTTCCCAGATGTTCGGATTGTCGACGAGCGGCGCAAAAGAGAACCAAGTCGCCTCTGGCAAGCGGGATGCCTGCTTGTCTTGCCAATTCAGCTCAACCTCAATATGTGGACCGCTGCGCTGGAATTTATACATAACGTTCAGCTTCCGAGGAGCTCCATGATGCATACACACATCGCCCGCTAGCTGTAAATCGATACTTACAACGTCGTATTCCGACTGTCTATCCAGAATAATCTTGCAGGCTCTCGCCTTAAACAACTTATGCTCTGGCTTAGGATCGACATATTCGATCCCCGGCTTGCCTAAGTCGTTATCAGCCCAGCCGTGATGTCTAGGCAAATTGGTCACATATTCTTGGAAATAGCGATCATAGCTTTCTTTACTGAACGTTTCATATCGGAATTTGCCCAGCTCATGCTCTTCATCGGCCCATACTTTCCCGCTCTTGTCAATCAAGGAACAGATCGATCCATCCGAAGCGAAGGCGACCCGGAAAGCTCCAAGCTCATAGTATTCACCGATCTGTAGAGACTCAGGTTGGTCGAACGCCAAACCGTCGATCGAAGGGTTAAGCTGTTCGAGCACTCTTGCCGCTTCCTCAGCCAAAGCTTCAGGTAAGGCAGCAAGAGCCTGGTTTAAGTAGTCGCGTTGTTCTTGCCACGAGCTCTCATAATAGCTGAAGCGGCGATCTGGAGCTGCTTGGGTACGGAGGTAATCGAATTTCTTCCACTTCGCGTCGTCAATTACGTCCCGCTTCCTCGCGGCAGCTAGATCGGATGGCGAATAGTTCGTAAAATCAACAAGATACACGGATGAATTCATTCCCCAAGTATGCTCCGGAATAAGCATCATATAGTCACAGAATCGGTCATATGCTTCGCTTTGTACATCAAGCGTACCTGAATCCAACCACTTGTCGCGCAGACGCAGCAGCTCACGGTAACGCGCGATTTTCCATGGGTCAGAGGCGGCGCCATGGATCCATGAATCACCGATTTCTTCGGTGATCATCGGCAAACGATGCTTCACCTCATGCAGCTTCTCTGCGTACGCATCCATGGTTGACGCTACAATGTCGGCACCTGGATAATCACGCTGCAGCTGATCGTAGAGCGCTTTCACTTCTTCCAATTTAGGAGGACCAAAATTATCATGCGTATGAGCAAAGTACAACGCATCCTCCATACCTTCCAGATGAAAAGGCTTACCATAAGCATCGGCATAATTCACTATAATTTCAGAACCATCCGCTGCCCGCCATACAAACATTTTCGGTACACTCGGATTTTTGGATACATCGTTAACGCCGATATGTAAATATTGAATGCCGCTTTTCGCCAGCAGCGGAACCATCGAGATCGTATGGCCCGGAACATCCGTCATTTTGGCAGCAATGGTAGTACGGCCAAACGTTTTATCCAAATTTTGAGATAACGATAACCCATACTCAAAAAGGCGTTCATCCATGAGCTCGGTATGTGTCGTGAAAGGCAAGCCGTGCCATACGATTCTGCCTTGGCGAATCCCTTCCTCCATACGGGCCCGCATCGGCTCTGATGCTGTCTGCAAAAATTGCTTGATCAGCCATGAGCCTGTCGTCCATACGAATTTGACGGGTCCTCCCTCTTGAGCGAGCTTCTCCGATAAATCCAGAGCTTGCGGGATAAAACTGTTCATATAACGATCAACGACATCTTGAGCCATATGCGTATAACCGATATCTAGATGGGTTTTGAATACGACATGGACTCTCTTAATTGAACTCACTTTAGCTTCTCCTCCAATGCCTCATGTTGTCAGTCCGACACACATCGTGTGGATATGCCATTCACTTGTGCAACGGACATATTTTCCTATCTAACCCACATACTACTCTTTCACGCTTCCTACGACAATGCCTTTAACAAAAAACTTTTGAAGAAACGGGTAAACTAGTAAAATAGGCAATGAACCAATAATGATCTGTGCCGCTTTCGTCGTCCGGTCCGAAATTTCGGACATATGCTTCGCCTGCAGCATACTGATTTTGGCAAAGTCGGGTTTAATAATAATCGTCTGTAAATACGTAGCTAGCGGATATTTATCCGGCGTCTTCATAATGAGCAGTCCGTCAAACCAGGAGTTCCACTGTCCGACAAACGTAAACAGTATGATCGTCGCGAGTGAAGGCATCGAGATCGGCACAAGAATACGCCACAGCGTCGTCCAGTGGGATGCTCCATCGATGAAAGCAGACTCCTCCAGCTCTTTTGGCAAGCCCCGAAAGAAATTAAGCAGCAACACCGCATTAAACACTTGAACCGCACCCGGCAGCACAAGCCCCCAGATCGAGTTCATCAAGCCCATCATCTGAATCGTCATAAACCACGGAATCAACCCGCCGCCGAACAAGATCGTAAAGATGAAGAACCATGCATAAGCCGTTCGGAAGCGGAAATCTTTCACTTCCTTAGACAGCGGATAAGCTAGCAATATCGTTAGGAACATACTGAGCGATACGCCTAGAACGGATCTTTCAATCGAAATGACAAACGACTTTAAGAACTGAGAGTTCTGCAAAATAAACGAATACGAAGAGAGTGTAAAATTGACCGGCCACAGCTTAACCAGCCCGGCTGATGCGGCAGTACTGGTGCTAAATGATAGGGCGAGTACATGCACCATCGGAGCAAGACATAGTAAGGATAGAAAAATAAGAAACACATAGTTGCACAAACTGAACAGCCGATATGTGAATGACGGACGATGAAACATAGCAATGTCCCCCTAAAATATACGGTAGTTGGATAGACGATACGCGAGCCAATACGAAATGCTTATTAACAATAAAGATACGACGGATTTGAACAGCCCAATTGCAGTCGCGACGCTATATTGCGCATTGACGACACCGGTCCGGTACACAAGTGTATCCAATACATCTCCTGTTTCGTAAACGGTCGCATTGTAAAGGGTAAAAATTTGATCGAAGCCCGCATTCAGCACATTACCCAAACTCAACGTCAACATTAATATGATAATGGGGAAAATGCTCGGAAGTGTAATGTGTCTTGTCTGCTGCCAGCGTGTAGCGCCATCAATGAGAGCCGCCTCATATAATATTGGGCTTACGCTCGTTATGGCTGCTAAGTATACGATCGTACTGAATCCGAATTCCTTCCATATATCCGAAATAATAAGCACAGGACGGAACCAGTGGTTGCTGCCTAAGAAGAAGATGGGCTCTACGCCCAGATATCCCAGCAGTTGATTAACAATGCCTGTTTCAGGAGACAAAATATCGATTAATATGCCGCCCAAAATAATCCAGGACAAAAAATGCGGTAAATAAATCAGTGTCTGAATCCCGCGTTTGATTAACGCAATACGAATCTCATTCAAAAGTAGTGCAATGATAATCGGCACGATAAGTCCAGTACATATTTTCAATGAGGCGATAATGACTGTGTTTTTGATCGCCTGCACGGTATCCGGAAGCATAAAAATGTAAGTGAAATTGTCGAAACCGACCCATTTTGAATTAAAAAAACCCATTAGACCGTTGCCGCGAATACGAGTGAATTTTTGGAACGCAATCACGATGCCAACCATCGGGATATAGCTAAAAATGATAGCCAAAATGAAGCTAGGCAAGATCATTGCATGCAGCGGAAGCTCCCTGATCCACCTTTTACGCATACCGGTACCTCCTCTTATCCCCATGAAGTAAAGAGATAGGGGAGTGAAAGCCTCCCCTGTCACTTTCTAAATTCAGCTTGCTATTGTTGCTTTGCGTACCATTCGTTGACTTCTGCAGTAATTTGATCGCCGCCAAGCTTTTTCCATTGCTCTACAAATTTATCGAACTCGTTGATGGAAGCAGCGCCCATAATGATTTTGGTAAATGTTTCGTTTTGCAATTTATCCAGCACACCTTGTCTTTCGACCATCGTCGGTGTACTAGCACCCAGATAAGCCGTCGTCAGTAATGTATCCTTATAGCCGGCCAGCACTTCGAACGAGGATTCTGTTGGACCAGCTTGGCGGTAGGTTGCCCATTGCGAGTCGTCACCTTTTTTGAATGCGGTTATTTTATCAAAAAGTGCCTTTTGTTCCGGGTTCAGCTTTGACACATCGCCAGTTTCAACTGCCCCTTTCACGGCAAGGTAGTTATCTGGAACGTCTTTATTCGGCGCAAACACTTGGAATAGCGGATACTGGAACAACTCCGTACCTTTTGGTGACACCGCGTATTTCTCCCAGTCAGCTGTCTTGCCATAGGCACGCTCCAGCCATAAGTTCAGCATCTTGACAATAACTTCCGGATGCTCATAACCGACTTTAGCCACTTCATATTCATAGACAGGGAATCCTACGCCCGGAATCGCTGGCTTATCGTCTGCAGACACGATCGGGTACGGCTTCCATTCCATTCCTGGATTTTGCTTTCTAGCATCGTTAAACGGCCAGTAGGAATACCAGTTGGCGCCATAATAAATACCCACTTTGTTCTGTGAGATGGATTCAATCACTTTCCCGCCGTCTTTAACAGCAAATTCCTTATCAAGAAAACCTGCTTTATAGAGTTCTTGCAGCTTAGCAAGCGCTGATTTCATTTCTGGACCGATGTTGCCGTTCATCAGCTTCCCTGAAGCATCTTTAATCCAAATGCCCGGATAAGCGTGGAATCCGTTATAGAAGCCCGTTAAGCCCGAAAGCTCTTTGCTGATGGCCAAGCCGAAGGTGTCGGCCTTTTTGTTTCCGTCCGGATCCTGCGTCATGAACGCTTCGGAGATTTTTAGCAATTCATCCATCGTTTTAGGCGGCTGCAATTTCAATTTATCCAGCCAATCGGTACGGATCCACAAAATATCAGCGTTCGTAATGTTGCCGCCAAATTTCGGAATCGCCATTAATTTGCCGTTGAACGTTGCTGACTTTAGCGCTAGTCCGCCATCTTGATTTGCCAGCTCCTTCAACGCAGGTGAAGCATATTTTTCCCATACCTCTGTTAAGTCCTGAACTTGTTCGCCTTCTACCAACTGGTTCATCTGCTTTGTATTTGCACCGAATACATCCGGGATGTCATTGGATGCAATCGAAATGTCCAATTTGTTGCTGTCGCCGCTCGGGTCACCCAGCCAGTCATACACGAGCTTCACGCCGAGAGCGCTTTCATATTCCCTTGTCCAAACATTGTTTTCGTTCGTATCGCCATTCTCAAAGCGATCGGCCGGCAGTGCCATACGCACCGAATGAACCTCAATGGGCGGATCGTATTTGCCGATCGGATCGTAATTTACTTCAGGGCTTGTGTTATCTGCCGGAGCGTTTGTCGCTTGACTATCTGCAGGCTGCTGCGAAGCCTCGTTGACTTTCTCATCTCCACCGCACGCCGACACCATCAGCGACAATCCCACCAAGCAAGCGGTTAAAAGTGTACCCAACTTCTTCCTTTCCATTTCATAACCCCCTACGACTTTGAGATTTTTGTTCTACGAGTTGATTATAAGTGGGCAATGTGGTTGCAATCTATTCGCCTATCTTTACTTTGGGGTCGCATTTCTAGACATGACAACACTGTCACGATATTCCTGCGGCGTCTTCTGAAGCGCTTTGCGGAAAAAACGGTAAAATGATTGCTCAGACAAAAAACCGACCGAAATCGAAACCTCATGAATTTTCAATCGGTTTTCTTCCAGCAGTTCCTTCGCTTTGTGCAGTCGAGCCGTCATAATGTAGTCCGACAAGCCTTCATTCGTGACCTTCTTGTACAATCGAGACAAATAGGAAGGGTTATGGCCGACGACATCGCCGATTCGATTAAGTGTCAAGTCTCCTGCCAAGTTCTGCTGGACATATCGCTGCACCTTCCGAATTACGTCATGTTCCTGATTGCCTTGTCCGGAAAGCTTATGTTCAAATAGCACCTCAGCTAGATGATAAAAATAATCGACAACTTCCTTCCAGTTGTGTTGACAGTCGAGTGCTGTCATTTTCCCCAAATTGATTCTGCTTCCGATTTCACTCTGAATTTCCCAACGGTTAATATATGATAAAAAAATCGATACGAGCGTATAATAGACTTCGGTTTTAATGGAATTCATCGCATCGACTCCTTCGGTTATCACTTTCATAATATCCGCATATTCTGCAATGAATTGGTCTCTCTGCCCATTCTCGAGCACCGTCTGAAGTAAGTTAAGCTTTTTCAACTGCTTTCTTCGTTCGTGGTTCGATGGAGCGCCCGAAGCAGCTTGGACAGATTGCTCCAGAAGAAGCAGCTGCTGCCCTAACCCAAGACCCCGATTTAGCTGCTGCTGCAAACGATCAAACTGTTCAGCAATGTGATCCCATTCCTGGAACGTTACTCCAATGGCGATAGATAGATTCAGTTTTAACAAGGCGCTGCATGCGTCCTGAATCATCTCCGCTGCGCCCTTAAGGAATACGAGACAATGCTTACGAAGCTCAATAAGCTTGTCGGCAGTTAAGGCTTCCTTTGGCTCTGTGGGCTGAATCAGCCAAAGCACCTTCGTTTTTTTCTCAAAATCAAACGAAATCAACTGTACCTTAGCCGATAAATATTCCTCCGCGATATTCTGAATGGCAAATAGATAGAGAGATTTATCGAAGGAACGAACGTCTTCATTCCAATTGTCTACCCTGCCGATCATAACGACGACAGGCTTGGCCGGCTCGAGCTCGATGTTAACCTCCTGGAAGCTCCGGCTGAGAGCGTCGTACGTTAATGAATCCCCTTGAACAAGCTCCCACAGCAGCTCCTTCTGCAATCGAGGAGCAATCTGCTGCATCTGCTGTTTAGATTTCGCAATAAACTCCTCTGCCGCGACCGCTTCAGATAAAGCCGTTATTGCTTTTTGCACGGCTTGAACGATGGCCTCGTCGCCCTCTGTTTTTAGCAAATAATCCACGCTGCCGTTGCGAATCGCTTCGTGAATATATTCAAAATCGCTATATCCCGTCAAAAAAATCACTTTGCATCTCGGCCAGCATTTTATAATTTCCCGATGCAGCTCGATTCCGCTCATGCCCGGCATGCGAATATCCGTCAGGACGATATCGATTTTGATCGTTTGCATGCAGCGAAGAGCATCTGCCGAAGAGTAGGCGCTTAGCACCTCCAATTCGGGGATTGCCTTTCTATCAAACAAATCGACAATAGTCTCGACGATCAAAGCTTCATTGTCAACAATGAGCAATCTATTCAACCTGATCAACTCCCCTAGTAGATAAATGCAGCACAACCAGCAAGCCCCCCGCTGCCCCACGGTCGACAGTCAGGCCATACGATTCACCATATCTTAACTTTAGACGGCGGTGCACGTTCAGTAATCCGGTAGATTCCTTTCCGAGAACATGAGAGCGTAGATTATGCTGCAGCTCAGCAAGCCCCTCTTCCGAAATGTTCTCTCCATTGTCCTCCACTTTGATCCGTAAAGCTTCGTCTGCAGCCTCAAACCGGACCGTCAGGGTGCCATCCGCCACTTTGTCTTCCAGTCCGTGTACATAGGCATTTTCAATGATGGGCTGCAAAATGAGCCGTGGGACCGGAAGCTTGTGAAACAGATCAGGAAGCTCCTCCCATTCCACGGTGATCTGCCTGGAAAAGCGCAGCGATTGAATTTCGGTATAGGCCTTCGAGTGGCTCACTTCTTGTTCGAGCGAAACCGTCTCGGCACTAGTCCGGGTAATGAATTTAAAATAATCTCCGAGGTGCTGTACAAGCCGTTCTGCCGTTTGAACATCGTGCATCTGAACGAGTCCCTGCAAAATAAAAAAGCTGTTATACAGAAAATGCGGATTAATCTGCGATTGCAGCTGCTTCAGCTCCGCTTCCTGAGAGCGGATGTGCTCCTCATACACTTCACCGATCAGCTTATTCAATTGACTAACCATCGCGTTGAACTGCCCGTACAAATATTTGAACTCGTCGCTGTAATGATGATCAATTTCTACTTGCAAGTCCCCTTTCTCTACCTTTCGGAACGAAGTGACGAGACGTTTGAGAGGCCGGTGGATCAACTGGAAAATCCAATAAGAAAACGCAACAACGACAACGGTAGAAAGAATGGACAGCAGCCACAAAAGTTTGCGGTATTTGTCCAGCGGTCCAAGCACGTTATCCTCCGGAATATAAACAGCCAAATACGTGCTTAGCAGCTTGGAATATTCGAATGTGATCAAATAGTCCATGCCGTTGATATTTAGGCTACCTTGATAGCTCGTTCTGCCGTTGATCGCTGGATTATCAAAGAACTTCCTCAGCTCAGGCAATATAAAATCGCTTTTCCCGTCCGAAAATGACCATTTCTGCTTTAAATTGATAAACGATGCGCCAGCACCAGCCTTGTCGACAATTTGATTAAGCGTGTCTTGGAGCTTCTTCGAAGATAAATCGACTCCTAGCGCAATCGTGAGAGGGAGCTTCTGGAAGGGATCGGGATACACCTCACTCAGAAAAAGACTCTTCTTCCAATAGGTGATCTTCGAGCCTGAGCTGCCGGACATTTTCAAAGCATACAGCTCATCTTCGGGAATGTGATTGTCGTAGCTGTTAGCAAAGATGCCTCTATCCAACGAGGGGATATACACCTTTACGTTTTGAACATATAAGCTTGATGTTTTCAGCAGATTCAGCTTCTCTTTCACGTTGAGAATGGTCTGTATTCTTGTGTAATCGTCCAATTCTGCGGCAATCGTCCGAATTTTCTGGAAATCGTCGTTGAATATAAGCTCCTTATTGATCCGGATAATCCGCTCCATTTCATTTTCAAAAGAGCTTATATAAAAATGAACTTTTGAAGCCACGGATTGTGACAGTTCTTCGCGGGTGTTGTTCTCCGCTGATTGAATAATGTAGATGCTGATGCCGTATATAGGAATCATAACGATGAGAAACGATAACAGCAGCTTCGTAAAAATACCCACATGAAACACCTTGAATACGTTCATACATTCCCCCCGAAATGATATAGATGAGAAATAACGTAGGTTTGTCGTCATGTTGCGGACTGAGAATAACTACTATGAGAGTTTTGAAGCGGAAAGAGAAGGAAATCAGTAGGCAAATGTAAGATGATAAGCACAATTCGATAAGAGGAGGTAAACCCAAGGAAGTAAAATCACCTTGTATATTCTTCAGAAGAAGTCTATTTTCCTTTAACTGATAAACAAAAAAACAGTTGGGCATGGAGGTTATTCCTGCTCAACTGCTTTTCGAGTTCTCATGTTACGCTTGCTCTGAGACCACACCTCGGATTTAGAACTTGTTCAAGACCGTCCATGCTC
This sequence comes from Paenibacillus sp. GCM10027629, assembly GCF_042676425.1. Classification (NCBI taxonomy): domain Bacteria; kingdom Bacillati; phylum Bacillota; class Bacilli; order Caryophanales; family Paenibacillaceae; genus Paenibacillus; species Paenibacillus sp. GCM10027629. The sequence continues at coordinate 556,464 of NZ_JBHTGZ010000003.1, read as the reverse complement.
CATCGGTGTAGATTAATCTTAGATTCAGTAATTGGTTATTGTAATTATCATCAACATAGCCGTCAGATAATGTCAATATATACTCTGAGTCGATCCCCGTAACTTGAACTACATATTGATTTAATTCACTATCATAATAAACTTTTACATGCCTCATTAGGTCATCCGTACTTGTATCATAATTCATATCTTTGAACTCTACTTTTTTCAACGTTCTTTCTGAAATACCTGGGTAGTACAAACTGCCAAGACCATCCTGAACCTCTTCGAGTAAATCGCCTTCATGATGAGGGTAGAGCTTCTCTAATTCACTTACATCCTTGGATCCATACGCTTCCGCTTGGGTCTTCAAGAACAATCGAACAAAATCAAGCACCTCTTGTACGGTCTTATCTTGAAGCTTCGGTGTAATATTGTAATCTGCAGATAAATCTTCAATCGTTACAGCCTCGCTCCTGGATTCTCCCCAAGGAAATTTAGCAACCCCTTGAATCTTCTGCGATCCATCGTTGAACGCGGGGTAAAAATAATCAGATGATTCCTCTCTGTCCTTATAACTTTTCTGAAAAAAAGGAGTAGGCTGATCATTCAAATATACCTGTACTTCCATTAGATCGCTATAAATCTTCACACTCTCACCTGTAACATAATCAGAGTATTCTGTATCGGATTCCAGACCGAATAAGCTAACCGTTTCACTTTTCGTAACATCTCTTTTCGCATAGTCAAATATGGTTTTAAACTCAACCTGATACTCACCCGGGAGGAGCGGCCCTACTTTAGTCGAATGATTGTCCTTGCTAACCTTCAGGATCTCTTCCCCATCCACCACGATGGTTCCGTTATCATTTTCCAGCGTGATCTTCAAATATTGCGGACGAACGCCAATCTTGAACGTATCCGATAAGAACCCGGACTCTTTCTTGAGATACAATTCACCTGCTTTTAACACTTCATCTGGCGACATGTGGTCGAGCAATCCGGTGTTTACATATTCCGCTTCTTCCAACAACGCCTGTTGTGCAGTAAAAATCTGAAGCGTTGCTTCATAATACTTCGGTTCTTCCTTCGCATATTGGATCAGCCGGCGCAGACGATCCTCCGTCACTTTCATTGCTTGGTCATCAACGGATAGCAGCTTTTGTAATGCCTGGGTATCTTCTGCCGCAATGGCGTTTTGGAACTTCCGGATCACCTCAGATGCCTGTTTATCTCCCTTAGAAGCTGACAAAAGTACAAATATCAAGACTACAGCAATGACGATGACTGCGACAATAATGAATACAGGCTTCTTTTTAAATCTCTGTCCAATCGTTTGTGTATGCGGTTCATTGTTGGATGATGGATTCATGATTTCCCTCCAATAAATAAAATAGAGACAGATTATGATTCTGTCTCACATATAATGATGATAGCTAAATATTTGATTTATAGAGCATTTTGCTTTTATTCAATAAAATACATCTTGCCATCGACTTCAAGGGATACCGAAGATTGAGCTAGATCTTCCTTCAGCTGCTTCGCATAAGCTACCACTTGATCTAACGATTTTTTATCCAATGTTTCAGCAAATGAGTACACAATCGTCACATTTTCCTTGATCAATTTTTTATCTTTATCGACCCAAGCCCCTTCACCATCGATCGCCGTAGCACCACCGAACCATTCAGAGAATTTCGCAAGTGCTTGATCGACGAACTTTTGCTGTGCTTCTTCTGTAATCTGAATATTGCCTTTCACCGTGGATGGAACGTAAATTTTGACTTCGTGACTGAGGCTAAACTGTCCATCAAGAGCACTGCCTGTAATCCCGGTCGCTGCAGCTCCCTCCGCACTGTAGGACTGCTGTACCGGTACGAAAACCAATGTCAACAGGACTACAATTGCTACAGTAATAATCCAGTTCCTTTTCTTCATCCTTTATGTCTCCTTTACTTTTTTACTCACCGAACGGTTACCCTAGTCAAAATCCCTTCGTCCAATTCAGATACCAACCAGTCGGTATATACTGGAAATTATTATATAAAAGGAATGTGGTATAATCAATAGGACGACAGAATTATAAAAAGGGGAAATTTGGATGGGCCATCAGGAGCAATCACAGCAGACAATCGAAAAGTTAATGAAGTCCGGAGTAGAGCTATTCTCACGCCAAGGGTACTCCAATACAAGCATAGACCAAATTGTAAAACATGCCGGCTACTCCAAGGGAGGCTTCTATGCTCACTTCCCTAGTAAAGAGGAATTTTTACTTAAAATTATTAAGGACGGGATTGATTTTTTCTTTGATGATTTGAAGGCTGCACTGGAACAGAAAGATCGAAATTTGCTTGCCAAATTCAAGGACTATTCACTGCGTTTAGTTAAAGAATCCTATAAGCAAGGATCCTCACTGCTGCTAATCCATGGATGCATGAACTCGAATGAACTGCCCATGGTCAAAGAAAGACTCATTCAGCAGATGGAGGAATGGCGACAATTCCTTACACATTTTTATCAAGTGATGAAGGATGAAGGAATTGTGGGCAGCCCGTTGGATGCGAGGATTCTTGCCACAGCATCCATGGCCCTATTTAATGGAATAAATCTGCAGCACTTCGTTGACGATCGGATTCGACTGGAGGACATGCTGCTGGTCCTCCTGGATCTGCTTCAAATCCAGGAATCGAATTAAATATAACATCAAATAAAAATATTATATTTAACACATGAGTTGACGGTATGGAATTAAGGCTTACTCTCTCTATCCTCAAGGCTTTTCACCAATACAGGAATCATCTTTTCAGCTGCCTAAAATTATTCAGGTTCCGTTACTCATGTCAAAATGCTACAATTAGGAAGGTATTGACTTCTAATTTTTCTATAATTTTCTCTCAAGGAGGTAGACTCGAATGTCAAATAAAGAGTCGCTAACACGTGGATCGTTAATTTGGGAAGGGAGAAAACGCACAATCTTCGGCTTGCCGCTTTCATTTACAAAATACTTTGTGTACGAGAAAAGATTGGTCACAAGAAAAGGATTCATTTCATTGGTAGAGGATGAATTGGATTTTTATAAAGTACTAGATAAGAGTCTAGTGTTACCATTCTGGCAGCGTGTATTCGGTTGCGGTTCGATTCACCTCAATGTTGCCGATGTGGATACGCCAATCAAAATACTTGAATCGGTTAAAGCTCCACGAGAAGTGTACGATCACATCGATACTATCGTAACGGAACTGACAAAGAATAACTCGGTGCGTACAGCCGCCAGCATCCTTGGTTCGATATCGCAAGAAGACTTCATTCGTTAGATGTTCTTATATGCAATAATCTACGAATTATAAAACTCCAGAAATGCAATAAACCCTTACTCCGTAAGGGTTTATCTTGTACCAGGCTGTTCAATCCAAATAAATATTAATAAAAACAAAAGAGCCCTTATATATCAAGGACTCTCAGGTTTGATCTCGTATGATCTGTAGTGGGCTCGAACCACTGACCCCTACCCTGTCAAGATAGTGCTCTCCCAGCTGAGCTAACAGATCATGTTATGAAGACAAATACTATAGTACCAAATTCTAATTGCGATGTCAATCTAAATCTTAAATCTAGAAATCTCTGAAACTTATGTATGATAGATCAAGGATTACTATGGTGGGCCCTGAGGGACTCGAACCCCCGACCAATCGGTTATGAGCCGACCGCTCTAACCAACTGAGCTAAGGGCCCTTAATCAATTCATCATCATAAGAATTTGGTTGCGGGGGCAGGATTTGAACCTGCGGCCTTCGGGTTATGAGCCCGACGAGCTACCGAGCTGCTCCACCCCGCGTCATTTATTCAATAGCGACAAAAATAAATATACACTATATATACGAGTAAAGTCAAGAAAAATTTAACGTTCTAAACAATTATCACCTTAGGTGATAAATCGTACTCCATAACGACCCTTACGCGAGCGAAAAATCTCGATTTCCTGCGGATCTGCATAGCCATAAATCCATGCGTCATTCTCGATACGCTTCAGGATGCAGCTCGCTTGAAATTTGGTATTGTACAACTTGCCCCAGTAGATCCATTTCATATTGACTCAGCTCCTGTCTTATCATGATGTCTTCTTTATGCCTATAGAATACCCCATAACATGAAAAAAAAGCCTTAAACTTCATACGAAGTTTAAGGCTCTCCTTACTTAACCTGCTGGGACGCCTTCTACCGTGCCACCGTTCATGACTTCCCCACCGCCACCAATAGGCTTACCTGGGTTCTTCTTCATCTCGACAAGCAACTTGTCGCCTTCTTTTTGCCACTCTTTCAAGCCCTCTGCAGAAGATTTCTTGCCATCAAGTACCGTCTGGAAGATCTCTCTTCCTTTTTCTTGCACTTGATAAATGTTAGGGTACTTGTTATACAGATCCATCTCTTGGTTGTTCGGTGTGACAGGCTTGAGCGTATAGAAAGCTGCAATGTTATAGTTCAAACCATCTTTTGGTTGAATATATTTCTTACGGGATACAATCTCATAGCTGCTGCGCGATTTCAATTTTGCCCATTCTTCACTATTTAAGAACTTGATGAAATCCCAAGCATCTTTATCATTTTGAGCTTTGGCATTAATACCCATCAAGTTGTTCAGATAGATATTACCGCCAATGCCCGGTGCTTCAGGATGCGTTGGAAGGGTTACAACATCCCAATCCACTTTCTCGAAGTTCTTAATTTTTGACGCATTTTTATTCGCATCCAAAATATCATTTACATAGCTGTAGTCTGCAATCGTCATTGCTGTTTTGCCAGACAAGAAGCTATCGCTTGCAAGTGGATTATAACGTCCATTAGACGAATCATCCTGTTGTAGGTCTTTTTGTGTTGGAATAACTTTCTCGGATACCAGCTTCGCAAATGTGCTCCAAGCCTTCTCCCAAGCTGGTGTATCAACCGTCATCTTGTCGCCCTTATCATCGAACATACGAAGCTGCAAGGCAGAGAGATACGTTCCTGTCATATCATAGAATGGATCTCCTGACCAACGATTCAATTGAAGTCCGAACTTCTTGTTCGCACCATCACCCGATTTCAAACGGCGTGCTAGCGTAAAGACATCTTCCCAGCTCATGCCGTCTTTAGGCGGCTCAATATTGTTCTGTGTGAAGAATTTCTTATTATAGAATAAGGCCGATGAACCAAACGTAGGTGCAAGACCATAAATATTGTTGTCGCCTAAATCTTTAATTCCTTCCATAACAGTCGGAACAATATCTGTAGTATCAAATTTATCTTGTTGGATCATTGGATCCAGCTGTTTCAACATATTCTCACGAACGAGCTTCTTGTACACATTCGTGTCCATAATCATCACGTCAGGAGCATTTGGACCAGAGAGCAGCTTCTTCGTCTCTTCAAATGGATCTGGTTGCTTCTGATCTGGCTTAGGCTCTTCATAACGATAGTTGCTATTGTCAATCGCCGATACGAATTCAATCTTCACATTCGGATGCGTATATTCATAGATATCTGTGTATTGCTGGCGAAGATAAGAATCGTCGCCTCCGTAACTATAGATCGTACCAATACGTAATACTTTCTCTTGTCCGGCTTCCTCGCCTTCACCCTTGCTGCATGCCGCAAGAACAGGAGCGAATAATGACAAACTTAACGTAACCATTAACAGCTTCTTACTCCACTTTGTCTTCATCCTAAATTATCCCTCCAATGATTTGGGTGACCGAATAATAATCTGATCCCCATCAAACTCCATTGATGCTTTATCTTTAATTTGCAGAGCTTGTAGGTACTCTTTAGGCACCTGCAAACGTCCAACCCGGTCAACAACCACGTACGCCTCATGAACCTGCTGAAGCGCGCCATGGCCCTTCATTAGCGCCTCTTCATCTTGATCCAAGTTTGGATTCCTTTTGATGAACTCAGTACTTGTCAGACCATCCCGAATGGCTACTACACGATCGACTTTCTCAGCGAGCGATAGATCATGGGTTACGATAACGATCGTAACGCCCAACTCTTGATTCAATCTCCGGAAAATCCCCATAATGCTATCCGAGGTCTGCGTATCCACAGAACCTGTCGGTTCATCGGCCAGCAGAAGCCGTGGACGATTCGAGAGCGAGATCGCAATCGCCACACGCTGCTGTTCCCCCCCGGAGAGCTGATGCAGCTTGTTATACATTCGGTCTTTCAGACCGACCCATTCGAGCAATTGCTTCGCATAGGCGCGGTCTACCTTCCCGCTGAGCATCATCGGCATCTCTACATTCTCAATCGCTGTTAGATAGGGGAGCAAGTTCCGCGCATTGTTCTGCCAGATGAACCCGACCGTATTGCGTTTATACTCTACGAGCTGATCATCCGTAATCTTGAGCAAATCCCATTCGCCGACACGAACTTGGCCCGCTGAAGGGCGATCCAGCCCACCGAGAATATTGAGCATCGTCGATTTCCCGCTGCCGCTATTCCCGATGATCGCCATCATCTCGCCTTCCTTCACGGATATATTCAAGCCTTGGAGCGCAACGACTTCCAGATCATCCGTCTTAAAAATTTTGACAAGTCCTTCGCAATGAATCATCGTTTAACGCTCCTCTCCCATTTTGACGGCTTGATGCACGCGTAATCGACGAATATGCATGAACAAGAGTGCAGCCCCAGTTAGCATCATGACGCCGACTACAATGTACAACTGCGTCGTATCCTTATTCTCGAATACAATTCGGAATGGAGGCACCTGCATATTCACATTTTCCGTCGTCTGCAGGAATGGCAAGAACAGAATACTGGATAACTTACCGATTAATACCCCGAGCACAATGGACAGTCCTGCTGTGAAAATCTGCTCTAAGAGCAGCATCCCCGTCAGCTGCTTCCTTGATAGTCCCATCGCACGCAGTACGCCGAACTGAACGACACGTCCCGATAGGTTGAAGAACCAAAATAATAAATACCCGATTAATGAAATAATGACTGATACGAGGAACCCGAGACTTAGAATTCCAAATACGCCGCCGCGCTGTGGATGCTTATTCTGCTTCACAAGTTCTGTCCGTACATCATCAATCGTCGCAAGCTCGATGTTGTTCTTCGCTAATTCATCGATGAGCGGCGCAACGAGTGCCTTCGGCTCCATTTTCAACCACACTTTGTACGGAATGAGCGGTACTTGGTCATAGATATAGTCCAGATTCGTAATGAAGAACGGCGTCTGCTTCGGATATTGCGTCGGCCAATACGGCAGAACGCCTACAACCACAAATTCTACGGGCTGATTCTGAAGCGAGATATTAACGACATCGCCCGGTTTGATCTGATACTTTTTCGCTACATTTGTAGGTATGATTACCGCATTCTCATAAGAGCCAAGCAGGTTCAAATAATTGAACGGATGAACAGGGAACAAGTCATTGCGGAACCATGCGACTTTGGAGAAATCCACATTATCGATTCCGAGAATATTCCCGTTGCCGATCGATGTCCCCGACACGCTTACGCTGCCCTTGGTCTCCAGCACACGAGTCGCCGCCTCGACTCCCTTCAAATGCTTGAATACTTCGAATGGAGGTTCATTATAAATGATCTTACTTGGCTTCTGGCCTTGCCCGCCTCCAGGCTGACCGCCTTTTCCACCGCCATTCTTCTGATCATCCGGATTCACTTCCGAATAACCTTCCCACACCGCTTGCATAATCACGTCTGCACCGTATTTATACAAAGTGCGTTCTGTCGAGTTCGTATCGATCGTACGTGCTGCGGATGCATTATACACCCCAAGCCCGAGCGTTAGAATCAACAAGATCATGAGCGGGTAATACGAGGTCGCTGAACGGGAGAGCTGTGTGATCGTCAAGTACAACGGTACCGGGAGCACTTTCTTCGCAATCCATGTCACGAACCGTAAGATCCATGGGAATAAACGCAAGAAGAACAAACCAAAAGCAAAAATCGATAACGCCGGAACGAAGAACAGGAACGGATTCACTTGTAATTGGTCCGTCGTCATCCCGGTCTGGAAGGTTAATAGCTGTCTTTGATTAAACATGTAATAGCCATACCCTGCGATCGCTAACAAAACAATATCTAGATACCAACGCTGCCAGAAAGGCTTCTGATCCGACCGTGCCAGCTTCTGCTTATAACTTACAATCGATGCTCTGGCAAATACAACCGCCGGGATAACACTCGCGATAATCGCGATCAATACAGCAACTGCACCGTATATTATCGCCTGCGAGTTCAGTCCGACAGGAATGGATTGCCGATCTACGAAAGTTAAGAATCCATTCGCAGAACCGATACTCTTCGCCATGAACCATCCGACGAAAGGCCCGATAATCAGCGCGATGATTCCGAGGAATACCCCTTCGATGAGATACATCATTGAAATCTGCCTTGTGCCCGCCCCGCGGCTTCGCAATACCGCAATATCGCTGCGCTGCTTATCCAGTGCCTGCCTAGCATTCATCGCAATGAAGTAGAAGACCATTGCGATCATTGGCGCCGCTAGCGTGAAGAGCAAGGTCTGAAGCTGCAGACTTTGCACCTTAAATTCATCCAACACATCGGCAAAGGACATTTCCATCTTCGTATCTTTCAGATGTTGGTAGAGTTCAATTTTGAGACGATCGAGCGTATTGCCAAGCGGCGTCAGCTGACTCGTCTTCACTTCCCGCAGATCAAATGCATAGTACCAGCTTGCTTGATTTAACGGGACCTTGGATTCTTTGAGAATATAATCATTAAATACCTTGTCACTGATAAAGAACGTGTTCATGAGGCTTTCTTGCCCTTGATACCAGTAAGCATCTGTATCATCCTTGGCCTTCACCGTACCGACAATCTTCACCTTCAGTACGAGATCCAGACCGCTATAGACGGGATATTCGAATACATCGCCAACATGTAGATCGTTCCGGTACATCGCCTCATCGAGAATTACCGCTTCAACGGTATCCCCATCATGTGAATCGGAATACATCTTACCTAGCGCAATCTCCGTCTTGTCTTGAAGACCCGTGAGCGATCCTAATCCCATTGTACGGACACGGCTCGTATCTACCTTCGTTGAATCAACGGGTGATATTTCCGTTGCCCGGATTCCTTTGTTGCTGACATAGACTTGATGCGGGAACCCAATCTCAATTGGAACCTGCTCACGAATAAAATCATCAACGGACTTCAGTGAATTGATATCCGTCTTCGTACCGCCTGGTGCTTGATATCTTAACAATAGCGATCCGGCAGGCAGACCGTCGCTCTTCTCTTGGAGTGACTTCGCCACAACGCGCTTGAGCGAACCGTCCGCATACATCGGAATACTCACCGTGAAGGATACGGCAACAACAAGACCTAGCAGCGTGCTTAGCGTCATCCAACGGGTGTTCCACATTTTGCGGAACAAGAATCGAAGCAGTGGAATACCCATTAGCGACCCACTACTTTCTGTCCTGGGGTAAGGCCTTTCACGATTTCCACATCCGTTGTTGACTGTTGTCCGACTTCGACGTCGACTTCCCGCTTCCCATTCTCATCCACAACTTGGACATACGTCCGGGAACCGATGGAACGCAGTGCAGATTGCGGAATGGTCACGACGTTATCTCGACGCAGCGTAATGACAGCAATACTTAGCGGTGTGCCTCGAGTTAACCCTTTTGGCATATTATCCAGCTGTACGAGAAGGAAGTCTTCCAGCTTCTCTGGCTTCTGGCCTCCGCCTGGTCCACCATTGCCTGAATCTTCTTTAGCTTGAGGCAACTGCTTCACTTTACCTTTGAGCGTCTTGCCAACCGTATTAATATCTACGTTCACTTCCATGCCGACAGCAACTTGCTTCAAGTCATCTTTCGTAACAGATGCTGCTACAGCAAGACGTGATGTATCTGCGATGATCGCAATCGGGTCATAAGCCTTAACCAACGAACCCTTCTCTGCGTTCAATGAGACGATCGTTCCGCTGAACGGAGCGACCAGTGTCCCTTTTGCAATTTCATTCTCGAGGTCCGTAATCGCTTGGCGACTCTCTTCGAATACGATCGAAGCCTGTTCGAATTCGACCGGATCCATCTGATCTTTCTGACGAAGCGTTTCTTTCATATTGATCTCGTCTTTACGGAACGCGAGTTTCTTCTTCCGAAGATCCTTCTGCATATCCTCCATATCTAATACGACGAGCACTTGACCTTGTGTCACTTTGTCTCCGTTCTTCACAAGGACATTCTTGATACGTTTGCCATCTGCTGTGAAGAACATCGTCTCTTCTTGCTGAGACATCAATCTGCCGCTTGCTGTTACCTTGGTTTCAATCGTCCCCTTGGTTACTTCATACTCCGGTTTTTGGGAGATCTTCGGCGGTGTAATGGTCGGCAATACTTCCTCTGCATCTTCCTTCGGAAGTAAAGAACAGCCTGCCGTCATCATCATTGCTCCACATAGGGACACAAGTAGAATCTGGCGCAGCCTCCTCCCTGATTTAGATGAATTTCCCGTCAACCATTTCATAGACATGGTCCGCAACCTCCAAAATTGTAGGATCGTGTGTCGTCATACATATTGACACTTGTTCAGTTCGAATAATGTTTCTAAATACGGCCATAATCTGTGCTCCCATCTGGGAGTCTAGCTCCGCCGTCGGCTCATCGGCGAGTAAGAGACGCGGACGGTGTGCAATCGCCTTCGCAATCGCAACACGCTGCTGTTCTCCCCCCGATAGCTCAAATGGGCGGTGATGCATACGACTGGACAGCCCAACAAGATCGAGACAATGCTCGACGCGGCTCTTCCATTCATTCTTCGGCACATTCGCCATACGAAGCGACAGCTCTACATTCTCCCAAGCAGATAGCAATGGCATGAGTGCAAACGCCTGAAAGATAAAGCCGATATCCATTCGACGCGCTAGTGTACGCTTATCATCATCCCATTTATGGAATGGGTTTCCGCGGAAAAAAACTTCGCCCGACGAAGGCTGGTCTAGCCCTCCTAGAATGTTGAGCAGCGTTGTTTTCCCCGAACCCGATCTTCCTTTAAGCATGACAAGTTGTCCTGGTAGCACTTCCATCTGGATGCCTTTCAGGACATGCAATTGCTGATTCCCTACAGGAAAAAAGCGTTCCACTTGATTCACGACGAGAATAGGCTCCGTATCTAGCAATCTAGCAGGCGGTTCCTCAGATCGTTCTACTATTTCTTCCACATGTTCTATGTAATCTGATGCAGTGTCCGTTGTTATGTCCGGTGTATCTACAGATCGTTTTCGGAACCAAGCCATAATATTGCCCGCTCCCCCTTTGACTATTATTGACCCAAGGATGGATTACTCCTGAATTATAAACGATATCACCTAGCAAAAAGTTACAAATCAATTAACTTATTTTCATAATTATAGACAAAAGTTTAATGTTTTTTCCATAAAGTAGAAAGTGAAAAAACGGCGCGGAGCACGTCCTATATACTACGTTGTTCGGTAACAACGACAAAAAGAGCCAAAATAACTACAAGCTACATAGTCATTTGGCTCTTCATTTAAGAGTCGAATCTTATTTACCGAACGAAGTCGGATCTTCACGCCATGCTTTTAATGTCGCTAGATCTTCCGCTTGTACATAGCCAAGCTCTACCGCCACATCCATGAGTGCCGTATAGTTGGACAATGTCTGAAGTGGAATGCCCGCTTCTTCGAAAGCTGTTGTCGCTTTATCCAATTGATAGCTGAAAATCGCGAGGACGCCAAGCGGCGTTGCGCCTGCTTCCTTCACAGCAACCGCTGCTTTGAGCGAACTTCCGCCGGTAGAGATCAAGTCCTCGATTACTACAACCTTCTGACCTGGCTTGATCACACCTTCGATCAAGTTCTCTTTGCCGTGACCTTTCGCTTTGTCACGAATATATGCCATCGGCAGGTTCAACTTCTGTGCTACCCATGCTGCATGTGGAATCCCAGCTGTTGCCGTTCCTGCAATGACTTCTGCATCCGGATACTGCGCACGAATGATGGCTGCGAATCCATCGGCAATCGTCTCACGGATTTCCGGGAAGGACATCGTCAAGCGATTGTCGCAGTAGATTGGCGATTTGATACCTGAAGTCCAAGTGAACGGCTGATTCGGCCGCAAAGCCACCGCCTCAATGGTTAGTAGATGCTTTGCAATTTGTGCAGGGATTTGTTCCAAAGTAATCACGTTCAAATCAGCTCCTCAATAATGTTCTCAATCGCTTCTCTAGGGTTCGCAGCTGTCGTAATCGGACGACCGATAACAACAAAATCTGTCCCTTGTTCAAAAGCTTGCTTCGGTGTCATGACACGCGTCTGATCACCAAGCGCACTGCCCGCAGGACGAATGCCAGGGGTAATCGTCTTGAAGTCGCTGCCGCAAGCTTCCTTGATCATTTCCACTTCTAGCGGTGAAGCCACGACTCCGTCAAGGCCCGCTTGCTTCGTGAATTTGGCATAACTAACAACGGAATCTGCGACCGATCCCGCGATGCCAATCTCCTTGTTCAGCATGTCTTGGCTTGTACTAGTAAGCTGTGTCACGGCGATGACGATAGGCTTGTCTAGAGTAGGGTTCTCTTCTAATGCTTCATTCACACCCTGCATAGCCGCAGCCATCATCTCTACGCCGCCTGCTGCGTGGACATTAATCATGTCCACGCCAAGCTTCGTAATACTGTTCGCACCGCTCTTTACCGTGTTCGGAATATCGTGCAATTTCAAATCTAGGAATACTTTGTAGCCTAGTTCCTTCAGCTCGCGCACGAATGCAGGACCTTCAGCATAATAGAGCTGCATGCCCACCTTCATATAACAAGGAATACCCTGTAATTGTTGTAATAGCTCACGCCCCTCTGCCGCTTTCGGATAATCGAGCGCGACCATAATGCGACCTGCTACTTCATCTCGATGACTCATCGTTTACGGCTCTCCTCCTTGTTTTTATTTCGATCATTCATCTTCGAACTGCTGATCAAGGCTGATCCTATTGACCGTGGAATGCTGGCATGCTGCGAGTTGAGAAATTGATTGACTCGAGCATCTCTAGCAATGCGCTCACCGTATCTAGCGATGTCATACATACCACACCGTTCTCAACCGCTTCGCGGCGAATCCGGAATCCATCACGTTCAGGGGTCTTCCCTTTCGTCAATGTATTGACAACAAAGTGCGCCTGTCCATTACGAATCATATCCAGGATGTTCGGTGTGCCTTCGCTTAGCTTGTTCACGTTCGTTACGATCATGCCAGCATTTTCAAGCGCTGCTGCCGTTCCGCCTGTTGCAATGATTTTGTAGCCCATATTGTAGAAGCCGCGTAGAATCTCAACCGCTTCATCTTTATCCTTATCCGCCACCGTTGCGATGATCGCACCTGTTGGCGGGATTCGCATGCCAGATCCCACAAGACCTTTGTACAATGCTTTTGCATAATTCACATCGCGGCCCATAACTTCCCCTGTCGACTTCATTTCCGGTCCAAGGGTCGGTTCAACGCGGCGCAATTTCGCGAAGGAGAATACCGGTACTTTTACCGATACATAGTCATCTTCCGGCCATAATCCATCGACATAACCAAGATCCGCAAGCTTCGTTCCGAGAATCGCCTTGGTTGCGAGATTCGCCATTGGGATGCTCGTTACTTTGCTTAGGAACGGTACCGTACGGGATGAGCGCGGATTCACCTCGATCACATACACTTGATCTTTGAAGATGACGAACTGGATGTTGACCAATCCGATCGTTTTCAGCTCTTTGGCAATCTTGATTGTAATATCAATCACTTGTTGTTTCAAGTGTGGCGCTAAATGTTGTGGAGGATACACCGCAATCGAGTCACCGGAGTGAACCCCTGCACGTTCGATGTGCTCCATAATCCCCGGAATCAATACCGTCTCGCCGTCACAGATGGCGTCAACTTCCACTTCTTTACCTAACATATAGCGGTCGATCAAGACCGGATGGTCTGGGTTGATCTTTACCGCTTGCTCCATGTAGCCTAGCAATTCTTCATCGGAGTATACGATTTCCATCGCACGGCCACCAAGGACGTAAGATGGACGTACGAGTACCGGATAACCAAGGCCTTGTGCTGTGCCAACCGCTTCGTCTACCGAAGTAACTGTGCTGCCTTGCGGTTGTGCAATATTTAAGCGGGACAGAAGGGCTTCGAATTTCTTACGATCTTCCGCCTCATCAATGCTCTCTAAGCTTGTTCCGAGGATGCGCACGCCAGCTTTCGATAGCGGTGCTGCCAAGTTGATTGCCGTCTGACCACCGAATTGTACGATAACGCCAATCGGTTTCTCTTGCTCGATCACGTTCATAACATCTTCGAAGAACAACGGCTCGAAGTAGAGTCGGTCAGATGTGTTAAAGTCTGTCGATACTGTCTCTGGGTTATTATTGATGATGACAGCTTCGTAACCTGCGCTTTGGATCGCCCATACCGCATGTACTGTCGAGTAGTCAAACTCAATCCCTTGACCAATCCGGATTGGACCTGATCCAAGTACGACGATCTTCTCTTTCGGCGTCTCGATCACTTCGTTCTCTGTCTCATACGTTGAATAGTAGTAAGGTGTTGTCGCTTCGAACTCTGCTGCGCACGTATCAACCATTTTGTATACAGGCTTCAAGTTGTGCTCAAGACGGAAGCTGCGTACATCTGCTTCTTGCGTCATCGACAGCTCAGGGTTCGCGTTGCGTCTGATCTCTGCGATCGAACGGTCTGTTAAGCCTTTGCGTTTCGCTTCATACAAAGTCTCGTAGCTAAGGTTCGTCTCTTGTGCGATCAACGCCTCGAACTTCACGATACCTTCGATTTTATCAAGGAACCACCAGTCGATTTTCGTTAAGTCTTGGATTTGCTGCAGCGTGTAGCCTCTGCGGAAAGCTTCTGCCACCAAGAACATACGCTCATCGTCCGGCTTCTCAAGACGTAGGTTCAGCGTTGCTTCATCCAGCGTCTCAGCATCCTTCAAGTAGATGCGGTTCACACCGATCTCCAGGGAACGAACAGCTTTGTGAATCGATTCTTCGAATGTCCGGCCAATCGCCATGACTTCGCCAGTTGCTTTCATTTGCGTGCCGAGTTTACGGTTCGCGGAAATAAATTTATCGAACGGCCAACGTGGAATTTTCGTTACGATGTAGTCCAGTGTTGGCTCGAAGCATGCATAAGTTTGGCCCGTAACCGGGTTAATAAGTTCATCTAATGTATAACCTACTGCGATTTTCGCTGCCATCTTCGCAATCGGGTAGCCCGTAGCTTTGGAAGCGAGTGCCGAAGAGCGGCTGACACGCGGATTCACTTCAATGACATAGTATTGGAAGCTATGCGGGTCTAGCGCGAACTGCACGTTACATCCGCCTTCAATATTCAATGCGCGGATGATCTTAAGCGATGCGGAACGCAGCATTTGATATTCACGGTCAGACAAGGTTTGGCTTGGCGCAACGACAATACTATCGCCGGTATGTACGCCAACCGGGTCGAAGTTCTCCATGTTACATACGACGATACAGTTGTCGTTCGCATCACGCATAACCTCGTATTCGACTTCTTTCATTCCTGCAATACTTTTCTCGATGAGACATTGGTTGATAGGGCTGTAACGAATCCCTGAAGCAACCGTCTCAAGCAGTTCTTCTTCATTCGCACAAATCCCGCCGCCTGTACCGCCGAGTGTATAAGCAGGACGAACGATGATCGGGTAGCCGATTTCATTTGCGAAATCAACAGCTTCTTGCACTGAAGTTACGATTACACTCTCAGGCACAGGCTGCTCTAGTTCACGCATTAAATCGCGGAACAAGTCACGATCTTCCGCTTTCTCGATCGCAGTAAGCTGTGTACCTAGCAATTTCACGTTTTCGCGCTCAAGTACACCAGCCTTCGCAAGTTCAACGGCCATGTTCAGACCTGTCTGTCCGCCAAGCGTTGGAAGCAATCCATCTGGACGCTCTTGACGAATAATCTGCGTTACGAATTCAAGCGTAATCGGCTCGATGTATACTTTATCAGCCATGTTCGTATCTGTCATGATGGTCGCTGGGTTGCTGTTGATCAAGACAACTTCGAGACCTTCTTCTTTAAGTGCTTGACAAGCTTGTGTACCAGCATAGTCGAACTCTGCTGCTTGCCCGATCACAATCGGACCGGAACCAATGACGAGAATCTTCTTCAGTTCAGTATTTTTAGGCATATTATAGATCTCCTTTCATGGCAGCGACGATTTCAGCTTGACGAGGTGCCTTTGGATTTGCAGCTTTATGTTCACGAATCATCTCGATGAATTGATCGAACAAGTAGCTGTTATCATAAGGTCCTGGTGCAGCTTCCGGATGGTATTGAACCGTGAATACTGGGTATTTCTTATGTTTTAATCCTTCAATGGACTTATCGTTGTTATTGATGTGTGTCACTTCGAGCTCTGTACCGATAATGGAGTCCTCAAGCACCGTATAGCCGTGATTCTGCGAAGTAATGAAGCAGCGGTTCGATGCAAGCTCTTTAACCGGATGGTTACCACCACGGTGACCGAACTTAAGTCGTGTCGTATCTGCTCCGCAAGCGAGTGCGAACAATTGATGTCCTAAGCAAATGCCGAAGATTGGGTACTCACCGAGCAATTCCTTAATCGTTGCAACGGCATGCGGTACATCTTTCGGATCCCCAGGGCCGTTAGACAATTGAATACCGTCTGGTTTCAGTCTGCGAATTTCTTCTGCTGTTGTATCGTGAGGCACAACCACCACGTCACATCCGCGTTTCGTTAACTCGCGTAAGATCCCGCTCTTCGCGCCATAGTCGATCAATACGATACGCTCGCCGTCCCCAGGGCTGCTAAAGGAACCTTTGGTCGAAGTGCGTGCCACTTGGTCGCGCATCATCTCAGACACGCCTAGCATTTCTTTCAACTCTTCTACAGGCATATTACCTGTTGTCAGAATTCCTTTCATCGTTCCGTGATTACGTAGGATACGTGTCAACATCCGTGTATCAATCTCGCTGATCCCCACAATACCGTACTCTTTCAATAAAGAATCTAACGTATATTGTGCACGCCAGTTACTAGGTACCGGCTCATGACGGCGTACGACGAAGCCATGAATGTATGGACGGATGGACTCGAAATCGTCACGTGTAATCCCGTAGTTTCCGATCAATGGATGTGTCATAGTAACGATTTGTCCACAGTAGGATGGGTCAGAAATAACCTCTTGGTACCCTGTAATCCCTGTATTAAATACAACCTCACCTGTCGACTGTCCCTCAGCACCAAATGCTTTCCCAGTAAACAGTGTGCCGTCTTCTAACAACAATCTTGCTTGCATTCGTAACACAACCCTTCGAGTAAAATAAAACCTAACATGATAATTATACTTTATTTTGCATACTTATGCATAGCTGCATACGAGCTATATTTGTGAAAAATTTATTATTCTGCTGACCAGACCAGCTTGCCATCGACGATTGTCGCTACAGGCCAACCCTTTAATTGCCAATCTGTGAATGGCGTATTGCGTCCTTTGGATAAGAATGTCTCTGGATTTACGGCTTGCTCAGACTCTAAATCTACGATCGTAATATCTGCGATGGCGCCAATTTCAAGTTTCCCTGTCTCAAGTCCGAATACTCGTGCTGGATCCGCAGTCATACGTTTTACGAGGAAGTCTAATGTCCATTTGCCTGTTGCTACGAAGTTCGTATATAGCAGTGGGAAAGCTGTCTCAAATCCTACGATACCGAATGGTGCGAGCTGCATCCCTTTAGCTTTCTCTTCTTGGCTATGTGGTGCATGATCCGTAACGATCATGTCGATTGTTCCATCTTCCAGCGCTTCGATACAAGCTTGTACATCACGCGGAGAACGAAGCGGCGGGTTCATCTTCCAGTTCGCATCCATACTCGGAATATCTTCTTCCGATAACAAGAGGTGATGCGGGCATACCTCAGCGGTTACTTTCACACCGAACTGCTTCGCTTGGCGAATCAAGCGAATCGATTGCTCTGTACTCACGTGGCAGACATGGTAGTGTACGCCTGTTGCTTCAGCTAGTAAGCAGTCGCGACCAACATGAATCGCCTCGGATTCATTCGGAATGCCATTTAGACCATGCTTCTTTGCAAAAGTTCCTTCATTCACTGCCGCGCCAACCACAAGAGATTCATCTTCACAGTGCGCGATGACCGGCATATTCATGGAAGCCGCTAAGGCCATCGCATCCTTCATCATTTGTGCGTTCTGTACGCCGACACCATCATCTGTAAATCCGATGGCACCCGCTTCTTTGAGTGCTGCGAAGTCTGTTAACTCGCGACCTAATTCATTCTTCGTGATCGCTGCATAAGGTAGTACGCGGACGATACCTTCTGTCGCAGCTTTATCGAGGACCAATTTGATCGTCTCAGGTGTATCGATGACTGGGCGTGTATTTGGCATGCATGCGATTGTCGTGTACCCGCCTTTTGCTGCGGAACGTGTTCCCGTCGCAATCGTTTCTTTATGTTCAAATCCTGGCTCTCTTAAATGCACATGCATGTCGATAAATCCAGGGGCAACCAGTTTGCCCGCTGCATCGATGACTTCACCGCTTACTTTAACCTCTGATCCTGCATCTATGATTCCAGTTACCCGGTTATCTTCAATCGTAATATCCTTTAGTTCCAATTCTCCTGCTGCATTCAATACGTTAGCGTTCTTAATGATCAATCCCATCTGTCAACCGTCCCCTCTGTTTCTATTTAAATGCCCGTTCCATAACCGCCATGCGAATCGGTACGCCGTTCGACATTTGCGGGAAGATCCGTGAAGTCTCACATTCTACAAGTTCATCATCAATTTCAACGTTACGATTTACTGGTGCTGGGTGCATAATGATGGCATGCTGTTTCATGAGGGCTGCGCGCTCGACCGTCAATCCATACTGTTCACGGTAGTCATCCGCGAACTTCATCATGCGGTTCGTGTGACGCTCAAGTTGTACGCGAAGCATCATGACCACATCTGCTTGCAGCGCTTCTTCCATCGATACATACGTTGCATGCTCAGCAAGTTCAGGTGCTTGCATGCTTTCAGGTGCGCAGAAGTTCACTGTAGCTCCGAATTTCTTCAATGCCCACAGATTCGAGCGTGCTACACGGCTGTGTTGAATGTCTCCGATGATCGATACATTCAAACCTTGTAGGCTACCGAATTGCTTGCGCATCGTGTACAAGTCGAGTAATGCTTGTGTTGGATGCTCGTTGTTGCCGTCCCCTGCATTAATGAGCGGGATGTTCAATTTCGCAGCCAATTGCGGGAGAACACCGATCGGCTTCAAGCGAATGACGCCTGCATCAATGCCCATCGACTCTAGGGTCCGTACCGTATCGTAGATAGATTCGCCTTTCTCCATGCTCGATGCCGCTGCTGCGAAGTTCAACACTTGTGCGCCAAGACGTTTCTCAGCCATTTCGAAGGAAAAGCGTGTTCTCGTACTATTCTCAAAAAACATATTTGCAACAAAGTGATCTTTCAACACGGGGTTCAGTTTGTTAGGCTGGGCTTCCCAATATGCCGCCCGGTCTAGAATGGATTCAATTTCGTTCTTGCTTAAGTCATGTAATCCCAACAAACTGCGTTCTTTAATGCTCGATGCTGTTAATGTCATTCGAATGACCCCCTATGTTGAATGATGGATACTTGGTCTAGTCCGTCATATTCTTGCAATGAAACACTGATTTCTTCCATTTTGGATGTCGGTACGTTCTTACCTACGAAATCCGCTCGAATCGGAAGTTCGCGATGTCCACGATCTGCGAGGACTGCGAGTTGTATCGATTGCGGTCTTCCTTTGTCCATGATCGAATCCATGGCTGCCCGAATCGTGCGTCCGGTGTACAGCACATCATCGAACAGGATGATCTTTTTGTTATGAATCGGGAATGCTTGCGGAGGTTCTTGGAACTTCGATTCGCTTGCCTTCGTGTTCGCCTCGCCATCTTCATTCAAGAGATCGTCGCGATAAGAAGTAACATCGAGCTCACCAATCGAGATTGTCGTACCTTCGATCTCACTGATTCGTTCCGCAATCCTTCTTGCGAGGAACACGCCCCGTGTCCGAATTCCGACGAGTACACAATTCTCAATGCCTTTGTTCTTCTCCAGAATCTCATGGGCGATCCGAGTTAATGCCCGTCTGATCGCTGTCTCATCCATAATGACAATTTCCTCTGCATTCGTCATTTCGCTGCCTCCTTCATCGCTTAGCACCCCAACAAAAAAACTCCTTGCCCGAAAGCAAGGAGTTGTCGTTAGTCGTTCTCATATAAAAGCATGTTCTACCGACCCGTCTGTTCATACGCGGAACAGGACGGACGATTCAGTAGAATCATCCTTCTTAGACGTTTACCTTGCCAGCCTCACGGGACTGATTTAAAGGTGCTATTCATTTAACAAGAATTATCCCACTTTACTATTCACTTGTCAACATGGTTGTCGAAAAATCATCTTTTGATCACGCAGTAATTCAAGAAGCCGCCTCGACATCGAACCTTGCGTTCACCCTCGAACTCCGGTACTCATGTAGGTTTTGCCTACATTCCGTGTCCTCATTCTTCGGCTTCTCACAATCTTCTCGGTGCTGAAAAGCTGATTTTTCGACTTTTATCTAAATTAAAACTCAAACTCAACATCCGTTAAGCGGCGCTTAATTTCTTCAATTACGCGCTTCTCGTCCTCGATGCCATTCGCAATGAACGTAACCGAGAAACGTACGAAGTGTCCTGCATCCGTCCAAGGTACAGTGGAGATTAGCTTTTCACGGATAAGGTACTGTGAGAAGTCTTCCGCTGTCTCGAATTGCTGTCCGCCTTTAATGCCTTTAGGCATCTCTACATACAAGAAGAAGGAGCCTTTTGGCTTGCTTGCTGTGAATCCGATCTCATTCAATGCTGCAACGAGCAGATCATGACGACGCGAATACTTCGCAGCAATCTCTTCTGTTAATTGCGGGTTATCTAACCCGTATGCCGCCGCTTTTTGAATCGCGATAAATTGACCGGAATCATTGTTATCTTTTACATCACTAAATGCTTTTACAATCAATGGATTCCCTGCAACGAACCCAATCCGCCAGCCTGTCATGTTATACGATTTCGAGAGGGAATGAAGCTCCACGCCTACATCCTTCGCACCTGGAACAGATAAGAAGCTTAGCGGCTTCAATCCATCATAGGTCAAAGCTGCATACGGCGCATCATGTACGACAACAACATCGTTTTTCTTCGCCCACTCGACCACTTCAGTAAAGAATTCAACCGTAGCGCTCGCGCCCGTTGGATTGTTCGGATAGTTCAAATATAGGAGCTTTGCACGACGCGCGATGTCTTCCGGAATTTCATTTAGTTTCGGCAAGAAGTTGTTCTCTTTCAATAACGGTACAGTGTAGACCTCACCGCCTAAATATTTCGTGTGTGTACCTAAAATCGGATATCCCGGCACAGTCATAATCGTGATGTCACCTGGATTAATGAAGCATGAAGGCAGCATAGCGAGCGCTGGTTTTGATCCAATCGAGTGTACGATATCCGTCTCAGGATGAATGCCGTCCACTTGGAATACATTCTTCAAATAACGAGCCGCTGCCTCTTTGAACTCCGCGATCCCGTTATCCGCATAACCACGGTTTTCTGGCTTGGCCGCTTCTTCCGCGAGTTTCGCCACGATACCTGCTGGCGCCATTTCGTCCGGTTCTCCTACGCCCATGTCAATGAGTTCAACATCTGGAAATGCTTTTCTTGCTGCGGCCTTAGCACGCTTGATCTTCTCGAATTTATAAATTGCTGTATCTTTACCATAGTTTTCACCGCCAATACGGCTTGCGAAGCTCTTCTGGATATACGTTTCTTGATATTGTTCAATCGTCATCATCTTACCTCTCCTTTAAAAGAAAAACTCGTATCTTATCATATACCTCACTCCTGACTAATAATGAAGAAAATCCATCCCAAAAGGAATGGATTTTTCTTCTGAACATTTGTACTTTCTCGTTAACGCGTGCGAAGCCGATCCAGCAAATGCTCCATATCTGCTGGTAAAATCGCTTCAAATTCCAAGTATTTCTCTGTCATTGGATGAACGAACCCAAGAACTGCTGCATGCAAGGCTTGTCCGTCCATTTGCATTCCTTTACTGCGACCATACATTGGATCCCCAACAAGCGGATGACCGATAAATTTCATATGCACACGGATTTGATGCGTACGACCGGTCTCGAGCTTCAATTCAACCATCGTATAGTCCCCGAACCGTTCAAGCACGAGAAAATGCGTTACGGCATGCTTGCTGTTCTTATCCGTCACGGTGTACATCTTGCGATCTCCCGCATCCCGTCCAATCGGTGCATCGATCGTCCCATGATCATGCGCAATATTCCCATGCACAATGGCAATATATTTGCGTGTCACGGAATGATCTTTAAGCTGAGCAGCTAATGAAGCATGCGCTTGATCGTGCTTGGCGGCCATCAGCAGACCTGAAGTATCCTTATCAATCCGATGCACGATACCCGGACGCAGCTCACCGTTAATCCCGGATAGATCCTTGCAGTGATACATTAATGCATTCACGACCGTCCCTGAGGAATGCCCTGGCGCAGGATGAACAACCATACCGCGGGGTTTGTTGATAACGACCACATCATGGTCTTCATATGCAATATCTAATGGAATGTCCTCCGGCACAATATCCACCGGCGATACCTCTGGGATTGTTAAGGTAATACGATCTCCTTCAGCCAACTTATAATTCGATTTGACAACCCGACCATTGACAAGTGCATGTCCATCCTGAATCCAGAGCTGGATCTGCGAACGAGACACATTGTCTTCTATAGACTCGGTAATATACTTATCAATACGTTCCTTATGATCTTCAGCGGTTACTGTCCATTCCTGAACGTCAGCCTCTGAACCCATTTGCTCTTGCTGTTCACTCATTGCTGTTCCTCACTTTGTATCGGAAGTTCTTTTTCTTTGTCTTTGCTAAAGAATAAGGAATCGATCAAGACTAGAATAACCCCAATCACGATACCCGAATCTGCAATATTGAAAATTGGGAACGAATAGCTACCAAAGTTAAATAATAAGAAATCGACGACTTCCCCATGCAGAGCACGATCCCAAAAGTTGCCGATCGCTCCTCCAAGAATCATACCTAGACCCGTTAATAGTGCTACACTGCCCGTTTTTCGAACGTGGCGCATATACCAGACAATCGCGCAGACGACTACTGTGGTAATAATTAGGAAGAACCAGCGCTGCTCCTGCAATATCCCGAATGCCGCACCGCGATTCCGATGTGATGTAATGAGAAAGAAGTTCCCAATAACACTAATCTCTTCCCCAATTGTTAATTTCGTAGCAATGATCCATTTCGTTACTTGGTCTAGAATTAGCACAATAAGTCCGATTAGATAATAAATCACTTTGTAAGTCACACTCCGATCTGATCTATAGACAACGAGTCACCGCGAATCGGCTTCCCTTGTCCTTCGTTATTGTAGCATAGCGTAAAAGTAATCGTCCAATATCCCCGCACAATAATTACCGCCGTTAAAAAACCCGCTTCCCGCACAACCTAACCTCATCATAGCTAAGCTGAGCAAGGGATCACTTCTCACTAAGGAGCTGGTATTACCGATGTCACAGAAATCGCACTTATCTTCTTCCCAATTCAGATCACTTCAACAAGCCCTTCACAGGATGAAGAAGGATCTTGAACAACGACTCGATCAGAGCAGCCACCTCGGATTAGCCGAGTCCATGCGAGACAACACAGGCGAACTGTCCACCAACGATAACCACCCTGCAGACCTTGGTACCGAAATGTTCGAACGCGGCAAAGACATTGCCCTACTTGAAAATGAAGAACGACGGTTAGCTCGTGTGAATATGGCGCTTGAACAGATGGAGCAAGGCGATTATGGCATATGCCATGAATGCGGCAAACCAATCCCTTTTGACCGGTTACAGGCCATCCCTTATACCCTCTATTGTGTCCAGCATTCGCCAGAACAAGCCTTATCTGAGAATCGCCCGATCGAAGAGCAATTCCTCAATCCGCCATTCGGACGAACTAGTCTCGATGACCAAGAAGATCAGAATGGATTTGACGGCGAGGATGCTTGGCAAATTGTCGAGAGCTGGGGAACCTCCAATACACCGGCGATGGCGGAAGGCAACAATGTTGATGATTATGATGAGATGGCGATTGAAGCTTCGGATGAATTGGATGGCTTCGTCGAATCTTACGAAAGCTTCATTGCAACCGATATATTTGGTCAAAATGTATCCGTCGTTCGTAACAAGCAGTATCATAAGTACCTTGAAGAACACGAAGGTGAGCCGTTATTAGAACCGGATATTGTCGTTACCGAGGATTAATCATTTACGCACCTGTTAGTGCTAATACGTTTTTCCTTCGAGTTGTCGCTGTACAACACGAACCAAATCAGCGATATAGTCACCAACAATCGGTAAATTCAAAAGGTTCAACCACTGCAAGATATAGACGATCGTTGCTGCGAAGACGGAAAATCCAATCGCAATCCCGACCCCTTTCGCGATTCCCGAGAGAACATTCAGCCAAATTAACCGCCATGGCTTGAGCAGCAGCTCTGTATATTCCGCTATACGCGCCTGTTCCATGCTCTGTGCAATCGCATCGATTTGCAAATGCATCTTCTCCAGTATTTTTTCCAAGTGATTTAATTCTTGCTCATCGTTCTGGACACGTGACAACCGTCTCACACTCCATAAAGAAAATAAAAAACGAGCTCAAGCGCTAGCAGAATGTTCAATCGCTAACTTGAGCTCGCCTTTGTTTCATGCTTGCTATTTCATTATGCCCGGAAAACCGGTAATTATTTCTCGATGTGAATTCCTATGGATTTCTCACCAAGTTCCACGTTCTCCATACCGCTAACTTCTCCGAATTGAACTTCTTCCACCAACACATTCTCACGAAGAACATGTTCGAATGCGGTAATGGCAGCCTGGAGCTCCTCATCAACACGTAACGTTAGATTTACGCGCTTCTCGATTGGTAGATCAAGCTTCTTCCGCGTATCTTGGATCGCACGAACGACCTCGCGTACCCAGCCTTCTTGCTCCAATTCTGGTGTAATATCCGTGTTAAGTGCGACGGTGATTTGATAGCCTGAAGCCGATGCAAAGCCTTCTTTGGCTTGTTTCTCAATCAGCAGCTCTTCACTCGTAATATCAAGCGTATCGCCCTCTGCTGAGACGAATGCCAACTTGCCTTGCTCGACAATGTCACGCGCAGCTGCTACGTCCAATCCCTTCAGGTACCCCTGGATTGCTCCAACATTCTTACCGTACTTCTTACCCGCTACTTTCAAGTTCAGCTTCAAGTTGAAGTCAACGAAGCCGTTATCACTTGTCTCGATGCGGATTTCTTTGACGTTGATCTCATCCTTGATGATCGCTTCGTAGCCCGCAAGGTCAAATGCACGATCCATCGATACGATCAATTCGGACAGCGGTTGACGCGTCTTAATGCTCGTCTCGTTACGAACGTTACGCGCAAGCTCCACAATTTGACGTGCCGTCTCCATATCTTGCTCCAGCTGTGCATCGATCAACGCAGGATTCGCTTGCGGATAATCATCCAAATGCACGCTTTCCTTCGTACCGCCAAGGTTGCCGTATACTTCTTCCGCAACGAGCGGCGCATACGGTGCGATGAGTAAGGACAGGTTCAAGAGTACGTTACGAAGCGTTTGATACGCTGAAATTTTATCTTCTGTCATTTCGCTGCCCCAGAAGCGGTCACGCGAACGACGGATATACCAGTTACTCATCTCATCCACGAAAGTCTCGATCGCTTTCGCAGGGTTCAAGAAGTCATTCACTTCAAGCCCTTTGCTAACGAGCTGCATTAAGCTGTTCAGACGGGACAAGATCCAGCGATCCAACTTGTTCTGCGACGGACGCTCAGGGTGTGCTGCAGGATCATATTGATCAATATTGGCATAGAGCGCCAAGAATGCATGTGTATTCACGATGGTGTCGATCACTTTGGATTTCGCTTCAGCCACGATTTGCTTCGAGAAGCGTTTCGTGTTCCAAGGCGCACTATCGGATAGTAACGCCCAACGGAATGCATCTGTTCCGAATTCGTCGATGATTTCCCATGGGTCGATAACGTTCCCTTTACTCTTCGACATCTTCTGACCGTTCTCATCTAGGATATGACCCGTCGAGATGACCGCTTTGTAAGGTGCTTTCCCGTTATACAACGTGGATACAGCCAGCAAACTGTAGAACCAACCGCGTGTCTGGTCGACCCCTTCACAGATCATATCTGCAGGATACTGCTCTTCGAATTCCTTCTCATTCTCGAATGGATGGTGATGCTGTGCGAACGGCATCGATCCACTATCGAACCATACGTCGATCACTTCGGAAGTCCGTTCCATCACGCCGCCTTCACAATGTGGACAATGCAATTTCACTTCATCGACGTAAGGCTTATGCAATTCAAGATCTTCAGCAATCGGGGATACCGATTTCGCTCGCAGGTCTGCATGACTGTTCGGTGCATATTCGCCATGGCATGAATTACATACCCATACGTTAAGCGGCGTACCCCAGTAACGATTCCGGCTGATGTTCCAATCCACGAGGTCCTCAAGGAATTTACCAAAACGTCCTTCACGGATATGACCAGGGTACCAGTCTACACCATTGTTGTTCGCGATCAACTGATCCTTCACCGCTGTCGTCTGAATGAACCAGCTCTCCATCGCATAGTAAAGGAGTGGCGATTTACAACGCCAGCAGAATGGATAGCTATGCTCATATTTCTCTTTGGAGTAGAGCAATCCGCGTTCCGACAACATTTTAACGATATCAATATCGCAATCCTTCACGAAACGTCCTGCAAAATCCGTCACCTCATCCGTATAGCGACCCGATGCATTCACCACATTCAGCATGCTGATATTGTTCTGACGGGATACACGATAGTCATCTTCCCCGTGTGCTGGTGCGATATGAACAATCCCTGTACCGCTCGTATCACTAACGAAATCTCCAGCGATCACGAAATGACCGTTCTCAACACTAACATAAGGCATTGGCGGCGTATATTTGAGGCCAACCAAGTCGGAACCAAGGACGGTTGCTACGATTTCGTATTCACCCTTGATCGCTTTCTCTACCAAGTTCTTCGCAACGATGAGTACTTCGTCGTCCTGCTTCACCTTGACATATTCCATCTCCGGATTCACAGCAAGTGCTACGTTCGAAGGCAATGTCCAAGGTGTCGTCGTCCAAGCGAGAATTGCTTCCTCTTGATCCTTCAATCTGAATTTCACCGTTGCCGATAGATCTTTCACATCTTCATAGCCTTGCGCCACTTCATGAGAGCTCAGCGTCGTCTGACAGCATGGGCAATACGGGCTCACGCGATGTCCGCGGTAGAGAAGTCCTTTATTGTGAATCGTGGACAAAATATTCCACACACTCTCAATATAATTGTTCTCAAGCGTAATGTACGGATGGTCGAGATCAGTCCAGTATGCAATCCCTTCCGTTAATTCACGCCATTGCTTCTCATACTCGAATACACTCGCTTTACATTTCTTCACGAATTCTTCGATACCGTAGTTCTCAATCTCTTGCTTACCGGAGATGCCAAGCTGCTTCTCTACACCAAGTTCAACCGGCAACCCATGTGTATCCCAACCTGCTTTACGAACAACACGGTAACCTGACATCGTCTTATAGCGGCCAATAAAGTCTTTGATTACGCGACCCAATACGTGTCCAATATGCGGCTTACCATTCGCCGTCGGAGGTCCTTCGTAGAATACAAAGTTCGGCTTACCCGAACGGTTCTCGATTGATTTTTTAAATGTCTGCTCTTCGTTCCATTTGCCAAGTACACGCAGTTCACGTGCGCGGGCCTTTTCTTTGACGTCAATTTTACGCATGGCTTACAACCCTTTCTTCGTTACAGATAATAAAAATAAACACCAAAAAACCTCATCCCCAAAAAGGGACGAGGTTCGCTCGCGTTACCACCCTTGTTCCGTCTGTGAGCGCTGTGAATCAGCATACATCAGAACGGCACCTTCGTCATGCAATACCCGAATTACTCGGACCACTGCAGGTTCCTGTTAACGGTGGAAAGACCGGCTCAGCTTACTTTTGTATACGGTTCAGCTTCGCTTCTCCGGGATGATCTTCCGTCAATCCTGTCCGTTGGCTTGCACCGACCGCCAACTCTCTGGTGAACGTGGATCTGACCTACTGTTCCCATCAACGAATTTATCAAGGAAGTTCAAAAATTGTCTTTTGATCACGAAGGATCCCAAGAAGCTTTCTCGGCATCGAATCTTGTGTTCACCCTCGAAGTCCGGTACTCATGTAGGTTTTGCCTACATTCCGTTTCCTCCTTCTTCAGGTTCTCACAACCTTCTCGGTGCTGAAAAGCCAATTTTGAACTCTTATTTGTATTTTAATATTACAAGATAATATATCCTCTTTGCTCCGAATTGTCAAACCCATCATCGAAGCCATTCATCAAGGCATATATCTTAATAGACTTCGTTCGCCTCCCGCTCACGCTCAACAAGGAGATTATCTTGGTTCCGGTTCTCTAACGCTTCCCATCCGTCTTGGCTAAGCAATTCCAATTGTGCTTCCACTAACGTACGGAAACGTGCACGATAAATGGACGCTTGCTTCTTAAGCTCGTCCACCTCCAGTGCAATACGACGCGACTTCACTAAGGATTCGTTCACAATGCGATCCGCGTTCTTCTCAGCTTCCTTAAGAATCAGCTGCGCTTCCTTCTTCGAATTATGCTTCACTTCATCTGCCGCTTCCTGTGCGACGATGATTGTCTTACTCAGTGTCTCTTCGATATTCGAGAAGTGATCTAATTTCTCTTGCAGGGAGAAAATTTGGTTCTGCAGTTCTTTATTCTCACGAATGATGGACTCATAGTCCTTAATTACTTGATCAAGGAATTCATTCACTTGATCTTCGTCATATCCGCGCAGTCTGCGGCCAAACTCTTTATTATGTATGTCTAACGGGGTTAACGGCATCCTCTCTGCACCTCCTATAAAGTCAACAAACCTTGTTTCTATTGCCTATTCATTTCGACAAGAACTCTAAAATTCCTGCAATCGATCTACACGAATTTACCGATTTTCACACGATTCCTGCCTTTTTTCGTTATGCCATCGATCTCAAGAACTTTAAAACGCCCTAAGCCCTGCATAGAAACAACGTCCCCCACTTTAAGCGGCTTCGACGGATCCTCCTCAACCTTCCAATTGACACGACAACGGCCCGCCTTAATGGGCACCACAATCTTCGTACGACTGATCCGAAAGGCATCACTCGCAATCCCATCTAGGCGCAAAGAAGCCACCGTCAAGTTCATCTCCTCCAATCGTGAAGTGCTTGTCTGCAGACTTTCGATCGGAAAAATTTCGGTCTGAACTTGAATCCGGTGAACTTGGCGAAGTTGTATATTGATATAATTACTAATCTCCTCTTCCACTATACAATGACAGCCGGATGGGAGTACATGAATATCCCCGATCTTATCCCGCTTCATACCGAGTCCTAGAATAGAGCCCATATAATCGCCATGATCGAGTTCGATGAATTTCTGGTCACCAGAAGTCACGGAGAGTACGGCCAGTCCCATCTTCTCGCTCTCCAAATGCCGATAATCCGGAGCGATGAAGGCGCGGCGTCTCTCTGCCTCAGGGTATCCCCCATCAAATCTTACGGCAACATCCGGATGCCGATTCACCAAGGTCTGGACGATAAAAGCTTGTCTTGGATCTAGAAAATCGGTGAGCTTGGCCTCATGATATTCCCCTGCATTGGTAACCCACTCCCATGCCCGGTCTACAAAAGGCCTCTCATCCGGATGAAAATGATTGTAAATGTCACTCATAGAAGGTTCACCCTGGGATAATGAAATGAACGACTGCAATGATACCCTGAATGACAAATTGCAGAACGAACAACGCAACAACCGGTGAAATGTCTAGCATGCCTCCGATTGGCGGAATAATTTTACGAAACGGGTTCAAATACGGCTCGACCAGCTTCGCAAGCAAATTCCCGACAAAGCTCTCGCGCGCATTCGGCACCCAAGAGAGTAGTACATACACGATGATCATGTATAAATAAATCTGTCCAATCATGGAAATGTAGTAATCAATTTGCCCCAAAATCAGTCACCTCTTTTAGCTATAGTCTTGTTCCTCGGATAAGATTTCGGAGATTGCGCCTTGAATTTCAACGGTGTCCGGTGTGCACATAAAGATATTGATGCCAAGCTTCGAGATGTTCCCATTCAAAGCATAGACCGTCCCGCTCAAGAAATCGATAATACGCATCGCCTGATCTTTACGAATCCGCTGCAAGTTCACAACGACAGAACGGCGAGAACGCAGATGGTCTGCAATTTCTTGCGCTTCGTCATACGAACGTGGCTCATAGAGCACCACCTTGGCATTTTTCTGCGAGTGGATGCTGACCACATTACTTGCTTTTACATTTTTACGTGATTCAAAGCTCGGGGTTTCAACTTCTTGTTCTTCTTCGTGCGTTATCTTCTCCCGTTCGACCACTTCTTCTTCCTCTTGCAGTCCCAGAAAATTCATAAATCGATTCATAACGCCCATTACACTTCCTCCTTATCCCCTACTAAAATAGAGCCGAGTCGAATCCAAGTTGCTCCCTCTTCAATTGCCACCTCAAAATCATTGGACATACCCATGGAAAGGTGTTGAATGGGGTCTTCTGTGATTGCAAGCTGGTTAAGCTCATCCCGTAGAGTTCGCAATCCGCGAAAGACCGGTCGTGTCTGTTCTGCTTCATACTCGAATGGCGCCATCGTCATCAGTCCGGCAATATGAATTCGAGGGTATGCTTGCATTTCCTTAATGAATGGAACCAGCTGCTCCGGCTCAAGTCCATATTTCGATGTCTCTCCGGAGACA
Organism: Paenibacillus sp. GCM10027629; assembly: GCF_042676425.1. Taxonomy (NCBI): domain Bacteria; kingdom Bacillati; phylum Bacillota; class Bacilli; order Caryophanales; family Paenibacillaceae; genus Paenibacillus; species Paenibacillus sp. GCM10027629. The sequence continues at coordinate 525,432 of NZ_JBHTGZ010000003.1, read as the reverse complement.
TTCACTTGGACGAAGCAATTCACATCCATCTGTAGCGCTTCCGCTTTGTTATTCAATTCCTTTGCAAGCGACAGCCTGTCCAATGAATGAATATAAGCGAACTTGCCTATGACATCCTTCACTTTGTTCGTCTGCAAATGACCGATAAAATGCCAGGTTCCTTGATTCCCTAACGCATTCCACTTTTCTTCAGCATTCTGCCAACGGTTCTCACCAATATGCTCTAATCCATGCTTCAGCACGGATTCTGTCATCGCGAGTGAAACATATTTCGTTACTGCAATGATATGTACATCTTCACGAAGTCTGCCACTACGCCGACATGCTTCATTCACGCGCTGCTCCACGAGCTCGATTCGCTCTTGCAATGCCATGCGAAGATCACTCCTTTTCTATTGCGATCCAGCTGATCATTCGACCTGTTCTCCCTTGATCGCGTCGATGTGAGAAGAAATCCTCCTCTTGACAACTTGTACACCACGTAGAACATTCGATATTTGTCGGTAAAATTCCTGCTTTTATCATAATCTGTCGATTAAATTGTTTCAAGTCAAGCATGAACTTCCCGTTCGGCTTTGCAATATAAATTGGAGGGTCTTGATCTGTCAGCGAGAACGTATGCGCAAAATCCTCTACATGCTGCATGACATGCTCATCCACCTCATAGCAGCAGGCGCCGATTGAAGGTCCAATCGCAGTACGTATATTGCTCGGGATTGAGCCGTAAGCTTCCCCCATCTTCTCAATCGTCTTCCCGGCGATCTCTAATACCGTCCCTTTCCAGCCTGCATGGGCTAGCCCCACTGCACGCACTACAGGATCCCAGAAGTATAAAGGAACGCAATCGGCGTAAAAAGAGGTCAGCCACACGCCGGGTACATTTGTAATCAATGCATCCGTATCTTGGATAGCCGACGCTCTTGTCATACGTCCTAGTCCTTGATGTTCCGCTTTGACTTCAAACACATGATTGCTATGCACTTGTTCACCGCAAGTCCACGCCTCGAATGGAAGCTGCAGCACATCCGCAATCGCTTCCCGATTCCGAATGACATCTTCATCCCGGTCATGAACGTGAAAGGCACAATTTAAGGAGTCATACGGGCCGCTGCTGACACCGCCATTTTTCGAAGAAAAACCTGCTGTAATATCTGATCCCTTCGATACCCAAGGTTCCAGCATAAATAGAGCAGGTGCTGATGGTCTAGTCTGTTGTACGAATGGTTCCATTATTCATTCACCTCAACCCTAGTGTACCATATGCCGGCGCTACTTTTCACTAACTAGAGGTTGTTCAAAATGTCGTCTTTTGATCACGAAGTATTTCATGAAGCGTATTCGACATCGAATCTTGCGATCATCCTCGAAGAGCATATGCTTACGACGTATGTTCCCTTCGGAAACATTTCAGGTACTCATTTAGGTTTTGCCTAAACTCCGTTCCTCCTTAAAGTTTTTCGAAGAAAAACTCGCTACGGAAGCATAATCCGAGGATTCTCGCAACCTGGGCATATGCTTACGATGTCAGTTTTCTGCGAAAACGCTCAGGTGCTGAAAACCCGACTTTTTGAACACGCACTAACTAGGGTACGATCTTGTCTCTCGCATCATCGGGTCTAGCCTCTCGTATCGGTCTGAAGCCGGCTCATATTCGTCCTGCTTGGTGACCCGTGTCTCCTCCATTTTGACAAGGACAACATCCGCGCCGATCTTCACAATATTTCGCCAAGGGATTACGAGGTCGTTGCCACCGCCAAATAGACCAAGAAATTTATTATAGTTCGGCACGACAATCGAGTTGATGCGCCCTTGACGCAAATCCAGCTCGAGATCTGAGATTTGCCCGAGCTTCTTCCCGTCCACAATATTAATAACATCCTTCGTCTGAAAATCCGATATCTTCACCCGTCATCACCACTAATCTTTTAATTTTAGGGTTCGAATCCATATATCCTAAATATATGTGGAAAAGACGTAAAATGTCCTGATCCTTAAAAGAAAACCGTGGCTGCACACAAACTTCAAAAAAAGCCCTAACGAATTCACGTTAGGACTTTGCATGCAACAAGAGATTCACGATTTGACATGCTTCTGCATCTGATTAATGGCCGATTTCTCAAGTCTCGATACCTGTGCCTGGGATATGCCAATCTCCTCTGCCACTTCCATCTGAGTCTTCCCTTCGAAAAACCGCATAGATAAGATCATTTTCTCACGATCGTTCAGTTTGCGCATCGCTTCACGAAGTGCAATCTCTTCAATCCAAGATACATCCTTATTCTTATCATCACTGATCTGGTCCATCACATAAATCGGGTCTCCGCCATCATGATAGATCGGCTCGAATAGCGATACCGGATCTTGAATGGCATCAAGAGCGAATACAACATCCTCTTTCGGGACGTTCAGCGCCTCTGAGATTTCGAAGATCGTCGGTTCACGCGCGTTCTTATTCGTTAAGCTGTCGCGAACCTGAAGCGCTTTATACGCAATATCGCGAAGCGAGCGTGAGACACGGATCGGGTTATTATCCCGAAGATAACGCCGAATCTCACCAATAATCATCGGCACGGCATACGTAGAGAATTTAACATTCTGACCAAGATCGAAATTATCGATCGCTTTCATCAGACCGATGCAGCCGACCTGGAACAGATCGTCAACAAATTCCCCACGATTGTTAAATCGTTGAATGACACTTAGCACGAGCCTTAGATTGCCATTCACTAATTTCTCTCTTGCTGCTCGTTCATTTTGTTGTTGTAAGGCGACGAATAATTCGCGCATTTCCGCGTTCGTTAGAACTGGCAGTTTTGCAGTATCCACACCACAAATCTCGACTTTATTTCGGGTCATCGTGTACAACCTCCCAAGGAGAAACATTAATGTACATTATCTCCGTGGGCTGTTTTTTTATTCCTTTTTCAGGATGCATTTCGACACGTCTTCGACCCAATTCGACGTCTACTCCGCGCCCGATATAGGTTACACCATCTTATTAAATTCTTTTCGCAGCCGTTTAATAATTCGCTTCTCCAGCCGTGAAATGTAAGACTGGGAGATGCCGAGCATATCCGCAACATCCTTCTGCGTCTTCTCTTCCCCATCGGTCAATCCGAACCGCAGCTCCATGATGACACGTTCACGATCCGATAGTTTATCCAATGCTTTATGTAAAAGTTTACGGTCCACCTGTTCCTCGATATTCCGGTAAATCGTGTCATTCTCTGTCCCTAGGACATCGGAGAGCAGGAGCTCGTTCCCATCCCAATCGATATTAAGCGGTTCGTCAAAAGATACCTCGGTACGGATCTTGCTATTACGACGTAAATACATCAGAATCTCATTCTCTATACACCGTGATGCATAAGTCGCTAGCTTAATCTTCTTGTCAGGATCGAACGTATTGACGGCTTTGATGAGACCAATCGCACCGATCGATACCAAATCTTCAATGTTGATACCTGTATTCTCGAACTTGCGCGCGATATATACAACAAGTCGCAGATTGCGTTCGATCAGCATCGCCCGGATCGCCGTATCACCTGATGACAGTCTCGTAAGCAAATATTCTTCTTCCTCACGCGTAAGTGGTGGAGGAAGGGCCTCGCTGCCGCCAATATAATAAATCTCTTCGCTCTTCAACCCTAGCAAAAAAAGAAACCGGTAATAGTTCAATTGCATTGTCAATTTCAGTTTTAAGAGCATTCCGTCTCCTCCTAGACATTAATGATGAAATAGCGCGCTATGCAAAATCGCCTGATAACTGCCATCCGACGACAGCTTACCGCCATCAAGCCCGATCAATACCTTCGTACATTCTGTGGTGGTTCCCCCATGGGTAAGGACGACTTTATCTGGTTTAACCGCGATCATCCACTGTGTACTACCACGATTCACCCCGCGATAAGGTACCATTCGGAGTCGATCTTGCCATGGAACAGATGCGTCTTGCATTTCCATAATCCATTGATCTGCAGAGAGATCACGAAGCCGATCAATCCATCCTTCGGGAAAAGCATTAAACCAAAGTCCTGCCTCCATCACAATGACAGGGCTTCGCGTTAATGGATCGGTAAGTTGATTCCCCGTATCAATGAGTCCGACACAGCTTGACTGATCTTGATCGATCCAGACCTCCACTTGTGCGAGAAATTGCGTCATAGCCTCTTTGTTCGCGCGGCTGCGTATCACCATACGGTATAAGAGGAACGTCATGACAAGTCCAATTGCAATAATCCAAAACCCAATCTTCAAGTTAAATTGAAATCCACCGGAGTGCGAGAACCAGATGCCATTTAACACATCGCCAGAATTCTGCATCAAGTAATGGAGCCCTAGTATGCCTCCTGCTGCCACAAAATTTATGACATAGAATGCAGCCATATTGCGTAAGTAGTTTTGTAGGCTGATAAAACCAAAAGCAATCCAGAGCATTCCCAAAGACATCATGAATTTAATCAGAAACGTAAACAAGAAAGATAATGCAGGTGCGAACATCATCACGACATAAGAGGCACCTAGAATTGACGCTGCGATCAAGCGCCAGATTCGTGGTTTTAATTTCCTCATCCAGGCCGTTGTCCATAATAATGCTCCATCAATGAGCAAATTCATGAGAAAAATGAGATCAAGATATACAACCAGTCGCTTCACCGCCTCACCCTATCCATCGAACTTGGCAACGGATGAAACTAGTATATTAAACCTCATATTCAAAGTCTGTCTAAACATGGGGAAGCTGTGCATCTTTTTTTGTCGAAGAAACAAACCGAGGGATAATCATAGGTCATGAAAAAAAGCCCATCTCACAGAATTTGGATTCTGTAAAATGGGCTCTAATAGAAGAAATTAATCATTATGACGAGGACGATTGCGTAGGAAAGTCGGAATATCCAATTGATCGCCTGCCGGCTGATTGCCAAATGGACGCAATTGACTTGCAGAACGAGTCTCTGGAGCCTCTTCCGGTTGTGCAGCAGTCACAGGTCTGCGACCAGGGATGTTAACCGGTTTAGATTCGAACCCTGTTGCGATGACTGTTACTTTGATATCGTCTTTCATGTCTTCTTCAATCCTCGCACCGAAAATCATATTTACTTCTGGATCGGATGCCGAGATAACAATTTCAGCCGCTTCATTGACTTCATACAAGGATAAATTCATACCGCCAGTGATGTTCATGATGACACCACGAGCACCTTCGATCGAGGTCTCGAGAAGTGGACTCATAATCGCTTTGCGCGCAGCTTCGGCCGCGCGGTTCTCTCCATTCGCAACGCCAATCCCCATCAATGCAGAGCCGCGTTCCGTCATGATCGTCTTCACGTCTGCAAAGTCAAGGTTGATTAACGCTGGTTCAGCGATCAAGTCAGAAATACCTTGTACCGCTTGACGCAATACGTTATCGACTTCACGGAATGCTTCAAGCATTGGTGTCTTCTTATCCACCATCTCCAATAGGCGATCGTTCGGAATGACAATAAGTGTGTCTACTTTTTCTTTCAGTGCTTCTATACCGAGCTCTGCTTGCGTGGAACGTTTGCGGCCTTCGAACGAGAAAGGACGTGTTACGACCCCAACAGTTAATGCACCGCATTCTCTAGCGATTTCAGCAATGACTGGAGCAGCGCCCGTACCTGTTCCGCCACCCATACCCGCAGTAACGAACACCATGTCTGCACCGCGCAGTGTATTCATAATCGCTTCACGGGATTCTTCAGCAGCTTTCTTCCCCACATCAGGGTTCGCACCTGCTCCAAGTCCACGTGTTAATTTATCACCAATTTGCAAACGATGCTCGGATTTTGCCAAATGAAGCGCTTGAGCATCGGTATTTACAGTAATAAATTCTACGCCCTTGACGCCATTATCAATCATTCGGTTGACTGCGTTACTACCGCCGCCACCCACGCCAATGACCTTTATTTGGGCTAACGAGTCCATCTCAAAATCAAATTCCAACATAATCTTCATCTCCCCCTCATTGCGCTAGACTGCCCAGGATATCTTCATGCCTGACATCTTATATGAAATCCTCAAAAAATTTCTTCATACGATCAAAAATTCCCGGCTTTTCTTCCTCACTCTTCGGCGCTTTGGGACGATTCGCAGCTTTCTTCGCAGGCGAAGCATTACGCATTCTAACCGTACGAATAACACTATGGATAATACCAACACCGCTCGTGTAGCCAGGGTCACGCACACCGATAAAATCAGGAACCGCAATGCGGACAGTCGCTTTCAGTTCCGCTTGGGCAACTGTTAACACGCCTGACATACATACCGTTCCACCTGTTAAGATATATCCGCCTGGCATCTCGCTATATCCTAATCTCTTAACCTCTTGACGCACCATTTGGAAGATTTCCTGAACGCGAGGTTCAATAATCGCCGCTAGATCTAATTGGGAGAATTCTTTCTCGACATTACTGCCAATCCGAATGACTTTGAAGACTTGATCCTCAGCTGCATCCGGGCCATAAGCGCATCCGAACTTCAGCTTCACGCGCTCCGCTTGGTCAGTCAATGTACGAAGCCCGTAGGCAATATCATTGGTGACGAATTCGCCGCCAATTGGCAAAGTCGAAGTTGCGATCATCGCCCCATTCTGGAATACGGCAATGGTCGTCGCGCCTGCACCGATATCGACAAGAATGGATCCCATCGTCTTCTCGTCCTTGGACAATGCTAACTGCCCAGCTGCTAGTGACATAAGCACTAGATCTTTTACTTTCAAGCCTGCTTTTTCAACACATCGAAGTAAGTTATGTATCGCTGTCTTCGCGCCCGTAATGATCGTTGCTTCAACTTCCAGGCGTACGCCAATCATGCCGCGTGGGTCTTGAATACCTTCAAGCCCGTCAACAACATATTGTTTGGCAACCACGTCAATAATCTCTCGCTCAGGTGGGAGAGCAATCACTTCCGCAGCTTTTAACACCCGTTCAATATCTTCATCACCGATCTCACGATCTTCATTTGACACCGCAACTACGCCATGACTCGATTGAAGCCCAATATGATTTCCTGAAATTCCGACAAAAACTTCCGATATTTGAATGCCAACCATACGTTCTGCATGATCGACAGCATTGCGAATCGACTGTACCGTCTGGTCAATATCTACAATTGCTCCTTTTCGAATACCTTCCGAGTCGGCAGATCCAACTCCAATAATATTAAAGGTTCCATTGTTCATTTCACCGATAATAGCTCGAACTTTGGATGTACCGATGTCCAAACTAACAATGATGTCACCGTTGCTCAATCTGTGGCACCTCCTATTTCTACCTAAGTATAATAGTAATATTGTATGACACTCTGTACATATTCAACAAATTTTATGTATTCCCTCTTTTTTCTACAATTTTTTTATTGGTAAATGTTTACCAAAATTAAAAAAAGGAGGACAAACCTATAACTACCATTCTAACATTTTTTCACATTATTGAGTAGTCTCTTTTTCCGGCTCAATGTCCGACGTTACGCGGTCAAACGGCTTATACGTATCTGCTGCTAGCATCGTAATTTGACCCGGTTGCTGTGTCTCGATCACTTTATTCAAATACTCAACCTTATCCTTTAATAAGGAAATGGATGTAGTAATTTCGAACTGTGAACGGGTATACATCTTGATGCGATCCGGGTAAGCTTTCGTGGGGTCGGGGATAATCTCAGAAATATCGGTGAGCAGCTCATCAGGGATAAGCGCTAACTGTTTACACAGTTGTGCAAGAAGCGGATCCTCCGACTTCCACTGGGTTAGAATTGGCTTCTCTACGAGGATATGATCCTTCTGCAGCAAGACATTCGTCCCATTAGAAAGTATACCTGCAATCTGCCCGTTTTCTTGTGATATTTGATACGCTACCGTTGGAAATTCTTGAACATCGATATGGATGACACCCGGGAATTGAAGTTCAATCTTTACGTCTTCAACGGCCTTTAGTTCTCGAATCCGATCGCGGATCGTTCCCTTGCTTGTCCCAAAAAACTGATCTCCCACATGAAGTCCGCTTTTCAGGATCAGCTCTTCTTTTGCTACCATATCGTTACCTGTGATCTGAATCTCTGAAATCTTGCTCACGGACGAACGAAAGAATAGAACAGCTAGAATGACGACAAAAAGAAGTAGCAGAATAAGAAGCAGCTTTCTGCTGGTGTTCTTCTTTACTTTTTTCTCTTTTAATACGGGGAGCTGCTTAACCATTTCTATACCACCTATAAAAGCCTCGATCCCCTCCAGCACTCGCGAAGGGGATGAAGGCGGTTAATTTGCAAAGTCAAGCTGCCTTGCTACTTGCGATTCACGATATATCGTTGCCCCAAGACTTGAGAACAATCGTTCAATCTGATCATAGCCGCGGTCGATATGATGCACTTGTTCGATAATTGTCTTCCCTTGCGCAGCCAATCCAGCGATGACAAGCGCTGCCCCTGCCCGTAAATCCGTTGCTTCAACCGTTGCTCCGAACAATCGGTTTACACCCCGGATAAAAGCAGAATTCAAATCTGTTCGGATGTCCGCACCCATCCGTGTCAGCTCGTCGACATGTTTGAATCGACCTTCGAAAATCGTCTCTTTCATAATGCTAAATCCGTCCGACAACGACAGCAGTACCATAATCTGAGATTGTAAATCGGTTGGAAATGCCGGATAAGGCGAAGTCACGATACGTTCAACAGCGATAGGTCTCGCCTTACTGCTTACTTGTATTATATCATCGTCTACTGCCACTTCAACACCGGCACGCCTTAATACATGGATTAGAGATGTTAAATGCGATGCATTTACATGCGTTAGCGTGACATTGCCTCTGGTGGCTGCTGCAGCGATCATAAACGTCCCCGCGACAATGCGATCCGGGATCACCTCGTATGAACAAGGTGTCAGTTCCTCAACCCCCACAATTGTGATCGTATCTGTTCCCGCTCCGACAATTCGGGCGCCTAACCGATTCAAGAAATTCTGCAAATCCCCAATTTCCGGTTCTCTTGCCGCATTCGTTATGACTGTCGTGCCCTTGGCTAAGACAGCCGCCATCATAATATTCTCCGTCGCGCCAACGCTAGGGAAGTCTAAATGGATATTCGCGCCTATCAGTTGTTCCGCCCTGCAAATAATGCGTTGATCCGTCTGCAATATTTGAGCACCGAGCTCCATAAGTCCACAGAGATGCAGATCAATCTTACGCTCGCCGATCGCACAGCCCCCAGGCTGATATATCTGCACTTCCCCAAAACGAGCCAGCAGCGGACCCATCAAAAATATGGAAGACCGCATTTGCTTCATTAAGGATTCCGGAACATGCGAGGAATTCGCTTCGGTTGTATCAATAACGACGGTATCGTTGATATGCTGCGTCTCACAACCAATATCCTCTAAGATTTGCAGCATGACCTGAATATCCAGCAGTTTCGGAACATTATGAAGCTGTATTCTTCCACGCGTCAGAAGGCTTGCTGCAAGAATCGGCAATGCGGCATTTTTCGCTCCATGGATACGAATGGTTCCTGATAGGGGTCTCCCTCCCTCAATCACCAATTTGTCCAATGTATCACCTCCGAGTTTACCGCTCACCCACGACCAACACTTCCGGCACTAACGAAATCCCATACTTCGACTGGATCGTCTGCCTTATCTCCTCGATTAGGGTGAGAACATCTCTAGCTGTCGCTTGCCCGGTATTCACAATGAAATTGGCGTGTAACGTCGAGACTTCAGCGCCTCCAACACGATAACCTTTCAAGCCCGCTTCTTGAATCAGTCTCGCAGAGAAATCATTCGGCGGATTTCGAAATACGCTGCCACAGCATGGCAACTGATAAGGCTGTGTTTTTCTTCGACGTTCTTTATACGATGCCATAGCGGCCGCGATTTCTTTCCGATCTCCATGCTCGAGCTGGAAGGTTGCTTCAAGAACAATTCCCTTCACCTCTTGTAAGATGGAGTGTCGATAAGCAAATTGCATCTCCGAAGTGGTATACCGTACCAATTCCCCGGTCTCCAGTACAATCTCAGCTTCCTTTAATATACGTGACACATCTGATCCATGAGCTCCAGCATTCATGTATACAGCACCGCCAACCGTTCCTGGAATGCCCCCTGCGAATTCCAAGCCCGCTAAGCCTTCTTTTCCCGCCTTAATGCTGAGTGTGATAAAAGAATAAGCGCCGCCGACACGAACCTCATCACCGGTAAATTGGATGTGATCCATTCCTTCACCTAACTTGATCACAACACCTCGGATGCCTTTGTCGGTCACGAGCATATTGGATCCTTTACCAATAGGGGTCCAAGGAATCCCATGCTTATGCAGCAGCTTGACCGTTTTCACCAGTTGTTCTTTTCCGCCCGGTATGATGAGGACATCTGCAGGCCCTCCGATTTTCCAAGTCGTATAATTCGCTAACGGCTCATTATAGAGCACCTTACCGACGTTCGCGGAAGTTAATTCTGTTATAAACGGCTGCATCTAATGAACCCTCCTTCTATGCATCTCAATAAGAGAAGCGTCATCAGGCATGAATACGACTCCAAATCGGTGTGAATAAACCGGAACTCATGAATGTCTGTCACGATTATAGAGTATCTTATGTCAGACTGAGGGGGAGTGTGACAATCGCCTAAGTTCTTCTCTTGTGTGCAAATTCTCGTTGTATTTATTTATTGTTCTGCGCTAAACGCTGCAATTCACGAACAATGATTTCTGCTGAATCCGGTTGGCCAAGGGAACGCGCACCTTGCGACATTTGCTCGAACCGAATTTTATCTCTCATAATAGCTTCTACGCGAGCGAACAATCGCTCACCATCTAAATCCTTCTCTAAAATCACTTCTGCCGCATTCGCCCGCTCCAAGGAACGCGCGTTAGCTTCTTGATGATTATTCGTTACATTCGGTGAAGGAATGAGTATGGATGGGATCCCTAATGCTGTCAGCTCCGCAAGAGACGATGCACCAGATCGGCCGATGACAAGTGATGTCGCAGCCAGTACGTCCGGCATGTTATGAATGTAAGGCAACACCTGTAAATTCTTCGGCATAGGACTCACCGCTTGCTCGATGCGCTCCTTCGTGCTTGCATAATAACTCTCTCCAGTTACATAGACGAAATGCACATCTGATAGACGTGCAAGCGCAGGTGCCATCTGAACCATTGCATCATTGATCGCTCTCGCCCCACGGCTCCCACCGACAACCATCACAACTCGCCGGCCTTCAGGGATCCCTAGCACGTCATAACCTTTGCGGCGATTGGCCTTAAAGACTGCCGTTGCACGCGGATTACCCGTGTATAGAACATGTTTGCCTTTACCGAAATGCTCCTTGGATTCTGGGAAGCTTAGTGCCACCGTATCTGTGTAGCGGCTCAAAAATTTATTCGTAAGTCCAGGAATGGCATTCTGTTCATGGATCAGCGTTGGAATGCCCAGCTTCGAAGCCGCGTATACGACCGGTCCACATACGTATCCACCCGTTCCAATCACAACGTCTGGTTTAAATTGCTGGAGCAATTTCTTCGAACGATTAACCCCTTGGATGAACCGTAATACTGTCCTGACGTTATCAAGTGATAACTTCCGGCGGAATCCTGTAATTTCAATGGATTCGAATGGTATATTTTCTTTCGGAACTAACGTGCTCTCAAGCCCCTTCGTTGTCCCTATGTATAAAATTTTCGTATCTGGATGTTCTGCTTGACATTGTCTCGCAATCGCAACAGCCGGATAGATATGCCCTCCGGTGCCGCCGCCGCTGAGTACAACTCGCATGACACTCACCTCGCGTAACGGGATATATTGAGTAAAATGCCTAACGCGGTCAGCATTAACGTCAGAGAAGAACCCCCATAGCTGATTAAAGGCAATGTAATGCCCGTAACCGGCATCAGTCCAATAACTACACCAATGTTAATAATGACTTGCACAGCGAACATACCAACGATGCCAACCGCAAGGAAACTTCCGAACGGATCAGATATCGTCATCGCTACGCGCATCCCGCGCCAGACTAAAATAAGAAATAATAATAAGACTGTCATCCCGCCAATAAACCCAAGTTCCTCCGCCAGGATCGAGAAAATAAAATCCGTCTGCGGCTCCGGTACGTAGCTGTACTTCTGGCGGCTCATGCCGAGTCCGAGTCCAACGAATCCTCCTGGCCCAATCGCATACAGCGATTGAATGATCTGGTACCCAGCTCCAAGCGGATCACTCCATGGGTCTAGGAAGGATGTAATTCGGGCAAGCCGATACGGCGCAGCCAAGACAAGACCAACAAACCCCACAACCCCCACCATCGCTAGAGAAACCAGATGCCGAATTTGCGCACCTGCCGAATAAATAACAATAAGCGAGGCTCCGACCATCACCGTACCCGTACCAAGATCGGGTTGTAACATAATAAGTCCAAATGCGAGCCCCATAATGGCAAGCGGCGGAAGCAAACCTCGTACAAACGACTCAAGTTCCTTCTGACGATCTGCGAGCAGCTTCGATAGGAACAGGATCATTGCTAGCTTCATAAACTCAGAGGGCTGGATTCCAAAGGAGCTTATTCCAAGCCAGCTTCGAGCACCTCCCCGTACAGCCCCAATCCCCGGGATTAACACAATGACGAGCAATGCGAAGCAGATGAGCAATGCCACCTTCGCATACTTCTTCCAAACCCAATAGTCTGTGTTCATCGTAAAATACATCGCGATTAATCCAAGTACGGCAAATAGCAACTGGCGCTTCACAAAATAGAACGAGTCGCCGTGCGCGTGGAATCCCACAACAGCTCCGGCACTGTACACCATCACCATTCCGATGCCGAGCAATGCGAGGATCGAGAAGATCAGCCAAATATCTGGCGCGGAACGAGTTTTTGACATGGCAGGCACACCCTTACATTTAAATGTGAGGGCTTGAACATGCCCCCCTATTAAAGATTATGCACGGCCTCTTTAAAAATTCGTCCACGCTGTTCATAGGAAGCAAACATGTCCCAGCTAGCGCATGCCGGGGAGAGGAGCACGATGTCTCCAGGTCTAGCAAGCTGAGCAGCTTGCACCACGGCGTTGCGCAGCGTCTCCGCCGCATCTTCCACAGTATCGACGGTTTTAATATCCAATATCCCCGCTTCTTCCGCAACACGCGCTAACTTCTCACGTGTCTCGCCAAGAGTAACAATTCCACGGACATGTGATTGAAGGGCTGGCATCAGATCCTGAAAATCGAGCCCACGATCTAGCCCCCCTGCGATCAGAATTATATCTTCTTGGAACGCTTGCAGCGCCGTGATTGTTGCAATCGTATTCGTTGCTTTGGAATTATTGTAATAGGTAACATCATTCTTCTTCCCGACAAATTCCAAGCGGTGCTCCACACCGTGGAAATCGGCAAGCGGGACTCTCAGTTCCGAAGGACTCACTCCCGCTGCGATGCTAATTGCTGAAGCTGCTAACGCATTATCAACATTGTATCTTGCTGGAATTCCGATGTGGTCCACTTCGATAATGGTATGCACCTGCGCATCTTGATCTCGGTAGACGACATGACGTGCCACGCCTTCGCTCGCATCGGCATCTGAATCATTCGAATATGGCGGTTCAACGTATACGCCGAATTCAAGGCGCTCCTTGCCTGAGAAAGGCAGCACCTTCGCAGAGACTTCAGCAGCAAGTCCACGGCAGATCGGATCATCCATATTTAACACGGCAAAGTCAGAATTTATCTGATTCGCGAATATCTTCGTTTTGGATGCAATGTAATCGTCCATTGAACCATGATAGTCCAGATGGGTCTCTGCGACATTCAGAAGACATGCGATATGCGGATGGAACGCACTCGTACCTTTCAATTGAAAGCTGCTTAACTCTACAACCATGCGATTCTCGGCCGTTGCCTTCGCGACAGCTTGGACAAGCGGTGTACCGATGTTTCCAGCGACGATCGGGTGCTTCCCTGCGTGTTCTAATATTTTACCCACCCAAGTGGTGGTTGTTGTTTTCCCATTTGAGCCGGTAATCCCAATGATCGGCGCAGCACATATGTAAGAGGCAACTTCAATCTCCGTCACAATCTCGATACCGAGTTGCAACGCTTGCTGTAGTGGCTTAACGCTATAGGGAATCCCTGGATTTTTGACAACGAGGGCCACACCTGGATGAATAAGCTCGTCCGGATGTCCTCCACAAATAACAGAAATGCCCAAAGCTTCTAGTTCGTCAGCTTCGGGACTCTGGTCTCGGTCTTTCTTATCATTGACGATCACATTCGCGCCCCATGAGGCGAGAACTTTCGCGACTTGTAAGCCGCTTTTGGCAAGACCAAGAACTACGACGTCTTGGCCTCGATATGCTTCCGGTAACAACATTGCTCTACAACCCCTTGTTGATATAAAGTCCAAGCCCTGCAAGCAGCAGGCCTACGATCCAGAACGTAATGACGACACGCCATTCCGACCAGCCCGACAATTCAAAGTGATGGTGGATCGGACTCATCTTGAAAATCCGCTTACCTCTTAGTTTGAAGGAACCGACTTGAAGAATAACGGACAACATCTCAATGACGAATATGCCTCCGATAATAATAAACAACAGTTCGGTTTTCGTCAAAATCGCAATCGCCGCAATCGCGCCTCCGATGCCCAAGGAGCCGGAATCGCCCATAAATACTTTGGCAGGATGCGCATTGTATACGAGGAAGCCAAGAACAGCTCCAATCATCGCTGCGGCCGCTATCGCAGACGCATGTCCTTCGACTTGCATCGCAATAACCGCAAAAGCGCCGAATGCGATTGCGCTAACACCCGACAACAAGCCGTCTAATCCGTCGGTGAAGTTAACCGCATTACTGATCGCTAGCATCATTAACGTAATAAATACATAGTAGAACCATCCGAAATCCCATGCCACCGAGGTGCCTGGAATCGCAATGACCGTACTATGATTGTTCGAAATTAAAAGCGCACATACAATGACAGCGAAGAGCAGTTGTCCGAACAACTTCTGCATTGCTGTTAAACCGAGTGATCTTTTGAACACAATTTTAATATAGTCATCAAGGAATCCAACAAGCCCAAATCCTAGTGTTGCCACAAGCAGAACAATAAAGTCCGTATTCATCACGGAAAACTTCAAGAAGCTAAGTGTAAAAGCAAGTAGAATAATAATGCCGCCCATCGTCGGCGTACCTGCTTTTTTCAAATGCCCTTGGGGACCATCCTGCCGAATTTGCTGACCGAATTTCAACCTTCTTAATAGCGGAATACATAATGGTCCTGCAATAACCGCTAACAGAAAAGAAACCCCGATCGTAAGTAATACCAATTTAAAGTCCACTACCGTCACACTCCTAAAATACGATCAAAACCGCACATCCTTGCGATAACAACCATTCATGAATCAGAAATTACAACTATTATAACGCGGTATCTCTTAGCGATCGTACCACTTCTTCCAGTCTCATCCCTCTAGAACCTTTAACCAGGACAAGATCACGCGGTGTTAATACAGATACAAGCTCTTGCACGAGCTCTTCCTTGTCTTGAAATGCTTTTACCCGCTCCGCAGGCATATAAGCAGATGCAGCAGATGCAATTTCCGCAGCAAGTGGTCCATAGGTATACAAGTAATCTATTTTCATTCTTTCGAATTCATGACCAATCAGACGATGCAAATTCACTTCTTCCGGACCTAATTCGAGCATATCCCCCAGCACGACCGTTTTCTGACGGAAACCGCTCATGAGATCGAACAGTTCTAACGCTGCACGAACAGCTGTCGGGCTTGCATTGTACGCATCATTAATGATCGTTAGGCCTGTTACTCCTTCAATCACTTCGGTGCGCATCCCTGTAACTACCAGATTCCGTAGCTGCGCATCCATTTCCTCTTCAGGAACGTCAAAATATCTCGCGACAGCCATCGCAGCCAGTGCATTGGACACATTATGCTGACCAAGCAGCGGAATGAAGTAGCTCGCCTGATCCGAAGTAGACGTTGTGAAAATCGTCCCTCGCGCGTTCAGCATAATACCTGTTGCATAGATGTCATTATCTTGTTCAAAGCCAAAACGAACCTGCGACATCTTCTTCGGCTGTACGGTCGAAGCTTCCTTCAGCACTTGAGCGATTAATGGTTCATCACCATTCGAGACGAGCAGACCGCCTTCACGCAAAGAGCTAACAATTTCGAGCTTCGCTCTAGCAATCTCTTCACGAGAGCCGAGTTGGAGAAGATGTGCATCACCGATGTTCGTAATGACTGCAACCTCAGGACATGCGATTGACGATAACAGTTCAATCTCACCGCGACCACTCATTCCCATCTCAAGCACGATAATGTCCGTATCTGCGTCCATTTGTAGTATCGTTAGCGGTAAGCCGATATGGTTATTGTAATTTCCATTCGTCTTATGAACCTTATACCTCGCGCTGAGCACAGCAGCAATCATATCCTTCGTCGTTGTCTTGCCATTACTGCCGGTTACACCGACAACACGCACAGCCGATTCCCGAAGCACGCTCGCAGCCAGTCGCTGCAACGCGAGCAATGGATCATCGACAAGAATCAATGCCCCATTTACTTCAGGCTGCTCGCGATGTTCAGGCCAGAATGCTGCCTGTGCGCCTTGCGCAAGCGCAGCGCCGACAAAATCATGCCCATCAAAGCGTTCCCCCGCAAAGGGGACAAACAAACAGCCCTCATGGAGTTTACGGGTATCGATCTCGACGGCGTGAACCTGTAAATTTTCATATTGGATATCCGACAGTCTCCCGCCGCATGCATTTGCAATCTCGCGTAGTGTTCTTGTAATCACATTAATGGCCCCTTATCGCTTCTTTAGCAACTTCTCGATCATCAAAGTCGAAAGATTCTTGACCGATGATCTGATAGGTTTCATGCCCTTTCCCCGCAATCAATACTACATCGTGAGAGCTTGCCATTTCAATAGCCTTTTGTATTGCTGATCTACGATCCACAATTAGCTCATAGGACGACTGGCGCGATGTATAATCCATGATTCCTTGTTCGATATCTTTCAAAATAAGATCGGGATTCTCCGTCCGCGGATTATCGGATGTAACGAGGACATGATCAGAATATTCCGCAGCGATTCGGCCCATAATTGGGCGTTTCGTACGATCACGGTCGCCTCCGCATCCGAAGACGCAGAGAATTCGGCCTGTAGCGAATTCCTTCACCGTCTTGAGGACATTCTCAAGTCCATCCGGTGTATGCGCATAGTCAACAATAACAGCATACGGTTGACCAGCATCCACTGCTTCAACACGCCCATCGACACCAGCAATTGATTCAAGACTTGCTTTAATCTGCTCTAGAGAAATGCCTTCCACCAATGCTGCACTGATCGCAGCCAGCGCGTTGTAGACATTGAATTTTCCAACCATCTGCAGCTCTATATCCGCACTGCCACGGAATGTAGTGACATGGAACTGGGTTCCTCGGGAGGTAATCTTAATCTGACTCGCCTGAACATCTGATGGTTGATCCACACCATATGTAATTACCTCAGCTGAAGTTAGCGAACGGAAATAGTCGCTCGCCGCATCATCAGCATTTAGAATGGCATAGGCGTGCTGATCCGGCGATTCCGGAAAATCATTGCCTAGACGCGAGAATAAGAGCCCTTTCGCTGCTTTATATTCTTCCATCGTCTTATGATAGTCCAAATGATCCTGCGTTAAATTCGTAAAGATTGCGGTACGGAAACGGCAGCCTTTGACACGTCCTTGCAGTAGTGCATGGGATGAAACCTCCATCACGCAAGCGTCCGTACCTGCCTCAACCATCGCATGCAGTGATTGCTGCAATTCCAAAGCTTCTGGCGTCGTACGGCTCATCTCCATTTTCTTACCGGCATATCGCATCTGAATGGTTCCGATAATGCCTGGACGCAAACTAGCATCCTCTAAGATCCGTTCGATGAGATAGGTCGTCGTTGTTTTGCCATTTGTACCCGTTACACCGATCATTTTCATTTGCTTACTTGGCGATCCGTAGAAATGATCTGCAAAAACAGCCATCGCATACCTGCTGTCCTTCACAATAATTTGCGGGAGCGGTAGATCAAGCTTACGCTCTACCACCAGCGCCACAGCGCCTTGGGCAACAGCTTTGTCAGCGAATGTATGCCCATCGACGGTATGACCAGGCAAACAAATGAACAAATCCCCCGGTTGCACCTTGCGTGAATCCGTCTGGATCCCCGTCACCTGAATGTCCCCGTCTCCTTCTATTTGTGCAGTTGTTAACCGCGACACGAGCTCCTTCACCAACATGTCTAATCCCTCCATCTTTTTCCTTAATTGTTACGAGTTTCCATTCCAATGCATTCATTTTTAAATTATAACTACTCATTCGGCAATGCTGCTTCACTTCCCATGTAAATCCGAATGGTGGAGCCTTTCTCCACGCGCTCGCCCGGTTTGGGCGCTTGGGCAACGACAACCTTACCCGTGCCTGATTTCGCGAGATTGAAATTGGTGTTCATATCTTGATAGATATCTTCCAAGGTCATCCCCTTCAAATTCGGAACCGTTACGAGCGGTATTTCATCGGGTTTATACGGATGAGCGATCTGATCCTTACGTTTCGGAACGCCCATATATTGTAACGCATCTTCCATAATGTTGCGAACAATCGGCGCAGCGATCAATCCCCCAAATTGAATCCCTTGCGGGTTGTCTACTGCCGTATAAACGACCAATTGGGGGTCATCCGCAGGTGCGAAGCCAATAAATGATACAATATGCTCGTTCGGCGAGTAACGTCCATTAACAACTTTCTGAGCTGTTCCTGTCTTACCGCCAACACGATACCCATCGATAAAAGCTTTACCCCCCGTACCTTTGGCAACAACACTTTCGAGCGCCTCACGGACGATCTTGGAGCTCTCCTCAGATATCACTTGTCGGACAGGCTGGGACTCCATGTTCTGAAGTACCGTCCCTGTCTCCGGCTGAATTAATCGCATCCCAACATGAGGTTGATACAAATACCCGCCATTAATGGCTGCTGCGACCGCTGCGACTTGTTGAATCGGAGTCACCGATACCCCCTGTCCAAAAGCAGTCGTCGCAAGCTCGACGGGGCCAACACGTGATAATTTGAAGAGAATTCCTGTTGCTTCACCATTCAGGTCAATCCCCGTCTTCTGGCCAAAGCCAAAATTCTTTATGTACTCGAACAATTTTTCTTTGCCAAGACGTTGACCTAGCGCCACAAACCCAGGGTTGCAAGAGTTCTCAACGACTTGCAGGAAGGTCTCGCTTCCATGGCCGCCCTTCTTCCAGCAGCGAAGCTTGGCCCCACTCACATCGACATACCCCGGATCATAGAAATGATCATACTTAAGATTGACCTTCTTCTCTTGGACCGCAGCAGCTAGCGTAATGATCTTGAACGTTGAACCTGGCTCGAAGGTGCTCCAAATCGATAGATTGCGATTATAGAGCTCCGGTGCGTATTCCCGATAATTTCCCGGGTCATAACCTGGCTTACTCGACATCGCTAGAATCTCCCCGTTCTTTGGGTTCATCACGATCGTCGTAATCGATTTCGGGTTCAATTGGGCCATCGCCTGATCTTGTTCCCGCTCTACTATTGTCTGTAGATGTTTGTCCAGTGTCAATTGTAAATTCAATCCATCTTGCGGTTCGGTGTACTTCTCGGAGGAATTCGGCATTTGCCGCCCTGCTGCATCAGACAGGAAGGAGACATTTCCCCGTTGCCCCTGCAGCTTGTCATCATAGATCTTCTCCACACCTGTAAGACCGCCGTCGAGCCCGACAATTCCTAGCACTTGACCTGCCAATTCGTTAAACGGATAGTACCTTTTATTGTCCTCCGCGACGACGATCCCTTTTAAGTTCAGATCGCGAACTTGCTGTGCTTTCTCTAGCGTAATTTTACGGCCTGCCGGCTGAATATTGACGATAAAAGAGCCTTTTTTCGATACATATTTAAGCATTGTCTCTTTTGATGTCCCGAGCACATTCGCTAGCGCTGCTGCTGTGGCCTCCTTGTCCTTAATTTGAACAGGAATGGCCAGAATGCTCGGTGAGCTAATATTGTATGCGAGGCGAACGCCATTGCGATCCAATACCTCTCCACGTTTTGCAGAGAACGGAATTTCACGACGCCACAAATCCTCGGCCTCTTTGGAGAGCTCATTTCCCTTATACAATTGCACAAACCCTAGCCTGCCCATCAAGGCAGCAAATCCTACGGTTATGATTAATAATGACAACATAATTCTGCGTCGTACGGTGACACCCGAACTTTTCACAGCGTACCCCTCCCTGTCCATCATGAATGGTTTCATAACAAGACTATTCAGGACAAACAGGGGTTAGAACAAGCTATTTGGGTGGAGGATCACTCGGCGCACCCGTCATCGGTTCAAGCTTGAAGTTCACATGCATTTTATCGCCGTCTTTCGTCGTCTCTTGGCTCACAACATATCCTTCCCCTGTAATGGTATAAGAGATGTCGAGCAAGGTACAGAATTCAAGCACATCCCGAAGCGACGAGCCTTTCATATCAGGCATCGTAATATTTTTGGGGTCTTCCGTAATGAGATAGACCCGATTTCCTTGCGCTAACGGCGTCCCCGCATCAGGAACTTGACGCACAATGTTACTTCCTTTGCCTATCGTATCAAACGTAATGCCTTGATTCGTCAATTTCTCTTTCGCTTCAGCAATCTTCAACTTCAATACATCTGGGACGATGACAACAGGTTTAGCTGGTTTTCCTTCATTCTTCGTCTCGTCTTCTGTCTCTTGCTTCGGTTTACTACTTGGCTCGATACCCAAATATCTTAAAGACTGACTCATGATGGATTTGAAAACAGGTCCAGCTGCTGAACCACCGCCTACGTATTGGTCATTAGGCTCGTCAATAATAACATAAACTAACAATTTTGGATCTTCGACAGGCGCGTACCCGATAAAGGATACAACATACTTATTCGCTTCATATCCTCCACCTTTTTTCGGTTTCTGCGCTGTTCCTGTCTTACCTGCAATTCGATAACCTTCAATGTAAGCACTCTTACCTGTACCGATCTTCTGGTCCGATACAACCTGTTCCAAATATTCCCCCACTTTGCGTGAAGTCTCTGGTGATATGACCTGTCTGACCATCGTCGGTTCAATCTTGGTGGTTGTGTTGGTTGTTGGATCAATGATTTCTTTGACAAGACGCGGTGCCATAAGCTTCCCGCCATTCGCAACAGCGGCAACACCAGCAACCTGCTGGATTGGTGTAACAGCAACACTCCCTTGACCAAATGAAGCTGTTGCTACTGCGGCATTCGAATCCAGACGCAATAGTCCTGCTTGTTCACCGAACAACGGCATGCCTGTCTTCTGTCCAAAGCCGAAATCTTCTAAGTACTTCTCCAGTCTATCTTTCTGCAAACGTTCATACCCTAATTTGACGAAGGCGACGTTACTCGAACGCTTCAACCCTTCTAAGAATGTAATTTCACCCCAACCTCCGCGTTTATGGTCACGTATTGGCCATCCGCCAACTTTGATTGTACCCGATTTATATGTTTCGTTTGGATTGAATAGCCCCTCCTGTACCGCAGCAGCAAGTGTAATGATCTTGAATGTGGAGCCGGGCTCATAGACCGATTTAATGGAATGATCATAGAAGTTCTTCTGATTCTTCGTTTCCCAATATTTATTCGGATTATAGTTCGGCATACTGGCCGTCGCAAGAATATCCATCGTACTCGGATCAGCTACGATGGCCGTTGCGCTAATGGGCTGATACTTGTTGTATACTTCCTTTAGCGCTTCTTCGGTAAAATGCTGAATATTCTGATCAAGTGTCAGCACCAAATTTTTACCATCTTTCTCCGGTTTATAGATCTCGTCAGCTGAAGGCAATTTGTACCCTTTTCGGTCCTGATCATAAGAAATGGAACCATCGGTTCCTGCTAAGTCCTTATCAAAGAATGCCTCAAGTCCTGTAACCGCCTTGCCTTGCTTGTCGGTATACCCGAGTAAATGTGAAGCTAACGAATCGTTCGGATAGAAGCGCTTTGTCTCTTTTAACAGGTAAATGCCCACATCCGCGTTTTTCCCAACTTTGTCTCGAAGCTCATCTATATAAGCATTAATCTTATCCGCAAGATCTTGATCAATCTTCCAGCCTTCCTCACGGATTTCACGTTGATCATAATATGTACCATTATTTTTCTTCGCCGTCACCAATGTCATAACCTCAGGTAGTGGTTTGTTCAATATTTCACTCAGCTTAGCAGCGATGGGTTCTTCCAACTTCAGATCATGAATTCGCTTCGGATTCACAGCAACGGTATAAGCAGGTGCATCTACTGCCAATGTATTCATGTTACGGTCGAATATCGTTCCACGAACAGCATCCAACTTAACGGTCGTCGACCACGTTTCTTTCGCTTTTTCTGTCAAGAATGACGCATCTACCACCTGAACCCAGAAAATTCTCACTAATAGAATAAAAAAGAGGATGGTAATACATCCTCCGATAAACATGGTGCGTATTCGTATTCTTTTTACCATCATCTAACATTCCCTTCATCCGCAGTCGAGTTATACCTACGACCTCGAGTTAATCAATCCCCCGCTTTTTTGGACTTGGGCTGAAAGCCAAGTGCTACAGCTCGATCATAAATAGCCGCTGGACTCGACAATTTTTCTTTCTCCGTCTTGAGCACCGCAATTTCCTTCTTCATCACTTGCACTTCACGACTCATCTTCTGCATTTGCATGTTCAAATCATAGATTTGCGCATAGCGCCAGATAATTACACCAGCAACAAGGGAGCATACGACAATGGTGAACAAGTATAGCAGCTTCTCCTGCGTGGATAATAACCCCTTCCGCGATACAACTTTCGTCGTCTCGCGATACCGATCCGGAGTGCGTTGGATTTTCTTTTCTTTTAGCGCTAAATTCCCACGAACATATGCCATTGACTATACTCCCCCATTACTATAACTTTTCCGCAATGCGTAATTTAGCTGAGCGGGATCGCGGATTATCATCCAGCTCGCGTTGACTTGGGATATACGGCTTCCGATTGACTAACTTCAACGTCCCCTTTTTGCCGCATACACACATTGGGAAATCTGGAGGGCACGTACATTTTTCGATATACTGCGCAAACGTTTGCTTACAAATTCGATCTTCTAACGAATGGAACGTAATAACAGATGCTCTACCACCAGGAGCCAGACAACGTACTGTCTTGTTCAACGCCTCTCCAAAAGCACCAAGCTCGTCATTAACAGCAATCCGTAGTGCTTGAAAACTGCGTTTCGCAGGATGACCCCCTGTACGTCTTGCTGCAGCTGGGATTCCTTCTTTTACAAGCTCTGCAAGATGACCTGTTGTCTCGATAGGTGCAGCTTGTCTAGCCGCTACAATGTTCTTCGCAATCCGGCGTGAGAATTTCTCCTCCCCGTATTCAAACAGGATCTTCGCAATTTCTTGTTCGGACCACGTATTTACAATGTCATGGGCCGTCAGCATGGCATCTTGATCCATCCGCATATCAAGCGGAGCATCATGGTTATAACTAAATCCTCGATCCGCCTCATCCAATTGCGGTGAAGACACACCCAAATCGAACAAGATCCCGTCAACCTGCGGTACTCCATCGACTTTCGGAACTTCCGGCAAATCACGTAGCACTTCTTCTATATATCGAAAATTCGTCTTAATTAATCGAACACGATCTTCATAAGGTGCAAGCTTTACTTTGGCATTCGCGAGTGCGATATCATCCTGATCGAGTGCGATCAAAAGACCGGGCGCCGTGAGCTGCGAGGCAATGACCGCGCTGTGACCCGCTCCGCCTAATGTACAATCCACATAGATACCTTCGGGCTTGATGTTGAGACCTAGTACAGCCTCTTCTTTTAATACCGTGATGTGATGAAACAAATATAAGCCCTCCTAGCTAGCAAATCTCATGCATTTAAAAATCAAAGTCAACCAGTTTCTCAGCAATTTCGTTGAAAGATTCCTCCGATTGATCGAAGTAATTCTCCCATAGTTCTTTACTCCAAATCTCCACCCGGTTGGATACCCCGAGCACCACACAATCTTTATCGAGCTTGGAATATTGAAGCAGATTATTCGGTATATTTACCCTGCCCTGTTTGTCCAATTCACATTCTGTCGCCCCTGAGAAAAAGAACCGCGTAAACGCGCGAGCATCCGACTTCATGAGCGGCAACGCCTTAAGCTTCTGCTCCAGCACTTCCCACTCCGAACGTGGATAAACAAATAGACATTGGTCTAAACCGCGAGTGACGATAAAGGAGGCTCCAAGAGCATCACGAAATTTAGAAGGAATGATCATCCGACCTTTGTCATCAATCGTATGTTGATATTCCCCCATAAACATCTGTCGCTCCACCTCTTCCCCCAAATCTCCCACTTCGCACCACTTTCCACCACTTCAGTCATACTATTTCGCCATTCATAACAAAAATCCTGCAATGAATGCAGGATTTTTTTATAATTGAACAATATTTAATTATTCAAGGTTCTATAGGTCTATTTTCTTTCTTTTCTGCTTGCGATAGTAGTACAAGAGAGGGAAGGCTAAGATCAATAATATAACAATAAAAGGGAAAATCGCAATAAGGACAAGGATTAGTCCTTGGAAGAATGTAACGACCGCATCCCAGCTTTTCTCCATAGTGATCCCCATGCGCTCTGTAAAAGTCTTGTCTTTGGCCAGCAAGCCTGGGTCAGTAGACTCAATGGGTTGATATAACCTGAGGCTAATTGTCGAGTACGCAACATTCTGATCAAGGTACCGCATCCGTCCTTGAATTTGTTCAATCTGTTCCTGTACTTCCGCTAATTGGGAGGAGAACTTCAATAAGTCACCTGCATTGACTGCTTTATCCATAAATCCGAGCAACCGTTTCTCGACGACCTGTTTGGCCTTAAGTCTTGAGGCCAAATCAACATATTCTTCCGTAACGTCCTGCCCTTGCAATTGACGCTCGTATTTTGTATGTTCCATTTTCCCAAGCTGCTGCATGAAATCCATGAACCCATTCGCAGGCACTTTAAAGGTGAAATTACCACCGAGCTCATAGTCGCTTTTTTGATCAGAGAACTGAAGCAAGTAGCCTCCAACAAGCTGAATTTTGTTCTGCAGCTCTGTCTGTGCCTTCCCATAGTTCTTCACTTCCATCGTTACATTGGCTTGGTAGATTAGTTTACGCTGATCCGTCGAACCCGATAAAGGTCCTTCTCCGCCTGCACCGATCGCCGATTTCGAAGAACCTGCGCCATTCGTATCGGCATTCGCTTCCATGTCGGTTGTCGTATCTGCCTTCGCTTCCTCCGTTGCCACAGCTGTCGATTGATCTGCTGCGGATTCCGAATGGAGACTGGTCGACTTAAGATCTTCACTTTTTGAAGCACTGCTGCATGCGGTCGCAACACTGATGAAGACCATACACAGGAGTAATACCATACTCAATCTCTTTATCAATCTTTTACGCACAAAACAACCCCCTTATTGGTTATCGCGCGGTGTAATTTACACCATTTACCAATAGACGCGATGTCCCACAAGGAGGTTGCTCCAAAAACATATTTTATAAAAATAAACTCAATGATTACTCGTGATCTGCCCAGCTATCCAAATAAGTACGCTGTTCATCGGATAATGAATCGATCTGAATGCCGAGGGATCCAAGCTTCAAACGCGCAACTTCTTGGTCCGTCTCATACGGCACATTCAGCACTTTATTACCGATTTGCTCATATTGCTCATTCACATAACGAAGCGCTAGCGCTTGGAGTGCAAATGTCATGTCCATAATCTCAGCCGGATGCCCGTCGCCTGCTGCCAAGTTCACAAGGCGTCCTTCTGCGAGTAAATAGATTTTACGTCCGTCCTTCAGCTGGAACTCCTCAATATTACGGCGAACCGTGCGCACAGAATTCGAACGTTCATTTAGTTCCGGTTTGTTCACTTCGACATCAAAATGGCCTGCATTCGATAGAATCGCACCATTCTTCATCACATCGTAATGTTCTCCACGAATCACATCACGGTTCCCTGTAACAGTAACGAATAAGTCTCCAACTTTCGCAGCTTCGATCATTGGCAATACCGTAAACCCATCCATGAAGGCTTCTACGGCCTTAATCGGATCGATCTCCGTCACGATTACGTTCGCACCGAGTCCTTTTGCACGCATGGCAACACCTTTACCACACCAACCGTACCCAACAACGACAACGTTCTTCCCTGCTACGACGAGGTTCGTCGTACGGTTGATGCCGTCAAATACGGATTGACCCGTACCATAGCGGTTATCGAACAAATATTTGCAGAATGCATCATTAACAGCAACCATCGGGAATTTCAATTGGCCTTCTTTCTCCAATGCTTTCAAGCGCAAAATTCCTGTTGTTGTCTCTTCAGCACCACCACGAACTGTCGTGAGCAAATCTGGGCGCTCCGCATGCAGAATCGTAACCAGATCGCCGCCATCATCAATGATCAGATCCGGCTTCGTCTCTAGCGCTTTAATCAAGAGCTCCTTGTATTCTTGCGGATCTGGATTGTATTTCGCGAATACGGTAATCCCGTCCTCAACCAAGGCCGCACAGACATCGTCTTGCGTCGATAGTGGATTGCTGCCGGTAATCGTAACTTCCGCACCGCCTGCTTGAACGACCTTTGCCAGATAAGCCGTTTTGGCTTCCAAATGGAGGGAGATCGTTACCTTTAATCCCTTGAAAGGCTGGTCCTTCTCAAATTGCTCGCGAATGCTGTTCAGGACAGGCATATGTGCATCTACCCAACTGATCTTTAGATGCCCTTCTGGTGCCAAAGACATATCTTTTACAAAACTGTTCTGTGCTGCATTACTCATTCGCTTACCTCCTACAGTGGTTATGATGCCTGCGATATGATTAAGAAATCACACGGTGTTGACCTGTTAAATCGAGTGGAATCTCATACAAGGATGATATCCATGTGTTTCCATATCGATTAAGATACGCAAAGATATTATAAACACGTTCCTGCGGTTTGCCAAGGGGAATTAAGGAACTATGAATACGGTCCCAGTGCCTCAGTGCAGTCTCATTCTGTTTCGCGAGATCATGAACAGTCCGATTCTGTAAAAATTCAACCTGTTCCATGACCTTCTGCTTATTCGTCTCGCCGAGTTTGCCAAGTCCTGCTTGAATCTGAGCCAGTTTGCTTAGAATCGGCTGATACATGGTTTCCAGCTGTTGCTTCAAATGATCGAAATCTGCATCCAGACCTAATGTATCCTGCGCATGCAACCATGCTTCTTTACGTTCAGCAAATCGCTCTATGACATCATCGAACGTTAGGTCATACTTCGTCATTTGTTTCTGTACTGTACCTTCTACGAACGTGAACGACATCCGCGGCACAATGATCGGCATTCGGAATCCAACTGCATGGAAAGCGCGATGCGTCAGTGCCCAATACGCAATTTCACCCGTGCCCAGTACAGCCGATAAAACAGGGAATAAATAATCCTGCATCAGCGGACGTGTCAACACATTATTGCTGAACCGCTCAGGATGCGAAGCAAGCGTTGCTCTTAATTCCTCGCGGCTAAAGGTCACTAGCCCTTTGCGGTCCGTAAATCGTCCGTTATCTTTGTGCAACAGCACTCGGGTGCCTTCATGAATATAGAACAAGTTCGCATTCCCTGCAGTGACGTCCGCTTGTGCAGTGAACTCATGCTTCGCTACATCCTCTTCAGAGTGGAAGTACGCTTTCTCTAGCTCATCATTCTGATCGATTATACGCTCGAACATTGGCACCTCAATGGACCGAATCGCTTGATCCGCGGAATCGATCAACACAAGGCCTGTTTCCCCGAACAACATGCCGAAGATCCGCGCATAGAAATCACTGAGCGTGTCGGATACCGCTGCAAATGCGTTCAATTGTTCCACAAGATCTGCCTTAAACTCCGTATTCGGGAGCAGATCGCTTAATTGGTGGATAGCTGCCTGCCACGATTCCGAAGGTACGACAACATCACTCACCATGGATCTAACGCCTGTCGGATGATCGATCCGAATCTTCTGAACTTGAAGTTCTGGCGACAATACATAGGTATGGTTCACCTCGTCGAAATCATGGTCTTCCCCTGCGATCCAGAATACTGGCACTACCGGACGATTCAACCGTTCAGTCGCCATCCGCGCTGTCTGTATGATCGTGAGTGCCTTATAGATCACAAGTAAAGGACCCGTGAATAGACCGCTCTGTTGACCGCCTACCACGACAAGCGCGTCATCCTGCTCTAGTTGATTCAATGCCGCAGACACCGCAGCATGCGGATTTCTCTCTGCATTATAAGCGCGTAATCGTCTTACGAGCTCTTTACGATCTGCACGCAATTTACATGTCTCATCTAACCATGCTACTCTTGCATGCCAATCCTGCTCAGATACTGGATTATAATCGAACAGTTCACGAACTTGCTCGTAATCCTTCATATATGTATCTGATAAAGGTTGATTGACTTTCATGGGTACTTGAACTACATTCACGTCCAGCCCCTCCATTTCGATTTATATTGGACTCCAAAAAACAAGCCACTATTTTTTTGAAAGTGATTCTCTTTGATTGTACACAACGAATGGTCATTTCGTCAAAGGAACGGAGAGCAAACATCAAAAAAAAGGCTGCTTACAAATGCCCTAGAAGACATTCATAAACAACCTTATATTCAAAACATTAAATATAATGACAAGCTGCGAAATGACCTGATTTGGTCTCTACCAATTCTGGTTCAACCGAAGCACATTTCTCCGTTGCCATCGGACATCTCGTGCGGAAATGACAACCGCTTGGCGGATTGATCGGACTCGGAAGATCGCCTTTTAACACAACGCGTTCCTTCGTCGCTTCTACCTCTGGATCCGGAATAGGAATCGCGGATAATAGCGCACGTGTGTAGGGATGCTGTGGATTCGCATAGAGTTCTTCACTCGTTGCAAGCTCAACGACTTTACCAAGATACATAACCGCAACCCGGTCACTGATATGCTTAACCATGGAAAGGTCATGCGCAATGAATAGGTACGTTAATCCGAGATCGCGCTGCAAATCTTGCAGCAAGTTAACAACCTGTGCTTGAATCGATACGTCCAGTGCAGAGATCGGCTCATCACAGATGATGAACTTCGGATTTACAGCAAGTGCTCTTGCAATCCCGATCCGCTGACGTTGACCGCCTGAGAACTCATGTGGATAACGAGTTGCATGTTCTGCATTCAAGCCCACGAGATCAAGCAGATCCTCAACGCGTTTCTTGCGTTCTGCACGGCTTGCGTTCAAGTTGTGAATCAAGAGTGGCTCCGCAATAATATCGGATACCGTCATACGCGGATTAAGCGAAGCGTATGGATCTTGGAAAATCATCTGCATCTCACGACGCATCGCCTTCAGCTTCGACCCAGACAAATCGTAAATGTTCGTTCCTTCAAAGCGAACTTGTCCTGTTGTAGGCTCATAAAGTCTAAGAATCGTACGGCCTGCCGTCGATTTCCCGCAACCCGATTCACCAACAACCCCTAAGGTTTCACCTTGCTGGATCGAGAAGCTAATATTGTTCACGGCCTTCAGTGTCGCACCGCCCCCAATATTGAAATATTTCATCAGTTGATCAACTTCAACTAAAGGTTGTTTACTCATGCCCGCACCTCCTTAGCCATTGGATGCAGCAGCCAGCAACGGGATGCATGCGATTCGCTAAGCTGCGTGATGCCTGGATCCTGCGTCTCACAAATACGCATCGCATCATCACAACGCGCACAGAATCCGCAACCTGCCGGCGGTTTGATCAAATCTGGCGGCGTTCCGTGAATCGGAATCAACGGCTCGTCTTTTTTCTGATCCAGGCGAGGCAATGAACGAAGCAAACCTCTTGTATAAGGATGCTGAGGATTTTTGAAAATCTCCCATTTCGTTCCTGTCTCTACCACTTTACCTGCATACATAACGACGACACGGTCACACATATCTGCAACGACACCAAGGTCATGCGTAATCAGAATAATAGAAACGCCAAGTTTCTTCTGCATATCTTTCATGACATCGAGAATTTGAGCTTGGATTGTAACATCAAGTGCTGTTGTCGGCTCATCCGCAATGAGAAGCGATGGATTACACGCAAGCGCAATCGCGATCATCGCACGTTGACGCATACCGCCAGAGAATTCATGTGGATATTGATTGAATCGTGATTCTGGATTCGGAATACCAACCAGTTGTAACATTTCAATCGCGCGACCTTTGGCATCCTTATTCGATACGTTCTGGTGTTTGATCAGACCTTCTGTAATCTGTTTCCCGATCGTAATCGTCGGATTCAATGAAGTCATTGGATCCTGGAAGATCATCCCTATATCTTTCCCGCGAATGGCTTCCATCTCTTTATTCGTTTTATTAAGAATCTCTTCACCTTGGAAAAGGATCGAACCATTCTTCACAAAGCTCGGGGGTGTAGGAAGAAGTCGCATAATGGATTGTGCCGTAACACTCTTACCACTACCCGATTCACCAACGATCGCTACCGCTTCCCCTTTATTCACATGGAAATTTACGCCGCGAACTGCTTGTACTTCTCCGCCGCGGACTTTAAAGGACACGCTTAAATCTTTAACTTCCAAAATGGGTTGCATACCTACACACCTCCTATTTTTTCATTTTTGGATCGAGTGCATCACGAAGACCATCACCAAGGACGTTGAACGACAACATCGTCAAGCTGATGAGGATCGCTGGGAAGAACATTCTCCATGGATAGATCATCCAAGAGCTTAGTGCATCACTAATCATGGAACCCCACGATGCAACTGGAACTTGTACACCAAGACCTAAGAAGCTTAAGAATGCCTCTGCGAAGATCGCAGATGGAACAGTTAATGTCAATGTTACGATGATCGGACCCATCGCATTCGGAATCACGTGGCGAAGCAAAATGCGGCCTGCGCCAGCCCCCATCGAACGGGATGCAAGAACATACTCTTGATTTTTAAGACCCATCGTCTGACCACGAACGATCCAGGCCATATTAATCCAACCTGTAATAGCCATTGCAATAATAATCGTTAATAGACTTGGCTCCATAACAACAAGCAATAGAATACATACAAGCAAATAAGGAATCGAATAAAGAATTTCAGAGAACTTATTCATGAACTCATCCACTTTACCGCCAACATATCCCATGATACCGCCGTAGAGAACACCGAAGATCAAATCGGACAATGCAGCTGAGAAACCAACGATCAATGAAATCCGTGCGCCCATCCAAGTTCTTGCCCACATATCGCGTCCAAGATCGTCCGTACCGAACCAATGATCACCGGAAGGTGGGAGGTTCGTAGCATCAAGATTATTCGTAAAATAATCATACTTCGACATCAAAGGGCCGAAAATCGCCATAATAATAAGAAGAACTAGAATGGTAAGACCTGACATAGCGAGCTTATTCTCACGCAGACGCTCCCATGCATCACGCCATGCCGATAGACTCTCACGTTGAATGATTTCGCTATTCTTATCATCTTGGCTAATAGGACGAAAATCATCTGGGGTTAAGTTATTTAATATAGCTTCATTACTCTGATTTCCTGCCACGATTAGCCCTCCTTCCGTGAACGCAATTTAATCCGTGGATCAATAAATCCATAAGAAATATCTGTAGCAAACCGCGCCACCATCAAAATAATTCCATAGAACAACGTAATACCCATAATCATTGGATAATCACGATTCGTAATCACTTGTACAAAAACTTTACCCAAACCGCTAATCCCGAAGATCGATTCGATAACGACCGAACCCGTAATAACGTTGGCTGCCAGTGGACCGATATACGTAACAACAGGCAAAATCCCATTACGCAACACGTGTCTGCGAAGAATCGTTCCCGCTGTCAAACCTTTCGCTCTCGCCGTCTTGATATAATCTGCCGACAACACTTCTAGCATACTTGAACGCGTTAAGCGAGCAATAAATGCGATGGAAAGCGCTGACAATGCTAGAACCGGCATGACATATGTTAGAGGGCCATCCAATCCAGCAACTGGAAGCCACATTAACTTAACTCCGAATGCATACTGCATAAAGGATGCAAGCACGAAGCTAGGTACGGATATCCCTATAACCGCGACCACCATCGCCAAATTATCTAGCAGCTTTCGATGCTTGAGTGCCGCCAGCATCCCGAGGGATACACCGACGATAACCGATACAACAATGGACACAAGACCAAGACGTAACGAATATTTGAAAGAGTCACTGATTACCTTAGTAACCTCTTGATTTTGCAATTTCATTGATACACCAAGATTGCCATGAAGAATATTGTTCAAATAGATACCGTATTGCTCTAGGATTGGCTTGTCCAGTCCATATTGAGCGAATAATTTCGCCTTTACTTCAGGCGGTACTGCTTTCTCCGACATAAAGGGATCGCCGGGAATTACCTTCATAAGACCAAAAGTCAAAGACGCTAGCACAAACATTGAAACGAGCATAAAGAAAAACTTGCTAAATACATACCGTGCCAAACGAACACCCCCATATCATAATATTTTGACCATACGAAACGACCTCGCCGTCGTTTAAGGGGACGGTATTCGTTTCTAACTGTGTATCCAATATCTGTGAAATAAGATACAATCTAAATTTTCAAAAAAATTCGGGATATATGCGATTTCTCATATATCCCGAATCTAGCCTCACTTCATGTTGTGCTAAATCTTGAGATGTTTATTTTTCGAAGTAAGCGTTATTGAAGTGGATGCTACCGTTAAAGTCATGGAACATACCTTTGAGGTTCGGCTTCACAAGACCAATGGTTGTGTAGTAGTAAATCGGAAGAATAACTTGATTATCTTGGATCAAGATTTTTTCCGCTTTCGCAAAGTTTTCCATACGAACTTTATTATCACTTGTTGCTTTTGCTTCTTTGATCAATTTGTCGTACTCAGGGTTAGAGAACTTCGCATCGTTGTTACCGCCTTTAGTAACCCACATATCTAAATATGTCATTGGATCATTGTAATCTGCGCCCCAACCAGAACGTGCAATTTGGTAGTTACCATTCGTACGGTTCTTTAGGAATACGCCCCACTCCTGGGACTCAACTTTAACCGTTACGCCCAAGTTTTGTTTCCACATATCTGTTACTGCTTGCGCAATTTTCTTATGACCGTCACTTTGGTTGTGGATCAATGTAATTTGTGGAAGCGTTGTGTAACCTTTTTCTTTCATACCTTCTTCAAGCAACTTCTTCGCTTCAGCGTAATCCGGCTTCATTAACTCGGAATCTTTATGCTCATCACGGAATTGAGCGGATTCTCCTTTAATACCCGGAGGAACAAAGCCAAATGCTGGGATTTGTTCGCCTAGCGTTACTTTATCAACGATTTGTTGACGATCGATCGACATAGCAAATGCCTTACGGATCTTAGCGTTATCGAAAGGTTCAACCGTGTTATTGAATACATAGTAATACGTACTTGCGATACCTTGTACTTTAAACTCGTTCGGCAAGGATTTCTTCAATACAGGAATTTGGTCTGTAGGAAGCTCACCTGTCGGATTGCCTGTGTAGTCCAATTGGTTCGTTTGATACATGCTAAGCTCAGTCGCGGATGCATCGATCATCGCCAATTGAACTTTATCGAAGTTGACTTTGTCAACAGCAAAGTAGTTCTCGTTCTTCGCAAGCTCGATGGAGCCGTTATGCTGCCAAGCAGCCATTTTGAACGCACCGTTCGAGATAATTGTGTTTGCATCTGCTGCCCACTTCGGATTCGTCTGTGCCGATTTGTGAACAGGCATAAACGTATAGAAAGATGTCAAACTAATGAAGTAAGGAGTTGGGTTCTCAAGTTCAACTTCTAGTGTGTAATCGTCAACAGCTTTAACACCTACGGAAGCTGCATCTGCTTTACCTGCATTATAGTTCTCACCGTTCTTCAAGTAGAACAATTGGTATGCATATGGTGGTGCTGGTGTTGTCTTCGGATCCAATACATGTTTCCAAGCATACTCGAAATCATGTGCTGTTACAGGATCACCATTGCTCCATTTACCATCTTTACGAAGGTTGAAAGTGATCTTGTTACCATCTTCTTTCCAGCTCTCTGCTGCCGCTGGAATTGCATTACCATCTTTGTCCATTTCAGTTAAACCAGAGAAGATCGCGTTAAGCACAGTGCCCGAAGTATTATCTTGCGCTTGTGCAGGGTCCAAACTAGGCGGCTCGGAATGCAAGTTCATGCGGAATGTTCCGCCTTTACTTACTTTAGCTGCATCGGAGCCAGTCTTTTGTTCTGTACCTGTAGAAGCTTCATTTTTTTCTGTTTTGCCTCCACATCCAGCCAGAACTGTCCCGAGGACAACAATCAAAGTAAGAACCAGAAGTAAACTTTTTCTTTTCAAACTAGACTCCCCCTAAAAAATATTTTAAGTAATTGAAAATTAGTATACATCCACTGGTCAAAAAAATCTAGGTCTAATTTAAAAGAATTATCAGACAATATGCATAGAATATCGAATAACGCCCGTGATCAGGAATATTATGTAAAAAAAGGCCATGACAAAAAATGTCAACCTCCAGATTGTTTTCACCAATTTCAACGCGTCAACCTTGCCCCTTTTACGGTTCTGAGCCCCGCCGAGCAGGCCGCCCGCAATCAAGAGCACCAGTATAATCAAGTAAAACCCGAAGCTTCCACCAAATATCGTATTATACATCGTAGCGACGACAATCACTAAGAACAAGGTTGTTACATCCATTGCAAGACGGAACGCTTTCTTATTATCCCCATTTATAAATCCATAAATCAACCATATACTGATAAAAGGAATGAAGGGCAGTACCGTCAAAAACTGTAATAAAAATCCAAATATCTTCACCTATCTCGATTCTCCTCTCCAGAATAAGATGGTTATGCGTATGGCCCTCCTAAAGAACGCACAAGCGTATAGACCGCTCGATTATATATTGGTTCTATTCCTGTCGATGCCGCCAGACGAAGAATACTTCCATTAATCCACTCGATCTCAGTCTCCGATTCCGCTAGCACATCTTTGAGCATCGAGGACGTATTCGCCGCTGTCGCAGAACAGACATGCTGCACTTGATCCCACATGTCAGCACCCACGTGAATATGGTTCGCCTGAAACACGGCCTCAATCTCATCATACAACCACTTCATCCACTGCAAACGCTCCGGCTTGTCCAATAACTCACCATTCTTAATTCGCATGATCGCAGTCAGCGGATTGATGATGGCATTGATCATCAGCTTACGATAAACATCCTTATCGATGGTTTTCGACACCTGCGCGCTGAATCCTGCTCGATTTAGCCACTCCATAAGACTATTTTCGATATTTTTCCAATTTAGAACCCCCCTCATCTGTCCAATTCGGGTTTCACCGCTCCCAGTATGCGTCACGATTCCAATTGCATCTCGACGTGCAGCTTCCGTCGTAATCGCTGCATATATCTGCGATGCTTCAATATGCTTCTCCATCCGTTCAATATGTCCAACACCATTCTGGTAACAACATATCTTTCCATGCTTCCCCGCAAGCAAAGACAGCTTCTGCACGAACAGTTCATCAATATTTTTTTGTTTAACGGTTACCAGGATCCAATCGCCCTCTTGTACCATTGAAGCAACTGATATTTCGTCCCAAGCCCTAATATTCACGCCATACACTTTTTGCTCCGTTTGAAGCTGATGAGAGATGACCGTGATGCCTTGTTCTCTCAATTGATCTGCCTGCTTTTTCGTACGTGGATAGAGCGTCACATTTGCACCAGCTAGGCCTAGTTTTCCAGCAAATAATAACCCTAGTGATCCTGCGCCAACAATATGTATGTTCATGGTTTATTCTCCTCTTTGTCCAGCTATAAAGATATATATAGCAAAGATGCGTGTAAAACACAAAAAACCTGAGTAAATCGCGTTTCAACCACGCTGATACTCAGGATTTTTTACGTTCCAACCTATTCAATTCGTTCTAAATTACCATTCGCATCCATCTTGAAGCGAGTCTTGTTCTCTTCTTCCTCTTCTGAGAGAAAGGCTAGCCGACGTGCACGATCCATAATCTGAATCAGGGCTTTATAATCATCATTTACGACACGATAGTCTGTCTGGACATCGTTCACTTCACGGGAGAGACGTTCGTTCTCTTTGCGCAAATACAAGAGTTCCTCTTCTTTATCGCGTATCTCTCTCTCGAGTGATTTAATCTGACGGCCCACATCTTGATAGGCGCCCTTCCATTGACGCAGAAACCGAATAACCGCATCAATCGATATCGATTCTTCACTCATATTCTCGTGTTTAAAGGATGTCTCTTCCGCTGCTTCCATCGTCATCAGAGATGCAACATGAGCTCCCTCGACCATCATCGGTTGCTTCTTCATGTAATTCCGCTTTTGTCGTTGTGCTTTGGCATTCTGAATCGCTGTTTCATATTTCTTACGTACAAAGCTGTTCCAGCGGAAACCACAAGCCGCCGATGTTCTTCCAATTTTCTCGCCTACTTCTTCAAACGCAGCCAGCTGGGTACTCCCTTCGCGTATATGACGCAAAGTCACCTCAGCCAAAATCAAATCATCCTCAACGCTCCATGCATCCTGTCTAATGGCAGTCATGCAATAAACCTCCTAACAACATTCTAAAATAAACCGATATCAAAGCAGCTAACTTCCATCCGCTTTTATAAATCGGGGGTAAAAATGTGCTTACTCCATCTCTATGCCCTTGGTAGAGTTCATAGAATCTTTTTTCTACTATTTTGTATAACCAAATTAACAGGGGCTCATACCTATTTTTTGACAAAGTATAAAAATCAATAATAAATGTCACCATAATGATAAAAGTTTGCTATTTCGTCACGAATCTGGATTTACACTTCAGATCGCGAAGGATATAATAGGACTAGAAAATTATGGTCGATGCGTTAGAGAGGGGGATGTACATAATGGCACGTATGTTTCGCGTATTAGGCTTCTTCACATTGATGATTGGGCTCATGGCATTCGCCGGAGATATGATGGAGATGGCAATACTGTTCTTCATGCAGACTGCATTCTTTGTACTGCTGGGCTACCTGAAGTTCACCGAAAAGACCTATATTCTTATTTTCTGGGGATATATGATCGTAACCTTTACCGGTTTCAGTTATTGGACCGTCTTTGAAATGGGTTTACCTTTTTAATCTACACGCAAATACCAAAAACGATCGAAACCGTCATCGGTTCGATCGTTTTTTTTATGATTTAGATTTGTTAGGGTTATTTTATCCTTTTCGCCCCACCCACACTTTGAACAATTCACTCATTTGATCACTCAATAGCAGCTGTCTAATCGCTCGGTTACGCTTCGCAATGGGGTCGAACGGGTCTGCCGTGTAATGATCCTGTAACTTCTGGAGCAGTCCGGCCTCCATTAGGAACTGCTTCTGGGTACCGTAGAAAGCACGTGTAATGCCAGATTCTTCAGCGACGCATTCCAAGGCAGTAAAGTCCACGTGTGCGGTAATATCTTGATCCCCTACGTTGATATATGGATTATCGTGTGCCAGATGCCGATGATAACAGATCAATGTTCCCTTCATCCGGTGTGCTGCTGCAATCTCCCTCGTCTGATCTCCATAATCGATCACGATGCAATATCCCTGATGAATCACAGTAGTCATGTCCCGAATCCATGCTAACGCACCTAGATTGACCTCTAACTCTTGCTGGGGTCGAAGCTGAACCCCTTGTCCTAACACATGCTGCTGTACATATTCTTCAACTTCAGGCGCAGCATCGCTCCACAGGCTTACGAATGCCTCAGATTCCACATCCCAGCGAACAAACTGTTGTTCGAGCTCTCCCCATCCTCGTTCCATCGCAGGATACCGTACCCGTTCAACAGGAAATGCATCGAGCAGTTCATTGGCAATGACGATCATAGGATTTTGATCTTTTCGATCATAAAATTCTGCTTCGGTCCACCATTCTGCCTGTTTCCCCGCTGCGTTCAAATGATTCTGAGATAGCTGACGGTGGTATTCGCTCTGCTCCACAATCGTGTATTGAATATATGGATACATATCAGGATAGCTAATCTCAAGTGACTCAAGGATTTGAAGACCAAGCCGGCCCGTTCCCGCTCCCCATTCCACTATACGAATCTGCTGATTCTTTCCCTTGTGAAATTTTTCTTCTTCTATTATAAGTGCAATTTTCGCTGCCAGCATTTCCCCCATCAATGACCCTACATTCGAGCTGGTATAGAAATCGCCTTCCTTCCCGATCTTGGGACGATCCGTCATATAGTATCCTGCTTCTGAATGATATAAACATAGTTCCATATATCGACCAAAAGGTATGCGCTGCATGGGATTATCTTTCATTTCATCTCGAATATATTGAATTAATTGATCTGTTCCTTGATAATGAGACAAGAGAGACATCCTTTCTACCGAAAGCTGAAGTTAATGTGAATCCGTCATGATTTCATTTCACTCTCATATATTTATATGGACCAAGCTAAGGGGGACACCCGATGAAATATTGGATTCGCGGACTTGCGTGCTTGCTCTGTATGGTCCTGTTACTTACAACATGGAAGCCCATTCTGATCCTCGCCGAGCCCACAGATGAAGATACCAGACAAATTCTAGAGAAAAGCTTATCGATTATCGAAATCGATCATGAAATTGAGCGTATTCAAAAAGAACTAAATGCATTAAAAGAGCAATCATCTGCCATTCAGACTCAATTATCTGCAAAAAAAGAGCAAATCGAAATCAAACGCAAGCAGGCCGGACAAGTATTACGCGCTTATTATATGGGAGACCGTGATTCACTGCTTGCAGCGATCCTATCCCTCGATAGCCTTGAGAAGTTCTTCCTGGTCTATGACTACTACTCCATTATCATGGAGCAGGATCATGATATTCTGACGACTTTCGCCTCCGAATACAAGGAAATCGAGAAGCTCGGGCTCCGTTACCAAGAGAAGCAGACCGAACTATCCGAAGTTCTCGATAATCTGACCAAACAGCGTACCCGCGTATTAGCGCTTCAAAATGAAGTAAATGATCAGCTCGCACACAGTACGGACTCGGAGCAGTTAAAGAAATTAATTGATGAACTCACAAGCTTCTGGCAGAACATTGGTATGTATGAAGTACGGTCCTACTTCAAGGCCCTCTCGGATGCGATGCAGGACTTGCCAAGCCTGATTAAGAATACCGAAGGCAGCCTTGTTATTAACGGACTCAATTACACCATTAATCTGCGAGAAGAGGATCTGAATCAATTCTTGCGCAATAAAAATGAGATGTTCAAAAATTTCGCATTTCGATTTGAGAAAGACCAGCTCGTCGCATACGGTGAACGCAATGCAATTAAAGTCGAAATTAAGGGACACTATACCGTCGAGAGTACGCCAGAGAATTGCATCCTGTTTCATGTGGATCATCTTTTATTCAATGGACTTGAACTTCCAGATACGACGCGTCAAGCGCTCGAGAAAGAATTCGATCTTGGGTTCTATCCTGCCAAACTCGTCTCCTTCATCCAAGCGACAAGCGTCAAGATCGAAGATGGCACATTGGAAGTCAAACTGAAAATGAGCTTATAAGTTATACATAATCGGGGTCATCTTCTACGGATTAACCATAGTCGATGTCCCCTTTTCACTCTCATCATGTGGATCAACACTTTTAATCGTGTCCATCTCAAGCGACTCCAATTGCAAGGCAAGCGTTTGTAAAGGGACGAGGTTCTGAACGTATTGACCGAAGACATGCCCCAGTTTCTTCATCTCTTGAACGTGTGACGGTGAGTTCTTTATTCCCAGATCTGTCATTTGGGCGAGCCTGTCACGAATTGCTCCTGGTAAAGCAGGAAGCGAGGATGGCGTGTACATATATTTCAAAGATGGAAGCATCCTTGACTCTTGAAATACTTCTTCTTGCGCTTTGGAAGTTGTCATCGCTTGAATCCAATCCTTCGCTTCCTTCTCCAATCGTGTTTTCGAAGAAATAACGAAGCTCTGACTCCGAGCCCAATAACTTTTCCCATTTTGCGCCGGATTGACAGCTTCGATGCTGAGTTCTCCATGATGATGCTGCTGCCATGCGGAAAACGTTGATAATATCGCCAGCACCTCACCGCGCGCCATCATTCCCCATAACGTTGTCGAATCTTTCGTCATATAGAGATGAGGACGGAGTGACTCCAACAATGTTGACATATCCCCCGTACGCCCTAATCTTCGCAATAAAGATAATATCTGATATCCATCATTCTGATCTGCCGCCATAAGATATGGACCATTGGGTAATTTGGCGAGATGGCGCTCAAGGTTGATCCATCCCTCCTTCTCGCTCGGTAGCTGATCCATCGATAATTCCCTCAATAACTTAGGGTTCCATACTAGAATATAAGGATCAACGTCTTTGGGGATCCCCCATATGTATCCATTCCACTTCACTTGATTCATAATCCAATCTAATGGCTCAGAAGCTGCTACTCCCGAGAAATAAGAGTCCACCGGCAGCAAATATCCTGAGACAGCAAATTTGTTCACCCATTCACTCTGCAGTAGCATAACATCTGCGGCATCTCCGAGCATCGCTTGTTCGGCATATCGTTGGTACGCATCTTCTGGATATGTATTTGAAAGTTCAACAACCACCTGGTGTTCACGCATATATTGCTGATTCATCGTCTGCAGCACCGCAAATTCATCAGGCTCCAGATTCACCGAAACCGATAATTTCTCTTCGCGTTCTGTCGGATCCCCAGATGGCTCAACCGCAATTTGGTTCGTATCTTGCTCCCGCTTCTCCGTATTTCGATTCGGTGTAACACCATTCATAGGGGTTAATAGAAGAAGAATTAAGAGCAACATAACAAAGAGCATTATTGTATTTCTTTTGTTAGACATGAACTCTCCACCGCCCCCACTTTCATGCTTTTATTCTAGCAAGGTTATACGCATTTGTCGCCTACAAAAAAGCCTGCCTCAAAATCGAGGCAGACTTTTAGAGACTTCAATCATATCACCCTACCCTTACAATAAATCAGCAGCCAATTGCGCGAGTTTCGAACGTTCACCTTTTTCGAGCGTAATATGACCGCTAATCCCTTCTTGCTTAAATCGCTCTACGATATAAGTCAACCCATTGCTCGCCGCATCCAGATAAGGATGGTCAATTTGCTCTGGATCACCCATCAGAATGATTTTACTACCTTCCCCGACCCGGGAGACAATCGTCTTCACCTCATGCTTCGATAAGTTCTGCGCCTCATCAATAATGATGAATTGACCTGGAATCGAGCGCCCACGGATATAAGTCAACGCTTCAACCTGGATACTTCCAAGCCCGACTAATATTTTATCAATATCCCCTGACTTCTTCGTGTCGAAAAGGTATTCCAAATTATCATAGATCGGTTGCATCCACGGGCGAAGCTTCTCATCTTTCTCCCCTGGTAAAAATCCGATATCTTTGCCCATAGGAACGACGGGTCTAGCTATTAGCAGCTTCTTGTATTTGTGTTCATCTTCCACTTTCATCAATCCTGCTGCAAGTGCGAGCAACGTCTTGCCCGTACCAGCCTTCCCTGTAATCGTTACAAGGGGAATGTCATCATTGAGCAGCAGCTCGAGTGCCATTCGCTGTTGCGCGTTCCGAGCACTGATGCCCCATACAGGGTCATTGCTTAGGAATAAAGGTTCTAGCTTCGTTGCTTCTGCATTGACACGCAGTAGAGCTGACTTGCTCGAACCCATTTCATCGCGTAGGATAACGAATTCATTGGCATACAGAGGGTACTTCAATTGCAGCTGTGAAATATTTAAAAACCGATACGTATAAAACTCATCAATGACGGAAGGGTGCACATGAAGCGTTAAGTTGCCAAGGTATAAGTCAGTCAACGACACCGTGCGGTCCGATAAATAGTCCTGCGTGTTGAGCCCGAGAACATCCGACTTGATTCGCACCAAGACATCTTTACTGACAAGAACGACGAGTCTCGGCTCAGCAGTCTGTTGTTCTTCGATGTGATAATTCAAGGCAACTGCTAGAATTCGATTGTCGTTCGTAATCTCCCCGAACATTTCTTGAACTCGAACAAAGCTCCGATGATTGAGCTCCACGGTGAGTGTTCCGCCTTGATCCAGCTGGATACCGCTATGCAAATGCCCCTTTTCACGAAGACTGTCCAATAACCGGGATACATATCTTGCATTTCTGCCGATTTCATCTGCATTCCGTTTCTTGGAATCAATCTCCTCCAATACCACCGCAGGAATGATGACATCATTATCCTCAAAAGCAAAAATCGCATTGGGATCGTGTAATAATACATTCGTATCCAACACAAATATTTTCTTCATCTGCGCCGCCTCCAAGCGTGGTAATCACTGCCGCATCGCGTAATGCATTTTCTTATGATCGAGCTAATCCAATTGAGGTAAAGACCTGGCCATCACCCTCTCCTCAGAATAATACGAAGCAATAGCCGATAACATGCCCCTTAAATAGGCAAAAGCCCAGTGAAAAATTCACTAGGCTTTACGCATCGCTGCAAAAACTTGTCCATCTAACTTGTCCGCAGCACGTTTATCATAAGTTTTCTCATACGCAGGCATCACAGAAATTCGTGCGCCATAGAACATCGCATCACGTACCGTGTCGACCTTCACTTCCATACAAGCAAGCTTGATAGGTACCTCTGCGAGTGGGGCAGCGATGATCTCACTTGTCCCATATACCGCGTGAAGAGTACCAACACTAAATATCGATATCGTAACTTTCGGATTCTGCTCCAGATTTGCAATCAGTCTAGAACGCTGATCAATCGCGAACCGCAGAGTCTTGTTATCCACAGCATAAACCCATGAAATAGCATTCGTCGTCGGACCGCCCGATTCGGCATCAACCGTACTTAACAAGACGAAGGATTCCTCTTCTAATTGCTTCAGCAAAGCTTCGGATAATGAATCAATCACTTCTGCCATTGGACCTTAGCCTCCTATAACCTATCGGTTGCGAATGTTGGAACAACCTTTAATTAATTATATGATAGCACAGGAAGAAATTTGCATCCACTAGCAGAAATGCCTACGCCCGATAATGTTGCGTCACTATTGCTGACTAAGCTGCTGCTTCAACGCTTGCTTGGCAGCTTCGAATTTATCGTCATCTAAATAGACATAAGGACTTTTCCACTTTCCTTCGATCGGAATGAATTGAATATTATCCTTATTCATCGTGATGTACGTCGTAATCATATCTTTAATTTGCTCTTTCTGAATATCCATCTTCAGATTCTTACCAACAGACTCGATGATCGCGGGCACCTTCGTTAACCCGTCGAAGCTCTGCAGCTTACGCATCATTTCATGAAGTACTTCACTTTGTCTACGGTTTCTGTCGAAGTCGCTCGAACCTTTCGTCGGGTTCTTCGTGTTGGATTTCCGGTAACGAACAAAATCCAGCGCATCCTCGCCATTCAAGGTCTGGAAGCCT
This sequence comes from Paenibacillus sp. GCM10027629, assembly GCF_042676425.1. NCBI lineage: Bacteria > Bacillati > Bacillota > Bacilli > Caryophanales > Paenibacillaceae > Paenibacillus > Paenibacillus sp. GCM10027629. The sequence goes on along the minus strand of NZ_JBHTGZ010000003.1, from coordinate 481,798 downwards.
TTCGTCAAATTAATGTTCGTACCATCTGCTGTATCAATATAACGCATGTCCATGTCGACATTGACATCGACACCGCCAAGCGCATCGACCACATCACTGAAGCCCTTGAAATTAATCATCGCAACATAGTCGATCGGGATATCCAGATATTTGCTGACCATTTCCTTGATCTCGTCATTGGCTGTGTCCTTATTCTTCGAACGGAAAGCTGCATAGTAACTATTGATCTTATGGGATTTATACCCTCGAAGCTCTACCTTCGTATCCCGAGGAATCGAGACGACTGTCGCGCTCTTCCTCTCTGGATTTAGCGTCGCAACCATAAAGACGTCCGTATTAAGGCCGCCAGATTCCTCACGTGTATCCACCCCAAGGAGCAGGATCGATACCGGCTTCACTTTGGCGGATTCTTCCGGAGGAAGAGGCTTCTCATCGACCACCGTCGAAATATTATCCAATTCCTTATCCGCTTTGTAGGCGACATAACCAACATATGTACAAGCCGCTAGAATGCCGACGATAAGCAGAATTCCCAACATCTTAAAGACTTTCCGCACGGAACTCTTGGGCTTCTTCGGCTTCTGAGCGCTACGTTTCCTTTTTGGACCCTCCCTCGGCGGGAGACCAGTAGCTGGACTCATTTGCAACAACACCTTTTCAAATGCTAAATCAGTAATTATTCGTTGTATTTCGGGTTCGAGTTTATGTCATGAAGCAACTGTTCAGCGTTTTCGCGTGGAACCATTTGTTTCTTCGCTTTTCCATCGATTACATACTTGATATGTACCATCGTATCGTCAACCGTGACGATATCAAATTCAGTCATCCCATGATCCTCTTGAAGAATCGTGGCGAAGAACTGAACCGTATCTACTGCTGCGCGATCATCTGGTCTTGCATCTGCAACCATTCGAATTTGAAGCCAATTAAACAAGGCATCCTGCAGCTTCATTCCTTATTCCCCTTTCAACCTTTGACTATAGCTTACTTGCCATCCGCAGAGGGTTGTCCAGCGCTTTTACGCTTCTGGCGCGCTTCGACAAAATATCGAATGCGCACCATTAGCATCAAGGCGACAGCCACCGTTAGACAAGGAATAATGGGTAATTTATCAATTTGAAACACGAGCAGCACAAACGCTCCAACTGCGATCACCAAATAGATCACAACGTCTTTGAGGATCGGCAATTTACGAACACGAAACACTTTATTAAAGATATACACCAAGAAACAATAAATGATTAGAAAAGATATAATCGGATGCGCAGCAAACCAGTCATGAAACATGCTGTTCACTCCTCTTTCTTGATTAGATGTTACTTCGATTCATGCTGCCCGTGTGAATTTCAAATCCACGCTCACACTTAGACGTTAGCTTCTGCCGTTTTACGGTGTTTCTCCGCACGTTCACGCTCGTTCTTGTTCAGAATTTTCTTGCGGAGACGAATGGATTTCGGCGTAATTTCGCAATACTCATCGTCATTCAAGTACTCTAATGCTTGCTCAAGCGTATATAAACGAGGTGTTTTCATTTTAACCGTATCATCTTTACCTGCTGAACGAATGTTGTTCAATTGTTTTTCTTTACAGATATTCACGATAATATCGTTATCCCGTGTGTGTTCACCCACGATCATACCTTCATATACTTCTGAACCCGGCTGCAGGAATAGAATCCCACGATCCTCGATCGAAAGAATACCATACAATGTCGACGTACCGTTCTCACTGGATACCAACACGCCTTGGTGACGTCCGCCAACTTGACCTGTCACAAGCGGTCCATAGCTATCGAATGCATGGTTCATAATACCGTAGCCACGCGTCAATGTTAAGAAGTTCGTACGATATCCGATCAACCCACGAGCTGGGATAAGGAACTCAAGGCGTACTTGGCCATTTCCATGGTTAATCATGTTGACCATTTCGGCTTTACGTGATCCAAGGCTCTCCATAACGGAACCCATGCTCTCTTCTGGAATATCAATTAACAAACGTTCGATTGGCTCCATTTTCACACCGTTTTCAACACGGATGATAACTTCAGGTTTGGATACTTGAAGCTCGAAACCTTCACGACGCATATTTTCAATTAGAATCCCAAGGTGAAGCTCACCACGACCCGATACGATGAATGCATCTGGGCTGTCTGTCTCATCGACACGCAAACTTACGTCTGTCTCAAGTTCTTTGAATAGACGCTCACGAAGCTTACGGGATGTTACCCATTTCCCTTCACGACCAGCGAATGGACTGTTATTTACGATAAATGTCATTTGAAGTGTTGGCTCATCGATTTTGAGGACTGGCAATGCTTCAGGGTTCGCAGGATCTGCAATGGTCTCACCAATGTTGATATCCTTGATACCAGCAATCGCGATAATGTCGCCCGCACCCGCTTCTTCAACTTCAATACGCTTTAAGCCTTGGAAGCCGAACAATTTCTCGATACGCGCTTGCTTCATCTGACCTTCACGTGTCATAACAGCGACCGATTGACCTTGACGAATCGTTCCACGGTTCACGCGACCAATCGCAATACGACCCAAATATTCGTTGTAATCCATTAATGTTACGAGGAACTGAAGTGGTAGTGTTACATCCTCCGTTGGAGATGGGATGTGGCTAGTAATCGTCTCATAGAGTGCAAGCATGTTCTCATCTTGTTGCTCTGGATCCAAGCTGGATGTACCGTTCAATGCTGATGCATATACAACTGGGAAATCCAACTGCTCATCATTTGCACCTAGCTCGATAAAGAGCTCCAATACTTCGTCAATAACTTCTGCAGGACGAGCATTAGGACGGTCAATTTTGTTCACGACAACGATTGGTGTTAATTGGCTCTCAAGCGCTTTACGAAGTACAAACTTCGTCTGTGGCATACATCCTTCGAATGCATCGACAACGAGCAATACACCGTCGACCATTTTCATGATCCGTTCAACTTCACCACCGAAGTCCGCATGGCCTGGTGTATCCATAATGTTAATTAAGAACTCTTTATACGTAATGGCTGTATTCTTCGCCAAAATCGTAATTCCGCGTTCACGTTCAATATCACCGGAGTCCATCGCGCGCTCTGTTACTTGTTCATTTTCACGGAATGTTCCGGATTGCTGTAGCAACTTATCGACAAGTGTCGTTTTCCCGTGGTCAACGTGTGCGATAATTGCGATATTACGAATGTTTTCTCTTGAATGCATAAGAAATGTTCAAATCCTTTCAATATCTTAAATTTAATTGTAAATCCAAAGGGTATGCTTTACACAAAATAAGCGCCAGGCAAGATGCCGACGCTTGACATATCCCTTTAATTATACGGAATTGTATTAAAAATGCAAACTGAATTTTGCGTTATGCAAGGATTACCATTTGCTTTTCCGTTTCCAGAAGACAAGTACAAGCCCAACGACAATAAGACCAATAGCTATGAAATAAATTCCAATCGTCCACAGCAACGTCGCTGCCAAGAAGACGACGGTAATGATCGTTAAGATCAAGGAGGCGATATAAGCTCCATGCGGTCGGTCCTGACTAAACACATAATATTCATACAAGCCTACGGCGACGCCAAAAATAAAGAACGGCCATAGATATTGAAGCGATTCCCAACCTGCCAGGTTGCAGATGAGAAATATTAGACCATACGTCGTAAGTATTCCAGCGGGTATGAGTATTCCTGCAGGCAGCACTCTTGAGAAGTATAGGTACTGCAATAGAATGCCGGGTATCAATATAAATAACGGCCAGAACACTTCGCCGATAAAGTTAAATACACCCAGTTTGCCCAGCAAGATTACGATACCTACAAATAAGATACCGATCCCTAGTCCCTGCTGTTTATTCGTCATCCCCTTACCCCCAGTCAATATCTTCATTTGGACAAGACAAAAAGCGACAGATTCTACCTTTAGTTTATCTGAACTTCTTCAAAAAAACCACCGCCACAAAAAAAAAAATTCCACAGGCACCTCTCCTGCAGAATGAAAAATTAATGCGAGTAGGATTGTCTACGTTTGAATGCAAGCCCAATGGCAATTACAATAAAAGCAAGCAGCACGGGAACTATCGTATATAGAGCAGGTACCCAGTCATGAAATAGCCATTCTTGCATTTTCGGGTCTTCCATGAGCATTTGGCCTGCCGTGAATCCTAGTATGCCAGAACCGAGGTAGATCAGCACCGGATATCGATGAAGTAAGTTCATGATCATCGTACTGCCCCAGACGATAATTGGAATACTCAGTGCAATCCCGACAATAATAAGAGGAAAATCTCCTTTAGCTACAGCTGCGATCGCAAGCACATTATCTAAACTCATGACGAAATCAGCGATGAGAATCGTCTGGACCGCCAGCCACAAGCTCGAAGCAGACTTTACGCGTCCCAAAGTCTCTTCATCGATAAGCAGCTTGATCGCAATATAGAGCAGTAAACATGCACCGATCGCCTGAATTAAGGGAATGTCAAGTAGGAACATGGCTGCAACGGTCAGTATGCAACGAAGAATCACCGCACCGAAAGCCCCCCACCACACCGCTTGTCTACGCTGTGACACGGGCAGGTTCTTACTCGCCATGGCAATCACAACCGCATTATCACCGCTCAGAACCATGTTAATAATCAATATTTCGAGAAGTAAAAATATATTTTCCAACAGCTCACCCCCTTTTACACTTGTATGTAGGAGAGAGTCAAGCTATGCTTAAATATGGACCCTTAATAGGACTTGAATTTCAATACCATAAATTTCTATCCATAAAAAAGTGCCAGAAGGGTAGACAGAGGAGTGATAGACGTGGAATTATTTAGCTTAGATTTTTTTATCGCACTAGCCAACATCGTATTCGTAGACTTGCTCCTCGCAGGTGATAATGCGATCGTCATCGGAATGGCTGCACGCAACCTCGATGTGAAACAGCAAAAGAAAGCGATTGTTCTCGGAACTTTAGGCGCCGTGCTGATCCGAATATTCGCTACAATTATAGTCGTGAAGCTGCTGCAAATCCCTTGGTTATTGCTCGTTGGAGGACTCTTGCTGCTATGGATCTCCGTCAAACTATTAGCCGATCATACGGAAGAAGAAAATATTAAGGCCGGAACCTCACTCATGGCAGCGGTGTGGACAATCATCGTCGCCGATGCCGCGATGGGTCTTGATAATGTGATCGCCGTAGCTGGAGCAGCTCAAGGGCATACGCTGCTCGTCGCAATTGGTCTCTTCATCAGTGTACCGATTGTTGTATGGGGAAGCACCGTATTCATTCGATTAATCGACCGATTCCCATGGATCATCTACTTCGGTTCGGCTGTGCTCGCATATAATGCCGCGAAGATGATTACGGAGGAGAAAAAGATACATCCTTTCTTTGCAGAATCTCCTGGTCTCAAGTGGACTTTCATCTTGATTATAGTTGCTGTCGTTCTTCTTGTCGGCAGATTACTCAAGAACGCCCAACACCGACGTGAACAGCAAAATGCATAACACGCAATGAATCAAAACACAAAGGGCATCCCATCGGGATGCCCTTTTGATATTCATATAACACATTTCTAAAACCAACTATCCTCAATCAGCTTCGTTGTCGGCTCGTTACTACCTTTAAAGTCCGCAGTCACAGTTTCTTTCTCCGCACTGCTCTCCCCATCGATATCATCACGAAGTACGATGGTCTCCGTATTTTTAACCGCTTCATCAATTAGCGCATCAAGACCTTCAATATGCGCTTCGATCTGCTCAACAATTCGCAAATTCGGATTAGTAGCAGGTGATTTCGGCACGAACAAGGTACAACAATCCTCAAATGGCAGGATAGACAGATCATACGTTCCGATTTTTTCAGAAATATCGATGATCTCATTCTTATCCATCATCACGAGCGGTCTGAGCAGCGGAATATCCGTTGCCTTGCCAATGACATTCATACTGCCTAGCGTCTGACTTGCCACTTGTCCCAGACTATCGCCGGTCACGAGTGCCATCGCGCGATGCTGCTCCGCGAGTTTCGTCGCAATCCGAAGCATCGAACGCCGCATCAATGTAATGATGAGGTTGTCATGACCTACCTGTGTGAACCGCGTCTGAATTTCTGTGAAAGGTACCATATGCACTTTGATCTTGCCCGCGAATCCAGCGAGAACCTTCGCCAGATCAAGTACTTTCTGCTGTGCTCGCTCACTCGTGAACGGATAGCTGTGGAAATGCACACATTCGATTTCAAGCCCTCTGCGAAGTGCTGACCACCCTGCGACTGGACTGTCGATCCCACCTGATAACAAAAGCATCGCTTTTCCGTTTGACCCTAGTGGGAACCCACCGACTGCCTGAACCACTTCATGATAAATATACGTACCATCTTGACGAATCTCGATCCGCAGGTCCACAGCAGGCTGATTTACGTTTACCTTCAATGCTGGGAACGTACGCAAAATCGGTGTTCCGATCAGATGATTCATTTCCTGAGATCCATACGGGAATCCTTTCCACACGCGTCTAGCACTGACCTTAAATGGAATAATCGCATCTTCTCCGTAGCGTTCCATCACTTCATGCATGAACTTGAGTGCAATTGCCTGGATATGCTCTAGCTCAGATTCGGCCCGCTTCACAAGACAAATCGAATTGATGCCAAAGACATTCTGCAGACGCGGCACCACTTGATCGGAGTCTACACCGTGCAGTTCAACATAGATGCGCCCGTATTCTTTACGCACCTCAACTTCTGGGAACGCCGCCACTAGACGACGTACATGACTTAATGCTGTATTCTCAAATCTCGTCCTATTCTTGCCTTTCAGCGTAACTTCGCCGAAACGAAGAATTAACATATCGTATTTCATGAAACGTATTATCCCCTCTCAAGCGGCTTCAACTTCGTCACAATGATACGGAGAGCCGCTTCTAATGTTGCAATATCCTGTTCACTTTGTTCCGCGGCTAGACTGATTCGGATCCCACCTGCAGCACGCGCTTCATTGCACCCCATCGCTAGGAGTACTCGACTTGGCTTCAAATCCTTCGAAGAACAAGCCGATTGGGTGGACGCCATAATGTCTGATTCTTCAAGCATATGGATAATCACTTCCGGCTTCATGCCCGGATAGGAGAAATGCACAATATGCGGTGCTGCGCGTTCTGTATCTCTCCCTGAGTTCAACACCAGCTCAGGAATCGAATCAACGACCTGAATCAGCTGATTTCTTAATTGCAGCATTTTCTCCACGGCTTCAGGTTGACGTTCTATTGTCATCCGAATGGCCTTTGCCATGGCTACGATACCAGGCACGTTCAAGGTTCCTGGTCGCAAGCCCCGCTCTTGTTCACCACCTGCATATAAGGATTGAAGCTGCACACCTTCTCGGCAATATAACAAGCCAACACCTTTAGGCCCTCTTACTTTGTGCGCAGAAATACTGTAGAGGTCTACGCCCCATTCCTTCAACTGAACAGGAAGTTTGCCAAGTCCTTGAACCCCATCCACATGGAATATGATTCGAGGATAATCCCTTAATAATTTTCCAATCTCTGCGATTGGTTGAATGCTGCCCATCTCATTATTTACATGCATGATACTCACGAGAATGGTCTGTTCGGTGATGGCTGCCTGTAAATCTTCTAGGCGAATGCATCCCGAAGCATCAACCGGTAAATACGTAACTTCGAACCCTTGACGCTGCATGAGTCGACAGCATTCATAGACAGAGGAATGCTCGATGCCCGTTGTAATAATATGATTCCCGCGGCTCTTCTTCTTGAGCGCTGCACCCTGAATTGCGATATTGTTGCTCTCGGTCGCTCCAGATGTGAATAGGATTTCATTTGGACTTACTTTTAATGCCGCTGCAATGACTTCACGGGATCTCGTTACGAGCTTCTCCGCTGCAAGTCCAGCTTGATGAATTGAAGATGGATTGCTATATTGCATTCGCATCACTTCACTTAGCGTTTGAACGACCTCATCATAGGGTGGTGTTGAAGCACAATGATCAAAATATAGCATGAATATTCTTCCTCTCTAGCGGGCACATAAACCATCCCAATGTGATATACAAAGAAAAGGATCAAAGAATGAGGAGATACCTCATTTTGATCCGTCATTGAATCCTTATCCTGTTATAGAGCTAGCCTCACACCGTAACAGCACGGAGTGCGTTATCTATTTTATGCAAATAGTTCTGTGTTTCCTTTGGCAGCAAATGAAGCTTCGCCATCAAATCTTCCTCGGTCTGAATACCAAGTCGTGCTAGACGATTCGGCCCGCCATTGTAAGCTGCAAGCGCTAGCTTCTCTTGTCCATCAAATCGACGCAGTTGATAACTGAGATACCGTGTACCTCCATCAATGTTTTGCGCAGGATCAAATGAATTGCTAACCCCAAGACCGCGAGCTGTTGCATCCATTAATTGCATGAGCCCCTTCGCTCCAGCTGAAGACACGGTATCTGGATTAAAGGAAGACTCCACCTTAATAACCGCCTTAATCAAGGCTTCACTAATGCCATACTTCTGGCTGGCCTGACGGATAAGACCATCATATTCCGTTGTGATCGTAGGCTGCTGCGATTTCCAATCACTCATTCCGCTCATTCCATCCGCAGAAATCGATGATGCCTGATCCCATGACGGATTTAAATTAGCTAATGTGCTCAAACTCAGGTTCGAAGTCGAGGAAGTCGCGGGAATACCCTCGGAATTCATCAACAGCTGCTCGAGCATTGCACCAAAGTCATTACTTGAACCCTGCGGTACCGTAGTACTCTCTAATGCCGTACCTGTCAAATCAATATTGTTCATCACTTGCATCTGAATCATTTGCTTCATCAAGCGCGGATCGATTTGCATCATTTCTCCCCATTCTTATTGATATGAGTTCAATAAAGACAACATTGTTATTATTGTACACTTTTTCGATGGCTAGAACCACTATTTTTCGACATAAAATGATATGCTCATAAAAAACAACGAGGCGATTTATTAAGTCGCCTCGTTGCTCTTATTACCGTATAAAGAATGCAAATACAAAAAATGCAACCCCACCAAGAATCATAGACCAACTACCTAAGCCACGCTGACCTTGCTGATAAGCATAAAAGCCAAGGATGGCAGCCGTTGGTCCCATAATGACAGGCCAGAAAAATAATGAAGCGATCGCAAACACAAGAGCAATCCAGCCCAAGCTCACCCCTGCGCCTGCATCTGCATCTTCACGAGCAGTACGGCCCATATCATCCTTCTCGACCCAAGCGCCAGGTGCAACTTCCGCACTGTATTCTTCCCTGTCTTCTACGCGTCCGCGATGTTCGTCCTTCACATGGTGAGATCCGTTACGTTTCTTCTTCACTTGGATCCACCCTCTTTGTGCTTGAACGTGTGGCAGCATGTGACGGAAGAGGTAGGCGCTTTCTCAGGCGATTTCGAACCGAAGTCCGCAGCGAATTCGGCATCATATTGAGCTTGTGCATTCGCATCAATGTCAATGATGATGGATTGTGCATGACATTTGTTCCCTGCAGCCCAGTAACTGCAGTTCGCAACACTACAATTTACAATTGGTTTGGTTGTTGTCATCATTTATCACCCCAATTACAAGTTACCCTGCATTGCGGTGCACTAAACAAGTAAATATTAGAGGTCTTTCAAAAAATCGACTGAACGATTTTAGACGTTCACATTAAACTTTCTGGTTCTGCATCCGACGTTGTGTCAAATAATCACTCTCATAATAAGTAAGGTCTTCGCGTAACTCCTCGTACACCTTGCTAAGCTCCAAAATAATCTCCCGAGCCAATCGAATAGGCTTCTTGCTGAATCGAATAGCATCTTGTCCTGTATAAGCATACCGTCCGTCTTCCGAATAACATTCATTCTTCGGATAATAGAAGCTGTTCACGCAGCGATGATAAACGTCATATAAAGCTTTCTCGCCAAAATCGACATCAAATGTCGCACGTCTAAGCGCTACACCGAGCGCTTCATAAGATACTTCGGAGAATACAAGCAAATGCCGCATGTCAGACAAATATCCTTGGTAGAATTCGGTCATTTCTTGGTCTTCTTCCGCTAATTTCGCAAGTGAATACTCATTCAAGAAGCTCTCCATCTGCTTAATCACAAGCTTTAATTTATCTCTTGTTGATTCACAAAGTTGCTTCACATTGGCTGCTGACATATATGGCTCCCCCTTAGCAAATGTTCCAACTAAATCCTACCATAAATCATTTCGAAACGGTACTCTTTTCCTGTCGAATAAAATGGCCCCAAGAGTCTCAATCTAAGATGAGAGTTTATTATTCAGGACAACGGAGGGATTACTTATGCGGCGAGGCCTTATCGCCTTCTTATTCGTGATCGGAATCGGGGTGCTACTATACCCCATCATAACATCTAATAACTCGACACCCAAAGGGCCGCAGCCGACTCCACAAGCTGCACCAGCTGCACCTCGAGCTACTGCCCTGCAAGAGAAGAACATAAAGCAGATGGTAGTACAAAATGACGTACAGTTAACCGAGAAGATGTGCAAAATTGATTGCAACCATCATCTTCATCAAATGCTTCAAGACCTGGAACAAGCCTCACCCGCACAAATAAAATCCTATGCTGCGAAATTGCAGAAAGACCATCAGCATATGGCATACCTCGTCTGGGTGAACAACGAAGAGCATCGTGAGTATGGACAATTGTCAGAAACCCTGCAACCGGAAGCGAAGGCTCAACTGGAACAGGAAATCCAGAAGGCCAAACAAAAAGTTAAGCAGCGTGAATCTTATGAAGCGTCACCAACCCTGAAAGGAGGTCATAAATACCTCGTTCTAGGTGTTCCTTCCAAAACCAATGAGAGCCACGGTATTGTCGCCGCCATCAATCAAGAAATATTAAACACGGTTAATAAGCATCAGCGCCGTAATCTTCGTCTGATCCCTTATCCGCATGATCAAAAGTACCGGGTGAAGACAGTCGATACGGATGATGGGAAAAGAAAACGGGTCACCCAAGGCGACCAAAACGGCGATACGAGCCACTACTATACGAATGAGATCGTCGTTCGCTTCAGACACCAGCCAACAGAAAAGCAGCTGGCGCAAATGAAAAAAGATATCCATAGCAGCTATGTTCGGCATGCGGGCTACGCATTCATTTTCCGCTCCAAGTATATGTCTGCGGAGGAATTAGAGAATTACTTCAAGAAATGGGATCCCGTTTATATCGAGCCGCATTTCCTCTACATGACCAATGATGTCGCTGTAACACCAACAAACGGAGGCGAAGAGCAGCCGAATGATTCGCTCTACAAAGAGTACCAATGGAACTTGCCTATCATTGATACGAACAAGGGCTGGGGGTTATCGAAGGGTAATAACCAAGTTATTGTCGCAGTGGTGGATACAGGGGTAGATATTAACCATCCTGACCTGAAAGGCCAGCTGCTCAAAGGCTATAACGCCATCGATCCTGGCACTGACCCTATGGATGATGTTGGTCATGGCACTCATGTTGCCGGGATTATCGCTGCCAAAGTCAATAATCGTGAAGGGATCGCCGGAATGTCTTGGTATAACAAGATTCTGCCGGTCAAAGTACTCGATAATTCTGGTGCAGGAACAACCTATTCTGTAGCGCAAGGCATCATTTGGGCGACCGATCATGGCGCGAAAGTCATTAACCTCAGCCTTGGCAACTATGCTCAAGCCAATTTCTTGCATGATGCGATTAAATATGCTTATGACAAAGATGTCGTCGTCATCGCCGCTACAGGGAATGATAATACAGATCAACCTGGTTATCCAGCTGCTTATCCCGAGGTATTCGCCGTCTCTGCGACGAATAAATCGAAGCATCGCGCTTCCTTCTCGAATTATGGTGATTATGTCGATGTCGTTGCTCCAGGTGAAAATATTGCGAGTACATTCCCGAATAACCAATATGCGGCGCTTTCCGGTACATCAATGGCCTGCCCGCATGTCTCCGCACTCGCAGCGCTCATTCGTTCTGCGAACCCGGCGCTTAAAAATACAGAAGTCATGGATCTGATGCGGAAGAGCGTTATCGATCTGGGACCTGCTGGTCGAGATATTGATTTTGGTTATGGTCAAATTGATGTGGTCAAAGCATTACAAGCCGCTGATCAACAAAGCCATACACTCAATTTCTTCCCTTATTCCGTCAAAAAGTCAATGGATTCGGCGGAGGCTAAATATATTCAAAAATAAAAGCCGTAAATGAAATAAAACCCGCAAAACACGATAGCCGTGTCTTGCGGGTTTTATTTAGCGTGGAAAGCTCGCCATAAGCCGGGTTCTGTACTCACCGTGGTACGACGGGAGCTACCCTCCCACTTGTGAGTGACAATCATCTATCTAGACCGTACATTACTGCACGGTTCCAGCGACCAACCCAGACGCGCCTCGGGCTAAGGCTGCAGCCTCGAAAGCTGCCAGCGTCTCATTAGGTCTTGCTCCAGATGGGGTTTACCAGGAACGAAGTCACCAGCGTTCCTCGTGGTCTCTTACACCACGGTTCCACCCTTGCCTGATCCGCTTGCGCGGCCATCGGCGGTCCATTTCTGTGGCACTATCCTTCAACTCGCGTTGACTGGACGTTATCCAGCATCCTGCCCTATGGAGCCCGGACTTTCCTCTCGTGAATAAATCACCAGCGATTGTCTGTCAAACTTTCCGACAACATACGTTAGTATACTCGCAATTCCGTCAAAGCACAACCTCAAACTCCTTACAATCCTTGCTTATTATGGAACGCGTGGCAATCTTCGTTTATACGAACTGGAATGGCTCTGTATTCAGCTCTGATGCGAATACACGCGTCGCATATTTATTCTCATCCATTTTCGTCTGCAGCATAGCAGCCACAGCAGGCTTGACAATTTTCTCGACGTTATGGCCAGGATCAATAACCGCAATTCCTGCAGCAATCGCATCATGTGCCGTATGATAATCGATATCGCCCGTTACGAGTACATCAGCACCGCGGAACAGCGCATGCTTCACATAACGGGAACCCGAACCGCCTAAGACAGCAACCTTCTTAATTTCTCGATTGAGATCGCCCACCACACGTACTTGCGGAACATCGAAACGCTCTTTCACCCGAGCCACTAATGCGTCAAGTGTTATAGCTTGATCCAGCTTCCCTACGCGACCTAACCCAAAGCTGCGACCTTTCAGATCCATCCGATAGAGATCATAAGCAACTTCTTCATATGGATGCGCCTTAAGCATCGCTTGAATCACTTTACGCTGAATACTTTGCGGTACAATCGTCTCAATCCTTATCTCAGGTACTCGCTCCATTACACCTTCACTACCGATATAGGGGTTCGTACCTTCGAGCGGTACGAATGTACCTGTCCCTTGGCTATTGAAGCTGCAATGGCTGTATTTCCCGATATGACCAGCCCCTGCATCCAATACTGCACGAAGCACTTTTTCATAGTCCGTCTCTGGCACGAATACGACAAGTTTGAACAACTGATCATTATGAATTTCCTCTAGACAAGTGCAATGCTGGAGCTCTAACGCATCTGCCATCAAGTCATTCACGCCGCCTTCCGCGGTATCCAAATTCGTATGTGCAATATATACCGCGATGTCGTGTTTTATGAGCTTCTCATACAGCTTGCCCATAGGTGAATCCGTAGTCAGCTGCGCAATGGGACGATAGATAATGGCATGATGTGCAATAATCAAATCTACCCCTTTAGCAATCGCCTCATCTACCACTTCCTCCGTAACATCCAGCGCGACGAGAATGTTACGGATTTCCTTGTTCAAGGTACCGAGTTGGAGACCAATTTTATCGCCTTCCACCGCATAATGCTTAGGTGCGAATTGCTCCATATATTGAATTACGGTCTGTCCTTTTGCATACATTGCAGTACCTCCTCAATCTGCTTCACAAGCGCTCCAAAGGCCTGCTCCTTCTCTTTTGCTTCCGGGGCCTGCGATTGCTGCATGGTCTGAATGATCCGCTCGAATTTGTTCTTCTCCGATGACCATTTGCTTGCGAATGCGTCGTTCCGCTGCGCTAGCAAATATGGGCCCATCCAAATCAATTGTTCCCGAGATACAGCAATACCGAATGACTCCAACGGATTATTCGCATAGAGAGCCTCATTCTGCTCCTCCGCCTCTACATGACGAATCGCTACAAGGACTTCATAGAATTTGCCGTCCTCTTCAAGGAGATGTTCGTCGATTAACAACCAATTTTCTTGCAAGAGCCATGTTCTTACGGTATCTTCACCAACATTCGGTTGAAGTACAAGCCGCTGAACGCCTTGCAGCTTGGAAGGATCCGCTGATAAGATTTTTACGATCAGGCTGCCGCCCATTCCAGCGATTGTTATGACATCGACCTCGCCTGGCTGGATTACCGCAAGACCATCTCCACCCCGCACATCAATGAATGCTTCCAACTTCTCTTCACGCACTTGTTTCCTTGCAGCTTCCAGTGGCCCATCATTCACTTCGCCAGCAATCGCATGAACCGCTTGTCCATTCTGAACCAAATAGCAAGGCAGCAGCGCATGATCCGAACCGATATCCGCAACACGTGAACCTTTGGGTACTTGCCTTGCTATCGTCGTTAATCGTTCTGATAATTTAATAAGTTTCGTCATCTTATACAACCCACACAATCCATTTTTTTCGTAATGTGAACAACAGCGCTGCTCCAACCAAAATTTTAACGAATAACGCAAACTGAGTTAATCCTAATAACGCTTGATCATATAGCATCTGGTGCAATTCTGGAACGAACCACAATAATGCGCCAACCAGGAAAAGAACCGCTGATCCCGCCTTGTTCTTATGGTGTACGTACCAACTTAACCAGAGCATCACGCCAGAAATTGGGAGCCAGAATAGCTCCATTTCATACCAGGTTGGGTCCGGCATCGAGCGTGTAAGGAATGCACCGTAAATCAATAAAAGTCCTGCCCATCCGCAAAAATGAAGCAGAGGAACCCGCAAAAATATTCCAATCAACAGCCAGGTTATACTGCAGCCAATGACAAGCGACACAACACTTAATTCAGTATCCAACTGGTGCCAGCGGAGCAATAGCATCCCCACCGTAATCATTGTCATGCTTCCAATTCCTATCAACATAAGCCCAATTGTCTGATTCTTACGCTTAATCTTCGCTCCAATTCCATAACAACCGGTGATAAAAAGGATCCCCGTGAAAATTTGCATTGCCGGATGAAATCCTTTAAAATGAAGTACAACAAAACAAATCAAGGAAAAAATAGCAATTCCAAGCAAACATTGTTTCCAGCTCCATTGCAGAACACGTTCGGCTCGGAACCAGGAGGACTTCGAAGCACTTCCATTTGATTGCTCATCGGAATGGTCTTGATATAGATTCAATAGAAAATCGCAATATTGGTCAGGCAATAATCGGCTTTCACGCCAATGATGAATTTCACGTACAATGATTTTGCGTTTATCCAGTTTATCTGCTGTCATGGCTCTTTTAACCTCTCCCTTATGTGAGAACCGCAGTCGATTGGAGATCCATAATTGCTTCCTTTTTAACAAAAAGACCTACTGCAAACCGCAGAAGGTCCGAACAATGCGCTTTATTCAAGAAAATCTTTAAGACGTTTACTGCGGCTTGGATGACGCAGTTTACGGAGTGCTTTCGCTTCAATCTGACGAATCCGCTCACGTGTTACGCCGAATACTTTACCAACCTCTTCTAACGTTCTTGTCCGACCGTCATCTAATCCGAAACGTAAACGTAGAACGTTCTCCTCACGCTCGGTTAACGTATCAAGAACATCTTCCAATTGTTCCTTTAGCAATTCATATGCTGCAGCATCTGCCGGAGCTAATGCCTCTTGGTCCTCAATGAAATCACCTAGATGTGAATCATCTTCTTCACCGATAGGTGTCTCGAGTGAGACAGGCTCTTGAGCAATCTTCATAATCTCACGAACTTTATCGGTACTGAGTTCCATCTCAGCTGCAATTTCTTCTGGTGTCGGTTCGCGTCCTAACTCTTGGAGTAATTGACGGGAAACCCGAATCAATTTGTTAATGGTCTCAACCATATGGACAGGAATACGAATCGTTCTGGCTTGGTCTGCAATCGCACGTGTAATCGCTTGACGAATCCACCACGTTGCATACGTACTGAACTTAAATCCTTTGCCATGGTCGAACTTCTCAACGGCTTTAATTAGACCCATATTGCCCTCTTGAATCAAATCTAGGAACAACATACCGCGGCCCACATAACGCTTCGCAATACTTACAACGAGACGTAAGTTCGCTTCAGCCAATCTCCGCTTCGCCTCTTCGTCACCATTCTCAATTCGAATCGCGAGTTCAACTTCATCGTCTGCGGATAAGAGTGGTACACGACCTATCTCTTTCAAGTACATCCGAACAGGATCGTTGATCTTAATACCCGGTGGGAGTGTTAAATCATCATCGAAATTAAATTCATCATGTTCTTGATCACGTTCCCGATCATCGGATCCTCGCATGCTCATATCTTCGTCGTTCTCATTGTTAATCTCAATACCATGGTCAGCAAGCTGCTCGAAAAATTCATCCATTTGCTCCGGATCTTGGTCAAACGGTGAGAGTTTCTCCATAATATCTTTGTAACTAAGGGTGGATCTCTTCTTACCAATTTCAATGAGTTGTTCTTTCACTTGGTCTAATGTCAATTCTGTTTCTAGTTCAGTATGTTGATCATTCGCCATAATTCGACTCCCTCCTCCCTAGAAACTGCGTTGGTGCATCATTTCAGGTCTCTCTCTAGGGTTATAATCTCAATTCCAAGCTGTGCAGCACGCGAAGAATCACCAGCACGCACCGCCTCTAACACTTCTTCCTTCTTCCGTTTAATTTCAAGCTGCTTGGGTACCTTATGAATTTCCCGAATATAATCATCAAGCACTTGAGTATTAAAGTCCATCGGGACTTCCATCATGGAGATCGAAATTGCAATCTTCTCCAATCGGTCATCTGACAAAGAAGCAATAAAGCGGCTAATGTCTGGTTCTTTACCTTGCGCATAGTATGCATATAGATAAGCAGCAAGCGCTGCATGATCCTCTACGTTAAATTCATATCCGAGACGTTCTTCTACATAACGAGTCACATCCAAATCCTGCAGCATCATTGCGAGCATTGTACGCTCTGCATTATGGTAAGCTGGCAGTAAGTTTGGTGGTTCTGTTACTCGTTTTTCATTCATAACATTATTCCACCAATTGTCGTTATTATCCCCAACTGGTTTCTTTTTTTGCAAGGCAATTCGAAATTCATTACATTCCTGCTTGAGTGTCTCATAATCAAAGATTGGAAACTGTATTGCAAGATCCTTCAAATACACTTCACGTTCCGTCGGCGATTGCAACTCCGCGATCAATTTGGTCGCTTCACGCACATATCGCTGTTTCCCACCGTCTTCTAGCAGTATATGGCTTTTTTTCAGATATATAAGCTTAAATTTCGTTGGAGCAACAGCTGATTCAATAATTTGGTGACGGAACCGTTCTTTCCCATGTGTTTTTATGTATTCATCAGGATCCATTCGATCAGGAAGAATAGCGACAGATACGCGAAAATCCGCTTGTTCGAACATCGGAATGGCTTTCATTGCCGCTGCTTGTCCAGCATCATCGCCGTCATAGCAGATGACGATTTCTTCTGCCTGCGTCTTCAACTGATTTAAATGTTCGGTTGTTAATGCCGTTCCCATGGTAGCTATTCCGTTCGTTACGCCAGCATCCCAGGATTGAATAACATCCGCATATCCTTCGAATAGCACAATTTGATTCTGTTTGCGGATCGAAGATTTCGCTTGATTCAAATTGTACAACACACGGCTTTTGTTAAAAAGCATTGTTTCTGGTGAATTCAAATATTTAGGCTGACCATCATTCATGATCCTTCCAGCGAAAGCAATAACTTTGCCATTGCGGTCCCAAATCGGAAACATGATGCGGTCTCGGAACCGGTCCACATACCCGGAACCATCGGATCGAAGTGACAATAGGCCGCCCTTCTCCATCTCCGAGAGGTCAAATCCTCTCTTCGTCAGGAATTGAGACAATGTATCCCAACGATTCGGTGCGTAGCCAATTTGAAATTGATCAATCAGTTTATCCGTAAATCCACGGCCTCGCAGATACTCCATTGCGGGCTGACCATGATCCGAATTCTTAAGCAGAAAATGATATAACATGGCAGTCAAATCATGGGCCTTGAGCAAATCGTCGCGACGCTGATTGCGCGGAGAGTGTTCCATCTGCGCGTTCCATTGAACGGGAATATTCGCATCTTCAGCGAGCATTCGAACTGCTTCAGGAAATGAATATCCTTCAATTTCCATGATGAACTTGATTGCATTCCCACCCTTACCGCAACCATAACAATGGAAAATCTGCTTCTCCGGTGTAACGGTAAATGACGGGGTTTTCTCGGAATGAAAAGGACATAGTCCTTTCATATATTTCCCTTGCTTCGATAGATGAACATATTTGCCGACGGTATCGACGATATCATGATGCCGCAGCACCGTCTCAATAACGTCCTCCGGAATGTTGCCATTACCGGTACTCATCACAACCACCTTCATCCGTACGTAGTATTTATTCGCTATTCCTACAAATTCTCCTGCAAGTTCTTTAAAACTTTTGTCAGTTTGTGTTGAAAAGTTTGTCGATCCTCATCTGTAAAAGGTTTGGGACCCTTGCTATGCTTGCCGCTTCGACGTTGTTTGGCTTGCGTATGCCTGCGGTCTAGCAGGAAATCAATCGTCTCATCCGTATATTGCTGACCGCGTGTTGACAGAACGATCGCTCGTTTGGCAAGACCGATGGTCGCCAGACCAAAATCCTGTGTAACGAGAATATCCTGCGCCTGAATCCGATTGGCAATATAGAGATCAACAGATTGATCGGATCGATCCACTTGCACAATTTCAACACCTTCTGAAGGCTGTAGTCGATGATCAAATGAGGCAACCATCAAGACGGGAACCGAGAATTGTCTGGATGCTTGAATAATTTCCTGCTTCACAGGGCATGCATCTGCATCCACTACGATTCGATACGATGTCATTACGATGTAAGACCACCCGATTCATTTTGAATAATATGAAGAAAGAGAACTTATATTCTCCTCCCCCATATTATATACGATAGAGAATTAAAAAATCCTGCTCGCTCGCTTAACTTAACTTTAAGCCCACACAATTTTGGAGAAATCTGCAAACAATTTCAGATCTTCCGCAATGGCATGGAGCTGTGCCAATCGATTCGCACGAACATCAGCATCCTCTGCCATCACCATTACTTTATCGAAATAAGCTGTAATAGCATCCTGCAATCCGCTAATTTGTTCAAGTGCAGCCGCCATATCTCCAGCTTGCAACGCTTCATGATATTTGGCATGAACCGCTTGATGTTGAATGAACAAGTCATGCTCAACCGATTCTACAAATTTAGATGCGATAATCTCGAGGGAGTCTGCCTTGGACGCCAAATTGGATACGCGATTGAAGGATTCAACCGTTACTTTAAAATCAGATTGCTCCGACACGATCTTCATCAATTGCGTTCCACGCGCAACAACAGATACGAGATGATCGAATCCACTTGCCATGACCGCGTCTACGACATCGTAACGTACTTTGTCTGTGAACACGTTCTTCACGCGAAGCGCAAAGAAATCACATAAGTCTATACGTATTTCATCACGATTTCGTTTCAACAATTGTGCAGAACCATGAATATCCATCGCCATGTCGAACAATTCCGTAAGATTGATCGGCAGCTTGTGATCAAGAATGATCTGTACAATACCTGCAGCTTGACGACGGAGTGCGTATGGGTCCGCTGATCCTGTAGGAATAATACCAATGGAGAAGCAGCCAACGATCGTATCCATTTTATCCGCGATACTCACGATTGCCCCAATTAGTGAAGCCGGAGAATGATCTCCCGAGAAACGTGGTTGATAATGTTCGTTAATGGCAGCTGCAACTTGTACAGGCTCTCCCGCTTTACGTGCATAATCTTCACCCATTACGCCTTGCAGTTCAGGGAATTCATAGACCATTTGCGTCACAAGATCGAACTTGCAAATATCTGCTGTGCGGCTAACAAGCTTCGAGGTATCCGCATCTGCTTGCATACGTGCAGCAAGTTTATCCGAAATCGCACGAATCCGACGAACCTTATCACCAACAGTACCTAGTTCCTCGTGGAATACGATGGTATCCAATTTCGTAAGTGCATCTGCAATCGGGAAGTTCTGATCTTCATCATAGAAGAATTTCGCGTCAGACAGTCGTGCACGCAGTACCTTCTCATTCCCTTTTGCTACCGTATCAATCGCATGGCGATTCCCGTTACGAACAGTAACAAAGAACGGCAGCAATTGTCCGGATGCATCAAGCACTGGGAAATAACGTTGATGTTCACGCATCGAAGTAATTAGCACCTCTTGCGGAATTTCCAGGAAGGAAGGATCGAATGTACCGAACAAGACATTCGGATATTCAACGAGGAACAAGACTTCCTCTAGCAGATCTTCCTTGATCGCAATCTTCCATTGCTTCTCGTCAGCGAGTGCATTGATTTGAGCCAAGATTAATTGCTCGCGTTCTGCAAGATCTGCAACGACGAACTGCTCACGTAATTTCGCTACATATTCCGTTGGTTCCGACACGACCGTCTCTTGACCTAAGAAGCGATGTCCTCGCGTTACATTGCTAGCAGCAACACCACAAATCTCTAACGGGATAATATCTGTTCCGAACAATGCAACCATCCAACGAATTGGACGAACGAATTTAAAATCATATGCGCCCCAGCGCATATTTTTCGGGAAGTTCATGGATGAAATGCAGTGCATGAGCCCTTCGGAGAGAACCGAAGCCGTCTCTACACCTGCACTGCTTTTATTTGCATAAATATATTCAACGCCACCAAGCTCTTTGAAATAGAATTGTTCTGGATCTACGCCTTGACTGCGCGCAAACCCTAATGCCGCTTTGCTCCAATTGCCGCTATCGTCCAGTGCAATTTTACGCGAAGGGCCTTTCACTTCTTCGTTAATGTCCTGTTGTTTCTCAGCCACTTGATGGATGAGTACCGCAATACGTCTTGGTGTCGCATAAGCTTCAACTTCGCCGAATTCGATCCGAGCTTCATTTAGCCATTTCATGACACGATCTTTCAATTGATCCATACTACTCCGAAGGAAACGAGCTGGAACTTCTTCCATACCGATTTCGAGTAATAAATCTCTAGTCATTCTACACATCTCCTTTCTTAAGCATTGGGAAGCCTAGCTTCTCACGCTCTGCCAGATACGTCGCAGCAATTTGACGAGATAGGTTACGAACACGCGTAATGTAGCCGGTACGTTCCGTCACGCTGATCGCCCCACGCGCATCAAGTAAGTTGAATGTATGGGAACATTTCAATACATAATCATAAGCCGGGAACACGAGATTCTGATCCATCGTCTTACGCGCTTCTTCCTCATAGGTATTGAACAGTTGGAACAGCATTGGAACATCGGAAGTCTCGAAAGTATATTTGGAATGCTCGTATTCAGGCTGTAAGAATACATCTCCATATGTAATCCCATCAACCCATTCCAATTCGAACACATTCTCTTTTGCTTGAATATAGGACGCAAGACGTTCTAGACCATACGTAATCTCAACGGCAACCGGATTCGTCTCGATACCGCCAACTTGTTGGAAGTATGTGAATTGGGTTACTTCCATACCATCGAGCCATACTTCCCAGCCCAATCCCCAAGCGCCAAGACCTGGATGCTCCCAGTTATCTTCGACGAACCGAATGTCATGTTCAAGTGGATCTACACCTAGACGTTTCAAGCTCTCAAGATATAGCTCTTGAATATTGTCCGGTGAAGGCTTCATAATGACCTGGAATTGATGATGCTGATAGAGACGGTTCGGGTTCTCCCCATAACGTCCGTCTGCTGGACGGCGAGAAGGCTCAACATAAGCAACGTTCCACGGTTCAGGACCAATGCTGCGCAAGAATGTCATTGGATTCAGCGTTCCGGCACCTTTCTCTACATCGTAAGGCTGAACTACGACACATTTTTGTTCGGCCCAGAAATTTTGCAGGGTCAGAATAATCTGTTGAAAATTCATTTTCCATACTCCTTTTCTTCTCTTTAATGGTTTCTGTACAACAAAAAACTCTCATCTCTATGCCTGTTGTACAGACATAGGGACGAGAGTATATTTTCCCGCGGTTCCACCCTACTTGATCAAGAAACTTGATCCGCTTTTCCTAACATGTGGTTTCGCTCGGAGTGCCCTTCATTCGCATCATTGGACCGGGCTCCCACCACCCCCGACTCGCTAAACTCAACCTTAACGAACTACTCTTTCCGACCACTTATACTTAAAAATACATAACTTGATTTATTATAGCGCTAAATATTGTATTTGTCCATCTGATCCAGAAAGTTCTGTGATTTGAGATGAAGTCCCATATGAATATCCATAAACGTGCGCATACATTGCTTCATCTGTGCCTTCGTCTCGGGTTTGACCGCAATATTGCCGAGCCGCCGCATATCCATCCGATCGAATAATCGAAGCAATTTAAGCGTGCCTTCCGATATTATGATGGCTGCGGGGTCACGATTCTTGCAATGAATACATAATGTTCCCCCTAGCCGACTGCTGAATAGCATGGGAGAATCATCACGGCCACACGAGACACAAGTCTGAAGCTCGGGATGGTACCCTGCTGCCTGCAGCATCTTCATCTCGAATAAGTGCGTCGTGATTTGCGGATCTTTGCCTTGTTCAAGCGCAGTTAGACAAGCGTTCAATTGTTCGAATAAAAATGCTCCGATTTCCCCTGCCTCGAGCCCGCGGTCCAGCAATTCGGCGACGTAGGACGCATATGCAGTCAGATGAAGCTGTTCACGCAGAACATGGTGAGATTCTAGAATCTCACCTTGATTCAAAGTCCCGAGCTGCCCGGTTTTAAAATATACGAATTCCCCGTAAGTAAACAACTGCGTTATTGCGGCATGCCGGCTTTTCACTTTCTTCGCACCGCGCACAAGAATGCCGACTTTGCCATTTGTCTTCGTACAGAGTGTGATGATTTTGTTCCCCTCACCGTAGTCCATGCTGCGGATGACAATGCCCTCCACCCTGTATAGCATGTAATAGCCCCCATGATCGCTCAATTCACCACCTAGAGGAGCACGTTATTCAACGACTTCATCTAGATTGATTTCTTCTAATTCCTCTTGTTCTGCTTCGATGTGTTGATTATTTACTTGGTTATACAGCAAATACGCATCGACATCCCCCGTCATTGCAAAATACTTCCACGAAAAATCTCGCATTCGTATTCATCCTTTCTGTTCGGAAGTGACTATGCTCTCCTTCATAGGATGTACGAAACACGGGGAACTATCCTGCAAAAAGACGGGAGATAAGACTCCTAATCTTGGAATATTATCGATTCATTATGCGTCGTGACGGAAGCCCAGATCCTTCAGGATTCGCTCCTGATTCCGCCAGTCTTTTTTCACTTTAACCCATAATTCCAAGAAAATCCGTGATCCGAGCAGATTCTCAATGTCTTTACGCGCCTGTTTGCCAACTTCTTTGAGGAGCGCCCCTTGCTTCCCGATGACAATCCCCTTCTGCGAATCGCGCTCAACGTAAATAACCGCCATAATATTCACCACGCCATTTTCCTGCACCTTCATATCCTCAATGGCTACAGCGATGGAATGTGGAATTTCTTCGCGTGTCAAATGCAGAATCTTCTCGCGGATCAATTCCGCGCAGACGAATTGCTCCGGGTGATCTGTGATTTGATCATCTGGGTAATACTGCGGCCCTTCTGGCAAATATTTCGATACCTGTTCAAGCAATGTATTCACGTTATTCCCGTTCTTCGCAGAGATCGGCACGATTTCTGCGAATGGATATAAATCCTTATAAGCAACAATAATCGGCAGCAGCGCTTCCGGTTGTACTTGGTCAATTTTATTCATCACAAGGAATACCGGTGTCTTAATGCGCTTCAGTTGCTCGATAATATAGCGGTCCCCACCACCAAGACCTTCTGCAACATCAACCAAGAACAGAACGGCTTCAACTTCATTCAGTGTGTTCAGCGCAACGGTGTTCATATAGTCGCCAAGTTTGGATTGACGTTTGTGAATACCCGGTGTATCCAAGAAGACGATTTGATTATCGCTCGATGTATAGACCCCGTGAATTTTGTTCCGAGTTGTCTGAGGTTTATCGGACATGATCGCAATTTTCTGTCCAATCACTTGGTTCATTAAGGTTGATTTACCAACGTTCGGCCGTCCGATAATCGCGACGAAACCGGATTTAAATTGTTTTGACTTTTGCATGGATGTACTCCAATCCGTATTTTAAATTATGAATGATCTAAGCTTCGTGAATCGAACGCTCCCGGTAATAAATCGCCTACGGTCGTCTGCGTCCAATCCCCTTTAATATTCCCCATAAATACGGGCATCTCACGACCGCACAGTTCTACTAATACTTGGCGGCATACACCGCATGGCGTAATCGGAGTGTCCGTATCGCCAATCACTGCAATCGCTTGAAAGCTGCCAGGCTGATGCCCATCCGCAATCGCTCTGAACAGAGCTGTCCGTTCCGCACAGTTCGTAGGTCCGTAAGCTGCATTTTCTACATTACAGCCTAGATGTATATTTCCTTGGCTATCGAGCAGTGCTGCCCCCACTTGGAACTTCGAATAAGGTGCATAGGCTTGCAATCGCGCGAAAGTGGCTTGTTCCAATAATTTTGACCCATCTACATGCATCATTTATCGCTCCTTAGAATAACGTCTGAACCCAATTCATTACTGGAGAATAGAAGATGATTATCCCTATAATGACGGCAAAAACCGCAGTGACAAGTACAGCACCTGCGGCTATGTCTTTGGCGGCTTTGGCAAGCGGATGGATTTCTTCAGTCGCTAGATCGACCGCATACTCAATCGCCGTATTTATAAGCTCTGCCCCAATCACGAGGGTAATCGTAATTAGCAGCACTAACCACTCCATCTTCGAGATGGAGAATAGGAACCCAGCCGCGATAACGAATACAGAAGCCGTCAAATGAAATGGCATATGACGCTCCGTACGAACCGCACGCATAATACCTGACAACGCCGCAACGAACGGATGGACCTCATACCGCCTCTTCTTCATTATCTCGTCAGACCCGCTTGGCGAAGTACGGCTTCCTGCTTACTCATCATTTCTTGCTCGCTTGCCTCATCTTGGTGATCGTAGCCAAGCAAGTGCAGGAATCCATGTACGAATAGAAATCCTAGCTCTCGTTCTAAGGAATGCCCATACTCTTCGCTCTGCGCACGAGCACGTGTCACAGAAATAATAATATCGCCGAATGTATCTGTAATGGCTGACATCTCATCCTCTGAATCCACTTCATAAATGATATCCAGCTCTTCATCCTTTTCTTCATGCATGGCAAAGGAAAGCACATCTGTCGGTCGATCAATCCCGCGATAGTCACGGTTCAATTGATGAATCTGCTCGTCGTCTACAAAGGTTAATTCCACTTCCCCCTCTGTAACGCCTTCCATTTCAGCAGCAAGCTGTAATAATTGATTCAATTGCTCAATCAATGATTCTGGGATTTGCAGCTCTTCTTGTTCATTATTCCACTCTAAATGCAAACTCATGAACGACACCTCTATTTTGTTTTGGCTTTTACATCTTCCGGGTATTCGATCCGGGAATGGAATATGCCCATCACCGTCTCTTTCAAAGAGTGCGCCACAGTGTCCAACTCTTTCATCGTTAGATCACACTCATTGTATTGCTGGTCATCCAGACGGTCTTTGACGATTTTGGAGATCAGGGTCTCAATTTGATCAACCGTTGGATTACGCAAGGAACGTACCGCGGCTTCTACACAATCGGAAATCCCAACAATAGCAGATTCCTTCGACTGTGCTTTGGGTCCAGGATAACGGAAATCATCCTCCGTAAAATCCGGTTCTTTCCCTTGTTCTTCGGCTTGCTTTAACGCTTTATAATAGAAAAACTTCAGGAACGTAGTTCCATGATGCTGTTCCGCAATATCACGGATCGGCTTTGGAATTTTATAATCCTTGAGCATTTCGACACCGTCGCGTGGATGCGCAGTAATAATCGATTTACTAAGCTTCGGATCAATGGAATCATGCGGATTCTCAATATTCGTCTGATTCTCAATGAAATAGCTTGGACGCTTCGTCTTCCCGATATCATGATAGAAAGATCCTACACGACACAGCAAGCCATTCGCACCAATTGATTCTGCCGCTGCCTCCGATAAGTTACCCACCATTACACTGTGATGATACGTACCTGGTGTCTCTGTCAATAGTTTGCGCAATAATGGATGGTTCGGATTCGACAATTCCACAAGCTTCAGTGCTGATAGAATACCAAAAGTCACTTCGAAGAATGGCATTAATCCAATAACCAGCACGGCCGTGAGCAACCCGCTCGCAAAGGCGAATCCAATCGCATAGAGCACATCTTTTTGCGCAAAAGAATCACCGTTCAGCATTGTCAACATCGCAACGGTCAACGCGCCGAACAGACAGATCATGATCCCTGCCTTTAAGATCGTCGATCGTTGGCTTGCACGATGAATCGCGAATACAGAGGCAAAAGATACAACAGCAGTAACGAAACCGAACTGGAAGTCAAAAATTTGGCCTTGTCCTATATTAAAAATAACACTCGACATGACGCTAAAGATAAACGCGCATATAAAGGCAAGCGATAAATCAAGCAGCAATGTCACTAGCATGACGCCCATCGCTACCGGTGCGATAAAACCGATATAAGGCACTTCTTTGGTCTGCGCAAGACTTACAATTTGCATCGCAATAATATTTAAGAAGAAGATCAGGACGAGCATGAGCAGCTGTGCATTATGGAATTTGAAATTCCCGCCGCCAGATTGTCTGATGAACATGAAGAGAACCAGCGACAGCAATATCGAGAGAATAAGCACACCAAATTGCGGCCAGTAATTCACTTCATTTTTAAGCAATTCCAACTCGTCTAGCAACTGATACGTCTCTTGGGTAATTATTTCCCCTTTATGAACAACGATATCTCCCTGCTTGATAAAAATGGTCTGTGTGTTCTCACGAGCTTGTACCTTCGCGTCTCTCGTCTTATCTTCATCGAAAAATTTGTTCGGAGTCAGCGAGAATCTTGCAAGCTCTTGCACCACTTCACGTTGCGCACGCTTGTTCAGGGAGCTCGTGTTCACGAGTTCAGCCACTTTAGCACGAACCGTCTCCGCATCCGTAATCTGATCGTTCATCAATTTAGCTACAATGTCTCTCGCCACAGGTTTAATCTGAGCAATATCATCCGCCGTTAATCTCGCGACTTTGATATACGTTTCTTCAGGAATGCGATATTCCTGCTCGCTTACTTTCGATCGCATCTCTTCCAGCAGCTTGCTCGTGAAGTTCGAGCGGTTATTGTTCATGAACTCTGTTATATACTGATGATGAATATCCGGAATCGCTGTGCGGTAAATCCCAACCTTCTCGGTGAAAGAAATCGCATCATCTTGATTCAAGTTCTCGATCCGATTGATCATCTGCTCCGTAATATCTTGATTACGTAGCGGAATAATCGTAAAGATCGGTTGAACCCGCTCCGCGGCTTGCTCTTGCGCCTTGAGTGTAGCTTTGTTGTTCGCGACCTGAGCCGGCGCGAGAATTTGCTTATCACTCGGCAAACCAACCTGTATGTTATATTTCTCCGGTACCAAGTGTGAAGCCAAGCTGAAATAAAAAAGAAGCGTTAAAAACAAAAACAGAAGAAAGCGTACGCCGACGCTGTACTTCCATCCTGTCATTTTATATTGAAATGTAGTCCCCAATACAGAGGATAGCTTTTTTTGGAACATAGAGACAGTCCTCTCTATTCATGTTTTTCGGAATCCTTCTGATATGCGACGATAATTTTCTGTACTAAGGAATGACGAACAACATCTTGCTCCGCAAAATGTACAAATCCGATTTCTTCGATATCCCGAAGTATTGTAGCCGCTTCGATGAGTCCCGATTTTTTGCCCCGCGGCAAATCAATTTGTGTGACATCACCCGTGATTACCATCTTCGAGCCAAACCCGAGCCGCGTCAAGAACATTTTCATCTGTTCTGGCGTCGTGTTCTGAGCCTCGTCCAAAATAATAAAAGAATCATCCAATGTCCGTCCACGCATATAGGCGAGCGGTGCAATTTCAATCAATCCCCGTTCCAGTGCCTTCGCCGTCTGTTCAGGTCCCATGACATCGTACAACGCATCGTAGAGCGGACGCAAGTAAGGATCAACCTTTTCTTGCAAGTCACCCGGCAGAAACCCTAAATTCTCGCCTGCTTCGACCGCCGGACGCGTAAGCACGATACGTTTAACGGATCCTTCCTTAAGGGCAGCAACCGCGAGCACGACAGCGAGATAAGTCTTCCCTGTACCTGCAGGACCAACGCCGAAGACTACATCTCTCTTCTTAATGGTCGTCACATAATGCTTCTGTCCGATCGTCTTCACGCGAATTGGCTTCCCGCGGAATGTCGTCATGATTTCACCCTTGTACAAATCAAGCAACTGATCGGCACGCATATCCTTCGCAAGATCACAGGCATAGAGCACGTCACGATCCGTTAAGATATATCCATTACGAACCAATTGCAACAAGACCTGAAAAAGCTGTTCTAAGGAATCCACCTCGCGGCGTTCCCCACTGACGACAATTTCCGCTTCACGAGAACCAATTTGAGCATCAATCTGCTCTTCAATAATTTTCAAAAATTTATCCTGCGGACCAAATAACGACAGTCCTTCAGAAGGATTATGTAACGGTATTTTCACGGTGTATAAGTGTTGTTCAGGCAATAATCCCAGTCTCCTTATTGATGGATAATCGGTAATTCCTCCGCAATCCACTGCTCCACTTCAAAATGTATGTTCAAATAAACTTTACCATTCTTGACCTCTTGATGCAAAATATTTTCGTCTCGGATTTTTGCGTCTGGCCCATTTTTGACAAGTGCGTCAGATTTTGCATGTTCCATGGCGATTTTTCTGGCATCATCTTCCGTAATATTACGTTCGATATAATGAACCTCCATCAATTTCTCCGTCATCCAACCAACAGGCAGTTTATAGGGACCGATTTGAGCATCGCTCCGTTCTGTGATTGTCTCGTATTTATCATAAGGAACTTTTCCATATCCGCTTACTTGCAGGGCCCTATTCCCCGTAATGATATATTTCCGTTCTTCAAATGCCCCCGTATACGTACGTTCCTTCTGCAGCAAAGGCACAGAGACTTGATATTCATGCCAGACGAGTCCTTTAACCTTGCCTTTCGCGACAACGGCTTGCGGATTCTGATCCGACCCAATAATACCTGATATGAGAATAGACCCTTTTTTGACTCGTGAGTTTTTCCGCACTTTCGCTCGGCCTTGTTCTGTGAAGATCTCCGTAACGACCGCATCTGCCTTCGCGACCAAATGCCTTGGATTCATGAGCTGCTTCGCTTCCGGCTTGGTGGATTCAGCCACATTGATCGTAATATTCGAACCGCGTTTCTCCACACCAACCCAAGAGACACCTGGGAGCCGGTGCGTGAGCTGCCTAGAGAGCTCTTCTTGACTCTTCAACCGGAAAGACCATTGGAACACATAAATCCCTTCAGCACGAGCTGCTTTGAGGATGTCATCTTCTGCAATATTCATATTCCCTTGAACATCAACTTTCCAGACCAGTGAAGATAGCAAGTACAATCCGACGAAAAATAGAAAAAAGCCTGTAATAAACGCTTTACGTCGACCCATTTTCTGCAATGCAAAAGGTAGACCATACCGCGCTTCCACATGGACACGACAGCTTGTCTGCCGTAAAAGTGGACGAATGCGAAAAAAATCTGCAAGCATTATCTTCATGCGCATACCCTGTCCTGCCATATAACGCATGTCCCAAATCTCGACATTCTTACTCGCAGCGAGATTGACGAACTGCTCGCACCGCTCGCCGCGAATCATAATTTTGACGTATCCCCGAATAAATGAAGTAGGTCCGTTCAATTAGATCCCTCCGTTCGCATATATTGAATCTTCGATATTTTCCCTTCAACGATCACTTCATCAGGCCAAATCGCTCGGATCACAAGGTCACTGCCTGTCAATTCAAGCTCTCCGATGCTAATCGATAGGTTCAGTCGTTCATCCGAAAAATGAAGCACACCACGATGATTTTCAATATGCACCTGTGCATTCCCAATCATCGTCACCCGAGGCAGGTCAAACAAGACGTCTTGTGGTAGATCCAATAATTCGGCGGTCATCTTTCGAATTTTGCGAGCAAAACGACGCATCCTTGGTGTGCCCCCCTTGCGTTTATTGCATTGTGATGCAGCTCCATAATTCACAAGCCATCTATGAATATGATGTACTTTACAAAATATGCAAGGGGCGAGGCATTTATGAGGGAAGCGCAAAAAACCGTTCTCTGTGAGAACGGTTGGGCTTGGAAGCGCGAAGCCAGATAAAATATGGGTGGGTTGAGGGGTATCACTTTCCGGCCGATTCTTGTCCGCCATTTCCTTTGATTAGACTGGTAGTTGCAAATGGCTCCCAAAGATCGGTCGCAAGCTCCTTCAAGTGATACCCCTCTTCCCTGTTTATTTTATCTGGCTGAGCTTATAAGCAGCACTCAACTGCCCTCAAGGAGTACGGTTTGGTGTGTGGGAAGAGGGTAGGAGTATAACCAGATAAAATACGGGTGGGTTGAGGGGTATCACTTTCCGGCCGATTCTTGTCCGCCATTTCCTTTGATTAGACTGGGGGTTGTAAAT
>NZ_JBHTGZ010000003.1:316032-450639 GCF_042676425.1 Paenibacillus sp. GCM10027629 | reverse complement strand
GAGGGGTATCACTTTCCGGCCGATTCTTGTCCGCCATTTCCTTTGATTAGACTGGTAGTTGCAAATGGCTCCCAAAGATCGGACGCAAGCTCCTCCAATTGATACCCCTCTTCCCTGTTTATTTTATCTGGCTGAGCTTACAAGCAGCACTCAACTGCCCTCAAGGAGTACGGTTTGGTGTGTGGGAAGAGGGTAGGAGTATAACCAGATAAAATACGGTGGGTTGAGGGGTATCACTCTCCGGCCGATTCTTGTCCGCCATTTCCTTTGATTAGACTGGTAGTTGCAAATGGCTTCCAAAGATCGGACGCAAGCTCCTCCAAGTGATACCCCTCTTCCCTGTTTATTTTATCTGGCTGGGCTTACAAGCAGCACTCTACCGCCCTCAAGTAGAACGGTTTAGTGTGTGGGAGAGGGTAGGACACCCAAATAAAATACACCCCACCGTTCCAGAAGAACGATGGGGTGTATAAGTGACGGCACATTACTACCGTCTACCATATGGGCGTTTGGCACGCGGAGGGCCTAAAATTTCGGCCCACACGAGGCCTTTAACTAGTTCCTCACGTGATACACCTGGTTCGATTGCATCAGCCTTGTGAAGGGCATAGGAGGGCTCTGAAACATACTGCATTGGAGCCCTCTCAGTCCGAGCCATTTGATTGGGTCTCGCAGGCTCGACTTGCACCGCTACCGGCGGAAGGAAAGGCGATACGGATGGTTGCACCGTTGCTGGTGTCTCCATTCCAGCCTCTTCATACACGTCACGGGTCGGTTCAACACGACGCTCCATCCCCGTTGTCTGTGACGGCGCATCCGGGTTCCCGAATGGTTTATCTCCGCCGAAGGAAGGCATCCGGTTCTTCCCAGATTTAGCATTCGAGATGATCTTGCCCACAATACCAATCAGAATGACCGCAAGGATTGGAGAATGCACAAAAAATTGAACGATCTTCTCAATCATTTCGGATATATTCATAGGCTATTTTCCGTCTTTCATGTCGCCTGTGCCCGGCTCACCGGATTTTCCGATGGTTCCGCGCATTTGCGTATCGGCTTCGATATTTTTCAAGTTCATGTAATCCATTACGCCTAAATGTCCGGTGCGAAGGGCATCAGCAAGCGCAAGCGGCACCTGGGACTCGGATTCCACAACGCGTGCTCTCATCTCAACGACAAGCGCCTTCATCTCTTGCTCCTGCGCAACCGCCATCGCACGACGTTCTTCCGCCTTCGCTTGTGCAATGCGCTTATCTGCTTCCGCTTGTTCCGTCTGCAAATGTGCACCAATGTTCTTACCTACATCAACGTCCGCAATATCAATGGACAAGATCTCAAACGCTGTACCTGCATCTAGACCTTTTCCCAATACCGTACGAGAGATCATATCTGGATTCTCAAGCACATCTTTATGCGAGCCACTAGAACCTACTGTAGTAACAATACCTTCACCAACACGAGCAATAATTGTCTCTTCACCCGCACCACCAACGAGGCGATCCAAGTTCGTACGTACGGTTACGCGAGCTTTAACTTTCACTTCAATCCCGTCTTTTGCCACGGCTGCAACGATTGGCGTCTCAATAACGCGAGGGTTAACGCTCATTTGAACAGCCTGCAATACATCACGACCAGCCAAGTCGATCGCAGCTGCACGTTCGAACTCTAACGGAATATTCGCACGTTGTGCTGCAATTAGCGCGTTAACGACACGGTCAACATTACCCCCAGCTAGATAGTGACTTTCCAATTGATTAATGTTAAGTCCAAGACCTGCTTTCGTCGCCTTAATTAACGGATTAACAATTCGGCTCGGGGTAACCCGGCGCAACCGCATCGCGACGAGTGTAATGATCCCGACGCGCACACCTGATGCGAGTGCCGAAATCCACAACATAATCGGGAAGAAACTTAAGAACACAGAGAGTACAATAATAACAACAACAGCAATTAACAAGAAACTAATCATTGTCGAATCCATTTAAAGCGTTACCTCCAGAAAAAAATTTATTTGTCTAACTCACGAACAATGATTCGAGTACCATCGATTCGTGTAACAACCACTTTACGATTCGCATCTATAAAGCTACCGTCCGTGACAACATCTACTCGTTCTTCCCCAATCTGGACCGCGCCAGACGGACGAAGGGGCGTTAGACTTACACCCTCACGATGCAGCAAATCCGATTTGGACGTCGAAGAGACGTAACCTTCCTCGGTCGTTAATTGATCTTTTAATATGAACCGATTCCAAATCCCTCGATGCTTGAAGATTCTTGCTACAATAATGACAACGATCACGGCTGCAACAAATGCAATACCAAGCGATACGAGTGCACTGGATGTGTCGAATGCAGCCATCACGACGCTTGCAATCAGTGAACCTGATCCCAGTATACCCAATATTCCAAAGCTTGGTATGAATAACTCTAGAACAAGCAAAATGATCCCTAATACAAACAAGACAAGCGACTCTTGTTCCGCAAATCCAGCCACATAGTTACCGAAGAAATAGAGACCAAAACCAAGAAGCCCCACGATCCCTGGAACACCAAAGCCAGGAACAATAAGCTCGATAGCCACCCCTGCGATCCCAAGGAATAACAGCAGCGTAGAGACGACAGGACTTGTGATCCATCCAGCCAACTTCTCCATCCACGACTGATTCACTTGAACAAGCTGATAATCCGATATACCAGCGAATTGAACCGCTTCATCCATCGATTTTACAATACGGTCCGCATAACCAACGGCGAGTGCATCTTGCGCAGATAGCGAGATAATCTCACCTTGTTTTTTCACACGTGAAATGGCCTTCATCTCAACAACAATATTCTTATCAACCATCCCTGCAGCAATATCTGCATTTCGCTTATTCGCTTGAGCAGCTGCAACCATCACACTAGACCACGCTGCCGTATACTTCGGGTTATCAACCGATCTGCCTAATGAATCGACAATTGACGCAGCGCCAATCATACTGCCGTCAGCCATTACAATCTGGTCTGCACAGAGCGAAATGTAACTTCCAGCTGAAGCCGCTTCACCCT
The DNA here is from genome assembly GCF_042676425.1 of Paenibacillus sp. GCM10027629. NCBI lineage: Bacteria > Bacillati > Bacillota > Bacilli > Caryophanales > Paenibacillaceae > Paenibacillus > Paenibacillus sp. GCM10027629. The sequence goes on along the minus strand of NZ_JBHTGZ010000003.1, from coordinate 447,589 downwards.
TTACATAAGCAAGCGTCGGAATTTTCGATTCCAAGATCAACTTCCCAATCTCCATCGCATTCCCTAGAACACCACCAGGTGTATTGACCTCCAGGACGATGAGAGAAGCTTGAGCTTCTTCCGCCTTTTCAAAAGATCGTTCCAAAAACCGCTGCAGTCCCGATTCAATCTCATGTGCAACAGGTATGACATAGACGAGCTTTTTACCTGCTGCCGCTGCTTGAGCTTTGTCTGGGATCCCCCCCAACACTGCGCCCGAAATGCCCGCAATCAACATCACTGTAAGTAATCCATAAGATATAAAACGTTTCCAGAAATGATGCAATACGTTTCCCCCTTTCTCTATCAAATATCGTCAAAGAGCGATACTAGTAATACGTCCATGAAAATTTTTCGTTTCAAGAAAATAAATACCAACTCTAAAAACCGCATGGTATCAGGGATTTTGCTCATATAAAAAAGACTGCCGACAACATTGTTGCCGGCAGTCTAAAACATTCCATATTCATGGAGTGTTTATCTTTATTGCAGAAACTGTGAAACCGCTTGGTTCACTATTTTACCGTCAGCGCGCCCTTTTACCTTAGGCATTAGAGCACTCATCACCTTACCCATATCGGCTTTAGAAGAAGCACCGGTTTCCTGGATGGTCTGCTGTACAATCACTTTAATCTCTTCTTCAGTAAGCTGGACAGGAAGGTACTGACCAATTATTTCTATTTCTGCTTTTAAGTTGACGGCGAGGTCATCACGACCTGCCTTAATAAATTCTTGGAGGGAATCTTTTCGCTGTTTGATTTCACGACTTAGAATTTCAAGCACTTCATCGTCATTCAAAGTTCTTTTCAAATCTATTTCAAGATTCTTAATCGCCGAGCGAACCATTCGAATGGTGGAGAGTTTGAACTTGTCTTGACTTTTCATCGCTTGTTTCATATCTTCGTTCAATCGTTCGCTTAAATTCATTGGTAGTTAGATCCTCCTAAAACTTTCTCTTACGAGCAGCCTCGGACTTTTTCTTGCGCTTAACACTTGGCTTTTCATAGTGCTTACGTTTCTTCACTTCAGCCAATACACCATCCTTAGCAATGGAGCGCTTAAAGCGACGAAGTGCAGCATCAATTGTTTCGTTTTTGCGAACTTTAGTTTCAGACACCAGTTTTCCCTCCCTCCGACCAGACCGTCCAAGACGGATAACACGGTTCATCAAATTTCATTATATGTGAAAAGGAAATATGGTGTCAACTATGACTCCATTTCCTTTTTCTACTGAGCCCAAAAATTAATCTCTGCTCCCTACAAGGGCGCCTAATTTCTCTCCCCCGAGCAGATGGTAATGGATGTGGAAGACCACTTGGCCGCTGTCTGGACCACAATTGTTAATCAAGCGGTATCCGGATTCTGCGATTCCTAAATCTTTGGCGATCTGCTGTGCCGCCTGATGAATTTCACCGATCAATGGGAGATCTTCCGTTGCCACATCATTCATCGTCGCAATATGTTTCTTCGGAATGATTAACACGTGTTGAGCAGCTGAGGGTTGTATATCGTAAAATGCAACAATGCGGTCGTTCTCGAATACTTTTTTCGAAGGAATCGTTCCCTCAACAATTTTACAAAAAATGCAATCCATCTAGGCTACCCCCATGCATAGTATCAGTTCAGTAAATTTTATAATACCATCATACAGAAAAAATGGCCCAGAGTCCAATACACATGAAAAAAAAAGAGCACATGTTAGAGATATACGCCGAGAATCTTGCTGACGATTCAAGGTTGCTTCCTTCCGTGGTAAGGATCAGCGTATATTTCTAACAAGTGCTCATCAAGGATGTCGGTTAATTGTATTATAACAGCGGGGTCGATTATACTCTGTGAAGTGTATCACAGAGTATAACAGTTTTCTCTAAATCGATTCTAAGGCAATGACGGAACCTTCGCCAGACTGCTGAGCCGGTGTAATGACCAGTTTTCTTGGAAGTCTCGCTCTTAGCTCTGGGACATGACTGATTATCCCTACTGTCAAGCGATCCATATGAAGCTTCTCCAATGCCGTAATAACTGTATCCAACAACTCCGGATCAAGCGTACCAAAGCCTTCGTCCAAGAAGAAGAATTGTAATGGATACTTCCCTTGCAGTTGAATCTGTGCCGATAACGCGAGCGCCAAGGCGAGTGATGTCAAGAATGTCTCTCCTCCCGATAGTGTCGAGACAGGGCGCCGAACGCCCCCGTTCGCATCATCGCGAATGACGAATCCCCCAGTGGAGTCCACTTCTAATGCGTATCGCTGCTTGGTCAAGAAACGTAACCGTTCAGAAGCGGCGCGACTTACTTGCATCAACTGCTCTTCCGCAATAAATTCGACGAAGGCATTCCCGCGGAATACCGTCTGCAGCTGCGACAAGCGTTCGAACAGCTCCTGTTCGGCGCCTCGTTTCTGTTCTAATACAGTCCAACGTTCTGCTTTGCGCATCAGTTCTTCGAGATCACGTTCAGCTTTGGCCTTCGCCCGAACCGCCTCTTCATCCTGTGCAAGCTGCTGCTGTAAGGATTGATTCGATTGCTCCCAAGCCTCTTCCGTCACCCGCTCACCTTGCAGCATTTCTTCCAGTCGTTGAATCTGGGAGACAAGTCTATGCTGAAGCTGTCGATGTGCAGCAATCGTCTCCTGATGACTCACGATCTGATCCGGCGTCAGTATAGCTTGTCGAACATCCTCTGCCATCGCGAAAATTGATTCCGACCTTTGCTCGGCCCAAATCCGTTCCGCCTGTGTTGCGCGTTCTTCGGCAGACAATGCAGACTGCTTCGCATGTAAGGCTTCCTCCGATAAGGCATTGAGCAGATCAAGCACATGATCTTTGGCTGATTTCGCGGATTGTGCGTCTACACGAAGCGTAGACAACTTGGCTTCTGCCTCTTGAATCAATGCTTCAACCGTCCGATCTCCTGCATCAAGACCAAGAAGCTGAAGAAGTCTGGCCTCTTTTTCGTGGGATAGCTGCATCTTCCCTTCAAGTTGAGCGGCAATCAGGACTGCGTCTTTTTCTAGAGCTGTAAGCTCCTGACCTCTCTCTAATAGCTGCGCATTCATCTCTTCGATAAAAGGAACACTGCGTTCGAGTCGACCTTGTATATCTTGTAGCTGTTCATCCTTGTTCTTCAGCTCTAGCAGGATGTCGTCCATGGATTCCCGGACAATAGAAGCCGGAATATGAGTCTCCCACTGTTCTAGCAAGACGGCTCGCTCATGCGTAATGGATTGAACCATCCGCTGCTGGCTTTGATGGAGCTGCTCCAACGCCTGACGATCCGCCCGAAGTTGTGAGGACTGCCGCTGAAGATCTACAATACGAGCGCGATGCTTCTTCCCCTGTTGTTCTAATTGTTCTACCTCTGAGCGATGCCCACTCTGATCTATACGAAGGCATGCAATAGCTGCCTGAATTTCCTCCCATGTGGTAATCGAGAACGGCGAAGCTGCAATTGCTACGGGATGGTCTTGATGTTCCAGCACGGCGACAGCCGCTTCTTGCTGCCACGGAATGTCAACACCCTCGATTTCAAGGGTTGTCGGAAGGGCAATCAATCTGGACATGAGCTGTAAATTTATCGCTTTTAACTCATGTAGTTCTAAGACGTATGGCTCCATCGCAGTGATCTGTTCTTGAATATTTGAAGGATCGCTGTCTCGTATCACCTTACCCATCGCACCTTGCGAATGATGCGGGTGCGTCGTTGATCCACAAACCGGACAAGGCTCGCCTTGGACCAATTGTTCGGCTAGTTTTGCGGACAGTCTCTCGATTTCCTGCTCCCGCTCGACACGCCGCACTCGTGCGATCTCATCTGCCAGAGCGTTTTGGAGTGCTGTGTGCTTCTCCTCTTCGCGACGCAAGTACCCGTTAAGTGAATGAATTCGATCCATCGTTTGAAGATTCTCAGAATAAATCTCCCGCTCTAAGGCTTCATGGGCTTGATAAGCAAGATCGGCTTGCTTCATTCGCTCAGAAATGGTACCCAGCTCCGATGTCGCACCCTGTAATTGACGTTCTAGTGCTTCGATCGATTGATGAAGACGATCCGCTCTTTGGACTTGCTCACGCCATTCTGGGCGTATTTCATTTGCTTTCTGCGCTTCATTGAGCTCGGCTTGACGTTTGAGCGCCTTTTCCCTCTGTTGACTTAATTTGGCGATCTGTTCGATTACTACGGCCTGTTGTTCTACACTTTGCGTGCTTCGCTTCGTGAGCTCCGTTGTCTCGAGGTTCAACTGCTTGCATTCTTGCTCCAACGATCGTGCTTGTTCCAAATGATCGAGATGAAGCAGCAGCTTTGGCTCCAGATCAGATAGCTGCTGTTGTTTTTCATCAAATACAGCAGCAGCTCGTTCGGCAGCTTCACGTGCACTTTGCTCCTTGTGAGTAACCGTCGCTAATACAGCCTTACGTTCCGTCAATTGAAGTGCTGACTGCTCATATTCATTTAAAAAAGGAAGCAACCGTCTAGCCGCGTCCGCACGTGTCAACAACTGCTCCAACCCGACGATTTGTTGCTCCTGTGTTGTCAATTCAGCTTGCTTCAGCAATAGCCCCGATAATTCTATGCCCTGATCTCGCGTTGCCTTCATGCGTTCCACCACAGCCTCAAGGGCTTTACGTTTCGCACGTTGTTCCTCTGCCAACGTTCTTGCACTCTCGAGTGTCTCCGAGGCTTGTCTTACCGTGTCTTCTGAGGCATCACCCAGCCCCTGCTGCTCTGCTGCAACTTCCTTGAGACGTACATCGGTCTCCTTCAGACGGCGACTTAACTGAATCATTAACTCGTCGCCGTATTTCTCCAAATGGAACAGACGTTGAAGCATCTGCCGACGTTCGCTCCCCTTTAGCGAGAGGAACTCGGCGAACTTCCCTTGGGGAAGTACAACGGCTCGTGTGAAATCGGTGATCGTAAGACCGATAATTTCTTCTACGCAACGAGTCACGTCGGCCAATTTGTCGGCGAGCACAACTTCACCTTCATCAGTAACTTCAACGAAACGACTTACCGTGTTGCTAATCGAGATCTCATTCATCCGTTTAAACCGGCGTTCCACGCGGTAACGCTTCGGTCCAGCTGCAGATAGCAATTCGAAAGTGAATGATACTGCAAGCTGGTTCTCGTTCAGGTTCATAATACCCTGCGTCCCATTCGCTGCGCGTTCGACTTTCCCGTACATCGCGAGCGTAATCGCATCAAGTACCGTCGATTTTCCGCTGCCCGTTGGGCCGAAGATCCCGAACAACCCCGTCTCACAGAGCGCGGTAAAATCAATTTCCTGCGCTTCGCGATAGCTCTGAAGTCCGGCTAATTTCAAATGGATTGGCTTCATGCCGTTTCCCCTCCATTCTCTAGCGGATGCGAGTGATGAATAAGCTCTAAGAACAATTGCACAAGCTCCGAGTTCGGCTCCGCGCCTCCTGTCTGCCGCTCATAGAAGCGACGGAACAATTCATCGATCGGCATCTCCGATCTGTTCGACAAGAGCAGCTCTGAAGACTCCATCTCCGGATAAATGGGACGAATATTCACAATCCCCTCATGAGCCTTACGAAGGTGTTGAATTTGCTCCATCGTCATCGCTTCCGTCAGGCGGATTTCGAGATCGATCCATGCCCGAGCATCTCGTCCTTCATCCAACCAGCGATAGACCTCTTCCATACCGCCTCGGGCTTGCCATCTGACAAGCGGCCGACCGCTGCTCAAGAAAATTTCTTGCGGGGAGGCCGCTTGCCCCGGTGCGATATCCAATATCGTTACGGACTTCGCTTGTCCGGCTTCCGAGAAGCTATATGCCAGCGGTGATCCACTATATCGGATCACGCCATCCCCCTTCACCGTCTGCGGACGGTGAAGATGACCAAGCGCCGTGTACTGGGCGCCAATGGCAAGAGCGGCGGTGTCTACCGTGTAGGCACCGCCCACCTGAATCGGACGTTCCGAGTCCGATTCCACGCCCCCCAGCACGTAAATGTGGCTCATCGCCACATTGACCGTGTCCTTGGCGAACTGCTGCGCTTGCTGGCGCAGCAGACGCCCGACGCGCGCGCTGTACGCGCTGCGGATGCCGGATTCGTCGGCATCCTCCCCCGTCAGGAGCTCGGCCAGCCGAGCTTCTGACGGGTAGGGCAGCGCGGCTACGACCGCGCGCTCGCCCGTGCGCGGCGCCGCGAAGCGCATCACATCGCCGGTCGGAAGACCGGCGATCGTGATGCCTGCTCGCGCGACGAGCGGGCTTGATGCCGCGAGCCGCTCGGGCTGATCGTGATTGCCCGCGATGACGGCAATCGGTCTGCTTGCCCCCGCGGATAAGCGCGCCATCGCTTCATAGAAGAGCTGCTCCGCACCCGCAGGCGGATTGACGGAGTCATAGATATCTCCCGCGAGCAGAATCAGATCAATCTGCTGTTCCTCCGTGATCTGTACCAATTCATCCACAAATGCCGCCTGCTCTTCTAAGCGACTTCGGCCTTCGAGCGTCCGGCCAAAATGCCAATCCGCCGTATGCAGTATACGCATCCTGCGTCCCTCCTCTTCCATCTTCTCCCATTTCTATCATCGAACTGTATCAGTAACAGCTACAAGTCTATAAATCTACAAATGCACAACATGACAGCCATCAAAGAAATACAACACTTTCTCGTCAACAGGGCGTCTCCAGATCCGCTCAATCGCCGTAGCATAGAGCTCCACTTGGAACCGGTAACGGTCCGACACTTCCTTCAAGCTGTCTTCCCCTGGCGCAACGCGGTCCGTCTTATAATCGAGCAGCACCAAGGTACCGTCCGCACGTTCATAAAGACAATCGATAACCCCTTGAATCAAAACCGTCTCCCCATTGAGCGAAGTTGGATCTGTTGTCATATCTCCCAGCAACCCCGTATCTGCGTGCATTGCAGCTTCATCTTGCATCTTGCGCAGATGAGGAATCGCCTCTACCGCTGGCAAGCCGAAGCTGTATGGTACTTCTCGCTTCACCCACTTGGCAGCCTTTAACTGCGCTCCCGTTTCACTCGAATAAAAAGCTGCTACGCTTGCTGCATCAACGGCCTTCCGTTGTTCTTCTGAGATCAAGCGAGTATCGACCATTCGCTGCAGCAAAGCACTCACCGCTTCTGCATCGATGTCCAGCTCCGGCGTGATCGAAACATGTTGCATCACCAAGTGATAGACTGTTCCGCGCTCCGTAGGCGTCAGCTTCTTCTTCTCCATGAATTTCGGACGGCGGAGATGCAGCGACAAGATCGATTCATCGCCAGAAGGCTGCCTCATTTCTAATTGTCCCTCATCTATAGCATCGTGCTCCAGCACCTCTGGGAACAGTTCCATCGCAGGATCCTCTTCCTGCATCTGAAGCATTCGCTTCATTTCAGTCACGGTCGTCTTCGCCGCAACACCGCTTGCCACAAGGTGCGGGTAACGCCATTCAAGCCTTTCGGAAATCAGACTGCCAGCAGCATGATCTGTCTGTGCCTCTGCATTCAAATTCACAACCATGCTCTCTCCCGATATACCCTGCGGTTGTTGCTCGGACTCCGATTCACCATCAATAGACTCATCAAACCACAATTCGAGCTGCCCATCATCCATTCCCGCGGCAGCCTCTTCTTCATGCACATGCTCGTCAGAGACCGCCGCCTGCATCCCCGCGACCTGTCCCTGCGCCATCTGCATCACGAGGTTCAGCTTCGCCATGTAAGCATCATCCTGATCAACCGTTTCAAGACCTACTGCTGCCCACTGCTGTACTTCCTCTGCGGGAACGACAGAGATGTACCACTTCGACGGATCATCCGACAGACAATCACCTGCACGATTTGGCAGACCGCCTAAGCGACGAAGTTCAGAGCCATCGCGATGCCGAATCAGTGACGGCGCAATCCAATCCAAATAACTGCGGCCTCGCGCCAACATATAATCCGGCAATAGTAAATCCGGTTGATCTACCGCTTGTCCCCAAGTCTGCAGCTGTTTCTCGACATTGCGGACTGAGCCAATGAGATAGAGCTTCTCTTTCGGCCTCGTCAACGCGACATACAATACCCGCATCTCTTCCGCGAGCAATTCCATCTTGATCTGCCGCTTGATGGCGAGACTAGGAAGCGTCGGATAGGCCACACGCAGGTCCTGATCCACAAAACGCGGTCCAAAGCCAAGCTGCTTGTGCATCAAGAATGAAGCACTCAAATCCTGTTGATTGAACATTTTGGATAACCCTGCTACGAACACAACAGGGAACTCGAGTCCTTTACTCTTATGAATGGTCATGATTCGAACGACGTCCTCTTGCTCACCAAGCGCCCTTGCTGTACCGAGATCCCCGCCATTATCCTGCATTCGTTCAATGAACCGTAGAAAGCGGAACAATCCGCGTAAAGAAGTCGATTCATATTGACGTGCACGATCATATAAGGCTCGTAAATTCGCTTGACGCTGTGTGCCGCCTGGCAGACCTCCAACCCAATCGTAATAACCCGTCTCGCGATAAATTCGCCACAGCAGTTCGGACAACGATCCCTGCCGCGCTTCATCCCGCCAATGGGCAAGTCGTGCCATGAAGCGCTGCAGCTTCGTAAGCAATCCTTCTTGCACGAACGGACTCGTCCCCTCGGCCTCTTCCTCCGCCGTTAACTTCATCATCGCATCATAGAACGACAACCCTTTGCCATGCAGACGAATTTGCGCCAGCTCTTCCGCCGTCAGATTCACAACGGGAGAACGAAGAACACCCGCAAGTGGAATATCCTGTACCGGATTGTCAATGACCTTCAATAAGGAGATCATCACTTCGACTTCCGTCGCCTCAAAATACCCTGTATTCAATTCCGCATATGCCGGAATCCCTTCCATTCTAAGCTGCTCAATCATAAGCGGCGCCCATTGCTGCGTCGCGCGAAGCAGTATAACCATGTCACGATACGTAACGCTGCGCATCCCCTTCAAATGCTTGTCATAGACTTGGAACGGCGTACCGTATTCGCCCATCAACTGGCGGATTTGCGTCGCGATCAACCGCGCTTCAAGCTGAGCCGTCATAAGTTCTTCTGCATCCATCTGCGCAGCTCGGCGCATCGATGCTCCGCCCTCATCGGCCCCATCTGACGCCTCTGCATCCGCTGCATCATCATCGAGTGGTTCCACGCCTTGTGCGCCCGCTCCGCTTCCACGATCAATTAGCCACAGTTCAGCTGGATATTCTTGTCCGAATGCCTCTTCACCCACGGGATATTTCGCACCACATACAAGTTCTGCTCGTTCGTCATAGTCGATCTCTGCGACCGATGCATTCATAATTTGACGAAAAATCGTATTCACCGCATCCACAATCTCCTGGCGACTGCGGAAATTCCGTGCAAGATCGATACGAAGCCCCTGCCCCGCACTAATGGAAGGGTAGGATTTATATTTGTTCAAGAATAATCCCGGTTCCGCAAGACGGAATCGATAGATACTCTGCTTCACGTCACCGACCATGAATCGGTTACCCGCTCCAGGCCGAGAAATCAATGAGACAATCGCTTCCTGTACCATATTCGTATCCTGGTATTCATCGAGCAGCACTTCCGCGAATTGCGTCTGATACTCCATCGCCGCACCTGAAGGGTATGTTTCTTCGAGAGTAGAAGCTGGATGACGCAGAATTTGCAAGCAATAATGCTCCAAATCCGAGAAATCCACGAGCCCCTTCGCACGTTTCGCCTGCTCATATTTCTCACCGAAATCCAGTACGAACGCCGCTAGTGTTCGCATCAACGGCGCAAGCGTCTGCATCTCCCCTAAGAAGAGCTCCGGCGGCCGACGGAATAATTCTTCCTGCATAGCCGTCAGTATTTTCTTCACTTGGTCCCGAAGACCTTTCACTTGATCCTGGAGCTCCTTGTTATACTGATCCCCGCGACAAGCCTTCAGCTTCCCGAATGCAATCGCCGCAAAATGCTCATAGAGCATCTCCCAAGGCGCTTCCTCTGCCGCTTCGCGAAGCGACAGCACCATACTCATGTCTTCCATCAACGTGTCCCGATAAGGCTCAGGCCCCCCTGGCTGTTCAATGAGCATCATAGCCTGCCGAAGAATACCTACAACACCGTTCAACTGTAACCGCACATCCGCTACAACACTCTGCGCCCAAGCACTCTGACCGAGCATCGCCACATCCTCGACGGCGAACGCATCTGCCATCGTATAGAGCCATTCGCGAGGCCATGGATGACTTCGAGAGAAATCATACAGCGACTGTACTAACCGTACCATCGCCTCATCACTGCGCTCTCCGCTGAACCAATCCACGAGCTTGCGGAAATCACTATCCTCGGCATCATTCGCATAATGCGCTTCGAATAGATCTTCCAGCACTTCCTGACGGATGAAATCCGCCTCGGTCTCATTTGCAATCCGAAAAGCCGGATCAAGCGGAATCAATTGGAAATATCGTTGAATGACTTCCAAGCAAAAGGAGTGCAGTGTCGTAATGGAGGCACGATTCATAAGTGCAAGTTGACGCCGCAGATGCTCTGAATCCGGATTTTTATCGAGTTCCTTCTCTAACGCTTCCCGAATTCGCTCACGCATTTCCGCCGCCGCTGCCTTCGTAAAGGTCGCAACAAGCAGCTGATCGACATTAAGCGGCTCTTCTTCCGAAGCAATCTTCCGAATAATCCGTTCGACCAATACCGCGGTCTTTCCTGATCCTGCAGCCGCAGCGACAAGGATATTCTCACCGCCCCGCACAATGGCACTCCATTGATCATCGGTCCACTGACTGCCTTCCGGCTTGGGAACGTTATTTAACATCGTCATCGCTAGCGTCTCCTTTCATCTCAAGCAAATTCCATACATCATCCTTCTTCGGCTTCGCAAGCTTCTTGAAGTGATTCCCTTCGACTAACTCATCGAATTGACAGACCGGCTTATAAGAGCAGTGGTCGCATGCCGTCGTCTGTGCTATTTTATAAGGCTCAATCGCTACATCACCGTTCGTAATATCCGTTCCAATGGTGCGGATTGTAGATCGTACCGCTGTCCGTAACGTATCCCATTGATCCATCGTCGCAACCGACGCGTTACTGTAGAAGCCACCGTCCGCTTTCACGGCAACTGGAAGAACTTGGGAATACCCTTTATCGAGCGAGGCATCCATCAAGGACACTGCTTCCCGATCCGCGAGCACGAGCCCCTTCATCTTGAACCGTTTGAGTGTCTGTTCATGCGCTTGGTCACGCGTTAGTCCGTTCGAAGCCTGAAGCAATGGATTGTGTACGTGAAAATATAACGTCCCTGCCGGCATAGCCTTCTCGCCGAGCCATACTTCCGCATTCGTGAGCAGCACGTCCAGATACGTCAGCATTTGGAGGGACAAGCCATAATACACTTCGTGCAGCTTCAGATCCGTCTGACTAGACTTATAGTCAATGACGCGCAGCATCACACCCTTGTCGCCTTCCGCTTTATCCACGCGGTCGATCCGTCCGACGATCTCCATTGTACAACCATTATCCAGCGTAAACTGCAAGGAAGGGAGCGGCTTGTCCGGCCCGAAATCAAGCTCGAGTCCAATCGGCTCGAACGACCCTCTCCGTGCATGCTCACCCAAAATCGCTGCAGCACGACCTACGATCTCTTTTAATTTGCGTGCTATATATCCGAACCGCTTGGAACTTAGAAGAATTTCACCTTGCAGTCGCGGCGTCAGCGCATCCACGATTTTCTCCGCTTCAAATCGGCATTCTTCCGGCGTTAAATCCCCCCAGTGGCGATTCTCTTCCTTAAATTGCACGGCCATCTGACTTAATGCGGCATGGAATAACTGCCCGATATCCGGCGCTTCCAGACGGAACAACTGCCGTTCCTTGAGCTTAAGACCATGCGATGCGAAATGGGCGAAAGGACATGATACATACTTCTCCATTCGCGATACGCTCGATTTCAGATGGGTCCCATACAGCTTCCGGCTTGTCTCCGCTCCAAGCGAAGCAACATCATTGCGATAGAATAGCGATTGCAGCAGCATTTGCAGCTTCGGCTGCCATGCCTCTTGATTCGCGAACCAATCGAACACTTGCCACCAGAAATCTGCAATATCAAGTCCGCGACGCCACTGACGAAGCTGAACAATGAGATATGACAACGTCCGTTCCGGATGTGCAATATAACGCAGCTGTTCTTCCGTTGGTTGTAGTGGATGCGGTTCTCCTGTTAGTAAGCGCTCCTGAATTCCCGGAAAAATCGTACGTAAATGCCGCATCAATTCCGATGGGAGCAGCGTTCTACCTTCCTCATCGGCAAGCGGATAGCTCACCCATAGATGCTCACTAGGCGTCGTCAATGCTTGATAGATAATAAACCGCTCATCCAGCAATTTACGACGAATCCCCGGCGCGAGCCGAAGTCCGATCTCTTCTAGGCGTTCCCGCTCTTGTTCCGTTAAGACTCCATCTTCAATGGCACGTGCTGGAATGACACCGTCATTCACCCCCAGCATGAAGCAATATTTGATCTGGCCTGACCGTGTTCGATCCATGCTTCCGATCAATACCTGATCCAGTGCCGCTGGAACGAGGGCGAGCTTCATGCTCTCAAGCCCTGTCTCGACAACCCCTGCGAACAATTCGATGTTCAGTTCCTCATCGCCCATCATTTCCACGATCTGATCCAACAAGTCGATCACATTACCCCATAACTGGCGATGTTCCTTGGCCCGCTGCGGTTGCCCCGCGATCACTTGCTCATGACTCATCCGATCTAGCCGATCCGCAGCCTCTACGCGAACAAGCAAGCTGTATACGGCTTCACACATGCCGCGTACGTTACGCGCATTTTTCAATGCCTGCTCAAACGCATGTAATGGCTGCACAATTCGCTCACGGCATCGTTCGAGCACGTCATCACGGCCCATCTCGAGCTCTAAGTTCGCAGCACTAGCATCTTCGTTCGGATCCAGTGAGACAGCATGCATTCTCCGCCACGGTCGTCCATCTGTCCAACGCGAGCCTTGAATTCCCGTTGCAAGGACATAATTTTCGAGCACATCCATCTCATGCCGTCCGATTTCTCCATCTGCTGGCAGGAGGAAATCCGTCTTAATACACCGAAACACCGCGTCATAACGCCAATGGTTCGATACGATTTCAAGGGATGACCGAATAAATTCAACAAGCGGATGATGGAGCACTTTTCTTTTCTGATCGAGGAAATAGGGAATCTCATGATCTGTAAAAATGGTTGTAACCAGTTCCTCATAATCCGCAATATTGCGCACCATAATCGCCATCTCGCGCCAGCGGACCTTACGTTCCCTGGACAGTCGCAGCATCTCGCGTACGACACCTTCAACCTCTGCCCGACGATTCACGGCACCGTAAAGTGTGATTCCACAGGTCGGATGATCTGGCTGTACAATCGTTTTATCTGCCATGCGCATCGGACTGCGACGGTCATAAGCACGTTCTAGATGGGAGAGCATTGGGCTCTTCCGATATCGCGGAAGTGGTGAATCCTCCAAGACGATTGTAGGCTCTACAGGAACGTTTAACTGCTCCGCAAGTGCGCGAATTTGCATATATGTCGTCGCAGCAGGATGGAACAACTCCAGCTCATGAGGAGGTATCCCCTCGTCATACGGCTTATCTACACAACAGGTAATTGTCACTTGTGCCGCATGCTGAACTAATTGTTCAAGCACCTGATACTCTTGCGGCGTAAACCCGTGAAAACCATCAATCCAAATCTCCGTATTCGCAATCGATGCCGACTGTGGCAATCCTTCTGCAAGCAGCGCAAGGTAGTGCTCCGAATCCACATAATGATTCGCGAGTGTATGTTCAAATTCCCGATAGATCATCGTAATGTCATGCAGCTTGTCCTGCACGAGCGTCTGACTTCCCATATGCTGCGCAGCAAATTGCGCATGCTCTTCGAGCTGCGTTACATCGAGGCAATACCGTTTAAATTCGTTATAGAGTTCATTTAATTTATCGACAAAACCGAGCTGATCGGCCGATTTTCCGAACAAACGCAGCTCTTTTTGATGCCGGTGGATTATTTTATAGAGCAGCATCTTCTTGCCTTCATCATTAATAGGAAGAAGGGCTGTCCCCCCGATTTCTTGCATCACCCGAAAGGCGAGACGACGGAAGCTGAGTACTTGTCCGCGAATCATCCCCTGTACATCGGGTGAGTTCACGAGCGCATGCTCGACTTGAAACGTTCCTTGTTCTGGCACCAAGATCATAAGCGGCGCGCCGTCTGGCTGCAGCCGGAGCTTTTCCTTGACCTGGTTAAGTATGAAATGCGTCTTGCCGCTCCCCGAGCGACCGATCACGAATTGAATAGACATGCAGCTCCCCCTTAGTTACAAACGTCCGTTCTGCTTTATCTATCTATCTTAACATATTTGGACGAATTGTTGTGCTGTGGAAGAAGATGTCGATTGGAAAACCGTGGGTTAGAGCGAAGGGGCAAATCCTTGTTCACTGACTAGAATGTGATCTTCATCAAAATAGGGCTTAAGCGTCGCAATTACGCGGAGATAGGCCTCTGGATCGTACCATCCGGCTTGCTCCTCGGTATACAACTTGGAAATTCCTAAGGCTTTGGTCCGCTTTCCTTGATTGCCGTCGCCCATGAAATAATCATCGACACAGACACGATCTGCAACCTGGGACAACCATGCACCAAACGCCTCCGAGCTCGGCAGCACAGGTGCCACTGTCGCTTGCGTCGGTAATCCTGCTTCGGTTAACTGATGCAGTGCACGGTAACGAGCCGCTATCGGTGGTGCTGATGGGGTAAACTGCTTGCGTACCGCTTCTATATCCGTCTCTATCGTCATGCTAATACGAATGCGATCCTGCAGTTGTAGGAAGAGATCCATGTCGCGTGTTACAAGCGGACTGCGCGTCTGAATAAACAGAAAATCCGGCTTTTCCTCCGTCATCACCTCGAGCAGTGATCGTGTGATCAGCGCCTCATATTCTACGGGTTGATAAGGATCTGTACTCGAAGACATAAAGATGGTTACCGGACCTTTCTTCTTCGCACGAATCAATTCTTTACGGAGTAGCTCTGCCGCGCCCTGCTTCATATCCACCCAAGTCCCCCAAGGTTGACTTCGGAAAATAGATACAGGCAATTTGCGTACATAGCAATAAGAGCAAGCGAAGGCGCAGCCCGTGTATGGGTTCAGAGAATGTGAATATCCTTTCAAAAAACCGCCCGTCGCCGTGAGAATACTTTTCGGCTGTGTGGCTTTGATATCGAGCTGCACCAACGCTCCCCCTCCTATCGATCGATTGATTACTTACTGCGCACTTCGAACACGGCGAATTTCAAATAATGACCTTCCTGTACGCCTAGAATCTGCGGATGATCTTTTCCTGCTGCACGCCATTCCACAAGTCTGAGGATTTTGCCTGCATCCTTCGCCGCTTCTTGAATCGTCTCCAAGAACAAATCTGGCCGCATATGGAACGAACAGCTCGCCGTCACCAAGTACCCGCCTTCGTTCACCAATTTCATCCCATGTAAGTTAATGTCTTTATATCCACGGCAGGCACCTGCAACTGCGCTCCTCGTCTTCGCAAAGGCTGGCGGATCCAGAATCACAACGTCCCATGTCCGGCCCGTCTGTGCATTCAGCTTAACGGAAGTATCCACCTTCGTATCTTGCTGTGACCGCACCGTACGTTCTTCTGCCCCTTTGACCTGTGAACGCAAGTAGTCAAATGCATCCGCGACCACAAACTCGACACGGTCTGTAAAACCATTCAGATCTACGTTTTTCCTCGCACTCTCAATAGCGTGCTCCGAGATGTCTAGGCAGGTTACTTTTTTTGCGCCGTATTTACAGGCATTTAGCGTGAAGCTGCCCGTATGCGAGAAGCATTCCAGAACCGTCGCACCGTCCCAATATGGGAATGTAACGACTTTGCCGTTCGCATTCACTGGTTTCCGTTCAATCATACCATCCTGTTCAACATCTTGCAGTTGAATCCCGCTGCGTCGGCCCCAACCTTTCATAAGCGGCTCAATGGAAGCACGGTTCTCCCGTTGATCGAAGAAATATCCCGTCTTCTGCCCATGCTCAATATCTACCTCAATGAGTAGATCATTTTCACGAACCAGTACATGTCTTGGACATTCGCCATATAACAGCCCCGTGGTCTGTTCCAAGCCCTCCAATTCACGAATCGGTACATCGCTGCGCTCATAGATGCCTTGCGGCTGCATCACTTCGACTAAAGCTGAGACAATCGCTTCGCGATGCACATCCATCCCTAGCGTTAGAATCTGCACGACAAGTACGTCTGCAAATCGATCCACAATCAAACCCGGCAAGAAATCGGCTTCACCATAGACAAGACGATAGGCGTTCGCTTCGCCAAGGAAACGTTCCCGATGAGCTAGACAATGTGTGAATTGCTTCACGAAAAACGCATGGTCCATCGCTTCCAAGGGCTGATAGGACACGACACGCACGGTGATCGTCGATGCTGGGTTATAATAACCAACCGCGAGGAACTTGCCTTTTTCGCTGACGACTTGTACGAGATCACCTGGCTTCGCTTCACCCTCCACCCGATCAATTTCATTATTAAAAATCCAAGGATGACCTTGTTCTACTCTTTTCTTGCGATTCTTCTGTAATATGACTGATGCCATTCGTTTGTTTTCTCCTCTCCCAGACAAAGATGCTTGTCATGGTCGTCCTATTCTGTTCATACCATTATAGAGTGGTTATTCCTATCCTTCTTTAAAGGAGTATTCTTATGTTCATATCGATTATTTTTCCGCTCTGTTACGGGTTTTCCTTGTTCCTCTTCGGCATGAAGCTGATGGAACTGGCGCTTCATCTCTGGGCTGGGCCTTATCTCACCAAAGCCATCGCCGTCTCGACCAAAACGCCGCTTCGCGGCTTATTATTCAGCACAGGTGTAACCGCACTCCTGCAGAGCAGTACAGCGATTACCGTCATCACAATTGGTCTTGTGAATGCCGGACTCTTGCCATTTGCAAGTTCACTCGGCATCATACTCGGCAGCAATATTGGAACTTGTCTAACGACCGAACTTATCGGTCTCAATCTGAACCAATATGCGCTACCGCTTCTGCTCGTCTCTCTTGGTATATGGGCTTTAGCTGTAACACTAGCCGAATACAAACCGCGTGCTCTTGATTCGATTGCATCCTGGATCCGAACCGCACAATACTTGTCCCTCGCCGTGGCCGGATTCTCCCTCATTCTCATCGGCATTGAGGAGATGAAATCGATCGCGCCCGCCTTACAAGCACGTGGACTATTCAACTGGTTCCTTGAACAGTCGGCGCAAAGTTTACTATGGGGACTTGCTGCAGGCGCCTGCATCACAGCCTTGATTCATAGCAGCGCAGCCATGATCGGATTAACGATGGGGCTCGCTACGATGAATGCCATTCCTGTAGAGCTTGGCATCGCCATCGTCATCGGTTCCAATATTGGGACCTGTGTAACAGCCCTTATCGCATCGCTTGGGGGCAGTCGATCCGGTCGGAACGTCGCTTGGACGCATGTGGTATTAAATGTTGGAGGTGCGATTCTCTTCTACCCTTTTCTCGCACAACTTCATACCGTATCGAGCTGGATGACGCCTGACCCAGCCGCTCAAATTGCACACGCCCAGACCATTTTCAATGTCGTGAGCTCCGTTGTCGCCCTCCCGCTATGCTACTTGCCCGTATGGCGTCGCATGCGAGCAGAATTTTAATCGAAGGGTTTAGTAGCTTCCACCTTCAGCAGGCTTGTCCCCCATTACAATCTGTATCCCTGCACTCGCGCCAATCCGCGTTGCTCCGGCTTCAATCATACGCAACGCGGTTTCTTGGTCCCGAACGCCACCAGACGCCTTCACGCCAATATGCGGCGATACATGCGCGCGCATTAAGCGTATATCTTCAACCGTAGCACCGCCCTTGCCAAAACCTGTCGAGGTCTTCACAAAATGCGCTCCAGCCTGCTCGGAGCATCTGCAAGCAGAAATTTTCTCATCATCGGTTAGGATGCCTGTCTCAAAAATCACTTTGACAATCGCTTTGCCTTGCACCATACGAACAACGTGGGCAATATCCTCTTGCACAGCATCAAGCTTACCAGCTTTGAGCAGACCAATCTGCAAGACCATATCAATCTCGGTTGCGCCGTCTTCCACCGCTTTCGCTGCTTCAAAAGCCTTCACGATACTCGAGTTCGCGCCAAGCGGGAATCCGACAACCGCTGCGATATGAACGTTCGATCCTTCGAGCAATTCACGGCATTTCGCAACCCATCGGCCATTGACACAAACGCTATAAAATTGATATTTCTTCGCTTCTTCACACAGCTGGATGATCTCTGTCTCATTGGCATCAGATTTTAATAGCGTATGATCGATATATTGCGCTAATTGTTCCGCATTTGTCATGAGAAATCCACCTCGGCCTGTAAGTACTCTAACGCTTTTCGCAAAATGCTATCGTTATTATCGTATCCTTGCTGTTTCTGTTGTAACCATGCCTCTTGCGGGGCGAACCAGGATACGCCGTTGATCTCTTCGACTTGCGCTTGAAGATCCCCCTCTAACGCCTCCACAACATAGTAATGCACGATTTTCTCCGTCTCCCCATGAACAGCGTGTGTATACGTATAGGAAATTTGATCGATAGGCGCCACAATACGCCCGATCATGCCTGTCTCTTCTTGGATTTCTCGTAGAGCCGTCTCTTCCACCGTCTCACCTGGCTCCATCTTACCCTTAGCCAGCGAAATCTTGCCGAACCGATCTCGAATTAATTGAATTTCTAATCCTTCGGGGCTTTTGCGGTAGACGACACCGCCTGCGCTAATCTCTTGCATGGCATAACTTCCTCTCTCGTTTCTTTATCTAAGATAAACTTTGGCCTCCCCCTAAATCCCCCTCCAGTGGAGGGGGACCCCAAGGGCTACGCCCTCTGGACTCCCAAAAGGGGCGAAGGAGGTACTGTTATATGTATCTACATCCTTTTAACGAATGAGCGCTTTCGTCCTTAACCTATTTGACCCTGCGGGCAAACAGGTTAAGGGCACGCTGTACTGTGCACGGACCTTGCTACTGAGCTTACTTTTTACTTTGATATTCTTCTTTGTTATTTTTGGAGTGATGAGGACCGAGAAGCCGCTATTTGGGCCAAAACATGTGATTCACGCGATAATACGGACACTTGAGACGCTATTCACGAGATAAACGGGCCAATATAGTTATTTCCTAGGCAATAAGCGCACTTGAGTCCATATAATGATCATAACTTACCTGTTACGAACAAATAACGGATTCTGTGTCCATCATCGATCTTTATTCTCTGCTCTACTAGTTATTTTACCCTGAATTAAGTACACACGCCATAAAGCGTGTTTAGCCGAGGTTCCCGGAGGGAATCTCGGCTAAACGAAAGCGATCCTTGCACATATTGACTCACAACCACAACCCTAAATCCCACGCTCAATTTCGGGACTCAGAGTGCTAGCCTTCTAGGGTCCCCCTGTGAGCTTTCCGAAGGAAAGCTGGCATCGTAAGCATAAGGGGGAGGGGGATTTAGGGGGTGGTAAAAAAGCATTTCTATGGAATAGGGGGATACAAGGAGGGATTACCCTACTTGTTGCTCCTCGATGACACGCAAGAGCGTACCCATGCACTCATTCACTCCCGCTTCCGTGACCTTCACGCGGCACAGCTTGCCGATCAAGGACTCGTCACCCTCAAAGATTACTTGCAGGTAGTTATCGGAGTAACCCATGACTTTACCTGTTCCTGGAGCACCTTTATAGTCACGCTCAGGGATAATATCAAGAACTTGGCCGACGAATTGCTCGGCATACGCTAATTGCATTTTCTCAGATAAGTCGATCAGTTCATGCACCCGTGCATGCTTCACTTCGTCATCCACTTGATCTTCCATTCGCGCAGCAGGTGTACCTGTACGCTTGGAGTAAGGGAAGACGTGCATCTCGGAGAATTTAATCTTCTCCATGAACTCGTACCCTTTACGGAACTGCTCGTCCGTCTCGCCAGGGAAACCAACAATCACGTCCGTCGTAATCGCAACATCCGGCATGACTTCTTGAATGCGCTCGATTTTCGTCGCGAACTCTTCAACCGTATATTTACGGCGCATGCGTTTCAGCACATCGTTTTCGCCTGCTTGAAGCGGAATATGCAAGTGACGACACATTTTCGAAGATTTCTTAAGCACTTCCAGCACTTCGTCCGTGATCTGGCTTGCTTCGATCGAACTGATACGGATCCGTTCCAGTCCTTCGACTTTATCCAGATCCCAAAGCAGATTTGCCAGACGGTAGTTCTCTAAGTCATCCCCATATCCGCCCGTATGAATCCCCGTGAGTACGATTTCTTTATAACCTGCAGCGACCAATTGCTTCGCTTGTTCAACGACGCTCTCCGGCGCACGGCTGCGAGACAATCCGCGGGACCATGGAATGATACAGAAGGTACAGAAGTTGTTGCAGCCCTCTTGAATTTTGAGGAACGCACGTGTACGCTCCGCGAAATCCGGCACATCCAATTCTTCGAACTCGCGTGTCTTCATAATATTGCGAACCGCATTTATCGGCTGACGCTCTTGTTGAAGCTGCTCGATATACGGCATGATTTTATCACGATCTTGCGTCCCGATCACGAGATCCACACCCGGAATATCCAGGATTTCTGCAGGTGAAGTCTGCGCATAGCAGCCTGTTACCGCAATGATGGCATCCGGATTCCGGCGTACCGCACGGCGAATAATTTGACGACTCTTCTTATCGCCCGTATTCGTTACGGTACATGTATTAATGAGGTATACGTCAGCAGTCTGTGTCTCGAAATCGACTTGTTCATAGCCTTCATTCTTGAACAACTGCCAGATTGCTTCCGTATCATAGAAGTTAACTTTACAGCCCAGGGTGTAAAATGCTACAGATGGCATTCTCTACACGCCTCCCATCTCTCCAGATTCATACAAAAGGCACGTGAGACCGACCATCGCGGCCGTCTCCGTGCGTAATATTCGTCTTCCAAGCCCAACAGACTTCGCACCGGCCGATTCCGCAGCCTCCATCTCTTGAACGGTAAAACCGCCTTCGGGACCGACCATCACCAGCACCTGTGCAGCACGGTTCCGGTCCATACCAGCAATGAACGGCTGTACGACATCACGTAGTTGAAGTCCTTCTTCCTTCTCATAGCAGAACAACACCAAATCGTACGAAGCTATCCGTGCAAGCATCTGCTTCCATGTGCTCGTCGATTCGACTTCAGGCACACGATTGCGATGCGCTTGCTCTGCAGCTTCCTTCGCAATTTTGCCCCAGCGTTCAATCCGTTTCGCTTCTTTCTTCGCATCGTATTGAACGATCGTACGCTCTGAAATGTAAGGAATGAACCGCACCGCGCCAATCTCTGTACACTTCTGAATGACCGTCTCCATCTTGTCGCCCTTTGGTAGACTTTGAGCAACCGTCACTTGCAGCCACGGCTCTTGGGTTAGTGCGATTCGCTCCACGATCACCGCTGTTACGCCGCTCGCTTCAATATCTGTAATTTCCACCAAGGCTTCTTGACTGGCACCGTCACTTACAATAAACTTCTCGCCAACGCGAGCACGCATAACTTTACTAATATGATGGGCATCATCGCCTGTAATCATAACCGAATGTTCGCCAAATTGCTCCGGCACTATAAAATATCTCTGCATATCTCATCGTTCCTAATTTCATATTTCGAAATGAACCAAAACATATCATACCTCTTTTACCCCGTAAAATCTACATCTGATCGAATTTACCAAGGATTAACCGAGTCCGATGACTTTGGCCCAAAATTTAATAAAACTTAAATACATCGGGCTGATCAGATCAAACAACGGCTTAATCGTAACCGCACGAACCGGCGGAAGAAATACGATGAGCATGAAAATAAATATCGACCACTTCTCAAACTGCTGAAGTTTGATCCGAATGCCTCTCGGCGCAAGGTCCTCGATAATCCGGTACCCGTCTAGCGGCGGAAGAGGAATCAAATTGAAGAGGAACAACAGAATATTATAATTGATCAAATATTTGAAGAAAATATCAATTGCTTCCCCAACACGTTCATTCGCAAAATCCCCCATCACATGGTACTTCAGCAAGACGATATACACAAGCGCACCGATAAAGGCGACTAAAAGATTGCTCAGCGGACCTACAGCCGAGACAACAATCCCCATCGCACGCGGGTTACGGAAATTCTCGCGGTTCACCGGCACAGGACGAGCCCAACCAAATCCAGCAATCAAGAACAATAACGTTCCGAATACATCCAGATGCCTACTCGGATTCAGTGTGACGCGGCCAAGAAGCTTCGCTGTCGGATCACCGAATACATTTGCAAAATAAGCATGCGCAAATTCATGCACTGTAAAAGAAATTAATAATACGAGCAAGACAAAGGGTAAATGTTCAACAGGAAAAACAATCAGTTTATCCAAAAAATCCATCCGTCACCTACAACTTTCTCGCTACGAAGGCTACCCAGTCATCCTCGCGATAGCGATCTACGATTGTGAATTTGGCCGCAAGCAGCGCTTGCTCCACCACTTCTTCTTTATTCTTATAAATGCCAGAAGTAATATAAGTGCCGCCTTCCGCTAAGGCATTGTATACATCATCAATGAACAGCAAGATTACTTCTGCAAGAATATTCGCAACCACAATCTGTACCGGAAGCGTCACGCCAAGTGGTGTGGACTCATTCTCTTCCTGGTTCCGATTAATCACTTGAAGCAAGTCACTAAGGTGAACGGTTATCTCATTCTCCAACTGATTCAATTGCGTATTCTCTTCAGCAATCGTGACCGCTACAGGATCAAGATCCAGTGCAAGGACATGCTTCGCACCTAACTTCACCGCACCGATGGCGAGGATCCCAGATCCCGTTCCAACATCGATAATTTCTTCTCCGCCCTGAATGACGGACTCTAGCGCACGTAGACACAATGATGTCGTTGGATGTGTACCCGTACCGAAAGCCATTCCCGGGTCAATTTCGATAATATGTTCGCCCGGTCCTGCTTCATAAGGCTCCCAGGTCGGCTTAATCGTTAACTTCTCCGATACGCGAATCGGTTTGAAGTATTGCTTCCAGGCATTTGCCCACTCTTCTTCGTTGACGACTCGTGTGTCCATGGTGTAAGACCCTGGATCAATGTCAAAGGTACGTAGCTCCTCAATACGCGGAGTAATCTCTGCTACCAGATCGCCTGGATTCGATACATCTGCGAAATATCCTTTGATCACCGCTTCTCCCTCAGGAATGTCATTGAACGGCTTATCGTATAGCTGCCCGTAGGTCGTATCTCTTTCTCTATTCAAGGAACCCGTTTCTTCGATGGAGACCCCGTCTGCTCCCATCTCATGCAAAAAGTTCGAAATCATTTCTACCGCTTCTTCTGTTGTATGTATCGTTAATTCATGCCATAACATTAATCGTACGTCCTCCCAAAAAAATCATTTACGATCTATTGTACTATAAGGAGACTTTTTTCACAAAAAAGAAATGACGTACAAGCTTCATCCGCCTGTACGCCCTATTCCACCTTTCAATCTCCTATTTGGATCCCGCAAGCTTCATAGCATCAATCAGAGACATCTTCTTATCCGTCTCTTCATGAATGAGATAACTATCTTGGACATGGTCGATGAATAACACACCGTTCAAATGGTCGATCTCATGCTGGATACAACGAGCAAGGAATCCCGAGGCTTCGAGCTCTACTGTCTCGCCTTCACGGTTCATGGTGGTGATCTTCACTTCATTGTAGCGTTTCACAATCCCAATATATCTTGGCAGTGACAAGCAGCCTTCATAACCTACTTGCTCGCCCGACTTCTCGATGATTTCCGGATTAATGAGTTCATAAAATGTATCATCAATATTCATAACAATGACTCTACGCAGCATTCCAATTTGCGGCGCTGCTAGTCCTGCTCCATACTCGGAATCCAACAATGTCGCCTTCATATCATCCAATAGACGAATGATTTTGGCATTGATTTCAGTTATCGGCTTAGCTACTTTACGTAGTACCGGATCCCCAAATGGAACGATGTCTTTCACTTGCATTACATGTTTCCTCCCCAATGAACATTTGTATCCCCTCAATATACTATATGCAAAATGCAAATGACAAGAACAAGCATAAACGACCTCGTCGTCCTTGTAAGGACGGGAAGCGTTTTAGCGAGAAATATAAGAACAGTTTATTCGTGAAACATATAAATACTTATATTTTGAAAAAGCATCCCATCTACAATGTAGATGGAGATGCTCTCACGATATTCAAGCTATTGTAACGATCCGCCTGCGGCTTCAATGACCATCTTGGCTTGATGATAGACGGAATCCGGTACGACTGCCGAGAGTTGAAATTGACGCGAAGCTTCGTTCATCGCATTATATCCTGCTGCATACAAACCTGTCATCATGGAAGTGGAATACGACATCATCGACATCGTGCTCAGATTCCCCAAGTTGAACCAAGCTGGATCTCCGTTATAACCTAGAAATCCCCCATCCCCTGCCGTATTCTCGTTAATAGCCGTATTCTCAATTCGAAGAGCGCGCAGTTTGTTCTGCGCCGCCTCTGCGTCCGCGGATCTGGTGAAATTTGCCTTAATCTCTATCGTCTGCATATCTACATCACCTTCACGAATTCTCTTGACGCGCATCTGCGGCTTCGGCGCGTGCTAGAGCATCCAGATCTGCCTGATCTGCTTCATCCATAGCGAATTCGACATCCTCATTCTTCGCAATGGGTAAGTTGTTCGCTTTCTTTTGGTTTTCTCGATGGTTGTCCATTTCGAGTCACTCCTTCTATAGGTTTCTGCAGCTATAGGATCGGCGTAATCGATAGAACCTATTCGTGCGAAGACGACAAAGAGCCTGAATAGCACGGTGATCCGTTACTATTCAGGCTCTATATTTCAGCTAGCTTGATTTTAGAGCATCAATCTCCACGAAATGCTTTCTTCATGCGATCGAAGAAGGACTGCTGCTGTTCATGCGTATTCTCACCATTTAAGCCTGCGAATTGACGCAGCAATTCACGCTGCTCGTCGGTCAACTTCGTCGGTGTCACAACAACGACTTTCACATGCTGATCACCTTGACCGATACCACGTAGACGTGGAACCCCTTTGCCTTTCAAGCGGAAGTAAGTACCTGTCTGCGTACCCGCAGGAATCTTCAGCTTCACTTTCTCCGTTAACGTTGGGATCTCAATTTCATCACCAAGCGCTGCCTGAGCAAAAGTCAGCGGAATTTCGCAATAAATATCGTCGTTCTCACGCTCAAAGAACTCATGCGATTTCACACGAATGACAATGTACAGATCGCCTGCTGGACCGCCGCGTAGGCCGCCTTCACCTTCGCCAGACATCCGCAATTGCGCGCCGTCATCGACACCCGCAGGAATTTTAACATGAATCTTACGCTGCTTCTTCACTTTACCTTGCCCGTTACATGTCGAGCAGCGCTCACGAATAATTTGTCCTTTACCGCCGCAAGTCTGACAAGCGCGGCGATTCACCATACGACCAAATGGCGTATTCTGAACCACTTCTTGTTGACCCGTACCATGACACGTCGAACATGTATCTGGCTTCGTACCCGGCTTCGCACCCGATCCGTGGCAAGTATCACAATTTTCCGTACGAGGAATCGTAATATCGGTTTCTTTACCGAATACCGCTTCCTTGAATTCAATCGTCATGGAATATTGAAGATCGTTACCGCGCTGAGGCGCATTCGGATCTCTTCTTCCACCGCCGCCGCCGAAGAACATATCGAAGATATCTCCGAACCCGCCGCTGAAATCCGCACCGCCGCCGCCAAATCCTTGATTTGGATCGACATGACCATATTGATCATATGTGGCACGTTTCTGATCGTCGCTTAACACTTCGTAAGCTTCTTTCACTTCTTTGAACTTGTCTTCGGCATCCGCAGCCTTGTTCACGTCTGGATGATATTGCCTTGCTAGCTTTCGATAAGCTTTCTTGACATCGTCATCAGACGCCCCCTTATCTACACCGAGAACCTCATAATAATCCCGCTTATTCGCCACTATTCCACCCCCATGCTGGTATACATTGTACTGTGTTCGACAACAAAAGGAAAGTCAAAGGGAGGGAAATCCCCTCTCTTTGACTTGTTGTTTCACAATGTGAAACGTTCATCGCTCACGAACGATTACTTTTTCTCGTTGTCGTCAACAACTTCGTAATCTGCATCCACGACGTTGTCTCTGCCTGGAGCTGCACCTTCTTGCGCCGCACCTT
Organism: Paenibacillus sp. GCM10027629; assembly: GCF_042676425.1. Taxonomy (NCBI): domain Bacteria; kingdom Bacillati; phylum Bacillota; class Bacilli; order Caryophanales; family Paenibacillaceae; genus Paenibacillus; species Paenibacillus sp. GCM10027629. The sequence goes on along the minus strand of NZ_JBHTGZ010000003.1, from coordinate 421,188 downwards.
CAGCACCTTGCCCCGCTTGCGCTGCTTGCTCATACAACTTCACAGAAAGCTGTTGCACGATTTCAGTCAAAGCTTCTGTTGTGGATTTAATTTCTTCCAAATTATCTGTTGCAAGCGCAGCTGTTACTTTTTCTTTCGCAGCATTGGCTTTATCGATCTCCGCTTGATCTACTTTGTCGCCAAGATCTTTGATCGTCTTGTCAACTTGGTATACCAATTGGTCCGCGTTGTTCTTCGCTTCAACCAATTCCTTACGGTTACGGTCTTCTTCAGCATGCAATTCTGCATCCTTCATCATACGTTCTACTTCTTCATCGCTCAAGCCGCTGGAGGAAGTAATCGTAATTTTTTGTGTTTTGTTCGTGCCTTTATCGGTAGCCGATACGTTAACGATCCCGTTCGCATCGATATCAAATGTAACTTCGATTTGCGGTACGCCGCGTGGTGCCAAAGGAATTTCACCTAAGGTAAAGCGACCCAACGTTTTGTTGCCTGCTGCCATCGAACGCTCACCTTGCAAGACGTGAATTTCAACGCTTGGTTGGTTATCTGCGTATGTGGAGTACACTTGGGATTTGCTTGTAGGAATCGTTGTGTTACGCTCGATCATTTTCGTGAACACGCCGCCTGCTGTTTCGATACCAAGGGACAATGGTGTTACGTCTAGCAATACAACGTCTTTCACATCGCCAGTCAATACACCCGCTTGAACCGCAGCACCAAGTGCAACCACTTCATCTGGGTTAACGCCTTTGTGAGGATCTTTACCAATTAATCTCTTAACCGCTTCTTGAACCGCTGGAATACGCGTCGATCCACCAACCAATACAACACGGTTGATTTCGTTAGCAGACAATCCTGCATCACTCAACGCTTGACGTGTAGGGCCTAAAGTACGCTCTACAAGATTTGCAGAGATCTCTTCGAATTTCGCACGAGTCAAGTTAAGCTCTAAATGCTGAGGTACGCCATCAACAACCGTGATGAACGGCAAGGAGATTGTTGTCGTAAGAACGCCAGACAATTCTTTCTTCGCTTTTTCCGCAGCATCTTTCAGACGTTGTACAGCAGCTTTATCTTTGCTTAGGTCAATGCTATGCTCTTTCTTGAATTCAGCTACAAGATAGTCGATGATCACTTGGTCGAAGTCGTCACCACCAAGACTGTTGTCACCACTTGTTGCTTTAACTTCGAAGAAGCCATCACCAAGCTCAAGGATCGATACGTCAAATGTACCGCCACCAAGGTCAAATACAAGGATTGTATGATCTTCTGTCTTCTCCATACCATATGCAAGCGCTGCTGCTGTTGGCTCATTGACGATACGAAGCACTTCAAGACCTGCGATTTTACCCGCGTCTTTCGTTGCTTGACGTTGACTGTCATTGAAGTAAGCTGGAACCGTGATAACCGCTTGGGTTACCGTTTGACCCAGGTAAGCTTCTGCATCAGCTTTCAACTTTTGCAAGATGATAGCGGAGATTTCTTGTGGTGTGTAATCTTTGCCATCGATGGTTTCTTTGTGGTTCGTACCCATGTGACGTTTGATGGAGCTGATTGTACGATCTGGATTCGTGATCGCTTGACGTTTCGCTGTCTCACCAACGATACGCTCGCCGTCTTTCTTGAAGCCGACAACGGATGGTGTTGTACGGTTACCTTCTGGATTCGGGATGACGACAGCTTCGCCACCTTCCATTACTGCTACACAAGAGTTTGTTGTTCCTAAGTCAATACCAATTACTTTACTCATCGTAAGTATTCCTCCTCAAATTCGTTCCTGACGGATTCATTTATTCAAAAACCGCTGTGATGCGGATATTACATGCTCACTTTAACCATCGCAGGGCGAAGAACTTTGTCTTTCAACATGTAGCCCTTCTGAACTTCCTCCACGACAATACCTTCCTCATACTCATCAGACTCCACTTGCATTATCGCTTGATGGTATTCTGGATTAAATGGTTGACCCACGGCATTCATCTGTTGCAGACCTTCTTGGTCCAGCACTTGGGATAATTGACGGAAGATCATTTGCACACCCTTAGAAAAGGATTCGAAATCTTGATTTTCACCACTTACTTGAATGGCGCGTTCGAAGTTGTCCAGTACCGGGACAAGCTGCTCAACAACTTTCAAGGATGCGTATTTCGCGAGTTCTTCTCTTTCCTTCACCGTCCGGCGACGGAAATTATCGAAATCTGCTTGTGCTCTTAAGTATCTATTATTGTTCTCTTCCGCAAGTTCGGTAAGTCGCTGAATTTCTAATTCTACCTCTGATTGTGGTGCAGCCTGAGCTGTCTCTTGATCTGCCTCTGTATGTGATGACATCGTTTCTTCATGATGATCTGTCATGTTCTGTTCATCCCTCACTTCAGTCGTATTCTCTCTCTCTTCCACGATTCGTTCACCTCCTTAACATAGACTAGCGCATTTTGATTACGGTATGGATTCTTAGAATCGCAGCCGCAACCTCGCCCGCCGCATGAATAGCATGTATTTTGACATTCGCAGGATCAATAATGCCTTGCTGGATATAATCAATAAATGCCCCGGAATCGCAATCCATCCCCATCGCGTCTGTTCCGTATTCCTGCTGTGCGGATCTTGCTTGCTCGATCTTCTCTAATGGATTAAATCCTGCATTCTGAATGATCTGTGACATCGGTTTATGCAGTGCCGCAGCTACGGCGACAACGCCGAAGGATTCCATCCCTCTCAAGGATTCCCGGAATCGTCCCAGTTCATAAGAGATGGCAAGCTCTGTCGTTCCTCCACCCGGAAGAATCCCGCCTCGGACTGCAGTCTGTACGGCTGAAGCCGCATCTGCAGCGATCCTCGCACGTTCCCCGACGACTTCAGCCGTACTCGCACCAATAATAATGGAGACTGCCGATTCACAAGCCACGCGGACACGTTCGAGCCGCTCATCATATTGGACAAGCTCGGAGTAGCCAAGGACCTGCTTCAACTGCTCCTCCTGTTTATGTAATGCGGCACGTTTGATCGGAATGGACCCTGTAGACTTGCAAATCCGACGAATTTCTTCCCGGCTTACGCGCTGCACCACCATCATATTATGGTCCGCACAGAATTGTTCGGCATCCGGATGGATCCCTCGCTCCAATACGATCAGAGCGACATCCAATCTGGACAAGCATTCGAGCTGCTGCATGAATCGAGCACGATGCTCCATGTATTGCCCGAATCCAGCTTCTGTCGTGAGCAGCTCTTCATCGAGCTGTTCAGGCTCCAGTGCATCTTGCAGGACCAAAATCCGCGCATGCCTGCGTTCAACGGAACCATGCCGATAAATCGGCTGCTGCCTTAACAGTAGTCCATGCCATACTTCGCTGGTTGCCTTCTCATGCGCAAATACGGATTCCGACAAGCTATAATCTTGATCGAGCAATCGTTCCATCCCTACACGGGCAGCAGCTTCCATCACGAAGTCTACGATGTCTTGGTGCTCGCGCCCTGCGATGAACGCTGTCTGACGAAGCAATGGATCGTCGATCCCTGTAATCCGAATTGCACGTTGCTCTAGCTCCTGCTTCACCCAGGCGATCCCTTGCTGCATCCCCGTAACAACCTTCGAAGCTGGTACGCCCCGAAGCACTTGAGCAACACCTTCTTGCACAAGCGCTCCCGCGAGCACCGTAGCCGTTGTGGTACCATCACCGACAACCCGCTGCTGTGAGCGGGCCACTTGGATGAGCAGCTTCGCCGCAGGATGCGTCACATCCATCTTCTCCAGGATTGTGACGCCGTCATTCGTAATAATGACTTCTCCTTGCGGACTAACCAGCATCGCATCCAGTCCTTTCGGACCGAGCGTCCCTTCTACTGATGAGCATATCGCACGAATCGCATTCGCATTATTGATAAGCGTCGCATGACGCTCATCGCCCTCTAGCAGATTTGAATTGCCTTGCGTCATGCTTCACAGATCCTCTCTAGTCGTACCCACGCGAGTTACGTCTTATTTATACCAACGCTCAAGCACAGGGGTTAAATTCTTGCTTAAGAAATCCAATAATCCAATGACTTTTCCGTATTCCATTCGCGTAGGACCAAGAATTCCAATCGTCCCTACGGCTTGCCCTTCAATCGAATAGGTTGCTGTAATGAGACTGCAATTATTAATCGCCTGATGATTATTCTCGGTGCCAATTCGCACCTGAATCCCGTTCTGCGCTGAAGAAATCATCTTCAGAAGCGTCGGTGTCTCATCGAGCAAATCCAGAATCGTCTTCACTTTATCGACATCCTTGAATTCCGGCTGCGTCAACATATTCGTTGCGCCGCTCAAGAAGACACGATTCTCAGATTCCCCTTCAAGCACATTCTCGACAATGCCCATGAGCTCTTCATAATGATTGACATGACGCTTCATCTCGTCGCCAACCTCGCTGAACAGCTGCGATTTTAATTTATATAGAGGCACACCCGCTAATTTGTGGTTCAGCAGATGAACCATTTGTTCCAATTCGGTTGGCGATACACCTTCCGGTAAGGTCACCGTTTTATTCTCCACATGCCCTGTGTTCGTCACAATGATCGCGACCGCAGTCGTCTCCGTAAGCGGCAGCAATTGAAAATGCCGAAGCGATGTGTTGAACATTTCTGGCCCTAAAACAATCGATGTATAATTCGTCATATTCGCCAGAATCGTGGCGGCATGCTGGATGACTTGCTCCGTAGCCGTTAACTTTTCCGCGAAAAAATGCTTCATCTGCATCAAATCATACGGCTGCAATGTACCAAACTGTATAAGATGATCAACATAATAGCGATAACCCTTATGAGATGGAATCCGCCCCGCCGACGTATGCGGTTGTTCCAGAAATCCAAGCTCTTCCAAGTCAGACATTTCGTTGCGAATCGTCGCAGGACTATATGTGACTTCCCCGCGTTTCGAAATACTGCGGGATCCAACGGGCTCGGCAGAACGAATATAATCATCTACAATCGCACTCAATATCATTCGTTGACGCTCCGTTAACATGCTAACCCCTCCCGTTATCGATGATTCCGATCTCGTTAGCACTCCTCTCGAACGAGTGCTAAACGTTAATACAAAAATACCAAACTGACAAGATGATTGTCAAGTCAGTTCAGCATCTTTATCACACGAGTTGACGCCCATTTTACCATCCGATTAAGGATTCACACAACAAAACCACCTGAAGAGGTGGTTTGAATGTCGATACATTTTTCATGGATATTTAATTCAACATTTTGAGTACGGCGATCTCATCACAGCAATGAAGCTTCTTGCAATGGATGCAATCTTTCCAGACCTTCTCCGGGAAGATTTCTTTCTGTACCACTTCAAATCCGTTCTTCTGAAAGAAATTCACTTCATATGTGAGTGCCATGACCTTCGGAATGTCTAGCTGTCTTGCTTCCTCTATAAGATAATCGACCATTTTCGAGCCGATGCCTTGACCTTTGTGACCATCCGATATCCCTAAGGACCGAATCTCAACCAAATCTTGACCGAGTCTGCAGAGCGATCCGCAACCCACAATATCTCCTTCAAGCTCTGCAACGATGAACCATTCCAGCTGATCCACCAGTATCTCACGCGTGCGCGGCAGCATGATTCCTTTCTCTGCATAACCTTTGATCAATTCGTACAATGTTTCTATATCTTCTGTAGTCGCTTTTCTGCATACCGCAGGCATCGCGTTCTCCCCCTTACGACATCCTGGATGTATTTATTATCCTGTCAAATTCTGATAAGAATAAATATACATCAGGAGGTATAAATACGCAAGAAGGAAAATTCCATATTTTATATTAGAAAACACGAACCTTATGATTTAGCTTTCGATAAACTCTGCAAACACATCATTTCCGAATAGTACGCCGCGGTCACTTAGCTTATAACCATCCGTTGTCGCTTCGATCAATCCAGCTTGAAGCAGCTTGTTCAACTGAGGCGCATACACGTCATCCAGATCAACACCAAACTGCTCAGTGAAGTGTGTACGTGTAACACCCTGCATCATACGTAGTCCCACCATCATGAAATCTTCCATCGCTTCATTCGCATTGACAGCAAATTGGTCAAGTCTCGGAAGACCTTTGTGCGATGCATCATTATAGGCTTGGACGCCTTTAATATTCACATGACGCTGGCGGTTGACATACCCGTGCGCACCTGCACCTATGCCGTAATAACTCTCATTCAGCCAATACTTCATGTTATGCCGACTTGCCTTACCCGGTTTCGCGAAATTGCTAATCTCATACTGCTCATAGCCCGCTTCTTTCATTCGCTTCATTAAGAGAAGATACATCTCAAGCTCGATATCCTCATCTGGAAGAGGCAGCTGATTCTTCTGGTACATCGTATGGAACAGCGTGTTCTCTTCCACTTTCAAGCTATAGATCGAATAATGAGGAAGGTCCAATGCGAGCGCCTTCGTGATGCTGTCATCCAGCATTTCTAGCGTCTGATTCGGCAGTCCGAACATCAAATCGATCGACATATTATCAAAACCCGCCGCACGTGCATTCTCAATACTACGATAGACATCATCTGTATTATGAATACGGCCAATCTCCGATAAAAGCTGGTTGTTGAACGATTGCACGCCGAAGCTGATCCGATTGACCCCGCCAGCATGCATGACGCGCAGCTTCTCCAGATCGGTCGTCCCTGGGTTTGCTTCCATGGAGAATTCGAGATTCGGATGCATGCTTGGAAAAGCCTGATGAACCGACGCTAGAAAATACGCCATCTGCTCAGGTGTTAATACCGTCGGGGTTCCACCCCCCACGAAGATCGTCTCGATCACACCGGGCGGCTGCATCTCGGTCGTAAGTGCCATCTCCGCTTCCATAGCCTCTAAGTATTCCATAACCGGCTGGCCTTTGAGCACATAAGAATTGAAATCACAATAGAAGCATTTATTGGTACAAAAAGGAATGTGGATATATAAAGCTTTAGGTGCAGCGAGCTGCACCTTTGCTGAGGGAATCGTTGTCATGTGGATTCACCTTCCTTTCATTTCATTGCTTTCATTTGAACTTGCAAAAAGGGAAGCACGAGGCTCCCCTTCATCCTTACGATCTATTCGTCGATTCGAAGAACGGCCATGAACGCTTCCTGCGGCACTTCAACGCTACCGACCTGCTTCATCCGTTTCTTACCTTCTTTTTGTTTGTCGAGCAATTTCCGTTTACGTGAGATATCGCCCCCATAACATTTGGCAAGGACGTTCTTACGCATCGCTTTAACCGTCTCACGGGCAACAATCTTGGTTCCTACAGAAGCTTGAATTGGTACCTCGAACATTTGTCTTGGAATCAACTCGCGCAATTTCTCACAAATGATACGTCCGCGATTATAAGCACGGTCTCTGTGAACGATGAAGGACAAAGCATCCACTTGTTCACTATTCAACATAATATCCATCTTCACCAGGTTCGATTTACGGTAGCCAGAAACTTCATAGTCGAAGGAGGCATACCCTTTCGTACTTGATTTCAATTGGTCAAAGAAATCGTAGACGATCTCAGCCAGTGGCATATCATACGTAATCGTCACACGGTTCGAGTCGAGGTATTCCATATTGATGAATTCCCCGCGTTTACCCTGACATAGCTCCATGATCGCACCAACATAATCATTCGGTACGATAATTGCCGCTTTGACGTATGGCTCTTCAACGAAATCAATCCGACCGACCTCAGGATAGTTGGATGGATTATCGATATTGATGACATCCCCGTTCGTTAATGTGACTCGGTAGATAACGCTCGGTGCTGTAGTGATAAGCGGAATATTGAATTCGCGCTCGATCCGCTCTTGGATGATCTCCATGTGGAGCAGCCCCAAGAATCCGCATCGGAATCCAAAGCCCAGCGCACTCGAAGTCTCTGGTTCGAATCTAAGCGATGCATCGTTCAGTTCCAGCTTCTCAAGCGCTTCGCGCAGATCTGTATAATCCGAAGATTCGATTGGGTATAGACCGCAATAGACCATCGGATTAATTCGACGGTAGCCCGGCAATGGTTCTGGTGCTGGGTTCTTCGCATCCGTAACTGTATCCCCGACACGCGTGTCTTTCACGTTCTTGATGCCTGCGACGACAAAGCCTACATCACCTACGGCAAGCTCATCCACAATTCCCATCCGCGGCATAAATGCACCGACCTCAATGACTTCGAAGGTCTTGTCCGTCGCCATGAACTTGATCTTGGAGCCCGCACGAATGGAGCCATCGAGCACCCGAACATAGACGATAACGCCTTTGTACGCATCATAATGAGAATCGAAAATCAATGCTCTTAGCGGTTGATCCGGATCACCTGTTGGTGCTGGAACCTTCTGTACCACTTGCTCCAGAATTTCTTTAATGCCGATGCCAGCCTTTGCAGAAGCATGTACCGCTTCACTCGCATCCAAGCCGATCACTTCTTCGATCTCTTCTTTTACCCGATCTGGATCTGCACTTGGCAAGTCAATCTTATTAATCACCGGCAAAATCTCGAGGTTGTTATCAAGCGCAAGATACACGTTCGCCAGTGTCTGCGCTTCAATCCCTTGGGCCGCATCAACAACAAGCAATGCACCTTCACAAGCTGCCAAGCTGCGCGACACTTCATACGTAAAGTCGACGTGTCCCGGTGTATCGATCAAGTTCAAAATATACGTCTCGCCGTCGTCTGCTTTGTAGGCAAGTCTTACGGCCTGCAGTTTAATGGTGATTCCGCGTTCACGCTCTAGATCCATTTGGTCAAGGACCTGCGCTTGCATTTCGCGTTGAGTTAACGCGCCTGTATATTCCAAGATTCGATCCGCCAGGGTTGATTTCCCGTGGTCGATATGTGCGATAATACTAAAGTTTCTAATTTTCTCTTGTCTTGCCCGAATGTCCGTCATTCCTTACCCCCACTACGAAGCCAAAATGTTTTCAATTTACTCATTATAGCAGTTGTGTGAAAACCCTTCAATGGTGGGGGGGAAATCCTCAACTGGTAATCGAGCTAAACAAGGATACGACCCATTCAATTCCTTTATGGGACACGGATTCAAGAACACCGCCCGTCGTGCTGGCTAATCGATCTACTGCCGGTTCCTTCCGGTTATTCATCGCTGACGCGTCCTGCTGAGGTGTATGCACTCCATCTAGAACGCCATCTTTGACGATGGTCTGCTGGACGGGACGTTCCTTCTTATCCGTAACCCGTTCCTGAGCAGCATTCTCCTCTGCCTGTTCTGTCGAATCCAGCGGCTGCTGGACCGTCCAAGCCGGTGGATTATTCTGAAGTTCGGCCGGACCTTGAATCCGTTCAATTCCCGATGAAGCAAGATTCAGACCGAGCATCACCCCGACCGCGACCATAGCAACCATAACAAAGACTCTCCGTTGAAAAATGGACATTGAGAACGCCTCCCTTTGTTCCTCTATTTAGCCTTTGCCCCCGAGCGACCGCTCGCAGGGGCATTCACTTTCTCTGCATTCCGATACGTATCCGCAATAAGCTGTGCGAGTACATCTGCCGTGCGGTAGCTCTCTTCAAGTGTGTTATCTACACCGCCAATCTCAATCAGGAAGCTGTTCGGGGAGAGGGATTGATTGTACTCTCCATTGCCGTTAGCTGAAGTTTTTCCCCATACCCCCCTGGAAATGCCGGGATAATCCTTCTCGAGCTTATCGTGAATTTTGCTGGCAAAAGCTTCGTTTTGACGCCAATTTTTGTTCCCATGACCAATAATGAAGAAGACTTGCGCATAATCTTTGCCATTGATTTTCACCGTTGTCTTCTCTCGTTTCTGTGAGTCACGATGGATATCGAAGAAATATTGCAGTTCTTGATTCTGTGCCATCGCTTCTTTCACCGTTGCACGGGAATATTTATAGGAATAATTCCAACTGTATGATTTCATCGTCGTCATATAGTCTGTCGAAGAATGCATAGCACCGACGCCGAGTTTTTCGAGTGTATTCGCCAATCGTTCACCGACGAGTGTAATATTCTTTTTCGCAGATGAAGGTTCTTTGACTGTCTCTCCTAAGACGGGATTCCAAGATTCGCGATTGTGAGAGTGATAGATGAATACGACCTTTTTCCCTGTTACGGCCTGCTTGGGATCATTTCCCGCCTTGCCGATATCTGTATCCTTCACAGGAACCTTCTCTGGGATCGCCGGAACGTCCTTCTTCGGAATGTCCACAGTAGGCGCAGGCAAATCATTCGGATGCACCTCATCCTTCGGTAACGCTGCATCATGATAATCTTCTGGTCCCGTCATGGTGTCATTCCCCACCCCAATGCGCAGCGGAACGGCATCATCTCGGCCAAGTCCTGGCATCTCATGCGATAGCATGCTCTTCGGGTCCATCGGATTCACATTCGTGAGCATCTGGAAAAGAAATGCACCGATCTTCTGCTTTGATAGAATCGGCTCCTCTGATGTGCTTTTCATATGCGGAATCTCCATTCCTATCATATCCAGAAAAAAGTGACTTGAAACCGCAGCAGCAAATCCCTTCATAGAAGTCGTCGGTGACGTATTGACCTGCTTATGCAGCATCGTCCCGAGTCCTAGCAATATAAAAAAGAGCATCGAGCAAATGGTTAGGACCGCAAAGGTTCTGCCCGTGACGAGCATCTGCATCATCCGCCGCTTTAATTTAGGAATATGTATCGTCTGGAATGTCGTGGTCTTCATCGTATCTCCTCCTGTAAATCTAGCGATAATTAAGCCTATGAGGAGAATCTAGCAAGTAGAACCAAAATCGAATCCATAGGTTTGAAAAAGTAGAGAGGGGATGTGAAAGACTAATAGAAATGAATTGATTACAAGGAAGGGGCATCTCACTCCAGCCGCTTCTTGTCCGCCATTTGCTTTTGATTGGACAAAAGGATGCAAATGGCTACCAAAGAGCGGACGTAAACTCCTACGTGAGATGCCCCTTTCCCCTTTCATATTCATTTCAAAGGCTTTCAACATATACCTCTCCCCTTTTGCAATCGGGTGGATTCGATTTTGGAGGGAGGAGGAGGGAAGGGGAGTAGGGGGCTTAGTGCGTATATGCCCCGACGTTGTCTTTATCTACGGCTTTGTGCAGCGCTGCGTTGAGCCCACTTGCGATAATGTTCGCGATATCCTCGATGAACTCATCGATTTCTTTCGGCGTTACGATCAGATCGTGGCCGAGCGGCTGTAATACTTCTTTCACGAGCATCAACCGGTCGTTCTCTGGGATATCGTCGAGCATACCCATGATTTCCTTCGTCTTGTTCGTCTCTTGTTGGAAATGCGCACGCATCATCTCAATGGCATTATTCACGATGGTGGAAGCATAACAGACAGTCGGTACGCCAATTGCAATGCACGGGATGCCAAGAATTTCTTTTGTTAATCCTCTACGTTTATTGCCGATCCCGGACCCCGGGTGGATCCCGATGTCTGCAATCTGAATCGTCGTGTTTACGCGTTCAAGCGCTTTGGAGGCTAGAGCATCGATCGCAATCACCAGATCCGGTTTGATTTTATCGATAATCCCTTGGACAATTTCACTTGATTCAATCCCTGTAATTCCGAGTACGCCCGGAGCAACCGCACTCACCGGCCGATATCCAGGGCTTATTTGATCCGGGGTTAATTCAAAATAGTGCCGCGTAATCATCGTGTTCTCGACGACGAGCGGACCAAGGGAGTCCGGCGTGACATTCCAGTTGCCCAGACCGACAATCAGCACTTTATCCATTTCCTTGATTCCTAATTTCGTCAAGAAGGCAGCGAACTCTTGGGCGAATTTCGTCGCGACACGATCCTGCAGATCGGTGTCTTTGTTGCGAAGTTCCGGTACTTCGAGCGTAATATAGTGGCCTTGAACACGCCCAAGCGCTCTAGAGCCCGCTTCGCTCTCGACATCAATTCGCGTCACTTTGATCCCGCGATCCTCATCAATTTGTTCGAGCACGCCAGGAATTTGAGATCCATGAATGGCCGTCGCCATTTCCTTTGCTTCTAACGCCAGATCCGTTCGCACAGAGTATTGCTGCAAGTCTAATTTATCGTTCATCGATATTCTCCTCATCAGGTATTTTCTCCTAGTGTGCGAGTTGCAGCCATTGATTATTCAACCCGCTGTAAGACATGTCAGGATTCTTTCCTTGATTTTTAATAACCTGCATGATAGAATGTTTTAAGTTGTGGAATCTCTTTTGGATTCTAGTTATTGTAGGTAGTGATGCCTTACAGGAGGTGAATGCAATGCCAAACATTAAATCCGCTGTTAAACGTGTAAAAACAAACGAAAAACGTCGTTTACTTAACGCTTCTCAAAAATCCGCTCTTCGTACAGCTGTTAAAGCTGCTGATGTAGCTGTAGCTGGTAACGAAGTTGAAGCTGCTAAAAGTGCAATTCAAGTTGCTTCCAAAAAGCTGGACAAAGCTGTAACTAAAGGCTTAATCCATAAAAATGCAGCAGCTCGTAAGAAATCTCGCTTAGCGAAAAAATTAAACGCTCTTTCCGCACAAGCGTAAGGAAGCGAAGAAAAAAGTCCTCGAGAATTTATTCTCAAGGACTTTTTTGTATTATATCAAGATGCTGCAAGCCGCAGAAGGAATAACTCTAAGCCAAGCACCTTATCTCTTCGGCCTGTCTTAATCTCATAATCCAATTCCGCAATGCTGGATAATATCGCAGCAAGCCGTTCAGCTTCGAACTTCCGGGCTTGCTCACTAGCTAACTTGACGGCATAAGGATGCAGCCCAACTTGGGATGCAATCTGCTGCTGCGAATAGCTTTGTCTTGTCAATTCCTTCACTTGTAACATGATGCGGAACTGTCTAGCGATCAGCGCAATAATCTTAATCGGCTCTTCTCGCTGCTTCAGCAGATCATAGAGGATCGATAACGCACGATCCACACGAAGGTTCGCAATCTCCTCGATTAAAGCGAATATGTTCTGCTCTGTGTTCCGCACAACCAGTTCCTTCACGACCTGCACTTCGATCGTTCCACCAGTACCGACGTAGAGGCTCAGCTTGCGAATCTCGGCTGCTAACGTCTGCAGGTGTGTACCAGCATGATTCACGAGCACATCAGCGACCTGAGGTGCCATTCGGCTTCCATTCTTCTCCGCTTCCTTCTCCACCCATTTCAGCAGCTCCTCCGCGCTTAAAGGCATGAATGAGATAACGGCCCCCTTGTCCTTGATCGCCTTCACAACTTTCTTCCGTTCATCCAGTTTCTCGCCTTGTATCATAAATACAATGACACTGTATTCGGCAGGACTATTCAAATAAGACATCAAATTCTCGACGCGATGCTCAATTTTACCGGACTCTTTGCCGCCAGCCATGAATATAGAAGGATCGCGGACCACAATCAATTTGCGCGGGACAAGGAAAGGCAGTGTTTGCGCTTCATCGATGACCGTATCGATCGGCACCTCACCAAGATCATATTTACTTAGCGCGAAGTCTCGATGCTCTTCTTCGATCAACTTATTAATAAGCGTCTGAACGAACTCTTCCATTCTATATTTTTCGGTCCCGTAGCAGACATAGACCGGCTGAATGTTTCCTTTATGAATATCTCTTATTGCTGTTTTGGCATCCAAGCTTGTTCCCCCTCTAGAAATAACCCCACACGAAAACTTTATAAATTCTATACTAACAAAAAAGGCCACCCCCCGCAAAGGGGATGACCACCAACTAGACACAACAACAAAGAGATTACACTGAACCTCCAGCATAATCCCTCTGTCCCACAGCATCTATATAAACATTCGCGAAGAAGTCCGGTTCTCCTTAGCGAACGGTCATACGACGCAAGGGGCGCCGCTGACTTCATGTTTGTATAGTATACGACGGCCGCAGCAATGTGTGCGTACGTTTGAAATAAAAATCATGATTTAGACTTTTTGCCTTTTTCTTGTTGTTTTTCTTTATCTTTCGCTTTCACTTTCACTTGGATCACTTGTTCCTCACCCATTTGTCCATCCGCTTTGCGCGGGGTGAACGTATAGGTTAACGTTTTGTTATCCTCTGCCCATAATGGATTCGAGAACACACCATTCGTAAGCTTCTGTTGATATACCACTTTATCCTTGGCATTGTAGATCATGAACTTATTCTTCTCAAATATAGCTCGATATGCTCCGTTCGATGTCGCCACTTCCGCTCGAGAATCTGGATTCGCTGTATCATACTCGACCACAGCTAAGAAGTTATTTCCACCCTTATCCCCAGCATCGGATTTCAAGCTGCGAGGTTCACCAGACGCAATCTCAACTGTCACGGGCTGTCCGTCCTCTAGGGCCGCATCGTTAGAAGTATCCTTATCCTTGCGCTGCGTGTCTCCCGCAGCACCATCTTCTTGCTCTTGTTTCGCTAGAGAGGTTGGAGGATTTGTTTGGTTACTTGCATCTGAACCCTCGTTACTCGATTTGTAGTTTACCGCAGTCTTCGAATCACCCGTTCCTTGGTTCGAAGAAGCGCCGCCATTTGATTCTGTGTTCCCTTGATGGGCCTTCGTTGGATCATCGGCTGAACCCGATTTAGCCCCTTCACTTGCAGGCGCTTCTTTTGAAGCCATGTCTGCAGATTCGGTATCCGGTTTCACCGTTCCACCTTGTTCCCCACCTGTCTTAACATCTTGTGAGACAGCCTTGTCTGGTGTACCCGAAGTTTGACTGGTTGAAGGAGACGAAGCATCAATCTGCATCTCAACCTTCTGATCCGCTGCTGCTGATTCTTGCGAACTCATTAATTCCATATCTGCTTGTTGAGCGGTGTCCGGTTTGTATGTGACCATGAATAGACCTACGATGATACCAGCCGCCACCACGCCGCCAATGGATCGGAAGGAGAGACGTTCCCAGAAACGCGGCTTCATCGGGACAACCTTCTGTGGCGATTTCTCAGGCATCAACGGATGTTCACGCTCTCGATCGATTTGATCGAGCTGTGGCATAATGGCATCGACAAGGCTATATTTCGGCATGACTTTCGGCATATTCTCGAGTTCAGCAGATAGGTGTCTAAGGCGTTCGAACATTTCGGAACAATCCGAACATTGCTTCAGATGCTCCATCAGGTGAGCGGATTCCAACTCGTTAAGATCGGCATCCAAATATCTATTCATTAATTCCATCACCTCTGGACAATTCATCATCGAACACCACCCTTCTGATAATCTTGAAGTAAGCTTTGTAACTGTTGTCTTGCCCTAAATAAATACGATTTCACCGTATTCAAAGGCAAGTTAAGTGAATCTGCTATTTCATTGTAGGAGAAATCTTGTAAATACCTCAGTACGACGACCGCACGATGGTGTTCTGGAAGCTTTTCGATCGCCTCTTGAATGTCCTTGGCGACATATGTAGACAGAACCTCACGTTCCACATTGTCGTCCCCCCTGAACACGAGTTCATGTTCCTCAATAGAGACCGATGGCTTTGTGCGTCGAAATTTATCAATACAAATATTCGTTACAATGCGTTGCACCCAAGTCTTGAACTGAGCTTTCTCTTCATAAGAGTTAATTTTCGTATAGATACGGATTAATGCCTCCTGAGAAGCGTCCATAGCATCCTGCTCATTATTTAGAATATAATAGGCTGTCCGGTATACATGGGTTTCAATATTGCGCAATAGAGTTATGAGTGCGTCGCGATCGCCCGACTGAGCAGCTCTAATGAGTTGTTGCTCTACCACTACTAGGATCCTCCTCTCTTGCAACATTACAGACGGCACAATGCCTCAATTTGTTGCAATGTTGCTTCGATAATTCTGAATTAAAATTTGGTAATCTTTATTTCGTCACGAGGGCAAAGACTAGAGTCTTGTCTAAGGATATCAGAAAATGATAGGCGCGACCACTTTACATGGGGTTCTTGTGGCGAACTCGAATCCCCGCATCCGTCACTTCCATCTGAATTTCGCCTTGTTGATCCGTACGAAATACTTGAATACGGTTCATGTCCAATCGCTCCATAACAATAGGGCTTGGGTGTCCATACAGGTTCTTCTCCCCTACGGAAATAACTGCTGCTTGTGGTTTCCAGTACTTAAGCCAAGTGTCAGAGGATGACGTTTTACTACCGTGGTGCGCGATCTTGAGCACATCAATCCCTTGGCTTCCAACGACGCGAGATCCACCCGGCTTCGATGCCAATTGATCCAGGATCTGCTGCTCAACTCGAACTCCCATATCGCCAGTAAATAAGAACGTCGATTGTTTCATATGTAATAAGAAGGAGACCGAGACATCGTTTTGTTCATCCATCTTCGTTATACGCTGATTATTCATGAATGTTGCGGAGGGAGACAGGAATGTAAGCGAAGTCCCAGCGTCCATCTGCAAGGTTGCGGGTACTCCTGCGGCATATAGTGGAATGCCAAGTCCAATTGCGGTCTGGAACAGCTTAGATATCGGTTGATTCTCCTTCAACGTTCCATTAAATAGAAAAGCATGGACAGGAATTTCTTCTAACACCGCTTGCAGTCCGCCTGCATGATCTTGATCCTCATGGGTCATGATTAATAAATCTAATTGTTGCACCCCTCTTTGCTTCAAGAGCGGGACCAGCGTCTTGCGTCCTACCTCATAGGGATCCTGCCTGGTCTTCCAGCCATCTCCTGGCTTGCTGAACCGCACCGTTCCTCCGCCATCGATGAGAATGTATTTACCAGTCGGTGTGCGGACCAGTATACTGTCGCCCTGACCGACGTCAATAAATTGAACATGACCGTCTTGCTTATAGAACATAGGATTGTAGGCATAGAAAAGCGTAAGTGCTATAACCAGAAGGAATGAAATTCGCCGAACTATTGTACGTGCTTCGTTTCTTCCTCTTGGTTGAAGATGCTTCAATATCGATTCGGATGGCATCAAAGGTGCTGTTTCTTCTTCGGATACCCATTGCGGAATCCTCTGTGCACCTGGTCGGACTTTCCCAAGATGAGCAATACCAAGCCCAATAAGCCCGTAATAGAGCAATATCCACCAAATGGGAGGAGAAGGCCAGATCATTAATAATTCACGGGAAGCATTGAACCATTCTATCAGATGAAATGTCCATCCATTTAACCATTCGGTCGGCCATACGAGAAGCTTCGCTGCGTTGATATGCATATAACTAACCGCTAGGGCAAATGTCCCAAGCGGTAAGATGATGAGACTGATAAATGGTACTAGCACAAAATTAGCTATCAATGAAAGCCATGAAACTTGGTTAAAATAATAGATGGTCAGAGGAAACGATACGATTTGTGCAACGAGTGTAATCGACAAGAGGCTAGCAATACCCTTCGATCGGATTGGCAGCAATCGTTGAAGTGGCGGAACCCACAGGATCAGCCCAACGGTCACAATAAACGAGAGCTGAAAGCTAACATCCAGCACTTGATAAGGATTCCAGAGCAGCATCAGAAATGCCGTGAGGCTGAGAATATGCAATCCATCCTTAAGCCATTGCCTCCTAAGCGCGTAGAGCGAGATCATCGCCATGATTCCCGCACGAATGACAGACGGTGAAGCGCCAGACAGCAATACATACGGCGGAATGAGACCAATAACGATGAGCAGGCTCGTCTCCCTCGTCAAGCGAAGCCGTTGGAACAGCCACAGGAAGAACCCTACATAGACAGCAACGTGGGTCCCCGAAATCGCAAGAATGTGTGTAAGACCGAGCTTCGAGAACTCACGGAATTTCTCAGGATCAAGATCCCCGCTATCCCCAATAACAAGTCCCTTCATATAGCCATCATGCGGCGCAGCGAAGATCCTGGACATCTGGTTCCCTAATTGCGCTCTCAGCTGATCATTGATCCGTAGTAACGTCTGCTCGTTCCACCCCGGAGGCGCTGTGATTTGAATAGAACTAACCCCTTTCGTACGGAGTGAGTAATGGATATGCTTCAATCGAAGATACGCACGGTAATCGAAGCTTCCGAAATTCCGGGCCGTTGCAGGTCGGCTCAGCGCCCCCGTCATTCGCAGCGCATCCCCGCGCTGCCAGGAGCCTGCTGCATTTTGCTGCGCCTGTTCCATGAGTTGAACTTGCACCATCACTTTCTCATCAAGTACTCGCTGCTCCGCCTTCCCTTCCAACGTCATTTGTCTTATTCGAAGAACAAAGCTTACCCGATCCCCGTCGACTTCAACTTTGGAATCAATTACACCTGTCACTTGCACACCTTCAAGGACTGTTTCAGCCCCAAACCGTTCTGCAATCTCGGCAATTTGGCTCGTATTTCGCAGATCAGTATAGACATAATTCAGCATGCCGAATACAACCGCTGCAGCACACAGCACCGCAAGCTTGATGGATGCCGCCCGCATCAACAGAAGAAGCGGGACGCCGATGAACAGCAACCCGCAACCGATCATAATTAAGAGAGTCCCTTGCCACATACTAGAGAGTCCTGTACCGAGCACAAAACAGCTTGCAAGCCAGACCAGTGGCCGCCTTTGAATCATTTCCATTCATCCTTTCTAGAGGTAGTTCAAAAAGTCATCTTTTGCTCACGATGTGTTTCAGGGTAGTTAATTCGACATCGAATCTCGCGTTCACCCTTGAAGAGTATATGCTTACGGAGTATGTTTCCTCTGGAAACATTTTAGGTACTCATTTAGGTTTTGTCTAAACTCCGTTCCTCCTGAAAGTTTTTCAAAGAAAAACGCTCTCCGGAAGCATAGGCCTTCGGGTTCTCGCAACCTAAGCACACGCTTACGAAGCAAGTTTTCTACGAAAACTCTTAGGTGCTGAAAAGCCACTTTTTGAACAAATAATTATACGCAACAAAAAAACCTCTAACCATCCACCTGATTCGCTCAGGCTGATGAATAGAGGTTCCTCCTCATTTTTGCATCACATATTTCGATTAATTGGATACTTGCATGATCGTATCCTGTGGTGGTTGATAGCCTTCCAAATGTCGGAATACAATTCCTTTGGTCTTCATCATCGTAATGACTTTCTCGCTATCCTTCGGATATGGGCGGTGGTACACGATTTCCACAACACCACTGTTCGCGAGCATATTCGCACAGGTCCAGCAAGGCTGATCTGTTACATAAACAACTGAGCCTTCCCGATCGATACGATCCGTAAACAATAGCAGGTTCTGCTCCGCATGTATGGTCCGTACGCAGCGCTGCTTCTTGATCATCTCTTCACGGCCATCGATGACCTTCAGTTCATATTCTTCAGCAATCATACATCCCGCTTCTTCACAATCAGGCACGCCCATTGGGGCACCATTGTAAGCTGTACCGAGCAGCTTCTTCCCTTGTACCAGCACTGCGCCGACATGGCGTCTTGGACAGCGGGAGCGCGTTGAAACCATGTAAGCAATATCCATAAAATAAGTGTCCCAATCTTTACGCATGTTCGTCTCATCTCCAGCGGGTATTCTATAGGAACATTGTAGCATTTTTTCATGCCAATGCATAATTCCATTCGATGACAGTTAGGTTATAAAGCTAGCTTCGACGCCATTTTGGCGTAAATTTTCGGACCGATCCCTTTCACATTTCGCAGTCCTTCAATCGAGCTGAATTTCCCATGCTGTTCGCGATACGCGATAATCGCCTTCGCCTTACTCTCCCCAATGCCAGGCAGTTCCATCAACTGTTCCATCGTTGCCGTATTGATATGAATGAATCCCGAAAGATTCTCTTGGGAGGCACCTGCTCCCGTACTGGGTCCGGCCCCTGTCGTAACCGTGTTCGTCACAGGAAGCGCTAGATCCGTCTCTTCCGGCTTCTGTTTCTCGTTTGCAACTTGTTCTGACACAACTGTGGATTTGACAATTGGCTTCTCAGGTTCGACAGCTAACGCCTGTGACATCGGCTCGTTCAGCTTGGTCCATCCTGGAATCCCCGTAATCGATGTCGAACGTATCCAAGCAAATACCAAAATACCTATACCAATGCATAAACTACTAAACAAAAACCAACTTTTTCGGCCTAATACGGGTTGTCCGTACGGTTCCATTCGGTCACCTTCTTCATTATATATTCAATAAATCCGCATGTTGGTCAAACCGTATTGCATATATTGTGAAAAATGTTGTGCTTAGGGATAGTCATAAAGGAGGAATTGAAATGAAAGTAGGATTCATCGGAACGGGGAGTATGGGCAGGACGCTGATCGAATCGTTCATTGAATCCGGTGCACTTGAACCGGGGCAAATTATCGCCAGTAATCGAACCATGCAGAAGGTTCATCAATTGGCTTCTCAATATCCGGGGTTGCAGATTGCTTCTTCCAATACCGAGACGGTGATTGGGAGTGACATCATATTTCTATGCGTTAAACCGTCGCAATTTAAGAGAATCACAGAGGAGATTGAATCGGTGGTCACCGATCATCAAATTATCGTCTCCATTACGAGTCCGGTACAAATTCGACATCTCGAAGATCATTTGCGATGTAAAATCGCCAAAGTCATTCCGAGTATTACCAATTCTGTACTCAGCGGAGCTACCTTATGTACGTACGGTAGTCGGATAAAAGGAGAAGACCGGCTGCTCCTGGAGGATTTACTGCAATCCATTAGTCGTCCCGTGTTGATTGAAGAACAAAACACACGGATAACTTCGGATTTTTCCAGCTGCGGACCGGCCTTCATTGCTTTTTTCCTAAATAAATGGATTGATGCGGCGGTTGAAACGACGGGCATTGATCGGGAACAAGCGACGTGCCTCGCTAGCGAGATGGTACTCGGTACAGGCAAGCTGCTCACCGAGGGAGGACTCACCCCTGAACAAATTCAGACACGTGTCTCCGTTCCCGGCGGGATCACGGCCGAAGCTATTCGTCTCATGGACCAAGAGCTTCAAGGCGTGTTCCATCAATTAATCCGTACCACACATGACAAGTACAATGAAGATCTCGACAAACTAAATGATCTCTTCCACCTGCCAGAGGTTAACCGACAACAATATTAACGAGCTTTCCTTTGACAGCAATGACTTTACGAACGGACTTTCCAGCCATCGCAGCTTGCACGCTGGACTGTTCCATCGCTTTTGCTTGCATGCCTGCTTCATCTAGATCTTTGCCAATCATGATGCGCTCTACGATTTTACCATTCACTTGAACGACGATCTCGACTTCTGCGTCGACGGTCAATGCTTCATCATACGTTGGCCATGCTACGTAGGAGATGCCGCCGGAATGTCCAAAGCGCTCCCACAGTTCTTCCGACATATGCGGTGCAAGTGGGGACAACATTTGGATGAAGTTCTCCATCGCTTGGCGCGGAAGCTCTTCCGCTTTGTATGCATCATTAATGAAAATCATCAATTGGCTAATCGCTGTGTTGAAGCGTAACCCTTCGAAATCCTCGGTTACCTTCTTCACGGTGCGATGCCATGTGCGCTTGAAGGCTTCGCTGCCTTCGCCATCAACGATCTTCGGATTCAGCTGACCATCTTCGGTAATCATCAAACGCCATACGCGAGCCAAGAAGCGATAAGAACCTTCTACACCGCTCGTATTCCATGGTTTCGTCGCTTCTAGCGGTCCCATGAACATTTCATACATCCGCAACGTATCTGCACCGAACTCGTTCACGATTTCATCCGGATTGATAACATTACCACGGGATTTACTCATTTTCTCATTGTTCGTTCCAAGGATCATCCCTTGGTTCACCAGCTTATGGAACGGCTCCTTCGTATCTACGATACCCAGATCATAGAGAACCTTGTGCCAGAAACGTGCGTACAGCAAGTGGAGAACCGCATGCTCTGCACCGCCGATGTACAAGTCTACTGGCAACCAAGCTTGCTGTTTGTCTTTGGAACACAACTCGTCATTATTCTTCGGATCGATGAAACGAAGGTAATACCAGCAGCTGCCCGCCCATTGTGGCATCGTGTTCGTCTCGCGACGTGCCTTCATTCCTGTCTCAGGATCAATCGTGTTCACCCACTCTGTCACGTTCGCAAGTGGAGATTCTCCTGTACCCGAAGGTTTGATATTCTCCACATCCGGCAGAAGAAGCGGCAATTGATCCTCAGGGATCGTCTTCATGCTGCCGTCTTCAAGATGGATCACCGGAATTGGCTCGCCCCAATAACGTTGGCGGCTGAATAACCAGTCGCGTAGACGGTAGGTGGTTTTGCCTTGTCCTTTACCGCACTCTTCAAGCCACTCGATCATTTTCGCCATAGCTTCTTCTTTGTTCAATCCGTCTAGGAATCCAGAGTTTACGCGTACGCCTTCTCCAGCATAAGCTTCCTCTTGAACATTTCCGCCTTGAACGACTTCAATAATCGGCAAGTCGAACGTCTTCGCGAACTCCCAGTCACGCTCATCATGTGCTGGCACCGCCATAATCGCACCGGAGCCATAGCCCGCAAGTACATAATCCGCGATCCAGATTGGCACTTTCACGCCATTAACTGGGTTGATGGCATATGCACCTGTAAATACGCCCGTCTTCTCTTTCGCAAGATCCGTACGCTCCAAATCGCTCTTATGCGCCGCTTTATCTTGATAAGCCTTCACGGCATCCGTTTGTTCCGCTGTCGTGATCGCAGCAACCAGTTCATGTTCAGGAGCAAGCACGCAATATGTAGCGCCGAACAATGTATCTGGACGCGTCGTGAATACAGTCAATTGACCCTCATGACCATCGATCGCAAAATTCACTTCTGCACCCTTCGATTTTCCAATCCAGTTGCGCTGCATGTCTTTAATGCTCTCTGCCCAGTCCAGCTCTTCCAGGTCATCTAGCAGACGATCCGCATAAGCTGTGATCTTAAGCATCCATTGACGCATCGGTTTGCGAATAACTGGAAATCCGCCGCGCTCACTTTTGCCATCGATAACCTCTTCGTTCGAAAGCACGGTTCCGAGCTCTTCACACCAGTTCACCGGTACTTCAGCCACATAAGCAAGACCCATCTTATACAATTGGATGAAAATCCATTGCGTCCACTTGTAATATTCAGGATCCGTCGTACTGATCTCACGATCCCAATCATACGAGAACCCTAATGATTTAATCTGACGGCGGAAGTTATTAATATTCTTCACGGTAATATCGCGTGGATGCTCACCCGTATTCAAGGCGTGCTGTTCCGCTGGCAAGCCGAATGCATCCCATCCCATCGGATGAAGTACGTTGTACCCTTGCATCCGCTTATAACGCGATACGATATCCGTTGCCGTGTAGCCTTCCGGATGTCCTACGTGCAGACCTGCACCCGACGGATAAGGGAACATATCCAGTGCGTAGAATTTCTTTTTGCTGGAATCATCATTTGTTTTGAATGTCTTGAACTCATCCCAATGCTTCTGCCATTTCGGTTCGATCAGGAACGGGTTATACCCTTGTGATTGCTGAATTTCTTGTGTCATGAATCATTCATCCTCCTACATTATCTAGCGCAATTTGCATCAAAAAAACCTCTCATCCATAGCGAAAAAATGTCGCTAGGGACGAGAGGCTATCTCCCGTGGTACCACCCTAGTTAGCCCTCGGCATGCTTTGCCAAGTTGCTCCCTCAATGCCCTTAACGCGGGCTAGACGATACGATTTGATCCGATCGGAGTTGATCGTATGACTCAGAGGCGAGTAGTTTTTGACGAACCATCGGCTTGCACCACCCGCCGACTCTCTGACAGATTTCGATCAAAACGTATAATCCTCATCATAGTCTTCTTCCATATCCTACTTACTTAATACTGCTCATTATAAAAAAAGGACATCACTCATGTCAAGGCTGCTCCGCTATTTCACCGCGATATAGAACAAACGCCCTGTCTCATTCGTCGGAGCTTCCCACGTAAAGTCCCCGAATATATGAACTTCTGTGAAACCTACGGCCTTAAGCTGTTCCGTCATCCACGTCGGATCATACGCCCGCTCAATATGTACCTCTTCAAAGCGTTGGAAGAGATCCTGCGTGGCTGGAGCACCTGCCTGGCGTGCAAAAATCGTCAGATGATGTTCGATTTCACACCGCTCGGCATCCAGATCACAAGTCCATAAGTAAGCAACATTGTCTTCATTATAGATAAATGGCTGCTCTGCTTCATATTGCTCGAACTGCCGCGGATGATGTACGTCAAATAAGAATGTACCGCCTGGCTTAATCGCATTATAGGCACGGCGCAATGTCTCTACAATATCTTCTTCTTCGAGCAGATAATTCAGACAATCACAGAAAGATATGACCGAATCTACTGGAGCAGGCAGTTCTAAATCTCGCATATCTTGCTCAATGAGACGCACTTTCCCTTCACGAAGCAATCGGCTGCCTACCGTAGAGCTCTCAAGCTTCTGCTGGGCAACCGCGAGCATATCCGAGGAGAGATCGATACCTGTGACATGATACCCTTCACTAGCCAGCGGAATCATCAGGCTACCGGTTCCACAGCCTAGGTCAACAATCGTCTTCGGTTTTCCGAACCGAGCCCACGCTTCATGTGCGAACGCCAGCCATTCCGGATAAGGCATGTCCGCCATGAGTTCATCATAGACATAGGCGAATTGTGCGTAAGACGTCGTCATTTGGACTCCGTCTTGGACGGTTCAGCGCCATCTACTGGCTTCAACTGTGTCCAATTGTCTTTCTGTGTGATAAGTCCTTCCCGCATCAGCTTGCCAAGCGCCCGCTTAAATGCAGCCTTACTAATGCCAAAGCGCTGCTTGATAATGTCCGGTGGCGTCTGATCGGAATAAGGCATTGCGCCATTCGGTCGTTCCTTCAAAAACGTGAGGAGACGATCCGCATCTAGATCGCGTCCGACCTCTTTGCGAGCCGCCATCGAAAGATTCACGCGACCATCTTCACGGACGAAGCTGACTCTCGCTTGCACGCGTTCACCAAGTCGAAGCATCTGCAGACGCTCCGAGCTGTGAATCATGCCGATGACGCCGAAACCAAGAACACCGCCATCGACAAGAACGAAGGTCCCCATTTGAAGCGTCTTGTAGACGGTACCTTCCACCCATTGATTAAGCCATGAACTTGGCGCATGGAATGCGAGCGGTGCAAGTTCTCGCTCACCTGCCAGCTTGGCTCTCAAGCGGCCTTGCTTGTCGTGCTCCATGATGACGAATACTTTATCTCCAACTTTCGGATGCAGCTCTTTGAGCTCGGGAAGCTCCCGAATCGGTAGCAGCAGCTGACGACCGAGTCCCATCTCGAGGAAACATCCGAGCCTTGGATGAACATCAGCGACTTCCAGCATCGCCATATCGCCGAGCGTCAGATAAGGCTTCTTCATGGTCGCAGCTAATCGGTCTTCCGTATCGTAGAAAATGAATACTTCGATCATCATGCCCGGCTCTATTTTACCAATAATCTCAGAGTAATGAAGGAGAACGTCCTGCTCCCCGTTCGTTAGAAAAAAGCCGTAAGGTGAAACCTCACGGTCGATTGGTAAATGGACTGTCGTTCCTGCAATGAGACTCATAGATTCACAACTTTCGCATCCGACCAGAGACGTTCGATATTATAATATTCACGCTCGTCCCGGTGGAAAATATGCACGATCACATCGCCAAGGTCCATCAGTACCCAACGTGCAGAATCTGTACCTTCAATACCTCGAATGAGGCCGCCCTTTTCTTGGACGCGTTTGCGAATTTCTGTCATGATGGCATTCACTTGGGTATCGGAATTACCATGGCAAATAACGAAATAGTCAGCAATTAAGGAAATGCCTTGTAAATCGAGTGCAACGATATTCATTGCTTTTTTATCTTCTGCCGCAGCAACGGCAAGGTTTAATATTTCTTTGGATTGAACGGGCATGCGTCAACCTCCCAATTGTTGAATTAAATCATTTCTCGCATCAATCGTGAGCGGGAAAATCCGTTTTCTTCTGGATAGTAATAGTTCTATCGTCGAGTCGAACCCTGCAATTAAGCCTTCTTCTAAGCTATGGTTGGCTAACTGACGAATATTATTCACTCCTGGAAAATCTCTTCCAGGTTCGATATAGTCTGCGAGGCAGACGATTTTATCCATTAATGTCATTTGAACACGACCGGATGTATGATATCTGATCGCATCAAGCACTTCCACATCCATAATGCCGAACTCTTGCTCTGCCACAAAAGCGCCTACCGGCGCATGCCACAACTGCTTGTCATGTTCAAGTAGGATGGCAGGCAGCTGCTCTTCACGAATAATACGTTCCATTCGGTCTGTTGACCAATATTTCGCCACATCATGTAAAATCGCCGCGAGCTCTGCCCGAGTCGGATCACCTCCGAATCGCACTGCAAGCTCGATGGAAGTCTGCATGACACCTAAAGTGTGCGCCCAGCGCTTCTCCGGCATTTGTCCACGTACTGCTTCAATAATGGCCTCACGGCTTCGATTCATATAGATCATTCCTTTGAATGAATTCATGAACACGATCCGGTACACGATACCGGACCGACATGCCCTGGCTGACCCGCTCGCGAATCGTCGTTGAAGATAGTTCGAAGAGCGGCACCTCTAGCATGGTCACTTGATCCCGAATATGAGCAGGGAGATTATCCAATTGCAGCAACGTCCCAGGTCGCTGTACACCAACGAAGTCAATACGGGCTGCGAGTTCGTCAATCCGATGCCACTTCGGCAAATAATTCACCATGTCAGCCCCCATCAAGAACGAGAAGGCATGATCAGAGAATCTACGCTGCAATTCTTCAATCGTATCGATGGTGTAGGATACGCCACCGCGTTCCATTTCGATATCCGTGACTTGAAATAATGAATTCCCTTCGATCGCAAGTCGGATCATCTCGAGCCTCTGCAGCCCCGTCGCGAGTGGCTGACGAGACTTATGCGGAGGATCTGCGGCTGGCATGAACCATACGGCGTCGAACCGCAAGGCCTCACACGTATGTTCTGCCAAGAGTAGATGCCCGAAATGAATGGGATCGAAAGTCCCTCCAAATAAACCGACCTTCACCATGTGACTTGTCGCCTCTATTCCAGAGCCTTAAGGGAGCTCGATTTGCTTATGTTCGCGGGATTCCTTATACAAGACGATCGTCTTCCCAATCACTTGCACAAGCTCCGAGTTCGAGCCTTCAGCAAGATCACGAGCGACTTCATCACGATCATCCGTGTTATTGTTCAAGATCGATATTTTAATCAACTCACGCGTCTCAATCGCTTCGTCGATATGGCGGATCAATTGATCATTAACGCCACCTTTACCGACTTGAAAAATCGGGTTCAAATGATGGGCGAGTGAGCGTAAATAGCGTTTTTGTTTTCCTGTTAACATGCGTGTGATAAACCTCCAATTTTTACTTTGAGCTGCTTCTTACTTCAGGGATTGCAGTACAGCTTGCCGCATCACTTCGACAGGCGCAGCCCGACCTGTCCAATATTCAAATGCATATGCGCCTTGATAGACGAACATGCCGAGGCCGCAATGGGTACGACTACCACGTAACCGAGCCTCCCGCAAGATCGCCGTCTCAAGTGGATTATAGATCAAATCGCTAACGATCAAATCGGTGCGAAATCCTTCTAAAGAAAGAGGAGACGCATCCACATGAGGGAACATGCCTACCGACGTTGTATTAATCACAATATCGACATTGGAGCGTATATCTAATATCCGTTCTAGTTCAATTGCCTGAACATTCCCGTACGACTGCAAATCCGCCGCTAATTCAACGGCACGTTCGACCGTTCGATTCGCGATCCAGATGACCTCGGGTGATTCTTGTGTTAACGCATAGACGATACCACGAGCCGCACCGCCAGCGCCAATGACTAAAATTCGCTTGCCGCGCAAATCGGATTCCGCTTCTTCGCGAAGCGATCTAACATAACCAATCCCGTCCGTATTATAGCCGATCAGCTTCCCATTGTCATTGACAATTGTATTCACGGCGCCAATTACCCGCGCGCCTTTATCGACTTCATCCAATAATGGCATAACATCCAACTTGTGTGGAATGGTTACATTAATGCCGCGATAACCTAACGCACGCACACCGCGAATGGCATCCTCGAGCTTGTCCGGCAAGACATGCATCGCTGTGTATACGCCATCCAATCCTAAGGCTTGAAGGGCACTGTTATGCATTAACGGGGATTTGGATTGACGAATGGGATCGCCAATAACCCCGAGCAGCATGGTCTCACTACTAATTCGATTTACGAGATGATCCCCCATCAATTCCGTCTCTCCTCTATCCAAGCGGCAAATCACGCCGCAAATTCCCATGATTTTATATCATTGCATCCCGCGATAGAACTTTGACACCCTTCGGTGCATGAATATTCACCAGCGCACCAGCATCCGAATTCACTTTAATCCAGCCTAGACCGGAGATGAACAAATCTGTCTTGCTGCCTTTCGCTACACGAATCTGATGCTTCGACCAAGCCGGCAGGTCGTCGATATGATCCTGGTTCGGCGGAGTAAGCATTACACCGCGATGTTCTGCATACAATTCATCTGCCCGTTCAAGCTTGGTGCGATGGATCTTCAATCCATTCGACACAAAACAGGTAAAGGACTGACGTTCCCCTTGTACGAAATCAAATCGAGCCATGGCACCGAAGAACAAAGACTGGCCTTCATTAAGCTGGAATACCGTCGGCTTGAGCGGTCGATCTGGCATAATTGCACCCAAATCTTTACGATGCACAAGCTCTGTGAGGCGTGATGGATACACAATGCCTGGCGTATCGATGATGAATTTCCCGTCATCGAGTGGAATTTTCACAAGATCCAACGTCGTACCTGGGAAGCGTGATGTGGTCAATTCCCGCTCCATATCACTATAGTCACGAATCAGGCGATTAATGAGGGTTGATTTACCTACATTGGTGGCACCGACAACGTAGATATCACGTCCGCGGCGATATTCTGAAACTTTGTCAATCAATCGTTCGAAGCCTTGATTCTTCTTCGCACTGCACAAGACTACATCGATGACTTTGATGCCATGTTCTTTGGCGCGTTTCTGTACCCAATTCGTTAATCGATTCCAGTTCGTTACGATAGGCAGCAAGTCGATTTTATTCACGACGAGCAACACAGGATTATTGCCCACGAACCGTTGAAGGCTTGAGATTAAGCTGCCGTCAAAATCGAATAAATCAACGATATGAATGACAAGCGCATCATTCGTTGAAGCTCCCACCTGACTTAGCAGACGAAGGAAGTCATCCTGCTCCAGTGTAACGGAAGCCGCATCATTATAATTTTTAATCCGGAAGCAACGCTGGCATATCACGGGTTCCCGTTCTAATGCCTGCTGCGGGATATATCCCGGAACTTCCGGCCGTTCTGTCTGTAATTTCACACCGCAGCCTTCGCACGAGGTTACCGCGCCCTGCTCTCGTTGTTGTTCTGTCATTGCTTTTCCTCCTCGTGCCAAAGACCCTTGTTCCGTAATCTTCGCAATATCAATTTTTCCATCCGACGATTGAAGCGTGTCATGAATCCCTCATCATGAATCGCAATCGGTTGAACAAGAATGGTAAATAAACCCGATCGGTTGCCCCCGAGTACGTCCGTCATCATCTGGTCCCCAATGACAACCGTCTGCGCCGCCGATAGCTTCATAAGGGTTAGCGCTCTCTGGAACGGTCTAATCCTTGGTTTACGCGCTGCGTGCACGAATGGAATCTGGAGGGGGTTCGTAAATTTGGATACCCGTCCTTCATCATTATTGGATACAATGATGATCTGAAACCCGAACTCCTTCGCACCTTCAAGCCAAGTGATCAATTCTGGCGTCGCGTACGGTTCCTTCGCCCCAACAAGCGTATTATCTAAATCGGTAATAATTCCCCGATATCCCTTCGCGTATAACGATTCAAGATCAATATCGTATACGGTGTTTACCCGAAGCTTGGGTATAAACTTCTCTAACAAATACGTCACCTCTGTTTCATACGACAAACTATACCATATTCTTTGTTTTTCGTGCAAAAAATTGCCGCCCATGTCTTTTTAACATCGAGCGGCAAGATCCTGTGAAATTATAAGCGTTCCAAAAGCTTCTTCATCTCCACTTGTGCTCTGGACCAATCTTGCTCGGTCACTTGCTTCGTGCTGTATTTGGCTTGTTCGAACAATGCGAGCAAGCCGCTCCACGCCCCCCGAAGGGCCTCCTTCTCCTGTTCCCACCTAGCCACACTCTCACGCAGCGTCTCGTGTTCTTCACGGCGAAGTCCCTTACGCCTACAATGTCGAATCCAATGTTCGGTCAATACGATGAGCTTCTGATCGCTTGAAGGCCTGCGCCCCGCGAGCATAGCCCGCCACCAGATTGTCCCTAATAACCGGCATTTCCATACCAGGAACCACAGCGCGAAGATGAGGATGATGAATAATGTTCCATAAATAGCGAGCGGTGAAACAGCCCCCGAATTGCCTCGGTTCGTCACTTCTTCGGTCATTTTCTCCTCTTCTGTTACAGGAAGTATAGACGCTTGCTGCTCTTCCTCTTGTAATGTGACAGGAATTGAAAACCCAGGTGTCGCCTCAAACGGTACCCAACCGAAGCCTTCGAAGTAAACCTCCGCCCATGAATGGGCATCCGCATTACTCACATAATAGGTTCCTTCTTCACGCTGCATCTCTTCCTGCTTCGCATAGGAAGAGATCTCATCGGATCGAGGTCCTGCCTTGGCACCGGTCGTATACCCCTTCACCCACCTTGCAGGGATCCCTAATGATCTCGTCATGACAACGAGCGATGTCGAGAAGTAATCGCAGTACCCTTCTTTCATATCGAACAAGAAGCTATCAACGAAATCGCCACTCACCTTGCGTGATAAATCAGGCTCATTCGTATATTTGAATTCACCGGAAGTTAGATAGGTTTTGAGTGCTTTGATCCGATCATAATCATTCGTCAGGCCGGCAGTAATTGATCTCGCCAGCTCCTGCACACGGGCAGGGAGTTCATGAGGCAGCTGCAAGTCAACGGCTTGGGCCGCAGATAACGTTCGTCCCGAATTGCTACCAAAACTACGCAACTCTTGTTCATCGATTTGCGGTATCTGAGACACAATCGTATATTGCTTCGGATACGAAGGAGCTGCGGTATCCGCCCACGTCAATGTGGAGGTATCCGGATCCCAACGGAGATTCGACAAGCTGCCTTCGCCTCCAAGCTGTGTCACCTGCCCAATCGGATACGCGCCGAACAGTACCGGATATGGCTCAGCCCGTGTGATGGTCACCGTTGCCGTTAACTCAGCTGTCTTCGAGAACTTCATACCTTCCGAATCCAGCGGTCTATTTAACGTTACAAATGCCAGGTCCGTGTTCTTCTTCTTAGGCGGGCTCTCCCACCCTTTCCCTGTGTAGATCGAGCGCGTTTCTCCACGCCAATAACTCTTCCGATTGGTCGTGATCTGCATCACATTACTGTAATCGAAAGTAAACCCGCTGCCCAGTTCGCTGTCATCCCGACCATACCCTGATCGATATATACCAACCTGGATCTTCTCTCCATCCTTTGCATTATAGAAGACCGGTACAGCTTCACCTTTCCAAGTCTTCCATAACGTATATGGATCTGTTACCAACGGAGCTGTGGAGGGCATACTGACCCCCACCAAGAAAATAACGGAAAGCAAGAGCCCCACGGTCGTAAGCAAACGCAGCGGATAGGAAGCTAAATGCCGCCATCCTTCCGGATATTTATCCCTTAACACAACACAATGATCGGTGATTAACCACGCGAGACCAAGCAGCATCGTCCAAGCAACGGCGAGCCATAAGTTCATTTCTGTAAATGAATCCAATATAGCCAGTCCAATCATTTGAAGGACGATGAGCGCAACGATCCGCACGCGGCTTCGCACCCATACCATGATAAGCTCCAATAAAATCCAAGTCCCAAGCGCAAATAAAATATAAGGAAACAGGCTCTTGAAGAATAAGATCGTGTTCTCAACCATATCCTCCGGTTGCTCGGCGTACAAATGATAGGCGCGAAGCACTTGATAGTGAATCAGCAACATAACCAAAACGATAAAGACACGGCGAATCCACGGACGAAGCGGAATGAAGAAATGAACTGCAACTGCACTGATCATGGTGAGACGAACAATCTCCATCGTCTCCTCCCACCAAATCGTCTCGAGTGGTCCGAACCATTGCCACAGCATGGCTGCCGCGTATAATATCATCAATTGACGGAGTCCGTCTATCCTAAGATTTCGAAATACTACTCGCAGCCACTTGCCCATTAGCCCACCCTCCTAACACCACAGGAAGTTCTTGCAATTGTCGAATTGAATAGGCTGGAATGCCCCTGGACATCAGGAATGCACTCCAATTGTCTTGCGATGCACCGTCCGGATCCGTTAAATGAATATGACTCACGCCCATCTGCTTCTGCTGAAGGAAACTAAAAAGTCGCAGCACCTTGTCATTCGCACTCGGACTAATTAATACATAGAAGCTGCCTTGAACAGACTTTGAACCCATTTGCTGCAACCTAACACTTAGATCCTGATAGCCATCTGCCTCTGTCTCCATAAGATGGTCATTCATAAGCCTCTGCTGATGTGCTGTACTGCCTGCCTCAAATGTCTCCACGGTTTTCCCAAGCGAAATAAGTCCTAATGGTATATGCCGTTCGCGCCCGTAAGCTAACAGCGAAGCTGCGACGGAAATAGCAAGCTCGAATTGTTCTTCCGTGTAATAATGACGCTGCGTTCGATCTAAAATCAGCATCATAGAGGGCAAAGACTCTCGTTCAAATTCTTTGGACTTCCAGTGCCCCGTCTTCGCGGTTGCATTCCAATGAATCCGTGATATGCGGTCGCCATAGATGTACTCCCGCACGCCATTGATTTGCGTCGTTTCTTTCGTCGATCTCTGGATGAAAGCATTCCTCCCGAAGCCTTGTTCGCGAGAATCGAATATTTTCCACTTCGGAATACGGACGGTATGGGGAAGCACGGAGAACTGCGTCGGTACCGTAATCGCAGCTTTATGCTGGAACAATCCTATGACATCTTCCATCGCGCATTCCGATTCTCCGAAGCTATAGAAGCCACGCCGAAGATTCGATAAGTTATAACGCATCACACATTGCCGATTCCAATCGGGGAGGACTAATGATTCGAACGTCTTCGTCTCCCCGTGCCTTCGGACCAACTGATCGCGAAGCAAGACGTAAGGCGTAATCCCAATCGGCTGTACTTTAATGGTTAATTGGGCCTCGATCGAATCCCCTGCATGAAAAACTAGCCGATGCTCCCCCTCATAGAGCAGTTCCCGCTTCCCTGTCGATTTGGATATCCCGCTCCATCTGCCAATCCATAGATATAGACATAAGACAGACATCATGGCGAGCAGCATGAAGGAGGTCTTCCCCCCTTGAAAGAGAAAGAAGAGCAGACAAACACACCAAATCGTGACGATCATCCAGAACCTGAGTGAGTACTCAGACTTCCCGCTTCGGCGGAGGTTAAACCGAGACGCAAATGGCTTCATTCGCATGCATCATCGCTCCATTCTTACGGGAGCATCCACCTGTTTCAATACTTGCTCGATAAAAGACTGCGGCGACACCCCTTCCATACGCGCTTCCGGACGAAGGGTAATGCGGTGTGCAAGGATATGCGGGGCAAGCTGCTTCAGGTCATCAGGCAGAACATAGTCCCGACCATGAAGGAATGCGAAGGCTTTGGCAGCGGACATAAAAGACACCGATGCACGCGGGCTTGCACCGAGTAAGGATAAGGCATGATCCCGAGTTTTGCGTACAATCTGAACGAGATAATCGCCGACGGCCGGATCGATATGCACATTTCGAACTTCCGCTTGAAGTGTTGATAATTGATCGAGATCTGTG
Organism: Paenibacillus sp. GCM10027629; assembly: GCF_042676425.1. NCBI lineage: Bacteria > Bacillati > Bacillota > Bacilli > Caryophanales > Paenibacillaceae > Paenibacillus > Paenibacillus sp. GCM10027629. The sequence goes on along the minus strand of NZ_JBHTGZ010000003.1, from coordinate 387,386 downwards.
ACGCTCTGCACCGTATCGATTGGTTGTCCATACTGGTGCGAGTACAGCAGCTGCTTCTCTGTCGCTGCATCTGGATAACCCAGCGAGATACGCATCATAAATCGATCTAACTGCGCTTCGGGCAGCATATACGTCCCATCAAATTCGATTGGGTTCTGCGTCGCGAAGAGCATGAACGGTTGTGGCAGCGCATAGCTCTCGCCGTCAACGGTCACATACCTTTCTTCCATGGCTTCCAGAAGTGCAGATTGCGTCTTCGTCGTCGCACGGTTGATTTCATCTACCAATAATATATTCGTGAAAACCGGACCATTGCGGAATACGAATTGCTCCTCACCCGGGTGGAATATCGACACGCCGGTGATATCACTCGGCAATAAATCAGGATGGCATTGAATGCGTCTGAATTGACCATCTAGCGTTTTCGCTAAGGCTTTGATTAATTGCGTTTTTCCTGTACCCGGCACATCTTCCACAAGCACGTGCCCTCCTGCGAGTACGGCAGTAAGGAGCAGCTTAATCTCTAGGCTTTTGCCGAGAATGCATCCTTCTAGCTGGGTCTGAATCGCTGAAATCGAGTGCGTATACGAGTTCATATTCATGGCGCAACAACCCTTTCATCATCTGATAAAATATTCCATTTAATTTATTTTACATGATGAATAATAAGGCGTATATAGTAGAGTTTTACAGCGTTAGATGTTGTTTCCCACAAAGAACCCCACAAAGTGATGTTTTTGCGTTGAAAGCGATTCAGGTACTTTGCGGGAGCACAAAAATAAAAATAGACAAAGAGTGTCGTGACGAATGATTCATCACTTCTCTTTGCCTATTTCATAAATAACACACGCCCATCAGCCTTTTGGCTTCACGATGAGCGAAGCCAGGAACGAAAATATAATCGCAGACGATATCCCCGCACTAGTCACTTCGAAGATCCCTGTGATTACACCGATCCAGCCGTCTCGCTTAAGCTCCGTCATTGCACCGTGAACAAGGGCATTCCCGAAGCTGGTAATCGGTACCGTCGCGCCTGCGCCTGCAAAATCAATCAGTGGTTCATACCAACCAAATCCATCCAGCACAGCGCCTGCAACGACCAATGTCGTCATTGTATGTGCCGGCGTTAATTTGAACACATCAAACATCAATTGCCCGATCACGCAGATCAGCCCCCCAATAACAAAGGCCCATAGAAACTGCACGATTCATCCCTCCAGACTTCCTCAACCTACTGCATACTGCACTAACAATTACATTATGAGTTATTCGAGGTCTGGTTATGCGAACCATGCAGATATTCATCTGGATTGAACCGGCGAAGCATCGATAGCTTAGGCAGAAGGAACAGAATAAAGACAAGTAGAATCACGCCCATCCCGATCACTGCGGCTTGAATCGGCACTTTGGTACTCAAATACAAATAAATGAACAATCCAATAATCGTTAAGGAGTTCTCCACCAAATTCTGAACAGCAATCGTCTTGCCTGCACCGACTAAATCTTTACCGACCGTCTGTAGAATGGTATTCATTGGAATGAGGAAAATCCCCCCGAATACACCAATGAAAAATAACATGATCACCGCAAGAATCAAATTATGCATAAAGGCAGTAATCAATACGCAGAACACCATCAAAAATCCAAAATAATACGATAAGTACATTTTACCTACAGGGATTAGTTTCGGCATGAGGACGGAACCGAGTACGACGCCAATCGCGGTACTGCCGATAATCATCGATTGCTGGTCGGTATTCGTAATGCCAAGATTTGCCGGAATCCACGCGACGAGCGCAATCCGAAGCACCGCAGCCGTTAGCCAGAAAGCTCCTGTCGCAATAAGTGAAAATTGAGCCTGCGGATGACGGAACAATGTTCGCGTATCCTGAAAGAATCTTCTTGCTGCAGCCATGTACTGGATTTGTGAATTTCCCGGATTCTTCGGAATAAGGAACGTAAGCCCAAAGGACAACCCATAGACAACAAAACAAGTGATCAGACCCAGTAGATCTGAATATTCCGCAAGGAAACCACCGATAACCGTACCCAAGAGGATCGCTAGAATCGTTGTACCTTCCACCTTCGAATTGGCGCGAAGCAGCTCGTCCTCTGTGGAGGTAAGCTCCGTCAGAATCCCATACTTTGCAGGGGAATAGATCACCGCTCCAATCCCAAGAATCGCATAACAAAAGATCGGATGAAGTCCGAAGATCAGCAGCAGAATGGCCGCTGCCTTGAATAGATTACCGACCATGAGCACGCCAGACTTTGCGTTACGGTCTGCAAAAGAGCCGACGAATGGCGCCAAGATCAGGAAGACCGCTAGAAATCCAATCTGTATGTAGGTGACCGCTTGATCTGGGTTCTCCAGACCTTGCCGCTTCAGCATGCCGATAATGATGAAGAAATTCAAATTATCGGAGAAAGCGCTCATAAACTGGGTCAATACCACCGAATTGACTGGATTCAGCCAACGTCGTGGTGAACGAGCAGAGTCTCGTGTGTGAACCATCGTATAATTTCTCCTTTATTCATGTTCCTATTTTTTACTATTGAGAAATATAACATAACCCTGTTTATCTGACTACGAATTCTACCTTACGATATTGTAAGGAAGTACCAATCTTCGGAACAAATACGCCACCACGCCTTGCATGGAAAAAGAAAAAAAGCTAACCTCGAAGGTCAACTAAATGACGATCGGGTTAGCTTATTTTTTTGAGAACTATCCTTCGACTAAATCTACCGCGCTTGCATTCGCTACCACTTGCTCCGGATTCTTGCAGCCCGGAATAACAGCTGTCACCGCAGGGTGCTTCAAGCACCAAGCTAACGCCCATTGTGCCATATCAACGCCCTCAGGCACCTCGTCCCGCTTAATACGCGCTACCTCTTCGAGCTTGCGTCTAACCATGTCCGCATCATGACGGTGGCGTACGTCCGTAGCATCGAATACAGCACCTGGCTTGTATTTGCCACTCAGATAACCACTCGCTAACGGAACACGTGCGAGCACGCCCAGATCCTGCTCTTGGCACGACGGGAAGACCCGATTCTCTGGTGTACGATCGAGACGATTATACACGACTTGAATCGCTTGGGAATTGACTTGCGAGGAAGCCGCCGTCTGGTGCAGGTTATCATTGCTGCCGATGGATGTACCTAAATGTCTGATTTTGCCCGCTTGGATCTGCTTATCGAGTACCGTCCACAGCGCATCGTTATCGAATGCTGTATCCGGTCCGGAGTGGAATTGATAGAGATCAATATACTCCGTCTGCAAAGCCTTAAGCGATGCGTCGAGCTGCTTCACAACATCATCCGCACCATATGTATCCGTGCGCGTGAAGCGTTCGTGGAAATGGTGCCCGAACTTCGTCGCGATTACCCAATCCTCACGATTTCGGCGCGCGATATAATTCCCAATGAACTGCTCCGAGAGATGATCTCCATAGCATTCTGCTGTATCAATTAGATTGATGCCTAATTCTTTTCCTTTATCAAGGATCGCATCCACTTCATCTTGTGTGAACTGCTGCCCCCACTCACCGCCGAACTGCCAAGTCCCAAGACCGACCACGGATATATTCAACTCTGTCTTGCCTAATCTGCGATATTTCACTACGATCGCTCCTTTATTTCATTATGTAGTCTAGATATATTTCAAGCATACACTTCTCCGAACGATTATGCCACCGACAATGATTAAGCTAGCGTAAGATCCATATTCACAGAAAGTAGAGAACTTATCCGTTTCGAAAACAACATCAAAAAATATATTGACTTTCTTTTTTATCGCAACTATACTAAGTACATAGAAATTATTAAGTAACAAACAAAAATATATTAACGAGTCGAAAGGAATTGAAACAACATGACTAAAACATTATTCCAAGCTATTGAAGACAGACGTTCCGTATACGGTATTTCGAAAGAAGCTGTTGTATCCGATGCTCGCATTCAAGAAATCGTTGAGTTTGCTGTCAAACATACACCATCTTCGTTCAACTCCCAAAGCGCACGTGTTGTTGTACTCTTAAACGAACAGCATAATAAACTGTGGGATATCACGAAAGAAACGCTTCGCAAAATCGTTCCTGCTGATCAATTCGAGCCAACAGCACAGAAAATGGAAGCTTTCCGCAGCGGTTATGGTACGGTATTGTATTTCGAAGACAACACGGTCATCGAAGGACTTCAAAGCAATTTTGCAGCGTATGCAGACCGTTTCCCTACATGGGCTCAACAATCGAACGGTATGCTTCAACTTGTGATCTGGACAGCACTTGAAGAAGAAGGCTTCGGCGCAACGCTTCAACACTACAACCCATTGATCGATGAGCAAGTGCAGCAAGAATGGAACATTCCTGCGAGCTGGCAATTGGTTGCTCAAATGCCATTCGGTAAGCCAGTAGGCGAAGTGGGCGAGAAACAATTCCAACCTCTTGACGCTCGCGTGAAAGTATTCAACTAATCCATCATAGGAAAGCCGACCGGGGCCTGCATCAGCAGTGTCCAAGGTCGGCTTTTTAGATTCTACTACTACCTATTCAATAATTTTCGATGCGATCGCAGCTAAGTCTTTGATGTCAATGACATTGTCGCCATTGATATCCATCTTCTTCACCTGTGCCCAATCTGGACTGGATGATGTTTTGCCGTAATGAGCCGCCACCATCGCCAAATCTCCGATACTAACCTTGCCATCGCCATTCACATCACCCGGCTTCGTCGTGATAACCGATGCTTTGAATGTGTCCAGCGCCTGCTGCAAGGCTTGAATTGCCGCAGCCACTTGGTCCACGGTTGCACTTGCGTTATTCGCGACCGCTTGAGCCGCTTTAATGGCCGTTAGTAATTTCGCCTTCGAACCTGCTGGGTACTGACCGATTTGCGTACCTTCTACGGCCGCATCGTAAGCCGCTTGCGCCGTACGAATCAGGTTATTCAGCTCTGTTTTATCACTTGGAGCTGGGTTCACTTGGATGGCCAACGAGGACACGGCAATGTTTGATTCCGCTCCCACATGGTCCGCCAATGTTGCATTGCTAATCGATATCGTTCCTTCCGTCATTTGCGATACTTTTTTCGCTTTGAAGGTCAACTCCAGCAATTGCTTATCTCCAGTAATCGCGTGACCCGGACCTTCACTCGCCAGAATGAACCGCAGCTTGCCTGGGGTATCTTTGCCCGTCTGAAGAAGATTCACTCCATCTTCCAAAGACTTCGCCGACACGAATTCCATCACGTTTGCATCATAATTCATCCCTAAATCTTGGGCATACACGCTCTGCGTGACATTTTCGACGCCAAGCTGCAGCTTGAACTCTCTATCACCTTGAACCGTATCGTCACCGCCGAGAACAGCTGTAGGTTCCTTCGGAATCGCGGTTGAAGTAACAATGAATTCACGCACAATGACCCAATATTCCTGCGTTCCCGTCACACGAATGCGAACGAATCTTGCCTTCTGATTATCCAGCGGAACGCTGATCTCCGACTTCTCCTCTAACGTCGCAAGCTGTGTCCAGTTGGCTCCATCGACCGAATATTCCAGCACACCGTGATGGACATAGTCGTTCACGCTGCCGCTCTTGCTCATTAATACCTGAACTTTGGACACCTTGCGCACCTCATTCAGATCCACCCCAATGACATCATTGATTGCCGGGGAATTGTTGCTCCAGAAGTACGTATTCAGATTGCCATCGAGCATTTTGGCTGGGCTATTCGTCTGATAGGTACCCATCGTCGTAATCGGGAACGGTGTGGATGTGCCTACACCTAGCCATGTATCGTTTTCGCGAATCGCACGAGATAAATAATCTTCGAAGACCTGGTTCGCTTTGGCCTTTGTAATCGCATTGATCTGCGTTCTTACATTGTTCAGCGCCGTACGATGCTCAGCCGACTGCTGCTTGTTGTTCCGTTTCTGAGACAACAGCATTTGCGTCGCTTCTACGCCCGCTTGACCGTACAGCTCATATTTGTCCAGATAGAACTTCGTTTCGTCGATGAAATCCGGGTTGTTCAGGCCGCTGCGGAGTGTAGCAGGTGCTTGCTGCAGCTTCGTAAATTCTGCAATTAGCTGGTTCGCTGCATTGGTAATGCTTCCTCCCCCAATAAAGACCGTCCATAAATTATCGATTTGCGGCTTAATCGTTAATGATTCTTTCGCATTGAGCGGAGAGGAATAATTGTTCTCTGCGAAAATGCGGAGTGCGTCAGCAACCTCACCACCGAAGCGTTTCAAGCTCAGCTGCCACGCTGTCTCTGGATTATACGCCGCTGGATTCCACAAATAATCGGCAATTGTGAAAATCGCAATTTTGGACGCTTCTGCTTCATTCATTGGATTCGTCGTTAGACCAATAATGCCATGATCAGCAAGCTCTGCATCCCGATTGTAGAGCGGGCCTAAGTACAACCGATCCCGTGCATAATCATTTACCGGGAAGTTATCCCAGATCAACAGATCATGCTTATAAATTGCATTCGCCTTATCCGCATCGGATGCCGAAATGCCCGCTGGAACAACAGCCGATCCTGTCCATTGGACGATAATGCTCGGATCCACCAAGGCAGCAAATCGGTTAATATAAGCAGTCGCCGTAATATTCGCATAATCCGTTGGGACGGTAATCAGACGATGAGCACCTGCGTGCTTATCAATGAATTCCGTCTTGAATCGATTGAGCAGAAAGGCTTGCGCAGCAGCTACAGGATTCGTGTCGCTGTTGAATTTAGTCCTGTCGGCATTACAACGTAATGTCTTATCGATATCGTCCAAGAAAATCGCGAACGAGCGAACACCAACATCCCACATCGCTTGCGCTTTGGTCGTCAGTGCCCCAAAATCTGCATCATCGGAGAAGCAGACGCTATTTCCTGGCGAGATGGCAAAGACAAGTTCCACATGATTCTCCTTCGATCGCTGAACGAGCTCGGCAATTTCTGCTAACTTCGCAGCCGGATAGGCTTCACGCCATTTATCCCGGTGATAAGGATCATCTTTGGGCGCATAAATGTACATATTCATTTTTTGCTGGCCATAGAAATCGATTTGGCGAAGACGATCTTGATGGGACCACGGGTCGCCATAGAATCCTTCAATCGAACCACGCCAAGCCATTTTCGGCCAATCGCGAATGGTTACGGACGGAATGCGATAAGCGCCGTCCTTCGCTGTAATCAGCTGACGAAGCGTCTGTGCCGCATAGAAGGTGCCTAGCGTTGTCTTCCCGGCGAGCACGATTTTTGGCTTGCCTGATGCATCCGTGCCGGAAGCCAGGACATACCCCTCATCCTTCAAATCATCCGGTCCCGCAGCCCCAAGAGATTGCAGAGCAGCCGTTGTCGCTTGATTCTCCGAAGGTCCTCCAACCCATACATTGACGGGTGAATTCGGAACCGCAGAATCCTGGACACGATTGATATTCTGCACGCCAGCCTTCCGCAGTATCTCTTCGACGCTCTGGACCGTAGCCGGGTCCGATGTACTGCCTGTTACGATACCCACCTCAGACGGAATGACGAATCCATCCCCTGTCGATTGAATGGATTGCGGTATGGGCGAAATTTCAGGCAATTGGGATGCTTCTGCGGCGGAAACCTTTGAGCCTTGCATCGTAAACATCGGTATGGCAAGTGCGAGTGCAAGCACGAAAGAAATCGAACGAGACCTGGTCTTCTTATTCTTATTTGACTTCGCATTGTTCATGAACAGAGCACCTCTCTATCAATTCATTGTGTCATGCCATCATGATCGATCTATGATGAGCTATTCTTCCCCCTTTCCACGTCACGAAAAACGCAAAAAGCACGAACCAAAGAGTGACCTCTTTAAGCTCGTGCCCGGCTTCATCCGGTTACACGCTTGGACAGGCGTATTTCGTTATCGATATGTAGATACCCACTTCTCGATCGAAATCTTAAGACCAAGACCATGTACCGAAATATGTAACGCTTACAGTCTTCAATGTTAAAGTAATCAAGATTTGAAATCATTTCAATACATTCGACAAAGGTTCTTATGGATCAACATCTTATCTGCTTTTTCACGTGCAAATCAGAATTTATTCCGCTGCAACCTCGAACGGCCATCGCGTTAATTCCACGTTCATCGTCTCGCCCAAATAAATCATGTCATACTCGCCTGGGGGAAGTTCGATATGCTCGAACGTCAATACCCCATCCGGCTGCTGTATCGTATTCGTCAAGATCGAAGCGATCGGTTCGATTTGGCGAACTTCATTCGGCACAGCCCCTCTTGGGAATATACCAAACGCATCCTTATTGAGTGAACCTGTATAACTGACTCGAATCGCCTCTCCGACGAGGTAACTGCGCTTATCTAGCTGCATGGTTGGGTTGCTGAGTGTCAGATCCGGATCCGTCTCAGGATCAATCATAGGGATTTGTGGCGGTAGTGAAATGCTGTACTCTGCTTCGCTAACCCATGCTCCATTCGCAAAATCCCTACCTCTGAGCAGCACCCTGTCATCATAAACTTCCACGTAGTATCCCTGCGAACCATCCTTATGCTCATCCTCATCCGTCCATAGGTAGGCCGTCGATGGAACGTTGAACAATGTCGCATATTTGGCATGATACATCGTATCCTTAGCGCCTAGCTCCCAATGGGTATGTCCCGTGAACAGGATGGATTGCGGATACTTCGATAGAATCGTCTTCAACTCGCGATCCTGCCGAATGCCATGCCAACCAAATCGCGTCTGTGCACCTGCGACCGTGTTCATCATCGGTTCATGCACGAAAATGAAGATCGGCTTATCCGTTACCGCATTCTCCGCTATTTTCTGTTCGAACCAAGCAAGCTGCTCTTCGGATAGATAGGCACAATCTTTCAAGGGCTTTTCTGTCCCTAGGAAAATAAAATGATAACCCTTAATCCAGAAATCATAATACAGCTGTTCGATTCCCGTTGCTTCTCTAAAACTCGCCATCCGTTCCTCAAAATCAGCCCACCGAACGTCGTGATTTCCCGTTGTAAAATACATCGGCGGTAAACCTTCTTTGTTGCGATCCCAAATCTCTGCCATTGTCTTAAATTGACCGGGTAGACCACGATCAGTCACATCGCCCACATGCATAATGCCGTCACTATCCGGTGCTGTCTTCCGTATATCCTTGAGCGCTCGATCGAAGTTAATAGAATAGATATCGTTCGGATCCTCAGCAACATGCGTGTCAGAAATCACTTGAAAATGAATGTTCGGTTTCATCCTAATCCTCTCTCCTCCTAAATGCTCATCCGTATATCTCACCATAGGTGAGCGGCATTATGGCTCATGCCTCCATTTTATACCAATGGGACAATCATGATAACCCATAAACACGACATTGGATGAAGAAAGTTTTTGTAGCAAATCGAAGGTTTTGTCGAATATAGTCAAATGCGAAAAAATCCCCTCCGGCCAACAGCATGAAGTCTACTTCACTGTCAACCATAAGGGGATTCTCTTGTCCGCTTCGGACGATTTCATGACTTATAAATTAGCATCAAGCGAAGAATCTTCCTGTGGGATCGTTGCCGTATGTGTCATATGCGGGCTTGTTGGCTTTTCGCCTAACGTTTGTTGATCCACTTCTAATATCCAGCTTTTTATCGCTTGACTGATCTCGGCAGCGGCTTTGGTTGGGAGCTGATGCTTCTCTTGCTGCAACATCAGCAATTTCCATTGCCGAAGATGATGCTGCAATATTTTACGGTAACGGTTATAGCCTTTGTCTTTTGCCCCATATAGCAATAAGACAGGAGAGCTGATCATCACAAGCTGATTCGTGCAGTTGTAGTTCAGAGCGGATCGGTAATACTCATGAATATTCTGCATGTTGCCTCTTTCTGAATCCTGTAGCAGGTGACGAAATGTATGGACCTGGTCGGAATTCCCCCACGCAATCCCCCACATCAACAGACGAAACGTCGGCCGCCATGCAGATAGTCCCATCGCGAGCTTAATCCGGCTTCGGAGTACAATATCGCTGACCTCGGACATCGCGCTAATCAAGATGCCGCCTGCAAAACGATCCGGATAATCAAGCATGGCTTTTAATGCAACGCCTCCTCCGGTCGAGTACCCGGATACATAAGCTTGATGGATCTGCAGGTGGTCTAGCAATCGGACGATATCCTGGACAATTAATTCGTAAGTGACCGGCACGGGGGACGCGTGACTTCTGCCATGTCCTCGAATATCGAAGGTGATAATCTGAAATTGATCGGACAAATACGCTTGCTGGTATTTGAAATTCGCGCTAGTCAACAGCGGGGGATGGATAAATACGATCGGTATGCCTTGTCCGGATACTTCGTAATATAGCATGGTGCCGTTAATGTTCTGAAGAGGCATCTCGTAATAGCTCCTTTAGGCAACAGAATGAACGATTCTGATATATTATGCGTTATGACGGATTGGAAAATTCTTATATGCCATCGATATTTACATCAACCTGTTTGCCTGTTCGTCTTGATTCATAGATAGTTCTCATCGATCGCAATAGAAAAAAAGAATCTCGCCAATTGCGACGAGATTCCCGCATATCCATCTTACTTACCGAATCACCTGCGCCAGCTCCGTGAAAATCACACCTAGCGCATAGGCTCCCGCATCCGGGTACCCGATACTGCGTTCACCCACCGTACCCGCTCTTCCCATCCGAGCCACGATCGTCTCGGTGTTCTTCGCGCCTTGGACCGCGGCTTCGGCCGCTTTTACAGTTGCGGTCTTAAAATCCTCGCCCTGTCTCGTGCTCTCCTGCCAGGATTCTGCATACGGAACGAGTGCATCGATTAAAGTCTTATCGCCCACGACAGCGCCGCGTCCGAATGATCTTGCTCCCGTGTCTTGAATACCTTTAACGACGGCCGCCATCATGTCCGCGAACGCTTCAATGGACAAGGTCTGCTTGTCGCCCACCTGTCTACTTGCTGCCCGGAAGGCCGATCCCCAGATCGGACCGGATGCGCCGCCACAATGCTCCATAATGATGAGCGAGCATGCATCCAAGAAGCTTCCAATACTACCGCTGCTATACGCCAGAATATCCTTCCACTCCGTCTTCAGCTGCTTGAACCCTTTGGCAACACTCATCCCAAAATCTCCGTCACCTGCATGGGCATCCAACTCGCAGAAAGGGACCTCATTTTCAATAATGATCTCACTCATCTGATCGATGAGATACACCATGTTCTGGAGCGAGAGTTGGTTATGTGTCATCGTCGCCCAAGCTGGGTCGCTCTCGTTCTTATAAGATACGCGGGTTTCTGCTGCATCTGGTCGATGCACAACTTCTGTGTACTCCACGGCTTCAAACGGCTCATGTACGCTTAACACCGGTGTATCGCATGGTGCCGATAGCCACTGCTTCAGCGTTGCATCGAGCTTCATCAGGGTCACCGATGCGCCTGCCATATCGATACTCGTCATATAATTGCCGACAAAACCTTTGAAGATCTTAACACCCTTCGCCGTCAATTCACGTGTCACCGAATTATTGAGCAGATACAATTCTTGAAGCGGCGTAGCACCGAACCCATTAATGAGCACCGCCACTTCCTGCTCGGCTCCCTCACCCATTTGCAAATTCGCAAGCAATGCCGTCACCATGCGATGCGCCAGCTCATCCGCAGTGATAATGCGCTCGCGACGGATCCCCGGTTCACCATGAATGCCCACGCCGTACTCCATTTCCCCCTCTTCGAGTTGGAAGGTCGGGGTGCCTTTTGCCGGAACGGTACAAGAGGTATATGCAAACCCAATACTGCGAACGTTATCGATCGCATGCTGTGCCGCTTCTTTCACTTCCTGCAAAGATAAGCCCGCTTCCGCCACAGCTCCTGCAACTTTATGAACCAGAACGGTTCCTGCAACCCCTCTTCTTCCCACCGTATAGAGGCTATCTTCGACTGCGATATCATCATCGACTTTGACATAATCAACTTGAATCCCATCTTCACCCGCAAGATGCGCAGCATTTTTGAAATTCATAATATCGCCGCTGTAATTTTTAATGATTAGCAGCGTCCCTTTGCTGCTCGCCGAGTTACGAATCGCTTGATAGACCTGAATCTGCGAAGGCGAAGCGAACACGTCACCGCATACCGCGACATCGAGCATCCCTTTCCCGACGAATCCAGCATGCGCGGGTTCATGTCCACTGCCTCCGCCACTGATTAAGGTGACCTTCTCACGATTCGGAGATTTCTTCGAGATGATTTTATACTTGCTGTCAAAAGCAAGATTCGGATGCGCAAGCACAAGTCCGTTACACATTTCCCGAACAAGCGTCTCGGGTTGGTTAATGATTTTCTTCATGTTATTCGCCTCGATTCCGTTTGTATTCACGTCCAATCTGATCGGCAACTCGAATCGCCGCCGCCACCGCTTCCACCGTAATCGGGAATGGCATCGAATGAATGGATTCTTCTGCAATACATGCTTTCTCGGCCAGCTGCAACAATTCCTGCTGCGTCACCTCGTCTACGCCGATGTCAGCTAAACAAATCGGTAAACCTATAGAAGCACAGAACGCGAGCACTTCATCGATTTCCGCTTGATCCGCATTTTCCAGCACCAATTGCGCAAGCGTACTGAAGGCAACTTTTTCCCCGTGGTAGTAGTGATGCGTTCCTTCGAGCATCGTTAATCCGTTATGAATGGCATGGGCTGCCGCCAACCCGCCGCTCTCGAACCCGAGTCCCGACAACAGAATGTTCGTCTCAATAATATTCTCAAGGGCCGTCGTAACGACGTTCTGATCACAGGATAGTTTGGCTTTCACACCATCTTCTAATAACGTCTCGTAGCATAATTTTGCAAGAGCCAATGCTGTCTTCGTTCCTTTTGCTTCGCTGCATGCCCCTTCACGAACGCCGCATGGCAAGCCCGCATTCACGTTCGAATAGGACTTCGCCGTTGCTCTGGCTTCAAAATAGGTCGACAGCGCATCCCCCATTCCCGCCACAAGAAATCTTGTCGGCGCGTTCGCGATCACCGTCGTATCGATCATGACCACGCTAGGGCTTTGCTTGAAATACGCATAGTCATCGAATGCGCCTTCTGGTGTATAGAGCACGGCCGAATGACTCGTCGGCGCATCGGTCGCTGCAATGGTCGGTACGATGATCAACGCTTCTCCTTCGGCAACGCATTTCGCCGTATCAATCGCTTTTCCCCCGCCTAATCCGATCGTACAAGAACATTGATGTTCCTTCGCCAAAGCTTGCAGACGTGCCACTTCTTGTCTCGAACACTCGCCTTGGAAATCGCTTTCAACGAGCGTGATGTCATATTGTTGACTTGTAAAAGCAAGCTTATCTTTCACACGCGCTACATCATCAGGGTGGGCAATCAATAAGGCAGATTCTCCAAATGTCCGTACAAAATAACCAAGGTTCCGAAGCTCATCTTCCCCTTGAACATATTTGGTTGGGCTAATAAACGCTCTTCTCATAACGAATTCCTCCCTAGTTGAATATAGCTCTATTATAGGCTTGTCCCGCAGGAGATACATGGTAAGATCCTCGCGAATTCAAGCGTTTTCAGATCGAATTATTTTGTCATTCTCCTGTAAAATAGTAGAATCATGTCCTAGTGCCCCCAAAATCACGTATAATAGAGGCAAATCAGAATACGATGAATGCGGTGAAAATACGATGATGGTAAAATCACGTTATGATCTTGAACGAATAATAGATATGGACAAATGGCATAAACTGCAGGACTCACTCTCCCTCGTCACCAAAATGGCGATCATCACGGTCGATTACAAAGGGGTTCCCGTGACCAAGCACAGCTATTGTCAATCGTTCTGTCAGGGGGTACGACAAGATCCCTTCCTCGCGCAATATTGTCAGAAATGCGATGCACGCGGCGGCTTGGAAGCTGTTCGACTGAACAAACCTTATATTTATCGCTGCCATTTCGATATTCTGGACATTGCGATTCCGATTATTATCGATAACCAATATATTGGTGCAATCATGGCGGGTCAGATCAAGCTTCGTGACGAAGACGCCCCCCTGCTGGAGAGAATTGTATCCCGTCCATCAAATGCGGAGACGAACAACAAATTCCGACACCTGAAGGAAGACTATCTCGCTCTGCCCGTATTGTCTTACGAAGAAGTAACGACAATAGCGGACATGCTGTTACACTTGTGCACGTATATCGTCGAAGAGGCGATACATAAGAATGCAACGATCGATATGTACAAGAAAGCACTATCGCTCGAAGCGGATCCCTCTCTCGATGCGATGAACACGTCGGAACGCACGTATCGAAATATTCAGGCTATTCAGCATGAACTATCCAGCGCACTAATTGAGACTAAAGTCAGACAATCCGTTGCTCAAACCTTCCATGCCTCTAATCCTGCGCTTCAACCAGCATTTGATTACATCTATGCCCATAAGAATGAGAACTTCACGTTGCAATCAATGGCGCAGCAATGTCATATGAGCTCGAGTTATTTTAGCCGCATGTTCACCAAAGAGACAGGAGAGAATTTCTCGGTCTTTACTGCTAGACTCAAGATAGAATGGGCCAAGCAGCTCTTGGAGACATCCGACCTCGCCGTGAATCAAATTAGCGATGAGCTCGGCTTCTGCGATGCGGGTTATTTTATCAAAACCTTCAAGAAGTTCGAGAACTTAACGCCTGCCGTATACCGTACGGTATACACGAACAAGACAACGGAGTGACATACTTCTCGTCTGCAGCACATCCCATAAGCCCAAGCTTGGTCGGACCGTGGTTCACAAAAAGGGCAGCCTGAAAATCAGGCTACCCTTTTTGCTATGTCGCTAGTGTTAATACTGATTTGCCTCAATACGAAGATCCAACGCAGCACCTATTCTACTATACACATAGATTTTCTAATCTCCACGAATTCCAATCGCAATTTATTCTTCAAAATGCTGTACTAACTTCTTGTAATGGTTAACCGCACGAATCACAGCGCGTAATAGTCTGCTAGATGCTGCTCATCGTCTTCTCATGCTGCAGCAGCCAATCCTTGCGCGACAATCCACCACCATAACCGCCCAAATCGCCATTCGAATTAATGACACGGTGGCATGGAATCACGATTGCTAGCTGATTCGCCCCGTTCGCTTGAGCCACAGCACGGAAAGCCGTCGGTCTGCCAAGTGTTACCGCAATATCCGAATAGGAACGTGTCTCCCCGGGCGGAATCTTCACTAATTGATCCCACACACTTTTTTGAAACGGAGATCCGAGTAAATGAAGCGGCGTCTTGAACCCCTTCAGCTTACCGTCAAAGTACTGCGTCAACTCCTGTTCAATCGATTGAATCGGCTTCGTAGTGCCCGGAATAATCGCCGATTTCGTCCGTAGTCGAAGACGCTCCACCTCCCGCTCTAAACCCCGCCGATCTACAAATTCTAATAAATATAGCGCATGCTCATCCGCAATCGCGACCATTGGGCCGAGCTTCGTATCGATCCAAGTAGCTCTAAGCACTTTGCTGTCATCGAGCATCGTAGGCGCTGCACCCATAATGCGTGAGAACGCATCTCTAAACCCACTGCTGGATTCATAACCCGATGCTAATTGGGTATCAATGACCTTATGCCCTGCTTTAATGTTCTTAAATGCAAGTCCCATGCGGCGGGCGCGTGCATATTCGATAAAGGTCATGCCGAAGCGCTTCTTGAATTGTCGACGCGCGGTCGATTCATCCATGGACAGATCTCTAAAGTCTTGGGTCTTCCAACGTTTCTCCGGGTTCTGCTCCACCGCTTCTACGAGCTGACGAACAACATCGGAGACTTGATTCGGATGGGATAAGGGACGACAGCGTTGACAAGGCCGAAACGATGCCAGGAGCGCCTCCTTCGCAGTCTCATAAAACTCGCAATTCTCAAACTTCGGTTTCCGAGCGTGACAAGTCGGACGACAGAATACCCCAGTGGACTTGACACCTACATAAAATACACCTTCGTATTCTGAATTTTTCTCGATTAATGCTTGATAATATTCGCCATACCGTGCAGTAGGAATCATTGCAGCACTCCCTAATATGTGTTGTTGTCCTTATTATAGCCATAACCGGGCCGGGCCGTAACCGAAAATCAGGCATTCATTTTTTTGTCTTGTACGCCTATAACAAGTCGCCAAAAAATCCCCGCCAACCTTCAAAGGTCGACGGGGATTTAGCAATTGTCTTTTCAAATGATGATTTTGCTTATCTTGCTTCATTACTTACAATCTTCTTGCTTACGATCACCATGATAACCGCCAAGACTAGAAAATACACCGGCATCACGATGAGAGAACCATTATGCAAATAGCTCATTCCGGTCGTTATAAGACTGACGATCAGATAATAACCCAATCCAAAAATAGCACCTGCTGTTCCCAGTACGTCACTGTACTGCACCAATGCCAAACTCAAGCAATTCGGAATCGCCATACCAATCCCTAACAGGAGGATAAAGATGCAGGCGGTGATAAGCCACATATGGATAGCAGATGGGCTTATTCCGGACAGCACAAGTCCTGTTAGACAGACGGCTCCTACCGTCGTCACCATGGAACCGATCAGAATGATATGCGTCGCCGAGAAATTGGTTAACATGCTTCGGGACAGCATCGCACCGATGATCGAAGATAACGCTACGAATATACCTAGAAACCCAAACACACCCGGTTTAATATGGAAATATTCAATAAAAATAAACGGTGCTTCGGCGTAATAGCTGAACAGGATCCCATTCGTCGCACCGATGAGGAAACCAAATCCCCATATTCTACGATCCTTCACTAGACGACTAGCTACCGAAAGTATACTGATCTTAGTAACTGTGGTCGATACTCTTGTCTCAGACAGCGAAAAGAACGTATACATCAAGATACCAACACTCATCACCACAAGGGTCAGGAACACCGCCCTAAAACCAAGGGATTGATCGACCCATCCACCAATGAGCGGACCGATCGCCGGCGTGAATGCAAGCGCTGCAGAGATTTGTGCAAATACCGCATGACGCTTCGCTCCATCGATGCTCTCGCGCAGAATAGTCTGTGTCACAACAGAACCCGTACTTGCACCAAAAGCTTGAATAAAGCGGCTGATCAATAACCATTCAACGGAACCGGATAGATAACACCCCAAGCTCCCCACGCCATAGACAACAATGCCCCATAGCATGGCTGGACGTCGTCCGATGGCATCAGATAGCCTTCCCCAGCAAAAAACACCAAAAGCAAAACCTAGAAAATAAATGCTAAGCGTCAGCTGAATCATGTTGCTGCTAGCGTGGAGATGATTCGCGATATCCGGTAATGAAGGTGTATAGATCGTTTCGCTAATTTGCGGGAAACCCACAAGAATAATAAATAAGAACAAAGACCGTGTTGAGATTTTTCTTTCCACTGGCAAATACCCCCTATAATTTTCGAAAATCTCAAAAACGACTAAGGGTTGTTAGGGAATCGGGGGTTTGCATTTCGTCAATCTAGCAAATGAGAGCATCTTATTTTCACCTTTACAATTCTCATATAGGGGGGGATATCTATCAAGCATTATAGCAATAATTTCAAAAGCGCACAAAAAGGCCCGGACCATCAACTCTAAAACAAAAGGGGCTGTCCCTCGGCCATTTCATGGCTTTTGAGACTGCCCCTTACATTAATGATTATTGACTAATCGAACCTGTTGGATATAACGTCGTACCCCCTATTGAAACTTTGATATTGCTGGATAATGGAACGTTCGTTTCATCAATCACGGTTCTCCACCAATCCCACGCAAGACCTGTACATTCTTTGACGTGAATTTTGATGTTCTTGGCATTAGGAGGAAGTGGAATCTCTGTCGAGAAATGTGCTGTTTTATCTCGACCATTTCCTGCCCATGTTTTGTGCGTAATGACTTCTTGTCCATTTGCATCAAATGTAAATTCATCCCAAGATACGTCAAACTGAGCTACATATGCACCGCTGTGATCAAGTGTAATTTTACCTCTAGTATATTCTGTCGTTTTGGTCTCAATATATTCCGTATTGTTGTGAACAGCAGCAAGGGAATTGTCTTTCAAGAATACACTCGTATACGAAATGGGGTAAGCTGGATTCTTACTGCTAAATTGTGCATTGTCCTTAATTACATTTTGGATGACACTAAAGTCTTTCGTGACGATCTGGTTATGTGTTTGTGCATCGCCGCCTAATACAACAGCTGTAAATGAACTTTCATCATAAATATCTTTGTACTGTCCACTACCACTAACTTGAATGTTAGGATTATTGAGCAATGCTTTAAATGCCGTCTGTACATCACTGCTCTTCGAGGTTGTCTCCAATTTCACATAAATGGTTCTTCCATAAGCTACGTTGGATACCATCAGTGGCGGAGACTCATTACTTACCCCTTTACGGGCTAATTCAGCAAACGTCACACTATTATCAAAAAGGTCCGATGGATTGTTAGGAAGCGTTGCACTTACCGTATAAAAGATTTGCTTATAAGCAGCGACCATCACTTTTTTCTCGCCGCTTGCTACTGCGTTAAAGTCGATTCCGAGCGTATTGTTAAGGTATTGCGCGTTCACATTAAGTGCACTGGCAATTTGATTTTTGCTGTACACCATCGATTCTGCATACTGTAATCTTGCAGGCAGTGTATGTGTGTTCGAGTACTTGTCAACCCAAGTCGACACGAGCTGATCAACGGCACCAGAGACACTGCTGAAATTTGGATTTTGAACCGTAATTGTATTTTCACTCTTCAACCCAGGCAGATCAATGCTAATATCTAATGGTTTTCTCGCTGCCATAACCAGACTAGGCTGATTATTCGCAAAATCCTCATTGGCAAGCTGTATTGCACCTGGATATGTGCGATTCGTGATCGAATCAATAATGGAAATATCTACGGGTGAGGTTGCGAGTGATTTTTTATCCCGCTCAACCACGATAAATTTGCCATTGGACTGGGTACCTTCTTTGGGAACAAAACTACTGATTTGATCGCCATTTACGGCCAAAACTTCATTACGATTGTAATTTAGGCCTGCGATCCCAGTATCAATATCATTAGACATGTACGCTTCAGCGAATGAAATACTGGAGAAAGTGAATACGCTTACACTAACTAACAGACTACATAACCATTTCGCTCTATTAACACGTTTTTGAGTTTTCATACCTATTCCCCTCCTATATTTATATTGTATAGCAGTAGGATCCTACACTATATATCGGTTTTTTGGTAGAAAAGTTGATGCATTTGTAGCAAAAATATATCACGAGGGTTACATTTTGTTTCACTCACGCTTCATATTCATGTGAAAAAGCCAGATCCATTAAGGGACCTGGCTTCCATTTGTCGGTACAAGCGATGTCTACCAAATGCTTACGCGGTCCTCAGGGGCCACGTATTGCGCATCCTTAGCCGTTACGCCATACGTTTTGTAGAATTCTTCAAAGTTCGAAATCGTACGGTTAACACGAACCTTATTCGCGGAGTGCGTATCAATCGTTGTCAAATACGCAGCGATTTCCTTGGTCATCGTAGAACGCCAGATCGTTGCATATCCTTCGAAGTAGGCTTTATAATCCGGATTCGTAAGCTGAGAAGTCACTTGAAGGGATGTCGCCATGCCGCCAATATCCGCAATATTCTCACTTACCGTTAATTGACCGTTATTGTAAGCGCCAGGTACAACTTCAATGTGATCGTAGAATTTAATCACTTCTTCACACTTCGCTTGGAACTTCTTATAGTCTTCTTCCGTCCACCAATTCACCGCATTGCCATTCTCATCATAAGCAGCGCCTAAATTGTCGAAGGCATGACTGATTTCATGCGCAATGACCATTCCAATCGCACCCAAATTCGCTTCAGGTTTCGCTTTAATATCATAGAAAGGCGCTTGCAGAATACCTGCCGGGAACACGATTTCGTTATTCATTGGGTTATAGTAGGCATTTACATCATATACAGCCATAATCCATGCGCTCTTATCGACAGCTTTGCCGAGAGATGCTTTCATCATCGTGCTGTATGCTTTGGTAATGGCAACCGTGTTGGAGAACAGGGAACCACCATTGTCAGCCGTCTTAATCGAGACTGGATCTAACGCATTGCTCCATTGATCCGGGTAACCGATCTTAACGGTCATTTTCTTCAGCTTCTGAATCGCTTTGGTCTTCGTCGTCTCCGACATCCAATCTAGCGTTTGAATACGTTTCTCGTACGTCGCGATAAACTGTCCTACCATCTTCTCAACATCTTGCTTCGCTTCCTTCGTGAAATATCGCTTCACGAATTCTTGTCCAAGGTAGTCGCTCATCATAGCTTTTGTTGTACTTACTGCAATTTGCTCGTTGGTTTTCTCACCTACAACACCATATAGATCCGCGCTGAATTGATTGCTCGCTTGGATGAAATCATCCGACAGCATACCGCCTGTCTTCATGAGGAACATGGACTTCGCGTAAGATTTCAACGTGCTAAGATTCGCCTCTGTGAGTACCTCTGCCGACTTGTTCGCAAGTCCGACATCCGTCACAATAATTTTATCGGCTTGATCCATTTGAAGATCCTTCATCATTTGCGCCATATCAACGGTTTTGAATAGGGCCAGGAACTTCTCTTTTGTGTAAGGATTGTAGAATTTGTTCACATTGCCTTGATCTTGTATATCCATCGCTGCTGCGGCCAGATCTTTCTCGAATGCGAATACAGCTTCTGCTTGTGTTTTAGCAGATTGTTCCTTCTCACCGGACAAGACAAGTAACTTCGTTAAATAGTCTATGTATACCTTCTTCGTCTTCTCATCTCCGGAGACATAACTGTTCTTGTCGAGTCCCATGCCAAGGCCGGAGAAATAGAGCGCATTAACGGAGCTGTTCTTCGCATCAGCCATCACAGCAAATGACATAAGGGGGCCCATCTCGGTCGCTTTGTTGATCTCATTATTTGCCTCGAACAATTCCTTGATCGTCGTCGCTTTATCAAGGGCTGCTAGGTAAGGTGCGATCGGCTTGATGCCTTCTTGATTACGGCTCTTCATATCGAGGGCAGATTTGTAGAAATCCGCGATTTTCTGATCTTTGGTGCCAGCTGCATTCTGCTGCTTCACCAGTTCATCGATAATGCCTTTTACTTTCTCTTCATTCGTAGTCATGAGTTCGTTAAATACGCCATTTCCCATTTCGCCCGCAGGAATCTTCGAAGCATTCAACCATTTCTTATTAATAAATTCATAATAATCATCACGCGGATTCGTTCCATTCAACGCAAAGATCCGGTTCGCGAGGATACGCAGTTGTTCCTTCGTCACGCGGTCCGATACGCCGAGACGACCATCCGGATAACCGCTCAGGATCCCTGCTGAAGCCAGCTTAGCAATATCATTTTGTGCCCACTTCGGCACATCCGTAAAGGCTGCGGTCGTGTTCCCTACACGCAAATCATTGCCTTGCGGCGCAGGTAGATTCGAGAACGCGCGGCTAAGCATAATCAATGCCTCAATGCGGGATACCGATTGATCCAGGTTCAAGTTCCCTTTGGCGTCGCCCTTCAAAATATCCTCTTTCTTCACGCCCGGATTGTAGTCATCCGCTGCACCGAGCAGGTAATCCACGACCTCCCCACGTGTTGCATATGGTTCTGCTTCTTGCGCAAATGCCGATACCGGCACCATCAGCAGCATGCATGTGGACAGCAGGATCGCTAATCTCCTTTTCATTCCGTAAAACCTCCTATAATTTGGTATAACTTCAATGCTGTTACCTTCATGATGAATTGCAGGCCTGTCAACATCGTCAATCCTATTTATTCTCCAAGTATACCCAGCAATCCTCTTATAGATTTGGATATTTTGTGAAAAATAGGGCTTAATCGACTTTCATTCCATTCGTCAGGACTTCGAAATACCTGGTTTTGGAAGGCAGCAAAATGCACACGCTGAGTAGAATACCTAACAGAGTCATGATAATAACGCCTGTAATGACAACGAGCTGGATGGGGATCAAATCAGCCGCAACACCTACCGCAAAGGTCGTCATCATAATGAGGATCGCTTCGATAAATCCATTCACGCTGCCTACCCTGCCCATAATTTCGATAGGAATATTGTTCTGATAGAACGTAGAAAAACCGGAATTCACAAATGCAAGGCAGAACGCTAGGACGAAAAATCCAATGGCTGCTACAAGAAATGACGCCGAACTCGCGTAAATGAGATAACCCGCACATACGCCGAGCGTTCCGAATCCAATCATATACGAGGTCGCAATCTTCTTCACGACAAGCGTGTTGACGCTTGCCCCAACGATGATACCCGCTCCCGCGATACTCACCAGAACGCCGTAGTCACTTTCAGACAATTGAAGTACCACTTTGGCAAATGTCGCTTCAAGCGAATCAACAGCTGAAGCCATAACTACCATGACACTGCTGTAGAGCAAACATATAACGACAATATAGACATGACGACGGTAAAATTGAATGACGGTATGCCAGTCTTGTCTGATGATCGCCCAAGTGCCCCAGTTCTCTGAAGGTTCGGTGACGGTATCCTTCTCCAGATTCGGCATGAACATCGTAATCACGCCGGATAAGAATAACGCTGCAGCATTGATATCAATGGCAAACGTCGGCGTCCCGAGCAAAAATAACAATCCTGCAACCGCAGGACCAATCATAAACGCACCCGATCCGATAAGACTGTTCAAGGAATTAAACCGTTGTCTTTGTTCTGGAGGAATCAATTTGGTGATATACGTTGTGGACGTCGGCCCGAACAGCGATCCGGCCATGTTAATGACAAAGACAACCGAATAGATATACCAGAGCGAAGTGGACAATGGCAGCAAAAATATCAGTACAGCTCTGAATACATCCAGGAAAACCATCATTCGACGCTTATTCATTCGGTCAATTACACTGCCAGACCAAAAATTAGTGAACAACGTAGCCAAAGGCCTTAGTATATACAGTGCAGATACCGCAAGCGCGGATTGCGTAATGTCCAGGACGATTAAATTCAGTGCAATAAAATAAATCCAGGCACCTACATTTGAAATTCCGATTCCGAATAACAAGATGATCGGGTACTTCCAAGCTTCAATCCATGTCTTCCGTTTCATTCGAGCAACTCCTATCCTCGATAACAAAAAAACCATTATTACCCTTACCAAGAAAATCATGGTTCCATCTAAATTACTTGTCTATGCATGCTTTGTCAATATAAATAGACCGGAGCCCCTTGCATCGCAAGGAATCCCGGTCTTTCTTCATGATAGATGAATACTCGATTATATCATCCAACGCCCATAGGCGAACAACACACTTGTAATAAGCAAAAAGGCCTCGCCACGAATGGCAGGGCTCTTCTTGTTATCTTATCTTTTGAACATTACCGGGAAGTAATCATTGGCGAACGCTTGCCCGTTCACCGGACGAGGTCCTAGCAATCGGATATTATCGTGACGCTGAATGCCTGCACGGTAACCTGTTCCGCCCTTCATCACATGCGCAACGACGGACAGACGCGGATCATTCGTCGTGTTCGGACCTGAACCGTGGAACGTCAGTCCATGATGGAAGCTTGCTTGACCTGCTTTGAGAATACAAGGCTCTTCGACCCAGTCATGGCCTCCCGCATATTTCTGCTTCAATTGATCCATGTCTTGATTGAAGAAAGAGTTGCTATCCGGGATAAGTCCCCACTTATGGGAACCCAGGATCGTCATCATGCCGCCGTTCGTTAAATCCGTATCCTGAAGCGCGATCCACACTGTAATCATGTCAGGCGTGTCTGAGCACTGCCAATAGGCATAATCTTGGTGCCAGCCTACGTTACCGGACGCCGTAACCTTGTCCCCAATACCCGGCTTGTAAATAACTTGGTCGTGCCATAGACGAATTTCATTCGCTTCAAGCAAGTCAGCGCAAAGCTCTCCAATGAAAGGATCTGTAACGACCTTGTGTACCTCGTCATTAATCCACCAGCCGTTATCAAATTTCCGTAACGCATCAGGATTGTCGCTGAGATAGAGTGGATGCATAGGCTCCCCATCGCCGTCATACTGCCCAGCCCAAATCCGTTCATGCGCCTCGCGCAGACGTTTGATTTGCTCATCGTCGATCAGCTTCGGACTGATCCAGTACCCGTCCCGATTAAACGTTTCCTTATCCTCTGCCGTAATTGTATACTGACGTTCTGCTTGTAAAGTCAATGAATTCTCCTCCTCCAATGTGATTAACATCATATTAACCGCTCATGACATCATTTGACGTTCACAGGATTACAAAGTAGGATGAGAAACAAATGAACATACACAGAAACATCATCGAAGGAGAGGATACGCTTGCCTCGTTGGGCCTACAATATCGAAATCAATCCCCCTATCCCGTTGGTACCTGAATTCGTCATGTTCGGAAGTGATGAAATTCGTAAAGCGCTGCCGCTCTTCGAGCATGAGCACCCAGGATGTTACGAATTCGTCCTCATTGAGCGTGGAAAAGCCAGTTGGGAACTGGGGGACTGCATATATGAGACGCAAGCTGGTGACGTATTCCATACACGCCCGGGAGAGAAGCATCGTGGTGGCTTCGACGTGATCGAGCCTTGCAAATTCTGGTGGTTCATTGTAACCGCCCCCCATCATCAAGGCTGGCTTCGACTCCCACCGGAGGAGAGCCAGATTATTGAACAATCACTCGCGCGATTGCCAAGAGTCGTTCAGGTCGGATTGAACCCTGTTGATTCGTTGAAGAGGTTCAAGAAAGCGCTGATGGATAGCAGTCCAATGCGAAGCATCGCAGTACGCCACGCACTGGTTGACTTGATGCTGACCATAACACAGCCCATTACCGGCATGCGGACCGTCGCAGATGATCTATTGTGTCAATTCGATCGGATTATCGCTAAAATCAACCAAGAACCGGAATGGCGGCCTTCCGTCGAAGAGTTGGCCGCGTCCACAGGCGTCAGCGCTTCCCATTTCTACCGTACCTTTCAGGAATATACCGGTGAGCCGCCTATCACGTTCATCGAACGGCTTCGGGTGAAGGTCGCTTGCCGCCTACTTTCCGAAACCCAAGATTCCGTTACGGAGATTACCTATCGGTTAGGTTATCAATCCAGTCAACATTTTGCTACGGTATTCAAACGTTGGGTCGGCGTGACCCCCACCCAGTGGCGGAAGAACCGCAGCGGCAGCCGGCCGCCACAAACCACCTGATGACGCCCGGCCTGACACAAACTCGCATACTACGTGCCAAAGAATAGAACATGAAAAAGATCGCCCTGCACCTTGCAAAGCAAGGGGCGAGAGCGATCTTTAAATTCACTTTGTACAACTTTTCCTCTATGACAACATCGTAGCTATTAGCAGCGTACTTTCCGGTATTTCTCCGTGCGGGCATCTTCAATGACGCCGCGCCAGTTCAATCCGAAGCCGAAATCATACACATGGCCTTCCGAATCGACATAGCAATCCATATCATGCGGAACGTCCTCGTATTGTTCCTCCACTGTCTTCATGTTCGCCGGCATCTGAAACGGCAGCAAACCGGAAGGTTCGAAAGAGCCTGTTAGGACTTCCATTATTGCCTGAAGATTCACACCAAAGTTCGTGATGATCGCATCGGCCACCGCTTCGAATTCCGCAACGATGGTCGGATTCGACTGCAACATGGACACGATGACCGGCTTGCCTTTCATCTTCTCCTTCGTTTCGAGAATAGCGTACAAATCGTGTGCATTGTGTGTTGTAACCGTTTTGCCTTTATACGTGCGATTCAACACGTCGTTTTCCCTCGGGTCGCCGGCTATGCTGCGTTCGCGGGCAAGGTCGGCGGTATACGGACGGTATTGCAGGCTGATCGGCACATAGCCATTCCCGCCTTGGTCTGCATCTTCCTGGCTGTAGCCGATGCCCGAGTTTGGATTTTTGATGAATACGAGTCCGAAGTCGGCCTCTTCCGGCGTATCGGTCACATCAAAGTAATCGGCTACGACGCTTAGATCGACGGGATACTCTAATTTCTCCGGTGTAGGCATGCCAACCCAGTTTTCCCCGGCAGGTAAATACCGCTTTGGAATGTAGACTTTCTTGCGCTCCTTGATCGGAAGGACCTGTCCCTTGTTTTTCAGGAGAACCACCGATTTCAGCTGCGCTTCATAGCCTGCGTCTACGAACTCGGCGCAGCCAACGATCTTTTGGCTTTCCTCAGGCTGTAGGTAAGGGTTCTCGAAAAGGCCTGGACGGAAAATGTTCAGGAGCAGCCTCACCGCCGATTTCTCGAAACGAGCTCTCATAAACGCCTCTCCGTGGTCTTCTACGCCCATTTGATAAGCCTCCAGCACCGGACCCGCATCGTTGTTGCCGCCGAATTGGTCGACGCCTGCCATGATCAGCTTATAATGCCGTTCCGCGACGGAAAGATGTTCGACACCCCACGACTTGCCGCTAAAAACGCTGTCTTTTCGGTCGCTTTCATCGGCCGTAATTGACCAATCGGTGCACACAACCCCATCGTAACCATATTGTTCCCGGAGCAAATCGGAAATTAAATAGCGGTTGTAAGAGTTGCCAACGTTTTCACCATTTTTCTTGTCCTGAGTGTGCGATATTGTGTAATACGGCATCACTGCAGATGCACGTCCCGTCTTGCCTTCCAGCTGGAAAGCGCCTTCGACGAACGGTATCAAATGCTCCTCGAAGTTGTTGCCAGGATATATGGCATATTTGCCGCAGCCGAAATGCGCATCTCTTCCGCCTTCACCCGAGCCCCCGCCCGGCCAATGCTTCACCATCGCATTTACGCTATCATTCCCCCAACCGTCTGTCGGTTCGTGTTCTCCTTCGGACGTCTGGAAGCCGTCTACATAAGCCCGAGCCATATCGGTGGACAATTTCGGGTCCTCTCCGAACGTGCCATTAAAACGGTGCCAGCGCGGATCGGTGGCGATATCGATTTGCGGCGACAATGCAGTCGCCATGCCGAGGGCGCGGTATTCTTTCGATGCGATTTCTCCGAATTGACGGGTGATCGCCGGATCGAAAGTAGCCGCGAGTCCGAGCGTTTCAGGCCAGAATGACACACGGGACGTCGAACCCGCACCGGCATTGAACTCGGAACTTGCGTCGAAGCCGTGACGCGGGTCGGAGCTGTTGTTCACCGGAATACCGAAGCCGCTCCCCTCTGCGACGGCCTGCAGCCGGTTGTTCCAGCGTGCCGACGATTCAGCGTTTTCTACCATCATGATCAGGAAATGACGAAGATGGGTCTGTACCAGGAATGCAAGCTGCTCGTCCGTCAAGTCCCAGGGCTTGGCGCCGCTCTCTTCATAAGTTTTACCAGCGTACGATCCTCCGAACCACCCGCCACTTCTTGCTGGAATGTTCTGATGGGTACTATACAGCATCAATCCTGCGATTTCTTCGATGGAGAGTCTGGATGCCAAATCCTTGGCACGCTCCTCAGCTGGCAGCCGCCAGTCTTCGTACGGCTTCAAGACACCGTCTTTGCTTGAGTTTTTGAAATATAAGCCGTCCTTCTCGATGATCCGAACTCCAGATGCGGTCGAATACCCCAGCGTGGGTCCATTTTCATTGCGGATATATTGAATGGTCGGCTCGTAGTGTAAAGCAGTTTCGCGGTTTGACATGAATTAATCCTACCCTTCATTTTTCAAATGTTATATCTCTTTCGACTCTAGATCGGCATTTGCATGCTGCTTCCCTGGCCCGAATGGTTCTCCGATTTCAGGGAGCGGCTTGGTCGCCAAAATGCTGGCAAGGAGACAAGTTGCGAGTGCGATGTAGAAAAATGACCATCCGCCTATCGTAAGCAGAAGCGGAGCAATCGCGGGCACAATCGATTGCGGAAGCGCATTCGCGACATTCATCAGTCCGAAGTCTTTGGCTGCGTCTTCTTTCCGCGGCAATATGCGAGCTACTAACGCCATATCCACCGCCGTGAAGCATCCGGCGCCAAGGCCAATGATGACGGTAGCGATGATGAACGCCGAGAAATCCTGCACGAATGCGAATATTAAAGTACCTATCAGCATGATGAAAGCAGAGCCGAAAAGGAAGGGTTTTTGCTTCTTGGCCTTGTCGGACAGCATACCTCCTAGCATGCTTGTCAAAGCCATAGCGACTAGTGAAATCATTTGAAGCGTTGCAACCCCCGACGTCGCCTCGACTTCGGAATAGCCCATGCGGTTCACAAGCATCACCGCTAAATATGCACTGCTACTAAACCCCATCATCAGCAGAAACTTGGACACGATGGCCCAGGTGAATTCCGGATATTTTCTCGGACTTGGATAGATGGTACCGAGCTTCTTGACGAACGGAATATGGGCTGACTTCACCCTTACAACTTTGACTTTCCCGTCCTTGATTATGAACGCACTTATGATCGGTCCAATAATGCCGATGGTCGACAGCAGAACCCATTTCGTAATCGATGAGGCGTCTGTCATGACTGTCATCAGCGCCATTCCGACCACAACCGCAATCGGTGTGACCAGTCCAAGAATGCCTGAGATGGTCCCTTGTTTCTCTACCGGCACTTGGTCGGGAATAAGCGCAGTATATGCTGCCATACCAAAGTTAAAGAAAAACTGCGCGATGGCCCATGCAACAACGACCTGCCAAACTTCTGTCGTCATGCCGATCCACAACAGACACACGCAGCCTATGAGTGGTCCGGCGATAATCCAAGTGCGTCTACGCCCAAAGGCGATATTCGTTCGGTCGCTGATCGCTCCCCCGATCGGATTGCCGATCATCGCAAAAAGTGCACCGATTCCAGCCACGAAACTAAAGGTCAACGTGTAGTTATCTGGACTAATTTCGATCATTTTGAAGGTCAACAGCAGCATTGCCGGCGTTATGAGAGCGATCATCATGCACGCGTATCCAAACATAATGCCGAAAGTCAATCTTCTAAACGGTGTTACTACGGGTCCGGAGTTTATTGTACCGTCCATGCTATAGCCTCCCAGTTCATGAGTAAACGTTTTCATATTCTTTAATCAACTGATGAAGAGTTAAGGCCTCTAACCATTCGATCTGTTAGACATCCCTCCTTAAAAAGATTACCGAGATCATTACGAGGATGGCGACTGCGAGCAGACAAAGATCCGAGCATACGCTTTGCTTTCGCCTAAAAGCCATCGGCGCAATGAGCGACGAATATTCCATTCAGCCATTTCGCTGCCTTCTCAAATCATCGTTTATTGACTATAACGCATATTAGGCGGTTTTTGTGGTACAATCAAAGCAAAACTAGTATAAATTTAATGTGTTAAGGGATTGTAAAAAATGGGAGGAAAGAGGCGAGGAATATCATGGAACGAACGATCGGAGACGATGAATTGCGGATAATAGGTAAACTGCTTCACGACAACCTGCAGCTTCCTGTCCGCCTGCTGAAGACTGATCGCACAGTTGAAGCGGTATTCGATTCGGGGCATGGTGCACCGGCGCATCCACTCGATCCGGTCAGCAATACGGTACTTACAGGCATCTTCGCAGACGATTCGCCGTGCGATATCCCTTGCTACAGCACATGGAACGGTTTCGATCAATATGTATGGCTTCGCTTCGGCGATACGTCCGGGCGAGCGGGAGCGATCGTGATTGGACCGGCTGCAAGCTCGACGGTGACGGACGAGATGCTCGAAGGCTTCCTATACGACTACCGCCTATCGGGAGTCCTCCTCGATGCGTTGCGGGAATACTACCAGCAATTTCCTGTACGCTATCAAAAATCGATGCTGCACGCAGGAACGCTGCTGTACTATTTGATCTACCACCGACCGCTCGATCTAACAGAAGTTATCGACCGCAGTGTTCCGTTCCGCAAGCCTCACGCATTGAACGACGAGTTGGAACGGAGTCTGACGGATAGCCGGTTAAACATGAACTTCCATCATCATCTGAACGGGTCGAAGATGCTGCTGCAATACGTTAAGGAAGGACGCAAAGAGGAATTGGTCCGATATCGCGACCATTTCCCGAGGGAGAATATGGCCATCTTGTCCCGTAAGAGCCGGCTCCGCAATGAGAAAAATTTGGCCATCTGCGTCGTGACGCACGCCATGCAGGCCGCGATCGACGGTGGTTTGTACCATGAGGTGGCCTTCACCGCCAGCGACCTCTGGATTCAGCATATCGAGGAACTCAATGACGTGGAAGAGGTCGCCAAAGCCATCCAAGAGGTGTTGTTTGATTTTGCAGAACGGGTCAGCCGTCAGCGCTTTTCCCGCTGTTCCAAGCCGATCGCGGTCTGCCAGAACTATATTTTTAACCGAATCTATGAGCCGATCAAGCTGACCGAGCTTGCGGAAGCGGCCGGCGTCCATCCGGCGTACCTGTCGAAGCTGTTCAAGCAAGAAACGGGCATGACCGTACTCGAATATGTCCATCGGCAGAAAGTCGAAGAAGCCAAGAAGCTGTTGGCTTTCTCCGACGCGTCACCGCTTCGGAC
The DNA here is from genome assembly GCF_042676425.1 of Paenibacillus sp. GCM10027629. Taxonomy (NCBI): domain Bacteria; kingdom Bacillati; phylum Bacillota; class Bacilli; order Caryophanales; family Paenibacillaceae; genus Paenibacillus; species Paenibacillus sp. GCM10027629. Next base: position 356,873 of record NZ_JBHTGZ010000003.1, on the reverse strand, counting down.
TGCCAGCCTGCTCAACTTCCACGATCAGAGCCATTTCTCGAAAGTATTCAAGAAATATGCCGGCGTGACGCCGAAGCAATACAAGGATCGTGCCGTCTAATCGAAAGAAACGATTGAATGTGAGTGAACTAGTACTCCTGACAGCAGCCGTACAGAACATGAAAAAAGATCGCCCTGCACCTTGCAAAGCAAGGGTGAGAGCGATCTTTAATATTTTATACATCTTGGATAAAGAAACCCTAATAATATTCAGGGTTTCTCAACGGATAAGGAGGGCGCCTACGGCGTCCTCCTCTATTCCTATATCCAACAAATTACTGCTTCACTACCGGATGATTCTCAAGCCCCATCGGCTTCGCAAACGCAACGCCCTTCATGACTCGGTCATTCCGCTTCGCTTGCTCAACACGTGATGGGGACACGGTTGCAGCGATCCGCTTGAGCACTTGGCCCTGCGCATCACTTAAGATCACCGACAGCTCATCATCCACCTGCTTAAGGATCAACTCGGTGTTCGGCTCAACATCAACCACGAGCAGTTCGAAGGAAGGAAGATCGATCTCAACCTTGAGGCCCACATGCTTGAACGCATAACGATACGTCGTCTCCAACCCTCGCGCAAATGTGGCTTCAATTCGTCCTTCCCCAACGTTGATATGATAGTTCAGCGACGTCATTTCCGCAGGAATCCGCGGTGCAAGCGTGAGGGTATTGTTGATCAAATCTGGACGAATCCCTAAGAAGTATTGGTACCACACGCGAAGATGCTCTGCGTTGGACCAGGCTTGCAGGTATGCCCCCGTTAATGTAGCCCAATCCGCGCCTTCATGTGGATAAGCATCCATGTTCTCGCATAATCCGCCCACAACACCTAAATTCAACGCTTGCCAGTTCATATTCTTGAACAGTAGGTAGGCGGTCTCTTCCTGTCCCGCTTCGATCATCCGCTGCATCGCGATTCCGTTCAGACATAACCAGACCGCGCCGTTATGGTAAGCTGCATCCTTATGATAATGAGGCGTAAGATGGAACGGATAGAAAAATGGATGATGGCGATCTAACGATGCCACACCCCATGGATAGACTAACTCTTCATCAGATGCCGAACCTCTTGCTCCAGCCGCTCGTGGAGAATGCCATCCTGCACGGCATCGAGAACCGGGAAGAAGGCGGCGGCAAGCTCGTCCTGTCCGGCTTTATGGAGGACGATTGTATCGTCTTCCATGTCGAGGATAATGGCGTCGGCATTCCGCCTGATCTACTCCCGCACCTGCTCGAGACGCAAGCCAAAGGCTATAGGCTTAAGAACGTGAACGACCGCACCAAGCTGATGTACGGGCAGAAATATGGGTTAACGATTCATAGTGTTGAGGGGGAAGGAACGCGAGTGACACTGCGGTTCTCGTCGCAAGCGGGCAGTGTGTAGCGGGGCGGGGGCACGGCTCTTGTGGCGACGATTGCGACTTGGGTAGCGCGAGGCGAGGTTTGAACGCTATCCCCGCTCCGCCTAACGAATCCTAGCATCCTTATTTCGCTCAAATCGCCCCATTGCGGCAGGTTAACGAATCCTATACACGCTATTCCCCGTTTTGACGGGATATTTCACCGAAAAAAGGGGTAATAGCGATATTAGGATTCGTTAGCATAAAAAGTTGGCTCATTTCACGCCAATAAGGCTCGTACGATTCGTTAGCCGCCAAGGCGATGCAACAACAAGAGCCTCCAATTCCACTTATTATCGTGGGATTGGAGGCTCTTGTCGTTTGGCTATGACCAGCTCAACGTCCTATCGATTCTCGTCCGGCTTCAGCCAGAACTCGAACTGCAGATGCTGGTTCGAAGGAATCCGGTATTCTTCATGGACCGGCGCTCCCCAGCTGTCATCGCCGCCCACGCCCATTTGCCTGCCGGCTACGGTGATGACGGTGTAATGCACCGGCGGCAGCTCATAACGATGCTGGGCATGCTCAAGTTCAAAAGCTGTATAAGGCGAGATGGCGCATTCTACCGGATGCTGTGGATCCGCTTGGATGGCGATTCCCGTACCTTCGGCATCCAGCACCCGTACGCGTCGAACGCCCATCCGATTGCCAGACTCTTGCGGGACGAGATAGGCGGAGACATTATCCTCTGCGCGATTCTCGAAACAGCCAAGTCGTGCTCCGTGGCAGCGATCCGCGTAGTTCTCTTCAGGCCCCATCGCATACCATTGCAGTTGGTTGTACTCGGCTGGCACTTTGAAGCTGAGTGCGAAGATCGGAAGATCGGGCAGTCCCTCGATTCCTCGATAAGCCGAACGAACACGAAGGCTTCCATCCCGATATACCGAATAAGCAACGGTTGACCTTAGCTCCGTGCTGATGCTCAGTGCATAAGTGAAGGTGACGGTTACCCCGTCCTCCTGTTCCGTGAACTGCACATCCATGCATTTCGGCGCGAGGCTGGCTGCATACCATGCCGCCGCATGGAAGCCCATCTCCGTCCCGCGGTCATTATCCGTTGCTGCCCGCCAGAATAGCGGCTTAGGCGGCGCTGCGATCATTTCGCGGCCTGCATAGTTCACGGAGACAAGGCTTCCCAGCTGCTTGGAGAAGATGATCGAGAAGTCTCTGCCGTGAACACCGATGTTGACATCCCCATGGACGATGTTCATCCCAGTCGAGATGGCATTTGCTCCAGCTGTAATCGTGCCATCCGCTGCAACCTCTTCAACCTGGAACACATATTGCCCGAACGCCGCTTCATGTCCTGCTTCTGCCCATAATGCGCTTTCTTTCAGCTTAAGGGATGCATCGATCCAGTATTCACCCGGTGTAAGCCTACTCGATTGATTAAATTCTAGCGGGAGTCTCTGTTCAGTCAATGGCGCAACGCTCGGATGCAGAACGAGACGCTCCAGCACGCTGCCTTCTTTATACAGTGTACACTCCAGCACATAAGAGTCTGTGCTAATAAACAGGTTCTCATTGGTTACCGTCACGCCATCCCGATCCGGCACCAGCTTTACGTTCTGGTACAGGTATTTGACCTCCTGCATCTTTGGCGACAGGGTCCGATCCGCATAGACGATCCCGTTGCCGCAGAAGTTATAATCCGTTGGTCGGTCGCCATAATCGCCACCGTAGGAGAGGTACTCGTTGCCGAAGCGATCAACTTGGATTAAAGATTGATCCATGAAGTCCCAAATGAATCCCCCCTGGTACATCGGATATTTGTTCTCAAGCTCGGTATACTTGTGCATGCCCCCAAGCGAATTCCCCATTGCATGCATGTATTCGCATGTGATGTAAGGTTTCGTCGGGTTATCGTTCAGATACGTCTCCACATCGGCTACCTTCGCGTACATCCGGCTCTCCATGTCACTCGTCTCATTAAACCGCCGATCATGGAACACCCCTTCGTAATGCACAAGTCTCCCCGGATCAGACACCCGGAAGTATTGAGACACCTGATAGATCACTTCCCCACCATACGACTCATTGCCGCAGGACCAAATCAAGATCGAAGGATGGTTCTTGTCCCGCTCGTACATGGATACCGCTCGATCCATCACGATGTCCTTCCATTCCGGACGATCACCCGGAACAACCCATGATGGTTCGACAGCCCCCAACTTCTGCCACGAACCATGGCTCTCCAGATTCATCTCATCGATGACATAGATACCGTATTGGTCACACAGCTCGTACCAGAGACTTTGATTCGGATAGTGGGATGTACGAACCGCATTCAGATTATTCTGCTTCAGGGTACGGATATCGAACAGCATGTCCTCCTTCGTGATCGCACGGCCGCGACGGCAGTTGAACTCGTGGCGGTTCACCCCTTTGAAGACGATCCGTTTCCCATTGAGATGCATGACCTTATCGATCATCTCAAATTTGCGGAAGCCTACCTGCTGCGGTACAACCTCGACAAGATCACCTTGGCTGTCATAGAGAGAAATCAGCATGAGGTACAGCTGCGGATGCTCGGCGCTCCATAACATCGGCTGCGGCACATGGATCGTGACAGCAGCCCCGTTAGCTGCGTCTGCCCGTTCCCTCCCAACGACTTTCTTGTTCGGGTCCAACAATTCAACCTCAATATGTCCCTCCGTATCGCCTTGCAAGTGAAACTGCGCATGAAGCTGACCCGATTCGTACAGCGCATCCAAGTCTGTCTTCACCGCTAAATCGTGAATATGTATTGAAGGCACCGTGTACAAATAGACATCCCGGAAAATGCCGGAGAACCGCCAGAAATCCTGATCTTCCAACCAGCTGCCCGTGCTGCGCTGATAGACCTCAACAGCCAGCTTATTGACACCATCTTGCACGAATGAGGATAGATCAAACGCCGCAGGCGTAAAGCTATCCTCGCTGTAACCGACAAATTGTCCATTCAGCCAGACGTAGAACGCCGACTCGACACCTTGAAAGGAAATATACACCGGTTGCCCAGCAAAATGCGGTGGCAGCTCAAACTCCTTCACATAGCTGCCAACCGGGTTTCGCTGCTGTGGCAACTGCGGAGGTCGAAGCGCCTCTATGCCATCCCATGGATACTGAGTATTCACGTACTGCGGATGGTCATAGCCTTGAAGCTGGATATGCCCCGGCACCTCAATAAAGGACCAGCCACTGCAGTTATGCTCCATCTGATAGAAATCTCCAGGGCGGCTATCCGGATGAACCGAATAAGCGAACCGCCAGCGCCCGTTCAGATCATGTCGCATGGACATTCCTGAATCTCGGAGCGCTTCCTCCTTCGTGTGATAATAGCGGTGATCCGAATGGGCTGGCAGCCGATTCACTGCAAATACTTGAACATCGCTTAGCCAATCTAACGTAGGTGTAGTGCTCTTCATGAATATCTCTCCCGTTCTCTCGAAATAGTAAGCGCCTTCATTTCGATACACGAACATCGCAGACACGAAATCAGACATGTATGCAGATCGCTTTTCACGATTCTCGTCCATTGCAATCGAAGCAATCGCCCGGATATAACTGGTGTTCTCCCCGAATCGCGCGAAATGACCTGACGTCGCTTAAATATCCCCTATTATAAACACCAAGAAACGGCTTGTATATAATGGAAATCAAATCCCTAGAAAAATAGCCACCTGCAAGGGTGGCTATTCTCTATCTATCCTTAATTTATTGCGTTGTATCCTGCTTCGCAAATTACTCGTGTCCATCATCTACGGTCTAAGATATCGAGCTGCAATGCCTTCCACACCAATTGGGCGAACTGGCTGTTCGACCATGCGAACCAATCACGGGTAAAGATCGATGGATCGTCTTTATGGAACCCTTCATGCATGAAGCCTGTGTCTGCATCGGTTGATTCCAGAATCTCGATCATCTGCAATATTTCATCCGGGTTCACGGCGGTTAATCCTTGCATCGAATAAGCAAGATGCCAGACGTAATCCGGTGGCGTATGCGGACTGCCGATGCCGCTCAGCTTGTCACCCTGATAATAGTAAGGGTTGTCCTCGCTTAAGATAAAAGCGCGTGTATTCAAATACGCAGGATCATCTGCAGCGCAATAGCCGATGTAAGGCGCTGACATCAAATTCGGCGTACCCGCGTCATCCATCAGGATGTGATTGCCGTATCCGTCTGTCTCAAAGACATACATGCGTCCATACTTCGGATGATTGACCATGCCGTAGAGCTCAATCGCATGCTGGATCTCTTCCTCCATCTGCGCCATTCGTGCGACGAGATGCTCATCGCGATAGACATAACGTGCAATTTCCTGCATGTGGCGAAGTGTGACGACCGCGAACATATTCGATGGAATGTTGAAATGGAAATCGCAGGCATCGTCGCTTGGACGGAAGCCCGACCAGATCAGCCCGACGTTGTTGACTGGCATGCCAAGACCTTGCTTACGCAGCGTATCGATCATGATGCCGTTATGCCGCTGGAACCGATAAGCGGACAGCTCGGCATGCTGCTGCTCAATGCGCCATACGTCGAGCATCGAGATCAGAGCACCCTTGAATGTCTCATCGAATATTCTGGTGCGGCCCGTCTCCTTCCAATAATGATAGGCAAGTCGGAACGAGAAGCACATGGAATCCAGCTCGAACTTCCGCTCCCATACCCATGGCGAGCTTGTTGTCTCATCCGTTGCATTCCAGTGCCAGTCATTCGCTGTCTCATTAAATGCATTCGCATAGGGATCAATCTGAATATAGAACATGTGGCGTCTGATCACGCCTTCGAGAATACGCTGCAGCTCTACATCGCCCTTCGCGAAAGGAACATAATGGATGACCTGCTCAACGGAATCGCGAAGCCACATCGCAGGGATGTCCCCTGTCAGCACGAAAGTCGTCCCGTCATCCAGCAGTTTGGTCGTCGTCTCAAGCGTGTTCGGGAAACAGTTCCGAAACAGCTTGCTTAACTTCGGACGATGCGTAAGACGCTGCTCGGCCTCTGCAAGGGCGCCTTGTATCGCCTGCGGCAGCGGAAATTTCGGCACATCAATGGTCGGTAATCGATGATCTTTCAAGTTGTCTCTCTCCCTCTCCTACCTGGTCATTTGTTAACAACGTACAGGCTTGTCTCGTGCAAATCTTCTACGTTGCCGCCTACCATAATCCGGAATTCTCCTTGTTCGACGATCCACTCCAAGTTCGGACCGACGAACTGTAATTCTTTAGCGCTGATCGTAAATTGCACGGTCTTCGTTTCACCCGGCTCCAAGTGGATTTTGCGGAAGCCTTTTAACTCCTTCGCAGGTCTTGTTACCGAACTTACCACGTCGCTCACGTACATTTGAACAACTTCTTGGCCAGTCATGCTGCCCGTATTCGTCACGTCAACCGAGACGATACATGGTTCATTCCATGCGATATGCGACTGATCAAGCTGTAGATTATCGTATTGGAAGCTCGTGTAGCTTAATCCGAAGCCGAATGGGTATTGTGGATTTAAATCTGTCTCCACATAACGTTTCCCTTTGGTTCGCTTCGTGTTATAGGAAATCGGCAGTTGTCCCACATGCTTAGGAATAGACAAGGTTAGTCTGCCTGAAGGGTTATAATCGCCGAATAGGACATCTGCAATGGCGTTCCCGCCTTCTTGGCCCGGATACCAGGCTTCGAGAATCGCATCGGCGTGCTCGTCGACCCACGGCTCTATAATCGGCCGTCCGTTCAGGTAGACGACAACGAGCGGCTTGCCTAAGGCACGAAGCTCCTTGAGCAGATCCAGCTGAACACCTGACAAACCTAGTTCCGCGCGGTCAAATCCTTCGCCGCAATCCATGTCGCTTAAGACCGACTGATCAGTGATGATCGCGGCACCCGTCTTCAAATCGATGGTTCCTTCCCCGAAGTCCCTTGCGCTGGAACCGCCCACGACAGCGATAATCGTGTCAGCTTCCGCTGCACATTGCATTGCGGTCTGGAATCCTTCCTTCGATGGATCCTTAATGCGGCATCCAGGCGCATATTTCACTTCTACTCGCCCGGCGCATTTCTGCGAAACGCCATCTAACACGGTAACGATTTGCTGCCGCTGCTGCGGCGATGTATAATCTCCCAATTGGTTATAGATGTTGTTCGCATTCGGACCGACGACCGCGATCTTCCCAAGCGATGGAGACAGTGGGAGCGTGTTCGCGTTATTCTTCAACAAAACGATGCCTTCACGGGCTGTTGTTCGAGCGAGCTCGATATGCTCAGCCTTGCCGATGGTATTGGCTGCATGGGTCGGATCGACATAAGGGCGTTCGAATAATCCGAGCTCGAACTTCATTCGAAGTACTCTCCGCACAGCCTCATCGATTTCCGATACGCTTAGCTTGTGGCTCTCTACGGCACTCTGCAAATATTTGCCGAAGTTGTCCCCTGACATCTCCATATCTACACCGGCACGAATAGCAAGACATGCCGCATCTTCTTCGCTCTCCGCGACCTGGTGACCGTGATACAGCATGTTGATCGCGCCGCAATCCGTGATAACGAAGCCATCGAATCCCCATTGTTCACGAAGAACATTGGTTAGTAGCTCCTGGTTAGAGGTACACGGAACACCATCAACTTCATTGTAGGCCGTCATGATGGACCGAGCGCCTGCTTCAACCGCGCGCTGGAATGGCAGCAGATCCTTCTCCTTCAACTCTCGTGGACCCAAATGTGCAGGGGCTGCATTGCGCCCCCCTTCCGAAGCGCCATAACCGACGAAATGCTTCAGCGTTGCAATAATGGATTGATCCGAATTCAAGTCATCCCCTTGCAATCCATGAACAGCGGCAACAGCCATTTCACTAATTAGAAAAGGATCCTCGCCGAAGGTCTCCTCCGTGCGTCCCCATCTAGGGTCTCGTACAACATCAAGCACCGGCGAATAGGTTGCCGTGCCGCCTTGCGCACGCGTCTCAACTGCAACGACGCGACACATTCGCTCGAATAATTCCACATTCCAGGTGCTGCCCATCCCGATCGGAACCGGAAAGACGGTCGATCCAATTGCCATATGTCCATGCGAACATTCTTCACCGAACAGAATCGGAATGCCGAGCCGTGTATTCTCGATCGCATATTTTTGAATTTGATTCGTCACTTCTGCGCCCTCGCGAGGAGACAAGCCTGTCTCTAATGTGACGCCCGTCCACGGGTCGGCCCGCAATACACCGTATAACGAGCCGACACCGCCTTTCGCAATGGCTTCCTTGAAGGATTCCGTCAATTGAATTTTATCGCCTGCACGCTCATAGGTTTGCCAGCCAAACGGCTGCACGAGCTGACCTATTTTTTCTTCGAGGGTCATTCGTTCGATCAAATCCGCTGCACGCTCGTCGATGGAACAAGAAGCATCTAAATATTTCATCGTTCACCTCTCCTTACGATCATCTCTCCATTACCAAGTCCGCCAAGCTAGAATACCGGCGTTCATGCTGCGGCATGCATTCATGGCTGCTTCCGGCGTACTAAGCTGTTCGCCCCAAGCGACGAGATAACGGAATTCATAGAATCCGCCCAATGTTGCCGTAAAGTTCGTCTCCCAATAGTTGTTCATCGCCCAGGAATATAAATGTCCCGGATCTTGCGCCAATTTGGCATCTCCATTCAACAGGCGGAATTGATGATCAAGCGAGCCGAGCTGAATCAGCGGCGTATCCGGCATCGCGATCGCAACGCCAGCTTGTTCCGTCACATAAGCCGCACCTTCGCCTAAGCAATAGTAATCTGCTAAGCTGCCCGGCAATTGATCCTTCCGCGGACGCGTCAACGCGTCCATCTTATCAATCCATAATTCTTCTGTCTCGCTGGTAATTAGACTTCCGAATGGAAGCGATATATATAGATTCTCCGGATCCCATACACTATCCTTGTGCATTCGAACAGCTACATCCACGCGAGGATGATTCGCATATGCCGTGACGAATAGGGAATAATGCGAGCAGCCTGCAACCTCGAATGTAAGCTGTACTGTGCCGTATACATCACCTTGCGTCACGATTTCCACGTTCGTCAAGACACCTACCGAAATTTCCGCATCCGGCCCTTTGCGGTTGCGGCCCATCTTCCGGCGAACTTCGTACATATCGCTCACCTTCGGCGCACGGGTAATATCATACACCGGCGTAAAGGCGTTATGGTTGCGATCGCTGCGCAGCATATCTTTGGATGTCCGTTTATCGATCCAAGACGTAATCCCTGCACCCTTCGTCCACGCGATGCGGACAAATGGCGTATCGATATACGTTGACGTGACCTGGAATGGTCTCGGGTCGCTCGAGATATCCAGATCCATCATGCGGTCCGAACCGACGACATCGTTCTGGTAGGCGGTTCCTGGCTTGCCCGGTGCAAGAGCTTGAATATGGATCGTCTTCTCCTCGCCAGGCTGAAGTGTAACCGGAATGCTGACGATAACGCCGCGCGGTGCCACGCGAAGCTGAGATGTGTATACCTCGCCCGTGTTCACGTCCCGAACTTCGAACCCATTCTTGATCACATCGTGATGCCAGCCCTCCATAATGAAATGCGCGAAATCCTCTTGAACGTACTCGAACGGATTGTGCATCTTGAACTTCATCGGCCGATCCGGTGCGAGCAGCGCGTCCCCCTTATGCTCGAGGATGTCATACAATGCGCGATGCGCCGCCGTGCTGGCATTAGCTGCAAAAGCCTCCTTGCGCAGTCCCAATTCCTGAACGAACGGATTCCACGGCTCCGTTACGGAAGAGTGGTAGCCCCAAGTATGCTCTGCGAATAACGTCAATTGGTATTCCATGTCCTTCATCGCATCCGCGGATACAATCTCACCGTTCGGATCCAGGCGTCTCACCTTCTGGTAGACACGCTGTGCCTCGCGATAGACCTGCACATGCTTCGGTGTCGAGCCTACGCCGTCCGTCCACCAATCCGGCCAATCGCCACGATGTACTGGAATATCCTCAGGATGGTTCTCGGCATGCTCCCGTACTTCCGCGAAGAAATCGTCCAAAGTTGCAAGTTCAATGGTTATCCGATCGCCGTGTTTCTCGTTCCACTGCCGAATGAAGTCCATCACCACCGCATTCGGCGAGCTGTTATCCGTTGGCAGTCCCGAGAACATCACCGGCGCGAAGCGGAACGCATATCCATCCTGTTCCAAACGCTCGACGTAGCGCTGAATCCGAATCTCTGCCATCTCGAATGTCATGCCTTTGCTTAAGTCGAGTTCGTCTTTGATGGTATACTTGCCGCCAAGCCCTGGAACCAAGCCTAAGTCATTGCCGAACACGTAATGCTCACCATTCCATGTTAGCAGGCGTTCGCCATTCGGCATTTCCCACCAGAACGGCTGCTGTTTTTTCCAGAGCGGGAACATCGAATGATGCGTATGAATGCAGGTGATCATGTTCTGAATGCCAGCATCCAGCAGCACTTGACCATATCCCCAACTAAATCCAGTGATGTCGGCCGTCATCGCCGAAGTGACAGGAACTTGGATCGACTCGCCGTACTCGCGAATGCGCCCGATCATGGATTCGAGCAGTTCTTTCCCGATCAATTCGCTCATGTTCAGGTAGGTGCCGGATAACCCGATATCTCCGCGGCGCACGGCTTCCTCAAATTCCTTCTTCTCCTGTTCGGATGCCTTCTTCAGGAAGGATTCGATCGGCCAGAAGGTCTCACAGACCCATTTGAAGCCCTTCCACTCGGGGCGTCTTCCCGACTCTATTTCCCGGAAAATATGAAGCGCCTGACGAATAAAATCGACGTGATACTGCTGGATTTTCTCCTGCCGTTCTGTGTACCCGACATCGGTATGCGAATGATGAATCGCGTAGATTTTCCATGGTTTGTTTGCTGTCATTATCATAAGTTATAGGCCTCCTAAGCTTGCCGTTTTTAACGGCTGATTACACTTTTCATTATAGAAAGAAGGGGGATCTTATTCTTTGGAGGAGACGGACCTTTTTTTGTCTAATTCGGACACAATGTTCAGGATTCCTAGAATTCCTTCCCCTCAATGACGTTATTCTTTTACGCCGCCAAGGACCATGCCTTTGACGAAATATTTCTGCAGGAATGGATAGAAAGCTAGAATCGGCAATGCGCCGACAAAAATTTGCGCCGATTTAACCGTACGATCGGACACGGTAGCCAAATTCGCAAGCTGCTCCGCGGACATATTGGTCAGGCTCGCTTGTACAATGACCGTCTGCAAATAACTGGATAACGGATAATTGTCCTGCGAATTCATCAGGATGAGTCCGTCGAACCAAGCATTCCAATGGCCTACGACGGTAAACAGACCGATCGTTGCAATCGACGGCATGGATAGTGGCACATAGATGCGCCATAGCGTCTTCCAATGACCTGCCCCGTCCACAAACGATGCTTCCTCCAATTCTTTAGGCAAGCCCCGATAGAAGTTGAGTAATAGAATTACATTAAATACAGGAACGGCGCCTGGAATGATGAGAGCCCAGATGGAATCCAGCAATCCCGTAGAACGAATCGTCATATACCAAGGAATTAAGCCGCCGCTGAATAGAATCGTAAATACGAAATACCACGCATATCCCGTTCTAAATTTAAGTTCCCGCCCGCTCTTGGACAGCGGATAAGCGATTAAGATCGACAGGAACATACTGAGCGCAGTACCTAGAACGACCCGCTTCACCGTCACCCACAAGGAGAGGAGGAACTCACTCTTAGACAACACGAATTCATATGATTTGAAAGTAAATTCCTTCGGCCACAGCTTGACGATCCCTGCGCTTGCTGCGACATTCGAACTTAAGGATACGGCCAATATATGAATCAGCGGAATCAGACACGCCACTGCAAGCACAATGAGGAACGTATAGTTAAACACACGGAACAATTTACTGCCAAGAGATTTTCCTTCTACCATGTTGATACACCTCTTATGCTAAAAAATTCGATAGTCTGCAATCTTGTATGCGAGCCAATAGGATATAGAGACAAGCGCAAATGAAATGAGCGATTTGAACAGGCCAAGCGCGGTTGCGACGCCATATTGCGCATCGATCAATCCGATTCGATAGATCAACGTATCCAGAATATCCCCACTCTCATAGACAAGCGGACTATACAAGTTAAAGATTTGGTCGAACCCGGCGTTAAGCACATTCCCCAAACTTAATGTTGCCATTAGGATAATGACGGGCAGGATCCCTGGAAGCGTGATGCTCCATGTCTGCTTCCACCGGTTCGCTCCATCAATGACTGCAGCCTCGTACAAGCTTGGATTGATTGTCGTCAGTGCAGCTAGATAGACAATGGTGCTAAAACCAAATTCCTTCCAAATGTCGGACAGGATTATCGTGAATGGGAACCAATCATTATCCCCGAGGAAGAAGATCGGCTTTATCGAGAAGAAGCCAAGGAATTGGTTCACAAGCCCGTTCGAAGGCGATAAAATATCGATCATTACGCCGCCAAGGATGACCCATGACAAGAAGTGCGGCAAATATATTAAAGTCTGAACCCACCGTTTCACGATGCTTTTGCCAATCTCATTCAAGAGAATGGCAATCGTAATCGGAACGATTAATCCGAATATTATTTTCAACACGGCGATAAAGACGGTATTCCACAAGACTTGATAAAAGTCTGGCATATTGAATAAATAATGAAAGTTTTTCAATCCCACCCATTTGGAACCGAATAACCCTTTCGACGGAATATACTTCTCAAAGGCCATGATGGATCCGACCATCGGAATATAGCTGTAGATAAACACCAGAATGATGCCAGGGACTAACATCAAATGCAGTGGAAGTTGCTTTTTAACGTTCTTATTTAGCAAGATGTTCACTTCCTTTTATTCGAATCACGCACTGTAAAAATACGGAAGGGGTAAGTTGATCGACTCTTCCTACCCCTCTCCTGCGATATGATTATTTTTGCGAAGCGTTCCACTCGTTCACTTCTTGAGTGATTTGTTCGCCGCCAAGTTTCTTCCAGTCTTCCACAAATTTATCGAATTGATCGATCGAAGCCGCGCCATAGACGATTTTCGTGAAAATTTCGTTCTCCATCTTGTCTAAGGTTGCTTTCTTCTCACCCATGGTATCGGTAGGTGCGCCGCCGTAGCCTTCAGATACGACTTTGCCTGCATCCCACAACTTCTGAAGGACCATCATCGCGCCTTCAGGACCGCTCTGCAAGTTCTCACCGAAGAAGTTCAAATCTCCGCCTTGTCTGAACGAGAGAATCTTATCGTAAGTAGATTTTTCTTCCGGATTCAGAGCCGATGGATCGTTATTGCTCAAAGCTTTTGCAACATTTTGCGCTCGTTTCAAATCTTTATCCGGCGAATACATGTCGATTAGCGCAAATTTAGCCGTCGTAATTCCTTTGTCATCCACGCCGTATTTCAGGTAATCGGCTGTTGGCCCATATAGCTTCTCATTGAACCAGTTCGCCATTTTCACAACGACCTCAGGATGCTCGTAGCCTTTCTTCACGACGAAGTAGAAGTTCGCGCCGAACGGCATTTGTACCGTTGCTTCGCCGCCGTTCACGGATGGAATCGGATACACGCCCCATTCCGCTTTGCTGTTCTTTTTCTTGTTGTCCTGCAGAGGCCATTGGGAAGCCCAGCTTGGTCCAAAGAGCATACCAACGCGATCGCTCACGAGGGACTCCGCTACCTTGGATCCGTCTTTTACGCCGAATTCTTGATCGAGCTCGCCGGATTTGTACATTTCCGCCAGCTTCGCAAGCGCTGCCTTCATTTCAGGCTGAATGCTGCCGTACACGAGATTTCCCGCATCATCCTTCTTCCAGATTCTTGGGTACGCGCCGTACGCGTTGAACAAGCCGTTCATGGCTGGATAACCGTTAATGATTTCTTTGCTCAGCGCCACGCCGAACGTATCCTGCTTGCCGTTACCGTCAGGATCCTGCGTCGTAAACGCTTTCGATATCTTCAGAACATCATCCCATGTCTTCGGTTCCGTGAGATTCACTGCCTTGAGCCAATCCGTACGTAACCATAGAACAGGCGTCTGTGCGCCAATCATCGGCTCCGTCTTCGGCATCGCATATAATTTGCCGTCGAAAGTCGCCGATTGAAGCGCCATCGGATCTTTCTCGAATATGCCCTTCACCGCTGGTGTCGCATATTGCGCGTATACATCTGTCAAATCTTCGAGCATATCCGCTTCAACCAACTGCTTCAATTGAGATGAGTTGACCATCATGACGTCAGGGATTTCACCGGATGCAATCGATACATTGAGCTTCTGGAAGTACTGCGCGTCCGTTCCTTTTACGATCCAATCATATTTCAGGTTAATCCCCATCTCCTTGTATAGAGATTCCCAAGCATTGTTCGATTCCGATTGACCTTCCGGATAGACGACATCCTGCGTAATGAATTTCGCAGCACTTAGATCGATTGGCGGATCAAACTTCCCTAACGGATCAATCGTTACATCCTGCTTGGTCTCGTTCGGAGTGGACTCTGTTGCCGCGTCCTTCTTCGTATCTTGACCACAAGCAGATAATAAAACAGAGATAAGTAATAGACTTGCAAGCATGAAACTAATAGATTTAACCCTTTTCATATCTTGTCCCCCGTTTTGTGTTAAGTATCGTAGCTACACTGTTATTATAAAATCCGCATGGGACAGCCAACTAGTTTCCGTTCATTACATTTGTGTCTTTTATTTACTCCTTTTGATCTCTTTTGAGTTCCCGATACTCTTGAGGTGTGAGATTTGTCGCTTTTTTGAAGAAACGATGAAAATATTGCGATGACAAAAAGCCCAGCTCCGTCGCGATTTCGTGCACCTTGAGACAATCCTGCTCAAGCATCGTTTTCGATTTTTCCAGTCTCACGTCATTGATATATGTCAATAGCCCTTGCCCCGTCAGCTTCTTATACAGCCTCGACAGATACGAAGGATTGTGCCCGACAACTTCACCAATTTTCGTTAGCGAGACGTCACCGGATATATGGGTCGTGATATAATTCTGAATCTTGCGGATCAACTCATACTCCTGCACATTCATACCAACCTGCTTCTGCTCGAAAATTCTTCTTGCCGTTAGAATGAATTCTTCACAGATCTGGTGCCATGTTTCAAAGCGTTCCATCTGCGTAAATTTGCCCAAATCCTTCGCATCGCTATCCGAATCAATCAGGCTGTGAGGCAGCAGAACCGACACCAGCAAGAAATACAATTCCAGCTGAACGCCGCTTGGAAAAGGTCCCGCCATTGAAGCAACGGACAACAATTCATCGAGCGTATCGAAAAAGGGCTCTTCGTGTCCGTTCTCCATGCAAGCTTTCAAATACTCGATTTTGTGTAAGTGAACCGAGGAGAGTCTCGCCCCCTCGGATCGATCTTCGTCTTTAGCGTTTCTGTTCGGCTCGAGCAGAATAAGCTCTTTGCCAATTCCAAGTCCGCTATGGAACAGAAGGTTGAGCAGATCGAATTTCTGAGGCAGCGACGTCCATTCGACGGCGTCCGTCGCGAGCGCAAGTGAAATAGGACGCTTCAGCAGATTCAAGCATGTCTGTTGTATTTCTTCCAGCATCCCTCTTACGAATAGAATTGTTCTCGTCCATCCTTCCGTTGTCAGCTCAGCTTCAGCAGGTTGAAGGAACCAGGCCATTTTATTCTTCTCATACTTCATCGACAGAGATCTCGCCATCGGCATTAGCAATTCGTTCGCGATATTATCGAGCGCAAAATAGATTAAAGCGCGATCCGTCGCACTATGAATCTCGCCCCAGTCGTCAATGCGCACGATCAGGAGGAGACAAGGCGTATCAGCGGACAGCTTGATGTGCAGCTCTTCGAATTTGTCGTGGATCGATGCGATCGTTGCAGGGTCCCCCTGTAAGATTTCACTCATGTATTGCTGCTGAAGATAAGGAAGCGCCAGCATCTTCTGCTGCTTGGCTTGAACGAAAAGCGAATCCATGAACCGCTCTTCCTCTAAGGAAGTGGCCGCGCGAAGGATGGATTCCTTAATTTTGGCATTCCCCTCCGTCTTCAGAATATAATCGACGCTGCCTTGGCGAATGGCTTGCTGAACATACGCAAAATCGCTATAACCCGTCAAGAAGATGACCTTGCATTTCGGCCATTGCTTCATAATTTCTTGGTGCAGCTCCAGTCCGCTCATCCCGGGCATGCGAATGTCGGATAGCACAATATCGACCTTCGTGCGTCCTAACCAATCCAGCGCTTCTTGCGAGGTGGCCGCCGCAAAGATCTCTAATTCTATCTCTGTCACGCGATTGCATAATTCAACCAGTCCATTCAGAATCAACGGTTCGTCATCCACGATTAATATGCGATACATCCTTACTCAACCTCTTTCGATAATGGAATTTGCATGAATACGCCTAGTCCGCCCATATCATTGCGATAGACGGTGAGTCCGGAACCTGCGCCGAACTTAATCTGCAGCCGTCGATGCACGTTAATGATTCCGGTCGTCTCGATGCCGAACGAATTGTCCATGGCAAGTTTATCCGTTAGCTGCCCCAGCTCTTCATCCGTTAATAGGCTGCCGTTGTCTTCGAAGCGAAGCTGCAGCATCTGACCCTCTACTTGGTTCGATATGCGCAGGATGGCTCCCGATGGCTTCGATTCCAACCCATGCGTGTAGGCATTCTCGATGATCGGCTGCAAAATTAAGCGCGGTACAAATAGGAAATCCGTTGGAACTTGGATCGGCTCGAACGCAACTTGGATTCGGTCGCCGAATCGCATCGATTGGATATTGATATAAGCTTCCGCATGCTTGATTTCTTGACTTAACGGTAATTCCGATTTGGCATCCCGAGTAATGAATTGAAAATAATGACCCAAATAACTGACGAACTCCTTCGCTTTGTCGATATCCTCGAATTCGATTAATTGATGCAGAATAAAAAAACTATTGTATAAAAAATGAGGATTGATCTGGGACTGCAGCTGCTTCAGCTCGGATTGTTGGCTGCGAATTTGCTGTTCATAGACTTCTTGAATTAATGATTGCAGCTGCTTGACCATCTTATTGAATTGATCGGATAAATCTCTGAATTCATCGTTGCTTCCCTGCGAGGTGCGAATGGTCAAATCCCCTTGCTCCACCCGCCGGAAGGCGGTGACCATCTTGCGCAGCGGATTGCGAATCGTTTTGAGTATCCAATACGAGAAGAGAACAATCACGATGACGGATACGATAAATAAAATCCAGAACAGCGCATTAAACTTGTCAAAATCGCTCATGATAAACGCTTCAGGTGTATAGATCGCAAGCGTCATCTCATAGTCTTGAGACTTCTGCAGAGATACCAAATACCGCTGTCCATCATATTTCAAAATGTCGTTGCGACTGCTGTTCTCGATCTCACGCGACACTAACAACTGCAGCTCTTGGGTAAGCGACTGAATTTGATTATTCAAGATAACTTTGTTGCTGTCATGCAAATAGAGCAATGCGCCGCCCTGATCTACGACATTGGCCAAATCCTTGCGAATCATACTTTGATCGAGCTCAATTTCGATCATGAACACAGGAGGACGATCCGATAAGGGCGACTCAGGAAAATAAGAATTCAATAAAATTTTGCCGTTCCACCATATTAACGGCGACAATTGATGGCGCATCTGAGACCGAATTTGGAGGAGTTGATCCATGGGGACCCCTTCCGTATAATTACCAGGCTTGATTCGTTTGTCGATGGAAGGGATATAGAAGGTAACATCCGCAATATAAGAGCTGGAATCCTTGAACAAGTTTAACTTTCGCTCCAAGCGCAAGATGGATTCCCGAAGCTCATTCTCCGACAAGGCTGGCGCCACCGTTCCCAGCGTCATGACATCCTCATCGACGATCAGGGACTGCTTATACTTATCTATTTTCCGAATCTCATTGGTCAAAGAAGTCAAATAGAAATTGACATTCGTCTGCATCGACTGCAATATATGCTCCCTCAGACTATTGGCAACCTGATGGTTCAGAAAGATGCCTAACATATACACGGGTAAGATCGCGATGAGAAACCCGATCAACAGCTTGGGATAAATGGTGAACCGTTTCCTCTGCACCTGCATGATGATTGCCTCCTTTTGTTACATGAAAAATACAATAAATATTATACCTAAGTGTACCCAAAAGTCTCTGTCCAATTTTCCGCCATGACCAAAGAAAGCAGGCACTCTCCAACCAGAGTACCCGCTTTTTATGGCTTACGTATGATTTTTTTTTGACGATTTACATATACTAGTCACTTAGTTCTGATAGTTCATGAGCATAGGGAATGGATTGAAACGCGCCTTTGCGCTGAACCACGATCGACGAGAATCTACTCGCGAACCGAACCGCTTCGACGACATGCTCGATCTGCTTCGGATCGTTCCCTTGCAGTTTAGTGCAGAAGGAACCGATAAAGCTGTCACCTGCGGCCGTCGTATCAATCGCCTGAACTTTCTCGGCAGGAATAGATACGTTGCCGTCCGGATGACAGATCATGCTGCCCCGTTCACCGAGTGTGACAATGACGCATCCCACGCCTTGCTGCATTAATGTCGCTGCACCTTGCACCATCGCTTCGTCGCGACTTGTATCGCAGCCAGTAATCACATGCATCTCGCTTTCATTCGGGATGAGAAAATCCGTCACTTGAAGCAGTTCCGCCGGAATCTCCTTCGCTGGCGCAGGGTTAAGCACCGTCACTTTCCCTTCCGCCTTTGCAATGGCAAACGCGTGCTGTATCACTTCCATCGGCACTTCGAATTGCGCCACAATAACATCGGATGACGTGATGACCTCTCTGGATTGCTCCACGTCCTGCGTGGTTAAACCCATATTCGAGCCGGCGCTGACGACAATCATGTTGCTGCCGCGGTTACTGAACAAAATCAGGGCTTCGCCTGTCGGCAAATTCGGATCCACAAGAACATGCTCGGTATGAATGCCTTCTTGCTGCAAGGTGGATACGAGTTGTCGGCCATTCTCATCCGACCCGATTTTCCCGATAAATTGTACAGCGGCTCCTAATCGTGCTGCAGATACCGCTTGATTGAACCCTTTTCCCCCGGGGCCAACCAGTTTACCAGAAGCAAATACAGTCTCTCCTTCTGTCGGGAGAGCTTCCAGCAGCAAGCTGGAATCCATATTCATACTGCCAAGTATGCATATCTTTTGCATCTCTCTATCACCCTCTTCGCTATGATGCTTATCGAGCCTTTGCTAGGCACTCAATCGCCCATGCCCGGAATGCCTCCACATCAATATCAAGACAAACCGTTGCATTCGGTTCTCTCTGATAACGATTCATCAAGTCTACGATCGTCGTACCTGC
The DNA here is from genome assembly GCF_042676425.1 of Paenibacillus sp. GCM10027629. NCBI lineage: Bacteria > Bacillati > Bacillota > Bacilli > Caryophanales > Paenibacillaceae > Paenibacillus > Paenibacillus sp. GCM10027629. Next base: position 337,092 of record NZ_JBHTGZ010000003.1, on the reverse strand, counting down.
CGTGTAAGCACCAGCGGTTTCAACGTCAACGAAGCATTTCTGCGTTTTGAACAACTCCGGCTTCACAATATAAGCGATGGCGCATAGATCATGCATTTTGAGTCCTGTTTTCAAGCTGCCGCCGCGGTAATGCTGGAACATCGAATACAGCATCTTACCCGTCTCATTCAGATCTCGAATCTCCACGACATTATCCGGTGTTAAGGTTGCTCGGTTGGTCACATCCAATCCGACCATCGTAATATCCAGACCCGATGCGAAGACCATCTTCGCTGCTTCCGGATCTGCCAAAATGTTATATTCTGCCGTCGGACTATGGTTCCCTGCGGATGCGGATCCCCCCATTAATACGATTCTCTCAATCCGGGATTTGCATTCTGGATACAAGGCCAGGAACAAGGCGATGTTCGTCAAAGGCCCAATCGGCACGAGCGTAACCTTCTCTTCGCTGGTCAGAATCGTCTCTCGAATCGCATTCACCGCATGCTCTGGATGAATGTTCTTCTTCGGCGCCGGAAATTCATAACCGTCCATACCAGACTCTCCATGAATTTCGCTTGCATCCTCGTAAGGAATGCACAATGGCTGTCCTGCCCCTTTCGCTACCGGTGTATCTGGACCGAAGAATTCAACGAGCTTCAGCGCATTGTTCGTTGTCTTATCCACGGAGACATTCCCCGCGACCGTTGTCAGAAGCTTAACATCGAGTGCCTCATGGTATACGGCCACGCCAATGGCTACCGCATCATCAATTCCAGGGTCCGTGTCAATAATAATAGGGATTCTCTTCACGTTCATGCTGCTCAGCATCCTCTCCATTTGATGTCATAGAACCTATTCAACATATCTTTCCCAAAAGATCTGTAAAAATATCAATTAATGTGTAACCGGTTACCTATTTCGATTTCATGTTAATTCAATAGGAAAGCAATGTCAACATGTGATCTTTGTTGTATAATAGCTGCATTGACAATAATTTTATGTAACCAGTACCATAGATGCACTTATCATGCGTAATCGATTACATATTACAAAAGGAGTTGAGGAATAATCGCAACGATTCGAGATGTCTCTAAACTCGCTGGAGTTTCCGTGGCGACGGTTTCTCGCGTCCTGAATCAGAAAGGTTACGTCCACGAAGATACCGTTCAGAAAGTCCATAAAGCGATTGAAATGTTAAAATATGTCCCCAATGACGTCGCGCGCAGCTTATCCAAAAAATCAACCAAAACCATCGCGCTGTTCGTCCCGGATATCACGAACCCCTTCTTCAATGAACTAGCGCTTGCCGTGGAGAAGGTCACGCAAATGTATGGATATACGACGATTCTGTGTAATACCAACGAATCATCCAAGATCGAACGCCAATACATCCAGACACTGAAGCAAAAATATATCGACGGGTTTCTTATGGCCTCCAATACGCTGTCTGAGGACGAAATCGAACAATTGCAGGTCCCTATGGTCGCGGTGGACCGGGTTAGTTCGCCTTCTGTTCCTACCGTCTCTTCGAAAAATCGGGAAGGGGCTCACTTAGCTGTGCAGGCCCTATTGCAGCAGGGATGTACCAAAATTGCGCATATACGTGGCCCTAAAGGGATCTGGATTGCGGAGGAACGCTGCCAAGGCTATCTGGATCTGGTGGAAGATCTGCCATGGTTCACGCCGAAGCTGGTCGTGAATGGGAACTTCCAGCTGAAGGCAGCCATCGAAGCTGTGAATAAACTGTTCGATGCGCATCCAGACATTGACGGAATATTCGCGGGCAATGACATGATGGCAATTGGCGCGCTGCGTGCGCTGCAGGAGCGCGGTATCCGCGTGCCGGACCAAGTGCAGATCATCGGCTATGACGGCATTCCGTTGGCCGAAATGGTCTATCCGGAGCTGTCGACTGTATCGCAGCCGATCTATGAGATGGGAATGCTCGCCGCTCGTATTCTGATCAAGAAAATCGAGCAGCAGCCTTTGGACGAGGTGAATCACAAGTTAGAGGTTGAGCTGATTCAGCGGGGAACCACGCGTCAGCAAAAGCAGCCTTGGCTCGATTAACAAATATTGTTCAAGCGGAAAAACGCAGAACACAAACAGGCGCCGAATCGCTTCGGCGCCTTAATCGTTAAGGAGTTCTATTGTTCATTAACTCGAAGATTTATTCGATGATCTTACTTGCCAGCGCTGCCGAAGTGAAGCTGGCTTCTTGCTTATCAGGGTCTACTCAGATTTTCTTGATTGATCATGAGTTACCGTTACGGTTGCAGTTGCAACCGCTTTGTTTCCTGCTTTGTCAGTTACTGTGTAAGTTATGGTATAGATCCGTCCTGAGCCTTGGCCTAATCTTTCGGCACGTAATTGGAATGAAGTATCCTCAGTGCCTATTCGAGCCTGAACATCACCTTCTCCGCTATCCGGTTCGTTGCTTGTAATAGAGGTTAACATGACGGATACAACACCTGATTCAGCGTCAATCGAATCCAACGTGGCATGGACAGTCGCCATTTTATGATTCGCCGGCCAAAGTGACGTTTGATCAAGTTGAATGGTTAGCGTTGGTGCGGTCTTGTCGATATTACTTACCTCATAGCTGGTTATGTTGGATACATTGCCTGCGGCATCCTTTCCTCTTGCATATACGATGTTATTGTCGGAAAGGACAATAGGATTTGTATAAGGTGTCCATTCGCCGTTATCGCCCACTTTATACTCTTTCATTGCTACGTCATCCGGATAGTTGATCGTAACAACAACATCGGTGTTGGTTGGTCCTGTAACATCTGCAGCAAATGTCGCATCTGCTGGAGGTGTCTGATCGATATCCTCTATGTCTGCGTATTCCAAATAATCCACTTCAACGTAGTTGTTACTTGCTAACGGATTACGGTCATTTCGAACAATAATCTTGATTGTATGAACCCCACTTGGTAATCCTGTCTTCGAATAAATCAATGACTGTACGCTTCGTGTCTCTTGGTATAAATCGACCGTGCTATCCAGTATACCGTCAATATAAACATCCGCTTTTCCATGATCACTACCTTTCACGCCATACCAAACGATGTTTGTTCCGTTAAACGTATATTCCGTTGTGCTGCCCGCCGTAGTTGTAAAATGATCTGTATCATTGTAATACCCCGATGAGAATCCGCTTGTCGACCATTTACCGGTATACAAAAGGTACGAATCATCCACTTTGGTTGGAGTCGCAGAGGCCTTGTACACTTCAACCTCTATATAGTGATTCGATCCATTGGCTGTGCTTCCGTTAGACCATAGTCTGACATATCTGGCACTGACGTTAGGGAACGTAATATCTTTTCCCGTGCTGGTTTCCACATATTCGGCATCCGTACCCGCACCTTGACCCGAACTGTTGTCAGCATCGTTATTAAATACAGTGGTTACGCCGCTCGAAAAATCTTCCGTATTCGATAGCTGTACAATCACGTCATGATATCTTCGCCCATCCTCAAAATAATGCCACAGCTTGATCTTGTTAACGTTATAAGATTGTCCCAGATCAAACTTTATCCACTGCAATCCGTTGTTAGGGTAACTATCGGCAAAGTTATTACTGCTGATCTTCTCACCGTCCGTAATCAGTGACAAATTTTTGAAATTGGCGGATGTCGAAGGAAGGAGTCCAAAGGCAACATTGTTTGAATCTGGCGGCAACGGATCGATCCCATCCCTTATACTCGCCTTAATAGCTTTCATTTGATTGAACTGAGCAGGGCTTAGCGAGCCATTTCTATAAATGGCAGCATCCATTGTAACGACACCTTGGCTTTGATTCACAGATTTGATATATTTCGTAATTGCCCAATCAGTATATTTAACTTCTGGTTTGGACCAGGTGCTCCCTAAATAAGAAAGAATATGCCACTGTAACCCGTCCAGCCATCTGCCGGATGGAACTGCACTGAATGATCCTAGTTCTCCTGCAGTATAATCCTCATAATCACCTGCCTGAGGATTTTTCTGAATTGAAATGCCTGGATTAAAGGTAACAATCGCATTGGGATTTCCATGCTTCGCAGCTTGGGTATATTTCTCGGCAAAGGTTGAATCAAAACCGTTCCAGCTATAAAATCCATCAAACCACCATCCGGATATTTTAGAACCGTATCGATCCGACCATGTCTGAATGACCTGCGCCCATTTATCACCGAACTCATGGTTAACATTCCAGTCATATCCGTTCTTTATATACAGACCCATATGATTTGCTGCAAATGAATCACCCGCCGGCGCGTTCGAAGGCAGGTAAAGCATAAGCTTTATCCCTTTTGGGCTTAACGCATTGTAGAGATCCAGCGGGAGATCACGGGCTGAAGTTTTTGCCCCCACGGAGTACCCCGCTAATGTTTCATATGTCGAATTCGGAGAATTATAATAACCGCTATTTTGACCCAAGGTTAGTATGACATATCCAGCGCCCGCCTCCGCCATTTGATCTGCAAAAGTATTGACATCAAACGAATCGACAGTGCTATTCCACTCCACGATATTAGAGCCTTTAATGTCGTTATAGCCTGCGAGATAATGAAATAAGTATCCGTACTTAGCATTCATAAACCAATCTGTATTAGAATTGTAAGGGATAGCGCTCGAAGTGCCATATGAAATCATCGTTGAAAATAGTAACACCATTACGATAAGAATGTTTCTTATGGTACTAAACATAAAAATCATATCCTTTCGATTAGATATTCAGCTAGTTATCAGCAAGCCCATCGATGTAAAGGCCGGTTTCAGCATTCCATACGGTATAAAGAAAGGGAGTTCAAGTTGCTTGAATCTCGCCAGAACTCCCATAACAGATACAGTTATTCGATTATTCGATTAGCCAGCGCTGCCAGATCACTAATATCGATCTTGCCGTCGCGGTTGAAGTCGGCCGCTTTGACTTTATTCCAATCTGGACTTTGCGCCGTTATGCCATAATGTGCTGCCAGAATTGCCAAATCCCCGATGCTGACTTTGCCGTCACCATTCAGGTCTCCAGACGTGCCGGTCTGCTGTACAAGCACCTGGATTGGCAGCGAAGCTGCGCCCGTATCCATCTCTTTCCCTTCCGCATCTCCGAGCACGGCATGTGCAATCGCGATCGTTCCGGCTGCATCCTGCTCTACCTGCTTTGCTTTGAAGCTGATTTCTGCCACTTGCGCTTCACCAGTAATCGCATGTTCCGCCCCGACGTTTGCTGCAATAATGCGCAGTTGATTGCCTGTCACCTTGTAATCGACGATTTTTACGCCGTCGGTCAATGCCTTCACCAAGGCTACCTCCATCAAATTCGGGTCAAATGTCAGCTCCAAGTCCTCGGCGTACACCTGCTCGGTAACCCCTTTGAACCCGGCACGAACGGTGAACGTCTCACCCGCATTCACCTTGTCTGGTCCTGCTAATACCGATTGCTTCTGTACCGCTGGCGGCGTCGGATCTTTAAAGACATTGATCTCGGCAGCCGACGCCCAACCGTTGAAGGCCTCCGTTGCTTCCAACTTGATATACTTGGCAGGTACGGCAGCAAATGTCGCCGTCTTCAAGGCATTATTGCTCGCCCACGTTCCGCTTAAAATCTTAGTGAAGTTTGTTCCATCGGTACTAACATAGATGTTATATGCGGTAATGATCCCGTTCTTATCCACTTGTCTTGGCAAGTAAGTCAGCTTGTTAATGTTGAAAGTACCGCCTAGATTCAAGGTAATCGATTGCGGCAGCTTATCGGATTTATCCCACTTCGTGTGCCACATGGTTGAAGGATCGCCATCGATCGCTTTGGAAGCGGAAGAATTCTCTTCCACCGTTTCCTCGCTTGTCGCTGTTGCCGTCATCTGCGACTGCGGGATCAAGTTCGGGTCTGGCAGCTCCAATGGTCTGACTTTTCGCAGACCGATATCATCACCATACACAACGCCTGAGCCGGTTGAATTTTTCAACATATACATCGTTACGCTCGTCGCGTTCGCGCCTGTCGTAAATTGAATCATCACATGCTTCCAGCCGTTGCTTGTATTGGTGACGACCGTATGCCGATCCGCTCCGCCATAATCTTTAACGCCCAGCCACGCTTCTTCGCCAGATGCCACCTTTGCCCATCCCGAATACTCATAGGTCGTATTTGGCTGCAAGCCAGTGATCGCCTGTTCGATGCCGTTCTGTCCCGTTCCAAATAGCGCAGAACCATCCGCTGTTCTCGTCGTAGCAAATTGGTCGTTCAGATTAAGCATCGGTGCAAAGTGATATGTAACATTCTTGTTGCCTGTAAGAACCCATCCGTCAAGGTCCGCTTCGAAGCCATAGTTCAAGGCTCGATTGCTGTATTCAGGCAACGCATGCGCAAATACGGGGTCCGGCGGGTTCGTAAAATTATGACCGGCTGATCCGTATTGCGTCTGATTATAACCTGTAGCAATATTATCAGCTACAAACGCGCTGATTCCTGCCGAAGCACCGTTTTGGAAGGAGACTCCGCCTTCAACGATATTGCTGCTAACTTCGTTGTTGTACTTGTAATCGCCTGTGTTCACTATAATCTTTGGTTTCGTTTGGTTTAGGTAGATGAAATTGTTGTCAGCACGCCCACCAATATAAAGGCCGGTCTCCGCATTCCACACGGTATTATGATGGATTAAGAAACCATGTGTATTCGAATCCACATATACGCCTAGTTCGCAGCTTGTGCACGACTGACTGTCCATGTCATGGATCCAATTGTTTCTTAATTCTGTATTTGCTCCATCGACACGGGCAAAATAGATGCCCCCAAGATCATAGCTTAATTTCCCCGTACGTGAGATATCGTTGTATTCAATAATAGATTCCGTAAATTTCTCCCCGCCGATAATGCTCCTACCGGTGTTATAGAGCGTATTGTAGGACACCAAGTGCTTTTTGCCACCGGCTAGAGCAACACTCGCATTATAAGTTCCCATATAATCCGTATCATGAATGAGGTTATTAATAACGTTATTGTTCGTCCCTCTGATCACGACGCCGTTCCCTGAGCTATATTTAATTTCGCTGTCTCGGATCGTGTTATAGCTTCCCGACAAGTCGATCCCTGTATCATCATAGGAATACGCCTTTTGTAGACCAATGGTATGCGACAGATATTCCGCCTTGATGCCTTTGATCATGATGTGATCTGCATCCTTCGTCGTCATACTTGCGCCTATTAACTGAACGCCCTCAATCGTGATATAGGAACGTCCCGTCAGATCAAAAGCGTATTTTCTCTTCTTGGCCTCCACGTTTAGTGTATTGGGATCCACGCCGCCTGGTGCATAGAGATATAATGTTGACGCAGCACTGTCGTAATACCATTCCTTCTGCCGATCAAGCTGTCCTTTGATGCCGGCGATCATATATTTCACGCCACCACCTGGATTCGTGTACACGTCGGACCATGGAAGCTTATCAAATTTGATGGTCGAACCGCTAGAGCTTGTTATTTTCGCCGATTGCGTTGACCACCAGCCCTTAACGATCACCGTTGCTCCGACCCAATAATTATCAGGCTTATTTAGCGCCGTATCGGTAATAGACGTTGCCGTACCACTCTGCATGGAGGCCCATCCCACATTGAACACATCCGCATCATTCGTCCAGTTGGGATACTGCGCCAAACGCATCATTTCTCCGTTGACAAATACTTGGTTCTCATCCCCTAGGTTCCAATTCATGGATGCCTTGTAGACGCTGCCCGTATCCTTCGTCCAACCCGTTACCGTATCGCTGCCGCTTATCGTGACCTCCTCACCCGAGTAGGCCTTATACGTGATCGGCAACGTCGCAGTACCGTTATTCATCGGAATGATGGATTCATGATAGGTACCGCTTCGGATGAAACAGGTATCACCTGCTACCATGACACTCGATGCCTTTTGAATCGATCGGAATGGACTTTCCTGGGTCCCGGAATTGGAATCGCTGCCCGTTGTTGATACATAATACGTGTTCCCCGCAGCTTGAGCCGTAGGCGATTTCACAAGAAGAAAGCCAACACATAAACTGACAGCCAACATGATGGATAGCGCTTTTCTGAACATAAATACCTCCCGCGATAAATTCATGTTTCATGCTTGTATACCTTGCTTCTGCAGTAATGCTCTCGAATGTAAAATACGAATCAGACCAGACGGCTGCTGATGTCCACCCTCCTCCCTTCTCTATCTACCATATCTCCCTCCCAAAATTGAATTCAACTCCAAAAATTGCATCATTCAACGTTTTCTATTCAGTTGCCACTTGTAACTTACATCTGTGACCGAATAGCTATAAACCTGCGGATAGAAGGTTCTCCAAAATTTGAAATATCTCTAATAATTGTTCACATTTTGAAATTTTGTTGAGATTCTGTGACGAGTATAATACGATAGACTTCACTAAGACTTAAAGGATGGTCATTATGAAATTCATAATTTCCAAGAATAAATTAAGCATCTACAAAAAATTGCTAATTTCTTTCATCGGTAGCATCATCACCTTAATTCTTGTTCTCTCTTCCCTACTCTTCTACAATTACACTTCATCAACGACGAACATGGTGAAAGATATGAACGTGAATATTTTGTCCAAAATTAGCTACAGCACCGTGCACATGGATAATTTAGCCAAAAACTTCATCCAATCCTTATCGCTGAACAACCAGATCATTTCTTTCGCCAACAATAATCATGAAGATATTCTTACGATCAGCAGCGCGATCCGAACGCTCGGTGCGCTAACCATTCCGAATACATACATTCATTCCGCTTATGTCTACAACCGCACAATCGATACATTCATCGCTACGCCTAACGACACGTTTTACAATAGCTCGGAATTCTTCGACCAAGATCTTATTACGCTCTTAAATCGTGCAGCCGAAGGTCAAAAAGTGCAAAATCTCTACCCCATCCCAAGACAAATTGCAAATGCGGATGGCAGTCACACCAGCTATACGAATGTTTATACCTATATTTTGTTCGATGCCATTGGTGAAGATAACTTTACGAATGCCATCATTCTTAATGTAGATGCCGACTGGTTAAGGCTTACGATTTCGGCACTCGATAAGAAGATGAGCAGCAAAGACAGCAATATTATGATTCTGGATGACAACGGCAATGTGGTAAGCGATCCGTCGCCGAACAAGTTTATGGACAACATGTTAGATCAGAGCTTCATACACAAGATCCTTGATTCCACAGAATCTTCAGGCAGCCTAATTGATCAAGTTCAGAATAATAAGGTGCTGGTTTCCTATGTATCTTCGGATACTTTAAAATGGAAATTTCTTAGCATAACGCCGTATGATACCGTTTTTTCGAGCGTGAATCGAAACACGTTTATTACCATCATTTTCTGCCTGATCGTCATGCTGCTCGGGGTCATTTTTGCCATTCTGGCCTCAAGGAAGCTGTATCAGCCGATCGGAAGGTTGACGTATCGGATCAAGCAGAAATGGAATCCGCAGGACAATCCCGACAAAATATCGGATGAGTTCAGTTTCCTTAGCAACGCTTTTGAAGGAATGATGGATCACGCGAAATTACTCGAGACGCTGAAGCGAGAAAGCACGCCGCTCTTAAAAACGAATTATTTAAAAAACGTGATTACCGGGCACATTACCCCATCGCTTGAAGCCTTTAACGCCAAAGAACCCGAGTTTCACATCGATGTGAACTTTGATCATAAGCTGTTTTTGTTCCTATTAAAAATCGATCATTTTCAAGCGTTTACGTCCAAATTCAATGAAAAAGACCGTGCATTGTATATGTACGGGATCGCGAATATCGCGAGGGAAGCCACTTCCAAGCATTATCACGTCGAAGTCATTGAGACAGGAGCCGATCAAATCACCGTCTTGGCTGACCTGACATCGACGCCGGAAGGGCATGATGTATATGAACAATTTCAGCGTATCGCTGCCGATATACAGCGACATACCGAGCATTTCTTCAAGATTAACTTATCTATTACCTTGGGCTATGTAATCGAATCTGCGGATCAGATCAAACATATCTATGACGATACCGTGATGCTATCCATGTACCGCATGACATTGGGGCATGGCAGCATCATCACGCCGGATGTTCTGCAAGAGATCCACCAAAGTGCGCTAGTCCTGCCAGCCGCCAAGAGCAAACAGCTCATCGACGCGCTCAAATTAGGAAACGGAGACGCCGCGAAAGAAGCCTATCGCGACATCATTAGAGCTGCAGAGCACGCTTCCTACGATCATATGATTTCAACGATTATTTACTTAAGCTTCACCATCTATCAATCACTACACCACATTGTCGACGGCGCTCAATCGAAGCTCAACTCTATTTCGCTCGGGTTCCTCAATCATGTCACGGCGCTAGAGACGCTGGCGGAGATCGAGACGACATTCTTCGAATTGTTCGATGAAATTATCGTGCTGAAGAATGGGGCGAAGGACAAGAAAAAGAACGAAATCGTCAATACCGCGATTCAGATCATTCACGAGTCTTACCGGGATAAGAACCTGTCGCTGACGAGCTGCGCAGAATCACTAAACCTTTCATCCGTCTATCTTGGCAAACTGTTTCGTAGCACGACCGGCAAATCGGTAGCTGAATATATTGTGAACGTACGCATGGAACAAATGAAATATTACTTGGAAGAGACGAACTTGCAGATCAATGAAATCCTCGATAATTGCGGGATCGAGAAATCGAACTACTTCTATACAACCTTCAAAAAATACTTCGGCGTGTCTCTAACGGAATACAGGTTGAAAATCGTAAAAACAAACCAGAATCACCACTCGATGTAACAAAACAAAGGCGTTCACTCTTAGAAGTGAACGCCTTACTCGTGTAGCTTACTTGTTCGCGGCTCTCCATTCGTCCAGCTGTTTTTGTTTCTCCGCGATGATCTTATCTGCGCCAGCGTCTTTGAGTCTATTCAGAAACACCGGCAAATTCTTTACTGGATCAATGGATCCGGTCGCGATTGCATAATATAATTCGTCGATTGCCGCATCGACATTCGCTTTCTCTGACTTTACTGGCGTAAAGTCGAAGACAAAGCCCATTGCATTGGACGCTGGTGCATTTTTATTCAAATCGATCCATAGCTTGTTCCCTTTGTCATCGACTTCGGCACCTTGCGCATCCGCCTCGGTATAATACGTCTGACTCATGTTGCCGAATTCCCAAGGCGAAGATATTTTGAACCCGCTGTCCGAAATCGTTTCGATACGGTTGTCAGCGACTTTTTTGTAATGTTTGCCTTCAACGCCCCAGTTGATCAGGTTATAGATTTGTTTGTCCGTGTTCAGCAAATTGATGAACATCATGGCTCTCTCTTTATTCGGCGAAGATGCCGAGATGGCCGTGATCGAAGCGGCTGCTTTATCCGTTGTCAAGAGCGGTTTGATGAACATATGATCATAGGATTGCACATCTTTGTTAGAGTTCGAAAATCTGCCTGGCGCGCTCATACCAGCTTGCTCGAATGCCGTTGTATCAATGTCGATCTGACCGATTTGTGCCGCAACCTTGCCTGCTTTCAGATCGGCCTGGTCATCTTTTAACGTTGGAGCCTCTTTTCTGACATAACCTTTCATGTACCAATCTCTCATCATGGTTACGTATTCTTTGAATTCCGGCGTTTCGTACTGGTTAACGACCTTCATCTCGGTATCGTTCAAATAGATCGAGCCTGGCGTCTTCGAATCGCCAAGCGCTTCCAGATTGAACATCGGCGTCGCCGTCAGGAATGGATCAATCGCCTTGCTATATCCCCATGGGATAAGTGTCGGCTCGCCTTTCTTGATCGTTTCCAGCATCGGCGTCAGGTCGGACAGCTTCGTGACGGACTTCCAATCGAATTTATACTTGTCGGCAACCGATTTCTGAATCAGATAGCCGTACCCAGCCGTTGACTGCTGGAAGTTAGGCACACCGTAAGTGGCCCCCTTGACCTTCACGGCCTTCCAGAACGTTTCCGGAACGCTGCTCTTCGTGTCAGGCGCATATTTCTCGATTAATTCATCGAGTGGAGCAAACGCGCCTTTCGCAACGCCTTGATAAAAGTTGTTGGTCCATGTTGAAGTGAAAGCAATGTCGTATGGTTCGCCGGAAGATATAATGACGTTCATTTTCTCGTCATAGCTTCCCCAGTCGATCAGCTTCAGCTTGATCGTCGCGTTAATTTTGGGCTGAACCAGTTTGTTGAGTTCATCTTCCACGGACTGCAAATCCTTTTGAGGCGTGTTCGGGAAATAATACGTGAGCTCAACGGGCTCCAAGGCCGACTCCTTTGGCTGATCCGTCGTCTTATCTTCGTTCTTCGTCGGTGTTGGCTCTGGTGTGGTGGTCGCATCTTTCCCGCAGCCTGCGAGCACGATCGTGAATGCAAAACATAACAATACCAATTTACTTGCCCATGTCTTCGTTTTGTTTACCATTGTTTGACCTCCATTTGTTATATATCGCAATACGGGCAGTAGCCCGGTAAAGCCTCAAATTATGCTTTCACTGCCCCTAAAGTCAATCCTTTCACGAAATACTTCTGCAAGAAAGGATAGGTTAGCGCGATCGGCGCGACAGCCAGAACACAGGTGGCCATCCTTGCCGTCTCATCAGGGAGCGAAGTGGCAAGTTTCTGCGTAAGCGCATTGGCCTGCAAATAAGCGATGTTGTTCATGATCGATTGCAGAAGGAACTGAAGCGGATACAGCTTGCCGTCTTCGATCAGCAGCGAAGCCGTAAACCAATCGTTCCAGTAAAATACGGCAACGAACAGTCCGATGGTAGCGAGCACCGGCGTCGATAACGGAACGACCAGCCGGAGAAATGTATTAAACTCGCCGGAACCGTCAATCCTTGCAGACTCGACAATCGAATCCGGTATCGTTCTGAAAAAGTTCCTCATAATCAATACATTGACCGAGGATACAAGGTAAGGAACGATAAGAACAAGAAGCGTATCCTTTAAATGGAGATATTTCGAAAATAACATGTACCACGGCACTAATCCGCCATTAAATAACAAGCAGAACACGACGATGAAAGAAATGATATTTTTGTACTTCACTTCATTTCTGGACAACCCGTAAGCCAGCATGGACGATATCACCAAATGCAGCAGGGTTCCAAGCAGCGTTACGATGATGGTAACGCCATAGGCTTGAATGATCGGCGAGTTCCCCGAGAAGATGAACGCATACGCGTCCAGACTGAATTTTTCGGGAATCAAGTGATACCCAGACTGAAAAATACTTTGCTCATCAGATAGTGATATGGTTAGCACGACGAACAACGGAAGCAAGCAAAGGATCGAATACACTAAAAAACCTGTATGAATTACAGCACGAGATATGAAGCCCTGATTCATCTCATCATCCTCCTAGAACAAAGCACTATCGCGATCGTATTTTCGAATGAGCCAATTGGAAACGAGGACCAGTATGAACCCTACGACGGATTGATAAAGGCCTATAGCAGAAGACATGCCGAAATCGTTCATTTGCTTGAGCGCCCGGAAGACATAGGTGTCGATGACATTGGTCGCGCTGAACAGAACGCCTGACTCCCTCGGCAGATTATAGAACATGCCCCAATCGCCGAATGCGGCATAGAAAATTTTGCCTGCTTGCAGGAGCACTAAGGTGATCGTAATCGGCATCAGCATCGGAACGGTGATCTTAAGGGCCTGCTGAAACTTATTCGCCCCATCCATCTTGGCCGCTTCATAATACTCCGGGGAAATGCTTGTAATCCCGGCCGCAAATATGACCGCATAGTAACCGACATTCTTCCAAATATAAGCGGCAGGCATTATAAACCGCCAGTAAAATGGTTCTGAATACCACTGCACGGGCTCGACCCCTAAGGCCTGAAGCAGCTGATTGATGATGCCTTTATCGATGCTTAAGAACGAATACAGCAAATATTCGGCGACGACCCAGGACAACAAATAGGGAAGCAGGATAACGCTCTTGTAAAATCCGGCAAAAAACCGATTGCTGATCTCATTAATCAAGATGGCCATCGCCATCGCTAGTCCAAGACCGGTTATCATGAAGATTACGTTATAGACGATCGTATTGAGTGTAATTTGCCACACCGCATCCGACCGGAACAGAAATTCGAAATTCGAAAATCCGACCCATTTGCTGCCCCAGATGCCTTTGAACGGGTTAAATTCCTGAAATGCGATCACGACGCCAATCATCGGCAAATAATAGACGATCAATATAAATAGCAGCCCGGGAAGCATCATCAAATAGATTGTCTTGTTCTTCACCAGTTCCTTGATGAAGGGTGGAATACGAATCTTCTTTTTGGTTTTCTGTTTCGATTGTAGAATCAAATCTTGCATCGGCCTTCTCCTCGTTTCTTCAGCATGTTAAATTTTGGTACCCCCATCATAAGTCGGATCTAACACACCCGAAACAACAAAAAATGAAAAAACAACAATCATTGAGAAAATTACCTCTTCAAATATTGATAAATCTCTAAAAATTGATGTTTTTTGTAAAGAGAAATAGAAAAACCAGCCTAAATTAGGCTGGTTAGAGTGTTGAGAGAGTGGGTAAATAGGACTATAGATTTTCGTTATTCCAAGATTGCTCTGGCGATAATGGCTAGGTCTTCAATACCAACGATACCGTCTTTATTGACATCCGCTCTCGGATTCCATCCTGGCTGACCTTCGCTTGCTGTCAAATAGTTGAACAGCACTTCTTACTCGAACACAAAATACGGCGGCAGCGGCAGCGGCCGCTCACAACTGCTCTTCATCTCGTAGTGCGTTCCTTGTGCCGATGCATCATGGAAGCCGTGCATCGCCTCAAGGATATGATAGGCCAGCTCGCCATTGGCGCGATGCAGGTCTAACTGGCCTGTCTGTATCGCGTGCGCCATCGCTGCTACGCCTAACCCGCGGCTGTTCCCCGTATATTCGTGGGTTGGCGGAATCTGCTCCCAATCCGTTCCCGCTCTGCGGATCTGGATTGGCCCGCCGAACGAATTCGGATCAGGCACCCGCAGCGAGCCTTGGCTTCCGTAGATTTCGATATGCGGCAGGTTCGTGCCGCCCTGAATGTCAAAGCTCGTAACAAGCGTCGCTATGGCGCCGCTGTGGAAATCCAGCACGCCAGCGATATGCGTTGGCGTCTCGACCTGGATTTTCTGGCCGTATTTTTTCGCGCTTGTAATCGTACGTTCCGGATGACTAATCCCAGCTGAGCCAGTCACTCTGCGAATCGGCCCGAGCAATGCGACGAGCGCCGTCAAATAATACGGCCCCATATCGAACATCGGCCCCCCGCCCTGCTGATAGTAAAACTCCGGATCGGGATGCCAATTTTCATGGCCGCGGCTCATCATGAACGCCGTTGCCGCAACCGGCGTGCCGATCCAGCCATCATGGATCAGCTTCAAGCAGGTCTGGATGCCTCCCCCAAGGAACGTATCCGGCGCACTGCCGACCAGCAGCCCTTTGCTGCGTGCGACGTCCAGCATGCGTTGTCCTTCTTCACGCGTAACTGCAAGCGGCTTCTCCACATACACATGCTTGCCCGCCTCAAGCGCCTGCAGGCAGACTGCGGCATGCGCAGCCGGAATCGTTAGGTTAATGACGAGATCGATGTCCTCATCCTGTAACAGCTGTTCGACTGTACAGGCTTTGGCGATGTTATACTGCTCCGCTCTGGCCTGCGCGCGGCTCAGATCGAGATCCGAGCAAGCAACAAGTTCCATGTGTTTGAATTTCGGGATATTTTCCATATAAATCGAACTAATATTGCCACAGCCAATGATGCCAACTTTAATTGTTTTCATCTCGCTCCTCCTCATATTCTGCCGCTACCTTGCGGCCCACAATAAGCCACGACGCATTAACTCGAGCGTTTGCGGCATTCGGACAATATTTGCTTGATGACCAAGTGAATTGTAATAGACTTTCCCCGCACCGTATGTTTTCGTCCAGACGACCGGCATTTCCACGTCCCCGAAGTCCGTTACGGCATGCACTTGGATGGCCGGGTCGACGTGCATGTAATACTTCTCGGATACGACGGTGAAATCCTCGATGCCTTGCGTAAGCGGGGAGCTCTGATCCTTCATGCGCACCGTGTATGTTACCCCGTCATTGCCTGGATGCGCGACCCACTGGCCGCCGACCATATACTGATACTCGACCTCGTTGCGGAAGGAGTCCCCCATCCCGCCATGACAGCCGGCGATCCCAGTGCCGCCTTCCTTTACCGCGGCCAGCAGCGGATCGAGCTGCTCCTTCTCAATCGCACCCATCGTCCAGACCGGTACGATCAGATCGACGCTTGCTAACCGCTCCGCGTCTCTAAAAGCATCCAATGTGTTCGAGATTTCAACCTGGAAACCTTCTTCACGAAGCAAGCCACCGAATATCCCTGCAACTTCCTCCGGCTGGTGGCCGTCCCAACCGCCCCATAAGATTAACGCTTGTTTGTTCATAACAATCGATTGCTCCTCTCTCATCTGTACGTTTTGATCGATACCGTATTGCAATCCGCACTATACTTCGTTAATACTCACCCATCGCCGCTGCGCGATCGACTGCTCGACCGCTTCAAGCACCTGCTGACATTTGACGCCATCCACGAAGTTCGGGATCGGCTGGCGATCTTCCTCGAGCGCGCGCATCAGCTCCACAACCTCGTGGATAAACGTATGTTCATAACCGATCGTATGACCGGCAGGCCACCATGCATCCATATAGGCATGAGACGGATCGGTCGCAAGCACGCGGCGGAAGCCCTGCACATCCTCATCGTCGCTCGTAAAATAGACCTGCAATTCATTCATCCGTTCAAAGTCGAACTTCACGCTGCCCTTGCTGCCGTTGATCTCAAAAGAATTCGTGCAGCGGTGTCCCGGCGCGAAGCGTGTCGCTTCGAAGCTGCCAAGCGCCCCGCAGGCGAATCTCGCCATGAACAGCGTCGCATCATCGACGGTGACAGGACCGCGCGGAGCGTCTGCGCTGCCTTTAGCGCTGAGACCGGTCATCGAAGTCGGCAGCGGACGTTCCTTCACGAACGTCTCGCTCATGCCGATCACTTCCTGCATGTCGCCGATCAGGAAGTGCGCGAGATCGATGAGATGCGCGCCGAGGTCCCCGTGCGATCCGGAG
The DNA here is from genome assembly GCF_042676425.1 of Paenibacillus sp. GCM10027629. Taxonomy (NCBI): domain Bacteria; kingdom Bacillati; phylum Bacillota; class Bacilli; order Caryophanales; family Paenibacillaceae; genus Paenibacillus; species Paenibacillus sp. GCM10027629. The sequence goes on along the minus strand of NZ_JBHTGZ010000003.1, from coordinate 319,956 downwards.
CCCGCGATCTCCTTCTGCAAGCGCCAGACGAGCGGAAAGTTCGGATCGACGATCCAATCCTGCAGGAACCAGGCACGGAAGTGATAGATCTCGCCGAGACGGCCTTCGTCAACGAGCTTCTTCGCCAGCTGCACCGCGGGCGCAAACCGATAGTTAAAGCCGACCATGTGCTTCACTCCAGCCGCCTCAGCTGCTTCAAGCATTTCCCTCGTATCAGCAAGGTTGAGCGCGAGCGGCTTCTCGCAGAACAAATGCTTGCCGGCCGCAGCCGCAGCCAGCGCAATTTCCTTATGCGCATCGCTCGGGGCATTGATATCGACGATGTCGATCTCCGGATGCGAGACCAGCTCACGCCAGTCGGTGACGTATCCTTCCCAGCCGAACTGCGAGGCTGCGGCGCTGACACCGCTTTCATCTCGGCCGCAAATGAGCTTCATTTGCGGTGCAGCAACCTGCGGGAAGAACATCGGCAAATCCCGGTAAGCATGACTGTGCGCCTTTCCCATAAATTTATAGCCGACCATCCCTACACGATAAGATTTCATCATCATGACCTCCTTGGTGGGCCCTGCCCTGCCATTCGATTATTTTTGATGTATGATTTTGGTAACATTATATTTCACTAGACTCACTTTGTCTATCGAATAAACAAAGTTAATATGATAATATTTTTTTGTCATAAATTCAGACACAAAACAAAACAGACTATCCGATCGGAAGCCTGTTTTGTTCTATCGATGATATTGGTTCAACCCTGATCCTCATATGTAAACCTTTGAAAAATCGCATGGCCTTCCTGCTCCCCATAGACACCCTTTGCATAAATGCCGATTCTAGGAGCCGTAAAACACAAGAATCTCGTGTGATTTTCGGGATAAAGAAATGCTACTGAAAGTGCAATTCCCAAATCCTCGTACCTGATGCCGTCTATAGAATAGAAAAAGGATGCCTGCTCTGTTTCGGCGATCAACACGATCTTAAGCCAGATAGGTTGACCCGGTTCTATCGGCAGCTTTATTCTTGCAAGCGATTTTCGATGAATAGCGACATATTGCTCAAGTTCCAGGTATAGCCCTTCTTGTTCTTGGTTTTCGTGAAGACGGCTTACATCAAAGGCTTGACCCGCTGTTTGACCAATGCCATTACGAATTGCGAAGAAGAGAAATGCATCCGAGTCCCGGTAAAGCGTCATCCCCGCTTCCTCACCTCTGCTTCTCGGCGAAAGCGATAGCTTGGTTTCAGCAGAAAACCCGAAATGACGCCAGCGTCGTGTTAATATAAGCGTTAATCCAAGTGCGAAGGGAATATACGGTTTACAATTTATCTTCAGTCCAGCCTCTGTCAATTCATATCCGTCATCTACCGGATGCCGCACCCATTCCCAGTCGGGTGATAACGCTTTTCCCGTCGAAAAATCATCAATCGCTGAATAAGTTGTTGTTGCGTTCTCTTCCACAGACGGCACCACGACTTGATCCATCGGCGCGCCGTCTTCGCCGACGATAAACCAATCTTCGTCTGTCCATCGCACGGGCTGGACGAATGTTTCTCGCCCAAGCGGGCACGAACCATTCGGCGTTAGAGGACGACCGCCAAGATGGAACATCCACCACGCGCCGTTCGGATCTTGAACCAGCTTTCCGTGGCCTGCTTTTTGAATCCGGCGTTCGGGATCACGCTGCGTCAAAACCGGATTATGCGGACACGGTTCGTAAGGCCCCCATACGGAGCGGCTTCGCGCTACCGTAACCATATGCTCGAAGAAAGTGCCTCCTTCCGCCAGCATCAAATAGTACCAACCATTGCGCTTCAAGATGTGCGGCGCTTCAGGGGCGGATCCGCCGGTTCCCGGCCATACCTGCTTTGCTTCACCAAGCAATCCGGTGCCGTCCGACGCCAGCTCGTGGATCCATCCGCCTCCGAATGCCAAATAACGTTTGCCATTGTCGTCGTTGAAAATAGAAGGATCGATAAAGTGATGATTGAGCATGATCGCTTCGCTATAAGGTCCTTCCGGACGATCTGCCACGAACAACAGATTCGTACAGCGCGGCTGACCATGATAATACGGAACGACAACCCAAAACTTATTGTCATAGTACGAGATATCTGGAGCAAATACACCGAAGGAGTCCGGCATGCCCGTCAAATCTAGCTGACTCTTGCGGGTGATCACATGACCGATCGGACGCCAGTGAACCAAATCGCAGGAATGCAGAACTTGAACCCCGGGAAAATACTGAAACGTCGAGGTAACCATATAATAATCCGTTCCAACGCGGACGATCGAAGGATCTGGGTGGTCTCCCGGTAATATGGGATTATCAACTGCTTGCCGTTCACTCATGCCCTCGAACCCTCCTTAGGCAACTGATAGATCTCGCTCGCATCCTGCCATGTTTTCGAGAAGCATTCGCCTGTCAGCCGATGCCATTCCTCTTCCAGCTGGTGGTCGATGACCCGATCCGGAAGCGCCAAAGATGAATCCGACTCGACAATCATAAACAGGGTCAGTCCCTCGCGAAAAATCCGTAAGGATACAATGCCCGCTTCCCGCATATGCTGTTCGTTCCCAGCAGGAATATCGCGGTGAAGCTGTTCATACCGCTCGACTTGATCCGGATGAAGATGAGCCACTTTGATTTCTGATACCCTGTTTGCTGCCATATCCCCACTCCTCTAGAATTGTTCGCTCACCATGCGGTTTGTCAGAGCGCCGAGCTTTTCAATCTCGATCGTCACGACATCTCCCGGCTTCAAATAGACTTGCTTCTCCTTCGGATAACCAAACACGACACCGGCCGGCGTTCCGGTCAGGATGATATCGCCCGGAAGCAGCGTCATATGCTGAGAAATATAACTAACGATTTCATCGCAATGGAATATCATATCCGACGTATTCGAATGCTGCCGAACTTCACCGTTCACGATACAGCGAATGTCCAGATTGTTCGGATCGCCGACTTCGTCCGCCGTAACCAGATAAGGCCCTAAAGGGCTAAATCCGTCACAAGATTTGCCGAGCAGCCATTGATGCGTTCGCATTTGTAGGTCACGCGCAGACAGATCATTCACGTTGCAATAACCGAACACATGATCAAGCGCATGCTCCTTATCTACGTATTTGGCTTTTTTGCCGATGACGATCACAAGCTCTGCCTCATAGTCGACCTGCGACGATACCTTCTCCGGCAGGGGAACCTCGCATCCATGTCCCGTTAGTGTATTTGCAAATTTATTAAAAAGGATCGGGTATTCTGGGATCGGCGCGTTCGTCTCTTCCGCATGTTTGCGGTAGTTGAGACCTACGCAAATGATCTTGCTCGGATGCGTTACGCAAGGTGCGAATTGGATCGTGGATTCATCTAGCAAATAAGCTTTGCCCTCGGTACCGCCCGCCAACACTTGGTCTGCAAAGCGCTGCAGTGCAGCAACAGCTTCCATTCCGCCTTCGATGATTTCATGTATGGTTACTGGCAGCATGCCTTCGGGCATGGATGTTTTGCTTTCCAGCGCTCCAGCGACATCCAGAATGCCTTGTTCCGTTTTCATCGCCAGCTTTAATTTTCCGTTCTCTTCAAAAGTCAACAGTTTCATTCGTTCCTGCACTCCCATCTGTCCATTTGTTATGCGTTCTTGCCGAATACGACGCCGCCGTCGATGTACAGTGGTGAACCCATCATGAACTTGGATTCATCCGAAGCGAGGAACAAGGCCGCACTGGCAACATCTTCTGGCTTACCAAGTTCTCCACTAAGCTGGCGCTGCTTCAATGATTCGATCGCAGCTGTCGGGTCATCATACGACGTTTTCAAATAGTTCTCCATGAACGGTGTATAAATTGTCCCCGGAAGCAGTGCATTAACCCGGATGTTAAAGGCCGCATAATCGACCTGCATGGATTTGGTTAAGGCGAGTACCGCT
>NZ_JBHTGZ010000003.1:224402-315903 GCF_042676425.1 Paenibacillus sp. GCM10027629 | reverse complement strand
TTCGAGGGCAAAAATACGCCTTTGACATTAATGCTCATGATCCGGTCCCATGTATCCGGCTCGATTTCGTGCAGCGCGCCGATGCCGCTGATACCCGCATTGTTGAACAGCACATCGATACGGCCGAATTCAGCAATCGCTGCTTCTACCATCGATTTGACCGCTTCCGGCTGGGTAACATCGGCTTGGATGAACAGCGCCACGCCGCCTTTTTCTATAATTTCGCTTACCGTTTCCCGGCCTTTGGCCTCGTCTACGTCGTTGACAATAACGGCTGCTCCTTCGCTCGCGAACAGCAATGCCGTGCTTCTTCCGATGCCAGAGCCAGCTCCTGTGATCAGTGTTACTTTATCTTGTAAACGCATATCTTCACTCCTTCATCTCTTTCATTGGGCAGCAATGATCATGATTCGGTCCGCCCCTGAATCGTGGTCGGCTTTTCTAAACTCGGCCAAGGCAAATCGTACGATGGAGAATGGACAAACCGATCCATAGAGAGTCTCAAGGTGATGCCTGTTCCCGCAGGCAGTGATACGTGAAGCCATTTCCCTTCAACCGCCAACGTCCCGGTCACTTCGCCCGAAGCATTGATGATTTCTCCACCTAAGAATCGATGCTCGCCAAATACGCCGGCCTGTATAATAACCTCTCGATCATCGAATAGACTCGTGTTCACCAAATGAACCGTTGCGGAATCCGATGTCAGCTTCTCCACCAGCGCGGACACGCCCGGCGGCAGTCCCGGCCGCTTCGCCGCAGCGTCAAAATAACGAACGCGGCCATGCTGCAGACCTCCATGCGATATATGCATCGGTCCGCCGAGCGTCAGCTGCACAAGGCCCTCGAAATACAGCGGGCACATTTCCTGCCAAATGTGAATGGCTGAATAGATCCCCTCGCTGTAATGCTCGGTCCATTGATATGGATCGCCCTCCGGAGAGCGCATCTTGGCCAGCTGGTTGCCGATCATTTCGTAATTGGCGCTTAGAATTCGCTGCGGATAATCCGGATTGAGCCCGCGGATATATTGATACCAAGGCTGTGTATTGCCGATGTAATGCTTCGTCTCCCGCCCGGTTCTCGGGTCTCTGCCGGAGAACTTCGGCACGATGACTTCACTCCAGTCATGGTCTTTCGGAATGCGCTCAATGCGTTCCATATCTTCCTCCGCCATCGACATTGACCATAGATAGATCGGATACTTCGGCAGCGCCTCCCGATAATCGGTCCAGCCGCTATCGAAATGCTTGAATGGCACCAGCCATTTGCCGTCTTTCTCTTGGCGCAGCTCCCAGTTCCGGTCAAGCTGCTCCCGTGCCAGCTGAAGTCCATTCATGTCGCCCGTCAGCAATACCTTATTCATGCAGGCATTCGTCAGCGGCTCGATGATCGTCATGAAGCCGTGAGGCCATCGCCAGCCGTAGTAGCCGCCCCACCATTTGCCGTCGTTGTACTCCCCGATTTGCCCGGTGAGTCCGACATTGTCAGGGATGATGCCGCCATTCGATCGGGCCCGCTCCTGCCAAGCATTCACGTATTCGACGACCCAACTCCGCAGCTTCTCCTCACCGCTATGAAGAAACGCATGCGTGATCAATCCCGTCGCATTCAAATTCAGCGGCACATCGCCACGATTCATCCGCTCGTTCATCATGGCTAGGAGCTGCTGATAGACCTCATCGTTCGACCAAGGGCACTTTCCACTTGCAAAATCGACGCCCGGAATATCTTCGTAAGGCGCCAAATAATCGTCCAAAATGCCTCGGTGCGTGCTCCAATCTTCCTCGGTTACCTCAAACCTAGGACCGCGGCTGCCTGTCAATGGCGATCGGATCAGCTTGCGTTCCTGATCATAGTTCGGCGCTTCCGGGTCGTCGCCCGTATACATCGCTGCAAATTTACTAGCGCGCTGCCGATCCTTAAGCGTCGCGGGTCCCGCCAGACCTAGAAAATATAAATACAAATAGCCTTCGCCATGATGCATCCAATCGTAATAGGCATCGAACTCGCGGTGAATTTGCCCGTATTCCGTCCACTGCCAAGTAATGCCTTCCCATATTTTGCGAGACACTTCATGCAGCTCGCTGCTCCCTCCGAGCACATACAAGAGCGCCAAATTCATAAAGCCTTCATAGGGATCATCCGATCCATCCATGCCTGGCCAATGCTCGAACCATATGAGCGTACCGTCCGGGTGCGTGTACCGCGCGACGAACTCCTTGGCCGCCTTGTTCAAATTGTCAAAAAGCAGCTGCTCCTGCAGCGCCCATGTCGGCGGAACGATCCGCTCTGTAGCCTCAATCCTCGTGATGCTTCCATTCGTTAGCGTTGAAGTCATGTGACTCTCCCTCCCATTGCGTTACTTATCCGTTGTAACTAAAATAACGTTTGCCCTTGGAACAGTTGATACACCTTGCGCTGATCTTCCGGGTCTAGCCCTTGTCCATCACAGAAGGACAGGTTCGTACGCAAGACGGCGGTGGTATCCGCTCCCGTAAGAGACACATGGATATCTGGTTGGCTCAAGCTGAAGCGCATGCCCGGCTCAATTAATCCTTTCGGCTCCGTTTTGCGAAGAAAGCTTAACTTCTCCAGACGCTCTTTGGCTCTGTCCAATATCTCCTGCTCCAGAAAGGGAGCAGGCGAATCCGCCAGAATCCCCATGCCGAGCACGCTGCCATTGATGACGCCAAGCCCCATCTCCTTCGCGAGCGGCAAGATTTCATCTTTGGCCGTATGATCGGCCAGCATATAGCGCGCATAGAATTGAATCGCATCGAAGCGTTCGGTCTTCATATATCTCATCATCAATGGCAAAACCCGCGTACTCACGCCAATATAACGGATTTTCCCGTCCTGCCGCAGCTTCTCCAGCGCAGGTAGGGTCTCGTTGACGACAAGTTCATAAGGCTGCGTCTCCACGTCGTGAATTTGCAGAAGATCGATCCAATCCGTCTGCAGCCGCCGCAAGCTATCTTCCACGGACTGAATGGTGCTCTTATAATCGTAGGTCAAGTCTGATCTGATCGCTTTGGTCGTCAGCACAACCTTATCTCTGCGGCCGACAAGTGCTTGACCAATTCGGCGCTCCGATTCGCCGAACCCATACTTCGGAGCCGTGTCGATGAAGTTGATGCCGGCATCGAGCGCCTCGTGAATCATTCGCTGCACCTCATCTTCATCCGTCTTGCCGAAATCGCCTGCAAGCGGCGCCCCGCCTAAGCCAAGCTTGGATACTTTCAGTCCTGTCTTGCCGAAAATCGTATATTCCATCGTTTTTACTCCTTCCACGATCCAAATTTATTCCTTCAACCGAATTAACCCAACTCGGCATGATCCTGAAGCGTTGCAACCTTGTTCTCCGTCCCATGCAGTTCGAATAATACCAGCTCATTTTCCCCTTCGCGAAGCAGCGGAGCCGGTATGTACAACGTTTGCTGGGGACCGATTTCCCAGTAACGTCCAAGATTAAACCCATTGATGAATGCGACGCCTTTCTTCCAGCCTTCCATCTTCAGAAACGTATCGCATGCTTCGTCAATTTGAAAAGTTCCTCGATAAAACGTCGGTGTACAAAGATCCTGCTTTTGCGTATCCGTATATTTCAGAGCAGCTAAGTCATCGAGCGGAAGCGTATGGATCGTCCAATTGTAGAGGAACTGCATCCCCAGACGAACGCCTTCTGTAATTCCTTTCGGATCTTTCATCCCGTAGCCGTAATTAATCCGGCCTTGATTTTCGACCAAAATGCTTAGGGTCGCGCCCTCTTGCGGAATGTCCAGCACAATATCGTTGTCCGTTACGTCCGGTCTAATATCATGCGTATTACGTTCAATAACGCCTTGATACACACCGTCAAGGAATACAAGTGCGCGATCCCGTACCTGTTGTATCGCTAGTTTGGCCTGGGATATTGGCCCCGGGATCGAAGTTGTATACAGAATAAACCCATAGTTCTGACCAAGCCGTTCCATCGGCTCAGGGCATACGCTGTGAATCGGCGTTGACAATGAAGCGAGCGAGTCGAATAAGCACGCATGCTCGGTTAATTGAACTTCGCCGTAATGTTTCTTCGGCTGCGGGGACGGCAATACGATATCTTCAACTTCCGTATATTTCGAGAGCACGCTCTGAACCGCCCAATATTTGTCCGTTAGATCACCGGATTCATTCAGCAGTACGTCATAATCGTAGCTGGTTACTGTCGGTTCATATTTACCCAAATCGTTCGCGCCGTTATAGAATCCAAAATTCGTTCCCCCATGGAACATATAAAAATTAACCGATGCGCCCATGGCGAGCATATCGTCCAGCACCTCAGCAACATCTTCACTGTCCCGAACGTGGTGCGGTTTGCCCCAATGGTCAAACCATCCGTTCCAAAATTCCATACAGACGATCGGCTTGTCCGGTTGATACTCCGTCAGCTTACCGAACGCCTCATTCGGCCGCGATCCGAAGTTGACGGTAGCCAAAACCTCCGGCAGGAGCGTGCCGCCTTGCAAATTGCTGTCCGTGTATCCGTCAGAGGTGAACAGTAGAACATCAATTCCACGCTCCACCATCGCCTGCTTCAAATACTTCAAATAGTTCTTATCGTTGCCATAGCTTCCGTATTCATTTTCAATTTGCATTGCCATAATCGGTCCGCCATTCGAGTTAAGAAGCGGAACCAACTTAGGCAGTAGCACGTCATAATAAGCGTCGATTTTGTTCAAAAAAGGTTGATAAGAACAGCGAAGCCGCATGTTGTCTTCCTTCAGCAGCCACGCCGGCAGCCCGCCGAACTCCCACTCTGCGCAAATGTACGGACTCGGTCGTACAATGACATGAAGACCAAGTTCTCCCGCTATCTTAATAAACCGTTCGAGATCTGCAATCCCTTCAAAGTTAAATTGACCTTCCTCCGGCTCATGCAAATTCCATGGCACATACGTTTCCACCGTATTAAACCCGCATGCTTTTAATTTAAGAAGTCGATCTCGCCAATATGCCGGAACGATTCGATAATAATGCAAAGCCCCTGATAAGATTCGAATAGGCTTCCCGTTAAATAAAAATTGACTGCCATCCATTGTAAGCATTCGTTACCATTCCTTTCACTTCTTTCATATACTCGGCCAGATGAAATACATGGCGTTCGACTGCTTGAACCGCTGTAAAATTAGTCATTTGTCATGTAACTTCCGGGATATGAATTTCGTATTGCGCACTCATCATAAGTCGAAATGCATTAGTCTGAAACAACAAAATATAAAAAAACAACTGATCTTTCAGAAAATGCACTCTTCAAAAATTAATCATATCTCTAAAAAATGTAACTTTGTCGAGCGGTTACGATCCGACAATTGCCAAGCGACAATAAAATATCCCCTCCAAGTGTTGCTCAAACCTCCCTCATAACCAGAAGGTTTTTTTGAGTGTCTACTTAAAGGGGATAATACCATTTTCATCGGTTAAACCCAGGGGTTTTTCCAATGTCTATTCTAAGGGGTGCACTTCAAACGATCATTATTTGTTTTGTTTCCAAGCATCGATTTGTTTCTGTTCTTCAGCGATAATTTTGTCGCTGCCGGCTTTTTTCAGCTTGTCGATAAATTCCGGCAACATTTTGTCAGGGGCAACGGAGCCCGTCTCAAGGAGTGCAATATACTGCGCGGTCACGGTGCCCACTTGAGCGATCTCACTCTTCACCGGTGCTGGATCGAAGCTGAAGCCGAGCAATGGCGACGGCGTGGAGCTTTCGTTCATCTTCTTCGTTGCTTCCGCAGTGCCAGGGACGGAGCCTTTTTGTGGATACGCGTTCAATGCATTTCCTACTTCCCATTCAAATCCAGGGGCATAGCCACCATCATTCATGACCTCAATCGTATTGTTATCATCGATTTTCTTATAGTGTTTGCCTTCGATACCGTAAGCTAATAGGTTGTAGAGCTCCTTGTCCTTAAACAGCAAGTCTAGCAACATAACAGCACGTTCCGGATTTTTCGATGTCGCACTAATACCAGTCATGGTCGCAATAATCGAACTAGTCAACAGGGTAGGCTGAGTAAGTCTAACGTTATAAACCGGGTTCTGAGCAGCGTCAAGTGGTGCTTCCCCTTCCATTGCCGGCCCGAAGTTCCCTGCATTCATGCTGGCTGTTTTGCCGGCTTTCCGATCTGCTTGTACATCCTTCAGCGTCGCCGCGTCTTTGCGGATATACCCTTTCTTATACCAATCCGTCATGGTTGTAACGAATGATTTATATTCTTCAGACTCAAATTGGTTGACTACCTTTAAGGAAGTATCCGTTAACTTGATAACCCCCGGAACGTTGCGTCCTGCAACCTCATCAAATCCATAATAAACAAGATTTTTGCCGAACTCCCCGTTGTATTCATTCTCATAAGGGACCATACCCGGATTATTCTTCTTCACTTGCTCTAGGAAAGGCGCAAGATCTTCAAGCTTTTTGATGCTCTCAGGTTTGACCCCATATTTATCAGCCAAGTCTTTGCGCATGATAATGCCATTCGTCATCGTCCAAGCTTGGTAATTCGGAATCGCATAGATTTTCCCATTCACTTTCGTCGCGTCCCAGCCCATTTTAGGGAGCGTTTCCATAATGGTTGGCGCGTATTTCTCCAGAAGGTCATCCAGTGGGATAAATGCGCCTTTATTGACATTCTGATAGTAGTTATTCGCCCAGTTGGCCGTGAATGCGAGGTCGTAGTTCTCATCAGCAGCGTTCACAACCTGCATTTTCTGATCGTACGCACCCCAATCGACGATCTTCAGATGCAGCGTCACATTCAGCTTTTCTTTCAGAATCTTGTTCATTTCTGCTTCTACTGAAGCAATATCCGATTGTGGTGAAGCGTCAAGATACCATGTCAAATCTACTGGCTCTAGCTTGGCTGGATCTGTTGCAGCTGGTTCTGTTTGAGCTGATTCCTGAGTCGTCGCATTCTGTTGAGTAGCATCGGCCGATTTTTCGTCTTTTGCCCCGCACCCAATTAAGCTTCCTGAGAACATAAGACATACGGCGAGTACGGATACTACGGATTTCACTCTCTTTGTCTGTTCCATGAAACAACCTCCCTCATGATTCTAGTGATTTATTGTATATCGGCATGAAGCCGTTACAACCAACAGAATAATTACTCTTTCACGGCGCCTACGGTCAAACCTTTCACGAAATACTTCTGGAAGAATGGGAATACGACGAGAATCGGACCCGCGGCCATTACGGCAATCGCCATCCGAGCCGTTTCATTCGGAAACCGGCTAATATCGATATTCACCGTACCTGGCTTAATACTGCTCGACAAATATTGAATATTATTCATAATCCGGTAGAGCATGTACTGCAGAGGAATGAGCTTCTCATTATCGATATAGAGCATCGCGAGCCACCAGTCGTTCCAATATACGAATGCGATGAATAACCCTACAGTGGCCATGGCTGGTTTGGCAATCGGTAAGACGATTTGCCAGAAGATTCTCCACTCTTTCGCACCGTCGATCTTGGCCGACTCGATCAGTGCGAGCGGAATCTCGGATAAGAACCCTTTCATCAATAGGACGTGCCACGGCATAATAACATACGGTAAGATCAGCGCAAAGATGGAATCGCCGATGAACAAATATTTTTTTATTAAGATGTACCATGGCACAAGACCGCCGTTGAATAGAAGGGTAAAAAATATGAAGAACGATAATTTATTGGCGCCGCGGAAATCTTTGCGGGACAGCACGTAAGCGAGCATGGCCGTAATCAGTAGGCTTATGACCGTTCCGAGCACGGTCACCGTCACCGATACGGTATAACCGGTGATCAGTTGATCCGGGCTTTTTAATAGATATTTGTATGCAAACGTCGTAAACGTTTTGGGAATCAAGCGATAACCGTCCACTGCAAGATCCGACTCGGTTGAAAATGAAATGGAAATGACATAGACAAGCGGGATCAGGCAGAAAACAGAAAAGATGATAAACCACAAATGAATCAGCCATTTGGACAACGATTGTTTCCTAAAAAAATTCATAGTTTCCTCCCCCCATTCTCTCTAGAAAATCGCATTATCTTTGTTGAATCTGCGAACGATATAGTTCACGGTCACGACTAATACAAAACCGACTAAAGATTGATAGAGTCCGATAGCTGTGGCCATACTGGTATCACCTGACACACGTAACGCTCGGAATACATAAGTATCAATAACATCCGTCGTGGCATACAACGCGCCGGAGTCCGCCGTCAGGAAGTAGAACATCCCGAAATCGGAGTAGAATATTTTCCCTACCTGTAATAAGGTAATCAAGGTAATTAACGGCGATAGCAGTGGAATCGAGATGCTGCGCACCTGCTGCCATTTGCTCGCACCATCAATCGATGCAGCCTCATAGAGGCTTTTGTCGATACTCATAAGTCCCGTATAAAAGATGAGCGTGGAATATCCAACATTTTTCCATAAGTAAGCGAGACTTAAGATGACAGGCCAATACTTCGCTTCCATATACCAGTTGACCTCGTGAAATCCGAACTGTGTGAGCAGGTGATTGATGACACCCATCTGAGGGTTCAGCAATGCGTACGTGACATAACTGACAACAACCCAGGATAAGAAATAAGGGAAAAACAGTGTCGTCTGAAATAACTTGACGGCCCTTCGACTGAGTTCAAAGAGCATGAGCGCAAACGCGATGGCAACCACATTCGTTAATAGAATGAAGATGAAATTGAGAAAGATGGTGTTCCGCGTCACTTGCCATGCGGCATCGGAAGTAAAGAAGAATTTAAAGTTATCCAGTCCGACCCAATCGCTGCCCCAAATCCCTTTCCTAAAGTTAAAATCTTTGAAGGCAAGCACCAAGCCTAACATCGGCGCATAATTAAATATGAGGACAAATAGTAATCCCGGAGCTGCCAGAGCCAGTAATCCCTTATGACGCAGAAATTCGCGCCAGAATGTATTTTTTTTCTTCACATTCATATTCGCAAGAGGCTGACTATTGTGAATTTTTGTTTGATAAGACATCGCTTGACCTCCTTTTCCTAACTACTTCCCTGTTGGACTCATCTTCCATGCAACACATCATAACTTCCGCAACTGGGACAATCCTAGTGTAAATCGGGACTTTTATAGCATTTTCCACTGTAAAAACAGGCACTTTACTGTACTTGTCGCTAAAGTACAGTAAAGTGCCTGTTTTAAATTGGTTCTATTTACTTAATTTTGACGCGTTTCTTTAATGTTTTTATTCAAAACATATTCCTTCGGCGTTACGCCGTATTTCTTTTTGAACAGTTTATAGAAGTAGCTCTCATTCTCTACGCCAATTTTCTGTAAAATGTCTTTGATGCTGCGATTCGAATTATGAAGCCATTCCACGGCTTTCTCGAGCCGCACCTCATTCATATAATCGGCAACCGTTCGATCATACTGTTGATTGAAAATTTTACTCACTTGCTTAGGCGATAAATTCAGCTTATCGGCAATATATTGCAGACACAATTCCGGATTCGCATAATCTGCTTGAATAAATTCCATCACCGTGCTCGCAATGATGGCATGTTTGTCGTTCTCTGTACGCTCCACTTTGGTCAAGCCATTCCTGCAAATTTGCATGATATGATCGTGCTGCTCCTGAAGCGTTCCCATCGTGAACAGCTGGTTGGAAAACAAATTAAAATTGAACTGCAGCGGCTCTAGCCTGTTCCTGTTCATCTCCTCGGTTGTCTCTTGCAGCGTATTCACTAATTTCATCACCGATAAAACGACGTTATTGTAGCTCAGCTTATGGATTTCATCAAATATTTTACTTAACGCTTCTTCAGCGGAGACAGTATTCCCACTTTTTAGCGAATCGACCCATTTTCTTTCTAACGCGGCAGAATAACCAACCTGTCCATTCTCCGTATTCGCCGCAATAAGCCGATTGGTTAGAATGCAGCCCTTGCCGAATATCAGACGGTACACCGAATTGTTCAACGCCACATGATATTTTTCGGTCAAGCCATGGAGATTGCCGCATGTGTCGCTAATAAAAATAGAAACGGATACTTTAAAATATTGACTGATATACGATTGCGCTTTGTTCCAGAGCTTCGTTGCTTCCGCAACCATTGTATCCACGTCTCGATCGCCTAGGTTCATAATAAAGGCAATATGATCGTTTTTCATTTCGACAGCTTCGACCTTACAACATTCCGAGAATATTTCCAGGGTAATATTGATTATCCCGAACATGCAGAGATCACGATCCAGATGACTGAACAATTGCTCGAATTGAGCGTAGTCATCAATCTTTAAGATGCATACGAGTCCCGGTGCAGCCTGTGTCAGGCATACCCCCGATTCCACGGTTGCCTTAACAAACTCATCTGGGGTTACGGAGCGGCTGTCTACTAACAGCTTTCTTAGAAAATAAGCCTTCAAGATTTCTCGGTCGGATTGCTTCTCAAGCTTATACTGGTTCAACTGTTCGATCGAAAACTGATAGGCCTTGTTCAAGTACGATATTTCATCCTGGGCATGCGAATCGTCTAATTCGGTTCCTTTGGATACAACATGAACCAAATTGCCAATCGGTTTATATATTCTTCTGGAAATCAAGATCGAAGTCATAATGGCTAGCAAGATAATCCCGCAAATGATGGCAATCAATGTATATTTCAACGTGTTTATTTTCTGAAAAACTTCATCATATAATTGCGCTTTCACGAGTGTCCATTTCATTTTGTCTACAAACGTATACGTGATTAGATACTTCTCCCCATGGATGTTTTCCGTAAAATAACCCGTTTTTTCTGAAGGAGCTTGTTCTTTCATGTGCCGTAGGTAAACCGCTTTCAACGAATCTTCCAAAGAGCCTTTCTCTAGATCGTTGCCGACAATTTCCGCATGATCATCCATAATGACAATTTTATCGCGGCGCTTCTCGTCGACCATATTGATGTCCTTAATGTTATTGAGCAGCCATTCGGTGCTGGCATTGACGATTAAGGCCCCATCCGGTTGATTGGAAGCATCCTTAAAATCATACATTAGATAGGTGACGACATTCTCAAACCGTTTCTTGTCATTCCCGATGGGATATTCGATTTTTCTTGGCAAAGGTTTTAATTTCGGTATGTTCTTCTTGGATTGCATCATGGCTTCGAAATTCAAGTCTTGAAATAACAGGTTATCCTGCGTCGTGTAATACGTTTTAGTCGAACCGTTATACAAATAGATAGAGTGAATGAAAGGGTTCGTGCCAATGATCGACGTTTTGATTTTGTTCACTTCACGCAGCATATCGGCAAATTCGACATTCTGGCTAAAAATCAAAGGCATTATTTCTGGTTTATAGTACATGGATAAGATTGAGTTAACAATCATATCATCCATCAAGTTAATATTATATTTCACCTGGTACAATATTTTTTTATTCGATTGGTACTCGTTATCCAGAACAGCTTGTTCAACCTTCACTAATGCAATAAGCGCGAACAAAATAAGCGGCAGCAGCATGGCCAATATGACCCACTGATAAATCTTGCGGAAATAACTACGTTGTATTTTGTGATTCGAACGCATATGACCACCCTTTAAGTTTATCATTTCTGACTAAACGCACGAGCAACAAAATACATTTTACCTTATATTCTCATTTTTTGGATAGATAGCGTTTCATTTTTTATTTGTTAAAGGAAGTCTCGGAACGCAAACAGACGCCGAATCATCGGCGCCGAAAGTTCGCGTTTATTCATCTTAAGAAGGATCCGCCTAGCGCTTCGAGTAGAATTCCAACGTCTCTAGCGGCTTCAGCCTTGTAGCTTGCACGAGTCCATTGGCCAGCACGGGCGCAATTCTTGCTGCGATCGGCAGCAGCTGCTGGGTTACAGGCTTGCCCATGAGCCATTGCAGCACGCTCCCCCATCGTAAAGGTCCGGAAAACTCCCTCAGGATCTCTTGTGTAAAGCGCTGTTCCCAATCCTGCAGGGACAAGTTCCCGCGCAAATAGCTGTCCGCCAGCGGCGCGCACAATGCGGCGGAGCGCAGCGCCATAGACATCCCGTCTCCGCAGAGCGGTGCGATCATGGCGGAAGCGTCTCCTAAGCGAGGGAACCCGTCCCATGGCGCCGGCTTACGCTGCAAATAGACGGGGGCGATTGCAGCTTGCGTACCGGGGGATGGCACAGCGGCCGCAAGCCGTGCAGCCAGCCTCCGGTTGCGCTGAACCGCCGATTCCAGAATGGACAGTACCGATTTGCCCGCCTTCGCGAATTTGCTGCGGCTCAGCAGCGCCGCAGCATTCACGCGGCCATCCTCGATCGGGCACAGTCCGAGATAACCTCCTCGAAAGAAATACATCTCAATCACCGGCTCCATCGTCAAACCGTCATAATGGGTTTTAACACCGATGTAGGCTTGCTGGCCCGAAGCAGCAGCATTCGGACGATGTCCTGTATGTGCAACCCGCGAATTCGCTCCCCAGGCCGCAATGACAGCCCGAGCGTGGAACAGGCTCGTGTTCTCTCCCTGTTTCGTTCGAACCGTATATCCTTTACCACGCTGCTCTATCCCTGTAACCGTGGTCGACAGGTGCAGCTGTGCACCGGCCTGCATCGCGGCTGAATGCAGCGCCTCATCCATCGCATATCGGCTTAGTCCCCAGGCAGAACCAGGGATCGGGAGCTCGATTTCACCGCCATGCTCGAAGATGAGTCGAGCCCGTTCAATCCGCTGCGGATGAAGTGCCGCAACCGTCTCGGTTAATCCGAGTGCGTGCAGCGTGCTCTGCGTTTCCGGCGACAGAAATTCCCCGCACACCTTATGACGCGGAAAGGTCTGCCGGTCGATTAAGGCCGTCTCCCACTGCCTATCTGCGAGTGCTTTGGCGATACAGCTTCCCGCCATGCCTCCCCCGAGCACGACGACATCCGCATAATGCTCCATTTCGTTCAGCTCCGTCCGCTTGAATTTGACACCGGCTTACCGATCACGACGGTATAGCGGAACAACGGCCGCCAAGAATACATCATCTGGTTGATCCCCGCCGCCTGCTTGAGTCGCTTCCAATCCTGCGATCGAAAGCCTTTGGCCACGGACAAGGGACCGTCATTACGAATATACCGGTTGGAAGACATAATCCGCGTCGCAAGCCATACCGCCGTCCAAGCGATCCAATGCCGATGGATATCATTGACGACAACGCCCAGCCGCGCCCCTCGCAGCATACTCACGATGACGCCGGGAAGTTCCTCTTCTGCAAAATGATGCAGCAGCTGCGTTCCCGTCACGATATCAGCGCCACCTTCAGGAAGCTTGAACAGATCTCCCCGCATGACCTGAACGCGCGGCTCATTCCGAAAGAAGAGACGCGCTTCGGCACATGCTTCTTCGGTCATATCGACTAACGTGATCGCAAGATCAACACCTTGCATCGTAGCCCATTGCAGCACGCGCCGATTCACGTCGCCAGAACCGGCGCCAACGTCCGTAATCGTTAGACGCTTCGGCTTGCCTGCCGCCTGCCATAGCTGCTTAACCCCATACAGCGTCGGTGCCGATGCGACGAACAGTCGATTCAACAGGCGAAGCTCCCGTAGCGCTTCACGCAGCTCCTCTCCACCGCTGGAGAAGTCGTCCATGAGCTCAGCCGCCGAAGCCCGGCCCCGCAGTTTATAAAACATATTGCGCATCCTCCGCGCGGCGCTTGGATGTTACCTTGGAGGCCACATACGTGATCTTGATCATCTCCGCCGTCAATCCAGGGCCGAATGCTAACGCCAAGCCGGCTGCACGCGCTGTACCTCGCTCCCGCAGCTGCTCCCTCATTTTCTTCATGACGAACAAGATCGTAGCGGAGGACACATTCCCGATGTCTCGCAAGACGCCTAGACTTGGCGCGACTTGCTCATCCGACAGACCATATCTGGATTGCAGAACTTCGATGATTCCTTTCCCACCCGGGTGAATCGCCCATAATTCCAGATGAGCCTCCCCGATGAGCCGTGACACTTCGGCCGGAACATATTCACCGATCAGTCTCGGAATATTCGGTGACAGATACAGGTCAAATCCGGCATTCCCAACCTCCCAGATCATTTCATCAGCACCCCCCGGCAGCAGAACAGTGTGATCATCACCGAGCAGATAGACCTGCTGATGCTGCGGGCCGACCGCACCGATCACACATGCCGAAGCACCGTCGCCAAAAAAAGAAGCGCCGAATAAGGCATCCCGATCCCCGGATGGCTGAATATGAAGCGTGCACAATTCCACGCATACAATTAATACGTTCGCCTTCGGATCGCCGGATACCAGCTGCTTCGATAAGCAAATCGCCTTCATCCCAGCAGCACATCCGATGAAGGTCAGCGGGATTCGCATGACCGAAGGAGCAAGCCCCAGCTCTCGAACCAAAGCAGCATCGATTCCTGGAAGGAATTGCCCAGTACAACTGACCGTGATGAGATGCGTAATCCGATCGGCATTCATCTTCGCATCTGCCAAGGCGTCTCTTGCCGCGGATATAGCCAGCGGAACGGATGCTCTCTTATAGACGGCCATTCGTTCTGCCGTGGATGGAACCTCCGAACGATCTTCTTTCGGTAAATAACGACATGCCGAAGCCTCGTTCAGCAGGTCCGGCTCGCACGTATAGCGAGTCTCGACCCCGCATTGTTTGAATATTCTTCTGGCCCATCGGGCCGAATCCGGGTTGCTGCTCAGCGCATCGACGATCCGGCGCGTCGTATCTGCCTGGTCCATGCGATAGGGCGGCAACGCCGTGCCGATCCCTGTCATGGCAATCATTGGCTTTACAGCTGCCATACCATCATAACCTCCTCAATGTAGCGTTAACGGCTTATAGGACTCTTCGAAACTTCCAGTTAATTCCTAAGCCGTTCTCATCATCTTACCCATCACGGAACATGACAAAACCCAGTCCGATTCGGACTGGGTTCATATGGCGGAGGAGAACCATGGCTGCACAAACCACAACTCCCCGCCGCGTTATGCAAAAAGGTTATAGGTAAATGCGGCTATGCTAGCGACTACCCATTTCTTTTCGGTGACTGAAGTTTATTTTTATATTCACCCAATAATAAATGCTTCACGGTATCCGTCTTAAGAAATTCATGAGGAAATCCGAGTTCGATTCTACTTACCTTGTTCAAAACATCCATTTGTTCTTGCGTTAGCTGGAACAGTAGGCAACCCAAATTGTCTCTGATTTGGGCTGCCTTCCTAGCACCAAGAATTGGTATTGGCCCTTCTTTCCTTTGTCGAATCCAATTGAGCGCAACTTGTACGGGGGTCTTGCCCAATTCCTTTGCAATCTCCTCAACTGTTGCGACAATAGTTCGATTACGATCCGTAAGCCTATCCGCATTAAGGTCAGCACGTTTTGAATCCTCTGTAGTACCGTTCTTATTCTTTCCTGATAAAACTCCGCACCCTAACGGAGACCAAGCAGTTACACCGATTCCAAAAGCTTCAGCCATCGGCAACAAGTCACGTTCAGCCTCTCGCTGAATTAAGCTGTATTCCATTTGCAGTCCAATGAAAGGAGACCATCCCTGTAATGCAGCCATCGTATTCGCCTGCGATACGATCCATGCGGGTGTATTGGATATGCCGACATAAAGGATTTTTCCGACCCGAACCTGATCATCTAGCGCACGCATAATCTCATCAACGGGCGTCAAGAAATCCCTGTATGCAACCAGTATAAGATCGATATACTCTGTTTTTAATCTTTTCAAGCTGGCATCCAAAGATTGCACCAAACTTTTGCGATGATTTCCCCCGCCATTAGGGTTCTTGGGGTTCATTGACAGCGAATACTTGGTCGCAACGACGAACTTCTCCCGTTCCGAAGAAATGAATTCCCCGACATATTCCTCACTTTGCCCACCCGTGTATAGGTTGGCTGTATCAATAAAGTTTCCTCCCGCCTCAACATATGCATTGAATATTTTGCGGCTTTCTTCTTTATTAGCGCCCCATCCGCCAAGGTCTCCAAAAGTCATGGTTCCCAAAGCCAACTCGGATACTCTCAATCCGCTTCTTCCAAGCAATTTATATTCCACTTATTTCCCTTCCCATTTGCCCTACTAATATGCCCCTTATACAGTCAAACTGCCGTCTACAGTTACAACAGAACCAGCCATGAAGCTTGCTTTGTCAGAAGCCAAGAACAATACGGCTTCTGCAACCTCATTCGGTTGACCGTGACGTCCCATTCGCACGCGAGAAAGTTCTTCTGGTACATAACCGCCATGCTCAAACGACTCCGCCACACTTTTGAAGATTGCTGTCTCGATGCCACCTGGGCAAACGGCATTGATGCGGATTCCCTTGTTTGCGTATTCAATCGCCGCCCCTTTCGTTAAACCAATGACAGCTGCTTTACTAGCCGAATAAACGGCGATGCTGTGCTCTGGACGAATACCTGCGGACGAAGCTGTATTAATGATGGACCCTTTCCCTTGCTTTTCCATTACCGGGAGGACATATTTCATTCCGAGAAAAATACTCTTCACATTAATGGACATGATCCGCTCGTATTCTTGCATTTCGACTGTAGTAAACGGAGCGAACTTTTGAATGACCCCTGCATTGTTAAACAAGACATCAATTCGTCCATATGTCTCCACTGCTTGGTTAACGAAATTCTCCACGTCCTCTTGCTTGGAAACGTCCGCTTTTACGAAAATGCCCTCTCCGCCATTATTCTGAATGAGCTTCAGCGTTTCTTCTCCCAAACTCTGATTGAAATCTACCAGAACCACCTTGTATCCGTTTTCGGCTAACTTCAAGCTGGTTGCTCTCCCAATTCCGCTGGCTGCTCCTGTTACTACCGCTACTTGATTTGCATTAGACATATTAATTTCTCCCTTTAAGTTATATTTTTTACTTTGAATAAAAATAGTAGGCGGGTCCACTGTCACTATTCCCCAAGGTCCGCATCTTTTTTAGCTTGTCCTGTTTCTTGTCCTTAATTCCATATAGCCTTCATAGTTGCCCTCATATAAAACGGCGCCCTCGGAGCTAAGTTCCACGATTCTGTCCGCCAGCTTGTTGAGAAAATAGCGGTCATGGGATATAAAAAGAAGCGTTCCTTCATAATTCAGGAGGGTTGATTCCAAGACTTCCTTACTGGATAAATCCAAATGGTTTGTCGGCTCATCCAGAACGAGCACATTTGCTTCTTTTAACATGAGCTTGGAAAGGGCAACGCGCGCTTTTTCACCACCACTAAGTGAAGATATTTTCTTGAATACATCCTCGCCTGAGAATAGAAAGTTTCCCAGAATCGTTCGAATCCTAGCCTCTTCGATATGCGGACAATGACTCCATACCTCGTCCAAAATGGTATTAAGGGGATGTAAAGAGGATTGCTCTTGGTCGTAGTATCCAATCGTCACCTCCTTTCCCCACGTTATCTCCCCACGATCCGGCAGTAACTCGCCGATTAAGGTCTTTAGCAGGGTCGACTTTCCAATACCGTTCGGACCGATCAAAGCAACTTTTTCGCCACGTTGAAGCCCAAAACTAATGTTCTGCAATAACGGCTTGCGTTCACTCTCTACACCTAAAGAAATGCGAATATCGCGAATATGCAGCACCTCTTTGTGTGAGGTTTTCCCGACGCCAAACGTTATTTTTGCTCGCTTTAGGTTTGCGAGGGGCGTATCTATACGATCGATTCGTTCAAGCTGCTTACGTTTGTTTTTCGCACTTTTCGCAGAGGTGGCACGAACAATATGTCGCTCAACGTAATCTTCCATTTTGGCGATCTGTCCTTGTTGCATCGCGTACCTCTTTGCAAGAACTTCTTTATTTATCTCCTTCTCCATCACGTACTTAGAATAATTGCCTATATAGCACCGGACTTGTGTTCTTTCAAGCTCATAAATGACTGTGACAAGCGAGTCCAGAAAATACCGGTCATGCGAAACAACGAGGATCGCGCCGGGATAGGAGCGCAAATATCCTTCCAACCAAGCCAATGTCTCAAAATCCAAGTGATTCGTCGGCTCATCTAGTATGAGCAGATCCGGTTCGCTGAGCAGTGTTTTCGCAAGTGCTAGTCTTGTTTTCTGCCCACCGCTTAGTGTATGAATGGGGGTATCCTGAGGAAAATCTCCGAAACCCATGCCGTGAAGAATTCCTCGGATTTTGTACTCGATCTCATAGCCACCGTGCTGCAAAAACCACTCGGATTTAGTCGCATAACGATTCATCGTTTCTGCGTAGTTTCCGGCATCTTCCATAAAGGCAGGGTCGCTCATTTGTCTTTCTAGCTCTCTCATCTCTTTTTCGACCTGGACCAAATCGGTGAAAACACTCAACAGCTCGCTCCCAATCGAATTCTCAGGATGAAATCCACTGTTTTGGCGTAAATAGCCGACTTTCGCGCCTTTTGCGAGATAGATCTCCCCTTCGTCATAAGAGAGATCACCTGCAATAATTTGCAGAAGAGTAGATTTGCCTGCACCGTTCACGCCGACAAGGCCAATCCGATCACCAGGTTCAATTTTCATAGATACTCCAGAGAGTATTGGAGTGCCCCCATAGATTTTGCTGATTCCGTTTATTTGAAGTAACATTTACCATCTCTCTTTTCTTATATAGTAAAACCCCATCCTTTCGTGAGTATTTCGCCTACCTGGGATCCATAAGAACGTTTTCATTCCGTTTTTCCTCCTTTAGAGAACGCAAAAAAAGACGCCGACAAAAACCGGCGTCTTTTTTTGCGTTATATGATCGAAAATTTGCAATGGAATTATTATGCAAATTTTACTCAAAGAAGGCATATGATACCGGCACCTGTTTTCGATATGAAATTGGCATGCTTATAAAAGGGCAGACTTGTCCCTTTGCATGCAAATCTCCGCGCAGAATGGGTACTTTTACCATTACTGAATCAGTATCGAAATTAGTGTGCATCACGTTTGCCTCCTTTCATGGAATGAGATAAATAATTTAACGCTCTTAATAATAAGTGAATATAACTAAAAAATCAATATAACGAATTCACTACACCAAGGATTCCCAGAAGCCAAGCATCCGACGATTCATCATATTTTTACGTTTCAATTCTTCCGGCAGATGAAGCCCAATGGTGCTTTACAATTGTACCGGTTGACCTTGCTGAAGCGATTGATATCCTGCGAGTGCAACGTTTGCTGAGTGCAGACCATCTTCGCCAGAGATCGGAACAGGTTCCCCGCTAAGAATCGCATCTACGAAGTCTTGGATCATGTAGGCGTCCATATTATCGCCCCAGAATTCCCAAGTCCCTTTACCGTTTACCTTACTGTAGAGCTCGTTCTTCTGCGCGAACCCATCCACCGAAATGACGCCCTTCGTGCCGACAATCTCCATCGTCACATCGCCCCAAGTTGGAAACGTGCCATTTCTCGACCAGCTCGTATCTAACACCCCGAATACACCGCTCGCAAATTTCACATGAATCATGCCGGCATCCTCTACCGCGATGTTCTCTTGGAACAGCGGTGCTGCATACGCATATACTTCCTTTACGTCACTGCCAATGAACCAATTCATGAGATCCATCACATGTACGGTATGATCCAACAGGGCCCCGCCGCCCGAAAGTTCTGGTTCAACGAACCAGCCGCCTGGGAAGCTGCCTCGATTCGTGCCCTTAATCGCGATAATATCCCCGATTTCTCCGCGCTCAACGGCTTTCTTCGCTTGAATTACAGCAGCCAAATAGCGGCATGGGAAGGCTGTCATCAGCTGTACATTGTTATCCCGACAAGCCGCGATCATCGCCTCCATGCTCTCCTTGGTAATCCCGAGCGGCTTTTCGCAGAGGACATGCTTGCCACGTCTAGCCGCTTCGATCGTGATCTCGGCATGATACACATTCTCCGAACAAATGACGACCGCATCGATATCCGTATCCAGCAGCTGCCGATAATCTTCGTAATAAGACAATTGATGCGCGCGTACAAGATTCTCTACCCGGCTTGGCACCGAATCCGCAATCCCTGTTACCTCGACCTCAGGCAGCGCATGCAGCGAATTGAAATAAGAGAATGCATGACCATGCGCAAAACTAATCATTCCGATTTTAAGCTTCTTCATGTTTCATTCCTCCTTATCGTTGTACCAATGGAAGATGGATTGCTTGGCCTGTCCTTGCACTCTCTATCGCAGCCACCGCCAATTCCAAGGCTTTGTAGGCATCATTAGCCGTGACAATCGACTCCGAGCCTGTGCGAATACAATCGATGAAGTGCAGCAGCTCTAGCTCATACGGGCTTTGGAATCCGGGGCTTTCCGGAACCGTCACGAATGTGCTCGCCTCGGAAGTGGATGGCGCTTTATGGATTTGCAGCGAACTGCTCTTCAGACTATTAGCCATCACGATCCCTTCGCTGCCGGCGATTTCGGCCTTGGTCTGGAACTGCCCTGGGAAGCCCCAATTCGCTTCCACATTAGCAACGGCTCCGCTCTCGAACTGTAGCGTAACCAAGGCATAATCGAGTAGCTCTTCCCTGCGATTGAGCCCGTACACGGTTTTAACTTCACCCAGCGACCAGCGCAGGAAGTCCAAATCGTGGATCATCAAATCGACCATGACGCCACCGCTCTGTTCAACCTCGTTATACCATGCCTTTGTCGCCCCGGGATGTCCGCCGATTCGACTCGCATGTGCGACGCAAGCACGGCCTAATTTCCCCTCATCCAAGGAATGTTTCATGTTGACGTAATCCGGGAAGAACCGAACGACATGCCCGACGAACAGGCGAACGCCGTTCTCTTCACAGCAGCGGATCATCTGTTCCGCATCCTCGAGATTCAAGGCGATCGGCTTCTCGCTGATGACATGCTTGCCCGCCTTGGCTGCGAGCATCGTATATTCCTTATGCAAATAGCTAGGCAGCGCAATACTGATCACATCAAATTCAGCCTGCTCCAGCATTTCCTCAAATGAGCTGTAAGCTACAGCCCCTGTCATACGAGCTGCATCGTCAGCCAGATCCTGTTGTATATCACAAACGCCCGTTAATTCCACATCTCGCATACCTGCATAAATGCTCGCATGGATACGGCCCAATCCACCGCAACCTAATACCGCTACTTTCATCGCTGCATCCCCTTCACTTGGATATGTACTTCCCTATAGAAAAATGATACATTCAGGGAAGACCCACGTATATGCGGTTAATTAACCGATTTGTATCCATATTTATTCTAGAGGTCGTTCAAAAAGCCATCTTTTGATCACGAAGAATTTCAAATAGCATATTCGACATCGAATCTTGCGTTCACCCTTGAAGTCCGGTACTCATTTAGGTTTTGCCTAAACTCCGTTCCTCCTTCTTCGGGTTCTCACAACCTTCTCGGTGCTGAAAAGTCGACTTTTTGAACACATACTTCTAAGGAAAATAGCGAGGTTGGCATAGTGCAAATTATTCAAGAACCGATCCATTATCAGAACCCGCAATTATGTATGAAAGTATGGAAATTTACGCATACAGGTGATGAGCATGAAGGTCCTG
This sequence comes from Paenibacillus sp. GCM10027629, assembly GCF_042676425.1. Taxonomy (NCBI): domain Bacteria; kingdom Bacillati; phylum Bacillota; class Bacilli; order Caryophanales; family Paenibacillaceae; genus Paenibacillus; species Paenibacillus sp. GCM10027629. The sequence goes on along the minus strand of NZ_JBHTGZ010000003.1, from coordinate 294,380 downwards.
TGCATTGGCATTATCACAAAGAGGTGGAGTTTGTCCTTGTCGTAGAAGGCGTCCATGAAATGCATACGCCGACCCACTCGTATCGGCTGATTCAAGGCGATGTCGTGGTCATCGGTTCCTCACAGCTTCATCGAGGACTTACGCCTGTTGGACAAGATGTTGCGTATATCGTCCTTCACATTGATCTAGAGCCGTACTTCGATCCGGCGATGATGCATTATACGAGACATTTCATGGAAGTGCTGAATCCGCTCGAAGACTTGAATTACATTTTTCGCAAGTTCCCGCACGTACAGCGTGAAGTCGGGGCAATCCTGTATCACATCCATGAGGAAGTCATGCAGAAGAAGAAAGGTTACGAAATTGCGGTCAGTATGCATATCAAGCACCTGCTTCTGACGCTGCTGCGCAATGATGACCAGGGACTCTTGCTTGCGCATGAATATGTCGATGCAGACGTGCTTCGTCCAGTGACAGCGTATATCGAAGCTCATTTGGCGGACAAAATTGATATGAGTGAAGTAAGCCGAATGGCGGGGATGAGCTACACGTATTTCTCGAAATATTTTAAGAGCAAGGTCGGAATCTCTTTTACCGATTTCGTCAATCGGAAACGAATTGCCAAAGCGGAGCGAATGCTGGCCATCGGCAACAAGAACGTTACCGACATCGCAGAAGCCGTAGGCATTGAGAACATGGCGCATTTCTATGAATTGTTCAAACGATTCTGCGGCTGTACGCCTAGAGAATATAAACGGAAGATGAGAGGAGTGTAGCTATGAAAAAAGACGATGATTCTATCCATTCAGAGTTATCCCTGCAAGAACTTCCCTATAGCCAAGAGAATGAGGAAATCGTGAAGAAAAACTTCTGGACCAAAACGAAAAAATTCGCCGGTAAAATCCCATTCACCAAAGATGCCGTTGCGATGTACTATTGTGCGGTTGACGCCAAAACCCCGTTATGGGCCAAAGGAATCGCCTTCGGCGCGCTGGCATATTTCATTTCACCGGTGGACGCAATTCCAGATGCCCTGATTGGACTTGGATTTACCGATGATGCCGCCGTGATTGTAGCAGGAATCAAGGCCATTTCCGGCCAAATTACGGACGAGCACCGGGAACAAGCTGATAATTTCTTACATGGAGATGACAAAAAGGCGCAGCCGTAAGCTGCGCCTTTCTTTCTGTATCTGTTATTGGCTGACGATGCTTGACACGAGATAAGGTCATCGAGGTCTTCACTTGTTGGCCCGCTGATCCCATACACGTCTTGATTTCATCTCGAAACGAGGCAGTACGCCGGATTCAACTTGTTCAACCTCGATACGCAGCCCGATTCTTTCCCGGAGGCGAACCTTTAAATCACTGACCATATCTTCTGCTGCCTCGATCTGTACACGCACTTGATTCATTTCTTCCAAGGTGTAATAGACAAGGCGGAATTCTGTAATCTGCGAAAACTCGCGGACAATAGACTCGATAGATTGCGGAAAAATGTTGATTCCTCGAACGATAATCATATCATCCGCACGTCCGATAATTCCTCCTGGAAAAAATGAGTATGGATTGCCGCAAGCGCAAGGATTGCTGGCTCTGGTTACTCGATCACCCGTTCGATAACGAATTAACGGGAATCCATAACGGCCCAGATTTGTCAGCACCAACTCTCCGCTCTCTCCATCTTGGACAGGTTCCAAGGTGTTCGGATCGATCACTTCCGCCAAAAATTGGGCTTCATTCACATGAATTCCGTTTTGCAGCGAACAAGAGTAACCATAAGCGCCTACTTCGGTCATCCCGACGTGGTCAAAAAGCTTCGCATTCCATAAGCTTTCGATGCGCTGTCGCACTGACAGAATAGAGCCTCCCGGTTCTCCGGCCGTAATGATGGTATTCACGTGAGAGTTTTTGATGTCGAAGCCGTTCTGCTCCGCGAGTTCAGCCAGATGCAGCGCATAGCTCGGCGTGCACAGCAGCACATTCACTTTATTTTCAATGATGCTGTACAGTCTTTCTAATGACGATTGACCCCCGCCTGGAAGGACAAGAGCACCTGCATCCTTAGCTGCTTCATACGCAGCCCAGAAACCAATGAACGGTCCAAAAGAGAAGGCGAGAAACAGCCGGTCATTACTTGTCACTCCTGCGGATTGCAAAACCTCCTGCCAACACGCCTGCCACCAGTCCCAGCTTTCCTTCGTATCCAACACTTTTAAAGGTCTGCCTGAAGTCCCTGAAGTTTGATGGTAACGAATATAGCTGGATTCCGGATAAGAATGATTCAGACCATACGGAGCATACTGAATCTGGTCTTCTGCAAGTTCCTTTTTTGTAGTCAACGGGATGCTGTGCAGGCTGCTTAAGGAACGGATCGGCAAAGGAAGTTCACTTAATTTATGTTTATAAAACTGATTTCGCTCCAGAACGAAGACTAAAAGCTGGTTTAACTTTTGCAGTTGATAGGTTTCAAGCTCGACTTCGTCTTCGCGGACTCGATAAGAAGCTGCCGTGTTTTCCAAGCACCCCGACCTCCATAAACGTTGGATTATCAACACGAATCAAGGCAATAAGGGAACGAACTCATCCACGATGTCTTGACATCCATTGTTGTCTGCATAATCCTCTTCTCTCTGCAGGTTGAACTTCTCCATGACCGGAAGGTCACTGCAAGAGAACAGATAGGCGTCTGCACTTGACGTATTGACGTGTTCATGCCAAGCCCAATTCGGCACAACGAAAAAATCACCCTGAGACCAACTGAATTTCACACCATTAATAACCGAATATCCCGAACCTTTGAACACGTGGTAAATGGTTGCATGCGTATGCCGGTGGGCTTTGCCTGCGAATCCCGCAGGAAGCTTCTGAATCCAGGAAGCGATATTCGGGTGCGACGTCGAGCCTGTGGAAGGATTGATATACTCTACAGCATGGCCATCATACATATCTGGTTCGAACTCGCCTAGACTATCCAATGCTTGCCGCGTCTGATTCCATTTATAACTGCCAAGAGGGGCAGCCGTAGGTGTGCGATCTGAAATCGGTCTGACCATCCCTCCCGCATAACGCCGTGCCGAATAATTATCCGGGACAGATGGGGCTTCGATTTTGTCCGGATAAGGTTCGAAAAAAGTACCGCCAATGCTGTAAATCAGCGGAATATCCAAACAATCCATCCAGATCATCGGTTTGGTACCAGTATGAGAATGTCCGTGCCATAACCCTTGCGGCGTGATCAGGAAGTCACCTTCCTCCATGAAAATCCGCTCGCCTTGAACGATCGAATAAGCTCCCTCGCCTTCCGTGATAAACCGGAGCGCCGACTGCGTATGGCGATGAGAAGGAGCCGTTTCACCCGGGAGAATGAGTTGAACGGCAGCATAAAGCGTCTGCGTCGTCGAAGCCCAGCCCCACGGCTCTCGGTTCATCAGTCCTGGATTCTGAAGATAAATTGCTCTTCGTTCTCCCCCTCGATCAGGTGTGAATATTTCTTTGGCCTCCATCAGTTTCGCGTAAAGCGTCTCCCACTTCCACAAATAAGGGACAGCTTGTGGCTGCGGTTCATGATGCATCAGCGCAGGAATCGCGTTCCACAATGGTCCTAAATGAAATCGCTCAATTTCTTGATTGAAATCCAGCACCTGTTGGCTTTGAATATAATTGTTCTTTTCCACTTAACTGCCTCCCTTTACATCGATTGGTTGACTTGCTCATATTGCTGAAGGTTTCGTTGAATTTGGTTCAAATGTTTCTGCAAATGCTCAATCAACAGATGTGAGACGATAAACGCCATCGGTTTGATTCCAAAGCGTGGATTGCGGCTTGAAGCCTCGATAGCAAGATCTTCATCACGGACAGAGCCAAGAACTTCCTTGGCCATTTGCTTACCTTGTACAATTCCGTGCATTACATCGGCTAGCTCACGCTGCCCAGCAGAAGCTACCGCTGCTAATCTTGCTTCATCCTGAAGCCCCCGCCCCCATTCCGTGCCAGGAGATTTGACAGTGCACTCAAGCTCCTTCAACCAATAAGGAACAGCCTCCTCCACGTGGCATAGGATTTCCATGACGGACCATGCCTCCTCGGACGGCTTCCAATTCAGGACCGCTTCCGATAGACCCGTCGCTTGATTCATCAGTTGATCCGACAGACGTTCAATCTCCTCGATGGCATGCTGCGTCTTACTCATCGCGATTCCCCCTGCTTCACTTTTTTAACTTGATTGGTCAGGACGCCGATCTGATCGATTTCAATGGATACGACATCCCCGTCCTGGAGAAACACTTGAGGCGCTCTAGCCACGCCGACGCCCCCAGGCGTTCCTGTCAGAATGATATCTCCGGGTTCGAGCGTCATAAGATTTGAAAGAAATTCGACCAAATAGGGAACGGTGAACACCAAATTTTTCGTATTGGAACGTTGACGTTCCTCGCCGTTGACGGTTAGTACGACATCCATTCCCGAAGGATTCTCAATCTCGTCGGTTGTTACGAGCCATGGGCCCATGGGGGCGCTGCCTTCTACGGTTTTTCCCTGAAGCCATTCAATCGTTCTGCGCTGCAGATCGCGATAGGTGACATCGTTAGCGATGGTGTAACCGGCAACGTAGTCCAGTGCATCCTGCTGCGTAACGTTTCTGGCCCGTTTGCCGATCACAAAAGCGAACTCTGCCTCGTAGTCCAGCTGATCGGACACCGGATACAATGGGATATCGTCCTGTGGACCGATAATGGTATTCGCAAACTTCGCGAAAACAACGGGATATGGCGGTAGCTCTCTGCCCATTTCCAGTATATGTTCCCGGTAATTGTGACCGACGCAGATCATTTTGGATGGATGCTGAACAGGGGCTTCCAACCGCACATCGGAGATTGACAGGATCACTTTACGAGAGAAATGAATTCCGCTTTGCGTAGCGAAGGCGATGGCTTCCTTGGCCAACGCCTTACTTTGTTCTCCACCCTGCAAAAACTCCACCATGTTCGCAGGCACATATGCATCCGCAATGGGCTTGGCCCGCAGTTGTCCCTGCGCCTTCAGCATCTCTTCGCATGCATAATTTAAATCGATGATACGATCCTCAATACATGCGCCGATTCTATGGTTGCCTTCGTGGTTAAAACTAACTAATCGCATACATAGCTCTCTCCTTATGGATGACTTAAGAACTTACTGTACGTAAAATTGATTCTTGTACAATCCAATCGGCCAATATCCGGATTCAAATACGGCGACCAAAGGAAGGAACGGGTTGTCTCCCAATTGCCCCGCTTCCGCGAACTTCGCCCAGCCCACGGCCAAAGCGCTGACATATAATGCTGATCCTACAGCATAATTCAGCGTCTTCTCTCCACATGATCCAAAAGCCCGATAAGCACCGTCATAGGCTGCATGAAATACGATTTCCATGAAATCATTGAAAATAAAGACGAACTCATCCTGCTGCCCTACTGCCTCTGCAGCCTGACGAATCCGTTCGGGAATAGGAGACAAATGACCCCACAACGGACTTTCGGCCAAATTCATCTCGTCAATAACAGCGGATAATTCGTCCAGTGAAAGCCAACGAACCGTAAAATCCGATATCCCAAACCCGCTTCCAAACATCTCAAGAAGATTAGTAACTAAGGGTTTGCCTTGCTGCTCATACGCCGAATACCACCGGATATTTTGGATTCTCGAAGCCAGGGACGCAGCAAACTGGCTTTGTGGGTATTGGGTATTCATATTGGAAATTCTCAATAGATTTGCCATGCTCCATCTCCCAGGTTCAATGAATTAACATCTCAATATTTGGTGCTCATCTTGACATGGTTCGTTCTTGGTCCATACGGCCCTTCATCCAACCATCTGCCAAGACTTGGCACCATGGAGGACAGTGAAGCGGCAAGTTCGCGCTTCGTATTCATGGAAGGGGAACTGCCTTGTATGTGCTCAAGCGCAATGCCGGCACAGTCCCGGTTATATTCAGCCGCAAATTGACGTTCATTTGCTGCGGCCAGAATTGCCTGCTCGGCTTCGTTAGGATCACTGGCTTCAAGAGCCTTGGCAATTGCCTGCGCAGACAACAGTGCATCAGGAACACCAGAATTTAATCCACGCGCGCCGAATGGAGCGAACAGGTGAGCCGCTTCGCCAACTAACAGTGCCCGTCGATGAACATCCGTATAGGAATCGGCCACCACTTGGTAAAATTGATAGGTGGATACCCATGTAATGCGATCAGCATATTTCGGATCCATCACTTTAGGCAGCCATTTACGTACGCCATCCACACCGCCGAAATCTTCCGGGTTATCACCTTCCAGCAGCTGCAAATCGATTCTCCAGCCACCAGTAAACGGCACATACAGCACATTGCGTCCTCCCATTTCAGGATGCTTGTAATGAAAGGTTCGAACCAGTGGCAGAGGATGATCTGGGTCCTCCTTCACATCTACGACGAGGAACGAATCGCTAGAGCGTGGACCCACCAGCTTCATGCCAAGCTCTTGTCTAACGACAGAGCGTGAGCCATCCGCACCGATGATATACGGGGCCGTCCATTCTTTACCTGATTCTGACGTCAATGTGACGCCATTCGGATCCGTCTTCACGTGCTTAATAGGCGTATGCCAGACAAATTCCACGCCTGCATCGAGGCAAGCTTGATACAGATGCTTTTCGATCTCCACCTGTGCCAGACTCGTAAACGCTGGGAGCTCGTTTGGCGGAGCTGACGGATATTTTTTCATGTAGACTTCTTTGCCTTGATACATCGTACGTTTTACCGGCCAGGTAAGGCCATGTCTAGCAAGCGTAAAGCCTAGACCCGGCTTGATTTGCTCAAGCAACTTAAGTGTTGCGTTATGAATATAGATAGCACGGCTTCCCGCACGAATACGTTCCTGAGGATCCGCCTCCACAATGGTCGCCTGAACGCCGCAGCTGCGCAGAGCAAGTGCCGCAGTCATCCCGACAGGCCCAGCGCCTACCACGAGAACGGGACGTTGAATGTGTTGATGCGAGTTCATACGTTGTCCTCCTTCATAAATAGCTCGTTTATGATTTTTTCTTTTAATTTAACCTTCTGGATTTTGCCGCTCGGCGTCATGGGCAATTCATCGGTAAAAATAATCTTGTCTGGAATTTTATAATTCGCCAGCTTCCCTTTTAAGTAATTCTTGATATCCTCTTCCAATAAGCCTGCATCTTTCAGCTTGATGACCGCACAGCTTTTCTCTCCCATCACGGGATCTGGAACACCGATAACTGCAGTCTCCAGGATATGAGGATTCTGATAGAGCAGCTCCTCGACCTCTCTTGGATAAATGTTATAGCCTCCGCGAATAATCATCTCTTTCTTTCTGCCAACAACTCGCAAGAAACCGCTTTCATCTAAAGTGCCAAGATCTCCTGAATAATACCATCCCTCGCTATCTATCGTTTCGTTCGGGCTCGTTGGATTAAAATATCCAATCATGACACCGGGACTTCTACATACGATTTCTCCAACTTCCCCGGATGGCAATTCGCCCCCGTTCATATCGACAATCTTGATCTCGGCTTCCTCGACCGCTCTGCCGACCGTCTCCGACTTCAGCACTTCAGCGTCGTTAAATGCGGTAATCGTCAAAGCTGCCGATGTCTCCGTCGCCCCATAAGAGACACAAATATCGCATCCCATCTTGGATCGTATCTGACGGATCGTATCAGCCGGACAAGGAGCAGCGGCGATGATGCCGGTCCTGAGCGACGAAAGATTGAAGGTATCGAAGTCCGGTTCGTTTAATTCCAAAATAAACATCGTCGGAACAGCGTGGTGAATGGTGACCTTCTCCTGCTCAATGAGTGTTAGCGCCTCTTTTGCTTTATATCGTTCCATAAGAACCATGCGTCCTTGACATACGACGGTACAAATTAGGCAAGAGACGATGCCAAACACATGGAATAACGGAACGGGAACCAGAATGACGTCGTTCGAATCACATAATAAACCTTCAGAGGTAATTGAACTTGTATAACCGATGTTCTGATGACTCAGCATGACGCCTTTGGGAAAGCCAGTACTCCCGGAAGTGTAGAGAATGGCAAAAGGATCGTGTAGAGCCGGAAATGGAACCTCTGCTAGATTACGCCAATCTCCCTTACTTAACAGAGCTTCGTAATTCCGCAAATGGCTGTGCGCGTGGCGTACTGTGATCATCGTACTTCCCGCTAACGCTTCGCTATCCAGGAAATCGTTAAAACCGTTGCTCACAAAAAGATATTTGGGACCAGCGTTCCCCACAATAAATTCGACTTCTTGCAGCCGATATCTCGGGTTAAACGGCACGATGACCGCTCCGATACGCGACGCTGCAAAGTAGATGACGACGCATTCGTGCCAATTCGGCAGGCTGACACCAATCCGGTCGCCTTGTCGAACTCCATCCGCATACAAGGCGGCCGCCAGCTGCTCGGACTCCCTTAGAAGCTCACTGTAGGTCATTCTTCGTTGGCCGTCATATAGGGCTTCTCGATCAGGACTCTCATGGCAAGCCCTCTGTAGAAGCTGCGGGATGGTCAAGTTGTATTTCCCCTCCCCCATGTCCTTCTCCCTCCTTATAGGCGTTCCCATATGGCTGCGATACCTTGACCACCGCCGATACATACGGAAGTTGCGCCGTATTTCTTATTTCTGCGCCCCAGCTCATACAGGAGCGCAAGTACGATACGCGTGCCCGATGCAGCTAAAGGATGTCCAAGCGCTACTGCCCCACCGTTTACATTGCCAATATCAGGATCGAAGCCAAGTTCCTTCTGACACGCCAAATATTGTGTCGAGAATGCCTCGTTGATTTCGATTAAATCCAGATCAGCTAACGACATGCCGGCTTTGTTCAATGCTTGAAGGATCGCATCGACCGGTCCGATCCCCATGTATTTCGGTTCGACGCCGACTGCGCTCCAAGCAACCAAGCGTGCGATCGGTGTTAAATTTCTCTTGGACGCATATGCAGCCGATGTGAGAACGACGGCCGCTCCTCCATCATTGATGCCGCTGGCGTTCCCCGCCGTAATCACGCCTCCTTGCTTGAATGCCGGCGTCAGCTTGGCAAGCGCCTCTCTCGTCGTATCGGCTCGCGGATGTTCATCCTTATCGACCAGTCGCGATTTCTTCTTATCAACAACCGGCACCGGAACAATTTCCTCTTGAAGCGCGCCGGATTCCATAGCCAGAAGCGCTTTCCGATGGCTTGCGTAAGCATGCTCATCCGCTTCATCTCTTGTAATCTGATAACGTGCTGCAACATTCTCCCCTGTGCCAGACATTGTACAATCGCCGTAGGAATCATATAATGACTCCCACAAATAGTCCTGCATCGGCGCTGCTCCAAGGGCAAGACCTGTCCGGGCACCCCGGACCACATAAGGGATTTGGCTCATATTCTCACCGCCTCCAGCCAACACCGCTTGGCTATCGCCCGACAGAATCAATCTGGCTGCCGAAGTGATCGCCTCCAGTCCGGAGCCGCACAACCGATTGACCGTCAGCGCAGGTGTAGGTATTGGTATTCCCGTCTTCAGTCCAACATGGCGAGCGAAAAATACGGCATCCGGGCTCGACTGAATGACATTGCCGAAGACGACATGATCTACCTCGCCCGCTTCTACCTTGCTTCTCGTCAAAGCTTCTTTAGCGGCAGTTGCTGCCAAATCGATAGCAGAAATATCACGGAACGAACCGCAAAATCGGGTAAATGGCGTTCTTGCCCCATCAATCAATACAATGTCTGTTCCATTCACGATATCAGCCCCTAACGACCCGAATAATTCGGTTTGCGTTTCTCAAAGAAAGCCGTCATGCCTTCCTGACGGTCTTGCGTCGTAAATGTGTTGCCGAAGCACACCGATTCAATCGTTATCGCGTGATGCAAGTCCGTATCGGCGCCCGTTTGCACGGCCGTCTTCATCATACGAAGCGCAACAGCGGGCTTCTCAGCTAATTTAGCAGCCCACTCTTTCGCCGTGTCCAGAAGCGCGTCCAGCGGCACAACTTTATTCACCAATCCGCAGTTCAGAGCCTCCTGGGCTGTGATCATATCACCGAAATACAATAGTTCTTTCGCTTTCGCCTGCCCGATAAGTCTCTGCAGCCGCTGAGTTCCCCCGCCGCCTGGAATGATGCCTAGGTTAATCTCAGGCAGGGCGATTTTGGCATGCTCCGAACAAATCCGGAAATCGCAGCACAGCGCCAGCTCACAGCCTCCTCCCAGGGCAAGCCCGTTGATCGCAGCAACGACCGGCTTCCCGAAGTTCGCCAATTTGTCAAAAGATCTGCGCGATACTTGATTCCATTTGTTCATCCCTTCTGCGTCCAGGTCCTTCATTTCCGACATATCCGCACCGGCAGCAAAGGCGCGTTCACCGCTTCCTGTAAGAACCACCGCCTGAATCTCATCATTGAGTTCGATGTCACTCAAGGTTTGATACAGTTCAATCAACATTTGTTGATTGATTGGATTCATCGAGGGCCGGTTCAATGTGATGACAGCCACTTTCCCGATCAATTCACACTGTAAAGCTACGTCTACATCATTCATCGTCTCTTCTCCTTCATCCTCATATCGTATTATTGGTAGTCATACCAGCCTGCTCCTGTCTTCCTACCGAGACGGCCCGCCCGAATCAATCGTCTTAACGAGGTTGGAGCTGCAAACCGGTCATCCTTCAATTCCTCGTAGAAATAATCCATCACATGCAGCCCGATATCTACGCCGGCGAAATCCTGCAGGGCGAACGGCCCCATGGGATAATTAAGTCCAAGCGTAACGGCTTTATCAATATCCTCAGCTGACGCGACACCTTCCTCCAGCAAACGGATCGCTTCTATAAATTGCGGAATCATAATCCGATTGACAATAAAGCCAGGTGAATCCTTTTTCACTTCAATCGGCTCTTTCCCCAATTCCCGCGCCAGATTCATAAGTACGGCAATCGTCTCATCACTCGATTTGAATCCTCTGACAACCTCAATCAGCTTCATTATCGGGGCGGGATTGAAAAAATGCATCCCTGCAACGCGCTCAGGACGGCTGGTTGCCTCAGCAAGCGAAGTAATCGAGAGAGACGAGGTGTTCGTCGCCAGAATCGCTTCCGGTTTCACCGTTTCATCAAGCCTGCGGAACATATCCTTCTTAATTTCCATATCCTCTACAATCGCTTCAATGACCACGTCCGCATCAGATAACACGTTCAAATCGCTCGTTCCCTCGATTCGCGACATGGCCAACTCCCGCTCGACTTCCGCCAGCTTGCCTTTTTCCACTAATTTGTGAAGCCCAGCTCCTATTCTACCGATTCCTTTGTTCACCAACTCGTCATTCATATCGAATAACCTAACTTGAAACCCTCTCTGTGCGGCAAGTTGAGCAATCCCGCTCCCCATGGTGCCTGCTCCGACAACTCCTATGATGGATATAGCCATGATGAACCTTCCTTTCGACTATGAAATGATAGATGATAAATTTAATGATCTGACCCGGCCGAAGAGATCAGAAGATGACGTAATTCTTCCGGTAGAGGCTGCGCTTTCAACACGCCATCCAACATGGAGACCCATGCCCGGATCTCATACCCCTCCGCCACCAATTCTTCCGCGCGGAAGAACGTATGCCTAATCTTCACAACCTTGTTTCTCACTTCTTCGATGTTGGAGACAATCCTGATCATATCGCTACAAAGCAGCGGCCGTCGGAATTGGCAGTGCGCCTCGACAAGCGGAATGCCTTTTTGCTCGGACAGGAGCTTGTTGGTAGGATAATGGATGGATTCGAACATCTCGTGCGTCGCCTGATCCATCCATTTATAAAAATTCGGATAGTACACAATGCCTGCGGCGTCTGTATCCGCGAATCGTACTTTAAACTCCCATACCGTACTGTACATCGCTAACTCCCCTCCATTTGCTATTACCTCTTTATTGTACTTGGGGGACTTCAGCGTGAGTATGTATACCATGTGCCAAAAGAAACCCGCTTTTTCGTCCACCGTGTACAGTAAGTTCAACCTCATTGAATCTTCTCGCTGAACAGATCATGCAGCTTATAAGCGAGCATCAGATTAAACCGCTGTTCCGCGTCGTCGATATCAAATCCTAGAACCTCTCTTATTTTTTCGAGACGATATTTCAAAGAACTGCGGTGAATATACAAGATTTCAGCTGTATCTTTAATGTTGCCGTTCGTTTGCAGATAGGTTCTCAAGGAATGGAATAAATCTTTGTTTTTTCCATCCCGATACGACAGCAGGGGTTCAAGATAGGTTTTAATAAATAGAGGAGCGGCAAGCGGATCGCCCAAATGATACAACACGGAATAGGCGCCAAGCTGATGAAAACTTAGATACCCTTTGCTTGGGAAATGGGAGCATAAGATCGTTAATGTTTTTTGCGCTTGTTTGTAGCATAGGGGATACTCACTGATGTGACTTGCTTCTTGACTAATGCCGGCATAGAGAACCGCGTTATCGTATTCGGCCTGCACGAGCTTTTGAATGCGGTTATAGAAGGTTTTCCAGAAATCCCCTTTCGCTTTCTCCTGCGGTACGATTGTGATGACATACTCGTCTTTGCGGGTTAACAAGATTCCTGGTTTAGTTCGGGATACATATTCTCTAATCCGTTCCCAGATCCAGTTTCTTCTGGCGTTGGATTCGAATAAATCTGACTTCTGAGCATCCTTCTCGAATTGAATCACAAAAATGCCGATTGTATGGGGCTCGTCGATATTCCAATTGAACAAATTGGCATGCTCTCGAATCTCGTTGATATCTTGAAGCTGCTCCGTAAATAACCGATAAAAGAAGCCGTCCTTGACCTGCTCACGTACATCTAGAACGACTTTCTGCTTAATAAATTGAACCGCATAGACATTCAACGTATGGTTCAGTGTCATTCTGAGCACCATATCGAGCTTCGTTCTGGGCATGATCAACCCCAGATATCCAAGAACCTCTCCGGCACCTACGACTTTCCAAATACCCGCTTCATATTGCCCTTCACTCGTCATCCAATGCTCCAATTGCTTGCTTTGTTGAAAACTCTTTTTATGAGCCGCAACCTCTTGCAGCATAAAATCCAAGCTGACTTCGTCCTTATCCCGTATGGAGCTAGAAGCTATATGAAAGAAACGGTCGAATAAAATAACCGAGCAACTCATCATTTGGGATAGAAATACCGTAATGTTCTCGAATCCATCGTCTTCGAGCGTATGCTTCACCATTTGCTGTTGGTGCTGCATGAACTTCTCCAACCTGTACTTCTGATCTTTTTCGCTGCTATATAATCTTATATTTTCAATTAAGGACGAGACATGGGATGCCAAAAATTGCAGCAATTCCAAATCGTCGGAAGAAAAAGTCAAGTCTTCTCCACTTAAGACATGCAAGATTCCTATGGATCTCAAATTAATGGTTAATGGAATCGTGATTTCCTGCCCGCCGATTTGTTCCAAATATGCAAAGTAGGAGGTTAAATCATACAACTCCTTCAGATCGATTCGTTCAGGGAGGGAATATCCCCCATAGGTCGGTAATTGAAGGACAAGGCAGTTCACCCCCTCGTCGTACAAATAGACAGCAGCTGCTGTAGCGCCTGTCCCTTTGCCAGCCCTCTCGACGATGCTCTCCACAATTTGCTCAAGCGAGGAACCATCCAAGTACACATTTTCCTTTAACCACTCGAGTCCTTTGATGCGCTTAACTTCATGTTCTTTCTGCTGGGCGAGTGCAAAGGCGGTTGCAATGTCTTTGCCGTACTCCTCAAATAATGTGTCCGCCTCAAGCATTAAATGGACAAAATGACGGAATCCAATGACGCATAATCCCAAGCTGCTCTCGTCTTCGCGGCGGATCGGAATGGTGAACCAGGTCTGAAATTGTTCTTCATCCACACAGGATAATAATTGACACGTCTCTTTCCCTTGCAATACGTCAAATGAAGTCATCGACTGTTGGAAAATCCGCGGTGTACATGCATTCACTGCGATCGGAAAACAAGCTTCAAAACGAGCGGCAGTTCCCTTTTGGGCCTTCATCTTAAGCTGCATTCCATCCATGGTCATAATAGCCATGTAATCACATGCTAATTTGGAATGAAACGAATCGATTAAATAGTGCAGCGTCTCACCTAGCGTATCGAACTGAATCATCTGCCGAGCAGTCTTTCGAAGATGGATGTCCAGTCTGCTCATCAGCATTTTATGTTTTCGCTTAGTCGTCATGTTAGCCCCCGCCCCTTTCTAATAAAAAAAATCGCCGTCTACTTATAACAAGTAAAAGGCGATCCCTTGTTGCTGCCTAAACCTTAGGCGTGTGCCGTTGCAATGTTCAATTTGCTTAATACTTGTTTGGCAGCACGATTTCCTGTCTCAACAGCACCATTCAAAAACTGCTGATAATCAAGCGAAGTATGCTCCCCGGCAAAGAAGCACCGACCTTCAGGTTCGCCGAGAATACCTCTGAACTTCGTGTACTGTCCAACTTTATAGCAAGAGTAGGAGCCTTTTGTCCAACGATACCCTGGCCAGTAATCCAGAGTCGCTTTTCCGTTCCATTTCTGACTTAAACCAGGCAGATCGGATTCAATGGATTGTAGGAATTTTTGGGCGTGCGAATTGGTAGAACCCGTACCAAAGCTATTACCCAAATTTCCGCCTGTGAAGTCAACCAGAATACCGGATTGCCCCGCTTGCCCTCTCGTCGTGGCCCATGTATCGTGATAGACGTCCGATACGATCGCACCGCTGCTGCCAAGCGATTCCCAATGTCGATCTGTAAATTGCAGCGCAAGCTTAGAGTTGGTAGCCATCCCTATCTCAGCAATTGCTGTTTTCTTCAATGTTCTGAAGCCTGCACGGCTTAAATCAACATCACGCAATGTCGAAGCAGGCAATGCCAAAATGACATAATCCGCCTCTACACAGTTTAATCTTCCTGAAAAATAGAGCGAATACGTGCCATTGTTATTTTTTCTCAAGCACTCGAGCGGCGATGACAGCGTAATTTGCCCATTCAGCTTATTAGCCAAGATTTGAGGAACCTGATCATTTCCGCCACGAATATGATAACGCTCTTCGCCACCCGTTCCAAAAGGATTGAACTCATCTTGAGCCGACGTGCTCATCGCGTATATCATAGAGAGCGAACTTACCGTTGAGCTCTCAAGACCTATGCTGGCCGTGTAAGCCAAATCTACCGTTTTGGATAATAATGAATTCATACCATCCGGAACATTCGCAGATAACCAATCGATAATCGACATCTGATCCAATTGCTTACCGCGTGCCGTATAGTTATTGTATAACGTCACATCGCCTGCACCTCTGCGATCCCTCTGAAGTGGATCCCACACAGGGAGGAACTGTCTAGACAATTCTGCAAAATCAACAACAGACCCATCGATAACAATACGGAAATCGCCATTTTCGTATTCATATAGATCGTCCACCTGCAGATTGAGCTCCTGAATAAGATTCAATAAATCCGTATGATCCGTATTAACTAATTCTCCGCCATGCTCATAGATTTGCCCTTCATTAAAGGCATTCCTTCCGGTAAAGCAGCGTCCTCCTACACGGGAAGATGCTTCATATACCTGAGCGTTGATTCCTGCCTGTTTAAGACGATAGGCGGCCGTTAATCCGGCGAGTCCAGCGCCGACGATCGCAACACGGGGAGCTGTCGCCGCATTCACGACTTTGGCACCTAGGTTGAACATGACTGAAGGCACTGCCAATGCAGCGGATGCGAGGATTGCTTTCTGTAGAAAATCCCTGCGAGAAACCTTCTGCGTAATACGTTCCTCAATAACTTGTTCTACGGTGACATCTCGCTTCGCTGCTTCGCCAGCGATTCTGGCAGCAGCTTGCAACTGACGCATCAAAGGAGTTTTTGACATTGGAATCATCCCCCGCTTGATTAAATTTGTTCAACCTCTATTCAAATTTCATCATGACATGTTTTAAACGCGTGTACTCTTCTAGCGCATATACGGATAAATCCGATCCATACCCCGACATCTTATGTCCGCCGTGCGGCATTTCACTCACAAGGCTCAGATGCGCATTCGTCCATACCTCGCCGAACTCAAGCGCTCTGCTTGCACGCATAGCACGATCTAAATTTTTGGTCCAGACGGAGGATGCCAATCCGTACTTGCAATCATTCGCCATTTGGATGGCTTCATCATCAGTTTTGAATGGGGTAACGGTAATGACAGGACCAAACACTTCTTCCTGAATGATCTCATCGGATTGCTGTGCTCCAGCGATCACCGTAGGCTGGTAGAAAAACCCGGCCCGATCTAATCGCTTGCCTCCCGTCAAGATCGTACAGCCCGAATTAGCAGCCCGCTGTACCATTTCATCGATTTTATAAAGATGAGCCTCGGAAATCACAGGTCCTACTAATGTATCCTGGAGCATTGGATCACCAATGGCTGTACTTTCAACGAAGGATTTTAATTTGGTAATAAATTCTTCGTAGATGGATTCTTGAATGTAGATTCTTGTTGCTGCCGTACAGTCTTGCCCGCTGTTGTAAAACCCGCCTGCGGCTGCCCAGAAAACGGCATCATCCAATTTGGCATCGTCGAATACGATAAACGGCGCCTTCCCGCCCAGCTCCAGATGCAATTTTTTCATCGAGTCAGCCGCTTCCCTGGCAATTGATTTACCTGCACGCACACTTCCCGTAAGCGCCGCCATTTTAACCTCGGGATGACGTACCAACTCTGCTCCAGCCACTGTACCTTGACCCGTAACGATATTCAGTACGCCTGGCGGCAAAATCCCAACACTCAATTCCGCAAGCTTCAAAGCCGTTAATGGTGTAAGCTCGGATGGCTTAAGGACAACCGTATTACCCGCTGCGATCGCGGGACCGATTTTCCAGACGGCCATAGCTAGCGGAAAATTCCACGGTGCGATTGAACCGATAACCCCGAGCGGCTCCCGGCGCAGCATACTGTTATGCTGTGCCATATACTCGCCTGCAACAGGCCCTTGCAGCATACGTGCAGCACTTGCGAAAAATCTTAAATTATCAACGATGAACTCGATCAGATGTGTCGAGAATTGAATTGGCAGTCCAACATTTTGCGTTTCCATGACAGCCAATTCTTCTGCATGCGCCTCGATTCGGTCCGCAAGCTTTAATAAAGCCGTACTTCTCTCACCCGGTGTCGTATGTCTCCACGTCTTGAATGCGACACCTGCCGCCTGAACGGCTGCATCGATATCTTCTGGCGTGCAAGCAGGAGCTTCTGCAATCACTTCTCCGGTTGCCGGGTTGAGGATGGAATCATATTGATCACTGCGACTGTCTACAAAAATCCCGTTAATAAAAATTTGCTTTCTTAGCATCATATACGGTCTCTCCTCTTCATCCTTTGCTATTCTAACAACCATTGCTCATAGCGCTGTTGCACTTTATCGAAATTTGCAATCCAGTAAGAATCATCGGCCGCAATTTGTTGTTTTTGCAGTTCAGGCGTGACCCCAAGACGTTTCTTATCTGCATCGGACAATTTATCAATCGCCTTTTGATTCGCAGGCGCATAATCGGCGTTTTTACCATAATCCACTTGGACATCCAGCGAAGTTGCAAATGCGATAAATTTCATCGCAAGGTCTTTATTTTTCGTTCCTTTCGGAATCACCCACCCCAAGTAGGAGCGGAATGCATTCTCATACGTGAATTCTATCGGCGTTCCCTTCCTCTTCTGATCCGTTAGCGCGCCGTCATAGCCCGTAGCGATAGCTGCTGTTCCATTGGTTAAGAGCTCAGGTACTTGCGCTCCACTCGTCCACCAGGTCTTGAAATCACTCTTGATTTCATCTAACTTCTTGAACGCGCGGTCCACGTCAAGCGGATACAATTTGTCTAGGGTTACACCATCGGCAAGGAGTGCCATCTCAATCGTTGGAGCCGGAAATTTATAAGCGGAGCGTCCGCCTGGAAATTTCTTTAAGTCCCAAAAATCCGCCCATGTCTTCGGCGCATGTGCAGCGTCAATTTTCTCGGAATTCCAGCTCAAGACGGTAGCAAAAGAATCAGAAGCAATAAAATTAGCAGTCGCCGTCTGATCGTTATAACCTTCTTTACTGATCATGTTGTAGTCTAAAGGTTCGAATAAACCTTGTTGACCTGCTAATTTCCCGTAGAAGGAATCCACATTCACAACATCCCACGTGACATTCCCGCTATCGACCATCGCCTGCAGTTTTCCATAATCCGGCGGGGTTTCAATGACTATTTTCACATTATATTTCTTCTCGAAAGCGTCATAGACTGCGGCTTGCCGATAGCCTACCGAGTTTGCATCCCAGTCGACAATCGTTAACTTCTGCGGGTTGTCTTGACTGGATCCGCCTTCCTCATTTTTGCCGCATGCGATGAGTGAAGCGCATAAGGCAAATACAGCAACCATAACCGTCAATTTTTTCTGCATTTTAACTCCCCCTGATATCTAAAAATTATAATTACTCCTGTCTAACATTCCGTTTCGCAGCATTCGAACCGATCCAGCCCTGGATTAAGAACAAAGCCACGGTCATGATGATCAAAACAGTCGATACAACAGCGATACTCGGATCGATACTTGTACGCAAACTTTCCCAATACTTGATTGGCAGTGTTTTGGTGTTGGCTCCAGACATGAACAGGGAAATGATAGGTTCATCAAAAACAAGCGAAAATGCGAACAACGCTCCTGAGAATAGTCCTGTTTTCATTAAAGGAACGGTAATCTTGAAAAAAGCACCGATTGGCGTGGAACCCAGTCCCATGGCAGCCAATTCTAAATTGCGATCTACCCCCTTCAAGCTGGCGATGACTAACGTGAACACAATCGGAATCGCGATAACCGAGTTGGATAGAACCATTCCTGTATACGTATCCGCGAGCTTAAATGGCGAGAAAAAATGATAGAGTCCTATCGCGACGACAACCGTGGGAACAACCATCGGCGACAGCATTAACGGAAGGAAAATGTTTTTACCCCAAAAATTCAATCGAGTAAAGGCTACCGCTGCCATCGTACCCACAACAAGGGACACAATCGCTGTTATAGCCCCAATGAACAAGCTGCGTGAAAACACTTGAATCCATACGGGATCCTGCAAGACCTTTTCGTACCAAACGAGTGAATAGCCGGGCGGAGGAATTTGAAAATACGCCACAGATGTAAACGATAACGGGATAATGAGAATAATGGGGAGCAGAAACACCAATAGAATGAAAATAACCAAAAGCCTTAATCCCATATGTTATATCACCCCTTTCAAAGAAGGGTGCTTCCTGAAAATAATAAATGGAACAGCAATCAAAAGTATCGTTGCACCTAAGAGAATGATAGACAACGCCGCTGCCAAGTGCCAATTCAACGTGACGTTGATAAAGTTGGCAATTAGATTTGAAATCATTTTATCTTTCGGGCCGCCTAAGAGCACGCCGGTAATAAAAAAACCGAGACTGAATACGAAACAGATGAGCACTCCTGCGATCACGCCAGGCATGGATAGCGGGAACACAACATCACGGAAGGCTTTCCAAGGCCTTGCCCCCATACCTTCAGCCGCTTGGAGCAAGCGACTATCAATTCCTTTCATGACGGAATAGATACACAGCACCATGTATGGAAATAAATAATGAACCATACCAACGATGTTGCCGGTCGAAGTATAGAGCAATTGAAGCGGTTGATCGATCAAACCGAGCCCCATCAGCACTTTATTGATAACCCCTTCATTCTGCAGCATGACCATCCACGTAAACGTACGTATAAGCACGCTGATCCAGAAAGGGATCATGATCAGAGACATCGTTATATTTCTCCATTTGTCCGACTGCATCTTATAGAGCAGATAGGCAACCGGATAGCCGAGCAATAAAGCCGCTAAAGTCGCAATAAAGGATATTTTGAACGTATTGATGATGACCTTTAAATAAACCGGTGTATTAAATACTTGTACGAAATACTCGAATGTATAATTTACTCCGTCGTGAACGCCTAATTTCATGATTTTGATGATCGGGATAAAGGTCAACAGCAGCATATATAAGGCTGGTATGATAAACAGCAGCCAATGCATGCCAGGGATCGTCGATAACCTTCGATTCTTTCTTTTCAAGGGTACAGCCGTTATTTGCATTTGCGCGTTATTCATATGCAGAGCTCACCTTACTCCCCTCATTTTCTAAGAAACCGCATCGTTCTTTGCTTCATCGTCAGGTATCAGAGATGCATCAGCGGTATTCCAACCAACTTCGAGTTGATCACCCACAGCCATTTCTTTGGTGGCTGCATAAGGAAGCTTGATGCTTATTCGTTCATTCGTGTCTGTCATTGCCTCGACCCGGAAAGAATCTCCGATATACGTTTTTTCCATCACTTTCACATGGTATTTATGCGTATATGCAGATCCTTCATGAACGACATGAATATTCTCAGGACGGATGGCAATCAATACCCCCGAATTCTCCGCGAGGGTATGCTCGGCTTTCATCCGTACAACTTGCCCGTTTAACAGCTTGACGATCGATAGGCCAGATTCCGAGTGGATAAATTCACCATGGAACCAGTTGATTTCGCCGATAAACGAAGACACGAATTTACTCTGCGGACAATTGTATAACCTTTCAGGTGTATCCATTTGTTCAACTCTTCCATGATTCATGACGCAAATGCGATCCGACATCGTTAGCGCCTCTTCTTGATCATGCGTGACATTGACCGTGGTGATCCCCAATTTTTCTTGAATATGCTTAATTTCAAACTGCATCTGCTGACGTAAATTTTTATCAAGCGCACCTAACGGCTCATCCAGCAATAATAGAGGCGGATTGAAAACAATCGCCCGGGCGAGCGCGACCCGTTGCTGCTGACCGCCGCTCAGTTGACTTGGGAATCTTGAATCAAAGCCTTCAAGCCGCACCATTTGCAGCGCTTTGTATACCTGTTCTTTGATTTCCGGTTTCGGAACTTTTCGCAGCTGGAGCGGATAAGCAATATTGTCAAAGATCGTCATGTGCGGAAATAATGCATAGTTTTGGAACACCATCCCGATATTGCGGTCATAGGCTTTCTTTTTGGTGATTTCCTGACCGTCCAGCAATATCGCTCCGTTATTTAACGATTCAAAGCCTGCGATTAATTTGAGCAGCGTCGTTTTGCCAGATCCGCTCGGCCCTAGGATTGTAACGAACTCGCCTTTGTTGATGGATAAATGCACGTTATCCACGGCCTTAAAGTTTTTGTAGTTTTTTTGTGCGCTTATGATCTCCAAATGGGCTGTCATAGGAAGTTCTCTCCAATCCTTTATGTCAACTTTTCAAAAATGATTTTACCATCCACAATGGTGAGTTCTACCTTTGCATCCTTGATTCGTTCTGCTGGCACTTGGAACAAATCGCAATCAACGACGATGAGATCGGCTAACATTCCTTCTTCCAACGTTCCGAGTTCATCTTCTCTAAAGGTGCCGTATGCCGCTGTTGTTGTATACGCTTTCAAAGCCTCGGTGAGCGTGATCGCTTCTCCCCCATTAAACAGCTCACCTTCGCCTGTAATCCTGGTTGTTGCACGGTAGATTTCCAGGAACGGATTCAGCGATACGACGGGGTAATCGGTATTCAATACCACTTTCGCTCCGGCATCGAGCAGCGATCTGATCGCGAACGTATGCTGCTCCCGCTCGCCAATACAGGAGAAGTAGTGCTTCTTGTTGATCAGCTCCATATGCTCCGGCTGCATGGATGCAATCACACCCAGCTCCTTAAAGCGCGGAATATCTTCAGGGTGTACAACCTCGATATGCTCGATCGTATGTCTGGCATCTCGACTTCCGTTGCTCTGCTGCGCTTCTTCGAATAAATCCAGCGCATAACGCACAGCACCGTCCCCGACCGCGTGAAACCGAATACGAAAGCCTTCTTGGTCCGCTGCGAGCACATACTCCCTCATTTTCTCGGGAACCTGTGGGCCGCAATATTCGGGAATGTCCGTGTATGGCTCAACAAGATTTGCTGTATGTGTGGTGACGACGCCGTCCAGAAATTCTTTCAATCCGGAAAAACGAAGCATGCCCGATTGATACTTGTCACGGTAATGTCTAGCTCTCTCCAAATCTGCTTCAAGACCAATTAAAAAGTGGATTCTCGAAGTCAATTTTCCTTGCTTCTCAAACTCTTCATAAAGTTCAATCTCACTGATTTCCAAATCCGTTACTTTAAAAATGTCCGTCAACGATGTAATACCTAACTCAGCCGCTTGACTGAGAAATCTTCCAAACACGGGTCTTTTCCTATTCTCGGCTAAATTCATCGCATGCTTAGCAGCCAGACTGGCTGCCGCTTCATAGAGAATTCCTGTCGGCTCATCGAACTCGTCTTTCATAATCTCTCCATGCGGAGGATTCGGCGTGTTCTTGTCAATGCCCAGGATCTCTAGTGCCTTCGAATTCACCCACACCGTATGACCGGAGGCATGGAATAAGAAGACCGGGCGGTCCGGAATGACGGCATCCAGTGAAGCGCGATGCGGCAGCTTAGGGTCATCCCACTTCGTGTGGTACCACATATATCCTTGAACCCAAAAATCATCAGGTCTTGTTTTGGCAAATTCCGACACTAAGTCGACGACTTCTTGTTCAGAACGTGCACCGAGCAGATTAACATGGTCTTCCATCAGACATCCAGGAACGACATGAAGATGCAGATCATTAAAGCCTGGCATAACAAGTTTATCTTGGTAACGGTACACTTGGGTATGGGGTCCAATGCGTTCTTTCAATTCGTCTTCATGTCCAACCGCCACAATCTTATTGCCTTGAATCGCGATTGATGCAGGCTTTGGCGAATGATCAACACCTGTAAACACGACATTGCTTGAGATCAAGATGTCTGCATGTTCAACATGTTTCAGAGATGACATATCTTACCTCCTCGTATAGCTACTGTTAGAGAATGATGATCTATTGTTTTTTTGTTTCACTAATTGTGATATAAAGTTCTACGTTTTTATTTTTCAGGTAGGATATATACGTTTCAGGATCGACGCAAAGCTCCGGTGGCTTGACACCTTTTTCCGTAATTTCACCCTTCAAGAGCATTTGGGCCACGATGGAGGCCGGAATCGCCGTTGCGTATTGCGTAGGACTTACGCCCCATTCCTCCTGATATCTGGTCAGCAATTCTAATCTTACGGTTGTCTGGTTTCCGTTTTTCTTGCCCTTGATTTCAACGAGCAGCGAATCTGTTCCCCACACCGGCTTCTCTTTCTTGGCAAGCACTTTGGTCAGCAGCGCTACAATCTGGCGGCGTGGCACAGTCCCGTCTTCCAATTCATTCGTGTCAACAAGTCCGAGCTCTTCCAGCATTTTGATTTTCTCAATCGTCGCCGGATCCCATGTATCTTTGTATGTAATTTCTCTTACTTCCGGAAAACTGGTAGGCAATGTGGCGAGCTCAGAATGAATAATAGAATACGTTTTTTGAATGCCCAATGCATCATGGAAATGTGTAAACTCTTCATCCGCTAAAGGCGGAATTTCGACCAGAACGCCATCTTTTACGGCCATAGCATTTTTAACTGCTTCATCAATGATCGTATCCGCAGCAAACGCAAAGGTTGTTCCTGACGAAGTCGAACCGTAACGGATATGAATTTCTTCCGCTGTATCCAGCAGGTTAACGCCATAACGACAGAATACGTTCGAAGTGCCTGGATCTGAGCCCATCCCTGTGATCGATAGGATGTTCGCTTCCTTCATTTGTGCATCCAATTTTAATTGTTCATTCGTATATTTGAAAAGTCCGCCTAAATCGAGCACGCTCACGCCAACCGATGAAGCCGCTTTCATTGCATCCAAATTAAAAACATAATTCGTAGCATTCACACACACTTTTCCTTGACGCAATACGTCTTTCGCCGCTTCCAAATCTCTAATGTTAAGTGTTGCGGTCGTAATCTCTTTACCAACCCACGCAGCCAATTCGTCCAGTCTCGCTTGATCCAAATCACAGGCGATGACATCGACGCCGCTTGCGGCCAAATCTTTGACGATAACTTTACCAATTGTGCCTGTCGCTCCTAGTACAACAACTTTACTCAATTGAAGCCCCCCTTTTACATACATGCGATTAGTGAATATTCTAAACGCAGTTCAATTTCTCCTGTTTGATATGAAAAATTTAATAGATTACGAGTTCAAAGTGTGCGTTTCCTAATATAATGTGTGTTCAAAAAGTCAACTTTTCAGCACCGAGAAGGTTGCGGGAACCCGAAGAAGGAGGAACGGAGTTTAGGCAAAACCTAAATGAGTACCGGACTTCAAGGGTGAACGCAAGATTCGATGTCGAGGTACTTCCTGAAATACTTCGTGATCAAAAGGGGACTTTTTGAACTTCCTCTTATAGTCTGATCGTGATTAGCTTCATCTCTGTCATCTCTTCTACAGCATATTGGACACCCTCACGTCCGAATCCGCTTTCTTTCACGCCGCCATAAGGCATGTTATCGACTCGAAACGTCGGAAAATCATTAATCATAACGCCTCCGACTTCAAGCTTCTCCGCTGCATGCATCGCTGAATGGATGTCATGGGTATAAATACCGGCCTGAAGCCCAAAGCGGGAATGATTCACCTCGTTAATGGCTTGTTCCAGTGTGGAAAACGAAGAAACGATGGCAATTGGGCCGAATACCTCCTCGCAGGATACGGGCTCATCCGCAGACACATTCGTCAAAATTGTCGGCGGAAAGATCCGTGAATTTAAAGCAGTACCACCAGTAACGACATGAGCACCTCTCATCACGGCGCTGTCAACCCATTCTTGCATACGCGTTACTTCTTTTTCATGAATCATTGCGGACATATCTGTACTTTCGTTCAATGGGTCACCGATAACCAACTTCTCTACCTTCGCCTTATATTGATTGAGAAAATGCTCATACTTACCCTCGTGCACCAAAATCCGCTGAATGGAAATGCAAACCTGCCCACTAAAAGAAAAGGCTCCGAGCACACAGCGATCAATCAGTTCATCGGAAATTTCGACGGTATGGTCAATGATCAAAGCCGAATTGGAGCCAAGCTCCAGCGTTACACGCTTTAGACCTGCTTTGTTCTTCATCGCAATACCAACGGCCGGACTGCCCGTGAATGTAACAGCTTTAATTCTTGGATCGCGCACCAGCTTTTCCCCGACAATTGCTCCCGGCCCCGGTATAATATTCAAGGCGCCGTCAGGAAGGCCCGCTTCTTGGAATACTTCAGCCAGTACCAGTGAAGAAAGTGGCGTTTGACCTGCCGGTTTCAATACGATTGTATTACCGGCAGCAATCGCAGGGCCGACTTTATGCGCGACTAAGTTAAACGGGAAATTAAACGGGGTAATCGCGGCTACGACACCAAGCGGCTTGCGAAGTGTGAAAGCTATCCTTCCTTCTCCGCCTGGTGCTGCATCCAGCGGGACGGTTTCCCCATGAATACGACTGGCTTCCATCGCTGCGAACCGGTAAGTCTGTATCGTACGGGCAATTTCTCCCCTTGCTGTTTTTATCGGTTTGGCCGCTTCTAAGGCAAGGAGACGAGCAAGCTCTTCTTTTCGCGTTTCCAATATATCAGCCGCTTTGCTCAGAATTGTCGTACGTTGATACGCTGATAAACTGGCCATCTTATCGGCAGCGGCCACTGCGGCTTGAATGGCCTCCTCCGTATCCGCATCATCCGCATGGCCTACATCAGCTATTCTTTCTCCCGAGAAGGGGGCATAAAGCGCATTGTATTTAGCCGCTTCTTTCCATTGACCATTAATGAATAAATTACGTTTCACGAGCATCCCCTACTTTCTCAACAGCGCATACTGCCGAAGCATGACTTCTCTAATCAATTCAAGTCCTTCTGCAAGCTCTTCATCTGTCATAACAAGCGGCGTCAGGAAGCGGATCACATTTCCATGCACCCCTGCGCTTAACAAGATAACCCCGGCCTCGTAGCAGCCCTTTTGTACCTCAGCAACATACGCTTTAGCCGGCTCATTGTTATCCGGATGAATGAATTCAACGGCGCACATCGCGCCTAGTCCGCGTACATCGGCAATCAGTGGTATGGATTGTTGCAAATCCATGAGACAAGCGCGAATCGTATCTCCGATCGAACGCGATCTTTCAACAAGATCCTCACGTTCGATTTTCTCGATCACGGCCAAAGCCGCCGCACAACCAAGCGGACTGCCGCCATAGGTTCCGCCGATTTCCCCTGGTGACGGTGCATCCATTATTTCTGCTCGGCCCGTTACCGCGCTGATCGGCAATCCTGCGGCGATTGATTTGGACATCGTTATCAAATCAGGCTCAATGTCAAAGTGTGTACTGGCAAACATGTGACCCGTTCGTCCGAAGCCGGTTTGGATTTCATCCGCGATAAACAAAATATTGTTGCGTTGACAGATGTCGTACACACCTTTCACAAATTCCTTCGGCGGTACGATAAATCCGCCTTCACCTTGCACCGGCTCCATAATCACGGCAGCTAATTCTTCCGGCGAAACCTCCGTATAGAGGAAGTCTTCGAACTGTTTAACGCAGTACAACGCGTACTCTTTTTCCGACATCCCTTCTGGACGGGCTGTTGGATTTGGGTATGGGGCTTTGTAGGTGGCAGGGGCAAACGGCCCCATTTGGAATTTATAAGGCTTTACCTTGCTTGTAAGCGACATCCCCATCAGCGTTCGCCCATGAAATGCCCTTGTAAACGAGACGATACCCGGCTTCCCCGTATATTTCCGTGCAATTTTCACGGCGTTCTCTACCGCTTCAGCTCCGCTGTTCAAGAAGATGGTTTTTTTCTGAAAGCTGCCTGGCGTTATTTGTGCCAGCTTCTCGGCGAGGGCAAGATAGGGTTCATACATAGCCACATGAAAGCATGTGTGGAGATATTGCTCAGCCTGCTTCTGTACAGCGTCTACGACCTCCGGCGGGCAATGGCCTACGTTCATTGTTCCGATCGCCCCGGCAAAATCCAAGAATACATTGCCATCCACATCATATATCAATGACCCTTCGGCCTTTTGCACAAAAATAGGAGTATTGTTGCCAACGCCTCTTGGCACGAGAGCTTGCCTCTTATCTAGTAATTCCTGCGTCCGGCTCCCCGGAAACGGTGAAACAACAGAACTAATTTTCCTCGTTAATTCCATCTTTCTATACCCCTTTTCTCCTTATATAAAGCGCTTTCTTCACATTTTAATCCTATAACTGGAAGAATACTATTGCGCACAGGGATAAGTTTTAATATATTTATTATCAATTAGGGATAAATAATAAAGGATTGGAGTGAGCGAATGATCAAGCTAGTCCAGGCATTGAAACTGCCTTCGCTCCAACAGGCCACAGTCGTAGCCGGAGCGGAAGGTCTTGACCGCATGATTCGATGGGTACCCATCGTTGATTTGCCTAATCCGTTACCTTGGGTGAACGCAGGGGATTTCCTACTGACAACTGGTTACGGATGGCCTCAAGACGAAGAGAAGCTTTGTGACCTTATTATCCAATTATCTAAGAGAGGCCTCAGCGGGTTAGGACTTGCCGTACCCCAATACATTGATAAAATACCCCAGGCTGCATGCGCAGTGGCCAACGAACTGCATTTCCCGCTCCTAGAAATCCCATGGGAGATTCAATTCAATACCATTACGGAAGAAATCCTCAGTTCGATTCTGACCTATCAATATAAGCTTCAGGAACAATCTGGATTCATTCATCAGGAACTTATGCGCATTGCTTTTGAAGCGAAGGATCTTCAGGAAATTGCTCATACTTTAGGGCAACTGATTGAAAGAACGATCATAATTCAGCATCCGGAAGGCCATCTTATGGCCGTACATACGTTACAAGAAGATGGATATACAGCAGAGAACACCGAACAACTACTTCACGAGATTTCCACATTTTCCAAAGAACAAGCACAGCATTTGTCTCTCCGTTCCGGTTCACAACCCATAAGAATTCAAGACACACCGAACTCGAATCTATATTCTCGTTACGTGTGCCCTATCTCGATCAAAAAGGAACTAGTCGGTCTCTTGTGGATCGTCGAAGGGCAACAGCCACTTCGAGAAGAAGACTTACGCGCTGCTCAATCCGCATCCATCGTCATGGCGCTGCATATTTCTCAACAGCGGGCACTTGCATCTCTCGAGGCCCAGCTAGGATATTCGTTCCTTGATTCATTATTTGAAGGTGAATTCAATACAACCCCCCAGATCTTACGACGAGCAGAACTGTTAGGCTTCGAACCGGAAGGCGTATACTCCGTTGGCACACTGGTTATGGATGCCCCTGTCCCTCTGTCTCATGAAGGCATCGTTAAGCGTGAGCGGTTAGCTGACAAGCTCAAACAGAAAATGCAAGAGCTAAAAATACCAGCAGTCCTCTCTCTGACGCAGAACCAAATCATTTTTTTACTTCCAACTCGTGTTCAATCAGAGCAGATCTGGAAGTCGATGAAAGACACGAATCTATCTTTTGCCGTGAGTCTGCCTCATCGAGGGTTTAGGAACGTACGTCAGGGGTATAGAGAAGTGAGTTCCATCCTTCCACATATCCAATTCGGGCAACATCACCGCTATCAAGACTTGCTGGTTCCAAGGGTTCTGATGGGTGATCAAGATGCACGTTCATCCTTCCTTAGCAAGCTGTTTGATCCGATCCACAGAAGCAAAAACGGCGACGTGCTGATCCGTACTCTATTAACTTTCGCCCGATTAGGATTTCAGCTCAAAAAAACGGCTGACGAATTAAAAATCCATCCTAAAACGTTGCGTTATCGATTGGATCGAGCCATATCATTAGGGGATTTCGATCTTAATGAAGCGGAAACGCAGTTCAATCTTCAATTAGCCGTTCGACTCAACACGTTAGAGAATCAATAGCCAAAAAAAAGAAGCTGGAACGGTACGCTCGCAGCTCCTGAATCCTGTTATCGTTCATTGTTTGAAACCATCTTGCGAAGTCCGTAAACGCTTAGCAACAATAAGGGGAATAGCACATTGAAAGTGCTATCGAAAAATGGCCAGTACCATGTAATCACATTATGATAGAAAGTGGTGTTTGGCGCTATAACGATGGTAAGCACCATGAGCAGCATCGCAGAAGGCAAGACTAACGCCTTGTACTCCTTGAGATTCAATAGTTGACTCAATCCTAGAATGAAGCTATAAAAGAAAATCGTAATCTTAAAAAAGATCGTGACGAACCACATGAGAGCCAGAATAGCTTCAATCCTTTCCAGAAACTTGCCAATATTAATTTTTTTGGCCAACGAATAACTTGGATACATATTATTCGCCGTTCCATCCACCCCCAACACAAGAATCGTTAGCAGAATTAAAAGAATCAAAAATATACTGCCCAGAAAAGCTCCGGACATAAAGCTTTTCAATATATGCTTGGGCTGGTTGACATAAGGTATAATCATAAGGAATGCAACGAGTTGCACAGAAGAAAACGTCGATGATGCAATGGCACCCTTAAGGATCGGTTTCATTCCCTCCGCAAGAACGGGTTGAATGTTCTCTGGATGTGTTTGTGGCAATAGAAACAGGATGAACAGGATAAAAAACAGGATGAATCCCGGGAAGAACATCTCCCCTGCTCGAGCGATCACTTCGAGTCCACGCCTTATACCCATCACGACAACAAACAAAAACATGATGTAGATCGCTTGATTCGGCGTCTCCGGCATGCTCTGTGTGGCCATAAAATCGCCGATTTCCCTAATATTTGCTGCGGCACAAATCAGAAAATAGACTAAGAACAACAGCGACAACAGTGTTCCCAGGGTTGTGCCCAGTATTTTCTTATTGTATTCCACCAAGGTCATCCCAGGGTTGAGTCGCGCTACGGCCGTAAATAAAAAAATGACGAGCAGCCCGATTCCTTCACCAACAATGGATGCGATCCATGCATCTTCTTTGGCCTGTGAGGCCATAACCGACGGCAACACCAAGATCGCATCGCCGACCGTAAATAGTGTGACCAAGATGGCAAATTGTCGTAAGGATATCTTTCCGTTCTCCAGCATGTTTTCCTCCTTCTACTTCAAGAGACCATAAATGAGGTTGCTGATCGGCTTGTATATTGCAATCATCAAGTAGAGCGGACTAGGGATGTTCCAGTGGAGCTCCAGCGCAATACTTAGTCCGGTTCCCGCTGCCAGCAGAGTGAAGAATACCCATAACTCTTTATGCATTTTTCTTTGTAATAGCCGGGGGACTTCGATGAAAATAATAACTATCGCTATGGCAAGAATTCCTGCGACCGCCCACATGATCGTTCTACTCCTTTATTCTTCCCAAGAATGAGTTGCCTACCGTACCTATCTGTCGAATCGAAGCATCAGCCTTCACATTTACATCTAAATTCATGAAATACCGATCCCAGTCCTGTTTCATTTTTTTCCATGCTTTGGGATTAGAGCGTCGAATCACTTCTCCGAACCCAAAAATATCAACTTTATATTTTTGCTGCACGGTATGTACAGCCTCATGAATCAGTTTCTTCATCGTTTCTTCCCCTAAACTCTCCAATTGGGAAATGGTTTTTGTCTTCGTTAAATCAATTTGGCATCCGACTTCATCAACATTGACTTCACTACGGAGGTTAATATCAATATGGGGTTTCCCTTGAATGATCCTGCCTTTTACTTTGGTTTTGGTACGAATGACTTCTAATGTTGCTTTGCCTCCGCTTGGACAGGGAATCACAGCTGCGGTACTTTTTACCTTATCACGAATATAGTTATACCCTTTGCTTTCCTTCTCATTTAACCAGCCGATCAGCTTGTCTTTTCTAAAGACAGCTAAAGTCGTATACTGCAAGCGTACTGGGGTATCGACCTTCTGCACACTGGTGTTGGTGCTGCCCTCTCCCGGGTTCCCATGAACGGTGATTCCGGCCAATACGGGGTTCTTGCCTTCACTCGTTAAATCAGCTATCAATTCATCTAAAGTGACAGACAAAGTCGGTGCCCATGCTTTCTGTGATGTTTCGAGTGCAGTAAAAAGCATATTCGCTGGGATAGCATCCAGTGCCGTCAAGACCTTCAGTATGTCTTCAGCATTTGACTCCTTAGACACGGCAATGTAAAAATCAGATCGTGCTTCACTGTCTCTCGCCAGGAAATCCAATGATTTGCCGATTCCATCTCTGGCCAAAGCTTCACCAAGAACAAGAATACGAAGGTGAGAAATATATATTTTTCTGGGACTTTCCGTTGTCATCTTGCGGATTGCTTCAAATACGCTATCTCCAACACCACTATACAGGATAACTGGGGACGCGCCTCGGCTTTTTTTCGCCGCAATTTCAGCTGGAACAACAACCTGCACGGAAACCTTATATTGTTCACCCTGTTTATCAATGCCCATTCCCACTGCAATTGCTAGTTCATTCAGTTCCCTACGGTTCCAACAACCCGTTACAATGAATTGGATGCAGAAAAGCACGATCATAAGCCGCTTTCGTACCATTGTATACTCCTTTCATCGGCCGTTTGCTAAATTCGGGGTTTAGGGGCAGGGGATGGTTGATTACGAGTTACGTCCTTCTGGCTAATGAGGCGCGGGCGGGTTCTCATTCTCCAACGGGGCAGTCTAAAAATCGTATCCTTCTGATCTTCCAGAATGAATGGCGCCAGAGAACTTGTATAAGGTACGCCAAAAGAGCGTAAGCTGCACAAGTGTAGCACGAGCGCAATAAATCCAATAATCATCCCGAATAAACCGAAAGAAGCTGCCAGAATCAAAATAGGAACCCGAATTAATCGGACAGAAATCGACATATTGGGCGCAGGAAAAATGAAATTGGAAATCGCTGTGATGGATATGACAATAACCATGGCTGCCGATGCGATGCCTGCCTCTACGGCTGCCGTTCCAATGACGAGCGTACCTAGAATGGATACCGCTTGACCAACAGCTCGTGGCATTCTTATGCTAGCTTCCCGTAATATTTCAAGTGCTGTCTCCATCATCAGCGCCTCAATTATCGCTGGAAAGGGAACACCTTCGCGTTGAGCCGCCACACTAATTAATAAAGCTGTCGGTAACATCTCTTGGTGAAACGTGGTAATCGCGATATACATGGACGTCCCGACAAGAGAAATAAAGAAGCTGAAAAAACGAAGTGCGCGCAGCACGCTGCTGACATCCGCACGTTGATAATAATCTTCAGCCGCCTGGAAGAATTGAATAAATGTAGCAGGAGCGGTAAGAACGAATGGTGTTCCATCCACCAGAATTGCTACGCGTCCCTCCAGCAAATCAGCTGCAACGACATCCGGTCGTTCCGTATTATATATCGTAGGGAACGGTGTAAACGTCTCATCCTGTATTAATTCCTCGATATAACCGCTTTCCAGTATGCCATCGATATCAATCCGATCCAGCCGTTTACGCACTTCATCCACGATGTTGTCACTCGCAATTCCATGAATATACATGATCGATACATCGGTTTTGGTAACTCGTCCTATCGTTCTCGACTCCAGCCAAAGATTACGATCTTTTATCTTACGTCGAATCAACGCAGTATTTGTCCGAATGGACTCCGTAAAACTCTCGCGCGGACCACGTACGATCGTCTCTGTCGCTGGCTCTGTAACACTTCGTTGATTCCATTGCCTTACCCCGATGGAAAACCCTTTGCAATGCCCTTCAAATAACAGGATAGCGTCTCCTGATAATAAGAAAGTGTATAACATTTCATAGTTGAGGACTTCTGTCACTCCACCAAAGGTGAGGGCACGTTCTTTTAGGACATTTAATACATCTTGGCCGAAGGAGATCATTTGATCCAATTCGGTGTTTTTCATATCCATTAACAATGATTCTATGACGTAATCGGCAAGCGCTTGCGTTCCGGTTAACCCGTCCGTGTAGAAAATAGCTGCTTTGAGATTGCCAATTTTCCCAATCCGTATTTCTCTGAGGATGATGTCATTACTATTTCCT
The DNA here is from genome assembly GCF_042676425.1 of Paenibacillus sp. GCM10027629. Lineage (NCBI taxonomy): Bacteria > Bacillati > Bacillota > Bacilli > Caryophanales > Paenibacillaceae > Paenibacillus > Paenibacillus sp. GCM10027629. The sequence continues at coordinate 261,342 of NZ_JBHTGZ010000003.1, read as the reverse complement.
AGCGCTTGTTTTACCTTATCAATATTTTGTTGCAGATTGGCTGAAATAGGTTCCTCGGCATCCGATTTCGATACCGCGTTATGGGAGTCTTCTTGTGTATCTCCGTTAGTCTTATTGTTATGATCCATAAACAATCCCTCGATTTTTCAATGCTATGGATCAATTGTTACCTAATCCATGCCTTGATAAACCTGAGGGAAGACCACTTCACCGCATCGAAGCAATCCAATGAGAAGACCGTCCTGACTTCATTCAGTCCGGACGGTCCACTGGTATAGAGCTATACGATTCCTTCGTAATTCCTATCCGATAATTTTCTTAGCGATCGCCGCGAGGTCAAGAATGTCGATCACACCATTGCTGTCCATATCCGCCGACTTGAACTTGTTCCAATCCGGATGCTGCTGGGTCATGCCGTAATGAGCCGCTGCGATGGCAAGGTCAGCGATCGAGTATTTGTTGTCGTGATTGACGTCGCCCGGCAATTCAGGATCTGCCGTCACTTCAACGGTCACGGACGCCGGAAGGGCCTCGCTCTCATGACCTTGTGCATCCCCTATTGTAGCGTTTGTAACCGCGATCGACCCGCTAACGCTCTGCGGTACTTGCTTCGCTACAAACTTCAACTCTATCAACTCCGCATCGGTTGTGATCGCATGGTCTGACCCCAGACTTACGATAATCAAGCGAATTTGTCCCGGCGTCTGTGCCAGCTGTTTGTAGACCGTTATACCTTCTAGCGTTGCAACCGCATCTTGGAATTCATAGAGGTTCGGATCATACTGAACCAGCACATCTTGAGCCTGAACCGGCTCATGCACCTGCTTCAGACCGAGGCGCACGGTAAACGGTTCGCCTTTCAAGACCGAAGTCGGACCTATCAGTTTCACAGCTGTTTGCTGCATGTCACGCTTTGTTACATGAACCTGCGCCGTCACCGTTTCTCCGCCGTATGATGCGCTGACTGTCGTGCTTCCTTCCGCTACCCCGGTCAACACGCCTCTATTATCGACAGAGGCGATCTTCCCATCCGCAGTCGTAAATACGGCTAACGAAGTGACATCCTTCACCGCGCCTGAATCGCTGTATGTCGCGGTAACGACCGTAGGCAGCGTATCGCCAATCATCAGGCTGTAGGACGGTTGGTTCAGACTAAGAGTAAACGCTTCCGCCTGACTTGTAAGCTCCTTGATTTGATTGGCAGACAGCGCAGCCGTATAAATTCTGGCATCGTCAATCAACCCATTAAAGCTCTCGTTGCCTGACTGGTTACTACCGATATATGTTCCGGTTGTTGGTGTATTCGGTGCGGATGAGCTATCGGTAATCTCTATACTGCTGCCGTTCATATACAGCTTCCACATTCCGCCTTGTCTGACCGCAGCGATATGCGTCCATTGCCCAACCGTTAGAACGGTCTGTGATCCCAAGACAGCCTTACCCCCGAGCAATATGGATACCTTATCGCCTTTCCCGTGATCAAGGAATATGGAATATCCGCTGGCAGAAGTCGTGCCGTTCAATAAAATCTGCTGGCCGCTTGTCGTTGCGCCATTCCACTTCACCCATGCCGACAACGTTATATTGTCCACGTTTGTCGACACCAGACTAGCACTCGCATAGCTACCGCTGCCGTTCAGGCTCAGCGAGGATGTACCTTCCTTCTTATCCGATTGGCTGTATGCAGCCCCGCCTTTTAACGTTGCATTGAACCCATTCGGACTGCTGTCGTTGCCATTGCCATTGAAGCCCCACATGGCTTTATAATCCGTTAATGCGACTGCCTTGTTGGCTTCGAACGTCGCTACTGCTGTGTCCAGCGCAGTCACCACATCGTCCACTTGCGCTTGTGTTGCCGCTGCGTTGTCGTAGACAGCCTTCGCTGCGTCGATCGCTGTCTGCAGTGTCTTTTTCGAGCCTAGTGCATATTCGCCCGGCGCGCTGCCTTCGACTGCCGCATCGTGCTTCGCTTGTGCCACATCGATTGCTGTATGCAATGCCGATTTATCCGCCATTACTTTTCCTCCGCCGACATAAAGCTCGTTAAGACGCAAACCTGAATTCTTCTCCCATTTCAGTTTCAACTCGCTGACCGGCGCATAGGCGTGTAGATCAATGTTCTGATACATGCCCGTAAATTTACCGACATCGATCCAGTCCGTGGCAGCCTGCGTGGCTTTTTTGACCATCAGTTTCACTTCCGATCCCTCGTTTTTCATCAGGATCAGATTCGTTGCGCCTGGCGCGTTGATATTGTTGTACGTCATCTCTCCCGCAGCATTACCCACATCAACATAGCTGAAAATATCTTTATCAAGCAGCTTCTCCATGCCGCTCAGATTCCCTGAGAGGACAAAAGTATCCTCCTTGACGTTTTTATTGATCTCGACCTCGTGAACCTTGAGCCACTTATTCTGCACGCCGTCGGTGAGCTTCAAATAACGTGCCAATTTACCCCCACAGTCGACGATATTGATGCTTCCCGCATTACTGAACGTAATCGGGTCCCGCCAGTTTATTCCGTCCGAGCTGAATTCAATCGTACCGGAGGATACCAAGTCCTTATCGGAGTTGATCAGCATGTCGTAAACCGGGATCTCGCTTCCTAGATCGAATATAAAATATCTGCCCGAAGACGGCTTGAGCCATAGATACGTGGATGGATTGCGGTCCACCATATTGCCCACGTTGCCTTCATAGATGCTGAGATTCTGAGCCGTTGCCGACAGGGACGGCGAACCGCCGAATTTAACAGAAAGCTCGGCAAGCGTGAAGGTCTTTGCCTCTTCGGAGGCGTTGCTCACGCGGATATATTTCGCAGCCGTGATGTGTGGGTCCGACCAAGGCATCGCGCTCCAGTTCATCCCGTCTGCCGAGTACTCGGCGGTCAGAAATTTAAGGCCCTCGTCGATTTTCAGCGAATGTGCGTTTTTCAGCTTGTTAAATTGGAATCCAACATAATCCCCTGGATTCAGCATGATCCCTGAGACATTTCGAAGTAGCGCGGAAGCGCCGTTATAGGTCAGCGCCTGATCCTTCAGCGCAGGTACATTGGTATAGATCGTCGCGGGTTGTTCCACGTTGACTTGGAACTCCATGACGGATAAGCCGCGGTTAGGCGATCCGGTGTTCACGTCCGTGAACTCGTCCGTCGCACGGTAACGCAGGAATTTGGCGTTGATGCCAAGTCCCTTCGCAGAGACCGTGCTCGTATCGAATGCTGCAACCTCCGTCCAGGTTCTGTTGTCCATTGACGCTTCTAGCGTGCCCTTTTTATAGTACCTTGTATTGTCCATCACGATCGATACATTATCGATATGCGTGTTCTTGCCCAGATTCACGCCGAAGTACGCGCCGCTGGATACCACCGCGCCCGAGTCGGTCACCGCAGCGGTCGTCATATCGCCGTCCAGCATCTTCGCGTAGTCGGCGGTCGTGCTGCCGAAACCAAGCCATTTCAGCGGCAGGGAGAGCGTCTCCATCAGCTGTGTTTCCAGCAGGTTCAGGATCTCCTCGGTAAAGGGAACAATCTCTTTCTGCGCAACAACCTTGCCCGCAGATACCGCTGTTTTAAGCTCCTCTCTGCGCTCGGAAAGCAATTGCATGGCCGCCTGAATGGATGCTGGATCATCCGTGGAGATTTTTCTCATTTCCACCAGCTGCTGCACGGCGTTTCTGCTTGCCTGTGCGATTTTCCGCATTTTGTCCAGCCACGGCATGAGTTCTCCCGAGATGCCGTGCGTGCCCGTATAGGCCTTCAGCGTGTCTACGGCACCGATGATTTCTTCGAACGCCCGAACCAGAGACGCGCCAGATTCCGATATGTCCTCGCCGCCTGCAAAAGCCTGTTTAATGGCATTCATCTGAGGCAGAAGGTAGAGGGATTCGCCCGCGTCGAACGGGTTCAATCCATGCGATGCGTTTTGCGAAAAAATACGCAGTGCGCCCGCTGCCTTCGGATTATCCCGAATGATATAATTGAACGAATCCTGCCAGTTCTGCTCATAATCATATTCGTCGGTGTTCCACGTATAATCAGCGACGCTGAACAGCGACACCTTGGATGCTTGCGCCTGATTCATCGGATTCGAGGCAAAGCCGGAGATATTCTTAACGCCGGCGTTCAGCCCCTTCGAAGGACCCATATGGACATAGCCTGCGCGCCCAAGATCGTTAACCGGATAGTTCCACCAGATATAGACCGGTCTGTCGATATACTGCGTGACCCAGTCGACGACGCTCTGCTTAATCGGCGAGACGACATTATCGCCCGTCCACATGATTTGAACGTCCTTTGGGAACTTGCTTATATTTTGCAGGTAATTGATCGTTGACTGACTGCCGCTGTCCTTGCGGTAATACTGCGGGCAAAAGATGATCGGCTTGATATCGCCCTTAGGCTTGATATACTCGCTGTCCATCCGCGTGATGAAGCTCACGAGCTGATCGTTGTTCGTCGCGGAATCGTCGAAGAAAATGGCGAATTGCCGGACGCCGATACCGTACATCTGGTCGAACTTGTTCTTGAGCGCCTGGATGTCGGCTTCCGAGCCGAGATTGATCTTGCCGCCGACATGGGCTGCCCAGACGAATTCAACGTTGGTCGCAAGCCCCTTGTCGACCAGTTCTTTCAGCTCGGCGAGCTTGTCGGCCGGATAGGGATCCTTCCACTGCGCCGCATGATATGGATCGTTTTTGGGCCCGTACAGATAAGAATTCATCTTGAAGTCGCCGCCGAACGCCATCAAGTCCTTCCGATTCTCGTGCGACCATGGCGTGCCGTAAAAGCCTTCGATGAAGCCGCGAAACTTAATATCCGCGTAATCTTCGATCAACACGTCGGTCAACACGCCATCTGCCTGCTCCAGGATCTGATCGAGAGTGGTGACGCCATAAAACGCGCCGCTGTTGTCGGCGCCCATGATGGCGATGACCAGGTCCGCTTCAGAGGTCTTGAGTACATAGCCTTCATCCTTCTTCACCGAAACCGCCGGATCGAATTTTCCATTTAAATATTCCTCATCGGCTCCCTTGCCATTGTCGATGCCGATCAGTACGTCGATACTGTCCGTCGACCCCGCCTTCGTGACGGTGAATCCCCGTTTCTCGAAAATGCTTTGCGCTTTAGCTGCGGTATTCTCGCTGACGCCCTCTTCCATCACCAGATGGATCGTTTTTCCCGCAAGCTGAATCGCGCCGTCGCCGTAGGCACTATTGTGCACCTTTGGATAAAAGGTATATTGGCCTAAGACTTTGCCCCGTACTACAACCGAGTAGTTCATCGTATCCGACGTATGGTTCTTCGAAAAGACCGCGGTCAGTGTAACGGCTTGATCCTGCTCGCCTCTTGTCACTGTAGCACTGCCGCCGTCAATCGCGATGGCATTGCTGTTCGACGTCCATGTGATACTGACGCCGTTCGGATCGGACAGCGGAAGATTGAAATTATTGAACACGTGCTCGGGTACCATTACGTTCTGCTTTGCAAGCGCTACGTAGTCGCTGTCCTCAAGCGGCGCTTGAAACACGCGAAGCTCATACAGCGAGTACCCCCATTTGTTCAGCGTGCCGTCCGCGTTCAGACGAGGCCGTACGCCCTGAAACTTCACATAGCGCGCTGTGACGGGCGTTGCAAACTCAAAGGCGTCCGTTCCTCCCGACGAATAGTTGGCGCTGTCCTCACGCACCTTCGCCACGATCTCCGTCCATTGCACGGCATCGCTCGACGCCATCAGCTTATATTCCGTAGGATATCTTTCGAGAGCCGCCTCGATTTTGTTGATCCGGTACGGTTGTTCCAGATCGACATAAATCCAGGATGCATACACCTCGGGTGTATTGCCCGCTCTGGATGCCCAGCGTGTGCCAGTATTCCCATCAACAAGATTTTCCTTTATAAAACTACTGTCATGGCCGCTCTCGAACACCGGTTTCTGGAGCGCTAGATTGATATTTGTCGTCTCCGCCGACACGGTATTTGCTTGGAACATGTTCACGATTAACAAGAGAATGCAAAGCATTGCGAAATTGATTTTACCCCTAACCCTGATCTCCATGGAAATCCTCCTTAGATTCAGTTCATGAGATAACTTGATAAAGAAAATGAACCCCCTCAACACGTTCAATATTGTTTGAGGGGGCTTTCAAATCTGGTTCTATGATTGAATATTACTTATTACTTGCCGTTCGCAGCTTTCCATTCATCGATCTGCTTTTGCTTCTCGGCAATGACATCGTCAGCTCCGGCTTTCTTCAGTTTGTCTATGAATTCCGCATAGTATTTGTCCGGATCAACCGAACCCGAGTCAAGCGTATATAGATATTCCTTCAGTGTCGCATCGACATTGGCGATTTGGGTCTTCACCGGTTCCGAGTCGAATACGAAGCCCATCACAGGGGATACCGTCGCAGTCTTGTCAGCCTCGTAAATCATACTAAGCATCTTTTCTGAAAGTTCCACATTGGCATTTTGATCCCACAACATCCTGCCGTAGGACTGCCCGATCTCCCATTCGCTCCAGTTGAAGTTATACATATCCTTGATCATTTCAATTTGTTTATCGCTAATCTTCTTGTAATCCTTTCCTTCTTCACCAAAAGCTAATAGATGGAACAAAGCGTTATCGGTATTGATTAACTCGATCAATTGAACAGCCTTCTCCGGATGCTTCGAGTTGGCACCAACGGCGACGAGTGCAGTTGAAGGGCTATTCGCTGGGATAAACGGTTCGGTAAACCGTTTCGAAACACTGTATACCTTATCCTCCGCCGGCGCTTGGGACATAAAAGATTGGACCTCTAGCTCAGGCATGTCAACTAGGTCAGGATAAGGATTCGCATATAAGGCTGCAACTCGTTTTGCTTTCCTGTCCGGAAGGTAATCCTTCATTGTTGCGGCATCCTTCTTGATGTAGCCATTCACATACCAATTTCTGAATGTTTTCAGGTAATCCTTGTACTCCTGAGTCTCATACTGGTTGAACACCTTGATGTCCTTATCATTAATCCGGATCCAGCCTGGAATCTTATTGTCAGCTACCGAATCCATACCATACATGATTGGCATATCTGCAAAATTGTCGGCTTGGTTGCTGTATTCCCAAGGAATGATACCCGGTTCTCCTTTTTTCACGGCATCCAAGAACGGCGTTAAGTCATTCCATGACTTGGCCGATTTCCAATCGAATTGATACTTGTCGACGAAATCCTTACGCAGCTGTACCCCTTTCGCTCCCGCCATGCCCCAGACTTGATAGTTAATCGATCCGTAAATTTTGCCATTGACTTTCACGCCCTGCCAAATACTTTCCGGTACTCTTGACTTCGTTACGGGAGCATACTTGTCGAGCAGATCGGAAATGTCGAGATAAGCGCCTTTGGAGGCATTCTGGAAATAATTAAGTTCTCCAAAGCTTCCGGTAAATGCAAGATCAAATGATTCACCCGACGAGATCATGAGGTTCATTTTTTGCGGATAGGCGCTCCAGTCCGTAACAACCAGCTTCAACGTGGCGTTAATCTTTTCCTTGATAATCTTGTTGGCTGCTTCCAGAATGCGATCCATGTCTTTTACTGGGGAATTGGCAATATAGAACGTTAATTCGACCGGCTCCTCCGTCTTCTTCTCTGACTCCTGTGTCGTCTGGTTCTCGGTGACTTTCGAGTTCGTGTTCGGTTCGCTGCCGGTTCCGCATCCGACAAGTGTAAGAGATAGAACGAGTAAGCCGGCAATGACGGAAGGAATACGTTTTTTAAATGGTTGCATATGAGTCCTCCTATTTATTCTTTTTTTAATCCATCAAAAACATGCTCTTTTTCTACTGCCTTAGACCGACGTCACTCCCCCCGGTTTATTTAGCGTTTCAGTCTCGGGATGTGTTTTCATCGTAGTAGACCAAGAACTTTGCGTATACAAGAAAAAATGTATTTTCCTTTAATAAATCGCGAATTCCAGTTCTTTAAAATGGATACTTTTCTTGAAAAATAGGATTTCTAGGCTTTAACGGCGCCAAGTGTGAGCCCCTTGACGAAATACCGCTGCAATACGGGATACATCAAGATGATTGGCCCGATGGACAGCATGGTGGCCGCCATTCTGGCACTTTCGCCCGGCAGCATGCCGATCGACTTCTCAATTGCTTTGGATGCCTGTTCATTGCTCATCAAGTACTGGATATTCGTCATTAGGGACTGAAGCAAATATTGGAGCGTATACAATTTATTGTTCTCGATGAACAATGCACTGGTAAACCAATCATTCCAGTAGGCGATGGATATGAATAATCCGATCGTCGCAAGCACGGGTGTAGACAAAGGCAGTACAATCCTGAAAAAAGTCATGAACTCCCCCGAGCCGTCGATCCGGGCCGATTCAATGATGGAATCAGGCAACGCCTTAAAGAAGTTCCGCATGATGAGCACATGCACTGGGGATACGAGCAGCACGATAATCAGTATAAGCAGCGAATCCTTCAGATGAAGGTATTTTGTCACGAGAATATAGTAAGGAGCAAGTCCTCCGTTAAACAGAATCGTGAAGAATACTAGAAACGCAACCTGATTTCTGTACCTCACTTCATTTCTGGAAATGGCATAGGACATCATGGAGGTCACGAGCAAATGAAGAATGGAGCCGACGGCCGTTACGAGAATCGTTATCTTGTATGCGTTCAATATGGATGTCGTGCCGGAGAATGCATACTGATAACCGATCAGACTGAACTCCTTCGGAATCAAATGATAACCGTCGGTGAGCAACGATTTCTCATTCGTCAATGAGATGGATAGCACCAACAACACGGGAATAAGGCACATCGCACTATACACGATGAACATTAAATTGATCACGAGCTTTGAAAATACGCCTTCACGTTTCAACTTCAACGTTATCACCTTCACACACTTCCCTCATAGCCAGATTAGAATAATGAACTGTCGGAATCATATTTTTTGACCAGATAGTTGGATATCAGTACCAGAATCAATCCTACAACCGCTTGATACAAGCCTACGGCGGAAGACATCCCGATATCGTTCACGGTGCGCAGCGACCGGAACACATACGTATCAATGACGTCGGTGGTCGAGAATAAGATACCCGATTCCCGAGGCAGATTGTAGAACGCACCCCAATCCCCAAGCCCGCCGTTGAAAATTTTCCCGAGCGAAAGAAGCAGCATAATGAAGACGACCGGCATTAAGAGCGGTATCGTGATGTACTTTGCCTTCATCCATTTGCTGGCGCCGTCGATTTCCGCTGCTTCATAATAATCCGACGAAATACCCGTAATGGCCGCTACGTAAATGACGGAAGTATATCCGACTTGCTTGAGCAAATAAGCTAAAGGCATAATAAACCGCCAATAGACCGGTTCACTGTACCAGTTAATTGACTCGAGCCCGAAGGAGGCCCGAATGCCGTTGACGAGACCCTGATCCGGGTTGAGCAGCGCGTATACAAGATACTCCCCCACGACCCAAGACAGAAAAAACGGCAGCAGCATCACGCTTTTATAAATGCCTGTCCGCACCTTGCTGCCCGTTTCTTGCAAGAGGATGGCGAACAAGACGGCGATGGCGGTCATCAGCACCAGGATGATCAGGTTATAGAAGATCGTATTGAAGGTGACCCGCCACGCAGCATCGGATTTGAAGAAAAACTCGAAGTTTTTAAACCCGATCCATTCGCTCCCCCATACCCCTTTCACAGGGTTATAATCCTTGAATGCGATGACCGCTCCGAACATTGGCAAGTAATTAAATATGAAGATATAGAGTAGTCCCGGCAGAAGCATAAGATAGAACGGCCAACGCTTGACCATTTCTTGCAAAAAAATGCCCCTGTTTAGGAGTCCGGTCCTTTTGACTCCTTTCTGTGCAGCTGGGATAGCCGACATGTTGTTATTCATATACCCACTCCTTCTTTCCTAACAGTCTTGTTATTTTCGATTTCAACTTCACAATAATCGCTCATAGATTCTTTTTATACAGAGAAATGCATATTTTCCTTTGATAACTCGCGATGATCGGTCTTTAAAATTTATACTTTTCAATAATATTTGAATTTCCTACATGAATTAGGGATACATCCGCAGGAATACCGATTCGAATGTAGAAAGAATGTCATAGACAAAAGGAGGCCTGGTATGTCTATTCCATTCAATTTGCAATCTAATCGTTTATATACGAAATTGCTATTGGCATTTACCATCACCGTCACGATTCTGATCCTCGGTCTGTCCGCCCTCTTGTATCGCAATTACAGTACAGCTTCTCTAGCTAACGAGAACAGGCTGAGAACATCGATGCTCAATCAGATTAGCTACAGCATGAATTACATGGATAATTTGGCGCATAAATTCATGTCATCCGTCATCGTCGGACCTAACATTTCCAACCTCCTTTATCAAAAAAACGAAGACAAGATGGTGCTAGACAACGCTCTGCGAAATTTGGATATGCTCGTCGTCACAAATGATTACGTGCATTCGGTATATACCATCTCTCTCCCATTAGACCGAATCACCTCGACGGAGGATGGGGGATTCTATTCCACGGATCATTTTTACGATCAGGATGTTATCAACCTGCTACAGAAGTGGGATAGCCAAAATTTGTCCACCATGCCGATCGCCCGCATAATTCCAAAAGCAAATTCTTCTTCAGAATTCATCAACGTATATTCGTACATCCTGCCTTTCCAGATGGATGCTGGTAAACATCTCAGCGAAGCGGTCGTTGTTAATATTAAGTCAAATGCCCTCCGTGAGCTTATCGCTTCATTAGATAACAAAACCGAAGCTGCAGAGAACGATATCATCGTGGTCGATTCGAATGGAACTGTCGTAAATCATGCTTCAGAAGGAATGTTTCTGCAAAACATTCGGGATGAGTCGTATGTTCAATCCGTAATTGCTTCAGATCATTCTTCGGGCACCTTTAAGACAAATATCGACGGCCAATCCTATACTATTGCTTTCGTGTCTTCACAAGCGTTGAATTGGAAATTCATTAGCCGGATCTCAGACAAAACATTCATGTCTCCAGTGGATGCAGTTAAGTCCTCAACCCTATTCATCAGCATCATCGTGCTGCTCCTGGGATTTCTCTTTTCCCTCATCATGTCCAAGTCGATCTATTCTCCGTTCGGAAAGCTGATTGAAACTGTTCGTCTGAAGAGCGATGAATGGGAGCAGAAACAGCGGAATCAACGTCTATCCTTACGAAACCATTGGTTGAAGGATCGGTTGCTGGGGAATAAGGATGTGAGCCATACAGAACTGCCATCTATAAAGGCGGAGCTCGGCATCAAGACGAATCTGGCCGGACCCCTTCGGATCATTGTATTTCGTCTGGATCATTATCGAATGTTTCTGGACAAGTATAATGAGAGAGAGCGCAGTCTGCTGAAATACGCCATCGCGAACATCATGGAAACGACGCTGTCCGGTCATTTGACCGGCGATGTGGTTGAAATGGATGCCGACAAGCTCGTATTGCTCCTGGAATCCTCAGGTCAAGAAGAAGAGTCGGCAGATATTCTAACCCTAGTGCAGAACATCCAAAGTTTGGTACAGGAATATTTGAATTTCTCGATTTCTGCCGCCGTCAGCGCGCCCATCGAGTCCCGCGCCCTGCTTAGCGAGGCATATTCTGATACGTTCGCTATATCGTTGTACCGGATGATTGCCGGACATGGCAGCATTCTTACGCCAGCCATTCGATCTTCGATCCGCACAGAACCGTCGCCTTTCCCTGAAGGAAAGGTTAAGCTGCTGCTGGATTCGCTCAGACTCGGACATCTGGATAAGGTCAAAAAGTACTTTGACGAATTTGTTCAAGCTTTGGTTGACGCGCCCTACGAAACGATGCTGTCCTCTTACATCCATCTCATGTTCATGATCAGCAGTTCCTATCATTCCGTTGCAGATAACAATAACAATTCACGAATATCGAACGCGTTTCACACGTTTTTTTCCAAAATAGACTATTTCGAGACGGTTGAAGAGATTCATCAGACGTTCGAATCTTTGTTTAACGAAATCGTCTTGACTGCAGACGCCGTAAAACATAACAAACGCAAAATCGTCGTGGATCGTATTAAGAAATTGATAGAGGATCAGTACCAAGATAAAAACCTGAATCTAAGCATCCTTGCCGAGGAGTTCCAAATGTCGAACGTTTATTTGGGAAGAGTCTTCAAAGAGTCGACAGGCGAATCCGTTGCCGAATACATTACAAAGATTCGAATGGCTCGTGTCAAACAATTGCTGAACGATTCCAACTTGTCGACCAAAGAGATTCTGGAGCAATGCGGCTGGGAAGATTTGAATTATTTCTATACGCTGTTCAAGAAGCATTTCGGCCTATCACTCACGCAATATAAAGTATTGATCAAAAGCGACGATCAACAAGAGGCACAAGAGACGAGTTGATCGGAAATCAATTGATGGTTGAATGAGAAAAACCGTCCGGACTAAACATTAGTCCGAACGGTTTTTTGATGTTGCTAAGCTTCAATAATTTTCTTCGCAATCGCCGCTAGGTCAACAATATCAATCACGCCATTGCTGTCCATGTCGGCAGATTTGTATTTGTTCCAATCTGGATGCTGCTGGGTCATGCCGTAATGAGCCGCTGCGATGGCAAGGTCGGCGATCGAGTATTTGCCGTCGTGGTTGACGTCGCCAGGCAATTCAGTCGACGCTGTCACTTCGACGGTCACGGATGCAGGAAGCGCATTGCTCTCTTGTCCTTGCGCATCCCCGATCGTTGCGCTCGTCACCGCGATCGATCCACTTGCTTTCTGTGATACTTGCTTCGCTGCAAACTTCAGCTCTACCACATCCGCATCGTTAGCAATCGCATGGTCTGTCCCCAGACTTGCGATGATCAAGCGAATTTGTCCAGGTGTCTGCGATGGCTGTTGATAGACCGTCATGCCTTCGCGCATGGCAAGCGCGTCCTTGAATTCATAGAGGTTCGGATCGTACTTAATCAGCATATCTTGTGCAAAGATCGGCTCATGCACCTGCTTCAGACCGAGGCGTACAGTAAATGAATCGCCCTGTAATACCGAAGCAGGGCCTGTCAGCTTGACGGCGATTTGAATCACTTCGTCCCCAATGTTGTCTATAATCTTCTGCATAGCAGCTCGATGTGCCTTTGCAGCGTCTGCTGTAAGAGCGAGATCTTTGGCGGCATCTTCCGCTTGCTTGATCTGGTCTTGCAGTTCTTTATAACGAGCTTCAGGTATCTGACCAGTATTATTGCCAGGCTGGTACGCTCCCAAAGCTTCTTTTGCTTTTTGGACTGCAAGCAGCAGCAAATCTCTCTGCTGGCTCTGGTAGACTTCTACTTCGAACAGAGAATAACCGTAGTTCCACTGCCAGCTGTCCTCAGAGGGATGATGCTTGGTGAAGAGAATACGAAGATAACGTGCCGAGATATTGTCCAGAAGGATAGTCTCTTCGCCACCCTTGCCATTGGTAATCATTTTGGCGTCCTTGAAGGTTTCACCGTCCAGAGAAACCTGAATCTGGTATTCTTCGGCGTATGCTTTCTCCCAATGGAGTATGACTTCACGCAGGGAATACTCATCGCCCAAATCGATCCTGAGCCACTCTGTTTTGCTAGGTTCATTGTTGCTGCTGCTATAGTTGGAGCCCCAGCGCGTTCCCAAATTACCGTCTGTTGCATTTGCAGCAATCATGCTATTGTTTTTGAAAGAAGATGCAGTCGTAGGCTTATTCAACGCGATATTCTTATCTTCAACTTCTGTGGAACCGCCAAAATCGACTGCTGCTTCCTTGACCTCCTGATCGGACATGACATAATTATACAGCTTGAAATTATCCAGGCTGCCAACCAGACCGTAACCGATTTTCTCCAATGGCATATTCAGTGATGGAGAATCTACCCACCAGTATTGTCCAGTGAAGTCTTCTGGCTTTTTCGGGCCATACAACGTAGAGACCAGTTCACCGTTCACATACAGCTTGTTGGTCTGCTCAAAATCAGTAAAATCAGATTTCCGCTTGGCTTCATCCGATACAAATGCGATCCGATAAGCGCGACCTTTCTCAAAGGTATAATCATGCTTGAAGGTAAAGGCTTCACGGGAATAGGTGAGGGCGTAGGTGCCATCGCCCTGACTCTTCAGCGTAATCGACCGTTTTTCATGTCCGGTTGGTTTGCCGCTCTGTATAGCGCCTTGCTGCACCGGCATTTCTTCTTCAAAAAGTGTGATATCTCCCGTCTGCCCCTCATCGATCGTCAGATCGAACATCGCGGTATACGGCCATTTCAGTGCGGAATGCTTCGCCTTCAGATAACCGTCGCCACGAAAGGTCAACTGCTTTCCCTCGATACCATCAGTCAGTGTGCCGTTGGTCACGGTAGCGTCATAGCCGTTGGGTGACTGATCCCGAACCGTTATACCGTCCAGCTCTTCCATATTAAAGTCATAGACCAGGCTACCGTTCGATTTGATCGCTTTATTCAAGTTATCCAAGCCTGGACCGACACCGACCGTATCGACCTTTTCCTTGAATTGCGCATAGGTTTCTCCCTCTTCGCGTCCATACCAGTAGGTCTGTGAGAATATCGGAATCTGGCTCTGCTGTCTTGCAAAGATATCGTATACCGTAAAGCCAGCGAACATGCCTCGATCGTTCCAGATCAAGCTGGTGCCGCCAATGATGTTCGGATGCCCTTCCGGGAATACCATGCCACCGCCGTACCAGCCGGTCATATCGCCCGCGTTTAGCTCACGATACAGACGCTCTTGATCTAAAAAATCCGAGAAGCCTATCTGGCCACCTGGTACGATATACCAACGATGGTCGCCGTTTACAATTCGATGACCCTGATCCATTAAGGCCTTAACGCCGCCCGTCACTTCTTCCCATTTCCAGAAGTTGATAATCGGTTCTGTAGGGAGATCTGGATACGCCTCATTCCGAAGTGAAGCATCCGAATCCCAAGCAAACGGCTGCACGTGATAGGTGTTCATCAGTTTATCGTACATATGCTCAGCATAGGCGCGTAGATCATTTTTGTCACCAAAGTACTCGTCCATGCCGACATCGAATGCATCCGTTACAATGACTGGATCCGTGCCGCCGAGATACTCTTCCAGCACTTCGTCCATCAGATCAAAAACCTTTTGTCTTGCACCGTTAGCCCTCAGGTCAAAGTGCGTCGCATCCATACCCAGATTCTTATATTTCTCAGGGGAATCCGGATACTTACCCAGATTGATGAACTGCCGCGCATGTGCGGGACCGTCGATCTCCGTGATGATGCGTACGCCATAGTCCATGGCGTCATACTGGAACTGACGGTATTCCTCTTTGGTGTAATGACCGTCTGTACTGGTCAGGTGCGGGATCTTCGATTCCAGACGGAATGCGCTATAATTATTAAAAGTATCTTCACTCAGATGCGCCTGAAAATCGGTAAACTTATACCAGGCAGCATACTTCACGACGTCTTTCAAATACCACATAGGAAAGTATTTACGGCCGATATCGAGCATGAACTTACGTATTTCATAGTTCGGATAGTCCGCTGCCACCCCTTTTGCGATGGTCTGGTTACCCGATGTCAGTATTCCCTGCAGGACACTTCTAGTACCAAAAAAGACGCCGCGATAGGCATTGCCTGTGATGGTAACATAGTCGCCTACTTCCATCGTGTAGCCCTGCTCACCGAGGTTCGCTTCTGCTTGGGTCATTGTCAAGACAATGTCGCCTGAGCGTGGGGCATCTTCGGAAATATGTACATTCAGATCAAATAATTCCTTAATATCCGATTTCGTAATTTCGGCAGCCTTACGCAGTTTTGTACTTTCAGTGGCCGAAACAATGATGCGCGATCCTTCCTTTAGTGCAAACGTGCCGCCGTTCTCACCGCGCCATTCCTGTAGGGACGGGACAACCTTTGGCATTGGATTTGAACCGGTGGTGCCGGAACCCCTGACGGTGATCCACTTGTTCTGAACCAATTCTTCCTTACCATCCTTCGTGTTCTTTACCACATAGGTGATCTGTACCTTCTTATCGACCAGCGGCTGATGAAGAATCTTGCCCTTGTCATTGATCACGATATCATTTTCACTGGCAAACAGCTTGGCTGTGATCTCTCCACCTGCCAATGTGTACTCCGGCATCTGGGTCGATGTCGCCGGATCGATCACCATATTGGCTAGATTCTTCTCTACTTTAGCTACCGCATCCTTCATCATATCCTGCGAATTGTTACGATTAGCCTCATATTCCTGTACGATCTCTTCCGGTGTAAGTACTACACGATAGACCTTGACTTCGTCAATTAGTGAATTGATGCGATAACCGCCCGCACCATCCGCACCGATGTTGAACGGCAGGCTGGTGGTTGCAGACTCGCCTTTCGCCTTCTTCAACGAGGTGGTCGCGATCTGCTTGCCGTCTACATACAGCAGGCTGTCACCCGAACGGTCCAGCGTTGCAGCAACGTAATGCCAATTACCGTCGTAAACCTTCCCTGCCGTACCGGGAACGATGTTCTCGTATCTCGCGCTCTTATTAGCCGGCGCAAAGGTAGTATAGAACTGCCCCTGGCCCTGAACGACAGCCATGCCGGGATTACCGCCACTGTTCCAGTCCTTATCGCCGAGCACGGCCGACCATGTACCCGGATTGGACGCCTTATACCAGAATGCGACCGAATAATTATCCGTTCCAAGTTTCAGATCTTCGGTCATTTTGGCAACCGACACAAAGCCATCCTTGGTCGAAAGTGCCTGGCCAAGATTGGGCAGGCTTTTCTCATAAGCGACTTTACCGACCGCCTTACCGTCGTTGCCTCGTCCGGTCTGATCCTTAAGCGGATCGACCCCGTCAAATGACCAGTGCGCGACCATATCAGCCGGTACTGGCTCCAGAGCTTTGATTGCAGCCTCGAGCGCATCGACCTCTTTATTGACAGCATCCTGCGTAGAGGTATTGGTAGCGCTTTCTACTTTACTCACAGCTTCCGCCAGCGCGGCTAGCGACTTTTCAGTATATAAGTTGGTCTTCTGCAGCAGCGCCTTAGCCTTAACTAGCTTTTTATCCAGCAGTTGGGTTGAAACTTCGGATTCATCCAGCAGTTCATACCTCCCCACCAGTAGACGATGGTCCGAACCAATACCCACGCCATCATCGGCCTTAACCTCGACCACACGCATATTGCGCGTTGTGATAATGTTGTCAATCGCATGCGTCTGCATGCTCGCATCCTCCGGGATGTAGGTGTCAATCCACTTTCCCTTATACCCGTTGGCAATATTGAACTCCCGCAGGAACAAGTCAAACTCGTCGTTATTCTCCTGTGCGTTGAAGTCGCCGGTCAGAACTTTATATTCGGCCGTGTCGGCTTCCATTGCATTGCGCACCGCTTCCATCTGCACACGGCGGATGTTCTGATCCTCCCATGTCAGGTGCGTATTGTAAACAGCAATCGTTTTGTCGCCAACTTTCATCTCAGCGCGCTGGTAGCCGCGGCCCTCGTACCTGCCGGACTCGAGAGCTGCACCACTTTCCTGAACGATTGCATAATCGGTAACAATGCCCACGCCATATGCCCCACCGCCGTAATCAATATTCTTTCGGAACGATTTCGCAGCAAAAGCCCCCTTGTCGCGAATCACTTCCAGCATGTCTGTATTGTTTCGGGACGTATACACATCCACCTCTTGAAATCCGGCAATGTCTACGTTGTGTGCTCGCAGTAGATCTGCAATCTTCTTTAGATCAGGTCTCTGATTGGCAGCGATATTGTATGAGGCGATCGTCAGCTGCTGCGGTGCGGCATCCGCCGACGAGTTCTGCTGCTGTAATGCTGCCGCAGGCGACACGCCCATTGACAGGACAATAGCCATGCTTAGCAAGCCAGCCACTGCTCGTTTTAATTTTTTCAAAGTCCTTACCTCCTGTTCCTCTTCTCCTTTTCTTCATTTCCGTGACAGGGATATCCCACCCTCCTTTGTCGCCCTGCGAGCAATGTCAAGTTCATCTTCTTGTCGAGCTCCTCAAGCCGATACACCCCGATACACATCATCCATCATGATCAAAATTATGAAGTACTGTTAATTTGCAACTTTACTCTAATGGATCTGAAACATCTTGAATACAGAAAAAAGTAGATCTTCCTCTGAAAAATAGCGATAGCGTATCTTTAAAATAAGCACTTTTCATTAAATTGATGAGAAAAACCGCTCGGACGATCGCGATCGTCCGAGCGGTTTGTGTTGGATGTGTTACTAGGCTTCAATAATTTTCTTCGCAATCGCCGCAAGGTCAACAATGTCGATCACGCCATTGCCGTCCACGTCGGCCGACTTGAACTTGTTCCATTCTGGATGCTGCTGAGTCATGCCGTAATGTGCCGCTGCGATCGCAAGGTCGGCGATGGAGTATTTGCCGTCGTGGTTGACGTCGCCCGGCAATTCAATGGACGCCTTCACTTCTACGGTCACAGATGCCGGAAGCGCATTGCTTTCCTGCCCCTGCGCATCCCCGATCGTTGCGCTTGTCACTGCAATCGATCCGCTTGCACTTTGCGGTACTTGCTTTGCCGCAAATTTCAGCTCGATCAAATCAGCATCGCTTGCGATCGCATGATCTGTCCCTAGACTTGCAAGAATCAAACGAATTTGTCCAGGCGTCTGCGTTGGCTGTTTGTATACTGTTAAGCCATCGCGCATCGGAACCGCATCCTGGAATTCATAGAGATTCGGATCATACTGGATCAGCATATCTTCAGCAAAGACCGGCTCATGCACCTGCTTCAGACCGAGGCGTACGGTAAACGAATCACCCTTCAATACCGAAGCCGGGCCTGTAAGCTTCACTGCCGTTTGCTGTGCGTCATGCTTTGATACTTGTACCTGCGCCGTCACCGTTTCGCCGCCATAGGATGCGCTGATCGTCGTGCTTCCTTCAGCTACCCCGGTTAACACGCCTTTGTTATCGATGGCAGCGATCGTTCCGTCCGCCGTCGTAAATACGGCGAGCGAAGTGACATCCTTCACGGTGCCGGAATCCTTGTAAGTCGCTGTCACGACAGTCGGCAGCGTATCGCCAATCGCAAGGCTGTAGGACGGTTGATTCAGGCTGAGCGTAAACGCTTCGGTCGGTTGACCGGCGACTCTGTACGTTGCTTTTGCTTTGACGGTGCTGCCTACGACCGTTCCTTGAGCGGTAAATACACCGGCTTTGGCAACCATCTCTTTGGTAATCGGCTCCCAAGCAACGTCTACGAGCCCTGTTGTTCCATCGTTGTAAACGGCCTCGACCTGTGCAGGAAGAACAGGGATGACGCCGATGTTCGTATCTACTGCAACCGATTTATAATCCACGATGGATTTTACGGTTTGCTGTGCTTCATAAACCTCAAATTCTGCCAAGCCGCATTCTGCATCGGCCGGATTATTGTATTTATTGTCAGGGTCAATCGTAAATTTAATCCAGCTTGTCGTTATTGGTGTTTCGAATGTCACAATATTATCCGGTTGACCTTCCCACTTCATATTGACGACCTTTTTGCTGCCGCCTTCCCATTCCAGAAGACCTTCAACAATCTGATTCACGTCGTGTCCTCGGTCAATCAAGTTAACATGGCTTATTTGTTTATTCTCAGGGAATTGAAGTTTTATCCAAGGCGATTTGTCTGCTTTCTTCGCCGCCCAAGTCGTCGATTTATTCCCATCCGTAGCTTTTACGCCCAAATACCGGTCATCTTGATTATTTCCGTTCGGATCGCCATTTCGATCCCTTACGGACGATACGGATACATTCGCGATGCCAGCTACATTCACGCTTTGAGCCGTAATTGTTGCCTCATTGGTATCCACCGCTACGCCCTGAAGCGTGACGGTTCCTTTCACCGTCGATTGGAATGTCTTCGTAACTGCATCTTTTACGATAATGGTATTACTGCCCGGGACGACCTCTAATCTCGGATCGCTGAAAACATATTCAACAGTCGCTGCAGATAAGTCAGCCTGTTCGCCCGTGTTTAATGTTCCCTTTAACGCGGCTATGATCGGTTCGTTCTTCTTGATTGTGCTACGATCCAGCGTTAGCTTTACTTCGCTTAGATAAGGATTCAGTTGAAATTTGCCGTCAGCGTCAACATCTACAATGAAATAACCGCTCGCGCTATAACTGCCAAGTGTTGCGATGACTTGGATCTTCGCTTTCCCTGCTGTCCCCGCTGTAATGATCCCATTTGCGCCAACGGAAGCAACGGACGGTTTGTCGCTTGTGAATGAGATTTTCGCATTCGTTAGATCTAACGGATCCCCTAAGAAGGAATAACCTTGTACATCCACCGTTACCGATTTGTGATCCGCACCGATTTTCGGATCAAGCTTAAGTGACTCAAGTGCCGATAAATCTCCGGATGAGAACACCTGAACCTCGAGCACATCAACCGGGCTGCCGCCTTGACCACCGCCAGGGAACGAAACTCTTACATAACGAGCCCTCACATTAGGTTTGCTTGGATCCACTGGATAGTTGTAATACAAGCCCTCTTGCTCCCAAGCATACAAAGTTGTATCGCTTTTCGGAACGGCCAATGTATTTCTCGATGTTGGTAGTCCACCGCCCGACAAAGTGTTTGTTTCATGACCTGCTATCCAATTGACACCGTCAACGCTATACTCAATCTTTACTTTGCTAGGTACATTGTAGTAAGTAACGTAGTCAGCATTCGGCATATGGTGGTTGAAGAATACATTCACGCGGGTAAGATCATGCAGTTTCCCCAAGTCATATGTAATGCTTGGATTATTATCCGTTGCCTGCGCTGCCCACTTTGCGAGATTACCGCCGGTTACATCGTTGATGATGCCGTCAGATAATTTTGCAGCGTTAGCGCTGTCACTTGTAACAGTCGGCGTAATGCCAGCTGCAACATTGGCATCCGGGATAAGTGTAATGTAGTTACGAGTCGATGTATATGTCTTTCCGTCTACCGTGATGTCAGCCCAGTAGCTGTACATCGTTGGAGCGGAAACTTTGCCTGTAAATTGCATGGTGTTGCCGTTGACAACAAACGGTACTTGATTGGCAGACACTTCCGTGACAATGATTTTACCTGTAGGGTTGTTGCGGTTCCCGTCAACGGTTGCATAGTGGTATTTGATATTTGTGCCGCCAAGAATATCAACCGCGCCGCCTTTTTGTGTAAATCCTTGGAATGTCACAGGAATGTCTTTGTTCATGGAGAATTGACCCCAGTACAAATTGCCGTTCGTGTACATATTCACGCCAACAAGCGGAAGCGCTGCCGAAATCACACCGCCCGATACCTTGACAGGATAGGTGTCAGTCTTCACCTGAGGAGCGTTCACACCATCACTATAGGTTGCTGTAACTGTGATTGTAGCTTTACCGTCACCGGCAACTGATATTAAACCTGTTGCAGCGTCTACCGTTGCAACGCTTGTATTGTCACTTGTGTAACGAAGCGCAGCAGGTGCGAAAACATTGGTGTAGTTATTCATATAAGACTCCGCTCTAAGTTGCAGCTTGTCTGTTGAAGTCTGACTGCTGAACAACTTTACACTTGTCATCGCAAAATTTCTTGTAGGGTCTTCGGTAGTAATTTTCAAGATTGTATCGATCGGATCGGCAACTACGCTTGAAGTGTCAATCGTAATATAGTATTTTCCGTTGTTTTGTTGTGTTGTGAAAGGCAGAGTTCCCCCCTTATTCAGCCATTCGACCTTTTGAACCGGATCATTGAACGGACCAATACCGCTCATGGAAGCTTGGCCGTTAAATCCCTTCTTGCTCGTACCGGAAATCAAATTTTTGATCATATGCATATAGACAAACTGGTCGCGGGACATGGCGTAACCCCAGTCTGGACCCTGTCCGTGGGCGATCGCCATCTGCGGGTCGGAATACCAGCCTGTTTTCTTGGTGTAATCCATCGTGTATGGCATTGTGCCGTACAGGGACTCATGCAGGTCAGGACCGCCGGCATTTACAATCCACTTTACAATGGAAGCACGCATATCCGACAATTGCTGTGAGGAAATCGGCACCATCGAGAAGATGTTGTTGTTATCCAAATTGCTGCTCAGGTTATCCATACCGCGGGTAACCGTGATGGACGAGTCATAATTCATGACATAACCGTGTCCGTATTGATTAATGAGTTCCTTGGTTGCTTCCGCCCAATTATCGCGTTCGTTGCCTTTGGCGTAAATTGTCCAAACATCCAATGCGGTTGTATACGGGTCGTTCCATTCCTCATGGGCAACTTTTCTTGTTTGCGGCAATATACCGTTTCTCCAGCCGCCGTCGTTATAAGGTTCGCTGTGCCAGAATGGACGCTCGTAAAGCGTAATATCTTGGTCGCCGGTCTGAGCATTGGGGTTGGCATCGATCAATACACGGTCGTTATAGTTGCGGGCAGAACTCCATGCTACGTCGACATTCGAATAGCTCTCGGGTCCGCCATCGGCAAAAAGATACCATGGATTGTATCTTGCGACCAGCCCTTGGATATCGCTTTCTAAAATCTCTCTGCCTTCATACAGCGACGACACGTACACCCCGAATTTCAAACCGTAACGCTCTGCAGCCTGCTTGGCTTGCATCACTCTGTCTTTAACCTGCCATTTGCCATCCTCAGACTGGTACAAAGCATTGTATTTGTATAATTTGTTGCTGTCACTCGGGGTTAAGTTTGCGTTGGATGACGGCCAGTAGTAGACCGTATTTTGCAAGGTTTCTGTAGAAAGCATGGTCATACCCATTTCTTTCGCGGTCTGTGCCCACACGTCATAGTTAAAGTTCGGGTCATAAAGGTTCGGCATTGTGCCTGTGGTGTGCGACAGGGCCGACATTTTGCCCTCAATAAACCAATCCACCGGGTTTTTCTTAACGGTTATGGAATATTGCTCTGTTGCAGTAAGACCTTGGGCGTCTGTTACTTTCACGGAGAAAGTGTAATCCTTTTGCGATGTACCATGAGCGCCGTCTGCAACGGCACCTTCAATGTGACCGTCTGCTGCCAATGTCAGACCTGGCGGCAATGCTCCCTCCACAATTCCCCAGGTGTAGCCGGGATTTCCGCCCGCAGCCTGGAATGTAAAAGGAGATGCCTGTGGAGCAATGGATGATGTGTTCTCCTTCCCGTCAATTTTACCAACCATCCATACATATGGATTTTCGTCGTAAGCGTATGGCAGCGTGTTGGACGGATAGTCATTAGCCGGGACATTGGCATTACGGGCTTCAAATCCATTTTTATCGATCGCAAGGCCCTGCGTAACAATTTTCAGTTGGTTGTTGGTTACGTTTGGCCCCGTTACAGAATAGGTGAGACCTGAAATTTCATTGCCATTGGTGTCGGAAAGTCTTGTATAGAAGCCGAGGAAATTCTTGTTCGTGCCGGGGTTTTTGTGCTGCAATTCAATGAGAAGCTTGTTCCAGCCTTGTTTTAATGCGATTGGATATTTGGTACCGTTCTTGTTCACACGCGATGCGGCTGAGGTTTGTTGTCCACTAAGCGTGTCGTTGGCGAACAGCTTATACACACCCGAACCGCCGACCTGCCACTGAACCGTTTGCGCTTTGGGGCTGTAAACATAGGTGGCGGCGACAACCCATTTGTCGGTTGTATTCTGTCCTTGCTTGACATCAAAATAACCCATCAGATCATTGTAATCGTCATAGTTGCGGTTGAAGATCCGGTCATCGAAATATTGCCAGGTGGATGTTTCTGAGTTGCTCGGATCGGCAAAAGACTCGCCAATGACAGGAACGGCGTTTCCAAGCGGTTGCTCATTAGTAAAAGGACCGGAAACCGCCCATTGATTGATATAAGGCGCAGTGCCGCTCGTTCGAGCCGCTTCTGCCGTTTTCGTTCCCAACGAAAATGATGGAACCACAATTGCACTGGCTAATAAAAAAGTAAAGACTTGCTTTATTTTTTTCCTCACTCGTATATTCCTCCATTTAAGTTTTTTGTTAAGTACTTCGTATCGATCGTTGCTTAACAAACCTGTAGGAACTACTCGATAAGCATCCTCCCCCGTGTTTCAAAAACTCAAAATAATGCGTTGCAATATCACCTTAGCGGATCAACTAACTATTGAATACAGAAAAAAGGTGCTCTTTCTTTGAAATTTGGCTTTTCCGTGTCTTTAAAATAAGCATTTTTCATTGAGAATGTGTTGTTTTTCGAGTCATTTGTACCACATTAGCATCAAAAGTAAAAAACCGCCCGGACGATTGCGATCGTCCGAACGGATTTTTTGAATACTAGGCCTCAATCATTAATCAATTTAACAGAATTTCCATTCTTGACGATGTGGGTTGTTTTTATTTCAAGATCGCTCTAGCTACGATTGCAAGGTCTTCAATATCAACCTTACCGTCATGATTCACATCCGCTTTCTCATTCCAGCCCGCCTGACCCTGTTGTTTGCCGTATGCTCCTGCAATGATAGCCAAGTCTCCAATAGAGATTTTTCCATCTCCATTGACATCTGCAGTTATTTTCCTGCTTTCGAATACTTGAACTGCTGCATCCAATGCTGCTTGCGCGCTATCCACCTGCTGCTGCGTGGCATTCGAATCGTTCGCTGTCACGCGAGCCGTGTCGATCGCCGACTGCAATTGCGCTTTAGATCCAATCGCATACTGTCCGTCCCCGTTGCCTTCCACAGCTGCATCGTACTTTGCCTGAGCGCTTGCGATCGACGCATTCAAGAACGATTTATCTACAGATGTACTAGGGATACTGATTTGAATATCACGGGAAGCTCCACCGACCTGCAGTTCATGACCCTGCCCGCCCGCAATGACTACACGATCAACAGAAACTGTCGTCTGGGTTGCCTGAGTTACAGATTTGGCCGTAAATTTGAAGGAAAGCAATTCGCCTTGGGCAGGTACGTTCGCGCCCACGCTGGCAGCCACAATCCGGATTTGTCCCGGAGCGGTTTCCTTCTGCTCAATGACCTGGAATCCGTCCTTCAGCGATGCAACAGATTCAAACTGCAGCTTCGAAGGATCATAGTGAAGCGTCAAATCTTGAGCGTACACTTGCTTGTTTACGATTTGCGTAATGTTGCTCAGCCCAACCTTCAATTCAAATGGCTGACCTGCTGTCACTATACCCGCGTCGCTCCATGTAGCTACAGGAACGCTGCCAGTTTCCTCTTCTTCATTTGCAATTGCCTGTAACTGACTCGGGGATAAAGCTGTGTCATATATTCTAGCAGCATCTATGAATCCATTGAAGTTTTCAGCACCGTTCTGATTGCCCCCGATATAAGTCCCGGTATCAGGTGTATTCGGACCAGTAGAATTCACCTTTGTGAGTACACTTTTGCCGTTGATATAGAGCTCCCAAGTACCATTTCTCCTTACCGTCGTGATATTGGTCCATTGTCCTACAGGTAACACTGTATCCGATCCTATGACAGCCTTACCGCTAAGCAATAAGGATACCTTATCGCTATTCCCATGATCGAGGAATATGGAATAGCCGCTTCGACTTGTATTACCGTTTACTAAGATCTGTTGGGCGCTTGAAGTTGCTCCGTTCCATTTCACCCATGCAGACAAGGTCATATTGTCTGTATTTGTTGTTACCAGGCTTGCGCTAGCATAGCTCCCCTTACTTCCGTCCAGGCTGAGTGAAGCGCTGCCTTCCTTTTGATCTGTTGAACTATAGGTTGCGCCTGTACCATTCAATGTTGCATTGAATCTATTCGGACTGTTATCGTTACCATTGCTATTGAAGCCCCACATCGCTTTATAATTTGTTGGGACTTGGGTCGTATTTACTGGCAATACAGTTACACTGATACTCGTTGTCAATGGTATGTTGTTCGGATTTACTACCCCTACAGGCAGGGTTACAGTTCCACTTACGGTGAAGGTCTGCTCCGTTTGTTGTGACGGATCATAGGATGAGGTCTCAACATTCCATGCCACACTGGCATCTATACTCCCTGCATCGGTAACCAATTTCACAGTTTGCGGCAATCCGAGAGCTGCCGCTGTTTTTGCCGTTCCGTTGGCCACTCCTGTTATCGGTGCCGGTGCTGTGATTGCTGTGATGCTCTGAACTGTATCTTTTTCGAATACCAGTTCAAACCAGTTCAGATTCCAGCCGCCTTTCACAATACCCAACCTTATGGTATGCGTGCCGGCAGTTAAGTTAACCTCGTCGGATACGGTCGTCCAATTCTGCCATCCCCCGGTTGACGGGAAGGATGTTATTTTTTTCGAAACACCATCTACAAGGAAATTAACGCTGCCTGTATTACCTGCGTTTACAGCTACCCTGTAATTGACTTTATAATTTCCTGAACTTGGCACATTAACAGTATAGTCCATCCAGTCACCCGGATCCGTCCATCCTACATTCTTTGTCCCCTCAGAGCTGTCTTCTGTTTGAATCCCGGACATCGCAATATAGTCTTCTGCTTCCACTTTGCCAAATGACTTTACAGAAACGCTTATGCTCGTTGTCAATGGTACATTGTTCGGATTTACGACCCAAGAAGGCAGGGTAACAGTACCAGATACCGTGAAAGTCTGCGCCGTACTGACAGACGGATCATAGCTCGCAGCATCGACATTCCATGTCACATCGGCATACACATTTCCTGAATTCGTAACCAATGCTACCGAGGAAGGCAATCCCAATGCTGCTGCCGTCTTAGCTGTTCCGTATGGCAAGCCGGTTATTGCCGTCGGTGCAATCACCTTGCTGACGACACTGCCGACAACCATTTCTCCTGATGAGAACACTTGAGCTTCCAGGATATCAATCGGGCTGCCGCCTTGACCGCCGCCAGGGAAGGAAATTCTTACATAACGCGCTGGCACGGCCGGTTTGCCCGGATCAACCGGATAGTTGTAATACAAGCCATCTTGCTCCCAAGCATATAATGTTGTATCGCTTTTCGGTACTGCCAGTGTATTTCTCGATGTCGGCAATCCGCCGCCGGACAGTGTGTTTGTTTCATTTCCCGCTTTCCAATTTATACCGTCAACGCTATACTCCATCTTTACTTTGTTGGGCACGTTGTAGTAAGTAACGTAGTCAGCATTCGGCATATGGTGATTAAAGAATAAATTAACATGAGTAAGATTATACAGTTTACCCAAGTCATAGGTCATGCTTGGATTGTTATCACTTGCCGGCGCTACCCACTTTGTGCGATTGCCGCCAGTAGAATCGTTGATGATGCCGTCAGATAAAATTCCGGCGTTATTACTGTCGCTTGTAACTGTCGGCGTAATTCCGGCTGCTACGTTTACATCCGGAATAAGTGTAATGTAGTTACGAGTTGTCGTATATGTCTTTCCGTCTACCGTGATGTCAGCCCAGTAGCAGTACATGGTAGAACTAGCAACATTACTTGTAAAGTGCATTGTGTTGCCGTTTACAACGAACGGCACTTGATCGGCAGGCACTTCCGTGACAATGATTTTGCCTGTAGGGTTGTTGCGGTTACCGTCAACGGTTGCATAGTGGTATTTGATATTAGTGGCGCCCATAATATCAACTGTGCCGCCTTTTTGCGTGAAACCTTGGAATGTCACGGGCAGGTCTTTGTTCGTAGAGAATTGTCCCCAGAACAAATTACCGTCCGTAGACATATTTACGCCGACAAGTGGAAGTGCAGCCGAAATCATGCCGCCCGATACCTTGACAGGATAGGTGTCGGTCTTCACCTGCGGAGCGTTCACGCCGTCATCGTAGGTTGCTGTAACTGTGATTATAGCCTTACCGTCACCAACAGCTCTTACTAAGCCTGTTGAAGAATCTACCGTTGCTACGCTTGTATTGTCACTTGAGTAGCTAAGCGCTGCAGGCGCGAAAACATTGGTAAAATCATTCATATAAGGCTCCGCACGGAGCTGCAGCTTATCTGTTGAAGTCTGGCTGCTGAACAACTTAACGCTTGTCATGGCAAAATTTCTTGTCTTGTCTTCGGTTGTAATTTTCAAGATGGTGTCGATCGGGTCGGCAACTACGCTTGAAGTGTCGATGGTAATGTAGTATTTTCCCCCGCTCTGTTGTGTGGTGAATGGCAGAGAAATACCCTTGTTCAGCCATTCAACCTTATTAACCGGAGCATTGAAGGGACCAATGCCGCTCATCGAGGCTTGGCCGGTAAATCCTGTCTTGCTCACACCGGAAATGAGGTTCTTGATCATATGCAAATAGACAACCTGATCACGGGACATGGCGTATCCCCAGTCTGGACCCTGACCATGGGCGATTGCCTTCTGCGGGTCGGTATACCATCCTGATTTAATCGTGTAGTCCATTGTGTATGGCATTGTGCCGTACAGGGACTCGTGCAGGTCGGGACCGCCAGCATTAGCCATCCATTTGGCAATGGAGGTGCGCATATCCGATAATTGCTGTGAGGAAATCGGCACCATGGCAAAGATATTGTTGTTATCCAAATTGCTGCTTAGGTTATCCATACCGCGGGTAACCGTTATGGACGAGTCATAATTCATGACATAACCGTGTCCGTATTGGTTAATGAGTTCCTTGGTTGCTTCCGGCCAATGGTCTCGTTCGTTGCCGTTGGCATAAATTATCCAAACATCCAATGCGGTTGTATACGGATCGTTCCATTCCTCATGGGCGACTTTTCTCGTTTGCGGTAAAACACCATTCCCCCAGCCGCCGTTGTTGTAAGGTTCACTGTGCCAGAATGGACGCTCATGCAGTGTAATATCTTGGTCACCGGTTTGAGGATCCGGGTTGGCGTCAATTAAAACACGGTCGTTATAGTTACGCGCAGAACTCCACGCCACGTCTACATTGGCAGTGTCCTGAGGGTTACCATCGGCAAAGACATACCATGGATTGTATCTTGCGACCAACCCCTGGATATCACTTTCTATGATATCTTTTCCTTCATACTGTGACGAAAGATACACACCGAACTTCAAGCCGTAACGTTCTGCAGCCTGCTTTGCTTGCATCACTCGGTCTTTGACTTTCCATGTGCCGTCCTCAGCCTGATACAATGCGTTGTATTTGTATAATTTGTTGCTGTCGCTCGGGGTTAAGTTAGCGTTGGGTGACGGCCAGTAGTATACGGTGTTTTGAATGGTTTCTGTCGAAAGCATGGTCATACCCATTTCTTTCGCGGTCTGTGCCCACTCGTCATAGTTATAGTTCGGGTCATACAAGTTCGGCATTGTACCTGTCGTGTGCGACAGAGCCGACATTTTGCCCTGAATAAACCAATCCACTGGGTTTTGCTTAACCGTGATGGTATATGGCTGCGTTGCAGTTACACCTTGAGCGTCAGTTACCTTCACTGTAAAAGTGTAATCCTTTTGCGATGTGCCATGAGCACCGTCTGCAACCGTACCTTCCATGTGACCGTCAGAAGCCAATGTCAGACCGGGCGGCAATGCGCCATCCACAATTCCCCAAGTGTAGCCGGGATCTCCGCCTGCAGCCTGGAACGTAAAAGGAGATGCCTGTGGGGCAATGGATGATGTGTTCTCCTTCCCGTCAATTTTACCATCCATCCATACATATGGATTTTCGTCGTAAGCGTATGGCAGGGTGTTAGATGGATAGTCGTTGGCCGGGACGTTTGCATTCCTTGCATCAAACGCATTTTTATCAATAGCAAGGCCCTTCGTAACAATTTTCAGTTGGTTGTTTGTTACGTTTGGTCCCGTTACGGAGTATGTAAGACCGGAAATTTCATTACCATTGTTGTCGGAAAGCCTTGTATAAAAACCGAGGAAATTTCTGTTCGTACCGGGGTTTTTGTGCTGAATTTCAATAAGAAGCTTGTTCCAACCTTGTTTTAATGTGATTGGATATTTGGTACCGCTCTTGCTCACACGCGATGCGGCTTGGGTTTGCTGTCCACTAAGCGTGTCGTTGGTGAAAAGCTTATACACCCCCGAACCGCCGACTTGCCACTGAACCGTTTGCGCTTTGGGGCTGTAAACATAAGTGGCGGCCACAACCCACTTGTCGGTTGTATCCTGCCCCTGCTTCACATCAAAATATCCCATCAGGTCATTGTAATCGTCATAGTTGCGGTTGAAAATACGGTCGTCGAAATATTGCCAGGTGGATGTTTCTGAGCTGCTCGGATCGGCAAAAGACTCACCAATGACAGGAACGACGTTTTCAAGCGGCTGCTCTTGGGTAAAAGGACCGGAAACCGACCATTGATTGATGTAGGGGGCGGTGCCGTTCGTTCGAGCTGCTTCTGCCGTTTTCGTATGCAACGAAAGTGATGGAACAACAATCGCACTGACTAATAAAAAAGTAAAAACTTGCTTTATTTTTTTCCTCACCCGTAAATTCCTCCAATTAAGTTTATTGTTAAGTACTTCGTGTTGATCGTTGCTTAACAAATCTGTAGGAACTACTCGATAAGCATCCTCCCCCGTGTTTCAAAAATTCAAAATAATGCGTTGCAATATCACCTTAGTGGATCAACTAACTATTGAATACAGAAAAAAGGAGATCTTCCTCTAAAAACTGGCTACAGCGGGTCTTTAAAATAAGCACTTTTCATTAAGATTGTGTTGTTTTTCGATTTTCTTGTATGAAAAAAACCGTCCGGATGATCGCGATCGTCCGAACGGTTATGGGTATGGTGTTACACTTCAATAATTTTCTTGGCAATCGCTGCTAGGTCAACAATATCGATCACGCCATTGCTGTCCATGTCGGCAGATTTGAACTTATTCCAATCCGGATGATCTTTGGTCATGCCGTAATGCGCCGCTGCGATGGCAAGGTCGGCGATTGAGTATTTGCCGTCGTGGTTGACGTCGCCAGGCA
This sequence comes from Paenibacillus sp. GCM10027629, assembly GCF_042676425.1. Classification (NCBI taxonomy): domain Bacteria; kingdom Bacillati; phylum Bacillota; class Bacilli; order Caryophanales; family Paenibacillaceae; genus Paenibacillus; species Paenibacillus sp. GCM10027629. Next base: position 230,487 of record NZ_JBHTGZ010000003.1, on the reverse strand, counting down.
ATTCAGTCGACGTTGTCACTTCGACGGTCACGGATGCCGGGAGCGCATTGCTTTCCTGCCCTTGCGCATCCCCGATCGTTGCGCTTGTCACAGCAATCGATCCGCTTGCGCTCTGCGCTACTTGCTTCGCGACGAATTTCAGTTCGACGATATCCGCATCGCTTGCGATCGCATGGCCCGCTCCCAGACTTGCAAGAATCAAACGAAGTTGTCCCGGCGTCTGCGATGGCTGTTTATAGACCGTTAAGCCTTCGCGCATGGCAACCGCATCCTGGAATTCGTAGAGATTCGGATCGTACTGGATCAGCATATCTTGAGCAAAGACTGGCTCATGCACCTGCTTCAGACCGAGGCGTACGGCAAACGGCTCACCCTTTATTACCGAAGCCGGTCCTGTCAGCTGCACGGCCGTTTGCTGCGCATCACGCTTCGTCACATGTACCTGCGCCGTCACCTTTTCGCCGCCATAGGATGCGCTGACCGTCGTGCTTCCTTCTGCTACCCCAGTCATTACTCCTTTGTTATCGACAGAGGCGACCTTCCCATCCGCCGTCGTAAATACGGCGAGCGAAGTGACATCCTTCACGGTGCCGGAATCCTTGTAGGTCGCTGACACAACCGTTGCCAATGTATCGCCAATGGAAAGGCTGTAGGACGGTTGGTTCAGGCTGAGCGTAAACGCTTCGGCCGGTTGACCGGGCAATACCTTCACCTTTTGCAGAACATCAAACGCATATTGGTCAACTCGTGCAACCGCAATGATGGTGCCGGCGCTTGCGTACAAGGCAGGGGCGAATTCGGCAAACGTTAATGCCAAATCATTAGATTCATTGGTAAATTGTGCGCTAATCGTTTGCCGTAATACCGGTGCAGTACCTGCATTCGTGGATACATCGTCGAGTTTGCCCATCGACTCGAGTCCCTCGACGCTTATTGTTGCACTGACCTGCAATCCAATACCCAACAGCTTTCCGTAAACGGAATATGTTCCGGGATTGTTGATCATGCTTCTGTCAACGATATTCCAGTTGATTGCAAACTGTTCAGTGCCACCGTCATCAAAGTGCGCGGTTGCTTTGGCAGGAAGAGCGGGTCCTGTTCCAACCGTTGTAGCTATAGGTGGAATAGGATCCACTGTAGCAGATGAATAAGGCTTCAAGATACTTACAGTGTAATTCGTTATTGAGCCTGACAGAGTTTTCTGTGTAATAGTCAAGGTGTTCGTACCGTGAACCAGAGCCAATGCTACAGGAGTCGATGTGTCTGGAAAACTGCTTGTAATGTCATTGCCGTTTAGTGAAATGCTGTAGGTTGTGCCTGTTATTGCGGCAGTGGGCATGACAAGCGTTACTGGTTGTGCAATATCGGTAATCGCGGCTGTGTAGGTTGCATAACCAGGGTTAAACGCGCCATTCAAGGTTGCATTGCCCAGTTTGAGATTGGCGTCGTATACCATATCAGGTTGATTCGGCTTAACACTAATATTGTCAAAGTATGCATTGCAGTCAAAGGTGTAGAATCCAAAGGTGCCGCTTGTAAAGGTATTTGTCTGTGCCGAAGTTGTATATTGTCCGTCAAGCGTGGCAGAAATATTGCCATTGCCCAGTGAAACGCTCAATGTGTGCCACACTGATGTATCAGCAAAGGATGCCGGAAGCTGCAACGAGGCCAAATTCATTGAAGGATTAATTTGGCGTATCAGCAAATAAGGGCTTCCATTATTCGGAAGGCTATAATTATTTCCAGTTCCAGCCTTATTCCTAATAAGTGCTACCTGATATGTCGCGGGGTTATACTGAAGGTTGTTGTTAGTTGGCTGTTGCTGATAAACATTAAACCCTAACATATCGTGTATAGCAGTACCAGTCCAGCTATTGAGCATGTAGTTAATGTTGTAAGTATAATTACTCCATGTTGGTAGAGGTTGCGGTGCATAAAGTGAGACGCCGCCACTAATATACATTGCTTTGTTACTGGTGTTAGTGGTATATGAGCTGCCGCTATCCGCTTTTTGTGGATTTTCCACAACACTAAGATTTCCGTTAAAGAAATTTGTAAATCCATTTGCGTTAAGAGTTGTTGGACCCGTACTTGAAGTCGTACTCTGTGGCACCGGCATTGAGCCACTTTCGAAATCCCAATTTAAAAGTGGACCTGAGGATGGTGGAGTATAAGGCGGAATCGTACCGCCTGACGGCACAATTGGCTGCGCTGCTGGCGCGTCTTGACCTTCGTAAATATAAAACTGATCATAGAAATTGTCGCCAGTACCATCCGTCGAGCCGAGTGATACATAGTTAAAAGAATTTGGTGTATTGGCCCACGTAGAGCTGTTCAGTGTATTAACGACTGTCCCGTCAACGGAAAGCACGATGGTACCAGGTGTAGAATAATCAAGTGAGAGTGTATGCCAACCGGTGGTACGGAGCACACTGGTTGCAGTTTTGGCGCCGCCAATGTTCATCACGTAGTACTGGCCGCCATTTGTGGCGCTTGGGTCGATCCCCAGTCCGACAATATTGGTGCCATCGTCTGCACGGGCGAAGGTTTTGCCTGCATAGGTGATCGGATAGCCTGTACCATAAGTGGTATGGTCGGTTGAAGAATTATCAAATATTTTAACGCTTACCTTTTTGTTAAGCTGGTTTGAGAAATTGCGGTACAACACAGGTTTGCTGGAGCCGGAATCGTTAATTTCTAGAGACGAGGTGCCGCCAAAACCGCCTTCGGACATATACAATGGATTGATGGTCGGCATAGCGCCGCTGTAGTTCCATTGGCTTAAATTAATTCCATTTTCAAAGTTATCGCCAAAATAGACGTCAGACGGTACTTCTGCTTTGGTATTCGTGATAGCATGCGCGTATTCAGACGGGAAGCTGCTTGGTAGAACACCGATATTGGCATAATCCATTTTCGAATCATCAAATTTCGATAAACCGTCATTTGCATCCTTAAAGTAAAAATTACTATTTGTGACTTTCACCTGTCCGTCTTGTAAATGATCATTTTCAATATTGTAATGCTGCGGATTTACAGATTTGACGTTGGAAACTTCCAAACCGACCCAGCCCATATCAAAGTTGATGTTATTGGGCGTTATATTCGTCATACCTTGGTTTGACAATTGTGGATTTGCGGCGATATGATCAATTACCATTTGATTGATGTAGTTAGGCCTGGAATAATTATCACCCGGATAATACAAGAACGCTGTCATGAATGCTCCGTCGTCATTTCCGTCCTGTTGAACATGATGAATGTAAATGTAGGAAAATTTGTTGTCGTAACCATATTGATCGCGCGAAAGTACATACGGAGTCGGAGAATAGTTACGCGAACCGCTTGGGCCTGTATTATTCCATCCTTGAACGTCACTGCTGTTCAAGAGAATTGCTCTACGCGGTGAGTTGTATACCTCGATATGTGAAACGGTGTTACTGGTTGCGTTATTTATAGCAACGCCTGATGCTTGCAAGACCAGTTGGCCCAAGTCATGGATAACGTTATTCTCAATCAAATTGTGGTTCGTAAAACTGACAGCATTTGAAGTGCCGTCCACGCCCGGGAAACCGCCCTGTATGTCCACACCGTTATTACCGCAATATTCGATTAGGCTGTTTTTGACCGCGCTGTTCGTAACACCAGTTTTTAATATAACACCATTCATACCTGCGTTTTTAATCTGAGAATTTGTAATCGTAATAGAATCGGCGTTCTCAATTGTTATATTGCCAACTTGGAACTGCGGACGCTCACTTTGACCGCTATAAATCGGGTTGGTAGAATTTGCTGCATAGCTAGGGAACGCATAGCCAAATACACCTGATCCATACTGCAACCATGGCCAATTGGGACTGTAATAATCCGGGAAGCTGGTGTCTTTAAACCCCAGTCCATCGAATGTAATGTTTTTTACAGGAGTAATTACTGTGCTGTCCCATGTGCCGGTACGGTTTCCGAGTATATTTACAATGCTCCCTGTCGTAGGTACAACAATATCTTGTGCGCTTAAATCGGTTTGTTCAGATGTTGGATAATAGTACAAATCACCGGATTTGGCATTGTAATAGAACTCGCCCGGGGTATCCAGATAAGCAAGATTACCTTGCAAGAAATAGCGGGAGTTGGCACCTATGCTATAAAACGATGCAAATTCTCCATCGGCCGTGCTCCATTTGCCAGTGTCATTCGGATTAAAGGTTAATGTGCGAGTAGTTGTATTTATACTTTTCACCGGCAAAGTATTAGAATCCCATGAGCGTCCGTTGCCAATGTCGTTACCAACAATCTGAACACTCAAATCTCTGCGCGCCTGTGCATTAATCAAGGCTTGAGTGTAAATCTTGTTTTCATCGGCTGCTTTGTATTGCATCGAGCTGTATGTTCCGTTCGCCGAATAAAGAGGATTCTCCAACAATGTCGAGGGATAACCGGGGTATTTATTAGAGTTAAGAGTACGCGCTTGAGTTGCTCTTGAGTCGTTGACATATAGAGTGTTAACGTCAAACTTACCATTTGGATTGTTTGGAAGCGGACCTGACGTTGCAGGCAATCCACTCGGGAACAAGGCGCCCAGTTGTGCATTCAGGTTTGTCTTGTAAACTTTGCCGATCAAATTTTGCAGCATATCTGAATCTGGGTTATTCGAGTCGGTTGATGCCTGTACTTGCGACCAAACAGAGGTTGTTTTTATGCCTCCTACAAATGTTGCACTCCCTGGTGCGCCCAATGTTTTGTAGATAACATGGTGTCCATTCGTGCCGGAATCTTCCGTGGTAAAGTTGACCGTATTCAGTGTGTAATAGGTACCCGGTTTAAAGAAAATATAGATGTCGCCGCTCATATTACCATTAATGGTTCTAACAGCTTTGCGTGCGCCATCCAGCGTGGCCAAGGGCTGTTCGTAAGTACCAGGATTAGTGTCGCTGCCTGTGGGCGAAACAAAAAATTCAGCTTGAATGTTGAACGCACTTGGTGTGTTTGCATATGCGTTATTGTTCATTGTTGCGAACATCGACAAAACCATGCAAGCGATTACAAAAATGCTGATACTCTTTCTGGACACGGACTTTCCTCCCTCGAAAATAACAGAATTTAATATGATTATTAAGATCAGTCTAAATCTTGCTAATGATTCGCTAGGATATCTCAACCATCTCCTTTCACAGTAATTCTTATTACACGATTTACCTCAATCTTGTCACAAATAAACTCCGAAAAAAATAAACATTTCTATTGAAATGTTTAACAATATTCCTCAATTTTTATATAATTTTAGTGATAGAAAATAAGGAGGGGTGAGTCTGTGTCCAATCCATTCTTGAACGTAATAAATCCGTACATCCTTTATTGTATAAATGTCAATTCAACGAATTGCCCTCCCGCAGGAGAACCCTTCCCTTCAAGAACGACTCGGTGGTTTGAATTGGAATTGATAACTTGGGGGGAAGGATATATGGTAACGGAAGGCAAGAGGACGAATGCGCACGAGGGAAAATTGTTTTTCCGTCCTCCCGGCGTAAAGGTGCAAGGCTTTGCACCCTATTATTGCCACCTCGTGGTTTTCGACATATCGTATGATCCAACCAAAGAACCACTTTATAAAGGCCCATTCTCATTAAGCAACCCTGAAGCTGGAAACTCCGAAGAGCATTGGAAAGAAATCTTCCCGATGTTTGAAGACATAAGAGATCCGAATTGGGAAATGCTGTTCAGAAATATGTTCGACAAATATGTTCAATCGGGGAATCACGATCAATTCACTTTAAAAACTTTGCTGATGCAGCTGCTGTACAAGCTTTATCAAATGAACGATGATGAAGTCGTGTTAGCCTCTCGTCATCCTTCTCTTCGGAGGCATCTGGGCGGAGTTCTTAAAGCGAAAGCGTTCATTGATAGTCATCCAGCTTCATTTATCATTTTAGAACAGTTGTCAGCTCTCGCTGGCTTAAGTAAAAATTTCTTCTGCACGACCTTCAAAGAAATTGTGGGTGAATCTCCTATCGTATACGCTAATCGGGTGAAAATAAACACAGCGAAATTAATGTTGATTCAAACCAATGACAACATCAGACAGATTTCA
>NZ_JBHTGZ010000003.1:0-224392 GCF_042676425.1 Paenibacillus sp. GCM10027629 | reverse complement strand
CAAAAACATAGAGGGCGTTACACCCAAGCAATATCGTGAACGAAACAAGATGTAATAGTATCATTTCATTAAATTGATGTGAGAAACCGTCCGGACACCATGGTGTCCGGACGGTTTTTGAGGTTGAAGCTTAGGATTCAATAATTTTTCTGGCAATCGCAGCTAGGTCAACAATATCAATCACGCCATTGCTGTCCACGTCGGCAGATTTGTATTTGTTCCAATCTGGATGCTGCTGGGTCATGCCGTAATGAGCCGCTGCGATGGCAAGGTCGGCAATCGAGTATTTGCCGTCGTGATTAACGTCGCCTGGCAATTCAGACGTCGTCGTCACTTCAACGGTCACGGACGCTGGAAGCGCCCCGCGCTCATGACCTTCTGCATCCCCGATCGTTGCGCTTGTCACCGCGATCGACCCGCTTGCACTCTGCGATACCTGCTTCGCCGCGAATTTCAGCTCTACCACATCCGCATCGCTTGTAATCGCATGGTCTGCCCCCAGACTAGCAATAATCAAGCGAAGTTGTCCCGGAGCTTGTGCCGGCTGTTTGTAGACCGTTAAGCCTTCGCGCATTGGAACCGCATCCTGGAATTCGTAGAGATTCGGATCATACTTCACCAGCATATCTTGAGCATAAATCGGCTCATGCAACTGCTTCAGGCCGAGGCGCACCGTGAACGAATCGCCCTTCATCACCGAAGCCGGAGCCGTCAGCCTCACGGTGGTTTCCTTAACTGTTTTCGCATCGACAGTGACGCTGATGCTTACCGTTAAATCTACGTTGTTCGGATTGGCCACCCCTTCAGGCAAGGTTACTGTTCCCTTTACGGTGAAGGTCTGAGCCGCCTTATCGGCTGGATCATAGTCCGAAGCATCAACATCCCATACCACGCTGGCAGCAACATTTTCCGTATCGGTTACCAGTTGGACGGTTGCAGGCAAGCCGAGATCATCCGCCGTCTTTGCCGTTCCGTTGGCAACCCCAGTAACAGGTGTCGGAGTCGTGATCGCTTCTAATGTCTTCGGAGTTGAATTTACAATTGGAATATTGGTTGTGCCCAGCAAGTTGCCTTTTTGGTCATAAAGTTGAACTGTCATATGATTTCCGCTTGAAGGGACTAAAACATTTACGGTTTGCTTACCCGCTGTTACAACATAGCTTTTGCCATCCACTAACACGTACATACCAACGGCAGCACCGGGATTGTTTAAATTGGTGCCCTCAATATCAATAGTTAAAGTGGTGTTTGTTCCGCCGTACACTGTGCCGGTGACCGTAGCATTAAAGCTCGACACATTGTAGAAATTTGCTGTTACGATATTATCGTAGAACGATGTGGCGAATTCTGTTGATGCGCTGTTCGCATCGGCAAACACCCCTCCATTGGATGCAGTCCAATTAAGGAAGTACGCCCCCTCGTTTGGAGTTGCGACAATCGGCATTGCCGTGCCCGAAAGATATCTGCCCGCACTGCCATGGGTTACAGTACCGTCACCAGATGTTGAGTAACTAAGAGTCGGTGTGCCGCTTCTAATATCCATTTTGAGAATGTTGCTTAGCTTGCCTTGTGAATCCTTCTCTTGGACATAGATCGTATACGGTACGTATGGTGCGAGGTTCGGAACACTTATTGTGTTTGTGCCAGCCAAACAAGCTGTGCCTGTGCCACTGGTGTTGATTGTGGGGGGGCTGTCGCCAAATACACCACTATAATCTACCTGATAGTAATATGATCCGGCGGCGTTGGTTGTAAACGAAACCAGAGCGGTTCCTGTCGGGCCGTTTTTGCCGTTTGCAATGCTGTCAGACGGAACGACGTTTCCAGCAGAGATCACGAGTCCGCTTGTGCTGGTGCCATATGGGGCGGATGCTACATTTAACGTCGCCGTAGATGTATATTTTGCCGGTTCCAAAGAGCCATTTGAGTTCGTGATTATGCACCGATATTGTGTGCCGTCATCAGCAACGGTGACTTGCGACGGAGTGGTGTATGCGCTCTCTGTTGCACCGCTGATATTGTTCCAAGATGTGCCATCGGTTGATGACTGCCACTGATAAGTCAGTGTACCGCCGTCAGGCGAGTATGCGAGCGTTTGAAAAGATACGGTTTGTGCGCCCACTACCGTTTGGGAACGCGGATTTGTAATTGCAATCGGCTGTGCAGACGTCGGGTTGGTTATTATATAGCTAAATGATGAAACAGGCGAATAGTTGCCGTTACTGTCGGCTTCTACAACCTTAAGCGTGCAACTCTTGTTTATCGCAATAGGTCCAGTTAGACGAGTTCCGTTTGTGGTTGGGTCAGTATCGTCAAGCGTGTAATAGATATTATCGCTCGATGCACTTGGTGTTACTGAAACCACAATCGGATTTACGTATGTGCCGGATGCTTGGTTAACAATAGGCGCGGAAATATTTGTTGGTACTGTCAACGCAGAAGTTGTGTTGTTTGTGCTAATTACTTGATTTGCCGGCATTTTACCATCATTAAAATCCCAATTCAGATAATTTTCACCTGTTGAATTATTGATAATTTGCAGATTGCCAATGTAGAAATCAGCATTAAACGTGTTAAATCCAAATGTTCCGCCGGTAAGTGTTTTCGCATTAGGGTTAGTTGCTGTTATAGCGCCATTGTCAATTGAAACAGTAATTCCGGCGGTGTTGCTCACCGTTATATCGAAATGATGCCATACTGCCATACCGTTGTTGTCAGCACGAGTTCCGATTCTTGGTGTTGTAGCCTTCGTATCGGCAAACGATGCTGGCAGTGATTTTGATGTAGCTGTAAATGTAGTCTGTAATCCCTTAATATTCAAGTTCATTGCATTGTTGCTACTATGATTAAGGAAAACTTGATACTGCGGAATAACGTATGTCGGTGAGTTGTTGTTCAAATTTGCATAAAGACTGAAGTTAACACCTTCATTGGCACCATATAATGTCGTACTCGAAGCAGTGTTCCAGTCGCCCATGAGGAAATCGAACGACATCGTATAATTGCTCCACGCTGGCACCGAGTTCATGTACATCGTTATGCCGCCCTGTTGATACATGGCATATGGACTGCTGTTTGTTACGCCAACGCCGGTAGTATTCGTTGCTATAAGAGGATTATTAACAACGGACAACAGTGGGGTTGAAGTACTAGAGCTGAACATATCGGCAAATGAGCCAATCCGGGGCAGTACGGTTGGTTGAAGATGTGCGTAGGCTGTTTGAAGTGCAGCCGTAGCACTAATCACGTCTGTATTCGTTGCGTTATAGTCATTATATATCGCTTTGGCATTTGCAAGCGCTGTTGTGAACGCATTCAAAGTTGCCGTCGGAATATTGCCTCCTGAAGCGGAAGAAGCTATCGCAATCGAATCGTTCAGCGGTTGTTTGTTGACAGTTACCGCTGACGGGGATGCAATCGTGCTGCCAATGTAGTAGTTGTACGCAACAGTTTCACTGTAATATCCGCCGCTTTCAGATACAACCTTAAGGGTAGAGCTGTTTGCGATATTGATAGCAGATCTGTAAAGAATGCCCTTAATCGCTGGGTCTGAACCGTCGGTCGTATAATAAGCATTAATACCTGTCGGGACGGTTACTTTAACATCCTGTGCGGTTGCGTATGATCCGGATTGGACGTCAGCTGTTGGAGCCACTATTGGATTTTGGGTTACTTTAAGATCATCGATATAGAAGGTTGCATTGTTGCTATCAATATCTAGGCCTCCACTGACATTTCCAATACTTACGCTGCCAACCTGCGAGTCGTTAATAGATACGACCAAGTTGCCATTTATTAATTGCAGCGCATATGTGTTCCACTGTGTAGGGTCAAATCCTGATGGCGGAGTGATGTCAAGGACTGTAGATAGAATACCATTGGAAACCTTCCAAATTTTCAAAGTGCTGGTTGCTCGTTGATATCCAAAAAGGTAGCGGTCTGGGTTAATTCCGCCACTAGCTGTGGTTGCAACGGCTAGAGCGAAAGAATCGGTCGAACTTGTTGTACCGCCGCTCCAGCTGACAAGCTTCATTCTTCCGCTAAACGTGTAATTCGACCAAGCTGTCGTTCGATAAGCGTACATGGAGTTGTTGTCAGATGTAATTTGTAAGACATTACCGCTTGAATTCGACGGGTCCGACATAATTTTATAGGTCATATTGTGCGGAGGTGTACCATAGCCGCTGTTGGTTACCCAGTTTGTTGGAACTGAGGTGCTGCCAAGGGTATAGCTTGTAAAATCCTCTGAATAGAGCGTTGTCGAACTTAACGCTGTCGGCGGAGTACTCACAAGCGGATGTGGAGCCGGTGCCGTTTGACCGCCGTACACATATAAATCTGCAAAGTAGCTTGAACCGCCGGTTTGTTTAGTGCCGACCCAAGATGGACCCCAGTCGCCCATACCAACATACTTGAAGGAAAGCGGGACGGCGTCGGTTGATTTATAATTTGCGACTTGCTGCCCGTCAATGCTGATCTTAACATCTGTGCCAGAGGAGAAGTCCATCGTTAGTTTATGCCAACCAAATATGCGCGGTACATTCGTTTCGATGGTTTGATTTCCCTTTTGGACAACGTAATAACTTTTTGAAGTATAATCGTCGGCACCAACGCCAAGTACATTTGCTCCGTCATCAACTCGTAAGAAAGAGTGCTGGTTGATTTCATCGGGTGGGTTGACTCCATTTTTATCGCTTAGATTGTTGGAATGGTAACGGTCAAACATGTCAACAGACACAATCTTGTTAAGCGAGTTCGTAAATGAGCGGCTAACGACAACTCCGTTCGAGTTTGTCGGTGTAAAAATCGGTAACGAACCGTGACCCGAAAGCGGGTGATCGGGTGTCCCAAGTACACCGTATCGCATATCAACCGAGCCTTTTTCCACCGTCATTTTCGAAGTGTCAAACTGCCAATTTTTAAACGATTCTGCGAAATAAACATCCGACGGCGGCGTTTGTTCATTTGCATATGTCCGTTCGTTGTTGCCAAGCAACTCCGATGGGAAGCTTGCTGTTAAGCCAATGTTTTTGTAATCCATTCGTGACGGATCAAAGCTCAATACAGTCGGTGCACCGTTGTCACCTGTCGAGTTCTTGGTGACATTTTGATACATAAATATGTCGCCATAGCTGCCCGGACGGATGGCAGCCGAGTGACCCGACTGAGTGTTCAATGCTTGAATGTCGGAGTAAACAAAAGAAGTTTCACCCATTGCATCGTCTAATCCACCGGAGGCATTTTTATCTTGCATGGACGGATGTGATCCAATATTAGCAATAACAACTTGGCTCATATAATTGTAGCGGTCAATGGTGGTATCAATGCCGCTAAGATTTGTTGTTAAATGGTTTAGGTCTGCACTGCCATGAGCATGGAATGCGTCATTTGACCAGTTGTTATTGCCCGGGGTGAGCCAAGATATGAATACTGCACTATCCTCACCACTATCCTGCTCGCAGTCGTGAACATACAGATAAGAAAAGTGGTTGCCAACAACCGCATTATCTCTAACCGGGTCGTATGTCGTTCTGGTGTAACCCCCATATCCACTGGTAATCCAGATCCCACGGCGCGGGGCGTTGTAAATTTCCATATGGGATATATTGTTGTAGCCTGAATCCATCAATACAAGACCGCTGCCAGTGCCTTCTAATTGACCTACATCGTGAATGAGGACATTATAAATGGTGTTGTTATTACTGTACTTTCCAACACCGGGATAGCCACCATCAATATATAGTCCCATGAGTCCGACTTCTTCTATTGTCGTGTTTTCAATGGTGTTATATTGGTTATCGCTTTGCATCATAATGCCGTTAATACCGCCATTTTTAACATGGGTATTGGTAATGGTAACGTGATTTGTACCATCCATCGTGATGATGCCAACGCGGAAGTCAGGACGCTCTGTAACTGTGTCATAGTTCCAGTTGGTGACACCTGGTACTATTGCTTCCGGCGGATGTGAGGTTATTCCGTTATTTGAACCGCCGTCAGTCTGGTCAAACAATTCCGAGTAGTAATTGTTGCAATCGGTGTCCTTGACTGTTAGTCCGTTGATAACAATGTTATGTACCTGGTTTGACGGATCGGGTACATCACCTGGATTGGCTTTTTGTGCGCCCTGCATATTGATAACCGTTTGCATTGTCGGCGTAACAACGGTTTTGTTGGTCATCGTTTCGTCTGACGGATAGTAATAGAGAACACCATTCTTTTTGTCGTAGTAATATTCGTCTGGAGTGTCAAGAAATGCAAGATTGTCTTGCAAGAAATATCTTGAACCGCCGCCAATGTTATATTTCGTCATATACTGGGTCACAGCCCAAAACGACCCACCGGCATTGACAGTCTGAGAATTCGGGAATTTAAGTTCCCCTATCGATGAATTGTAAGAAATAACCGGCTCGGTAACCGTATCCCAGTCCCATCCGCTGCCGTCAAAACCATGGAATGATGCAATATTCGGCATGCCATTACTTGCCGCAAGGTTTAAGCCGTTAATTTCAGCAGCAGTCAAACTGTTAGTAGAAATAGTAGCATTGTAATTGGAGTTTCTACCGCCAGTTGTGCGGTTATACCCTGCTCTGGAAGTTGCAAAGCCTCGTTGGTCTAGATTAGGTGTCCTTGCCAATGTTGCCCTTTGGTCATCAACATATAAGGTGTTAAACCCGGGAGAGTAAAGCCCAGTAAATGTCGTATTGGAGTAATTCGCCTTGTTCAGCTGAGTTTTCCACACTTTGCCCACCATGCGGGTCAGCATTCCGAAGTTGGTAACATCACTTTGGGTGGTTTGTGTCCAGCCGTTCGGATCAACAGGTATACCGCCAATTAGTTTTGCAGCGCCAATTCCGTCAGAACTTTCCCAAATGATGTTGTAACCGTTTGAGCCGGAATCCTGTGGTGTGAGATTAAGAGTACTTGGCATGTAATAGTCGCCTGGTGCAATGCTAACGATAATATTGCCTTTCATATTTTGATTGATTTGTCGCACGGCTTGTTGCGCCCTTTGTAAAGTAGCAAATGGATTGTCCTGTGAACCGTCACCAGAGGTGTCGTTACCGGTTGTTGCAACATAAACGGTTGCCATGACATTGCGTTGAGCTTGAACGTTTACATCGCTTGCGTTTACTTTTGTATTTGCGAATGCAAAGGATGTGATTACCATTGCAGCAGCCAATGTTATTGACATAATTTTTTTAAAATATTTGTCCATTGGATATACCTCTCTCCTTCATTTAATAGTTTTTCTGCATCAACCTTGGTTGCTGCATATACGATTTTGTCTACATCGATTTCATCGATATCACCCCCTAATATCAATCACCAGAAATAGCTTTCGATTCGGTTTCCATCAGGGTGTGCGAGCGCATAGGAAGCATAGGCATTGTGGGGTTCGTCAAGAAGTTTGTGTAAGAAGGTAGGTTAATACAGTGATACGGTTAATGAAAGCGGTTTCATAAGTTCCGATATTCTATCAGTGCATGGACTTTCCTCCCCCGAACATAATAGATTTTAAGTATCAAAGTAACCAACTGGAGTTTCACGATTTACCTTAATCTTGTCACAAATAACCTCCGAAAAAAATAAACATTTCTATTGAAATGTTTAACAATATTCCTCAAATTTTATATAATTTCTAGTATAGAAAAAGGGGGGTGAGTCTATGTCTAATCAATTCTTGAACGCAATAAATCCGTACATCCTTTATTGTATAAATGTCATTTCAACGAATTGCCCTCCCGCAGGAAAGCCCTTCCCTCCACGAACGACTCGGTGGTTCGAATTGGAATTGATAACTTGGGGCGAAGGATTTATGGTAACGGAAGGCAAGAGGATGAATGCGCACGAAGGAAAATTGTTTTTCCGTCCTCCCGGCGTAAAGGTGCAAGACTTTGCACCCTATTATTGTTACCTCGTGGTTTTCGACATATCGTATGACCCAACCAAAGAAACACTATATCAAGGTCCGTTTTCATTAAACAACCCAGAGGCCAGAAACTCCGAGGAGCATTGGAGAGAAATTTTCCCATGGGAAAATCCCCTATCGTTTACGCTAATCGGGTGAAAATAAACACAGCGAAATTAATGTTGATCCAAACCAATGATACTATCAGACAAATTTCCAGCACGCTTGGATTCGATAATGTCACTTATTTTCATCGACTTTTCAAAAACATAGAGGGCGTTACACCCAAGCAATATCGTGAACGAAACAAGATGTAATAGTATCATTTCATTAAATTGATGTGAAAAACCGTCCGGACACCATGGTGTCCGGACGGTTTTTGGGGTTGAAGCTTAGGATTCAATAATTTTTCTGGCAATCGCAGCTAGGTCAACAATATCAATCACGCCATTGCTGTCCACGTCGGCAGATTTGTATTTGTTCCAATCTGGATGCTGCTGGGTCATGCCGTAATGAGCCGCTGCGATGGCAAGGTCGGCAATCGAGTATTTGCCGTCGTGATTAACGTCGCCTGGCAATTCAGACGTCGTCGTCACTTCAACGGTCACGGATGCCGGGAGCGCTTGACGCTCATGACCTTCCGCATCCCCGATCGTAGCGCTTGTAACAGCAATCGATCCGCTTGCGCTCTGCGCTACTTGCTTCGCGACGAATTTCAGTTCGACGACATCCGCATCGCTTGCGATCGCATGGTCCGCTCCCAGACTTGCAAGAATTAAACGCAGTTGTCCCGGAGCTTGCGTCGGCTGTTTGTAAACCGTCATGCCTTCGCGCATGGCAACCGCATCCTGGAATTCATAGAGGTTCGGATCATACTTCACCAGCATATCTTGAGCAAAGATCGGATCGTGCACCTGCTTCAGGCCGAGGCGCACCGTGAACGAATCGCCCTTCATCACCGAAGCCGGAGCCGTCAGCCTCATGGTGGTTTCCTTAACTGTTTCCGCATCGACAGTGACGCTGATGCTTACCGTTAAATCTACGTTGTTCGGATTGGCTACCCCTTCAGGCAAGGTTACCGTTCCCTTTACGGTGAAGGTCTGAGCCGCCTTATCGGCTGGATCATAGTCCAAAGCATCAACATCCCATACCACGCTGGCATCAACATTTTTCGTATCGGTTACCAGTTGGACGGTTGCAGGCAAGCCGAGATCATCCGCCGTCTTTGCCGTTCCGTTGGCAACCCCAGTAACAGGTGTCGGAGTCGTGATCGCTTCTAATGTCTTCGGAGTTGAATTTACAATTGGAATATTGGTTGTGCCCAGCAAGTTGCCTTTTTGGTCATAAAGTTGAACTGTCATATGATTTCCGCTTGAAGGGACTAAAACATTTACGGTTTGCTTACCCGCTGTTACAACATAGTTTTTGCCATCCATTAACACGTACATACCAACGGCAGCACCGGGATTGTTTAAATTGGTGCCCTCAACATCAATATTGAGGTCGGTGTTTGTTCCGCCGTACACTGTGCCGGTGACCGTAGCATTAAAGCTCGACACATTGTAGAAATTTGCTGTTACGATATTATCGTAGAACGATGTGGCGAATTCTGTTGATGCGCTGTTCGCATCGGCAAACACCCCTCCTTTGGATGCAGTCCAATTAAGGAAGTACGCCCCCTTGTCTGGAGTTGCGACAATCGGCATTGCCGTACCCGAAAGATATTTGCCCGCACTGCCATGGGTTACAGTACCGTCACCAGATGTGGAGTAACTAAGCGTCGGTGTGCCGCTCCCAATATCCATTTTGAGAATGTTGCTTAGCTTACCGTTCGAATCCTTCTCTTGAATATAGACTGTATATGGCACATACGGTGCGAGGTTCGGGATACTAAAGGTGTTATCGCCCGCAATGCCGGCTGCTCCGGTTCCAGATGTGTTAAGCGTTGGTTTTGCGGCTCCGCTGTACACCACCGAATAGTAATATGTGCCGGCTTGAGTAGCGGTGAATGTCACGGTTGCGGTACCTGTAGGCCCGTTTGTTCCATCGCTGATACTGTTAGATGGAATTACGTCCTTTGCTGTGATTTTAAAAGAATCTGTACTCGTCGACGTCGGCATCGCTACGACATTTAGGGTTGTGGAGGGTGTTGTATAGATTGCCGAACGGAGCGAGCCTTTTGTGTTCGTGATCATGCACCGATATTGTGTTCCATTATCCGCAACGGTTACCGGTGAAACCGTTGTAAACGTGCTGTTTGTCGCGCCGCCGATGTTGCTCCATGTAGTACCGTTATCGATTGAAACTTGCCACTGATAATTGAGCGTTCCACCATCAGAAGCGTAGGACATTGTGTAGAATGATACGGTTTGAGGATCGGTTACCGTCTGTGAACGCGGACTTACAACCGTAACAGGAGTGGCAGCAGCAGGATTCGTGATGGTATAGGCATAGGACGAAACAGAAGAAATATACCCACTGTTATTCGCTTCAGCGATTTTCAATGTGCGACTCTGATTGATGGCAATAGGACCCGTATACAACGTTCCGTTTGTTGTGGGGTCGGAGCCATCCAGCGTGTAGTATACACTGTCACCGGAAGTGCCGGGCGTTACATTCACTGTAACCAGGTTTGCGTATGTTCCGGCGGCTTTATCTACCGTAGGCGAAGTCACTGACGATGCATTATTCGTAACGGTAAGGTTGTCAATGCCGAATTCGTTGTTTATTCCGCCAAAGCCAACACCACCAAAAGCATTTGATGGATTTGGTACTTGCGCCACCTGCGTGCCGTTAACGTAGAAAGTGATCGACGAGGGGCTGACGACAGCTTTGTAAGAATTCCAGTTGTTCATATCGAACCCGGACGGCATTTGAATGTTGCTCACTAGCGTTTTATCTGCCGGTGAACCACTATTATTACGCTGATATATAATCCATTGGCCATTCGAGAGATTCGGATAAGTATATCTCAATTCATATCGGTTTATATTTCCACCGCTATTAGAACTTACATAGACGTAAAGTGGAGCGAAGTTGGAATATGCCACTAAACTCGGGTTAGATCCCCAGCCAATAAATTTGATATTCGCGGTGGATGTGTAATTCGTCCACGACGAATTGCCTAAATTGGTGTAGACAAGGGTATCGGGTGTTTTAATATTCAATGCCTTCCCGCTTGCATTGCTCGGGTCTGTCGTGTCCGAAACAAGGCTATAAACAGGTGCGAGGCTCGGGGTGCCGGTTCTGTTGTGTGACCAGCCAGTTGGCGCCGAGGTGCTGCCTACCGTGTACCCGCTGAAGTCTTCCGAATAAAGCGTCGTAGTGCCAGGCGAAAACGTTGGTATAAGTTTAGCCCTGGCCGTTTGCAGCAAGGCAACAGCATCTATTACATCGGAGTCGGTTGCATTGGTATTTTTGAGCACCGAATTCGCACTTGTTATTGCAGAATTAAAAGCATTCCAACTTGCAGTTGAGTAGTTTCCTTGCGTAACAGACTTTGCATTGGATATTGCATCTTTGAGCGGTTGTTTGTTTACCCCCGCTGCAATCTGCGGGGCCGTTGTTCCGCTTATCGTGTAGTTATATCCGACTGTCGCGCTGTATACCCCGGCACTATTCACCTCTGCAACTTTGAGAATACAACTGGCATTAATGTTAATCGGATTTCCGGTATAAAGGGTTCCGAAAATGGCCGGATCGGAACCATTCGTGGTGTAATACACGGAATCGCTTGCATTTGCCGGCGTAAGGGTTACGCTTTGCGGATTGCTATACGTGCCGGATGATAGGTTCGCCGATGGTGGATTAATAGGATTCTGCACAAGGCTAATATTTGCCACATCAAACGTAGCATCGTATCCGCCAAGACCAAAGCCGCCAAAAGCGTTGCCGGGATTGGAAACTTGCGCAACCTGTGTGCCATTGACGAAGAATGTGATGTAACCATTTCCAGCTGCGATTTTGTAGGTGTTCCATTCATTCATGTTAAAGCCGGAAGGCATTTGGATATTGGTTACCAAATTGTTGTCGGCGGGATTGCCGCCTCTTTGGTAAATCACCCATTGACCATTCGAAAGATTCGGATAATTATACCTCAGCTCATAACGGGATACATTACCTCCATTATTGCCGCTGACATAAACGGATGGGCCAAAGGTTGCGTATGTGCCGTTCGAATTGCCCGACCATGACACGAATTTTGATTGCAAAGTCAATGTGTAATCGGTCAGAGAAGTATCGCCCAAGCCATAGAATACGACATTGTCCGGCTCCGTGATCCGCATGGCCTTGCCGACCGTTGCGTCTTGCACGATTTGATAGGAAGCCTTGGCACTGGAAGAACCGTCCCTGTTGTCTGCCCATCCGATCGGTCTGGCCGTACTGCCCAACGGGTATTGACTGAAATTCTCGGTATATGACCGGGGTTGGACCGCCGTGGGCGGAATGCTGGCAAGAGGTGAAACCGGCGGAGCGTCCTGACCGCCATAGATATAAAAATCACTGAAATCCGTCGAGCTGCCGACCGGTTTTCCATCCGGCCAACTTTTTCCCCAGTCGCCCATTCCAACATATGTGAATGCTGTTGCGACACCGTCTGCCACGGTGTAATCAGCAACCTGCTGATTGTCGATGGAAATTTTTACATCCGTTCCGGAGGAATAGTCCATCGTAAGGGTACGCCAACCGAAATCGCGACGCACATTGGTTACAATCGACTGATTGCCTTTTTGGATTGTATAGTAATCTTTCGATACTTCGCCGTTGGCACCAATCCCTAATATATTTTTACCGTCATCGACACGCAAGTACGTATGCGCCAAATAAGGGTCATTCGGAGAGGTTGTTGGCGGGTCTCCAAAGAAATAATCTTTATGTCTATCAAAAAACTTGACCGTTACAACCTTATTTATAGGTTGTTCAAAGGGACGGCTAACCACAACGCCGTTAAGATTAGTCGGGGTAAAGATCGGAAGCGACCTGATGCCAAGCCGCGGGTCGTTCGGACTTGCCAACACGCCCAAAGACATATCCACACTGCCTTTTTCTACTGTCCACTTTGTTGTGTCAAGAGCGGACTCGTTAAATGTATCCGAAAAATATACATTTGACGGAGATGTTTGCGGGTAGGTGTGTGGATTGGTTCCGAGCAATTGAGTCGGGAATGAAGAAGTTAACCCGATTAAATCGTATTTCATTTTTGACGGATCAAACGACTGTACGCTGGATATATCATCAATATTGTTGGTGACGTTCTGGAAAATGTACATATCGCCATAGCCGCCAGAGTTGCCGGGGCGAATGGCCAATGAGTGACTCTGCGTGTTTATGGCTTGAACATTTGAAAACACAAAACCGGTTGCACCCATGGCAGTATCCAATCCACCAACCGAATTCTTTTCATGCACGGACGCCGCGGTGCCAATATTAGCGATGAGCACTTGATCCATGTAGTTATAACGGTCAACTGACGGATCAATCTGTGAGAGGTTCGTGGTTAGATGGTTAACGTCATTGGATCCGTGCTGTGTTGCAGCAGAGTACCATTGTCCGCCTCCAGCGGTAAGCCATGACATAAACAGTGAGCTATCTTCGCCGGCATCTTGGTGGGTGTGGTGCATGTAGATGTATGAGAAATGGTTGCCGACGGTATAGTTATCTCTCACGTTATCGAAATTCGGATTTGCGCTTTTCCCGCCGCGAGGATAACCGCCAAGAATAAGCATTCCGCGTTTTGGCGAATTATAGATCTCCAAGTGGCTGAATGTACTTTGCCCGCAACTCATAACGGTAAGGCCAACCCCATGACCTACGAGCTGACCGACGTCATGGATCAGAACGTTGTTAATCGTATGATGGTTGGAATATTTGCCGACGCCAGGATATCCGCCGTCGATGGAAATCCCCCCGTCACCCGTGTTTTCAACCGTCGTATTCTCAATCGTGTTGTATTGATTATCGCCGAGCATGAAGATGCCATATATGCCGGCATTTTTAATGAGGCTGTTTTTGATAGTGATGTTGTTGGTGCCTTGCATCGTGATACTGCCCACTTGGAAAGCCGGACGATCGGCAGATTCGGTATAGGCCGGCATGGTTACGCCCTGTGCCAATGCTACCGGCGGGAATGCACCAATGCCTCCCATATCGCCATAGTTATATGAATAGCTGTAATAGTCGCTAAACTCTGTGTCCATTACGGCAAGACCGTCAAAAACAATGTTATGGACTTGTAGCGCCGGATCGGGTTGATCGCCGGGTTTTGCCTTTGGTGTACCTTGCATGTTGATAACCGTTTGCATGGTCGGCGTGACAACGGTTTTATTTGTCATCGTTCCATCAGCCGGATAGTAGTAAAGTATGCCATGTGTTTTGTCATAATAGTATTCGTCCTGAGTGTCGAGGAACGAGAGGTTGTGTTGCAAGAAATATCTTGAACCATTGCTAACTGGGTACTTTACGTAATATTGGTATTTGTGATAGAAATCTGAGCCATTTGCTTGCGGCTGGTTAAGTGTAATTGTTGAGGTACCAACGTTTATACTTGCGACAGGTTCCGTATCGGTAAACCAGTCCCACGAACCGGAAACGCCGCCGGTACCGCCGTCCCAAGTAAATACTTGAGCGACTTCCATACCGTTTTGCTGCGCCAATTGCAAGCCGTTGATCTGTTCCGGAGTTAAATCGCTTTTGTTGATTTGAATATTTTTCCCGTTAGAACTTCCAGTAACGCGGTTATAGTTATCCTTGGCTTCGGGGAATCCTGCCTGAGGCATAAGGTTGGGCGTTCTTGCCGAAGTGGCCCGCGCATCATTAACATATAATGTATTAAAAGCCGGTGAATTCAGTCCGCTGAATGTTGTAGGATAGTTCGCCGTGTTCAGTTGAACTTTCCACACCTTACCTACCATGCCGGTAAGCATACCGTAGTTGGTAACGTCGCTTTGTTCGGCTAATGTCCATGTACCTGTGACAGGTATGCCGCCATAAAGCTTTGCAGCACCGATTCCACCGGAGCTTTCCCAAATAATGTTGTAGCCGTTTGTGCCGGAATCTTGCGACGTAAGGTTAAGAGTACTTGACATGTAATAGTCGCCTGGAGCAATGCTAACGATGATATTGCCTGTCATGTGTTGATTGATTTGTTGAACTGCTTGTTGCGCCCTTTGTAAAGTAGCGAATGGATTGGCCTGTGAACCGTCACCTGAAGTGTCGTCACCGGTTGTTGCAACATAAATGGTTGCCATTACATTGCTTAGAGCTTGAACGTTTATTTCGCTTGCGCTTACTTTTGTATTGGGGAATGCAAATGTTGCGATTACCATCGCACAGGCCAATGCTAATGAAGTCATTTTTTTATTAAACTTGTCCATTGGATTTACATTTCTCCTTCATTTATCGTTTTTTTGCTTGTCGAGGGAAGTACATCGAGCAATAGAACGAAAGGGATAAAATAGCGCTTAATTGGGTTTTTAAATAAATGCCGATTCGGATTTCATCTGAGGTTGCGAGATCTTACTTACACGAATTGCGGGATGAGCAAGAAGTTTGTGTAGTCAGGAAGGTTTTATCCATCGGGACGATGGATAAAGGATGTGGTTTTTATACTCTGATGTAATTGTTCCGGGTGTGAACGAGGCCCAAGGATCCCCCCCTCTCTTCTATTGTAATGTAGTAAATAGTAGCAAATCGCAATACAAGGTTACACTGTAAAAAGAGCGCCTTAATGTAAAATGGTTCAATTGTTAACCCCAAAAATGTGTTTTTTCTATAAAATGTTTAATTATAACGCCGACCAGGGCGACGGGACAGCCCAGGTCGGCGATTTATTTTTTCGATAGGTATCGTGTCCGTAAACGAATCCCATCTCCGCCCGATTGAATTTCACCGTCGGAGAGAGTTCCGTGCCGCTGCCTTGGATTTTAAATTGAAGTGAAAAAACGTCCGGACACCATGGTGTTCGGACGTTTTAATGATCTGATGCTTAGGATTCAATAATTTTCCTAGCAATCGCCGCAAGGTCAACAATGTCGATTACACCATTGCCGTCTACGTCGGCTGACTTGAATTTGCTCCATTCAGCATGCTGCTGCGTCATGCCGTAATGTGCCGCTGCGATAGCAAGGTCTGCAATCGAATATTTGCCGTCGTGGTTGACATCGCCAGGCAATTCAGTCGACGTTGTCACTTCGACGGTCACGGTTGCCGGGAGTGCTTGACGCTCATGACCTTCCGCATCCCCGATCGTTGCGCTTGTCACCGCAATCGCCCCGCTTGCGCTTTGCACTACTTGCTTCGCGGCGAATTTCAGCTCGACGACATCCGCATCGCTTGCGATCGCATGATCCGCCCCCAGACTTGCAAGAATCAAACGAAGCTGTCCCGGCGTCTGCGATGGCTGTTTATAGACCGTCAATCCTTCGCGCATGGCAACCGCATCCTGGAATTCGTAGAGATTCGGATCGTACTGGATCAGCATATCTTGCGCAAAGACCGGCTCATGCACCTGCTTCAGGCCGAGACGCACATTGAATGAGTCGCCCTTTAACACCGAAGCCGGACCAGTCAGCTGCACGGCCGTTTGCTGCACATCGCGCTTCGTGACGTGAACCTGTGCCGTCACCGATTCGCCGCCATAAGATGCGCTGACTGTCGTAGTTCCTTCTGCTACCCCGGTCAATACCCCTTTGTTATCGACGGAGGCGATCTTCCCATCCGCCGTCGTAAATACGGCTAACGAAGTGACATCCTTCACTGTACTGGAATCCTTGTATGTCGCTGACACGACCGTTGGCTGCGTATCGCCAATGGTCAGGCTGTACGACGGTTGGTTCAGGCTGAGCGTGAACGCTTCGGCCGGTTGACCGGACAATACCTTCACCTTTTGCAGAACATCAAACGCATATTGGTCAACTCGTGCAACTGCAATGATGGTGCCGGCGCTTGCGTACATGGCAGGATCGAATTCGGCAAAGGATAACGCCAAGTCCTTAGATTCATTTGTGAATTGGGCGCTAATCGTTGATGGCAACTCCGGCGCCGTCCCCGCAACGGTGGTGACATCCTCAAGTTCGCCGATCGACTCAAGTCCCACGACATTTACCGTTGTGCTGACCTTACCGTTTAATCCGACTAACTTTCCTGTCGCTGTAAACGTGCCTGTAGTATTCTTATAAGCGGCTGGACTCACTCTATCCCAGTGAATTTCTACCGTTTGATTCGTACCGTCTTCAAACGTAACATTGGTTGTCGTTGGCAAGACAGGAGCTGTCCCACGCACAGTAGATACGGGAGAAATCGCTGCAACCGACGAAATCGTGTACGTTTTATCAATATAAATGGTATAGTCTTTACTGCCCGCTGATGTGATTTCCGAAATTACCAGCTTGTTTCTTCCATTATTTAAATTTGTAAGCGCGACTGCAGTTGTATAGTCAGGGAAATTGGCTGTAATATCCACACCATTGAAAGTCACAACCTGACTCACGCCCGATAATACAGGTTTTGGTTTGATTAAAGTAACCGGCTGTGAATTATTGCTGACAGTTGCCCCATAAGTAGTATAATTCGGATTATAAGTTCCCAATAACGAAACATTCCCTAGGTTGAAGTTAGAACCATAATTTACATACGTCGGGTTAGAAATAATTTTGATGTCATCTAGTAAAACAGTAGAGTTGATTCCTCCAAATGCAACACCACCAGTGGAGTACGACCCGTCATTAACCGATATTATTTTGGTTCCATCTACTACAAATCCGACTTTGCCGCCATAAGTCTGAATTTGGAATTCATGCCACTTCGTTGCATCAAATCCTTCTGGCACCGCAACCCTTCCTAGCGAGATGTCACTTGTTGGAGTGTGCTTATTAACTTCAAAATATGGTGTTCCAGCAGGAAAACCTGTTACTCCGCCTTTATTTCTGCGGTAGATCACCTGATAGGCTGGCGGGTTTGGTTCTGCTCCATTTGTATTGATATAAATTGTGAAATTATCATATGCTTGGTTTAATATGTTAGTGGAACCCCAGCCAACGAATTTCCACTTCATATTGACAATATAGTTGTTCCAAGGGGCACCCGTTTGATAATAACTTTGCCCATCTCCGATCACGGTTTGCATAACCTTATTACTTGGATTTGCGGGATCGGCAATAACGCTCAGAACAGGAGGCTGTGAGCCCTTAATACTAAGGCTCGGCACAACGCCGTCTTCAAAATTGAGATCTAGTCGTGTTTTGTTCTCGTTGGAGGCATCATAATCCGGTACAGTCTGAATGGGAATTGAACCTAGCGCAGGCGCTGGCGTTCCCCCATAAACATAAACCTGATCAAACCAGCTTGCGCCTGTACCACTAGGAGAACCTAATTGCAAGTAGTCAAATGGGAGAGCAGTAGCGTCTTGATACACCTGCACGTCATCAATATACATCGTTACACCTGTTCCCGTGTAATCCCATTTCAGTTCGTGCCAACCATTCGAACGCTTTACCGATGTGGCTTGCTCTACTCCATCAATATTTAATACATAATTATTAAAGTTTGCACTGCCTGAATTTGCGTTTACTCCAATACCTCTACTCTTTACTCCGTCATCCGCTCTTGCCATAGTATTGAAGTTTTTCATGTTAAAAGGTCTACCCGAATCATAACCAGTCGGATTTATAGCAAATGGGTCAAACATTTTTACTGAAACTACTTTGTTTAAGGCTTGAGGAAACTCCCTATATAATACAGGTTTTCCAGATCCGGAATCATCGATCATAAGAGAGCGACTATCCTGTAAAGGTGTGCCTGCCATATATAGCGTAGTCGTTTTTGGAAGCTTGTTTTGGTAGCTCCATTTTGCCATATCAATTTCCTTGTCCTCAAAGCTGTCTTCAAAGTAAGTATCTGTAGGTTTATTGGCGGCAACCAATGGCGTTTTATATTCCGCTGGATAAGCAGTGGTTACACCGATTTTATCAAACTCCATCTTAGACGGATCGAATGTAGGATCTTGATCGTATGCTGGCCCATAATTTAAGTTTGTGTTGTCTGAAATAAGCGCTTTGTCACCATAAGCAGGTTGGAAATATGAACCTCCCTCAAAATTTAAGTTCTGTGAATTAGTAGACATAACATTTTTAAAGCTTAGTCCGTTTGCGCCCATGTCTGTATTGATGTTGTTAGGTGTAAGGTTTGTCATCGTAGGATTCGAAGCGGTTTGATCGATAATAACTTGTTCAAAATAATTGCGTTTAAAGTTAGGTTCAGGATCTTTCCCCATATAAATCCAACCGACAAAGAGTGTGCCATCATCTCCACCGTCTTGTTGGCAATCGTGTACATACACATATTCAAAACGATTGTCATGAATATATAAATCATTGTAACGGTTTAAAAATTTGTCGCCAAAACCACCCACATTGTTCGGATTTCTCGCATAACCCGCTTGCAGAAGCAATCCTCTGCGTGGGCTGTTGTAAATCTCGACATGTCTTACAGTGTTTCTGCCTGCATTGTTCATTGAAATACCTGCTGAACAAAGCACCAATTCACCCACATCATGAATAATGGTGTTTTCGATCAGATTATCTCTCGAGTAGCCTTCTCCATTGATGCCTCCATTAATAGGGTCACCAGGATATCCACCCTCAATTTGAATACCATCGTGACCGACATGCTCAATTAAACTATCACGGATAGTAATATTGTGGTTTGCTAAATATAACGAAATGCCATTCATGCCTCCGTTTTTTATATGAGAGCGTTCAATATTGATATACGAGGCATAGTTCATTTTAATTATGCCAACCTGAAATTGCGGACGGTCTATAGCTTCGGCATACGATGGATTGGTTGAATTCATAGCTTCGGGCGGATATTTTCCCATACCCGTACCTGTATCGCCCCAGTTCCAATAAGGTGAATACCAATCAGGAAAGTTGGTATCCGCGAACTTGATTCCGTTAAACTGAATGTTATGTACCGTATTATCCTTATCATTTCCTTTGAAAAGAACGATTGTCTCTACTTTAGGTATAATGACATCCAATTGTGTAATATCGCCTGTTGGATAATAATACAGATAGCCTGTTGTTTTGTTGTAGTAAAATTCACCAGGCTGGTCAAGAAATCCTAAGTTCCCTTGAACAAAGAAAGAACTACGGTCCCCCACCGTAAAGCGTGGTCTGTTAAATTCAGGTTTGTTTGGATCAGTTTTAAAAGTAAACTTGCCTGTGGTATAACTGCTAAGCATAAGTGTATTGCTTTCCCAATGTCGATCTCCACCGTAATCATCTGTAAAAACCTGCGCGTCAAAGTCACCGCGCGCCATTGCGTTTATCATTCCGTTTCTTGTGTTAGCATCCAGAATAGAGTCATTAAAAGTCATGGATGTAACGTTTGAGCCGCCTGCCCCGCCACCAGATGTTTTGTAATAGTCACTAAATGAGCTAGGAAATTTGGGACGTTTATTTAAGTTTGGCGAACGAGCCATAATCTGTCTTGTATCATTCACATAAAGCGTATTAAAGTTTTTGCTTGGGTAATCTCCTGTGCCAACAAACGTTTTATAAACCATACCTGAAACACTGTTTGGTAAATCTCCATCAGGGTTTGCAGTTGGATCAGCCTTACCGTTAACTAAGGTCCATGAGTTAGGGTCCACCTTTTCTCCGCCAATAAAATTAACAGTATTGAGTCCATCCATTTCACGATAAATAATGTTATGACCATTTGTTCCAGAATCCGCAACGCCAAATTCTACTGTGTTCGTAATGTAGTAATCACCGGCTGCAAAAAAAACATAAATATCACCTGTCATATTACTATTAATTTTTGCAACAGCCTTACGAGCGCCATCTAAAGTAGCAAGCGGCTGTTCATAGGTTCCTTGGTTTGCGTCATTACCTGTCGGTGATACAAAGATTTGTGCCTGAATATTCCCTGCTTCGCTAGCACTTGCATTCGTAACGGCAACATCCACCGTATAGGTTGAGAATAGGATTGTAAAAGCCATTGCCACAGAAGTTAGTTTTTTAACATATTTTTTCACTGGACTCCTCCTACAAAAAAATAATGAGAAAAATGCTACGCCGCGATCTCCTCGTCATCCCCCAATTGATTTAAGAAATGATGTATTATCCTCGCTGTTTCAGCGTATTGGAACTACGAGATCGTGCATACAGGAAGAAGTATATTTCCCTCTAATAAGTAGCGAATTTCAGTTCTCTAAAAAAATACTTTTCATGAAAAAATGATGATTTCTGCGCTTTAACTGCTTGATGTAATTTTTTCAAAAAATTTGTCCATTAAATATACATTTCTCCTTTATTTAATCGTTTTTCTGCTAAAATGCCGATTCGGATTTCGTCTAGGGTTGCGAGATCTTACTTTCACTAATTGCGGGATGAGTCAAGAAGTTTGTGTAGGCAGGAAGGTTTTATCCATCGGGACGATGGATAAAGGATGCGGTTTTAATACTCTGATGTAATTGTTCCAGGTGTGAACGAGGCCCAGGATCCCCCCCTCTTCTATTGTAATGTAGTAAATAGTAGCAAATCGCAATACAAGGTTACACTGTACAAAGAGCGCCTTAATGTAAAAAGGTTCTATTGTTTAACCCCAAAAATGTGTTTTTTCTATAAAATGTTTAACTATAACGCCGACCAGGGCGACGGGGACAGCCCAGGTCGGCGATTTATTTTTTCGATAGGTATCGTGTCCGTAAACGAATCCCATCTCCGCCTTACGTTGTATATCATATATTTTTCAACAATTGATAGATCGTCTGAGCCATCTGCGCCCGATTGATTTTCACCGTCGGAGAGAGCTCTGTGCCGCTGCCTTGGATGATCCCTGTTTTGGCGAATAGCATCATTGGCTTTTCAAAAACATAAAGGGTATTACACCCCAACAATATCGAGAACGAAACATGATGCAATAGTAATTCATTAAATTGAAGTAAAAAACCGTCCGAACACCATGGTGTCCGGACGGTTTTTAGGGTTGAAGCTTAGGATTCAATAATTTTCCGAGCAATCGCCGCAAGGTCAACAATGTCAATCACGCCATTGCCGTCCATGTCGGCGGATTTGTACTTGTTCCAATCCGCATGCTGCTGATTCATGCCGTAGTGCGCCGCTGCGATGGCAAGGTCGGCAATCGAGTATTTACCGTCTTGGTTGACGTCGCCCGGCAACGAAATGGACGCCGTCACTTCAACGGTCACGGACGCAGGAAGCGCATTGCTTTCCTGCCCCAGTGCATCCCCGATCGTAGCGATTGTCACTGCAATCGATCCGCTTTCGCTTTGCGATACCTGCTTCGCGACGAATTTCAGCTCGACGACATCCGCATCATGCGCAATCGCATGGTCCGCTCCCAGACTTGCAAGAATCAAACGAAGCTGTCCTGGCGTCTGCGATGGCTGTTTATAGACCGTTATGCCTTCACGCATCGCAACCGCATCCTGGATTTCATACAGGTTCGGATCGTACTGGATCAGCATATCTTGTGCAAAGACCGGCGCCTGCACCTGCTTCAGACCGAGGCGTACAGTAAACGGTTCGCCCTTCACAACTGAAGTGGGAGCTGTCAGCTGAACAGCTGTTGACTGCGCATCACGCTTCGTTACATGCACCTGCGCCGTCACCGTTTCGCCGCCATAGGATGCGCTGATCGTCGTGCTTCCTTCTGCGATCCCCGTCAATACCCCTTTGTTATCGATGGCTGCAATCGTTCCATCTGCTGTCGTAAATACGGCGAGCGAAGTGACATCCTTCACGGTGCCGGAATCTTTGTAGGTCGCTGACACGACCGTTGGCTGCGTTTCGCCAATGGTCAGGCTGTAGGACGGTTGGTTCAGGCTGAGCGTGAACGCTTCGGACGGTTGACCGGCGACTCTGTAAGTCGCTTTTGCTTTGACCGAACTGCCCGCGACCGTTCCCTGAGCGGTAAATACGCCCGCTTTAGCAACCATCTCTTTGGTAATCGGTTCCCAAGTAACGTCTACGAGACCTGTTGTTCCATCGTTGTAGACGGCTTCAACCTGTGCCGGAAGGACAGGAATGACGCCTACGTTCGTATCTACAGCAACCGATTTGTAATCGACGATGGATTTTACGATTTCGTCGCTCACGCTAAAGACATTTATTTCCGCTGCCGATGCCCATCCGCTCATACCCGCCGTCGCTTCAAGTTTGACATGCGATGCATTCGTTCCCGTAAAGCTTACGGCTTTCTCCGCGCTGTCGTTCGCAAAGTTTCCGCTAGCAACTTTGGTAAAGGTCGCGCCGTCGGTGCTTGTATACACGTTATAGCTTGTAATCTTTCCATTATCGCCAGACTGCCTTGGTAAGTACGTAATTTTATTAACTTTGTAGGTCCCTCCAAGATTTAAAGTAATCGATTGCGGAAGAACATCGGATTTATCCCACTTGGTATGCCAGATCGTTTGCGGGTTTCCGTCAATGGCCATGGATGCTCCGTGATTCTCGCTGCTCGTTTCCTGGCTTGTCGCCGTTGCTGTCATTTGCGATTGAGGTACAATATTCCCAGTCGCTGTAATGGTGATTGGATCGCTTAGTACGGTCACCCCGTCCAAAGTCGCCTTTATAGTAACGGTCGCTTTAAATCCAGGCCCGATATCGCCCTTCACCAAGATCGTATTGCTGCCTTCAACGATAGATAACCGCTTATCGCTAAATTGATATTCGATCGCGGCCTTAGACAAATCTGCTGTTTCTCCCGAACTTAACAAACCTTTAATCGAAGCAATGATCGGTTCATTCGGTTGAACTGTCGTTTTACTCAGCGTAACGCTGACTTTGTCGAGATAAGAGCCCTGATAAATATGTCCTGATTTATCGACGTATAAATAAGTCACTTTCTCTATCGAACGTCCGCCGATCGTCACTCGAATCATCATCTTGGCCATACCTTCGGAGACAGCCGTGACCAGGTTGGAATCATTCACCGAAATCACATTCGGGGTTTCACTTGTTACCGTAACTTCGACATCTTTATCGATCAGATCTCCGGCACCTGTATAAGCCTTAATTTCATAGTTGCCCGTCGTCACATTGACTGGCTTATACGCATATTCGAAGTGATCCAACAAATTGGACTTATCGATTCCGTTGATGGCCACCTCAAGCAAATCCATTGTCGCTCCGTTTGAACCGCCGTCCATGATCAGTTTGACGTATTGCGCTGATGCGTTGATCGGATATTGGTTATAGAATCCAAAATAAGCATTCCCTGTTGGTCCATTCACGGTGCTGACATCTTTCCATTCCGCGCCGTCAACGCTGGTCTGAATCTTTATTGTTTTTGGTGTATTGACATAACTTTGTTCTAAGGAATTGAAATTGATATTTACACTCGCAATCTCGGACTTCGTCGGCAGTTTAAATTGAACCCAAGCCTTTTCATTTGCCGCTACCGACCATTTGGATTGATCCAAATGAATGCCCTCAATCCCTTTGCCATCAACCAATTGACTGACTGCTACTTGATTATGGCTAGCTGTAATCTCAGCATTCCTTGCAACATTTTGATACGGCAGCAGGTCCATGTAAATTTTATTTGTCGTAAATATCTTGCCGCCCTGCGTTACATCAGCCCAAATAACTCCCCGTGCAGGTTGTTCCACATAAGGCGTTATGATTTCATTAGTATTGAAAGTAAACGTATTTACTTCGTTGATCACGACCGGTTTATATTTATCGCCCGCTTTCAGATCGACGATACCGCCATGCCATACAATTTGCGCGGCATCCAGTCCGATGGCTCCGCCTTTCGCTGATCTGCCTTCGATTTGATAGCGAAGTTTCTCTAACGTACGGAACTCGCCATAGGATTCCTTGTCATTTACAAGCAAGGTTGCTCCGATCATGCGCTCTCCAACGTAAATTTTGCCGTCTCTTGCTGTGACTTTCAGCGTATCCTGTTTCGTCACGCCTTCATACGTACCGTGTACCGTGATCGTTGTTGTTCCATTCGATACCGGCGTCACGATCCCGCTACCGTTTACCGCTGCGATGCCAGGATCTGCGCTTTGGTATGTCAAGCCGGACAATTGAGCTTTAAGCGCTGGGAATGTCATATAGCCTTCAGCATGGATTTGGAGTGACGAAGGTGTTATCTGCTCTCCCGCTGTGTTGACGTTCGTAAGCTTATATTTACGATTCGGATTGTCCGTTACGATCTTGATAATCGTATCAATGGCATCTTCCTGTACGTTGGTTAGATCGATGGTCAAGCTGTCACCCGTCTGCACGAACGAGGTAACAGGCAGGTTCTCGTTCAACCATGTCACGGATGTCACCCGATCCTTAACTGGACGAATCGTTAAAGACTTTCCGGTAATGACATCAAACCCTCGCTTGCCATCAGGCCCTTTCATAATATGAAGATAAACATTGTTGTCCCGAGATGTTGCATAGCCCCATTGCGGACCGGTCGTACCGTTCGGAAAAGCAAATTTGTCATAGTTGCCTTTTCTATCGTCTTCGTATCCATAGCCAGCAAGATAATACGGCATGGTGCCTGTCGTAGACTCATGTCGTTCCGGCTTGCCTTCCGGCGCGAACCAGCTTGCAAGCCCTTCACGCACATCAATGAACTCTTGAATGGATTTCGGATATCTTGTTGCAACATCTTCTGGAGAATCCCAGTTCGTTCCACGGCTCATTAATGGCATTTGGTCATTGTTATCCACATAACCTCTGCCGGCATTCATGATCATTTCTTTTGCAACCTGACGGTAATCATCGCGTTTCGCATAGTATGGTGTAAAGTTGTTCTTCGTGTGAACAGACTTCCACGGCTCCATAGGGGTACGTTTTACGAGATGATTTGCACCAGTATTGGCGTAAATATGACTAGCTTCGGCTGTTCTTAGATCCGGGTCTCCATACTCTTCGCCCCATGCATTGGAATTGATAATAATGTCATCGCTGTAGTTGCGAACATTACTGTACATCACGTCATAATTGGCATTCTTCATGGCTTGCGGACCATCGAAATAGAGGTATGCCGGATCATAACGCTTAATCAGATCCTCCACATTCTGTACAAACACATCTGTAGAATAGTGCTGCAAGCCGCCGCCCTCCGTTGCATAATACAAGCCGAATTTGATCCCATAACGTTTGACAGCTTCTTCAAACTGTTTTAATCCGTCTATCACTTGGCCATGTTCGTCTTTCGGGTAATATTTCTGTCGTTCATGCTGTGGGTCGGAAAACTTGGACGGCCAATAATAATTTTGTTGCAGCGCTTCAATCGAGACAAGTGAATGTCCCTGACGTTTGGCTCGCTCTGCCCATAAATCGGCGGAGAAATTCGGATCAACGAAGTAGGGGTACGTGACAATCGTGTGGCTTAACGCGCCAACTCTACCCTCTTCAAACCATTTATTCGGGCGTTCCTTGACGGTCAATGTCATCTTCTTAGTCGCCTTATTTCCATTACGGTCAGCGACTTGTACGGTAAAGTTATAGTCTCCCGGCTCGCTGTTGATACTGATGATGCCTTTACTGCTGTTGAGATCAACATTGCCATTCACTAACCCGTCCGCGATGGTACCATCGCTATTGAGTTCCAAGCCTTCAGGCAACTTCCCCTCTACAATGCTCCACGTATAACCCGGTGCGCCTCCGCTCGCCATAAATTGGAATGCCGATGCTGCAACACCGTATTTATTGCTTGTTTTCGATTTATTCCATACATATGGCCATTCCTTGTAACCAATGGGCATGTTTTGAGTTGGCAGCGGCGTTTTGATGGCATCCTCGGTCGTTAGTCCTTGCGAGACGATTTTGAGGGAGCCGGCATCCCCTTCCACCGAATTCATGATTCCGTTGATCCGGTTGCCGTTCTGATCTGTGACGCGTCCATAAAACCCAAGATAGGCCACATTCTGATCTGCCCCGATCGGAACATTGTTGGCATTCACGTCTTCGGTGTACGTATGTTTGATTTGAATCATCAATTTGTTCCAGCCCTTTTTCAACTGGATAGCTTGTTTCGTCAAATCCTTCTGCACTTCCACAGGCGTGGTCGGCGAAGATACGCAGCGATCATTGACATACAGCCGATAAGATCCGCTGGCACCTACATTGAAATACGCTTGCTGCTCGACCGAACTGTAGACGTAAGTGTGCGCGTATACATATTTGTTTCTCGTATCGACACCTTTTTTGACTGTAAAATAACCGTACAGATCTTGATAATCATCATAGTTTCGATTCCAGAGACGGTCATCAAAGTACTCCCATTTCTTACTGTTTACAAGCATTTCTCCGACTTTCGGTGTAATACTGCCTCCCGGTTCCTGGTTACCCGGCGGAATGACACCATCTCCATCAAAAACATTAACTTCCGTAAAGCCAAGACCGACATTTTTAAGATTTTTCTGTCCGTCGTATACAATCAGCAGTTCAACCTTGGAAACATTGTTTACTGGCTGCTCAAGCTCAACTGCACCAGGGTTTTGCCCCAAAGGATCAATATCGGTGATAACACCGGTTTTTAGAATATTCCCACTCGCGTCCTTTAGCGTGTAATTAACCTTTTGGACATCTGAGGTATTGGGAGGCCAAGCGGGATTATTACGATCAAAGACCTCAATTCGTTTCACTTTGATCGGTTGCTTCCAGGTTAAATACAAGGTCGGTGCAGGATCCCATTTCGGCCAAGACGAGGGATTTCCAGCAGTATCATGCATTTGAGAGACCCAATTGGTATTTTTATCGCCATCTATAGCAAATTTGGGAAGAACACTAGAGGAATCTGTTCCTGTCGGAAAATCAACAGCGCTGGTTTTCCACGTGGAGCTTGAAGTCGCGTCGGCTGCTCTCGCCCAGTTACCGTCCATTGGCCTTTCAATCTGCTCCGTTACGGAGTGTTGATATACCTCGATCTCGGAGATACCAGTAACCGATGGATATGGCGTACGTCCTTTATCGATCTCGACCTTCATCTCCACGACCTTCTTCAGCCCAGACTGTATCGTATAGACCGTTGGCTCGGCTGAGCTCGCCGACGTACTATTCACCTTTCCGGATTCGACTTTGCTGCCGTCTTCAAGTGTAAATATCAGATGATACCAATTGTTCACGTGACGCGAATCGCCCCATTGCGCGATCTTCACTTCATTGATGGCAATCGGATCTTTCCATTTCAGATTGACCCAAGGATTAGAATCATTTTCGGTCACCCACTGTTTCTTGGTGCTTCCATCCACGAGATATGAAACAGGGTTCACGGCAAGCGTCGATGATGACGCTGTCATTTCAGATGCCAGCGGGGCAAGATTTACGACCTCTCCAACCTGGCATCCATAAATATTGTCTACGACTGGCGCATCGAATGGACCTGATACCAGCCACGAGTTAATAAACGGAGCGTTTCCTGTTGTCTGCTGTGCGTATGCCTTCGTACCGGGAAAGCCTATCATGAACGATGCAAAGAGCATTGCGGTTGCCAATACGCTAGAAGTGCATTTAGTGCCGATTTTCATCATTTGTACCTTTTTCCTCCTTCGTTCTCTAACTTCCGCGCGATTTCTTGCCATTCACTTATTTACCGATAAGCATCCTCCCCCGTGTTCAAAAAGTGAGGTACTATGATTTCAATTTCACATTAGTGGATCTGATCCATCTTGAATACAGGAAAAAGGACATCTTCCTCTGAAAACTAGAAATAACGGGTCTTTAAAATAAGCACTTTTCTTTAAGATTGTGATTTTTACGATTTTCTTGTATGAAATATGAATAAAATAAAGAACAGCCCCGCAGCCGTGAAAATGACTGCAGAACTGTTCCTTACTCTTGTTACTTATTATTCATGTTCTTGATCGTGCTCGTCTTCGTCACCAAAGCGAAAATGCTCAAAGTATTCATCGTATATTTTTTCCGACTGGTCACCCTCAGCCCAAGCAATCAGCCAACCATTTTTATAGTATGCAACTGCAGGAAGCTCCTTATAAAAGTTTATTAGAGGAATTCCCTTTTCATTTTTCAAGCCTAAGATATCCTTGTATTTATGGAGATTCAATCGCTGAAGCGTAAGTCCATTTCTCTCTGCCGACGCATTTATGATCGGCTCCATCTTCGTGCATAATTTGCAATCCGGTTCATACAAATAGATAAAACTTTGCTCATCAGAGTTGATAGTGCCCATCAGCTGGGCTCTAACTTCTCGTGCCGTTCCTTTTATCTCGTTAAGACCAACCTGCGATTCATCCATCTCAGTTGTTGTTCCGTCATACCAAATACTACTAATACCCAATAAAACGAGAAGAAGCAACACTATCCCGCTCAGTAGCCAATAATGTTTTTTCATGCTACCTCACCCATTCCTTCACTCCAATAGTTTAAACGCAACATAAGCAAGGTCTATTAATGATAAGGGGAGAATAATAGATCTCCCCCTATTTCATTACCGATCCGCTCTAACTATTGCTAAAGTGCGGCATAGTTTTTTGCAAGATCGCTTTAGCTACGATTGCAAGGTCTACTACGTCAACCTTGCCGTCTTTATTTACATCCGCTTTCGCATTCCAGCCCGCCTGGCCTTCTTGTTTACCGTATGCCCCTGCAACAATCGCCAAGTCTCCGATTGTGATACCGCCTTGACCATTAACATCTGCGGTTACTTTCTTCGTATCGAACACTTGAATTGCCGCATCCAACGCAGCTTTAGCATCATCTACCTGCTGCTGAGTGGCATTCGGATCGTTTGCTGTCGCACGGGCCGCATCGATTGCCGATTGCAATTGCGCTTTAGATCCAACCACATACAAGCCGTCCTCTTCTCCTTCCACTGCTGCATTGTGCTTAGCCTGAGCGCTTGCGATCAACGTAATCAATTGCGATTTATCTACCGATATACTGATTTGAATTTCGCTAGAAGATCCGTTAATCGACAGTTCATTCCCCTGTCCGTTGGCAATAACGACATTGTCTACAGAAACTACCGTATTGGTCGCCTGATCTCCAGATTTAGCTTTAAATTTGAATGAGAGCAGATTGCCTTGTGCAGGCACGCCAAGCACTCCTTGATCCGTTTTCACGCTTGCAGCTACAACCCGGATTTGTCCCGGCACAGACTCCTTTTTATCGATAACTTGGAATCCGTCCTTCAACGATGCAACTGATTCGAACTGCAATTTCGCCGGATCATAGTGAAGCGTCAAATCTTGAGCGTACATTTCCTGGTATACACTTTGCGTAACGTCGCTTAGTCCCATCGTTATATCGAATGTTTGGCCAGGAGTCACCTGCTCTGGACCTGTCAGTGTGGAATCTGCAGGTGGATTGTTAATGCTATACTCCACGATCCCGCCTTGGTTTTGCAGTTTCTTCAATACCTGATTCGATTCATCAGAAATAGCCGCTCCTCTTACATCGAGATATTGTAATTGGGATAACTCACTTATAGGCGTTAGATCTTTTATCCGATTGAAAGCAAGAGAAAGCCATTCCAGTTGCTTTAATACACTTAACCCGGAAATGCTGGTAACCTGATTCTCTTCTATATTGAGAGATTGCAGTTGAGTCAACATCTGTATAGCTACGAGATCATGGATTTGATTACCAGCCAGGTTCAACTCCTTAAGTTGAAGCAGATGTTCCAATCCGGATAAACTTCCAATTTGATTATTAGCCAAATACAAACTCTCAAGCTGCGTTAAGGAGCCGATTCCAGTTAATTCGGTTATTTGATTGCCTGTCAACCAAAGCGATTTCAACCGAGCAATGTTGCCGAGCGCATTCCATTCCGCGATTTCATTTTGGTTAAGGATCAAAGTTTCCAGGCCGGATAATGCCCCTAGTTTCGACACATCACGAATGCTGTTATCCGCTAAATTGAGAGACTGTAACCGAGTCGCATATTCGATACCGCTTAAGTCGCTGATCCCTCTGCCGGACGCATCCATACTTGTTAATCTTTCCATGTCCAAAATAGTAATATCTCCCGCAGACTTATTCAATGTGTCCCGCACAGCAGCTTCCAGGTTAACATCCGCGAAAGAGACTTTCCCTTCATTCGCGGAGGCCACACTCGCTATCTCTATTAAAAATAAACAAAATAGAAGGAAATATAGACTTTTCCATTTCAAAGCACCCTCTACTCCTTCCCCGTTGTTATTCGACGATCACAGTTCCCGTCATAAACGGATGAACCATACAGAAGTAATTAAACGTACCTGTTTCATTAAACGTATAGCTAAATCTCGTATTTCCATTCGGAGTAACAACACCATCAAATATCCCTTCGTATGAAGTAACGGTATGCATCATCGTGCTCTTCAAAACCCATGTAACCTTAGTACCTTTTTTGACTTTAATTTGAGCCGATGAGAATCGGTCATTCATGACTTCCACCAATACTTCGGAAGCAGATTCGATGATATAGCTTTCCGTTTGGACATCACTGGCATTTCCTGAAGTATCTATTCCGATAAATTTCAATATTGTATTTTGGGAGATCGGAATTGGACTTGTGTATCTAGCAGATGACTTCGTCGGTGCGGAACCACCCAGCGTATAATAAATTACGGCATTCGGGTCATCGTCTTGAATAGTTAAAGTCACGTTCTGAGTTGAGCTATAGGTGCCTCCTGCCGGAGCAGCCCGAACTACCGGCGCTGTCCGATCGCGATCCGGAGTATGGCACTCCTGACCGGTTTGATACTGTATCGTAATCGCGTCTGAAGAATGATCCATGTCAACTGTCGAACATAAATAGGTCGAAATGACGCTTAATGGAACCATCACTTTTCCTTTTACTTGCAAGATGGGTGACTGCAATTGAATCTGCTGTCCGTTCATAATGCCTAACTTTTGTATCAACCATAACTGAAACTCGGAGTTTTCCGTCTTATAGATATAATTGCGATCCTTCGCATTCGTCTGTAATGTCCCTCCGAATTCATCGGCGATAAACTGAAATGGAACATAGGTATCCCCCTTCAACTGAAAGGGAGCGACATCGAGCATGACATGCTCGCCGTTTACGATGGCATGTGTCTCTCCGACTTTTAGGGTGATCGTTGCCTCCCCAGTATTTCCAGCCTGTTCGATATGCGTCATCGTATGCAGTCCGCCCGGATAAACCCCGTTATTCGTGTTATCAACGATTTTATGGCTATGGAACGGAAAATGACCGCTTTGATCAAAGGTAACCAGAATATCCTTCGTTTCCCCCGGATCCAGATTAACGGTATCCTTATCTACGGGAATCGGCAACGGTACTCCATTTTCCGCGATGACCTGAAAGTGATGACCATGAAGATGCATCGGATGTTCATCTCTTCCCGGATTTATTAAACGGACCATAATTTTTTCCCCTACTTTACCGTGGATCATGGTGGAGGGGTCGCTTTCCAAATCGGGAAAGGACTTTCCATTGATTGTCCAATAGCGGGGGTGGAATTTTCCATAATCGTATAAATTTCCGACTTCCGCAGTCTGGTGCCATTCCGGATCGACTTCATTGATGTGGAATACATATTCCTTGTCATAATTCGGTCCGCCGGTCCATGCTTGTTTGGCCGAGCTTTTGGCTTTCACGACAAAAGGTCCATTCAACCCCATCTGAATTCCATATTGATTGGCATCATAGGAATAATAATAATAGGAACCGGCTTGACTCGCGGTTATAAGCCGGGTGTCGCTTTGACCGACAGACAGAATCCGATCATCGGCACTCTGATCATCAAGAACCTTGACACGGAGAGGACGGACTTGAAAATCGGCTCCGTTTTTTTGGGGGCCAATATTGGTCACGGTAACTTCAACGATATCTCCTTCCTCTGTCTCAATTTTAGGTCCTGGGAATACCGCGGTTCCTGGTTTGTTTTCCAGACTGTAGCCCCAAATATAAACCTGCTTTCCATCCGCCAAGGTATAATAGCCATCCGTAGCATATAACTGGACTTTCCTAGCATCCACAGCATTTGCATTCGAGGAAGCAACAATAAACAGCGCACAGAACGCTGCGATAAAGAGAAAATACCATTTCATCCTTGCGACGCGAAACATGCCTCTCATCACCACCACAGTTTCCATATTAATATATTGTTACTCTCCATCAACCTCAACCTGATAAGTGCCCGCTTGACCAAACTTAACCAATACATCGTATCGTTCTGCGGATGCCAAGGTTATGGATTGCTTGTCTACGGCCTGCTTCAAAGGCCTGCCATCCGACGCAATAACTTTAAAAGTTAGGCCATTCATGTTAAATGTACGTTTCTCATAACCGGAATTGATGAGTCTAATCAAGAAGGTCTCCCCTGCTTGCGCTTGTATTTCAGAACCCTCGCCTTTGGCTTTAAAATCACTATTCACTGTCCAATAATCCGGTATAAAAGCTGTCCGGTCATACGTATTTCTGTGTTCAACTGCGTCATGCCAAGATCTATCAATCTCATTCATATGAAACACCGCTTCTTGGTCATAGGACGGACCTCCTGTCCACGCCTGTTTGGCTCCCATCTTCGCCTTCACGATAAATGATCCCGTCATGCCCATCTGCAAATGCTCAATGGTATCTACATGACAGTGATAGAAATAGGTGCCGGCGTGATCGGCTTTAAAGCTATAGGTAAAGCTTTGTCCCACTAATACCGGGGGGGAGGTGTGCGGAACCCCGTCGTTCCTCTGATCCGTGTCCAGCCCATGGAAATGAATGGTGTGAGCGACAGGAAGAATCCCCTGCTTAGAGGGACCCAGATTCGTCAGCATAATTTCGACTTGATCTCCTTCCTCAACTTCTAGGGTAGGCGCAGGATAAACCGCCGTTCCCTTTTCCTTCTCTAAAGAATATCCCCAAATATACATTTGGCTTCCGTCGGGCATCGTAACGTAACCATCTGTCGCATACAAATTGATTTTTTTTACGTTTGTTTCGTGCGCGAATATGGATTGCAGCGTGCTGTAATTGAATGCCGCAGTACATATAAAGAACAGAAAGAGTGCAACAACGACCCTTTTCCTCATCTGCGATTCTCCTTTTTACAAAATTCTCATTCCAAAAGAGAAGGGGGAGAATAATAGATCTCCCCCATTTCACTATCGATCCGATCTAACTATCGCTAAAGTGCAGCGTAGTTTTATTTCAAGATCGCTTTAGCTACGATTGCAAGATCTACTACGTCAACCTTGCCGTCTTTATTTACATCCGCTTTCGCATTCCAGCCCGCCTGACCTTCTTGTTTACCATATGCCCCTGCAACAATAGCCAAGTCTCCGATTGTGATACCGCCTTGACCATTAACATCTGCGGTTATTTTCTTCGTATCGAACACTTGAATTGCCGCATCCAACGCAGCTTTAGCATCATCTACCTGCTGCTGAGTGGCATTCGGATCGTTTGCTGTCGCACGCGCCGCATCGATTGCCGATTGCAATTGTGCTTTAGATCCAACCACATACAAGCCGTCCTCTTCTCCTTCCACTGCTGCATTGTGCTTAGCCTGAGCGCTTGCGATCAACGTATTCAATTGCGATTTATCTACCGTTATACTAATTTGAATCTCGCGAGAAGATCCGTTAACCGACAGTTCATTTCCCTGTCCGTTAGCAATCACAACATCGTCTACAGAAACTGCAGTATTAGTCGCCTGAGCTCCAGATTTAACTTTAAATTTGAATGAGAGCAAATCGCCTTGTGCAGGCACGCCAAGCATTCCTTGATTCTCCTTCACGCTTGCAGCTACAATCCGGATTTTTCCCGGCACAGACTCCATTTTATCGATAACTTGGAATCCGTCCTTCAGCGATGCAACCGATTCGAACTGCAATTTCGCTGGATCATAGTGAAGCGTCAAATCTTGTGCATACATTTGCTGATATACGCTTTGCGTAACGTTGCTTAGTCCCATCGTTATATCGAATGTTTGGCCAGGAGTCACCTGCTGGGCGCCTGTCAATGTAGACTGAGGCGACTGAGGCTTTGTCTCCGCCAGCACAGTTACACTGACGCTCGTTGTCAATGCCACGTTGTTCGGATTTACCACCCCTGCCGGCAGAGTTACAGTTCCACTTACCGTGAAGATCTGCTGCGTCTTCAGTGACGGGTCATAGGATGATGCCCCTACATTCCATACCACATTGGCATTGACGTTTCCTGCATCGGTAACCAATTGTACTGTTGCTGGTAACCCAAGGGCTTCCGCTGTTTTTGCGGTTCCATTTGTCAATCCTGTAACAGCTGCAGGTGCTGTAATATTTGTCACGACTTTGCTGCCCACATCGAACTTAAACCAGTTTAAGTTACCTACATAGTTTCTTGAAGTCTTAAACACAAGGTATACGTCATGAATACCTGTAACACGTGTAATTGGGGTAGTTATCGTCTGATAATTCGACCATCCACCCGTATTACTAACAGTAAGCGTTCCCGCTAAAGTACCTGTCGGGCTGTCTAGCCTGACTTCGATCGTACCCCCTGCATTTTGATCTGCAGATACTCTTGCATTAAATTCCGAAGCACCACTGGCAAAGTCAAGATTTTTATATTCTAAATAATTTCCGTCTCTAACAAATCCCATATGCTGTCCACCGCCTGTATCCGGGGTGTTATTCTCGATGATAATGCTCCCTGACTTGGAATCAAAACTTTCTGCTTCGATCTGAACGGACAATGCCGAGCGCGATGCAGCAAGTACAGTTACACTGATGCTCGTTGTCAATGCCACGTTGTTCGGATTTGCCACCCCTGCCGGCAAGGTTACAGTTCCATTGATAGCGAAGGTTTGTGCGGTCTTTAGAGCTGGGTCATAGCTTGAAGCGCCTGCATTCCATGTCACATTGGCATTCACTTTTCCAGCATCGGTAACCAATTCTACACTGGAAGGCAAACCAAGGGCTGCTGCTGTCTTTGCCGTTCCGTTGGCCACTCCCGTGATTGCTGCAGGAGCCGTTATTCCAACAAGCTGCGGCACTTTCACTGAATCTGCAAATACATTAATCTCCGCAGCCGATGCCCATCCATTGACACCCTCCGTTGCTTCGAGCTTGACATACTTTGCATTTGCCGAAGTAAACGTTGCGTTTTTCTCATTGCTATCGTTTGCCCAATTTCCGTTTGCAACCTTCGTAAAGGTCACGCCATCCGTACTTACATATAAATTGTAGCCTGTAATATTTCCGTTAGAGCCTGATTGCCTTGGCAAATACGTGACTTTATTGATATTGTAAGTTTTTCCAAGGTTTAAGGTAATCGATTGAGGGAGAACATCCGATTTATCCCACTTTGTATGCCACATCGTTTGTGGGTTTCCGTCAATCGCCATGGATGCAATATCTTTACCCGTTTCCTCGCTTGTCGCCGTTGCCGTCATTTGAGACTGAGGGATCTTATTAACAGTTACGTTAATACTCGTTGTCAATGGCACGTTGTTCGGGTTTAAGACTTTATTAGGCAAGGTTACGGTTCCTGTTGCCGTGAAGGTCTGGGCCTTCATTGCAGTCGGATCGTAGCTAATGCCGTTTAAATCCCATGTTACATCAGCATTGTAACTTCCGGCTTCGGTTACCAGTGCTACTTTTCCTGGCAATCCAAGAGCTGCCGCTGTTTTTTCCGATCCGATAGCCGCTATAATCGGTGCAGGAGCTGTTATGCTCTTAAGCGCCGTATCGCTCTCCACAGCGAATGCATACAATTCATGAATGGAAACGTAATAACTAGAGCTTGTTCCCTTATTCACGATTTTAACGTAGCGCGCATCTATGGGCTCAAAGCTCTCGTCCATTTGAGATCCGCCGCTCCAGCTCGTATCTTTGCTTGCTACTTTAG
Organism: Paenibacillus sp. GCM10027629; assembly: GCF_042676425.1. Taxonomy (NCBI): domain Bacteria; kingdom Bacillati; phylum Bacillota; class Bacilli; order Caryophanales; family Paenibacillaceae; genus Paenibacillus; species Paenibacillus sp. GCM10027629. The sequence goes on along the minus strand of NZ_JBHTGZ010000003.1, from coordinate 187,680 downwards.
TCCACGTTTGTCCGTCCTTAGAAACAAGCAAATCATATCCGCGGAAGAAATCAGTGTTCGTTCCGTGATCGGCAAATATACGATTGATTGTATGCACTTTCCCCATGTCGAGCTGGTACCACATATCCGGCTTTGCAACCTTGCCCGTTGTCCAACGGGTCGAGTTATTGCCATCAAACGCATTGGATGCCGGTGATCCAGAATCGCTGGCCGTTGCCGTCCAACCGGATCTGTTAATTGCTTTGCTAAAGTCCGGGGACTCGACACAGCTTGTGCTACATGCTTCTGAAGGGGGCGCATCTCCAGGATACGCAAACTGGAGCCAATTGATGTTTTGTCCACCCGTCGGGAAAACAATATACACATCATGAAAGTCTCTATTACTACTGGTTGCGGTTGATGTTGTTCGATTGATATAGGCGCTAGTTGTCGTCCATCTTTGCCATCCACCGGTGGTTATTCCCGTAGCTGTGGCTACTTTCTCGCCAGTCGGGCTGTCCAAGCGCACATCGACATTAAGTTTGTCGCTGTTGGATGCCATTCGGAAGTACATCTTTTCGATGTCTTTCATATCAATGTTTTTGAATAGAAGCCAGTCATTAGCATCAATATAACCGACGTTTTTACCGCCGTGAATATCGGTTGTATCCTCCGTCTGGGTTCCTTTCTGTTCATCAAAGTCTTCAGCTTGAATGCGCTTATTCCTGAAGGTAATGGAATCGCTTGCGCTTAACGGCGCTGAACCTTCTGCTCCCTTATCGGTAACTTCCGCGATGATTTCCCAACCAATTTTCGCTTCCGGTCCGTGTCCTTCGTCTAGCAAGGTGAATTCAACTTGACAACCGGTTTTCGGAGACATCGGATGGTAATGGCTGTCATGAAGCAACAACGCAGACCATAGGATTTCTCCACATGGAATCTCTCCATCTTCCTCGTCATTTGCCTCTACGGAAAAAGTGATAGTTTGCCCGTTGGTATAGAATTGTCCGGACTCAGGCGAGGTGATTTTCACTTTAGGGACGGTATTGCCTACGGTGATGGTTGTGTTCCAAACGGAAGATTTATCGGTACTGTCCGTTACAGTCAATACGACATTGTAAACCCCGTTTGTCGTATATGTATGCGAAGGGTTTGCTTCCGTTGATGATTGTCCGTCTCCGAAATTCCACGCATAAGTAATGACATCGCCATCAGGATCCGCGGTTCCTGTTGTATCGAAATGGACCGTTAGCGGCGTGCGTCCGGACGTCGAGTCTACCTTGGCCTTGACAACCGGCTTTCTTTCCATTTTTCCATAGAAAACTTTTGTAATGGATTCGTCAGGATCAACGTCCCAAGAGCTTCCAAATTCGGCGATATAAAGCGCACCGTCCGGTCCAACCTTCATGTCAATCGGGAGAAGCAATCCGGACAAGAAATCATCGACTTTTGAGATTTCTCCGTTATCATCTGTCGTAACGGCTTTAACCCAGTTGCGGGCAAAATCGTATGCCAAGAACTTACCTTGAAGGCCTGGAATCGCATTCGGTCCTGTATAGTTATACACCGGACCTGCCATTGCCGCTCTTCCTCCACCTCCCCAAGGTGCTTTATTGGCATATGGATAGAAAGCAATAGGCTTTTTGGTTGGGGCAAATTTTTCTGCAAATAAAGCGGTGTTGATTTGGCTATTTCCGTGTATTTCTTTGCTATAAGCTATGTTGCCAATCCCGTATGGCCAACCGAAATTTTGGCCTGGAGCGGTTACGGCATTGAGTTCATCGAAGTCTCCGTTAGCTCCCCCGTTAAACGTTCCATCCGGGCCTACATCCCCTTCATAAATGATCATTTTGCCGTTTGACTTTGTCTCGAAGGAAATACGGTACGGGTTACGGAATCCGTATGCATAAATGAAATCTCGCGCATCTCGTTGATTGTTGTCCGTATAGAATGGATTGTCGCTAGGAGCGGATCCGTCCTTATTAATGCGGAGAATGGACCCCCGCATATCATCTAAGTTCTGGGATGTCTCCAAAGAACCAAATTGCGGACCGCTTGTTGGCATACGATTGTCTCCGGACGTCAAATACAACTTCCCATCCGGGCCAAAAGCGACATAACCGGCTTGATGGCAACAGGTCGGATCCGAGGGAAGCTCCAATAAGATCTGCTCCGAAGCTGCATCGAGCTTTCCGTTTTGGTAAGTAAACCGTGAAAGATGGTTAATTAGTTTGTTATTCGCTGTTTTCACAGGATCTGTATAATACAAGTACATGTACTTATTTACATCAAATTGAGGATCAAGGGCAATACCCATTAATCCATGTTCACCTTCAAGGGTGGTTGGGATATTTAATATTTCTTTTGTATCTCCATCCTGTGATACTTCATAGACTTTGCCAAGCAAGCTGATAGCAAAGACCGTGCCATTTTTGGCGATATCCAGACCAACAGGGCTTGAAATGGTCTTGGTAAGGGAAAGCTTCTGCAAGCCAACTCTCGGTGATGGTTCGTTGCACTTCGTATCGGTTGCTTCACCCCATGCATACTGGAGTCCACCTAGAAGATGTTTTTGGAAATCTTCATTAAACCAAGTTTCCGTATGATGACCCAAGGCCGTATAGAACATTCTTCCTTCGCTGACTGGACTGCACCAAGCATTCGGATGATCCTCAAACGGACCGCCTGTAACACCGTTGCTAGTCATATTCAAGCTTAAGAGAACATGCTTCCCTTTGGTACGGGGACTTTCATTAAAGTAATACACTTCTTCCAGCGCTTCCCATGTTGGACCCAGATGGGATGTCGCCGGATTGTCTTCATCCTCCACATTGAAGGTTACCTTTTGCGTCCATGGATGGTTAGTGAAGTAGGCTCCTGTCAAATCACCGTACTCCGCCCAATCATATCCGGTATCGGTTGCGGAATGTGTGCCTACATAACCTTTGCCTGATTTAATAAAATTCATGAAATCTTGCTTTTGCTGCTCCGTTAAACCCCAATCTTTAAAATTACCAGTCGTGCTTGCGAAAAAGACAACATCGTATTTCGCCAGATTGACGGCATTGATATCTGCGGCATTCTCCGTAAAATCGACTGTAAAACCGTATTTTTCCGCCATCTGAGGCAAAACTACTTTAGCCCCTTGATCAATGGACGCATGTCGAAAACCAGTTGTTTTCGTAATCACCAGTACCTTGTGATGCTCACCCTCATGTGCAGATGCTTCTCCAGTACCAATTACAGAGCTAATTGGCACCAGGACCATTGACAAGAATAGAACGAGGGACAAAAATGAACATAAAATAGATCGCCGTCTTCTCATTACGTTAACCTCCTTTATACAACTTCTGACACCATGCAATCCCAACAAAGATAATTTTGATAGTTAGAACACTTCTCTTCGTATGAATCCGATTGATAATGGAAATGAATCAATATTTTTCCATGTTAAACTCAACAAAAAGTACATCGCTCCTTTCGTTCGTGTCTGATCCACCAAAGCCACCAATTTGCTTTATATGTGCACACATTCGGTTACGATAACGCTTCCGTAGCCTTGAAGGTGTGGGGGATCGCTGTAAGCGATACTGCTGTCATATTTGACCAAGTTTGTAGCATATGCGGCGATAAGTGAAATTGGTTGTCTTCGAATTTATGCAAGATATTGAAGTGGTTGGGATTTTTTAGATGCAAGCTTTTACAATCCGTGGGGTGGATGTCGTGGATGATCTCAGTTGATTTGCGGTGAGTTTGAAAAGCAAAATAAGTAACGTTTTCATGCTAATTAAATAATCATTTCCTTTGGAAAACAATACGATTTTGCAAAGACCGCAAGAATCTAGTACTCGTGCACAATTTAGGAATACTTGAAGGCTTATTGTGCTAAACAAAAAAAAGAGGAGACGTTTCCATATGATAACGAATTGATTCACGTACAAGGGTATCATCAACATACGTTATGAAAGAGCCTGCTTCTTGATTAAGTCTGCCCAATCCATTCAGAAGAACAAAACCCGTATTGCCAGGAACATATCGTCTGTATCCCTTTTTGTTATCACGCAACATATATCTCTCGATTTCTGTAATCCACGATATTGGAGGTATTGCATTAAAACCGACAAGCTCCAGAAGCTCGAGATGCAGATCCGCTTCACTTTGCTTCAAGAGCCCCAACCGTCTGGAGATCGTTGAAGCACACAGCATACCGAAGGCAATAGATTCCCCATGCGTGTACTTCCCGTTACCGATCAATTCCATGGCATGTCCGATCGTATGGCCATACTCTAACACAACTGCGTGATTTTTTTCATATGGGTCATCCCGCATAACCATCATTTTAGCCTCAATACAAAGCTCGATAACCTGCTGAAGCTCTTCCATGCGATATAGGCACGATGCTTTTAGTAGATTACGATGCTTCTCCATTTCATGAGGAAGAATCGCCAACACATTTTTTACGAATTCACAAAGGCCGGAACGGATCTCTCTTTCCGGCAAACTTTGCAGAAAGGACAGCTCCACACAGACGACTTTGGGCGTGTAAAAAAAACCGAGAATATTTTTCCACTGATCCAGATTCACGCCTTGCTTTAATGATAATACGGAATCGGAAGCGGCAATTAACGTTGTTGGTATATGAATGAACGGTAATCCACGGAACAACATCCCAGCGACCATTCCTGCAATATTTCCTGTTACCCCGCCTCCAAGAGCCACAATCGCCGTTCGTCGATCCGCACCAAGAACAAGCGCCTTCCTGCATAAATCTTGTACGGTAGACAAGTCTTTATGCTTCTCTCCCGGAGGAAATCGAAGCAAACTGGTCGTTCCCGCTTTTGCAAATGCAGCTACCGTTGTAGAAACTATGGATTCCGGAATTCCGCTATCGCTAATTATTATGTACTTATCCGTTTCCAAAGGATCCATCCATTCCTCAACCTGATGAAGTATGCCTTCTCCTGAAATGAAATCATAGCATTGAGCACCAAATTGAATCTGTCTTCGAAAAATGGTTATCCCTCCATTCGATGGTAAAACCCCTCATAGCCAGATAGTATCTTGTCGACGTATTTTTTGGATTTGCTTACATCTGCGGATGGATCAACAACCGTTGGATCCCAATCCCACCCGACGATCACCCGTCCATCGAACTTGCAATCGATCAACTTTTTGAAAATAGACTCAAATTGAATAAAGCCGTCTCCAGGAACCGTAAATACCCCTTGTTTCACGGAATCAACGAAGTCAATTGATTTTTCTCTTACATGATTTAAGACAGACTGCCTGATATCCGTGAGATGAATATATCGAATACGGTCATAGTAGTGATTTAACAGTGCAAGCGGATCGCTCCCGCCATAATACGCATGTCCGGTGTCCAGCAATAAATGCAAATGTTGCGGATCCGTCGCTTCCATTAATCTCCCGATTTCTTTGGCCTTTTCGACAACCGTACCAATGTGATGTTGATAAACCAATCGCATGTTGTACGACTGACAAATTTCACCCGCCAGATGCAATCCTTCAGCGAAAAAGTTCCATTGATCGTCCGTTAATCTAATTACCTCTTTCTCGTTATTCGAGCGAGTTGGATCCCAATGCACGGATCCTCCTACTTCACGGATGATAACGTGTTTACAATTCAATTCCTTTAACCGTTCCACATGTTTGCGAAACGATTCAAGCTCGCTCATACGCCACTCAGCTTTGGAAAAAATGACGTCCTTCCTCACGTGCGGCATTCGGAGGTCGCCATGATCCCAAGGGACTGAGGATAATTCAAACAGAGAAGGTAAGTTTCCCTTATCGCTCATTTCACTTCCCCTTTCTACGAATGATACCCTAGCATATTGAAAATCATTGACGGGATATCCCTTGCATGCCATATGTCCGATTGATTGACGACTTCATGCGACGGACCTATGGCAATGAGAGTTACCAGATCGTCTTCGGTTACAGGAAGAACGCCATGCGAGCCTCGGATGAGTTCCGGTGTTAAAGGGATAGATCTCGTCTTGAAATCCATAAACAGCTCTACCGGATCGTAACCGGGCTTACGATGGATATCAACGGTTGTTGCATAAGGAGGAGCCGCATCCGGGTCATTCCACCAATAATAGGGAAACCATGCGTTTCGCTGTGCAATAGCTATAAGATCACCTGCATTCGTATGGTCCAGATTCCACTCTTTTTTACCGGCATCGTCAAGAACTTGATCAACACCGATGATCTCTTTCAAAGCTTCTTTCACATCGTCGACGATCATCGGATTATTAATGTAAATGTGAGCAATTTGATGATCGACGACGGCAAATGCCTGACTATGGAAAGTATCAAGATACTCTTTGCCGTTAAGTTCAATGACTTGCAACCATCCTTGCTCCCGGAGAAAACGATTTAAGTAAACCGGAGATTCCACAGGATGAAGCGCATATTCGGAAAGTATGACCACAGCCGTATCTTCCATTTCTCCCATTTGTTCAAGTGAATCCACAAACTGCCCAACAATATGGTCAATATCCATGATCGCATCTTGTTGCTGCTCGCTGCCCGGACCAAACCGCTGAGCCTGATAATCCAGATTTGGCAAATAGACGTACGTCAAGGTTGGATGATGATTCTCAATGATGTGGAGCGTAGCCTTCGAGATCCACTCGCTGGAAGCTGCACCCGCCAATGGCCCCCAAAAGGAATGTAGCTTGAAAGGACCTTGTTTCTCCGCGATTTGTTCATATAATCCTCGAGGATTCGAAAAATACCATTCCTCCATCCCCTGTTCGAGATGCATGGGAGACGGGGTAACTATGAAATCTGCGCTATCATACTTAATATGCTGCATAAATAAAACTGCGGTCTTCGAGGCGGGATTAAGCCGTTTTAATGTTTCCCACATCCGTTCTCCCTCGAGCGGAGCAATCGTTTGTTCCCACATCAACACTTCTTTTTGCTTACGGTCAAACCGGCCATTACCCACAATCCCATGACGGTTTGGTTCAACGCCTGTCGTTAATGTAGCTTGCATCGCGCCTGTCACTGCAGGAAAAATCGGTTTCATTCTGGATACACTGCCTTTCGCAGCAATACGATTCAAATTTGGAGTTAATTGACTGTTCTCCAGATGAGCTGGCGTGAGGGCGACCAGATCGAGAACAACAACACGCTTGGCTTGTTTAGGCATAATGTTCTCCTTTCGTGTTCCACTAGGTCATGGATATGGATCGTGACAACCACAAAGATACGACAATAAGGAAGGCAACGATGAGAGCGTGAAGACTACCGTCAAAAATGGAGACGAGCGCCGCATTTAATAACAGCAATGACAGAATTCCATATTTTACTCCCCGCTTTATGAATTCAGGCTTTGGTTCCCGTATTGCAGGGTAATAGGCAAGAACTTGAAAAAAACAGTAAAGTGCAATAAAAAAAAGTTCCATGAACGCAAATGATCCTTTAAACAGTTCAAAACCAATGAGCCACAGCACGATGCCTAGAGGAATCAGCGCAATGAACGATATCGTTTTGGCTGTATAGCCGTGATTCTCCCCTCTGCTCAGAGCTGTTACGCCAATGATATGAAGGAAAGGAAGCAACGCAAGCAACGCAAAATCCCAAAAATGTTCATGTACAAATGAAAATCCGAGCAATATGTTCAGCCCCCGGCAAAGAGCCATCACCAGCGCTCCCGGGATTCCGTACTTTTTTGCCCAGATATTGTAGATCACGATACACATAGCCAAGACCAAGGAAATATAAAAACTAAGTTGGCTGAACGCAAGGGACAAGATAATACCGCCAACTAATAACAAACATGACAGGATGAATGCTTGCCCTCTGCCAACTTTTCCAGACGGTATGGGTCGTTCAGGGCGTTCGATTTGGTCCAGGGAGGCGTCCATCACATCATTTAAAGCAACGCCTCCCGCATAAAGCATGATCGAAGATAGAAGCAGAAGCCACAACATTGCGTAGGGACCCGAACCCATGCTTGAGACTATGAACGCTCCGGCTAAAACATCGCCGGCTGATGTCACTAAATTCGGAACCCGCAGGAGTTGTAAATAGCCTTTCATGATGATCCTTTCATCGCGGTTGTTGCACCCATCACTTCTTTCATTATGGGGGAAATATACGCAAACGCATTTTTCGTGGCGGGTATCGGATCTTCTTCATATGGGTAAAGTTCAATCGTAATAAAACCATCATAATTGGTTTTTGCAATTTCAGTCAGGACGCCTCTAAAGTCAATGACCCCTTCCCCGGGTACCAAATGGTGGTGTATTCTTGAAGACGAAATATCTTCAAGATGATAGTGTCTTGTATATGGCGCCAATCGGCTGACCAATTGCACAGGATCTTCCCCCGCACAGTAGAAGTGACCTATATCAAAATTCAGAGCGATCTGGGGCGACGATATACGTTCCATGAACTTCAAAAATTGTGAGGAAGTCTCGATTAATAACTCCGGCTCTGGCTCAATCATAACAATGACACCTTTTTTTTCTGCATGTTCGGCAATTTCGTGAATCGCTTCCTCAAAGACATCAAGCGCCCAATCTTCCTTCGCTCCATCAAGCGGCCCTCCAGGCTCTATGGAGAGATGAGGGACCCCCCACTCTGCAGCCAGATCAATACAGCTTAAGGTGTGATTGATCCTTTTACGTCTCTCGCTTGCTTCCCGTTCGATGTAGGAAGGACGCCAGCAATCCCCAAGAGCGTATAACATGAAAGCGTTCAAGTTGCATATCTGTATTCCGTTATTCTCTGCTCTTTCTTTTATTTTTTGTCTTTGGGCTCGGGTTAGATCGGGAGGATAGGCATGCGGGATATCACACAAAATTTCTATTCCTTCAAACCCAATTTCTTGCAAGGTATCTATCGTTGTCAGCAAGTCGAATCTTTTATACGCATTTGCGCTAAAACCCAGCTTCATTTCCTGTTCCTCCTTCTTGTTTACCTTTAGTAACTAAACATTTAATTTCCCCGACATTTTATAGAACTCATAAGGATTGTTCCATACGACCTTTTGAATCTCTTCCTGGGAGAATCCCGCTTCTTTCATTCTTTTGCATGTTCGGGGAACACTGATCGGGTCAGCCGGTCCCCAGTCGCATGCACTGTTAATCATAACCCGATCCGTTCCATGTTGCTTCATAATGGCTATCGCCCTTTCCGGTGTAATCTTCCCCGGATATATGGTCATTCCAGCCCATGCCCCGTATTCCAATGCGAGGTCTACAGTTTCTTCAATGTTGTGATCCAGCAGCACCTTCTCAGGGCGCATACCGATCTCTTTCAGAATGGCAATGGTTCTTCTCGTGCCTTCCCGTTTATTGAAGTGAGGAATATGGACCATGACCAGCATGTCCATTTTCTTGGCCAGTTCAAGCTGTCTGCGCATCACTACCTCTTCCGCATCCGTAATTTTGTCAAATCCGATTTCGCCAACCGCTAGGCATCTCGGGTGCTCGAGAAACGGTTCCATTCCCTCAACGACTTGAAGAGCAAGTTCTAGATTGTTTGCTTCTTTGGGGTTTGCGGCAATACATGAATAATGTTCAATGTCATATTTTTTGGCTCTTGCCGGTTCAAAGTCCAGTATATGGCGGAAATAATCATAATAAGTATGAACGGATGTCCGTTCGCTTCCAAGCCAGAATGCAGGTTCAACGACGATTTCAATCCCGCTTAAAGACATTCTTTCATAATCATCAACTGTCCTTGAATACATATGTACGTGCGGATCTATAAGACGCATATGATTATCAACTCCTTAGTGTGTGAAATTGTAATTCAACATGTGCGCAAGCGCACGTTTTGCAGCCCCATCGGGGTCATCAGAGTACGGATAAATTTCAAACGTGATATAACGATCATATCTGATCGATTGAAGCGCTTCCAAAACTGACGCGAAATGAATATCGCCTTCGCCGGGAATGAGATGGTAATGCTTGCGGCCCCGGATATCTTCGAGGTGAATATTCGTAATCTTGTCTCCAAAACGTTGTATGGTTTCTGCCAATGGTTCTCCGAGAACTTCGGCATGGCCAATATCCAAATTAATCCCGAACGAGTTGCCATCGAATACCTCTAGAATACGCTGGGCCTCATTTGCATTTTCAATTAACAATCCCGGTTCGTATTCTATGCCGATTCGTATATTTCTTTTTTCCGCATATTGCATAATGCGAGCTATAGAATCAACTAACAAATCATAGGCTCGATCAGGATGATTTCCGGCAAGGCATTTTCCTGATGTAATACTTACGCAAGATGCCCCCCATTCCACAGCCAGATCTATACACCTTTCGGTATACCGAATTCTTTGAAGTCGCACTTCTTCTTTGCGATTGCATAACGAAGGCTCAAAAATTGTCTCTCCGTTGTTCTGAGCCATTGGATATACGCAAACCGCAGTATTGGCGTTGATATTACTGACGGACAATCCTCTTTGCTCCAACAAACGTGACACTTGTTTCACTTCGTGATAAGTAACATCGAGAGGACTTACATGAGGAAAGTCAGCAAGAATTTCCAATGCTGAATACCCGCAGTGATGAATTCTATCAATGGATTCAAGTAATGAGAAACGAGTGTAAACATTACTACTGATTGCGTATCGCATTTGAACCTCCTTTAACCGCATCATGGGACGCAAGTATGATTTTCTCCTGGCATCAGATTGAAATGCACTTGATTCGGTATACATTTATTGTAGATAAAAGGGTATTTTTGGACAATCAACTAAATTGAGGGGAAATTATATATTCTTGCGGTTTTTTAACGGTTTGCAACCGTCATAATAAATGGGGGAGAAAATAAATCTCCCACCACTTTATATTTGACAATTATTTTTTATTGCAAGATCGCTTTGGCTTTAAGCCCACCACATTTCACCTGCCTTTTCACGAATCAAGATGTCATTAAGAAAACGAGCCGCTTTCGTATACCCTTCGTTCACAGACATTAAACTATCTTCATGTTCAATACTGATAACGCCATCGTAGCCTACTTTTTGCAGTGTGCTCACAATGCTTTTCCATACTTTAACGTCTGCGCCATACCCGATCGTGCGAAAAATCCAGGACCTGTTCAGCTCATCCGAATACGGTTTGACGTCCAACACGCCATTTATGGCAGTATTCCTGGGATCTATATGCGTATCCTTGGCATGCACATGGAAAATAGCGCTTCCTAATGCCTTAATGCATTCAACCGGATCCATCCCCTGCCAGAATAAATGAGATGGATCAAAATTGACGCCGATATTATCTCCTGTCGCTTCACGCAGACGTAATGCAGTCTCTGTGTTATAGACGACAAATCCCGGATGAGCTTCAATGGCTACCCGAACCCCGTATTGCTTGCAAAATTCGGACTGCTCCTTCCAATATGGAATAACCTTGTTCGTCCACTGCCATTCCAGTACATGTAGAAAATCCGGGGGCCAAGGACATGTAACCCAGGAAGGATATAACGAATGCTCAGAATCTCCGGGGCAACCAGAAAACGTTATGACCGTGTTTACGCCAAGGGCAGCGGCGAGTCTCACAGTATCCTGAAAATCCTTGTGATCAGCTAACGCTTGTTCCTGATTCGGATGAAGCGGATTGCCATGACAACTGAGCGCACTGATGGTCAATCCTCGTTCTCCCGTCATCCTTATGATCCTGCTAATCGCTTGTTGATCTTGTAATAGTTCGGCCGGTGCTATGTGGGACTTGCCCACATAGCCTCCTGTACCAATTTCTACCGCCTGCAACCCCTGCGATTGCGCCAAGTCCAGCGCCTCTTCCAATTGCTTAACGCCGAACAGAACCGTAAAAACACCTAGTTTCATGAGCACCTTGTTCCTTTCAAAGAATTAATAGTTGGCATCCATATTGATAAATTGATCTACGTTTTCCGGAGTAACCGGTGTTGCTTCCAAAACGATGTGATGCGGAACGGATTTTTCCCAGAATCCTTCCAGACCTTTATTCTCCAAAATTCTAGTTGCCATGTTAACGGCGGTGCCTCCCATTGTAGGCGAGTAGGTCAGGGATACGATAACCTCAGGCATTTGCTTTTCTTTCATCATTTGATAAATTTCTTTCATGCCGCCAGAACTGACGATAAACATTTCTTTATCGCGTTTCGCATCACGGATCGCTTGGACAATGCCTATCGTCATGTCATCGTCTTGTGAGTAGACAGCATCAATTTGCTTATTGGCTTGTAAAATGTTTTCTGTTGCTTTCAGCGCTTTTTCTCTTGTGAAATCGCCAGGCTGTGTAGCTATGATTTCAATCTCAGGAAAATCTTTAATATAATCGCGGAAGCCCTTCGATCTTAAATCGGTAACGGTAGACGGCACGCCGGATATTTCGATGACTTTACCCGCAGGCTTGCCCGTCTTCTTCGTCAATGCTTCCACTAAATATTTGGCGTCTCCATAACCTATGCCGTAATTGTCACCGCCTACATAAGTACGGTAGCTTTCTGTGTTTACTGCTCGGTCGATGACAACGAGTGGGATTCCCGCTTTGCTTATTTTTTCGGCTGCCGGAGTTAAAGCGGCTGATTCCATTGGCAGCATGACAACAGCGTCAACTTTTTTGGTAATCAAATCTTCGATATCGGAGGTTTGCTTAGCAGGATCTTTAGCCGTGTACAAGATGTACTTCACATTCTTATGCTTTTCCGCTTCCGCTTTGGCGTTGGCGACCATTGCGCCCATCCATCCGTGATCCGCGGATGGAAGCGATATCCCGATCGTATAATTGCCTGTTTCGCTTGTTGCAGCTGTTGACGGACTTTCTTTTGTACTCTCTATATTTGTTTCATTCTTCGGATTACTGGCGGTTTCCTCCGTGCAACCCGTTAACACAGCACCGATAGAAAGCATTATAACCATTGGTAATACCCACAATTTTTTCACCATTGACTGACCCTCCAATTGAAATAATAATTAACGGCATTGCCTGTTTTCTTGCTAATCCCTCTTTTGCAATAAGACAGCCGCAACAATAATTAAGCCTTTAACCACCCCCTGTAAGTATGGCGAGATATTTAACAAATTCATAATATTACTTAATACTCCCAGGATCAGAACTCCGAACAAGGTGCCGAGAATGCGCCCTCTTCCCCCAGCCAAGCTGGCCCCGCCAATAATAACGGCAGCAATTGCATCCAATTCATACATAGTTCCGGAGGTTGATGTAGATATAGAGTTCAATCGGGAAGTCTCAATAATTGAACCAACTGCTGCTGTAAATCCACAAATCAAATATGCAATGATCGTGACTCGGAATACAGAAATAGCTGATAGACGCGCTGCTTGCGAGTTGCCTCCAACAGCATAAATGTGTCTTCCTAATACTGTTTTCTCAAGCACGATATAGGAGAGAAACACCATTACGGCGAAAATGATAACCGGAATCGGTATGCCGAGCACATAGTTATTACCGATTTTGGCATATAAAGAATTCATTCCCGAGATGGCGCCTGCGTCTGCATAATAGAGTGCCAGAGATCTTGCGATCGTCATCATGGCCAAAGTAGCGATGAATGCAGTTATTTTCCCGTATGTCACCATCAAACCATTGATAAGACCGATCAATACGCCGCATAATAAGCCCAACAAAATCGAAACAATGACAGAGGAATGATAGTTTACTTGTGCAGCCATAACGACTGTGCCAGATAACGCTAATACGGAACCAACCGATAAGTCGATCCCCCCTAGTATGATCACAAACGTCATGCCAAGGGATAAAATGCCTACGATGGAAACTTGCCTCAGTATGTTCGTAATGTTGGCAACACTTAAGAAGTATTCGCTTAATATCGAAGCAAAAATAATCAGCACAATAAGCGCAAATAGCACGCTGTATTGATCCCACACATATTTAATCCAGTTTCGATCTTGCTTAATATCCTTATTGACTCCCGTTACTGGGGTTGACATGCATCCTGCTCCTTTTCATTTAAAGTCCTGTAGCTAGTGCCATTACATTTTGTTCATTGGCGACGGTGTGATCAAGTACTCCCTTGATTTTACCGTGATGCATAACGAAAATACGGTTACATAAGCCAAGAAGTTCGGGCAACTCTGATGAAATGACGATTACAGTCTTGCCTCCAGCCGCAAACTTGGAAATCATCTCGTAGATTTCCTTCCTGGCTCCTACATCAATGCCTCTGGTCGGTTCATCTAGAATGAACAATTCGCTATCAGCAGCAATCCATTTAGCGAGCACGATCTTCTGTTGGTTTCCGCCGCTTAAGTTTTTGACGGGGGCAGTTCGTTTATTTGCTTTAACATTTAATTCGTTTACCTTCTGTTCCACGAATTGTTTCTCTAATTTCCGGCGAATAAAACTCCATTTGCTTACTTTGCGCGAGCAAGTTACCGAAACATTCTGAGTTATACTCAAATCCAGAAAAAGACCCGTCCGTTTCCGATCTTCGGTTGCGAAGCCGATACCTGCTTTTACCGCATCTAATGGACTCCTGAACGCAGCTTTCTCACCTTTCCAATACACAGCGCCGGCATCCGGCTGCCAATCTCCGAAGATGGTCCTAACGAGTTCTGTGCGACCGGCCCCGATCAATCCTGCGAAACCAACGATTTCGCCTCTCCTTACGGAGAAACTTACGTCTTCAAAATTCGGCTTGCGCGTCAGCTGCTCGACCCTCAAGATCTCATCGCCAAATCGTTGGCGTTTATCCGGATACAGATCACTTAGCTCGCGACCCACCATAAGATTTGCGATTTCTCTTTCTGTAAGCCCCTCCATTGGGAGTGTTGTCACGAATTGGCCATCACGCAACACGGTTATTCGGTCACAAAAACGCTTCAACTCGTTTAAACGATGGGAAATATAGATGATGGCTACTCCCTTGCTTTTAAATTGATGAATCAGCTCAAACAGTTTTTGCGCTTCCTTCTCTTCAAGAACTGCAGTCGGTTCATCCATGATCAGTATTTCCGCCTGCATAGACATCGCTTTTGCTATCTCTACGATCTGCTGTTCCCCGATGCTCAGGCTGCATATAAGCGCATTCGGGTCAAGTTGCATACCAAAGCTTTCCAATAACGTTGTAGTCTCACGAACCATCCGTCCAAAATCAGAAAACAAGCCAGCTTTCCTGGGCTCACGACCAAGAAATATATTTTCCGCCACACTCATATGAGGGATGAGATTCAATTCTTGATGAATAATGGAGATCCCAAGCCGTTTTGAAACGTTAGGCGACGAGATCGATACCAACTTCCCGTGTACGATGATGTCCCCTTCATCTGGCTGATAAATGCCAGCAAGTATTTTCATTAAAGTAGACTTACCAGCACCATTCTCCCCTACAATTGCATGGGCTTCTCCTGGCATCAAATTGAAATTCACTTGATTAAGCGCTTTCACATCGAAAAACTTCTTGGATATCCCTCTCATCTCTAGCAGCATTTCTCTACCTGCTTCCTCATTTAATTCGGTATAAATTATTGTAAATGAAAGGATATTTTGGGACAATTAACTTTATTGAGGGAAAATTATACATTCTTGCGATTTTAATATTCGTGATCGGACCCTATTACTGCTTTCTGAATTTTCCAGGCGATACACCTGTCATTTTCTTAAACAAGAGATTAAAGTAGTTGGAATTCGAATAACCAACCTGCATAGAGATATCTTGTACAGATAGTTTTGTCCCTGAAAGCAGCTTTTTCGCTTTGTCAATTCTACACTTTATCAAATATTGAATAGGCGATATCCCGATTTCTACTTTAAACAAATGAGCCAAGTAATAGGGGCTAACATACACAACTCCTGCTAAATCAGTTAAAGAAAGGTCCTCTGGGTAGTTGCGCTCAATATAAGCCCTTACAGTTTGAGGGATAGACGTCGTTGATGCACACTGGTTTTGATTGGTGAATCTGTACAGCAAAATGAGTAAAGTTTGAAGCAGAGAAACAATAATCTCTGCAGATCCAAAAGCCGATGTTGTGGCTTCTTTATAAATATCAGAGAACAAGCGTTTAATATGATTGAACTCCTCCTCAATTCTTATTAATGGCAACATGTCCGGTTCAAGCAGTAGTCCTTGCGGTAAACCTGAAATATGTAACTTGCAAACAGAAATGATAATCCCTCGAAGACAGGTATCCGTTGTTGAACGCAACCAATATTCCGTGTGTGGATGAATGACGAGTATATCCCCCTCAAGGATCGTTAGCAACAGGTCACCATTGTAAATCTCCCCACGTCCTTCTTGAAGCAAAAAAATACCTGTGTGTGGATTCGGTGTAAATGGATACGCTGCAGAGTGGTCGCAACGAACAAGAACAGCAGATAAGAAATGATGTGTATTTATAAATATGATTGACATCAGGTCTTAATTTCCCCACCTTTTTTGTATGAATAACTACTCTTCGTAAAAGCAACCGTTACCCCGTTATCAAATTAAGTTGCGCGTTCATTCCAAATATTTACCGATAAGCATCCTCCCCCGTGTTCAAAGTGTGAGGTCCATCATTGCAATTTCACATTAGTGGATCTGATCCATCTGGAATACAAGAAAAAGGAGATCTTCCTCTGAAAATTGACTATAACGGGTCTTTAAAATAAGTACTTTTCATTAAGATTGTGGTTTTTCCCGATTCGCTGTATGAAAAAAACCATTGATCCCATAAAAAATGGAATCAATGGCTTCATTAAACTGATTATTGCAAAATCGCTTTAGCTACAATTGCAAGGTCTTCAATATCCACTTTACCGTCATGGTTGACATCCGCTTTCGCATTCCAGCCCGGCTGGCCATCTTGCTTGCCGTACGCTGCTGCCACGATCGCCAAGTCTCCGACCGTGACGCCGTCTTTTCCATTGACATCAGCGGAGATTTTCTTCGCTTCGAACACTTGAACGGCTGCTTCCAACGCCGCTTTCGCGCTATCCACCTGCTGCTGTGTCGCATTCGGATCGTTCGTTGTCGCTTTCGCTGCATCGATCGCCGCCTGCAATTGGGATTTAGAGCCTTTCGCATACAATCCGTGCTCGTTTCCTTCCACTGCTGCATCGTGCTTCACCTGAGCGTTAGCAATCAGTGTATTCAAGAGCGACTTATCTACAGCAATACTGATTTGCAGCTTGTGGGAGACTCCCCCTACCTGTAACTCGTTACCCTCTCCGTTAGCAATGATAACATTGCTTACAGAAACGGTCGTATCGTTTGCTTGGGTATCGGAATTCACTATAAATTTGAACTTCAACAAATCTCCTTGGGCAGGCACACCTTGGTTTGCGCCTACACTGGCAGCTACGATCCGGATTTGTCCAGGCACCGTCTCCTTCTGATCGATGATCTTAAATCCGTCTTTCAGTGATGTAACCGAATCGAACTTCACATTCGCCGGATCATAATGAAGCGTCAAATCTTGCGCATACATTTGCTGATATACGCTTTCTGACACTCCGCTTAGTCCCATTGTTACATCGAATGTTTGGCCAGGGGCTGCTTGATGTGCACCTATCAATGTAGATTGAGGCATCGTTGATGCTTGAAGTACAGTCACTTGGATGCTTGTTGTCAATGGCACGTTGTTCGGATTCACCACCCCTGCTGGCAGAGTTACAGTTCCACTCACAGTGAAGATCTGCTGCGTCTTCTGCGACGTATCATAGCTTGAAGCCTCTACATTCCATGTCACACTGGCATCCACACTTCCACCATCGGTATCCATTTTCACCGTTTGCGGCAATCCAAGAGCTGTCGCTGTTTTTGCTGTTCCGTTTGCCACCCCTGTAACCGCTACAGGCGAAGTGATGCTGTTTAATTTTTTGTCAGTTTCCTTCTCCTTCACCAGTTCAAACCAGTTTAGATTCCATCCGCCTGTTTCTACGCGCAGCCTTATCGTATGTTTGCCGGCACTTAAGGAAACTTCGTCGGATACGGTCTTCCAATTCTGCCACCCACCGGTTGGCGGCAACGATGTTATTTTGTTCGAAACACCGTCTACGAGGAACTCGATTTTGCCCGGATTATTGCTGCCTACCGATACCCTGTAATTTACCTTATAAGTTCCTGTGCTCGGCACATTTATAACGTAATCCATCCAGTCTCCCGCATCTGTCCATCCTACATTTTTTGTACCCTCCGAGCTGTTCTCTGTCTGAATCCCTGACATAGCAGCATAATTCTCCGCTTCCACTTTGCCAAATGGATTTACAGTTACGCTAACGCTCGTTGTCAACGGTAGGTTGTTCGGGTTTAGGAATCCAGTAGGTAGGGTTACTGTTCCTGTCACATTGAAGGTCTGCTTAGTATTCTTCTGCGACGGATCATAGGATGACGCCTCTACATTCCATGCCACATTGGCATCTACCTCATATCCATCGATAAGAGCCAATTTCACCGTTTTCGGCAATCCGAGAGCTTCCGCTGTTTTTGCCGTCGCGCCCTCTACCGTTATCGCTGCGGGCGCTTTGATGCCGTTCAATACGAGCGAGATTTCTCCTGTTGTAAAACTCAGCCCATTGTTTGAGGCATTTGTCGAATAGGCGAGATCTTTGGTGTACGCAGTAACCTTCCAGTAATAGGTTGTATTCGGTTGAAGCTCGTTCTTGGACAACGTATATTTGTGATTCAAGATGTGGTCTCTGGTCAAAACAACATTTTTAAAGTCGCTGTCTGTTGCCACGGTAAGCGTATAGAAGAATGCATTAGGTGAATTTTCCCACTCAAATACGCCCCTTAATGATACATTTGTTGCATTATTTGCCGGGCTTGAAAGGTTGAAGCTTACAGGCGAATTACCTGGCGCTTTGGTTGTAAACGTGTTGTAAGCCGGTCCGTTCATCAATCTTGACCCATTGGCATTAACTGCATATGCTTTCCAATAATAAGTCGTAGAATGATTCAAAGGTACTGTAGGCTGGTAACATACCGCACTATTCGTCCCAAACACTTGTGTATTACATAAGCTTGTTATACCCGATTGATTGATTACTGGGTTGTTGAAATCAGGGTTATCAGCGACTACCAGCGTATATGAAGCAGCATTATATGCCTTCGACCATCTGAATTTTGGTGTTACTGCTTCGTTCGTAGTTCCATCGGAAGGCAGGTATAAACTGAAGATACCCGGTACAGTAACATTCGAGCCTACCAGAAAAGAGTAGTTTGAACCGTTTGACGCTACCGTTGAACCATTGGCGTTTACAGCAGTCACATTCCAGTAATACCGCTTGTCTATGGTGAGCGGCGTTGTTACCTGATAGCTTGTTCCTGTTACGCCTGAAGCATTGACTACAGGATTGGACATATCCTTATTTTCCGATATCAGAACATGATAGGTTGCAGCTCCCTGAGCCTGCGACCATGTCAGCACAGGTGTGGGAACAGCTACCTCGCCATCATCGGGAGTTTTCGCATGGAAGAAGCCTGGTGCTGAATCTGTTTTCTTCAGAACTAGCAGCCATACTTCTCCCGCTCCAAGGGTTACATCGACATCAAAATTGATATCCGAACTTGAATTTGCGGTCGAGTCAAAAGCCAATCCATCGTTTTCTGCAATGGATGAAGCGATCTTATACTTGTCTATACGGGTTGCCTGACCGGCAAAAGGATTGTTTTTCAATTGCAGAGTTGCTGTAGAAGTGGAATTACCTGCGTTGGATATTAGTATTTGGGCTTCACCTGCGGACGTATCTTTTGTTGCAATAGCCATCACATTGCTTGTAACCTGTGAAACATTTACACGGTCGCCGGAAAGCTTAGAATAAGCGTAGAATGTCCACCATTCCCTATTTCGCCGTGCAGAATTCTGGGAATTTTTGTCTAATACCAGCAATTCATCCAGATCATTTGAATTGACCCAAATGGCTTTGCTTGCCATCTTTACACCTCCGACAAGGAAGGCATTAAACATACGAACAATGTTGGGAGCAGTAGTACCGGGATTATCGCCCCATTCTTCTATGATTGCTCCTTTACCTTCAAGGGATGGATATTTATCTAGATATCCTTGTACTAAATTAACCTTCTGGGTTACTTCCTCTGGAGTCATACTGCTATTTGCAGCAGGAAAATCATGCCACGTGGCATAATTTATGGTCTGTCCGTTGTTGGCTGCCGTAGAGTAGTTAGACTCGTTGGCCGCATCACTCCAATATGCACTTGGACCTACCATTGTCATATCAGGAAATATATCCTTCACACCAGGCCAAGCATACTTGTAAATGTTGCCCATCGCATATCCCTGAAACCATTCATTTCCGATATCCCAAATTTCCGGTACGATGTCGTTATCCTTATAGTACTGTGCTACGTCCTTATTATACTGTTTCCATAAAGGCCAGTTATTTGGCTCGGACATGGCCCCGCCGTTTGGAGAAAGCCATGAAGGCGTATATCCCCCCAATAAGTATAAATTCATGTCCAAATCCTTTAAACGTTGTACTGCACTTTTACTCCTTGCCAGTAAGCTGTATTCCAAGGAAAACAGCTCAGTATCCGGACCATGGCTTTCTTTTGCTGCCCCAAAAGTTTGAGGATCGATTGATTCTCTGATATGTGTCATTCCAGTCATTTTTATCCTGCTATCGGGAACATCATAATTAGGAATTAGCAGCCCACCTAATAATTTTTTATTAATAGGACCTTTATCTGCATTAAAATCAATAATATATTCCTGAGGAGGCGTAGGTGGTACATAATTTGCAGTTCCATACACTTCAAGCTCGGACACTTGAGCAGCGGTTGATACACTGTTATCCGTAAAGTTCAACTGGATATACCTTGCAACAGTAGGTGCAAAGGTTACGTTTACGATATTGGAGCTTGAAGGGTCAAATGTATAGGTCGCTGAAGATAAGATAGACTTAAAGGTCGTATTATCCTTGCTCCCTAGAACAGAGAACGTCTGTGTTCTGCTTTCCCAAGCTGCAGGAAGCTTGACGACCAAACTGTTTACACTATACGCAGCTTTCAAATCGACTGTCAAAATATTCGGATATGCGTTATTAGCACCTTCCCAATATGAGTTCTGGTCAACTACCCCGTCATTTGCCTTGGTCGCACTAAAATCAGAACCAGGTACCGTTGAACCATTTGATGTAATAGGTGTGTTTAATGCTAAACTAGTTGCATCTCCGTATACCTCGAGTTCTGATACCTGTCCGTTATTAGCCCCGCTGTTAGCGGTAAAATTCAGCCTTACATATCTTGCAGCCGCTGGTGCAAATGTTACTGTAACGATATTGCTAGCTGCAGGGTCAAATAAGTAAGTTGTTGAGCCTGCCAATGCAGTATATGTTACATCATCATTACTTCCCAATATGGAGAATGTCTGCGTCCTGCTCCCCCAGCCTGTAGGCAGTTTGATGACTGCTTTATTGACGCTTTGCGAACTTCCAAGATCTACTGTCAAGGTACTGGGATATGCATTTTTTATACCTTCCCAGTACGAATTTTGACCGACTACTCCGTCATTGGCCAAAGTGGCCGGGAAGCTTGAACTGCTTGCTGTTATCGTTTTATTAAGTGCGAGGTTAGCGCTCGCTGCGCTTGCTCTTTCTGCCAAAAAACCAAACTCCGAACCTCCCAATAAAATTAAAATGGCAAGAAACAAACTGATTAAAATCTTCAATTTATTCATTTCTGTTCTTCCTCCTTATACAATTTTGTAATTTATTTCTTCTTTAAGATGAACTGAACATAACATTTATCAAAATAACCACCTCCTTTCAGGGCAAAATGGAGTCTGTTCATTAATCCAGAAATAGATCCTTTTGTTAATCTAAAACCAATCTGAACAATTACAGCTTCAAATCCGAAAGAAAGCAGTTTTTGAAAACGATTCCAAACTTGTTTTGTTTGCCAACAAATTCATTCTACTTGGATGAAAGCGTTTCTAATATTCGAAATAATTAATATAGGTGGATAATTATAAGCACATTCAATCAGCCCATGAAGGTCGGCACCACCATGAGCTGTTTGCAACATGTAGCCCTATTTGGGCAGCGTTAGTTATTTATGATATTCATTGAGAATACGATCCAATTCTATCGATAAATTCAAGATTTCTTCTGACCGTAGATCGAATCCATAGTCCAAACCAGCCTGATTCAACTCTATCCTTTTTTGTTCGATCTCATGGTTAATATCCGAGAACCTAACCATTTGTAAACCACCTACGCCTTCACACACTTTAACAATTACTTACTAATCATAGAGATAATCTACGTGACCGCTTCCGCTCCAGTGGCCTGATCTGTGAACCGCTTCGCTATCCAACCGTTTTTGTGTACAGTGGTCGAACCCTGCTGTTCCGTATGCAATGTGTGAATGACATTCCCCGCGATCTTCACCTCATACATGGTCTGCTCCAATGGCTCATAAAGCGAACAATTAATTACATGGTCCTGATCAAGATCCGGTGCATATACGACAAAACGAATTTCCGTCCAATCAAGAAATGCGGTTGAGAGGGCAGATTGCATATGCGGGATGACCGCGCCGGATTTGACCAGTATCACGATGGGGAGTTGATTTGTCGCGATGCAGTGCCACTCTCCACCTCGATAACGTTTGCCCGTCTGGTAATCGATCCACTCCCCTGGGGGCAAGTAGACTTGCCTGCTATCCGACTCTTCGAATAACGGAGCCACGAGCAAATCCGATCCGAACATGTACTGATCCTCGACAAGCCACGATCCGGGATCATCTGGGAATTCGAAAAATAGTGTCCGCAGCATCGGGTAACCGAACTCGGAGCTGAGTTTGGCCTGCGTGTAAATATAAGGCATCAGCTCGTACTTCAATTCCACGATACGACGGAACATATCCATGAACTCGGTGCTATACGCCCATGGCTCTCTTGGCGGCGCCCCGTGGCAACGGCTATGCGATGTCAACAAGCCGAACGGAAGCCAGCGACGGTACAATTCCTCCGGGCTGCTGTGAACAAAACCGCCGATGTCATGACTCCAGAATGAAAAGCCGCACAAGCCGAGCGACAAGCCCGCCCGCAAAGTCGCCATCATGGCACTGTTCGTATTTTCCGCATCTCCGCCCCAATGGATCGGATAACGCTGGCTGCCGGCCCAGGCGCTTCTCGCCCAAATGATCGATTGTCCGCTTACCGCTTCCGTGATTTCTGCTGCGGCGCGATTATAGCGCAGCGGATACAAATTATGCTCGTGAAATCCACTTTTCCCAGAAGCGTATTGTCCGTTCAACGGCGCGCCTTCGCCGAAATCGACTTTAATCGCTCCTACTCCAAGCCGGAGCAGTCCGGCCAATCGTTCCTTGTACCAGGATACCGCTTCTGGATTACTGAAATCCAAAATCGCGTCATCTGTCGGGAGCCGACCATCTGCTGTCAGCACGGCATAGCCATTGTTCACTATTTCTGCGAATAACTCATTCGTCGGGGTGAAATACGGCAACTGCCACAAGGAGATTCGATATCCTTGCTCCTTCAAATCGCTGATCATGCGCTCCGGATCATCGAACCGTTCTTCAGAAAACTCGTAATTGCATCGCCACTCTTTCTCGAACCACCCTGTGTCTAAATGAATAACGTCGCTCGGGATTGAATTATCCTTCAATTGCGCGGCGACTTCCCGCACTTCTTGTTCGTTGCCGTAGGTGATTCGGCTCATCCACAACCCGAAGGTCCAGAGCGGCGGTAGCGGACTTCGTCCGGTCAATCGCGTATATTCGGACAGCACCTCCTTGGGCGAGCCAATGAACAGAAAGATGTCCAGCTGTTCATCTCCCGTATAGAGAGTATTGGTGTCGTCGTAAGCAGCTCCGAAATCGAATGTCAATGGAGTCGATGTATGTACGAACATGCCGTAGCCCCTGCTACTCGTAAAGAAAGGTATAGGCTTATACATTTTTTGAGTCTGAACACTGAGTGCATCTGTCGTAAACAGGTTTACCTTCAACCCTCTTTTATTTAAGCGGGTAAAGGATTCCCCTGTACCGTATATTTTTTCGTCCGGATGCAAAAGAAAGCTCGCCGCCATTCGATTTCCCATATCATCAGAATTTCTCTTAAAAGAAAAAGGCAGCCCATTCGCATTCAATAACGACTTGCTGTCCGTAAAATGCCGGGTTTCCGTTACGATTCGACCGCTAGCATCACGAACGATGATTTTCCAAGGATTCTCCTGAACAGTCACCGATCCGGCTGAGCTGGTATATACGATCGCGTTTTCCCGCCGCTCCACCTTCCAGTTCGTGAGCTCGTTAACTGCTTGCTCATCCAGCATGAGCGAAGATTTGATATCACTTTTCATACCCTGACGTGAATGAATTTGAAGACGAACCGTTCTTTCACTCAAGAACGACAGTTTGAACTCCGATACCGGCATCTTCGGATATTCGTCGGGAAACTCCCAGGAAGGTGTTTCGGTAAACGGGAAATCGATTTGATTGAAGGAAAGTCTCGCTTTACGTATATATCGCTTCCACTCCATTGAGCCTTTGGCGCTTTCTGGATCAAAAGAGATGACTCGAGAAGCAAAAAAATAAGTGTCGGCACAATCTTCAAAATTTGCGCTCATATCAATAGGTTCGTTTAAACCGGTAGACTTATATTTCATACTTATCCTATCCTTTCACGGCGCCGTTCGTCAGACCGCTGACGATGTAGCGCTGTACGAATATAAACAGTAAAGCGACTGGAATCATGCTGACCGTACCGAAGGCCATCGTATTATTCCAAGAGGTACTCTGAAAGCCCAGAAAATTATATATCCCTGCCGTAATCGGTCTAAGCTGTTCCTTGCTAATAAAGGTCATGCCATAAATTAAATCTCCCCAAGCAAACAAGAAGGAAAACACTGCGGCAACCACGACGCCTGGAACTGCGATTGGCAGCATGATGCGGAGAAATGTGGTAAATGTGTTGCATCCGTCGATTTTGGCGGATTCCTCCAGCTCCTTCGGCAGTGTGGCAAAGTAAGTTCTTAACATGATGACGGAGAAGGGAATGCCTGCCGTCGCATTAGCCAAGATCGTACTCCAGTAGCTCGGACCGATTAACCCAATTTGCTTGAACAAAATGAATAATGGCGTTAAGAGCAGCGAAGCTGGCAGCATCTGTGTGACCAGAAACAGCAGCACAAACATGTGTCTGCCGGGAAAACGGAAACGGGCAACACCATACGCTGCCGGAATGGACAACAATGTCGAGATGATTAGCGACCCAACGGATATGAACAAGCTGTTGCGGAAACCCGCCATGATGTCGAATGACGAGCCCGATAGCTGCTCCGTATACGATTTGATGTACAGGGTGTGAGGAAACCACGATTGCGGGCTCTGGAAAATCTCCGCCTCCGATTTGAACGATGTCACAATCAGCCAATAAAGCGGGAACAAAAACATCGCTACGATGACAATACCGACTAGAGACAATAGCCATGGAGCATGTTTATGCAGCATTCTCATCCTCGTTCCTCCTTGTTCAGCAAACGCATATATAGGATGCCTACAATCAACAACACAAGAAACATCACGTTGGATACGGCCGCTCCCTGGCTGTATTGGAATTGCTCAAAAGACAGCTTGTAAGCAAACGTAGACATCATTTGGGTAGCATTAACCGGACCGCCGTGCGTGACGATCAGCACCAAGTCGAATACCTTGAAGGTATATATGAATCCAAGCACCAGCAATGACATGATGGTCGGTCTCAATAACGGCAATGTAATCCGAAAAAATCTTTGAACCGCCGTCGCCCCGTCAATCGCCGCGCTTTCGTAAATGTCCTTTGGAATGGTAGTCAGCGCTGTGGTCAGCAAAATCATATTAAAAGGAATACCAACCCATGTATTAGCAAGCACGAGCGTGAACATGGCTGTTCCTGCGTTAATGAGCCATTCGATCGGTGATTCTATCAGATGTAACCTAAGCAGCGTATCATTCACGATGCCATCTAAACTGAACATAAATTTAAACATCATTGCCGTAATCGTCGCCGGCAGCAACCAACTGATCATGACCAATCCTCTTAGCTGCTGCGCGAAGCGAAATGTGAGAGAGAATAGCATCGCGAATGCTAGCCCAACAATAAATTGCAAAATTAAACATGCAGCTGTGAATATGAGCGTATTGATAAGAACATGCGTCAGCGTGCCTTCGCGAAATAATTCGATGTAATTCTGAAGTCCGACGAATGGCTGCTCACCCGAAGAGAGATTCATCACATTGACATCGAATAAACTTAATCGCACATTGTCCACAATGGGATATCCAACAAAAAAAATCATGTATGCTAGAGCTGGAATTACGAATAAATATCCGACCCCATATTTTTTCACCATAGTCATGCTGTTCACTCCTTATAAAAAGGGAGTACATGAACTCCGCGCATGTACTCCAATATCAATGTTATTTACTACCAATAATTTGATCAATCTTTGCTTGGGCTTCTTTCGTAGCAACGTCTGGGGAAGAATTTAATGTAAGCACTTTGCTGAGCGCCTCAGAAATCGCGTTGGATATCTCCGGCCATTGTGGATGAGGTCCACGAGGCTGGGCATTTTGCATATTTTCAGCAAACACTTTTAGCTTCGGATTCTCCGTCCAATAAGGGTCGTTTGCCACATCTTTACGTGCAGGGAAGTAGCCAAATTGTTGTGCAAATTGCTTACTGACGTCTGGAGAAGCAGCGTATTTAATGAAATTAACGGCTTCATCTACATTTTCACCGTTGACCACACCTAAATTTTCTCCACCTAGTACAGAAGCATACTGCTTGTCTTTCGGCACGAAAGTGATTCCAAACTTCAAATCCGGCGCGTTCTTGGCCAAATCCGGAAGCTGCCAGGGTCCGTTCACCATCATCGCCAGCTTACCGGCTGCAAACTGTTTCATCACATCGGATTGCGTCCAGTTAATAACTTCCTTGCTCATCGACCCATCCTTAATCAAATCGGCCAAAATGCTGTACGCTTTCGTACCGTCTCCATCAATATGATCAAAGGTAGCCCCTGTCGAAAGCAGCCAAGGGAGAAACTGGAATGTACCTTCCTCGTTCTGCGGTGCACTAATGCCAAGTCCTTTGACGCCTTCCTTCGTCAATTTCTGGGCTGCAGTTCGCATCTCTTCCCAAGTTTGCGGTGGATTGACTCCGGCATCTGCCAGCATCTTTTCGTTGTAGAACAGCGCTAAATTATTGCTGCCGAGCGGAATGCCGTACTGCTTACCGTTATAAGATGCAGACTTCCACGGACCTTCAAAAAATTGCTCTTTATCCGGCCAATCGTTCAGCTTATCCGTAATGTCAGCAAACAGGCCCATTGCGGAATAAGCAGCATGATCAGGGTTGTCGATAATGACGATATCTGGTAAGTCTGAAGCCGCCAACCCAACCGACAGACGTTTCTTGAAGTCTGTGAATGGAATATATACCGGTTCGACTTCAATATTCGGATTTTGCTTGGTGTAGCCATCCGTCAACGATTTAATGATGTCGAATTGCGCTTTCCCTTCAAAGTAGAACCATAGTGTTAACTTCTTCTTTTCCTTGGCAGGATCGGATCCGGAATCCTTACTGCTGTTGTTCTCAGCTGATGTCGAATTATCTGTCGTATTCGAATTATCCACTTGCTTTGAACTACATCCTGAAAACACGAGCATTACAACGAGCATTGCAACGAGCATAACTGCTAATCTTGTTCGTTTCACATGACTGCCCCCTTGAATTTTGTTTGCTAACAACTTCATTCTACTTGCATGAAAGCGTTTCTAATATTCGAAATAATTAATATAGGTGGATAAATATAAGCACATTCCTCGGTTCTAAATATTCATGTTTCGATATTCCGCTGGCGACAATCCAGTCACCTCTTTGAACACCCGAGAAAAATATTTAGGATCTGAATAGCCGACCATTTGAGAGATTTCGAATATTTTAAGCTGAGGTTTCAGCAGAAGCGACTTGGATTGTTTGATTCGATAATTTTTCACGTATGCGCTGAAATTACTTTTTACTTCCTTGGTGAATAAACCGCTTAAATATTCCGGTGTAATACGAAGTGAGGAAGCCACCTCCTCTAGCGTGATCCCTTCTTGAAACTGTTCATGAATAATCCGCATCGTCTTTTGTACGATGAGACTGTAAGGAATAGATGGCGATGCAAGACCGATCTTACTCATACTCACCGCAATCGATTCGAAAGCGTCGATCAGTTCCACTTTTGTCTGGGCCGCCAAAATCGGATGGAGCCATTCCTTCTGGTATTGGTACACCCATTCGTCCCCATACATTTCGCCAATCATCTGTAAGGTCGAAGATACCAGCCTTACGGAGACATCAATGATATGTCGTGGATCGTAAAGCCTTGAAAAGCAATTTTGCAGCCAATCCTCAAAATACCGCTTAATTTGATCCAGATTTTTTTCGGAAATCGCCACTTTCACTTTATTTTCGAGTGAATGAGGAAACGGCAAAGTTTCAACCTTAAGGGAGGCGATATGTTGATCGTTCAGAATCGTATGAGCTCCGTTCAGCACGATAAACCAATGCCTGGATGCAGTCAGTGAATCGAAACACGCCTTCAAATTAGCAAGCCCAGGAATCTCTGTGCTGCTGATGACAGCCCGTGGTTCAACTGCCCTAAGAGCTGGCAGAAGCTCCTGAAGAAGTAAACGATTGACGTCAGCTCCGTTTAGGCACCCCTGAAGGATCGCGACCAGCGATTGTTCCTGCGGCACAGTAATGACTGCGTGATTTCCGATTCGTCCGAGCCATTCACTAAGATGCAGTTTAAGCAAAGTCTGTGCTGCTTCATACGCTTTTCCCAAATATACGCTGACGATATAGACAGGAGTTCCCGAGGAAAAGTCTATGACCTGTGCAGTCAAAGTCGGCAGTAACGTAATGGCCAAGTCACCATTCGTGACCAAACGATAGAGCAGGTGTTCAAATTGGGCTGTCGCATGTCCTGCAGGCATCCCCGCTATTTGCTGTAGCACTAATTCTTGCTCGACCTTCTCCAGTGTCATTTTTAAATCTAGTGCTGTAATCGGCTTTTCCAGAAATTCAAATACACCCAACTGCAGCGCTTTTTTCGCATATTCGAATTCTGAGAAACCTGTTAAGATGACCGTTTTATGCCGATGTCCTTTAAGCCTAAGCAACTCTAGCATCTCGATTCCGCTTAGCTGAGGCATCTTGATATCTGCGATTACAAGGTCCGGTCTCGTGTCTTCGATCAACCGCATGCCAGTCTCTCCGTTATCCGCCTCTCCCACAATTTCGTAACGACCGCCCAGCTTGTTTATTAATTTTATAATTCCATGTCTCGTGTTATCCTCGTCTTCGATCACGACAATTCTCATACGAATACGTCTCCTTTCCTAAGGATGGGTAGTACTATACTTACCTTTGTCCCTACTCCTTGCTGACTGATAATCTCATATGAAGCTTGGTCCCCAAAGTACATACGCAGCCTTAACAGCACATTTTGAATGCCTATTCCACCCTTAGGCCCTTCATTGTCTGTGCTTACCACCTGAATGGCATGAAGTTCCGCTTCATTCATACCAACGCCATTATCTTCGATCGTCAGCATAATGGACTGCTCCAAGATGAGACGGATGCTAATGCTGATCTGACCTCCCTGCTTGATGCCTGAAAACCCATGGATGATAGCGTTTTCAATAAAAGGCTGAATAATCAGTTTTGGAATAAGGCCTTCTAACGCCTTTTCTTCTTTGTGCACAACGCAAGCGAAAGAGGAGCTGAACCGATGCTGCTGCAGGAATATGTACCTTTCCATCCACTGCAACTCTTCTCTGACGCTTACTAGCTTATTGCTATCTTTGATGCTATATCGTAATATTTGTGCCAAACTTTTCAACATTTGACTGATTTGATGCTCATCCTTCTCAATGGCAAGCCAATTAATCGAATCCAGCGAGTTATATAGGAAATGTGGGTTTATCTGCGCTTCCAGAGCGCGGATTTCCGCTTCCTTGTGCTTCTCCCCCGTTTCCTTGATTTCGATCAGCAAATCATTGATCTTTCCCATCATTTTGTTAAAGCTTAAAGCAATCGCCGAGAATTCGTCCTTCATTGGCTCATCCAATTGGACGCTCAATGCCCCTTGACTTGCTGTTCTCATCGCTTTTACAACTTTGCGAATCGAATCCGACAGCTTCATGGAAAAAAAATAAATAAGAACAATTGCCGTGATTATTGCAGTTACTCCGACTCCAATGGTCAATCGCTGCATCGCGTACATTTCGCTGAAGAGCTCATTTTGATCGAGCAAGTTATGAATAGTCATACCGGTCTTTGAATTGACGTATGTGTTACTGATAGTTGTACTTGTTACGACCTCGTTCACCTGCTTGCCAATGCTGCTCTTATCCTGGGCAGAGACGATTTTCCCTGCGTTATCCGTTAGAAAATTCTGATTATCGATTTGCTGAGAGGTTCCAGCTACCGGGTCTTTCAAGTTTATCGCATGAGCCAACACGGATTCATAGACGGTAATGACCACAACGCCAATACTTTCCAGGCTAACCTTGTTAAAATCGGTTAATTTCCTCGCCAAATGAAAGCCGTACTGTTCATTATTATTGATAGAGTTCATCTTCTCGGGGAATGTCATGATGCTGCCCGTCTTATGATTAACGGCCGATTTGTACAAAGGGAGATTATTCAAATTACTGACATTGGACCACATATTATCGTAAGGAGAACCTGTCTGCTGATCGTAACAGACCAGCGTCCCATTGCTTGTGAAGATCGCCACGCTGCGAATGCCGTACTTGGCATAAGAATAGGACGATAAAAGATTGATCAGCTTCCGTCTACTTAGCTCGACATCTGCATTCTGAACGTTTGCTTCTTTGACCAACCTGATCACATCGTCATTTGTAATGATCTGAAAAAGCAAATCATCATAAGCACGCAATGAAATGTCCAAATTTTTGGACGTCTGAATCAGATTGGCATGAACAAGGTCATCAATCTTGCGTTTCATCGTTTCAGAAGAGACGTAATAGGAAACGATCTGCACGATCAATACCGGAAGTAAACTCACTAGCATGAAAGACATAATTAGCTTGTTGCGATAGCTGAAACGCCATTTTGGATGCAAACTTTTCACCTCGTGATCATTTTAGATAAAATCCGATTTACAGAAAAATTGAAATAGATCCGTGTTCCTCAACCGACCCATGCCCAGCCTAGATTCATCTTGATAGTGACTAGATTATAGCATTGTAAACACGTGACAATTCAATAGGTCTTCTAAAAATTAACAAAAACAACGTACTTGGGTAGCATACTTGATGTTCATAAAAAAGAAAGAGTAGAACTCCCTATTATTTTAGGAGTTCTACTCTTCTATAAATGTGAAATAGGAAGGAACATACATGTCATTTTATTTCACACTTATCATGCAAACGAAGTACGGCTTCTTCTATTTCAGAATCGCCTTGGCCACGATCGCAAGGTCTTCAATATCTACTTTTCCATCATGGTTGACATCCGCTTTCGCCTTCCAGCCCGGCTGACCTTCTTGCTTGCCGTATTCTGCTGCAACGATCGCCAAGTCTCCAATCGTGATGCCGTCTTTGCCATTAACATCAGCGGAGATTTTTTTACTTTCAAACACTTGAATGGCTGCTTCTAGTAGGGATTTCGCGTTATCCACCTGCTGTTGCGTTGCATTCGGATCATTAGCTGTCGATTTCGCCGCATTGATGGTCGACTGCAATTGCGCCTTGGAGCCTTTCACGTACAGTCCGTGCCCGTTGCCTTCCAACGCTGCATCGTGCTTCGCCTGAGCGCTAGCAATCGCAGCATTCAAGAGCGACTTATCTACTTGATTACTAATTTGCAGGGCATGGGTCGCTCCTCCAATCTCCAGCTCATTCCCTTTCCCGTTCGCAATGACAACATTGCCTACAGAAATGGTCGTATCGGCAGCTTGGGCAGCTGATTTGGCTGTGAATTTGAAGGCCAATAAGTCGCCTTCCACTTGCACGCCTTGGTTCACGCCTTGGTTCGCGCTTACGCTCGCAGCAACAATCCGGATATGTCCTGGCACCATTTCCTTCTGCTCGATGACCTGGACTCCGTCTTTCACCGACGTTACCGATTCAAGCTTCATATTCGACGGATCATAGTGAAGCATTAAATCTTGCGCATACATCTGCTGATATACACTCTGCGTAACACCGCTTAGTCCTAGCGTGACATCGAATGTTTGGCCAGGGGCGACTAGATGTGCACCTGTCAATACAGATTTTGGCATGCTTGATGCCTGAAGCACCGTCACTTGGATGCTTGTTGTCAATGGGATGTTATCGGGATTTGAAACCCCTGCCGGCAAGGCTACGGTTCCTTCAACCGTGAAGGTTTGTTCTGCCGTTACAGCCGGATCATAGCTTGAAGCATCCACATCCCATGTCACATCAGCATTTACATTTCCTCCATAGGTGACAAGTGCTACGGTCGCAGGCAGTCCAAGGGCTGCTGCCGTCTTGGCTGTACCGTTAGCGACACCTGGAATTGCTGCAGGTGCCGTGATGCTTGTAAGCTTTTTGGATCCGTCTGAGACATCAACCTGCTGCAATATTGTAGCATTACGTCCGTTAACATGAGCTACAGCTATAATTGTTCCTGCTTTTGAATATAAAGAAGGTTCAAGATCAACAAAAGTAATCGGTAATACCGTACTTCCGGGCTGACCATCTACTATCGTTTGCGCCGAAACTGATGTTGGTAATACAGGCGCTTCCTTAATCAATGTTGATATAGGCGATAATGAGTCTATTGATGTTACACCGTTAATATGGACTAGGCTGCTCACTTTGCCGTACATGCCCACCAACGAACCATTAACAGTGTATGTTCCCGGAGTATTCAGAACTTCATTGTTCATCATATCCCACTTAACAGGAATTTCCTGAGTAGTAACGCCATCAAATGTCACGGAAACCGTAGCCGGAAGTGTTGGTGATGTGCCGACCGTTGTTGATACCGGTGAAACCGTTTCTATTGTTGCATTTGTATAGGACTTATAAATACCAACAGTATAGTTAGTCGTTGCGCCCACTTTCGATGTCTGAGCGATTGTGATCGTATTTGGACCGAATATTAACGGTAAAGTTTGCGCCGTCATATCCGTGAATTGGTCCGTAATATTTGTGCCGTTCAGCAAAATGGAGAATGTTGCGCCATGTTCTGAAGTTGGCATAATAAGTGTGACGTCCTTAGTTGGATCGGTAATTGAAGCCTGATACGATGTGTGATTAGGGTTGAAATCTCCATTAAGTTTTGCATTACCCAGCTTGAGATTCGCATCATATACCATATTTGGTTCTATTTTGTTTGTCTTTACATTAATATCGTCTACGCCCAAGTTAAACTTAGCTTGGCCGAAGTCCCAAGGAGCAAAAGCAATAAAGCCGCTTGTATAGGTTGAGTCTTGCCCCACAATTGTGGTATTTCCGTCAAGTGTTGCGGATATCGTACCATTTGTAACAGTGATGGACAACGTATGCCACTTGCCAGTGCCAGTGACTGCTTTAAATAGGTCAGCAGGCAGATCAGCACTTGTCGATCCCTCTATTTTGTTGTTCGTATGGGTAGCATCACTATTTTGATCAGCACGGTATAACTCCATTTTATTGTTACTTTTATTAAAAGCAACATTGTATCCAGCCGGTTGGTATGTCATTTTCCCTGCGTGAGTACCGGATTTGACAATCGGCTGCGTATTAACAAAGAAACGTAATGGATGTGCAGTGTCTGTATAATCGCTAGCAAGCGCAAATTTTAAATCAAGCGTGTAATTGCTCCAATTATGCGCAGGCGCCTCTTCATAATAGAGGGCTGGTTCATTGTTGACGATCATAACATTGTTACTGCCATTTGTCGTATCTTTCTTCGGGTTCGCTATAACTTTCAAATTCGGATTAGTTCCCCAGAAAGTTGTAAAACCATCTTTATTATATGCTGCAGACTGTCCAGAACCCGTAATTGCAATTTCGGTTTTCGGCATTCCGTTCTCAAAATTCCAGTTGTTGATTAACGTAACAGGGTCTACTACTACTGGTGGCGTATAAGGTGGTACTGAACCCGCACTCGGTTGAAGCGGCACTACTGGATCAGCGTCTACACCACCGTAAACATCGATTAGATCATAGTAGGACATACCAGTATTTTTGCCTGGAGCGCCAGTGCTATCGTAATTTCCCATTCCAATATAATTGAATGACGCTCTATCGAGTGTTGTTACCTCTTGGTCATTAATATAAAGTGTAACTTTGCCGGCATTAGAGTAGTCAAACTTAAACTGATGCCACCCAAAACTACGAGGTATAGTCGTTAACTTTTCAGTCGTACCATCAAGATAAGTGAAATAGTCTCTGCTAGCATGACCGTTAATTCCAAGCCCTACATGGTTGGCAGAAGTATTGTCATCAACTCTCATGTACGATTGACCTCTAACATCCGAATCATTCAATCCTTCATTATAGTCATTACCGGCATAATCACGACGTTTATCGAAGAACCAACCAGTTACGGTTTTGTTTAAGTTGTCGTCGAATGTTCTACTGACTGCAACCCCATCTGAATTCCCTTTTGCACCGCCGTTAATGAACAGAGAATAATGACCGTTAAACGGACCTTCAGCTGTATACGCGGTGGAAATAACAGGATTACCTTTTTCAATTGACCATTTTGTTGTGTCAATCTCTCCGCCTTCAAAATTATCCGAAAAATAGCTATCCGATTGTAATTTCGGCGAGTTTGGATTATACAATTCGGAAGTAAATGGAAATTCTTGACGGTTAATACCGATACGGTCATATTCCATCTTCGAATTGTCAAACGAATAATAAAGACGCGGACTATACGCTGACGTTGGATAATCGCTGTTTACGTTATCAACATAAAATACATCACCATTTTGCGTCGGTTCAACACGTAAATTAGCACTTTGATTGTTAATACCTTCAATATTAGAAAGATAAGTACCTGTAGCACCCATAGCCAAGTCCATACCATGAACCGTATTAGGATCGCGGACGTCGGCTGCACTACCAATCTCCGAAGTTACAATTTGATTAAAGACATTACCCGCCTTGGATTCACCATATGGCTGACCTGTTACTGGATTAATAGCCTTTGCCGGGTCCTTTGTTCCGTATTTTCTCTGTACATCATTGCCTTTGAAGAGAGCTCCAATGAATATGGCACTATCCTCAGCGGTATCTTGTTCCGCATCATGCACATAAATATATTCGAAACGGTTGCCGTAGTTATACACGTCTCTCACCGGGTCAAAGTTTGGACTTGCATTAGGCATAGTTTGTGCTTGACCAACAAACGAAATTGCACGTCGTGGAGCATAGTAAATTTCTAGGTTCTTAAAAGTGCTAAAACCTGTATTCATTACTTGTAATCCAGCACCAAAAGCATTTACTTGTCCAACATGGTGAATGGACAAATTATAGAAGGTATGGTTGTTGTTGTATTTTCCAACTCCTGGATAACCGCCATCCGTATTGATACCGCCCATACCAGTGTTATCGATAACAAGGTTTTGGAACGTATTGTATGAATTATCGCGCCAAACAACGATTCCAAACATTCCCATATTAGTAATTCGGCTGTTTTGAATAGTAATATTATTAGTATTAATCAATGTAAACCCGCCATGCATATATGCAGGACGAACAGCATAGTCAGAATAATATGGCTGTGTACTGCCCGCTGCCTCTGGTGGTGGGTATGGAATTGCTGTACCGCCAGCATACCAAGTTTCACCGTAGCTCCAACCATCTACAATATAATTATCTGATTCTGTAGCTTCGAGATTGAATCCGTCGAAAGTAATGTGGCTAACTTGTTTTGCAAGATCCGGTGCTTTGCCCCAATCCGCAATTTCCGGTTTATCAGAACCTTGCAAACGAATAATTTCCTTCGTAGTCGGAACTACGACATTCAAGTTGTTCATATCCTGGGCGCTTGCAACACCATCAGCTGCTGTCGGATAGTAGTAAAGCCAGCCCGAATGTTTATCATAGTGATACTCGCCAGGCGATTCCAAGAAAGAAATATTTCCTTGCAAGAAATAACGAGCATTGGCATTAATGTTGTATTTTGTAATATACATTTCAGGATGCGCAGGATCGAACGGTGAATACATCATATTATTCGTTGTATCGATTCTGTTAATAGGAAGGGTGTTAGACTCAAAAGCATATCCTCCACAGTCAAAAACAAAAAGTTGAGCAATTTCTGCAACATTTGCGACTTGAGCTTTTACTAGAGCATCTATTTGAGCCGGAGTCAGGTCACTCGCTTTGTAACCCATATCTTTGTTTGAACCGCGGGTTGACAAGAAATAGGGGCCATTCCACGATGGGAATTCAGGATCCTCTACCTTATTGGGCGTACGGGCCATGATCGCTTTTTCGAAGCCAATATTATCTTTTTGAGAGCCAATATAAAGTTGGTTGAAGTTATATTGTTCAGGATCAAGTTTAACTTTATATACTTTACCCTCCGCAGATTGTGGCAATTGACTTAAATAATCTGTACCAACTACATCTGCAGCACTCGTCTGCACCCAACCGCCTGTAACAGGGTCGCCGCCGATTAATTGCGTGCTTCCGGGAGCTCCAAGGCTTTTATAATGAACCTGATGCCCATTAAAACCTGAATCCTTTTCGTCGAATTTCAACGGGTCATGAATGTAATAATTGCCCGGTGCAACAAAAACATAAATATCGCCAGTCATAGCTTTATTGATTTGACGAACAGCTTGTTGGGCTTTTGCAATGGTCAGAAACGGATGCTCATAAGTCCCATCATTATCGTCGCTGCCTGTTGTGTATACAAAAAACTCCTTGTAAATATTACCCGATGCGTTAGCGCTTACATTATTAACAACGCCACAGAAGGAGCTAATACTCAATACAAAAACTAAAAATAGTTGCAATATTTTTTTAGGATTATACTTACTCATTCCATCGTCTCCTCACATTCCTAAGTCTCTAATCGAAAACTCGCAGCGCCTATAAATGGAGCGCTTTCAAGAAGATCCTCCCCTTTCATCCATTTACAATGCTTCACACGTTGTTTGCATGTCATTGTGTATTCTGATCATAGTGTTTTAGCTGGACAAAATTAACTGCAAAAATGATGGAAAACGACATATTTGATAGAAATCATCCTATTAAATTTTGACTTTTCTCGAAAAAAACAAGGGTTTAAGCAATAGCAATCAAAATGAAGATCACCTGCGCCGCTTCAGCACGTGATGAAATTCCCTTCGGGACGAACTTGTCTTGTGAGCGTCCTTTGATGAGCTGTAGCTCAGCCGCTGCACTCACCGCGTTCACCGCCCATGGCGATACCTTATTCATATCTTTAAATCCAGGTGCTATAGAGGAGCCAAACGATTGACCGCTCATCAATTCGTATGCTTTCATTGTCATGGTGACCATTTCCTCTCGGGTTATTAGCCCTTTTGGATCAAAGCTAGTAGCGCTCTTCCCAGTCACGATTCCGGCCTTGAACGCCTTGGCGACCGCATCGGCGAACCAATCACCAGCTTTGACGTCCGCGAATTGAAGTTCTGCCTTATCATTCAGCTTCAAAGCTTTTACCATCATCGCCACGAATTCTGCACGAGTAATAGCGCGTTCTGGCTCGAATGTGTTCGCGCTAGTCCCGCTGATAATTTGCTTCGCCTCCAGCTCTGCAATCACATCGTAGGCCCAGTGGGTCGATGGAAGATCCGTAAACTTATGAACTGAACCGCCCTTTCCGCCTCCGTTGTTGCCGTTACCATTGCCGTTACCGTTACCATTGTTGCCATTGCCATTACCGTTACCGTTACCATTACCATTACCATTACCGTTGCCATTGTTGCCGGTATTCGAAATCGCGACCGTCGTCTTAACGCCAACTTGTTGCGACTTGGAAGCTATTTGACTGTCTACCAGCTTTAAATCTGTTAATTCAATGTTGGCATCTCCCGAATTTTTAGCGACGAAATTGATCGTGACAAACGTGATATTGCCTTTATCGCCAGGCACATCCCCCAGCTTGGTATAAGCGAATTTGATATGCCCGCGAGAAGTCTCACCCGCAGTAAACCCGAATCCACTAGCGCCCGCACTCACGCCCTGATACGTCAGCTTATCCGAATCATAATCAACATTCACTTCGTAACCGTAAACATCTGTCATATCCTTCCCTTTCACGGTAACGGAGAACTTGTCATCTTTCGCAATATGATTCTTCGAAATTGATAAAGAATAGGAGGGTTCGTTCGCTGCTAGAGCAACCTGCGGCAGTAAAGATAGGAATAATACGAAGGACAGGCTGTAAGATAGAAGTTTACGTCTCATGGATTTCAATACCCCTCTCATCTATGGAAGGACGGCATCCAGCCATCCTCCCTATCACTGTGCAATATTTAATAGATTTCCCTCGAAAAAATTAGATTGAAGCCACTGTGCAATTCGCCTCCAGCAGTCCCTCGGAGGATGCACTTATGACGATCTCACCCGCTTCTTCCATCGATTGAACAATAAGTAGACAGCTACCGTTGAACGCTTTTCTTCGATTGGATTTATCGGGCTCGTGACTGCTTGGGTTTCCGTTGCCAACGCCTAAGATCTTCCCTTTTCCTTCTACAGTGAAAGAGATTTCATGATCCGCCGTAGGTACAACGCGTCCATGCTCATCCACCACATACGCTCGAATGATAGCCACGTCACATCCGTCGGA
Source organism: Paenibacillus sp. GCM10027629 (assembly GCF_042676425.1). Lineage (NCBI taxonomy): Bacteria > Bacillati > Bacillota > Bacilli > Caryophanales > Paenibacillaceae > Paenibacillus > Paenibacillus sp. GCM10027629. The sequence continues at coordinate 148,934 of NZ_JBHTGZ010000003.1, read as the reverse complement.
TTGCATTTGGGTGCGATTCGGCACCAGCTTCACCGCATACGGGGCATCCGTTGTTGTAACAACGGCGCGCGCTCCCTCCACCGAGCCATTCCGGCCGATCGCCACCAGCTCACCCGGCGCGTACTTCACGGTCCATTCCAAATGCGAGGCGCGTACCATTTCTAGATCCCCTAAGCTTACGCCGTTATGCAACAATTCGACGCGTTCACAGTTGCTGTACACCCATACTTCGATGTCCTGTCCTTCCTTGTCCGGCCAATTCCAATGCGGCATAATATGCACGATCGGCTCCTCCGTCCAAGCCGACTTCAAATAGAAGTAGTTGTCCTTCGGGAACCCACATGTATCCATCACGCCGAAATGAGAGTTGATGTTTGGCCATTCATAAGGCGTAGGCTCGCCCCTGTAATCAAATCCTGTCCAAATGAACACGCCGGAAAGAAAAGGGTTCTCGACGACATCGCGCCATGCTTTCTCCACGGAGCAGCTCCATTCAGGAATGTGGATGCCGTATTCCGGACAATACCCTTGAACATCATCCCGTTCATAAATCCCGCGGGTTACCGTACAGCTCGCACTTTCGCTGCCGATCATCTTCCGTGAAGGAAATTGCTGATGGTCACGAATATCTTGATCTTCCCGCTGACCGTAGTTATAGCCGACAATATCGACGCCATCGCTATATCCTCCGTCATTCCATCCATGATTCATCGCGGCAAGCGTCGGTCTCGTCGAATCGATGCTCCGCGTGATCGAAGCTAACGTTCTTAGCATGCGCGCGCCCATGACGGTCCCTTCCAGAATTTCTTCATTTTCCATGCTCCAAAGGATGATGCTGGGGTGGTTACGGCCGCGATACAACATAAACTTCAAATCCTCAATCCCGTTCGGCGAAATATCCAGCTTCCTATTCTCCTCCACAACCAGCATGCCTAATTGGTCACAGAGATCCAGAAGCTCTGGCGTTGCCGTATGATGGGCGCTCCGATAGGCATTGCACCCCATCTCTTTCAGCAATTTAAGCTTGTAAGCAATCAGTTGATCCGGCAACGCTACACCTACGCCCGCAAAATCCTGATGGTTACAGGTGCCTTTAATCGGATAATGCTTCCCGTTCAGGTAGAAGCCTGAATCCGCTGTAAATTCAATCGTTCGAATACCAAAGCTCGTCCGGTAAACGTCACGTAGCCCTGCTTCATCGTAGACTTCCGACATGACATAGTAAAGGTAAGGTGATTCCGGCGACCAAAGCTCGGGATGATCGATGCGAACTACCTGTTCGAACGTCCCTTGCCGTTCAAATGGAATGTCCATGTTGCTAGAACCTTCCCCTACGATATTTCCTTCTGCATCATAGATCTTCGATACGAGTCTACAAGCTTTGTCTGCAAAATACGCATTCTTCACGACCGTGACGATGGAAATTTCAGCTTGCTCTTCGCTAACCACAGGCGTCGTCACATACGTTCCGAACCGGTCTACATGAAGCCGATCCGTTACCGTTAACCAAGTATGCCGATAGATGCCGGCCCCCTCATACCACCAGCCCTCATAATCGGACGCATCCACTTTGACCAAGACAACATTTTTGCCTTCGATGCCATAACGCGCAATATCCGTAATATCGTAGCCAAAGCCTGTGTACCCGCTTGCGTGCGTGCCCAGCAAATGACCGTTTACCCAGACTGTACTGTTACGAAATACACCGTCAAACTCAAGCGTTAATTTCTTGCCTTCAAGCTCCTGCTGAATGTCGAACACTTTCCTGTAAAAACCAACGTCGGCAGATAGATAGCCATGGCTTTTGTGGTGCTTGACTTTGCCTCCATCATTCACATACTCTCCCTCAACACACCAATCATGGGGCAAGCTAACTGCTTTCCACGCTTCCGGATCAATTTGCGAAGGTTCTCTTTCGTCAAAGTAGGCGATCTTCAGCCATTCTCCATCTTCGATATCCTCGCAATCGGTAATGCCTCCCGTCATACCGCCCTTCACGGCATGCATGATCGGCAAATCTCCTTGATGGAACATCCATCCTTTGTCGAAACTTTCCTTTAATCTATTGATATCAGCCATATTAACTCTCCTTGTATCATGTTGAACCATGTTCCGATAATTGCTTGGATAATTTTATTGCCTGGGGAATAAATTGATTGAAGTATTTGTTGATGACATTCTCCGCCAGATCCGTGAACCCGCATTTTTGGGTAGCACAATAACTCCGGTTACTTGAATAGATTGTTGATTCGTATCCGGAGTTATCGTTTCTTGATTCTAACTTAATGCTCGTCCATTTCTATTTGCCGTTCGCAGCCTTCCATTCATCAATTTGCTTTTGAGCATCTGTAATTAATGCGTCTATACCCGCTGCTTTCAGTTTTTCCAGTAATTCTGGAACTGTTTTTTCAGGGTCTTGCGTTCCAGTATAGATGATCGAAAGATACTCATTCATGATGGCATTGACCTGCGCATTCTCTCTTTTCTTATCATCTGCATTGTATAGGAAACCAAGAAGCGGCGAAGTTATAGAGTCGTCATTCGCTTTTTTCATTTGATCCCACGTATCTGCCGGTTGACCTTTTTGCACATATGCATTGAACCAGCTACCGAATTCCCATGCATTGTTCGGATTGTAAGCCGAATCCTTGACAATTTCGACAGTGTTCTCGTCTACTTTCGTATAATGCTTACCCTCAATGCCGTACGTAACCAAGTTGTAAAGCTCCTTATCCTCAAAAAGTAGATCAAGCAGCATCATTGCTCTTTCCGGATTTTTACTATTTTTGTTAATTCCCGTCATTGCAGCAATAACAGAACCTGTATTTACAAATTGCGGTACGGGTTTTCCTTGAACGACCGGATATCCTAAATCCGTACTTGCACCAGATTCACTTCCAGGACCATATCCGCCTGTCACTACCACATATTTACCAGTCTTCGCCTCTGCTTTCTCATCTTTTAACGCAGCGGCATCTTTGCGGATATAACCTTTTTCGTACCATTCTCTGAACATCTTGGCTTGTGCCATAAACTCTGGACTTTCCAACAAGTTGAATACCTTAAACGCAGGATCATCGGTGCGAATGCCCAGCGGATTTACACTGTTCCCTTGCACCTGGTCAACCGTCATACCTTTTTCATTATCGTACAATTCAAACATGTGCGTAATGTTGCCTGTTGCCAAATAAGGTGTGATGCCAGGTTCACCCTGTTTCACTTGCCCAAGAAAAGGCGTTATATCTGCATACTTCTTAATTTTTGTTGTGTCCAGAGCATATTTGTCAGCCAGGTCTTTCTTGATGTTTAAACCTCTGCCGATCGCGTAAATCTGATAATTTAATACGCCATATGTTTTTCCGTTCACCTTTGCAGCAGGCCAGTACTTTTCAGGTACTTGCTCCAAAATATGTTTACCGTATTTTTGCAGCAGATCATCCAGCGGCAGCAAAGCCCCTTTAGATACGTTCTGCGTGTAGTTATTCGCCCAAGACGACGTGAAAGCAAGGTCGTACGGCTCTCCGGAAGAGGTGATGACGTTCATTTTCTGATCGTACGCCCCCCAATCGATCGTGTTGATAGTTAAGGTTGCATTGATCTTTTCTTTCAAAATTTTATTGATTTCATCCGTGACAAGCTGTTGGTCCTTCTGAGGCGTTCCCACGACATACCATGTTAAATTCACGGGGTCTAATGTTTGATTTCCTTCCGCATCCGTTGTTGATGCTTGCGTCGGCGTGTCCGCTTTCGCAGCATCTTGATTCGCAGATTTGGATCCGCAGCCCGATAACATAGCGGTCGTAAGCAAACCCACCGTTAATAGTAAACATAATGTCTTTGGCATCTTTCTGATTTTCATTGCTGAACCCTCCTGAATATCATTCTCTTTATCTATTGCATACTGTTGCCAGTATTACAACCCTTCATCGGATCTTTTACCCCTTGACAGAACCTACTGTAATGCCTTTGACGAAATATTTGTTCGCAAACGGGAAGATGAACATCATTGGGCCTGCCGCCAGCACACAAATCGCCATTCTCGCAGATTGGTCCGGCATCGCAACGCCCTGCAATAGTCCCATGGAAGCGGCTACAGAATTCCTTAGATAATCCGCGTTCGACATAATCCGCCAGAGCAGAAATTGAAGCGACACATATTCACTATTCTGAATAAACATCAGGCTTAAATAATAGTCATTCCAATACATGAGTAGGATGAACAGCGACACGGTGACAATGCCGGGCAGTGTAATCGGGACAACGATGCTGAAGAATACACGGTATTCGCTGGCGCCGTCCAATTTGCCCGATTCGATAATCGCTGGAGCAATATCGGACATGAAACCTTTCATAATCAATACAAACATCGGCATAACCAAGTAAGGAGCAATGAGAACCCAAATCGTATCAGACATATGCAGAACGCGAGAAATAATAATATACCAAGGTACCAATCCACCGCTGACTAACATCGTAAGGAATACATACAGTGAAGTTTTCTGTGCATACGGATAGTCTTTACGCGACATCACATAGGCCAGCATGGTGGTGATGATAATGCTGAAGATCGTACCTACGATACATACGAAAATCGTTACACCATAAGAGGTTAGAAGCTGACCTGGGTCTGCAAAAATAAACTTGTATGCAGTGAAATCTATTTTCTCTGGAATCAAGCTGTATCCCTGCTTCATAATGCTCTCTTCGCTGGAGAGAGAGACGGACACAACTAGAATTAACGGCAGTATACAGATGAGTGAGAATCCAAGCAAAATGATATGTGAGATGATTTTGAATACCGGAAAGCCCCGGTTAATGACTGAACTAGACATAGACAACCACCTTAAAATACGGAATTTTCTGAGTCGAATTTACGAATAAGACCGTTGACGATCAGGACCAATACGAGACCAACAATCGATTGATATACGCCGGCAGCCGAAGCCATGCCAATATCACCGAGTGATTTCAAGGATCTGTACACGTACGTATCAATAACATCTGTCGTGGCATAGAGCAGCGACGAATCTCGAGGAATCTGATAGAACATGTCGAAATTCCCTACGAAAATTTTGCCGACCTGCATGAGCACCATCAGGATGATGAGCGGCTTCAATAACGGAAGCGAAATGCTCTTGATCAGCTGCCATCTGCTCGCGCCGTCTACTCTCGCTGCCTCGTAATATTCTTCATTAATGCCAAGGAGACCCGTGAAATAGATGATCGTATAATAACCGGCATTCTTCCATACATACGTTAAAACGAGCAGCGGAGGCCAATATTTCGCATCGTTATACCAGAGTACGGCATCCTTCCCGAACCACTCTAGGATCGTGTTCACTAATCCATGCTCCATATCGAACATGGCTAAGAAAATGTAGCTGACCACCGTAAAAGATAGGAAATACGGCAGGAACAGCACCGTTTGATAGAACTTCACGGATGATCGTCTCATTTCATTCAGCATTAATGCGAATGCGACAGCGACGATCAGTAAGACAACGATAAAGGCCACATTGTATAAGACCGTATTTCTGGTGATCCGCCATGCATCCTGTGAGAACAAATATTTGAAGTTATCGAATCCCACCCAAGGGCTATCCCAGAAACCTAAATCAATTTTATAATCCTTGAAGGGCAGCAGGATACCGTATAGTGGCATATAACTGAATACGAATAACAGCAGCACGCCCGGAAGGGATAAAATGAATAGTTGTCTGTACCTCATGAAGGTTTTGATGAAGCTAGAACTTCGCAATGCCAATTCACTCCTTGTTGTTCGTTATTTCTCTTGCTAGTTCGAATCATAGAGCGAATCGCGATCCAAGAACACTGTCGAATTTAATTAATCCAGCAAATCCATCCTGTAAAATTTGATTTTTCCTGCATTTCAGGTGTAAATCGACATAAAAAACGCCGTTCAATCCCATAGGAATCTGAGCGGCGATGTAATTTTTAAGCTTTTCTATCGAAAGTTATTCTATTGCAAGATCGCCTTGGCTACGATCGCAAGGTCCTCAATATCAATCTTGCCGTCTTTATTGACATCCGCTTTCGGATTCCAGCCCGACTGACCTTCTTGTTTGCCGTACGCTGCTGCAACGATCGCCAAGTCTCCGATCGTGATGCCGTCTTTTCCATTGACATCGGCGGAGATTTTCTTACTTTCAAACACTTGAATGGCCGCTTCTAGTAGGGATTTCGCATTATCCACCTGCTGTTGCCTAGCGTTCGGATCGTTAGCTGTCGCTTTCGCCGCATTAATGGTCGACTGCAATTGCGCTTTGGATCCAACCGCATACAGACCGTGCCCGTTTCCTTCTACGGCTGCATCGTGCTTAGTCTGAGCGCTAGCGATCGTAGCATTCAAGAGAGACTTATCTACAGAGGTACTGATTTGCAGCTTGTGGGAGTATCCATTAACTTGCAGCTCATTCCCTTCACTGTTCGCAATGACTACATCGCCTGCCGAAACGGTCGTATCGGTTGCTTTGGTATCGGATTTCACCGTGAATTTGAATTTCAACAAATCTCCTTGGGCAGGCACACCTTGGTTCGCACCCACGCTGGCAGCCACAATCCGGATGTATCCCGGCACCATTTCCTTCTGTTCAATAACCTTAAATTCATCGTTCAGTGATGTAACCGAATCGAACTTCACATTCGCCGGATCATAATGAAGCGTCAAATCTTGCGCATACATTTGCTGATATACGCTTTGCGTAACGTTGCTGAGTCCCATCGTGACATCGAATGTTTGGCCAGGGGCGACTTGATGTTCACCTGTTAATGTAGATTGAGGCATCGTTGATGCTTGAAGCACAGTCACTTGGATGCTCGTTGTCAAGGCTACGTTGTTCGGATTAATTACCCCTTCCGGCAAAGTTACCGTTCCATTTACGATGAAGGTCTGTGCCGTCTTTTGAGCTGGATCATAGCTTGATCCGTCTACATTCCATGTTACATCGGCATTCACATTCCCCGAATTTGTGACCAGAACGACTTGTCCAGGCAATCCAAGAGCCACCGCTGTTTTTGCCGTGCCATTCGCCAGCCCCGTTATATCGGCCGGCGCTGTGATTCCGCTCAGTGCCGAATCTTGGTAAACCTTCAATGCATCAAATACCAACCAGTACCCGGACTTCTTCACCACTTTGATCGTATGTGTTCCGCTCGCAAGACTTTTGTTGCTATAAAGCACCGACTGTGGAATATAGCTCGAAGCAGTACCGCTTACCGTTTGCATAAGATTTCCATCAATATAAACGTCTTGATTCCCAAGATCCACGTTCTTAGCTCCGATATAATCGATACCCGTTCCTGTGAATGTAAATTGGAAGTAATCTCCGTTATTCTGCGTTTGGTGCACATCGTTCATATAATCGCCTTTACCTCTATTTTGCGAGTAAGAAAACGACCCGGTATAAGAGATTGCTGGATCATTATCATTCACATTCAGAACTGCACTGGCTTTGCTTACGGTAACGCTAATGCTTGTTGCCAACGATACATGATTAGGATTGGTAACCCCCGGAGGCAAAGTTACCGTTCCATTTACGATGAAGGTCTGTGCCGTCTTTAGCGTTGGATCATAGCTTGAAGCCTGTACATTCCATGTCACATTCGCATTCATGCTTCCTGCATCCATAACCATTTCTACGGTGGCAGGCAATCCAAGGGCTATTGCCGTCTTTGCTGTACCGTTCGCCACGCCTGTCATGTTAGCTGGCGCGGTGATTCCCACAACCTGCCGCTCTTTCATTGATTCTGCAAATACATTAACCTCCGCAGCCGACGCCCAGCCGCTCACGCCCGCTGTTGCTTCGAGCTTGACATATGATGCATTTGTCACAGTAAATGTTGCGATTTTCTCCGTAGCGTCGTTTGCCCAGCTTCCGGTTGCAACCTTGGTAAAGGTCGTTCCATCCGTACTTACATAAATATTGTAGCCTGTAATATTTCCGTTGCCGCCATCTGGCCTTGGCAATACCGTAACTTTATTAATATTGTCGTATGTTCCTCCAAGGTTTAAGGTAATCGATTGCGGGAGCGCATCGGATTTATTCCACTTCGTATGCCATATCGACTGCGGATTCCCGTCAATCGCATTGAATGCCACATCTTTTCCAGCCTCCTCGCTTGTCGCTGTTGCTATCATTTGCTTCTGAGGAATTCTATTTACGTTAACTTTAATCCTGGTTGACAAGGATACAGCATTCGGATTCTCAATACCATCTGGCAAAGTTACGGTACCATTGACTGTAAAGCTCTGGTGTCCTTTTCGCGCTGGATCGTAGCTTGCGTTGGTTACATCCCATACAACTACTCCTTTCGTTTTATTCTGGTTCGTAACTAGTTGCACATTGGAAGGCAGCGCTAACGCTTCTGCCGTCTTTGCCGTACCCATCTCTATGTCTGTGATTGCTGCAGGTGGTGTAATACTTACAAGCGTCACTTTTTGCAATCCGCCTGTTGGCTTCAATTCATAGGATGAATTCGCTTTGGTAGACACCGTGTAGACATCGCCTAAATTATTCGTACTCTTCGTTGCACTAATCCGTGCGCCGTCTTCATAGACCTCTACCTCTTGTCCCGGCCATGGGTTCAGAACGGAGAGAGCCTTTCCTTTCTCACTGAATATATTGACATACGTCGTTTGACCAAGCTCATTTTGATTAGCATCTACCAAAAATCCACCTTTCGCTCTTAAGCGAGTGAATTCAGCCTTTTGATCTGTGTGCCAATTCGCAAAAACATGGATAAAATCCTGATTGCTCTGCAATAGAGAATGCGTGATATTATTATAGAGCAAGGATGACTGAACAGTGCCGCCTACTGTATTATTGTTACGAATGCCCGTCCAATCTCCAACAGATCGATCTATAATCCCTTTTGTCAAAAAGTCAGTGATTTTCTTAATGTCATAACCAACATTGGTTGCAATCATAGCAGAACGATCCTCTTTATCGTTGTCATATTGCCAAGGTATAACATATTCAACATAATTTTTAGTATATTCTAGTAACTTAGGATCTGATGCCATTCCTACTAAATCATACAAATAAGTCGTATGAATGATCGGGAAACGCTGCCCATCGGGCTTAAGTCCATCTGCAGCAACAAATGTTATTTTACCTGCACCTGGTCTCCCCTCCGGGATTACAGCTGTCGGCAACGGAGATAATTTATCATAGAATTGTTGCCATTGGGCACGCTTATCCGCATCCACACCTAACGATTCACTTGCCTTAATCGCTTTCTCAAATGCAAAGTATGCAGATGCCAAATCCAGGAACGAGTTCTTTTGAAGATGATGTCCTTCAACGGTAGCCCCGCCAATAATATACTTACCCGTAGCTGGATTAAGTATTGCATAATCTTCAAAGAATTCCGTCAAATCGACGAGTTTACTATATAATTCTTTCTTTAAATACTCATCATCACCGGTATATTCCCAATATCTTACCATTGGAACTAGTCCCAATGATGCATTTGCTATCGATGCAAAGTAATCTGAACTGCTGTTGAAATGCTCCGTTCTACGCCCCCAAGGTGCAATATGTGTTGGGATTAGTACACCTCTTACTCCTTTAGTAAATTTAGGATACCAGTCGCTATTATTAATAACATAATTCATTTCCTTAGGGTCGGACGCAAGTGACCGGCCTACTTCCCAGAAGTCATTAATGAGCTTCGTGTAATTGTTGATATAACCAAGCCGATTTGCTACAATCGCTGCGTTTGGTGCTCGCTGCATATCGGCATTCATTGCATAATCTCCCTGCCAGTTTGAGTTTGGATTCCCAGTCCAAGGAAATTGATTGCCAGCCAATACTCCGCCATTATTGTCACTTTGAGCATCCAACGAAGCTCCCATCATGTACAATTGGCCATAATACACTCTTTCAAATAAAGCAGATTCAGCATCCAGCTTGATGAAGGACTTTAACCAGAAGTTTTTCCACCATTCCAGATGTTTTTCCTTGATACTTTGCAACTTCTCTTTGGTATTAATCGACAATATATGCTGTTTGGCATCATCTAGTGAAGTAGTGGAACTTTTCCCACCCTCAATTGCGGCAATGACAGTTACTGTTTCATCGGCAGTCAAATCAAATTTTGCCATGCTTGTTTGCTCATTAACTTTGCTTAATACAGCTTCCTTACCCATCACCTTTAAGGCTGTGGAAATATCAACGTGATCATTGTATTTATTCGAAACCAAGTGTTTGGTTACTGTAATAAGTTGGTTATCATTATCAACTGCTGAATTAAAGGAACTACCGCTATACGATTTATCAGCAGCAACGGCGCTAACACCAACCGTTATATTTGCTTCCGTCGTATTCGTTATTTCAGTAACGATCAGATTTTGTGTTGCTGATAGCCACGTTTTCGTTTCAAATCCTTTTTCAGAGACAGCGTTTACAATTCCATCTTTCATACTTTGGTCATATCTAAATACATTACTTCCTGACCCCGTATCCAACCTTTCATATGTGATCCTACCATAAGTAGTATTATGATGATCTCTGCCGCCTACAGGAGAATCCTCCCACGCATCCGATCTAGATATAAAGATTTGTTGCTTATTTTTATCTCCACCCATAAATGCAAGTACCGTGCCATTCCCCATTAGAGGTCCGTCTGGTGTAAGGCTTGTGGTGTTACTAATACTGGGAAGTTCTGTATAGGTTACAGGGTATCGATCTAGAATTCCACTTACCTCTAGCCATTCTGTATCTAGTTTCTCATTTGAATCATTAGCCTTTACACTTGTAGCTTTCGCTTCCTGTGGTATTAAAGCATTTGTAGCAATCATGATTGTAACTAGTGATAACACAATGTACTTCTTGAATTTAACCATTCTCCATACTCCTTCGCATAAAAGAATTTTAGAGATATCACTTCAAATTGCAAAAATAGTACTAACCAAAATTCAACATACAAGCTGGAAGGTTATTCAGGATTATTCTGCTAGATTTATGAATTGCCTACTACATCGTAGTGCACATGATATGACTATACCATGACATCCCCCCTATCATTGATCTAATCAACCACTTATCAATTAAGCGCTTACATTAACGGTTTAAGTAATCAAATTGAAGATCACCTGCGTCGCTTTCAGCACTTGATGATATTCCCTTCGGGACGAACTTGTCTTGTGAGCGTCCTTTGATGAGCTGTAACTCAGCCACCGCGCTCACCAAGTTCACCGTCAATGGCAATACCTTATTCATATCTGTATATCCAGGGGGCCGTATAGGTGCCAAGCGATTGACCGCTCATCAATTCGTACGCTTTCATCGACATGCTGACCATTTTCCTCCCGGGTCATTACCCCTTTCGGATCAAAGCTTGGGCCCTCTTCCTCATGAAGGTTTTGATGAAGCTAGAACTTCGCAATGCCAATTCACTTCTTGTTGTTCGTTATTTCTATTGCTAGTTCGAATCATAGAGTGAATTGCGATCCAAGAACACTGTCGTATTTAATTAATCCAGCAATGTAACCCTGTAAAATTTGATTTTTACTGTACTTCATGAAAAAACAAAAAAACGCCGCTCACTCCCAAAGGGATCTGAGCGGCGGTGTACATTTACGATTTAGTTATCGTTTGTTTCAGCACATGTTCTTTCGGCGTTACGCCATACTTTTTCTTGAATAGCTTGTAGAAATAGCTTTCATTTTCCATGCCAATCTTCTCGATGATCTGCACGATCGGAAGGTTTGAATTCTCCAGCATCTCTCTTGCCTTTTCCAATCGGACGCCATTAATATACTCCGACAGCGAAATCGTCATATTTTCTTTGAAAATTTTGCCCAGATGGGTAGAGGACATTTTCAGTTGTTCTGCGACAAGCTGCAAGCTTAGGCCTGGATCCGAATAACTTTCCTCGACGATCCCTTTAGCAGTCTCAATAATAAGGGCATGCTTCTCTGTATTGGATTGCTTGGCATTCCCTACGCCAAGGGAAATCAGCTGCATCAGCTCGTCCAAAATCTCTTCCATCGTTTCGAATTCCATCATCTTGAAATGATACACATTGTAATCGATATGTTGAGGTTGAAGCTTGGATTTGTTCATTTCATTGAGCGTATTCAATATAAAAGTCGTTACTTGCATAACCGATAACGTCATATTGTTGAAATTCTGCTCTTTAATCTCATCAAGGATGCTGACAATGACCTTTTCGGCATTTTGGATATTCCCCGACTTCATCGCATCAACCAGTTTTTTATTCCACTGCTGAGCATAGTACACTTGTTGATTTTCGTTATTAGCTGTCACGGAATCCCCTGTAATGATGGAATTTCTTCCGAATAGGAGCCGGTAGTTCGCATGATATAACGCTATACGATAGCTGCCTTCCAGTGCAATAGCAGATTCGGCCATTTCGCCAATGGACACGGATACAGTCATCTTGAAATAATTCATGATCATGTTCTGGGCTTCCGCAATACAGCCCGCCAGCGTAGGAATAACCTCGTCATGTTGGGCTTGTCCTGTATTCACGATCAGTACAATCTGGTCTTTCTTCATATCTACCGTTTCATTATAAAATTTAGCCTTCACCGTATCGTGCATAATATTGGCGATCGCAAACCGGAAGAGTTCTTGATCTCGATTGCTCTTCAGAAGAAAATGATTGTATTGATCGATACGAATCACACATACGACTAGCTTTCCGCCGGATTCGAACAATGCGGTGTTGCTTTCGATCGCACTAGCAATATCATCCTTCGTCATCGCATGACTATCAACAAGAAGATTGGTCAGATAATAATTGTTAAGCAGCCGGTCTTTCGAGCGGGTTTCTTGATAATATAACTCTCGATATTCATAGTATTTATTATACATTTGATTTAAGACACTAATTTCATCTTCAATTGGCTTGTCATCACTTTCATCCCGATCCATGATATTAATCTGTTTTACGAGTCTTCCGATTGGTATATAGATGTTCCTAGAGATCGCGAAGGAAGCAATTAACGCAAGAACAATGAATAGCAATGTAATCAGCAGAATAATGAATTTGATATGGTCTACATTTTGGAATACTTCTTGATAAGGCTGGACCTTCACCAGTACCCAATCGACCCGATTCAAGTGGATGTAAGACACATAGCTTTTTTCCCCTTTAAAATCCGTGGTGAAGGAATCGAAAGAGACCCCCGTATCTGTAATGGCGTTCTTAATGAAATGGCTGTAAAGCGACTCTAGGGATGCTTTCGTCTCCTGATCATGATTTGGATTGCCGATATTTACGCCATTACCGTTCAATAGATAAATATTGCTCTTAGATTTCGGATTCGAGGTGTTGATTCGATTGATATTCTCCAGCATCCAGTCCGCTTTAATATTCACATAAATGCTGTCATCCGGCTTATTCTCCTCGCTCAGCCAATCATACATCGCATAGGTGAACACACCATCCGTTGGCTTGGATGCAATCGGATACAGGCTCTCCACTTCTCTATAGATCGGCTTAAGTACAGGTACGACTTGGTTAGAACGCATCATCGTCTCAAGTCCGGGATCGATGCTGGATATCCCCTTGTGTGTCGACACATAGACCTTCGATTTGCCATTATAGATGACGATGGAATGAATGAATGCGTTATTGCTCATATAGGTCGTTCTTAAGTTTTCCAGCGCAGCACTTGCCTCGCGATAATTGTCGTTAATATGATCCATATCCAGAATAGCCTTCGTATCACTGCTCAAATAGATCGAGTTAGCTAAATTCTTCACCGTCTGGTCGAAGTTATCTACATTATAAGCAACCTGGGATAAGATCTGCTTGTTTAGATCATAGTTATTTCGGACCACAGAATTCTCAACGCCTAAGTAAATAATCGTAGAAAAGAAAATCAAAATACTTAAGAGAGCTAAAACCGTCCATAAATAAATCCTTACGAAATATTTACCTGATCTGAAAAATTTCTTCATGATAGCGCTTTACCCCTTTTGTCTATTCGCATGACCCATCATTCAATTACTATCATTTCCAAGTGTATTCTATCATGTGCAGTCAAATCGTTCCATAAATAACTTCTGATTCGCTGTATGAAAAAAGCCATTGATCCCATTTAAATTGGAATCAATGGCTTCTTCAAACTGATTATTGCAGAATTGCCTTGGCTACAATCGCAAGGTCTTCAATATCTACTTTTCCATCATGATTGACATCCGCTTTCGCATTCCAGCCTGGTTGACCTTCTTGCTTACCGTAAGCTGCCGCAACGATCGCCAAGTCTCCAACCGTGATACCGTCTTTTCCATTGACATCGGCGGAGATTTTCTTACTTTCAAACACTTGAATGGCTGCTTCCAATGCGGATTTCGCGCTATCCACCTGCTGCTGTGTAGCATTCGGATCGTTAGCTGTCGCTTTGGCCGCATCGATCGCCGACTGCAATTGCGCCTTGGATCCAACCACATACAGACCGTGCCCGTTTCCTTCTACGGCTGCATCGTACTTCGTCTGAGCGCTAGCGATCGCAGCATTCAAGAGCGACTTATCTACAGGTATACTGATTTGCAGCTTGTGGGAGACTTCCCCTACCTGTAACTCGTTACCCTCACCGCTCGCAATGATAACATTGCTTACAGAAACGGTCGTGTCGGTTGCTTGGGCAGCAGACTTGGCCGTAAAGTTGAATGTGAGCAGATCGCCTTGAGCATACACGTTCTCGCCAACGCTAGCAGCCACAATCCGGACTTGTCCAGGCACCTTTTCCTTTTGATCGATGACTTTAAATCCTTCTTTTAATGATGTAACCGAATTGAACTGCAAACTCATCGGATCATAGTGAAGCGTCAAATCTTGCCCATACAATTGCTGATATACGCTTTCTGTCACGCCGCTTAGTCCCATCGTCAGATCGAATGTTTGGCCAGGAGCTGCTTGATCTGCACCTGTCAATGTAGACTTAGGAGACACAGGAGACTGCTTAAAGAGTTGGATTTCTGCAACGTTAGCAAATCCGCCAGGCGAGTAATAGCGGAAATAACGGAAAGGTGTCTTGTCGGTTACCGCCGCCTTATACCATTTATAACCTCCGCCGAGGCTGCCTACTGTATACAGATTGACGAAGTTCGTTCCATCGTTAGAGCCTTGGAATATCCCTCCGGCCATCCGGCTTATATTACCTTTTCTAGGATAAAACTTGATGGTGTCGATCACTTGCTTGTTGTTTGCGCCAAAGTCTACAAGCACCCAGCCTGAAGCCGACGTCGTATCGGGCGATGTGTTTAAATCGTCATCGAACGCAAACCAGCCGTTCTGCTGCGTTGTCCCTGTGCCAGGCCATATATTCGTAGAAGCATTGACCATCGATTGCGTAACTGGAATCGATACAGGTGGCACCGGTACTTCGTTAGTACGAGGTATCCCCCCATACACTTCAAGTTCATAAACATTTGAATCTCCATTTTCAATAGCGTTTTGCCCACTTGTAATATAGAGGCGAACATACCTTACGGTCGATATCGGTATATACCTGTCCGTGCTGTTGGAAACGTTAGCTTCTACGGAATCAAGGTCATCCCAATCCGTTCCATCGATACTTCCCTGAATCGAGTAATTTTTTGTATTCAGCGATATAGTCTCTCCGCTTTCTCCCGCATGCATCACTACCCATCTAGCAATACTATAATTTTGTCCAAGATCGACCTTCAGCCATTTATCTCCGGTCGTCGTGGACGACCACTTGCTGCCACTTGTAGACGATCCGTCTACAGCTTTGGACGGATCGAATCCCGTCACATTCCCGTTGGCTGTAGCCGGCTTGTTCAAAACAACATTAATCGCAGCAGGATCGTAGTCTAAAGTAGTAACTTTGTACGGGCTGCTTTCATTTGAAACATTTCCTGCTGCATCCCTGGCTTTTACCGTAAATTGATAGGCCGTATTCGCGGTTAGCCCTGTCACTTTATAGCTCGTACTTCCTGTTGTCGATCCAATCAAGGTAGAGCCATTATAAACATCGTAGCCAATAACACCTACATTTCCATTGAAATTATCAGCAGCCTTATCCCATGACAAAGTGATCATCGTATCTGTTAGAACTTTCGCTGTGACATTGGAAGGCGTGGTAGGTGCCTGAGTATCTGCGGAAAGAGCATCCGTTGTATAATTTGTGATGGTCCAGGAAGCAATCGTACTTCTTGTGTTGACGTCCCTTCCATTGATGACCACCTTGTCGGCATAAATATCAAAAATCAAAGCTTGTGCGCCATCCACAATAGATCCATCTCTAATCATTGTAAAGTATTGTTCGTTATACAAGTTGCCCGGAATTCTCATATCATCATGCAAATGTCCTGTTATTAAAACGCTTTGAGGATATTGTCCCACAATGTCCTTAACCTTTTGATCCTGAGCCTCGTCGCTATTATAGGGGAATGGCGAAGAATACGCATGCGACTGGGACACAGTATCTTCTAATGGCTGGTGGAGAAATAAGAATATCGGTTTATCTTTACTAGCACCCTCCGCCAACTTAGCCTTTAACCATTCCAACTGGGTATCCGAAATATAAGCGCCGTCCTTATCATCAGCCTCCGATCCCAGATAGATGAAGTGGTATCCGTTTATCCACTTATCAAAATAAATGTCCGGCATTTTTGTTTTGTTCAGAAATCTGCTTTTCGCTACTTCGATTCCGCCAACCCATCTTACCTCGTGGTTCCCATATGCAAAATTGGGCTCCACATCGGGATACTTATTCATCGTGTTCATGACGACATCGTATTGCGCATCTGTGCCGTAATCGGTAATATCTCCAACAACGCTAACGGATCCCGCATTATTTCGCACAGCGTCCTGCATAGCATTGTCAAGTGCAATATTTTGTCTATCGCCTTGTTTAACTGCGTGAGTATCAGAAAAGACCATATAACTGAATTTATAGCTGGTATCCTTACTCGGATCTGTTGCAGCTAGAACGGTTACACTGATGCTAGTCGACAATGGGACATTATTCGAATTTGCAATATCCGACGGCAGAACTACCGTACCTGGTACCGTAAAACGTTGCTCGGTTTTTACAGTTGTATCATAACCTGAGGCAGCAACGTCCCAGTTTACAAATGTATTCGCATTACCGCCATCAGTCATCATAACTACTGTGCCAGGCAATCCAAGAGCTGCAGGTGAAGGCGCTGTTCCATTTATTACTCCAGTAATCGCTGCAGGGGTTGCGATGCTTGTTAGCGCCTTCGACATTATCCCTACTTTAAAAGTTGCTGTCTTACCGCGTACTGTGACTGTCAGTGTCTGGCTAGCCACTGCAGTTGAACTGCTAAAGCCACTTACATCAGAAGCTCTGACTTCCTCCACCCTTGTGGAACCATCAATGTAAGTGCCGGTGACAACTATTCCTGTGAGATCAAGGCTCTCACCGAGACGATATACTGTCTTTGTTGGCGGTGTTGTCATGGCAATACTGTTAAGCGTTTTTGAAAACTGAAACCAGTTTATGTTGGCTACGTACAATTTCCCCGTCGCAACCTTTAATACAAGATAAATATCATGAACTCCGGTAACATTGGTAATATCGGTAGATTGAGTCTGGTAGACATTCCAGTTATCTGGTGCTGTAGCTGCGACAGTAAGCGTTCCCGCTAAAGTGCCTGTCGGACTATCAAGCCTGACTTCAATATTACCGCCTCCATTCGATCCCTTTACTGCGATTCTTGAACTAAATTTCGTAGCGCCGTTAGCACCGCTTCCGAAGTCAATGTTGTTATACACTAAATACTGGCCGTCGTTCGTACCTCCTATACTTTTTCCGCCATCTGGGGAGTCTTCGATTTTAAGGGAGGTACCCGACTTGGCACTAAAGTTCTCTGCTTCCATCAGACTATACGCGTCGCTTGCGGGGGCGCTTGCTGCGTCGCTTACCGCGTCGCTTGCTGCATGCACTGGCGTATAGCCAGCAAAGTTACTGAATATGAGTGCAAACATCAGGATGAACGAAAGTGATGACTTTTTGAACTTCGCTAAAGTATCCATCTATACATCTCCTCTTATCTTCAATCTTGGTTATAAGTAATACTGCTACCGTTCTCGGACCATCGGCGGGGGTGCTCTATTGTTGAACAAGAGATTGTGCCACAGCGCAAGGGCAGTACATCGCGCTTTATGGCTGTAATCCACGCTGGACCGCCCATACCACGCCGAGCGCGAATATAACGGCCGACAAGCCGATCACAAACGGCGAATACCATTTCCGCGAGCGAATTTGCAGGAGTAAAGGCAGTATTGCTGCGACGATTGCCAATTGCCCAATTTCAATTCCTGCATTGAAGCTGAGCAGCGAGCTGATAAAATTACGGCTCGGAAGCCCCGTCTCCTGCAATGCACCGGCGAACCCCATCCCATGCACGAGACCGAAAGCGAATGTGAGCAGCCACCGGTAACGGGGGACTTTTGCTCTCCGGCGTATAAACCAATTTTCCGCTGCAACATAAGCTATGGAAAGAGCGATGACGATCTCGATCAGGCGCGAGTTGACTCGAATCAATTCCGTTGCCGTCAGCAGCAGCGTCACGCTGTGTGCTGCGGTGAACGCCGTTACAATGCGCAGTGCGTCCCGCCACCCGGTGGCGACAATGAGCAGGCAGAGCAGGAACAATAGATGATCATAGCCCGTCCAAATGTGCTTTATTCCAAGCCAGAGGTATTGAAGGAGCGTCCTGTTCGTATCGTGGTCGCCAGAGCTCTCGTATTGATGCACGCGGGTTCCTGTTTCAAAAAAAGTATCAACCACATCGTCACCGTTAACAATTGTTATAAAATTTACGTGTTGTGGGTCGATATCGTCAAACAGCAACGTATAATGAACAGTAAGATTGTCTATCGCAAACCTCGAAGTATACTCCAACAGCATCTGAACACCGTGGTTTTGTCCCTGGCCGGACAGCTCCGCCGAGACGAAGCGATATGCCAACGTTTCATCGCCCCGCTTCAGCTCTACATGCTGCCGTACGTAATCAGCAAGTCGGTCCTGGCCGCTGGCGAGCTCTTCCGCAGTCACCTGCTTATTTTCATCGGCATCAATAAACGGCAATTCCCCTTCATGAAGAAACAGCTCATAGACTGCGTGACGGCCTTCAATCGTAATTTGCGAGAAGCCTTTATTGGACTGATGCGCTTCGGCCGGCAGCGAACCTAAGCACCAACCTACCACGATCGATAGTAAAACTATCATTTTCCGTATAAATGCCATTACGATTTGACACCTTCCTCTTTCTTAGATCGATACATCTCTCATTCGGCAGCTTCAATTGTTAGGAAGAAGGATGATATCAAATGATATAATAGTGGTCGCCTTGCTTAGCCGGTTAACGTCAAATCTTGTTCTCACGTATTCTTTACTGCGCTAGTAGCGTATCCGTAAAGCCCACGGTCGAAAGGATCTTTTGTCTTAATGCGGAATAGAGTACCGAGGCTTTCGGTGCTTTATGATTCTCTCAACTTCATATGTGATATGAAGATACATAGGTTCATACCCGTTAGCACCACTTCCACTCCATTGTTGATTTATTTCCGATACAACGATCCGATTTCCCATCCTGGAAGACGACTGGTCAGAACTAACAAATCCGCTCGCAAAGAGGGAAATCATAGGGTAGATCAGGCGCTTCCTCCCTCGCAATAGAAGCCTGCAACATGAATCAGGGAATGCGATTTTCCCTTACCCTGTTATTGCTGTCTACGTTTCCATTTTAAAGAGAAAACAATAAGGTGAACAATCCGAAAAAAAGGTACAACTATACGAAAAAATGAACACATTCCAGGAGTATTCCTTAACGAAACAAACAGCTCATGAGGGTGTCGGCACCGCCATGAGCTGTTTGTAACTTGCAGCCCTATTGGGGAAGAGTTAGTTATTCATGAGAATACCGCCCGGACCAAATGATAGTCCAGACGGTTCTTTCATATGCAGCTAGGATCCAATAATTTTCTTGGCAATCGCCGCGAGGTCAATCCATGGCTTCCTTAAACGGATTATTGCAAAATTGCCTTCGCTACGATCGCAAGGTCTTCAATATCTACTTTTCCATCATGGTTGACATCGGCTTTCGCATTCCAGCCTGGCTGACCTTCTTGCTTACCGTATGCTGCTGCAACGATCGCCAAGTCACCAACCGTGATGCCGTCTTTGCCATTGACATCGGCGGAGATTTTCTTGCTTTCAAACACTTGAACGGCTGTTTCCAACGCTGATTTCGCGCTATCTACTTGCTGCTGCGTCGCATTCGGATCGTTCGCTGTTGCTTTCGCTGCATCGATCGCCAACTGCAATTGCGCCTTGGAACCTTTCGCATACATTCCGTGCTCATTTCCTTCCACAGCTGCATCGTACTTCGCCTGCGCGCTAGCAATTGCAGCATTCAAGCCGGACTTATCGACTGGGATACTGATTTGCAGCGCGTGAGAGGATCCATTCATCAGCAGTTCATTTCCCTCTCCATTCGCAATGGCAACATCGTCTACAGAAACGGTCGTATTGTCAGCCGGACCAGATTTCACCGTAAATTTGAATTTCAATAGATCCCCTTCGGCTGACACACCTTGTTTTCCGCCTACGCTAGCGGCAACAATTCGGATCTTCCCAGGCACGATCTCCTTGTGATCGATGACCTCAAATTCATCTCTCAAGGATGTTGCCGAATCGAATTGCAACTTCGCCGGATCATACTGCAGCGTCAAATCTTGTGCGTAGATTTGCTGATAAACGCTTTCTGTCACGCCGCTTAGTCCCATCGTCAGATCAAATGTTTGACCAGGAGCTACTTGATCTAAACCTGTCAATGTGGAATGCGGCTGCGATGACGCTTGAAGCACCGTCACTTGGATGCTTGTTGTCAAGGCTACATTGTTCGGATTGTCCACACCTGCAGGTAAAGTTACTGCTCCATTTACAGTGAAGGTCTGTGCCGTCTTTACAGTTGGATCATAACTTGCTGCTTCGACATTCCATGCCACATTGGCATTCATGCTTCCTTTATCCGTAACCAACTCTACTTCAGCAGGTAAGCCGAGAGCTTCAACCGTCTTGGCCATTCCGTTCGCCACCCCTGTGATTGCTGCAGGCGCCGTGATGCTCTTAAGCATCTGTTCTTGCCCAGCATTCATCAATTGAGTTACCTCAGCCTGAGTCAACGCACCGTTAAATACGCGAACGTCGTCCAGCAGTCCATCGTAAGCTTCTCCGCCGGATTCAGTGGCTCCCAGCACGATTTCATTCGTTACATTCGGAAGCGGTCCGAGATTCGTTGTGTCGCTTGCTACTACGTTACCGTCGACATAAATCTTCAGCCCGTGTGCACGATCGTAGGCAGCCACATAATGATGCCAATTGTTATCGTTGTAGGTCCATGGAAAATACAACGCTTTATAACTGGATGAACCATTGGGCCAATAGGCCACGCGAGCCTGATCCCCTGCCACCTGAAGGGCTGTGAAACGATTACTGTGACGGAAAATGCTCGTGAGGGTCTTTGGCTGAGAAGTCTTGAACCACAACGACACGCTCTCGTTGCCCGTTTGATTCAAAGTTGCCGAAGCGTTGATCGTGGCCCTTGAACCGCCGCTGAAAGCAAGCGCTCCGCCGATCTTGCCCGAATCGTTCCATGTCGGATTGTTAACCAAAGTTCCGGCATTGCCGTTGCCTGAAGAATCGCCGACGGTTGTACCTGAGCCTTCATCGAACTTCCAGTGGGCTACGAGTTCGGCTGCCTTTACAGTTACGCTAATGCTCGTGGTCAAAGGAACATTATTCGGGTTTATGACGCCAATAGGAAGCGTTACATCTCCTGATACCGTGAAGGTCTGCGCCGTCGTGACAGTTGGATCGTAGTTTGCATTATTTAAATCCCAAGTCACACTGGTATCCACAGTTCCCGCATCGGTTACAAGCTTTACTTTGGTAGGCAATCCAAGAGCTTCCGCTGTTTTTGCCGTTCCGATGGCCGCTGTTACTGATGCAGGTGCTGTGATGCTGTTCAATTTTTGGTCAGGCTGCTCTATCAACTCAAGCGATCGAATGACGACTCTTTCCGCAACTTTCAACCTTATCGTATGGGGACCTTCAGTTAAAGCTACGGTAGTTGAAGTTGTCCTAAAATTCCCCCAACCACCGGTACTCGGCAATAATGTTGTGTTCTGCAAAACACCATCAACAATAAAATCAACTCCAATAGCACCACCGTCATATCTACCTGTCAAGTAATTTGCACGGTAATTTCCTGTACTCTTTACATTCACTGAGTAGTCCAGCCATGTGTCTTTCGGTAGAATGCCTGTTTCTAGTGCTCCCATGTATATAAAGTCATGCTTTGCTATATAGTTTACAGCATTTATCACGCCAGGCACGGATACTGTTCCTACCTTTAAGGTATATATATCTACAGTAAAAGTAGCAGTCTTCCCACCCACAGTAACCGTTAACGTCTGACCCTTTTCCACAGCACTGGGATTAAAGCCGGTGATGTTGTTTCCATTTATGGTCTCATTCCGTGTAGAACCATCGCTGTAGGTGCCAACAACGGTCATGCCGCTGACATCAAATTTTTCATCTATCGCATAACTCCGCTTTGTTGGCAGATTTGTAATTGCGATGCTTTCCAACTTAGCGTCAGAGGTCTCATTGGCAATCGCTTTTATCTGATCGGTAGACAAAGCTTGATTATAGATCCTAACAGCATCAATACGTCCATTGAAGCCATGTTTGCCGCTGCTGTCTGCACCGATATATGTCCCTGTTGTTGGTGCAGCAGGAGTTGTTGCATTATTAGTTACGGGTACGCTGTTGCCATTTACATATAGCTCCCAGGTGCCGTTTCTACTTGTCGCAGTGACATTTGTCCATTGTCCCGCAGTCAAAGCAGTCTGCGATTCCAGGATCGTCTGACCGTTGATCGCGATGGACACCTTATCGCCCTGATTATGATCCAGTACGATGGAATAACCATTGGTAAGGCCATCGCCATTGGATAAGATCGTCTGCGATCCCGAAGTTGCACCATTCCACTTCACCCATGCTGTTAGCGTTAGATCGTCAGTTTTTGTCGATACAAGGTCAGCACTTGCATAATTACCGTCAGCACCGTCGAGGCTGAGTGAAGCTGAACCTTCCATTTTATTTGTCGTATCAAAGGCAGCACTCCCATGCAGGGTTGCATTGAACCCATTAGGGATACTGTCGTTGCCATTGCTGTTGAATCCCCACATCGTGCTGTAATTGACGGGTTCGATAATTTGTAATTTATCCAGGTTCACTTCTGTTGCGTTGTTGTCTCTTTTTACGGCTATCTTGTTATACGGACCCGGCTTCAGTTCAATAGCAACATCCAAATCGCTATATGAACCCGTTCCTCCGGTAGTCGGAACGCTAAGCGTCTGTACCTTGGTTCCATTTACATATACCCCCATCGAAGCATTGGCAGCAGTGGCAGCATAACTTATTTTCAATATTTTTTGGCCGCCTGATACGCCTCCGTCAACCCTGAGCATCTCAAGATAGGCTCTTCCATCCTTCATATTGACAACCTTGCCGCCAGACGCATTTACATCATTGGCATGGGTTGCGTAAGAGAATGAACCCTCTTCAGCTTCGTATACGCCGGTTGTATTCGGTCTCAGTTGTATCGTTCCATTCCAAATCGTTGTTTTAGAATTGAGATCTTTGCCCCTCATTTGCACCTTGTCTTTATACACATCAAATATTAAACCCTGATTGTTCACAACAGCTCCATCTCTTACTGCTGAGAATTTATCACTATATAAATTACCTTCCAATTTAATATCATCATGGAGATGCCCTGTTATAAAAACACTTTGCGGATAATTCGCCAAAATGTCCTTTATTTTATACTGTTGCTGTGAATTAAGTCCCCAATAATTATCAGATGGATATGATTTAGATACAGTTGCGTCTAATGGCTGATGCAAGAACAGAAAAATCGGCTTGCTTGGGTCGGCATCTTCAGCCAGCGTGTTATCCAACCAACTGATCGTCTCGTCAGTAAAACCTGCCGGTTTTAACTCAGGACTTAAAAAAATGAAATGATAACCATTGATCCACTTATCGTAGTTTAAACTCGGCGCTCCTGTCTTCGTTAAAAATCTGTTCTTGGATATGTTGAAATCATTTTCATAGTCATACTCGTGATTTCCCATTGTATAATATACAGGAGCATGAGGTTTTGAGTTCATCATATTCATGACAGCGTCATATTCATCGTCTCTTTCAAAATTGGTGATGTCTCCGACCACAGCTATTGCACTGACATTGTTAGCAACAGAGTCATCCAACGCCTTGGAAAGATTCGTCGTATTGTCATGTATGTCAGATATCGACATAAAGCTGAATATAGGACCTTCCGCGGTTTTTTCTGCCCCTGCTGCAGAGCCTTCTGCCTGAAAAAGCGCAGCACTAAGGCCAGCACTGCCTGCTAGGACTATAGCCGTCATCGTTATTGCTAGAAATGACTTTTTAACCTTGTTAAGAACCAACATGAATTGAACCTCCTATAAAATTGATGTTTTACTGCAAGATTATCACCCCGATTTCATCCTACCTACGATCACTGATACATTCAATAACTCTACTTTTAAGGTTATATGAAGATAACATTCAGGCTCATATCAGTGACCACCAAATAAAATAAAAGTGCCGAAAAGTCCTTTAGACTTTCTCGACACTCTGAAACAGCGTATGTTGTCTATACCTTCAAATCAAACGATATGAACATTTCCAACAAAATATAAAGGTGATTTCAGGCGCGCTCTTCCATGCCAGTCCGTTCCACCTGATACTTTCAAATCTAGTTTCTCACAACAAAGTTCATACCAATTGCATTCTTTGGGAGAATGTTCAGGATAATATGCTTCGATGCCGTCTAACCCCAGATCTTTCATCTGCTTAAAAATGTTTAACTCTTCATCCAAGCTCAGTTTCATCAGTTTAGGATGCGCCAGAAATACTTTTCCTCCGCTTTTTTTAATAACGTCGAAGCTCTTTTCAACCGGAGCAGAATATTCCTGCTTTACGAATTTGAAACAATAATCAACAAAGCCCGCGTATTGCTCCCAGCCGTTAAACAATCCATCCTTCAACATTGCAGAGAACACATCTGAGAGGTAAAACCCTTTTCTTTTTTGATTATGATTCAATACTTGTTCCCAAGAATAGCCGTACTTACGAGCTATATATTTCTCAAAAGTATACTTAGTGTACTCTGTAGCTTCAGCAGTTAAAGCATCCAACAATTCTAGTAGCGCTATGTTTTTTATGTCAATGCCATAACCGAGAATATGTACGTGCTTTTGACCGATGCGCGATGAAATCTCTACTCCGGGTATTGTTTCAATGTTCGTTCCTACAGCAGCCGTCATGAAGGCTTCTACTCCATCAACAGTATCGTGGTCAGTTAATGCTACTGCATCTATTCCATATATTTTAGCAAGGTTGATTAATTGTTCCGGGGTGTCTGTACCGTCAGAATAACAGGAATGCATATGATAACTATATCTCATGCTTCACTCAACCCCTTTTTGTGCCGTTTGACTGACCTCTTCATTTTTGCTCCTCCTCGTACTAAAAATCATGTTTCATATCCATGTTAACGAATTGAAATATGGAGAACAATCCGAGAAATAAATAGAACTATCCGTAAAAATGAACCTTATATGCCATAAAGCCATTGATCCCATTTCAATTGGAATCAATGGCTTCTTTAAACTGATTATTGCAAAATCGCCTTGGCCACGATCGCCAGGTCTTCAATATCTACCTTACCGTCGTGATTGACATCAGCTTTCGCATTCCAGCCTGGCTGACCTTCTTGCTTACCGTAAGCTGCTGCAACGATCGCCAAGTCTCCAACTGTGATACCATCTTTTCCATTGACATCCGCGGAGATTTTCTTGCTTTCGAACACTTGAATAGCCGCTTCTAGTAGGGATTTCGCGGTATCCACCTGCTGCTGCGTAACATTCGAATCGTTCGCTGTCGCTTTCGCCGCATCGATCGCCGACTGCAATTGCGCCTTGGATCCCTTCGCATACAGACCGTTCTCGTTGCCTTCCACGGCTGCATCGTGCTTCGTCTGAGCGCTAGTGATCGCAGCATTCAGACCTGATTTATCAACCGGGATTCTGATTTGCAGCGCGTGAGAGGCTCCATTCAACGGCAGTTCATTTCCCTCTCCGTTCGCAATGGCCACATCGCCTACAGAAACGGCCGTATCGGTTTCTTGGACCTCAGACTTCACCGTAAATTTGAATTTCAATAGATCCCCTTGGGCTGACACACCTTGTTTTCCGCCTACGCTAGCTGCTACAATTCGGATCTGTCCAGGCACGATTTCCCTGTGATCGATGACCTCAAATTCATCTCTCAGGGATGTGACCGAATCGAATTGCAACTTCGCCGGATCATAATGTAGCGTCAAATCTTGTGCATAGATTTGCTGATATACGCTTTCTGTCACGCCGCTTAGTCCCATCGTCAGATCGAATGTTTGGCCAGGAGCTGCTTGATGTGCACCTGTCAATGTGGATTGAGGCATCCCCGCATTCATCAATTGCGTTACCTCGGCCTGCGTCAACGCACCGTTAAAGACGCGAACGTCGTCCAACATTCCTTTGTAAGCTTCTCCGCCAGTTTCATTGGCTCCGAGCACAATTTTATTCGTTACAGCCGAAAGCGGTCCGAGATTCGCCCCGGTGCTTGCCACGACGTTACCATCGACATAAATCGTGAGCCCTGTTGCTTGATTATAAGAAGCTACATAATGATGCCAGTTGTTATCGTTGTAAGTCCATGGGAACGACAGCGCTTTATAACCCGATGAACCTTTGGTCCAGTACGCCGCGCGAGCCTGACCCCCGCCTGTCACTTGAAGGGCCGTGAAACGCTGATCGTGACGGAAAAGGTTCGCATTGCCCGTTGCAGGCTGAGAAGTCTTGAACCACAACGACACGGACTCGTCACCCGTTTGATTCAAAGTTGTCGGAGCGTTGAATACGACCCTTGAGCCGCCGCTGAAAGCAAGCGCTCCGCCGATCTTGCCCGAATCGGTCCAAGTCGGGTTGTTAACCAGCGTTCCGATGTTGCCTTTGCCTGAAGAATCGCCGACGGTTGTACCGGAGCCTTCATCGAACTTCCAGTGGGCTACTACTAGGTCGACAGGCTTTGTAGATACGCTAATGCTTGTCGTCAACGGTACGTTGTTCGGGTTTATGACTCCAGCGGGCAGCGTTACGGTTCCTGTTACCGTGAAGGTCTGCTCCGTAGTTAAAGTTGGATCATAGTTTGCACGATTTACATCCCAATTCACACTGGCAGCCAAGGATCCCACATCGGTTACAAGCGTTACTTTGGCTGGCAATCCAAGAGCTGCCGCTGTCTTAGCCGTTCCGATGGCCGCTGTTACCGGTGCAGGTGCTGTGATGCTGTTCAATTTAATCTCTGTCAATCCAAACATCAAATCCGCGATAATCGGCAGATGGTCGGAAGCTACGCGGGTCGTTTCCGTTAGCAGGACATCCGCATTCTTCATCCCTATATTCTCGGAGGCAAAGATGTAATCGATTCGTTTTACCGGCTTCGGCAATGGATCGGTGTAATCCTCGTTCTGACCCAATGAGCCGAACACATCGTTATAGGCTTGCATCATCGGTTGCATTTCGGCGCTGTCCGGAATCGCATTGAAATCGCCGACGAAGATTGCTGGTCCTTCGTTTTTCCCGCCCCACTCCAGCACTTCCTTGATCTGCCGTGTCCGTTCTTCCGCTTTTAGGTGATCAAGATGGGTGTTGAAGAAACGAAACTGGGTTCCTTTAACATCGACTACAGTTTCCAACAATCCCCGTTGTTCGCTCGTGCTGAAAAGGAGATGATTCTGGGAAGAAACAATCGGATATTTGCTTAAAACGGCCGTTCCGTATTGATGGCCCCCATTATCCAGATTAGCCCCATAGGCGTATTCCATGCCCAGATACTCAGACAGCAGTTTGGCCTGATCTTCGAAATTGCTCCGAGGACCGAAGTTATTATCTACTTCTTGCAAGCCGATGACATCGGCCTGCGAGTCTTTGATAATGTCACCGATCCGTTTCAGGGCCAATTTCCCATCCGATCCTTCAGCGTGATGAATGTTGTAGGACATCACTCTGATTTGAACCTTCTCCAGATCAGAAGATTCCGCCGCCTTTACGGATGTCCCCACCGAGAACGGGACCGCCAACAAGGACAATATGGCGCCGACAAAAATTGATTTTTTAAAAATAGACATCTTAAACAAGTTACCACTCTCCTAGATTTTTTTAGTACAAATACTAATAGTTAAGAATGGGCCTTTGTCGTCTTGCTTAGCCCTTTAACGTCGAATCTTGGAAGTTAAAAGTGGTCGCCTTGCTTAGCCGGTAAATGTCAAATCTTATTCTCCCTCCTTCTTTACTACAAGGAGTATCACCCCAATGACATCGTACCTACGTTCACTGATACATTCAATGACTCTACTTTTAAAGTTATATGAAGATAATATTCAGGCTCATACCAAGCAGCTGGAGAAAATACGAAGTGTTCTCATTGCAATCTTTGAAGCAGCCAATAAAATGCCAGCACAAAAATAAGGCAAGACGTTGAAATCATCATTTTACGATACCATGGGAACCTTCGCAGCCATAGCAAGAGGGGAAGTAATAGGCATAGGACCATGAGCTGGCCCGTTTCCACACCTAAATTGAACATCAGGAGCGTGCCAATCAGATTGTCCTTTGGAAGTCCCGTTTCGGCCAAAGCCCCGGCGAAGCCCATGCCGTGAATTAGGCCAAATAAGGCCGTCAATAGCCACCGCCATTTCGCCTTTTGAACAAATATATTTTCCACTGCCACATAACAGATCGACAGAGCAATCAAGGCTTCAACCCAAGACGGGATGACCTGAATGCGGCCCGACGCCACCAAGAAAAGGGTAATGCTGTGGGCGATCGTAAATGCGGTAACAATCTTGAGTGCATCCTTGAAGCGAGATGCGATTAATACTAAGGCTAATAGAAAAAGCAAATGATCATAGCCGATTAAAATGTGTTCGATTCCAAGTACAAAATATTTCCACAGGACGGATCCAATTCCAGGCTGGGCAATGGCGATCTGAACATCTTTTTTATTAATATCAATAATATCCTGATGGAAGAATTCCCCTGAATGGACCAAGAGTACGCTCGTATGGATAGGCGCATCTTCAAACACTAGATTGTAATGAAGATTAAATTGTTCGATCGCTTCATCAGCGGTTAACTTGAGTTGCAACATGACGCCTTTTATGGAACCCTTTTTTGCCACGTTCATCGAAAGAAATTCCATCGTTAAGGGCTTCGAATCCACATCTATACGAAGATCTTTCCGTATAAACGATTCAATGCTCTCTTTCTGCGAGGCCAGTTCCTCGTTCTCTAGATTATTATCCTTGTTGTCATCAAAATGTACCAGCATGTCTCTTTGATCAAGAAAAAGTTCATAATCAATCACGTTACCTTTAACGTATACCGCCGAGTAACCCATACTTTGGGTATGGGCAAATGAAATTCTAGCACTCGCAAAAAATAGTAAGGTAACTATGAACAAGGACAGGAATACACGTAGTTTCATAGCCGGACCTCTTTTCATGATAGCTTCAATCTAAATCCTGGAGAGGATCGTAATTAGGATAAATATAGGGTGAAGCCGGGGCATCAATTTCCTCGATTTGACTTGCTTTTATCGTGATGATTTCATTGCCATCGTAGTTCCCAATTTGAGTTGTACCTGTGACCTTTACCCACGTATCTTTGGCAAAGTTCTGTGCGGTAGGATAATCAATCATCACCCCGTACGGCATGGCATCAGCAGAACAACAGTTAAAAACAAACCGACCGACGACAAACTGGCTGCTTTTCATGTTCGTTTCACGATATACAAATCCGCTGATCTCAATTTTTCTGCCGACAAAATGATTCTTAAACAGGTCGATTGTCGATAGGATTTCCCTGTACAGCGGCTCTTTGACGTCAATGGAATCTTTTTTATACAGCCACATTCCGATCTTGGATAAGTCAGGCTCCCACTCATCGTGGAACATCTTCTCCAGCTCCGAATCGGTATTTTCATTGCCCGATGATGCCTGCGCAGTGGAGGAACTTTCAGTTTCATTAGCTGGAACAGCACTCTTCTTGGCAACTGTCATCTTCGCTGCGGACAGATTCATTCCTTTCGCCGAAGCCATAGAGCTGCCCATCAGCGAATCCGGCAGAAGAAATCCTACAAGCAAAGGAAGTATAAGCAGGCCGTAGGACACGATGTTTCGAAAGGAAGAGCGTGATGCCGGCTGTTCGCAGTCGCAGGCCATCCGTTTGCCCCGATAAGCGCGAAAGGCGGAATAGCCTTGAAAACAGGCGACGGCATAAAGGGCGATTGCTGATCCTTTGACGAAAATCATCATACGCGGAGCGATATAATACTGTAGATAGTCGGTTTCTACCAAATATACGATGTAGCTCGAGAAGCCTAGTAAAATGACAGCGCGAAGAATATAGTGCATGCTGAACAAGCGGTTTTCATTCATAATAAGCCCCCCCAGAGCAGTCCTCCTGCCAATACGGTTATGGCGACGAGCAGAGACAAGATAATTACGAATTTCGTTTTAAATACGGAGAGCAGCATCAAGGTGCTTTTGAAATCCAACATTGGACCAAATACAAGGAAAGTCAGCAAAGAACTGGATGTAAACGTCGCTTGAAAGGACGATGCGACAAAAGCGTCAGACGTCGAGCAGATCGACAACACATAAGCGAAGCCCATCATAAACAAATGAGAGGTTAGCGGTCCTTGCCCGAGATCAACCAAGGTTTCTCTCTGGATAAAGGTTTGAATAAGCGCCGTTAGCAATGAACCTAAGACGAGATATTTGCCCATTTCAAAAAATTCATCCGACGCATGAACAAGAAATGTCGTCAATTTGCCCTGATGCTCATGCTCATGCTGATGACCTTCCCCTGAATCATGGCCGTATAATTGGGAGCGGTTGTTACGCAGCGGACTATCTTTGACAAACCGGTACAGCAATGCACCGATGATTGCGGCGACAACAAAGGCCAGTCCCATGCGTGAATAAGCCATAGCCGGATGATTGCGAAAAGCCATGAATGTTGCTGCGAATACAATAGGGTTAATGATGGGGCCCGTAAGGATGAAAACGACTCCGATATAGACGGGCATACCCTTCGAAATCAACCGTCTAACGACAGGGATCATACCGCATTCACACATTGGGAACACAATGCCGAGCAAGCAGGCGAATAAAATACCAAGTACGGGATTGGATGGCGTCCAGCGGCGTATCATTTGCTCGGAGACAAAGCTTTGAATCAGGGCGGAAAGCAAAACGCCCAGCAAGATGAACGGGATCGCTTCCAACAAAATACTTATGAACAATGTTTTGAAAGATTGAAGATGTTCGGTCGTATTGAAGGATAGCTGGGAAAAATCGATTGTCAATAAAATCAATCCGATAAAAAGAAAGCAAATTGCCGTTACGGTATAAAGGCTGAGTCGAAAAATTGTGGATGGCATGCGTATTAGCTCCTAAATAATAAGTTATTTGAAGATAACATTCAGGCTCATATCAAGCCCGCACGGAAACACTATTCCTTTCAATAAGTTGAGTTTTTAATTTCACTGTTTTCTGCTTTTCATCACAATGGTTCATGCGCCTAATGAGAAGCTTAATTGCTTCTTTACCTAGTTCTTCTGTCGGTTGCCTTACGGTTGTAAGAGCAACTGGGAGCATCGCTGCCAATTGAATATCTGAAAAACCAACGATTGAAAGTTGATTCGGAACCAAAATATGGTGTCTTAAAGCTGAAGATAAAACGGAGGCCGCGATGTAATCGTCACCGCATATCATAGCGGTTAGGTCCGGATTTTCTTGTAAAAATCGATCCAGTAGCGGGTCATTGTCCGAATAATTTGTCCGATCTTTTATTTTTTCAATAATATGAATGTTTTTGCTTATTACCGGGATTCCATGATCAAACAACGCTGTAAAGTATCCCCGATGCTGTTCTTCACTCCGGCTTATCGATGAAATCGCTTTGGTCACTAAGCCAATTTCTCGATGTCCTTGTGCAATCAGATGTTCTACCATTTGATAGGTTCCTTCAAAATAATCAG
Organism: Paenibacillus sp. GCM10027629; assembly: GCF_042676425.1. Classification (NCBI taxonomy): domain Bacteria; kingdom Bacillati; phylum Bacillota; class Bacilli; order Caryophanales; family Paenibacillaceae; genus Paenibacillus; species Paenibacillus sp. GCM10027629. The sequence continues at coordinate 116,698 of NZ_JBHTGZ010000003.1, read as the reverse complement.
GATACACGCAATCTATTGAAATCTCAGGGAAATATCGGTCAATCATTACGATCGGATATCCTTCCATCTTCAAACGCAATACTTGTTGACTGCAATCATCGCGGACTCGCGGAAACAAAATAATCCCTTCAACTCGTTCGTCAACAAGCTGCCGAAGACAAGAATCTTCGTCTTCAATTCCTCTGCTTATTCTGATCATAAGGTTGTAATGATGCGCTCTTGCCTCTGATTCAATCGTGGATATCATTTGGGACATATAAGAATCCAGCTCGGGTATGATCATTCCAATGCTATTACTTTTCATGTCGTTTCGTTGTATCTCGCTTGGACGATCACTAAGAAACGTGCCTCTTCGGGGCATACGGTAAACGACTCCCTGAATGGCCAGATGCTTAAGCGCCATCTTGGCGGTCATTGTGCTGACATTGAACATTTTTGCCAGTTCTCCCTCGGAAGGAACCGGGTCATGTGGTTTTAACCTTCGGTTCTTTATCATTCTCTCAACTTCGTTAACGATTTGATGATACTTATGTTGCGATTCTGCCATCACCACTCAGACTCCTTTTAATGGATTTTTACCGGAATGCGCTACATGTTGACGGTCTTGTCCCCTGTCAATTTAAAGAAAATCAATAATGAGATAATTGTAGTAACTGTAAGGATGCTGGATATCGCTGCCGCCGTTCCGTAGCTTGCCCTGATTACCTCCGTATAAATAGCAACGGACAACGTAACGGTACTGCCGGTATATAGAATAACTGATGCGCTTAATTCATTTATGACGGTAATCCAACTCATAATCGCCCCCGCAAGCACACCCGGCAGCATCATGACCGCAGTAATCTTAAAGAAGGTTTTCACCGGGGAATATCCCAAACTGATGGACGCCTCCTCCAGGCTAGGGCTGATCTGGTGCAGAATGGCCGCGCTGGATCGAAGTGTGTACGGAAGCTTTCTTACAACATAGGCAAGAACCAGAATCATGGCCGTTCCGCTAAGCAGCATCGGCTCTTGGTTAAAAGCCATAAGAAGCATGATGCCAATGACAGAGCCCGGCAAAATAAAAGGAAACATCGTTACTGTATCGATCACAGAGGTCAACAGATTTTTCTTCCTGATTGATAAATAAGCGATGAACATTCCGAGCACAACGATGATGGATATAGCTCCCAGGCCAAACATGTAAGTATTGGCTATCGATTGCCCAAGAGTTCGAAAGACAGATTTGTAGCTCTCCACCGAGAAAGCAGCCAGGAACCGCGATCCCTTCGTCTCCAGGAAGGATGTCACCACGACGGTCAACTGCGGAAGAATAGCCAAGAAAACGATAAAATAGATGGCGATATGGGACAATATCCCTCGAGTACCTTGGAATGCAGCAGGCTGTATCGGCCTTAAGGAACTCATTGTGAAAGATTTTTTACTGATAATATACTTCTGGCCCATAAATAACAGGGCAGTAATCAATACCATAATGGCAGACATTGCCGCCGAAAAATTTGCCTGCCCGCCTACTTCGCTAACAAATTCGGAATAGATCATAACCGGCATAACATTAAAGCCTTCTCCGATTAGCATCGGGGTGCCGAAATCTTCGATCGCAATCATAAAAACGAGCAGGGAACCTGCGAGCAATGTTGGGGCAATCAACGGTAGGATGATTGTAAATACCTTCTTAACTGGACTGCATCCCAGGCTTTCTGCTGCCTCGCCAAGCGACACGTCAATCTTCTTCAATGCTCCGGACACATAAAGATAGATATAAGGGTATAATTTCAAAGTCAATACGAGTAAAATTCCTCCAAAACCATATATGCTTGGAAGCTCAATCCCTAAAGATTGAAACCATTTTGTAATTACGCCACTACGACCGCATAGAATGACCCAGGAGTACGCTCCGATAAACGGCGGCGACAACATCGATATAATAATCAAGATTTCAATTAGTTTTTTGCCTTTGATTTTGTATGCAGACATGAGATAGGCCAACGGGGCGCCGATCAATACCGCAAGAACGGTTACGCAGCAGGAAATCATAAAACTGTTGATTAGACCGCGATAATAATATTTTTTCTGAAAAAACTTAACAAAATGATGAAATGTAAATTCGCCGGTCACAGAATCTTTAAAACCGCTTACTAACAAGGCAAACATTGGAGTGATCAAGAATATCGCGAAAAGTATGGCTATACCCAAGGTTATAACGGTCCAGAAATCAAACTTAATCTTGAATTTAGTCATATTTCTTCACACCCTTGATTAAGCTCCGTTCTCCGTCCTCGGTAAACACGTTGATTTTATTAGGGTTTGGCATCAAATACAGCTTATCCTCTGCTTCGTAAAATCTGCTCGCTTGACCCAAATCTTGAACAAATTCGCAAGACAGGTCCGCATCCATCATCATTCCATCATGGAAGGTTACCCCGTAATTGTTGTATTGACCCAGAAAAGTGCTTTTACGGATTGTTGCTTCCAAGCCGCTCTCAACAACGGAAAATTGTTCGGGCCTGACCGCGATAATGACATGCTGTCCATCTATCACGTCATCGACCAAATTATGAACAAGTATTTCATAACCGTCATTGAACACGATGCGTGTTTCGTTCGCTTGAATCCGAATCGTTCCCTTGAAGAAGTTGGAATGGCCAATGAAGCTCGATACGAATGTATTGGCCGGACGGGAGTAGATATCTCTCGGATTTCCAACCTGTTGAATGACGCCATCCTTCATGACTGCAATGCGATCGGATATGGCCAGAGCCTCCTCTTGATCATGGGTTACATAGACGGTGGTAATGCCTACATTTTTTTGTATGTCCCTGATCGCAGTTCTCATATCAACCCTCAGCTTGGCATCCAGATTCGAGAGTGGTTCGTCCATCAGAAGAACACTGGGACGGATGACTATAGCCCTCGCTAACGCTACCCGTTGCTGCTGTCCGCCGGAGAGCTTCTCCGGAAGTCTTTCCTTGTACGGATCGATTTTTACGACCTTCATCATTTCGTCTGTTTTTTTCTGCCTCTCAGCTTTGGATAGTTTTCTTAGCTTCAAGCCGTATTCTATATTTTGCTGTACCGTCAGATGCGGGAAGATGGCATAATTCTGGAATACCATGCCAATGTTTCTCTTGTGGGCAGGTATATCATTGATGACTAGATCGTCAAAATGTATCTCGCCTCCCTCAATCGAGTTAAACCCCGCAATCATTCTGAGCAATGTCGTTTTGCCGCAACCCGATGGTCCAAGCAAAGTGAAGAACTCACCGTTTTTGATATCAACGGAAAGCCCCGGTATAATCGTAATTTGGCCGTTATCGTATTTCTTAACGACCTTATTGACATGTATGGCTACGCTCACTTAACTTCCTCCCTCGCAATAGAAGCCTGCAACACGAATGTAACAGGCTTCTCATTGCAACTTTATTTCTTATCTTAGATGTTCAATTGTTCTATCAATTGCTTGTGTAAAGATCTTTAAACTTGTCGAGCCACACCTGATTGTTATCCAGCTCTTTCTGCAAATTTTCTTGCACGATCTTAAATTCCGTAACCTCTTTCAGCCCTGTCGGAGCAGGGACATCCGTCCTTGAAGCCCGCATGTTCAACTTCTCTGCAGTTAGTGTCTGTAAATCTTTCGATGTTATAAAATCAACGAATTTCTTAGCGTTTTCCATATTTTTCGCGCCTTTAATGATCTGTACCGTACCCGGTGATACGATGACGCCCTCATTCATGTAAACAATCTCTACGGGAGATCCTTGTCTGACCGCCGCGGACGCCATCTCTTCGTGCGTGATTCCGACAACATACTCGCCATCGGCAACCCCTTTAGGCACGGCAGACGAACTTGAAATCAGCTTGCCGTCAAGATTCTTGATCAGGCTATTGACATAATCCCAGCCTTTATTCTCATCTTCCGCTCCGATCGTCTGTAAGATGTTCGCAAGATGCGTCAAGCCGGTTGACGATTTGGCTGGATCAGGGAATGCGATTTTCCCTTTCAGCTTCGGATTGAGAAGGTCCGCATAGCCTTCAATTTTGATGTCGCCAATCAGATTCTTGTTCACAAGAAGCACCATCGGAATAATGTTGTTCCGGGTAATCGTACCTTCCGTGTTCTTGGCCGTATCGATCATCGCGCTATCATTCTCCGATGTATAAGGTTCGAACAATTGTTGTTTCGGCACTACAACCGGCACCGTCCCTCCCCACTCAACATCGCCGAGTGGATTGTCCTTTTCGGCTTCGATTCGCTTAAGAAGCTCTCCTGTACCTGCTGTAACGACTTCAACCTTAATCCCTGTTTTCGCTTCAAATTCAGGAATCACAACATTCATAACTTCGGTCGCGGCTGCTGTATACACGACTAGCGACTTGGATGCTTCGCTCTTCACGCTTTCATTACTTTCGGAATTTGTGGCAGTGCCTGTCTTGTCTGTCCCTGTGCTTGAGCAAGCAGCGCTCAATAAAATCATGCATGCTGTCAGTAAGAATACGAATGTCCTTTTCACTCTAACTCCTCCAATAGATCATGTTTTTTGTTTGTCTACATCTCCATTTTATAGAGAAGATAATAAGGGTAAAATCCAAAAAAACCGTATAACTATCCTAAAAAATGAACACCTTCCGGGGAATTCCTCACCTACACAAAAACAGCTCATGGAGGTGTCGGCACCGCCATGAGCTGTTTGCAACGTGCAGCCCTATTGGGGCAGAGTAGTTATTTATGATATTCATTGAGAAGTCGATCCAATTCTATCGATAAATTCAAGATTTCTTCTGACCGTAGATCGAATTCATAGTCCAAACCAGCCTGATTCAGTTCTATCCTTTTTTGTTCGATCTCATGGTTAATATCCGAAAACCTAACCATTTGTAACCCTCCTACGCCATCACAACTTTAACAATTAGAAATCGTTAGCTTCAAGTCAATTCTAATGAAGAGGAAATAGGGAGAACAATCCGAAAAAAGAGTATAAGTATCCGAAAAAATGAACAACTAGCTAGACATGTTCTCTCATCAAAATAAGCTCATAAAGGTGTCCATCCCCTTATGAGCTGTTGTAATTCGCTATACAAATTTATATCTTCACTCCATTCCAACTCCAGTTAATTCTTTCTTTTCTTTCGGTGAATTCTTAACGATGACCCGGTTACTAGATTTCATGAAATTTGTTGGGTTTGTACCTGTGTATTTTTTGAACACATTACAAAAGTGCTTATATTCGCTGAAGCCCGTCATATTGGCGATTTCATAAATCCGGCATTTTCCTGCAGCAAGCAATTCTACAGCTTTCTGAATTCTGTACTTATTAAGGATGTCCAAAAAAGTCTGGGAAGTCATCTCTTTCAATTTTCGACTTAAGTAACTTGGACTGACGCCCAGCTCATCGGCTATCGATTCGATACTGAGCTTCTGATCGTAATCACTCTTGATTCGCTTAATCGCCTCACTGACATAATAGTTCTGCTTTTGTTCAGCAAATAGATAATCATTCAAATCAATCAAATGGATATCTTCTTTCATCTTATTCGTTATATGGATGATGTCATCGTAAACCTTGCCTTGATTAATTTCGCGCTTGATATTCTCGATAATTCCAGCAAGCTTCAGTTCATCAACAGGCTTTAACAAATATTCGAACACTTTCAATGAAATCGCCCTCTTGGCATATTCAAATTCACTATAGCTGGTCAGAATAATGCTCTGGAATGAATAGATTTGCTGCGCTTGCTCTACCATATCTATTCCATTCAAGACAGGCATCCTGATATCTGTAATCACGATGTCGGGTCGGTACTGCTCGATCAATCGGAGTCCGTCCTGCCCGTTACTGGTATCGCCTATAACGGTACAATGCATTGACAGCCAATCCACGGTATGAACCAGCCCTTTTCGAATAATCTCCTCGTCTTCAACGATGACTACCTTCAGCAACATTCGTTCCTCCCCTGTTAACCGGCAATGTGATTGTAACGACTGTTCCGCTATGATGCTTGCTAGTTATATCTACCCCGTAATTCTCACCGTAAATGAGCTGCACTCTTCGATGGACATTATATAGTCCGACATGGGAAGAATGGTTAACATGCTGCTCCAGAATATGCCTGATATTATGTAGAACCTGCGGTTCCATCCCCTCACCATCATCATTGATGATGACGACCAAGTTGTCCCCGGATATGCCCGCCTCTATCTTCACACTTAAGGACTGACGATTTGCAAAGCCGTGTTGGATTGCATTCTCTATGATCGGCTGGATGATGAGCTTAGGAACAATGCAATCCAAGGCGGCTTCTTCCACACGAATATCATAGTCGAAAAGACTTCCAAAACGGTATTTTTGAATGAAAAGATAGTTCTTGGTATACTCGACATCCTCCGCCAGGCTCACCTCCGAAATCGTATTATTGATGCTGTACCTTAACAAGTTCGATAAGACTAATATCATCGTATTTGCAGATGAAGGATTCATTTTCACCATAAAACGAATTGCTTCCAGCGTGTTGAACAGAAAGTGAGGATTAAATTGAGATTCTAGTTGTTTAATTTCGGATATTATGTTCTGCCGAGCCTTTTCCTTATTCGCTTCTATCAAGTTTTTGATATCGTCCAACATCTGATTGTATGCATCCGCAAAAACCTGAAACTCATCGTTAGATTTGACCAATAGCCGGGTATCCAAGTTACCATTCTGAACATTCTCGATCGCCCTAATGATGTCGTCTATCACCCTAGTTTTACTATTTGCAATTTTTCTTGCCGATAGATAGGTAGTCAGGGCTAACATGATAAAAAGCAAGCTTAACAGCAAACCTGCCAAAATAAGCATCGATCTAAAGTAACCGATGGAGGTGAGGGTATAAATTCGAATTTCCCCATCGAGAATTTCACTTCTTGTCACATATTGACTGTCTTCATTCGATTCTACAACACCAGAATGATCTCTGTAATTCATATCCAATTTCCCTAATTCGTTCACGAGCAATTCATTCGTGCATGCAATCACATAGCCGAAATGATCGGTTATAACAACGCTAGTCGAGGAGTTTTTGCTGATCAGCTTAACCAGGTCGCTTTTGTTAAAGTCGAAGGTGATAAATCCAGCAACATGTCCTTCTATTATTATTGCTTTTCCTACTGTCAAGCTTTGGCTATCCGCATCAAGAGCAGGGTGCCTGGATAAGATAACCTTCTCCGGCGTATCCAACATTCTTCCAATGATTCCCCACTTTTTCGCATTTTCACCTTGGGCATATTCAGGGATATGATTCGTGCTTTGGATTAAAGGCTTCAGCTTATCGTCAAATACGAAGAAACTTCCCTTTGTCTCCATCTGATTCATAAAATTATAAAGCGTTTCGTATAATGCACTCTTGGAATGATTCGTTTCCAGATATGCCCGCATATTGACGTCATTTGACAAAGAATCTGCTTCTTGCTGATAAGAACCAATAATAGATCCTACTGTATCCGCTATTTGTTCATTATACTCATAGTTGCGCGAAACAATATTTCGATAAAAGCCGGAGAATGACAGGAGGTAACTGGCTACCGTAATAATGATAACCGGAATCAGTGCATAGATAATAAATGAGTTTCTAATGTCATCTTTAAAACGTCTGATATTGCTTGCCATTGCCTCACCTTTATACTTGAAGATCTTATTTCACATATTATCACATCCATTTATCATGAAATTGAATTCATAAAATCTTAATATGCTTCTGATCTTCTGATCATAGATTTCTCGTCTCACAAAGTTAACTTCAAATCTTTTATTTTCTGCCATGATGAATGACAAAAGGCCCAGTACCGCTGCGAACGCAGCGGTACTGGGCCTTAAATAGTTCAGATAGTTATTTCACTCTTGCAACCTTTAACATCTTGCTTCTTTCCTTGAAGAAATGCCGCAAACCCTTGAAGAAATGACCATTCACAATCATCAGAATACCATCTAACATTGGCATATTTACAACGCCACCTGTCATTCTGGCTATTCCCCTAAACGGCATATGATACACGGACATCATGATAAGATTTGCCGTGCTTCTTCTCCCGATTTTTCGGAGGAACCAATACGCAAATACGATCGAATGATACGCAAGCCTTCCAAATACTCCCCTGGCATATTGACACTGCGCAATCGTATCGTTATATTCCAGTGGTTTGCTTCGATCCCATGTGGAGACTGGCACCTTACGCCCAAGCAGGTGTTCAAATTCTTCTTCACTCACCATGCTTACTTGGCCGGAGTAATATGATGGCAGCTTCTCCTTGTCATAAGGTAATGGGGCTCCTGTCCCTTCCACAAAAAGAACTTCCTCTAATCGGATATCGGCACTTGATGCACCAATCTTAATCTTATATTCCGCTTCTTCGACTTCCCACTGATTGGTCTTTACATTGAAATAACGGAAAGTCTTATCGTCAAAAGGAATGAATACCTGCTTGGACTCACCTGCATTTATAAATACTTTCGTAAATCCCTTTAATTCCTTTGTCGGTCTGAAAATATCATTGGATGTACATCCAACGTAGAGCTGGACAACCTCCATTCCAGCCCTGTCTCCTGAATTGGTTAATTGGAATGTTACACCTGTCTTATTGATTTGAATGTCAGCATAATCAAAGGTCGTATAGCTCAGTCCGTAGCCAAACGGGAACAGGACGTCTACATTCGCTGTATCATAATACCGATAGCCAATGTACACACTTTCTCTGTACTCTGCGCTGACTTCCTTGCCTGGAAAATGATAATACGATGGTGTATCCTCATATCGAAGCGGATAGGTTTCTGCCAATTTCCCAGACGGATTGACATCGCCTGATAAAACCCGAAGGATCGCTCTGGCTCCCGCCTGACCGCCTAAATAACCATGTAACAGTCCTTTCACCTTGTCAATCCAAGGCATTTCTACAGCTGAACCGCAAGAAAGAATGGCCACGATATTCGAATTCATTTGATATAAAGCATGCAACAAATCAATCTGATTCTCAGGAATCTTCATGCTTTGTCGATCTAATCCTTCAGCTTCCGTCACTTCATCCAAACCTAAATACAACAGAACGACATCTGCTTGCGCGGCAAGGGCGCATGCTTTAGCAATTTTTTTCTGATTTTTCTTCCCATAACGTTCAAAGCCGGGTTCAAATCCAATGCTGACAATGCCCGATTCCTCAAAGCAATCCAACGTATGATCCAGTATTGTCGGGTTTACGATCGATGATCCTGCCCCCTGATATCGTGCATCCTTGGCAAAATCACCGATAACGGCTACTTTCTTCCCAAATTTAAGCGGTAATATCCCCTCTTCATTCTTAAGAAGTACGATAGACTCTTCTGCAACCTTTTGCGACACGCGATGATGTTTCTCGATATTAAAATCGGTATGAGGTCTCTGGTACACTTTCTGCGTTGTAAAAATAAGTTCCAGTAGCCTGTCTACACATTCGTCCAATACTTCTTCTTTAATCTTTCCGCTTTGAATGGCTTGAACAATTTCTTGGTCGGTCTCCCCGGCTGTAGTAGGCATTTCCAACTCATTACCAGCTAAAAGGCCTGCCACGCGGTCATTGCTTCCGCCCCAGTCCGTAATAATCGTGCCTGTATAGTCCCATTCACCACGTAGAATATCTTGCATTAAATGCATATTTTCATTGGCGTAGGTTCCGTTTAATTTGTTATAGGAAGACATGATTGACTTCGTCTTGCCTTCTTGCACTGCAATTTCAAAGGCAGTCAAATAAATTTCACGAAGCGTTCTCTCATCCACGATCGTATCAATCGACATACGTCGTTCTTCCTGATTGTTCACGGCAAAATGCTTCACACAGGCTGAAACGCCTTGGGATTGAATTCCTCGAATATAACTGGCAGCCATTTTACCGGCATGATAGGGATCCTCGCTAAAATACTCAAAATTTCTACCGCATAAAGGATTTCGCTTCATATTGACGCCAGGTCCGAGCAAGACATGGACTTTCTGTGTAATTGCCTCTTCTCCAAGATACTCTCCGACTTTTTCTCCGAGCTCCATATTCCAGCTATTGGCTACCGTTGCAGCTGTTGGATAACAAGTTGCCGGTAAACCGGCATTAAGACCCAATTTGTCTGACGCTACTGCCTGTCTTCGAATCCCATGCGGTCCATCTGCAAGAAATATACTATGGATTCCGAGACGTTTCATATCCTGAGTTTGCCAGAAATCTTTTCCTGACATGAAAGATGCTTTCTCTTCTAACGTCATTTTTTCTATTAGTTCTTTATACTTCATTTATTTTCCTCTTTTATATTTTTGACAGTATTTGCACAGAAATATAACAATAGACTTATTTAAAAAACAATGAAATCTACTAATCGTTATAAAATATTTTACTACAGATTCCAAATACTTTCTAATGCTACTTTTGTATCCTTAGCCGAAATCAAAAAAAGCAGATACCTAATCAGGTACCTGCTTCAGACTGTCAAAAGTATCTGTCGATAACTTATAATTTAACGGATTTCTCGCCTTTTTTCGCATAGCTTGGATCGCCGACTGTAAGCACTTTAAACTTGCCGTCTTGCCATTCGATCGTCGTTACGCTCGAATTCGGCAGGCCGCCTTTGTCCCAATCCCAGCTATTCGGATCCAGCGCCGTCACATAGTTCAGAATGGTGAGACCGTGACTAACGACAAGAATATTGCCGCTTTTTCCTTTGTTCTCTTCAACGATCCGGTTCATTGCCGCTTCCGTCCGCTTCAGAAGTTCTGCGTAAGATTCGCCGCCAACGGTTTTTAATAGATCCGGGCTATCGTAGAAGTCAGGATGCTGCTTCAGAATGTCGCTTGTAAATTCTCCTTCCCAATCCCCGAAGTTCATTTCCTTCAACCTTTTATCCGTCTTCAGCGGCAAGTTTCTTCCATCCAAAATGATATCGGCTGTATCTACCGCCCGTTCACTTGTACTGCTGTAAGCAGCGCTAAAAGGAATGTCCTTTAAGCCTCTTCCCAAGTTTTCAGCAACCTTGATCCCTTTTTCCGTTAATGGGGAATCCGAATAGCCTTGCATCCGGTCTTGCACATTAAATATCGTTTCGCCATGTCGTACCAAATAGAATGTAAGCTTCATTTCGCCCTTCTCCGCATAGCTTGGATCACCGACTGTTAACACTTTGAATTTCCCATCTTTCCACTGTACCTTCGTCACGCTTGAATTTGGCAAGCCGCCTTTGTTCCAATCCCAGCTGTTCGGATCCAGCGCCGTCACGTAATTCAGAATCGTCAATCCGTGAGACACGACAAGAACATTGCCGCCTTTCGCTTTGTTCTCTTCCACGATCCGATTCATCGCCGCTTCCGTCCGCTTATAGAGTTCTTCATAAGATTCTCCACCAACCGTTTTGTATAGATCTGGACTATCGTAGAAGTCGGGATGCTGCTTCAGAATATCGTCTGTATATTCGCCTTCCCAGCTGCCAAAATTGATTTCTTTGAGCCGCTTGTCCTTGGTGATCGGAATGTATCTGCCTTTCAGAATCAAATTGGCCGTGTCGCTCGCCCGTTCGCTCGTGCTGCTGTAAGCCGCGTTAAACGGAATATCTTTTAACCCTCTTCCCAAATTCTCGGCAACTTTGATTCCTTCTTCCGTGAGTGGAGAATCCGAGTACCCCTGAAGTCGCTTTTGGGTGTTGAACACCGTTTCGCCATGCCGCACCAGATAAAACGTAATCGTCTTGCCATTCTGAGCTTGATTGCCGTCACTAGCCCCAGCTGCAGCCGCAGTGTAAACAACCATCAACATTGCAACCATCATGACCGATATCGCGCTTGCTATTTTCTTCTTCAACGCTGGTCCCCCCGTTAACATTAGTTAAACCCTATTAATCTTTGTGATATTTTATAAGCTCCCACAGAAATACTGCGTCCAGCCCGTCCTGGCAAACTAGTTAACCTGCCCATAAAACCATATTTAAGACTACGATACAAATTGGTATCCTTATCTTCGATATATTTCCATAACTCTTTTTTCTTCATGAGATTTTCAGCCGTTCCAGAACGGATTAACAATATCGTAGATATCACCGTAACAATTTCCAGATGTCTGAGCAAATAGTGACGCAGATTAGGATTTGTAATAGATTCGATATTGACTTGGTTGATCAGAAGTTTATTGACTTTAATCTGTTGATCAATCCTTTTGATCATCACATTCTCCTGAACAGACTGATCCTCTCTGCCAATGAAATATCGATAGAAATCGACATTGATATAATAGATACTCTTCACATGCGGAAGCGGTGCATATACGAATAAATTGTCTACATAAAAGGTATGCTTCGGAAGTTCCAACTGACAATCTCTTAGCAATTGTGTTCTGTAGATGATCGAATGCATCATAAGATATTGTCCTTTACGAAAATGCAACATGTCGTCCCATGTAAAAATCGTTCCTTCCGGGAGTACATTATTGTATTTCATAATCTTCTTATAGCTTACGCCTTCTTTTTCATAGACAAAATTGCTAATCATCATGTCAACAGCTTTGATTCTTGCTACGAAATCACTTATCGTTTCTAGAATTTTGAGATAAGCTCTGATATCTACCCAGTCATCACTGTCAACAACCTTAAAATACAAGCCTGATGAATGACGAATACCTGTATTAACAGCCTCTCCGTGCCCACCATTTTCTTGATGAATGACTTTGACAATCGTTGGATATCGATCTGCATACTCATCCGCAATTTGTGCGGTTTGATCCACGGAGCCATCATTAACAATGATTAACTCTACATTTTCTCCCCCTGGTAACAGGGATTCTATACAATATCGCATATAATCCTGCGAATTATAGCAAGGTATAACAACGGATAATAATTTCATTTCTCACACTACCTGTTCCTGATTTTCTGGTTTTTGTTTAAAGATCACTTTAAAAATTGGGAAGAACACCCAGAAGGAAATCGCACTGTTGATAATCATCGTAATGACGTCTGCGATCGTTTCCCCAACAGATCCCATACCCCACGTATTCATGAACAACTCATAAATTGGCGCTTTGTAGAAGCCTTGGGCTGCTGCTGCACCAATTGTGATCACGATATAAGCGATGACGTACCAAAATGCTGCTTTCCATATATTACTGTTCGACTTGAATGTAACGCTTCTTTGCACGAAAAAGTTGATGATCTGTGCAATCGCCAGCGTGATTTGAACGGCGAGGAAATAGGCAAGACCGCCTCCGCCTCCGGATGACAGAGAGCCTGCAGCATAATCAAATATATAATAATCACTGCCATTAAAGTTATGTCCCATCTGCCAAATTTGAAAATTTGTATCTACTAACGTTGTCTGTGCGAACAAACTTTTAAAGAAAGGCATTAGTAAAATTTGCAAAACGGTAATTCCATTACTCAATACAAAAAACACCAAAAATTGTGCGGTATTCGGATGTTTTTCCTTGTAGTTAGCCCAAAAGCCCATCAGTCCTGCAGCTTCTTTTTTATTACTCATATTCCCGCTCCTTTGTCGCTTATTATGTTAAATGTTGCGTCTAGCGACCCTTAACATCTTGCTTCTTTCCTTGAAGAAATGCCGCAATCCCTTAAAGAAATGACCATTCACAATCATCAGAATCCCATCCAACATCGGCATATTGACAACGCCGCCTGTCATTCGGGCAACTCCCCGGAACGGCATATGATACACGGACATCATGATGAGATTTGCCGTACTTCTTTTGCCGATTTTCTTTAAGAACCAATACGCAAACTCGATCATATGATACGCAAACCTTGCGAATAAACCCTTGGCATATTGACATTGCGCGATCGTATCGTTATAACCAAGCGGTTTGGTTCTGTCCCATGTGGAGATCGGTATCTTGCGACCGAGCAAATGTTCAAATTCTTTTTCACTCACTTTGCTTGCTTGACCTGAATAATACGATGGAAGCTTCTCCTTTTCATAGGGCAATGGGGCTCCAGTCCCTTCCACAAAAAGAACTTCCTCTAATCTGATATCCGCACTTGATGCACCAATCATGATCTTATATTCCGCTTCTTCGACTTCCCACTGATTACTCTTTACATTGAAATAACGGAAAGTCTTATCGTCAAAAGGAATGGTGACCAGCTTGGTTTCACCCGGTTGAATAAATACTTTTGTAAATCCCTTTAATTCTTTTTTCGGTCTGAAAATATCCTCGGATTGACACCCAACGTAGAGCTGCACAACCTCCATACCAGCCTTGTCTCCTGAATTGGTTAATTGGAATGTCACACCTGTCTTATTGACTTGAATATCCGTATAATCGAAGGTCGTATAGCTCAGTCCGTAACCAAACGGGAACAACACCTCTACATTCGCTGTATCATAAAACCGATAGCCAATGTACACCCCTTCTCGGTATTCTACGCTGACTTCCTTGCCTGGAAATTGGTGGTATGATGGTGTGTCCTCATAATAAAGCGGATAGGTTTCTGCCAATTTCCCGGACGGATTGACTTCGCCTGATAGAACCCGGAGGATTGCTCTTGCTCCCGCCTGACCGCCCAAATAACCATGTACCAGTCCTTTTACTTTGTCAATCCAAGGCATTTCTACGGCGGAGCCGCAAGAAAGGATCGCCACGATATTCGAATTTACTTGATACAACGCATGTAATAAATCAATCTGATTCTCCGGAATCTTCATGTTGTGCCGATCCAGCCCTTCAGCTTCGGTCACTTCATCCAGACCCATATATAACAGAACGACATCAGCATTCTTCGCAAGAGCACATGCTTGATTTATTTTTTGCTGATTTTTCTTCCCATAACGCTCAAAGCCGGGTTCAAATCCGACGCTGACAATGCCTGATTCTTCAATACAATCCAGCGTATGATTCAGTTTTGTAGGGTTGACGATCGATGATCCTGCCCCTTGATATCGTGCATCCTTGGCAAAGTCACCAATAATAGCTGCTTTAACACCTTGTTTAAGCGGTAATATATTACCTTCATTTTTGAGCAGCACGATGGACTCTTCCGCTGCTTTCTGCGCTAATTGATGGTGCTGTTCTACATCGAAGTCTTTTTTATAAGCTTTCTTAAAGGCTTCCTCCGTTGTGAAGATCAGATCAAGCAGCCTGTCCACACATTCATCCAGCACTTCTTCTGTGATCTTTCCACTTTGAATGGCCTGAATAATTTCTTCATTGGTCTCGCCGGCTGTCGTTGGCATTTCCAACTCATTACCAGCTAACAGTCCTGCCACACGGTCATTGCTTCCGCCCCAATCCGTGACGACGACCCCTTCGTAATTCCATTCCTTCCGCAGGATCTCCACCATCAAGTGGAGGTTCTCATTGGTGTAGGCGCCATTTAACATATTATAGGAAGACATGACCGTTTTGGGCTTGCCTTCTTGGATTGCAATTTCAAATGCGGTAAGGTAAATTTCCCGCAGTGTTCTCTCATCCACGATCGTATCAATGGACATCCGTCGTTCTTCCTGATTATTCACGGCAAAGTGCTTCACACAGGCTGAAATGCCATGGGATTGAATGCCCTGAATATAACTAGCAGCCATTTTACCAGCATGATAGGGATCCTCGCTAAAATACTCAAAATTTCTACCACATAAAGGATTTCGCTTCATATTGATACCAGGTCCCAGCAGGACATGGACTTTTTGTGCAGCAGCCTCTTCGCCAAGGTAATCTCCAATTTTCTCCCCGAGTTCCGTGTTCCAACTGTTAGCTACCGTCGCAGCCGTTGGAAAACAAGTTGCCGGATTACTTGGATTCAGGCCTAGATGGTCTGCTGCCTCCGCTTGTTTGCGAATACCATGCGGTCCATCTGCAAGAAATATACTATCGATTCCGAGACGCTTTATATCCTGAGTTTGCCAGAAATCTTTTCCTGACATTAACGATGCTTTCTCTTCTAACGTCATTTGTTGAATTAAGTCTTGATATTTCATGGTTGAATTCCTCATTTTAGCCCTTTTGGCGGTAACCACGAGGGTTACCGCCAAAAGCACATCATTCTTTTAGTTTGATATAAATGGTGACGAAATTATAGATTTTGATTTGGATCACTAAGCACTTCTGTCTTGCGATTTCTTTGACGTGTCACTTTCTTGAATCCAAGTACGAGCAATGCCAGAAGAAGGATATCCGCTAGACCAAGGAGCAGCACCCAATATGGATAAGGTGTAACAATATCCTGTGCATTACTATTGGCAACGGTGTACAGGATATTGTGACTGGCGGTTCTCATCGCTTGTCTTCCTGTATTTGTATCTGTGCTTAATTTGGTCGGTTTGTCACCGAGCGTCGTAAGCATCAAATCATTACCTGCGCGAATCGCCTGATCTACATTCATAAATGGATACATATCGAAGTCACTAATGACCATTCCTTTGAATCCCCATTCATCACGAAGCACGGTTTTAAACAGTCCAGCATGCGCACCAGCCCACTTCGTTCCAATACGGCTATAGGAAGACATAACAGCAGAAGACTTTCCTTCCTTAATGGAAATCTCAAAAGGTTTTAAATATAGTTCACGAATGGCTTGCTCATTGGACCAAACAGCAACACCATCACGGTTTGTTTCCTGATCGTTTAATGCAAAGTGTTTAATAAAGGTATATACACCCTTAGTAGCGGCACCTTGAACAACAGCAGCACCCATCTTACCTGAGAGCAATGCATCTTCTGAATAATATTCAAAGTTTCTTCCTGAGAACGGTGTACGATGAATGTTCATGGCCGGAGCGTATAGTCCACTTACACTATATACTGTCGCTTCATTCGCTAAGGTTTCACCCATTTTTTGAGCAAGATCCATATTCCATGTGGATGCAAGCACAACCTCAGTCATATATTGCACGCCTTTCAAGCCAGTAAGAAGGGCGTTTATACCAGCCGGACCATCCAAATCCGTTACAATCGGCTTTCTAATGGAATCAACTGCCTGCGTCGCATATCCGCCATATCCGATTAATTGTGTCATATCTTTAATTGAAAGTTGCTCAAGCAAATCATTCCACTTTGGATCGTTATAGTCCAAACCAGCGACATCTTTCAGCGTTAGGCCATGTTTTGCGAATACAATGTCTTTATCATCAGGGTTATCGATCACCTGCTGATCTTTCAGGGCCTGTATCAATTCTTGTGACGCTTCCTTATCTTTCGTCCGTTCTTTAGGCAATGTTCCTTCCCAATCTGCTCTGGAGACATAAGTTAAATCACCAGCTGCCTCATCAAACGTATTCGTTGCAGTTACTTGATCGGAGGAACGTTTATGGTCTTGATTATAAACAACGGTATCTTTCACTTGATATGTTCTTGAATCGATCACATCATGAGCATTGTTCATCAATTTAATGTCATATGTGCCAGCATCAAGTACATAGGCTTTCTTATTCTTAGAGTCATAAGAAGCCATATCTTCTACCGTAATTTCAAGCTTAACCGTCTCGGAAGCACCCGGCTCAAGAAGTTTTGTTTTATCAAATGCTCCTAGCACCACATGGGATTTTTCGATTCCACCAACTTGGTAAGGGGCTGTATAATACAGCTGCACTACTTCCTTACCAGCTGTCGTTCCCGTATTGGTTACTTTTACGTCAACGGAAATCTTGTCATCTGTTGTGGTGTAGTTTGTAATTTCTTGCTTAAAGTTCGTATAGCTTAGACCGTAACCGAACGGGTACTGAACAGCTTTCTGATACGCTGCCTCATTCATTAACCCTGTTTCATTGTTCACGTAACGAGTTTCATAGTAACGATAACCAACATAAATGCCTTCATTATAATTTACGAAATTAAGAAATTTAGGGTATGAATCTCCATACTTATCTACAGTTGTATGCTCGGAATTGGAGTATTTAAAATCTCCTGCATTATAGAATGCCGGAGCCGATGTTACGTCATAAGCATAGGTATCTACTAATCGGCCTGATGGATTTACCTTACCTGCTAGTACACTGCCTACACTGGTATTACCTGTCGACCCAGGACCACCGATTTGAATGGCAGCGTCGATGTCCTCATTCTTCAGAAATCCTAATTCCATGGCATTACTGGAATTCACAACAACGACTACTTTTTTGAAATTTCTCGATGTAACCATCTTGATTAATTGCTCTTCCGCTGCTGACAATTGAAGATAATGACGATCCTTCGAGCCGCCATACTCTGCTGTTTCAAGTGGAAGGTCGCCGCCTTCTCCGCCAGCTCTTGATAGAACGATGAGTGCTACATCAGAGAATTTCTCTGCATCCGCTAACAATTTATCGCCAAAATCACTATTCTTCGGCTCATGTAATGTATAGTCACCGCCATTCATATCAAAGACGTTCATTTCCTTTTTTGCAGGAGCATGCGTTTGATAGAATTGTGTTAACTCATTATTTACCGTAAATCCTGCCTTTTCCAGACCTTGCTGAATCGTTACATTTGCACTTTCATCCCCGGAACCTGAACCACTGCCACCGTAGACCATTCGAATGGACGCTTGTCCAAACACGTTTACATTCTTTTCTCGGTCGTTAGATGTGTTGAGAGGAAGTGTATTCTGTTTGTTCTCAAGAAGAACAAGCCCCTCATCTTCGATTTGTTCCACAATGGATTTGGAAGCTTCTGTTGCCTTAGCAAGTTCTGCTTCATCAACCTTCGCTTTGGTCAAATATTGGTTAATGACAACCTGATATTGGTATACCCCAGCATTAAGACCCACAACAACGACGAGCCCCAAACTTAACAAGGTTATCCATAGTCTTCTTAACCCTTTTTTCTCCGCCTTATTTCTTTTTGCCAAAATGAAACCGTAAACAAGGACAGCGACTGCAAGAATACTAGAAGCAACAAGCAATACCGTTACCATGGTTGAAACTGTAAAAATGGACACGGTTACAATTGTGCCAATGATTAGTGCTAATAGGATCGCTACCCAAATTGTAGTCGTTTTTTTACTTTTAACTGGTTTACTCATGTCTTTCCCCCTCTGTATATGTAGTGATTCACATGTGTACAAGCATGGAATGTATGCTTTCATGCTCGCATTTTAAGAGTAATGCATAGAAAAAGAAATAACTATCAACCAATAGTTAGGGGGCGGTAACTTTTTGTTTACCCCATCCAAAATAACCCCACAAAGTGCGGTCTTTACTTCGAAGCTGATTCAGATACTTTGCGGGGGGCCCCGGAAAATATAAATTCTAATAGATCAAAAAAGTCGTTTAGATGGGCTATTCTGCACATCAAAACGACTTCATTTTTTCTTTGATATAACTTTGGAATAATGAAACTGCCTTCGATTGAATTCCTCTTTTTCTAAGGACAAGATAAAAATGTTGTGGAATTTTTTCCTTTAATCTTACAATTTTAAAATCTTCATCTTGAAATGCTTCTTCAATAAAATCGACCGATACGATGACAAACCCATACTTTTTACAAAACCTGTGCGCAGATGTCACACTGCTAAATTCATGAATGACATTCGGTGTATATCCGTATTCCAAACATTTGATTAAAAATCCATGCTCCTTCTCTTGCCCCACCGCTTTAATAACCAAAGATTCATTTTCTAAATCGATCACTGAAATTTCATTCTTCTCGGCTAGAGGATGGTTTTTGGATACAACGACCACCATTTCCCCTGATGCGATTAACTCATATTCATAATCACTATGATCAATTTCGTCAGACTGCATGACGATACCAACATCAACTTCATCTTGAAATAGCATATCTGTAGGATACTCGTCCGGAAATTCTCTTATTTTTAATTGAATGTCTGGATAATTCTCAGAAAACCGATACAAATCATCTACAGGTAGCAGCGCTGCCGTAGAATAAGTAACCACAACATGCAGCATTCCTTTTTTTCCGCCCATAATGCTTATTTCTTTTTTGATGTCTTCCATCAAGTAACAGATGTGTTTAGCTCGCGCATATAATAACTCTCCAGCTTTCGTAGCCTCCATTCCACGCGGCCCTCGATAGAACAAGTCTGTTTCTAATTCTATTTCCAGATGTTTGATGGTCTTACTTATTCCCTGTGGTGTGATATACATGTCCCTGGCCGCAGCCGTAACACTTTTTTTCTCATATACTTTGATGAATGATTCCAAAGCTTCTGTATTCATATAGCTTCCTTTCGTCTTTAACGGGACTGACTGATTGTATCAGTATAACAAAGATATACTTCATCCTTCCACCCTACATTAGGATTGACAATTAACGATCTTGTTGCTAAATCAATTTTAGTATGAAAAAATGAATATGATAACGAATGGGCAGATACTTGCCCAAATGAAAATAGCTAACAAGGAGATTCATCATGTATGATTACTTAATCGTGGGTGCAGGTCTATACGGATCTGTATTTGCTTATGAAGCCAAAAAAAGAGGAAAAAAGTGTCTGGTTATTGATAAAAGAGATCATATCGGCGGAAATGTATACACCGAAGAGATTGAGGGTATTAACGTTCACAAATACGGCGCCCATATTTTCCACACTAACAATAAAAAGATTTGGGAGTATGTAAATAGCTTTGTGGAATTTAATAGGTATACCAATTCCCCTATCGCGAATTATAAAGGAGAAATCTATAACCTTCCTTTCAATATGAATACGTTCAATAAATTATGGGGAGTCGTAAGTCCAGAAGAAGCACAACAAAAAATTGAAGAACAAAAAAAAGCCGCAGGGATTACAGAACCTAATAATCTGGAAGAACAAGCCATTTCACTCGTTGGAACCGATATTTATGAAAAACTAATCAAGGGTTACACCGAAAAACAATGGGGAAGATCCGCAAGAGACTTACCTTCCTTTATCATTAAAAGGCTGCCCGTTCGTTTTACGTATGATAATAATTACTTTAATGATCGATATCAAGGTATCCCGATTGGCGGTTATCAAGCCATCATTGAGAAAATGCTAGAGGGAGTAGATATTCAGTTAAATGTTGATTTCTTCCAGCGTAGAGATGAACTAACCCCTTTGGCTAAAAAAATCGTATATACGGGGATGGTTGATCAATATTTCGATTATCAATATGGTGTGCTGGAGTATAGAAGCTTAGAGTTCGAAACAACCGTGTTAGATACAACCAACTATCAAGGAAATGCCGTTGTCAATTATACGGATCGAGAGACACCCTATACGCGAATTATTGAGCATAAGCATTTTGAATTTGGCACTCAGGACAAAACGGTCGTCACTCGAGAATATCCAACAGAGTGGAAGACTGGGGACGAGCCTTATTATCCAATCAATGATGATAAGAATAACAACATGTATTATAAATATAAAGCGTTAGCCGACTATGAAACTAATGTGATCTTTGGTGGACGATTGGCAACCTATAAATATTATGATATGCACCAAATCATAGGCGCAGCCTTGGAAGCTGTAAATAAAGAGTTCAGTAAAGATTGATTCTGACAAATCACCCCCTGTGTTCACAAAAGCCATGCTAGTGTAAATCTAGCATGGCTATCTATGCATTATTCGGTGACAATGCTCAACGAAAAGTGCCTGGTGCATATCGAAATGTAGAATCCATCGCGTGACATAGCTGCTCATACAATGAACTCCAAGCCGCAACTTCTTTAATATTCGACAACATACCTAATAGGATGACTTTGCGAGGCTGCACCTGGAGCAATTCCTCTTCAAGCACAAGGATAGAGTCCAGTATATCCTGCTTATTCGACTTTTCGATCGAAGCTCCTTCCACTGCCTCTCGTATTTGCTTCACGAGGATGAGAGGATGTACGATCTTCGTCTTTACTTCATCCCCCTCCAATAAGGAGAACATACGCGCATTCAGCAATGGACTTGGACGATGCTTTATCATTCCCTCTGCCGTATAATCCATGATTCCGACAATATGCTTGCTAATCTTTTCTATCTGAATCGGAATGTTATCGAATAGCTTAAGACACATATAGGTGAATACCAAGCTGCTAAGCAAAGATGCGCCATCCATCAGATAAGGCTCGAATTCCTGCCCGTATATATCTCGCAGACTTTCTACAAGCATCTCGATACTAAGCTTACTCATCTTGAACATAAATTCACGAATATCCTTATTTACATGATCCGCATTATCCCGCATTTGCATTTTAATAAATTCAGGGTGTTCATTCCATATGCTAAGATAAACTTCGATTTTACGTATTAGCCGTTCTCGTGGATTAAGATCTCCTGCCCGCTCCATCATTTGCATACGATCTTCCAATAACTTAGATTGATACATAAAAATGTTCAGCAGCAACTCATCTTTGGAACTGTAGTACTGATAGACACTTCCTTTCGACATTTTGCAGAACGAGGCTACCTCCTGCATCGTCGTATGCGAGAAACCCTTCGTTGCGAATAATTTCATCGCTGAGAGCATGATTTGCTTCTTCTTCTCTGGCATATGCTCTTCCATAATGCTGCCCCCTACGCTATGATCTCCAAGGTTCTTACTATGACCGATTAGTTCTCTTCATCATGAGAAAACCTCTTAACTTTCTTTCATGATAACAAAAGCGGTTATTAGCTGCAACCACGTAGAGATCATATAAAATTGAACACGACACTTGCGTAGAGAGAAAAATTACGATGTCTGTGAGTGCTTAGCCTGCTGAGCCGATGTCGAATGGGACGACTTTTTCCCCCACATAGCGAATATTGCTGCACTAATGAACAAAATAACAGCACCGAAGGCGTATGGAATTTGAATATGGACGTCGAACAGAATGCCTGCGATGGATGGGCCGATAATGTTGCCCAAACTCATATATGCATTGTTCATGCCAGCCACGAATCCCTGCTCATTTCCGGCCATCTTCGATAGCAGCGTGTTAACTGCTGGCCTCACAATGGAAGTCGCTATGAAGAACAGCATACTCACGACGAAAATGAGGAAATAATTGGACACGAACAGCATCGTAATCATGCTGGCCCCGGATAAGATGAACATGGAGATCAGCAACTTCTTCTCACCGAATCGATGCAGCAAGCGTTCAATCAGCACAGCTTGGCATATCACGCCGATGAGCGCGCCAAGCGTAATCATGAGTGAAATGTCTTTCGGTGTAAAGCCATGCTTCACATCGACATACAGGCCAAAGATCGCTTCGAAGTTCTGTAATCCAAACGACAAGGCGAATACGAGCACCAGCAGCATGAAGTAAGGTGCTTTCGTTGAGGCGACAAGCTGACGGAGCAGATTTTCGCGCTTCTGCATACTGTTTCTTGCACGCGCTCTTTCTTCTGCCGACAATGATTCCGGCAGGAACAGCATCGACACGATTGCAGATATGCCCGCGAGTGCAGCCGCACAATAGAATGGCACTCGAATCCCGTAATCCGCCAAGAACCCTCCAATGCCAGGACCGATGACAACGCCAAGCGTCATGGAAGCCATCAGCAGCCCAAGTCCTTTGCCGCGTTTCTCTTCCGTCGTAATATCCGCTACATACGCCATCATGGGCGGGGTCATCAAAGCTGCCGACATGCCACCCAATAAGCGGGAAAG
The DNA here is from genome assembly GCF_042676425.1 of Paenibacillus sp. GCM10027629. Taxonomy (NCBI): domain Bacteria; kingdom Bacillati; phylum Bacillota; class Bacilli; order Caryophanales; family Paenibacillaceae; genus Paenibacillus; species Paenibacillus sp. GCM10027629. The sequence continues at coordinate 93,181 of NZ_JBHTGZ010000003.1, read as the reverse complement.
ATAAAGCATCCATAATTCTGTAGCAACGCCGAACAACAGCTGTGAGATCGTAAAGAGTACCATCCCGGTTACAATAAGCAATTTCCTGCCATACTTATCCGACAGCTCGCCTGCGATAGGCGAGAACAGAAACTGAGTTAACCCGAATGCCGCTACGAGATAACCCATGGCTTGGCCTGTTACGCCAAACTCCGTCACATACTTCGGCATGATTGGGATGATCAATCCCATCCCAACCATGGCGATAAACATGTTAATCATTAGAATAATCAGCGAACCGGATCCTCTTTTTGGTACTGACAATCTCCCCATCTCCTTCTCTTAGAACTTTACAGTTCTTATAATGACCATAAGGTCATTTACCATGCTACTCCAACATTCTGCAGTTTGTCAAATGTTAGATCACGCTTCTGACTTCGAATTCCTTTTCACGCAAAACAGACCCGAACACAGGAGCGCCGGGCGGTGTATATGTTATCTTCTTTAAAAAAAACAAGAGGTCCGAGAACTTACTAGTAATAAAAAGAGCGGATCCAATTTGGATCCGCATTATTTATTATGCCACTTATAGCACAATCAACGAAGTAGTGAGCACCAACTCCATATTAACTCCGTAGATCCAACCATCGAATTTCTTCCGGTGTTAAAACAAGCTTCGTTGCTTCAAGACAGGATTTCAGTTCCTCATCGTTCCGTGGACCAATAATCGCCCCAGACGAAAACGGTTGATTCAGCACATAGGCCAGCGCAATTTGGATGGTCGTATACCCTTTCTCAACGCCAAGCTGCTCTGCACGCCGATATCGTTCCCAGTTCGCATCATTGTAGAATACACGCACCAAATCCGCATTCGAACGATCTTCCGGGGTATACCGCCCTGTGAAAAATCCTCTAGACTGCGCAGACCAAGACAAAATCGGAAGCTGCGAATGTTCATACCAAGACAAGGACTCCTCATCGATACTAATGCAATCCTGCCAATACGGCTCGATGGCTTTCGCCAGACTCAGGTTCGGGCTGCTGAAAGAAAAACCACGTAACCCGTGCTCTTTCGCGTAGTGATTCGCTTCCTCAAGACGCGTCGTCGTCCAATTGGATGCTCCGAATATCCCAATTCTTCCCGCTTCGACATGCTCATTCAGCGCTTCAAGAATCACTCCAACCGGTACGCTAGGATCATCACGGTGGAGCGCGTAAAGATCGGTTCGATCGGTCCGCAGCCGTTCCAAGCTAATCATCAGCTCTTCATAAATCGCCGCGTGGTTCACGCGGGAACCATCTTGATTCGGATGCGCGCCTTTGGTCCACACGTTGATCTGGTCTCGGTTCTTGCGTTCCTCCATCCACATGCCAATGGCCTGCTCGCTTTTTCCTCCGGAATAAATAAAAGCCGTATCAATCGTGTTGCCGCCAATCGCGACATAACCGTCCAGTACCCTGCATACCTCATCGAAGGTCTCCGGCGCAAAAAAATCCGAACCCATAATTAATGAAGACACATGATTCCTAAGACTTGGAAAGGATAAACTCTTCATCTCATTCATCTCCTCTAGATTTGAATGCGTTGCCGTCTGTAAGCGGATTCAATGCAAGCGTCAATGACTTTCATATTGGCGACAGCATCTTCAGGACCAAATCGCGCGGATTCTTCTCCCCATACGATTCGGGCGAAATGATCAGCTTGAAGTGAATACTGATTGAGCATTTCTTGCTGCTCTTCCCGCTTCCCTGCGCTCGTATGTACATAAAAGGTTGGATCACCAATATAGGCCGATGGCACTTCAATCCGACCGTCTGTACCAAGAATCTCCAGCGTATTCCGAAATGCAGCCCACATGCTGCAGTCGAAGGTTAAAGCTACGCTATTCGCAAATTCAATGACTCCCGAGGCCATCATGTCTACATGATCATGATCAGGTGATATTAGCGCATGAACCGTTGCCGCTTCCGGCTCGCTTCCCAGAATCAGACGGGCCGCACTAATCGGATAACAGCCTACATCATAGATAGAGCCGCCGCCCCAATCTCTACGATACCTCACATTGTTCTTATCGGCATGATTATTGAAAGTGAAGGTCCCGTGAATCCCTCGGACCTCGCCGATCTCACCGGATGCGATGATTTCTTTGATTCGATCATATCTAGGATGATTGCGGTACATAAATGCTTCTGCGAGATGCTTTCCGGTGCTGCGGCTTACCTCTAGCATTCTCGCAGCCTCTCCTGCATTTAATGCCATTGGTTTCTCGCAAAGTACATGCTTGCCTGCTTCCATCGCACGAATGGACCATTCCATGTGCAGATGATTCGGCAGGGGAATGTATACTGCATCCAAGCTCGAATCCGCTAGCAATTCTTCATAACTGCCGTAAGCCGTCGGAATTTCCAGCTTATCAGCCGTTTCTTGGGCTTTACGCAAATCTCGGCTTGCGATCGCTTGCACAACACTTGTTGTGGATTGCTTGATTCCCGGTATGACTGACCCTACGGCAATTCCCGCACACCCAATAACTCCGAAACGCAAAGGACGATTTGTCATCGGACACCTTCTTTCAATAGTTTACATTTTTGGCTGATGTGTACAAAAATAATATAAATCATTCTTACGAGACGATCAACCACAAGATTGTGACGATACTGCCACACAGTGCCGTAAAAAACTCGGAAGAGCACAAACAACTAAAAGAAGACAGACCACATCCAACTTGTAGTCTGTCTTATCTGTTACCGCTAGCTATATTTCCATAAGAATACTTTCCGTACCTTCTTTTTCTTTTAATTGAGCATAATACAGAGAATGATATCGACCACCAGCTAGAATTAATTCGTGATGTGTACCTTGTTCAACTAGATTCCCGTTTTCCATGACTACAATTAAATCTGCATTTTGAACCGTTGTCAGACGATGTGCAATGACTAAAGTTGTTCTTCCTACCATTAGTTTTGCAAGAGCATCCTGTACAATCTTCTCGGATTCATTGTCTAAAGCTGCCGTCGCCTCATCTAACAGCAATATGGGTGCATCTCGCAAAATAGCTCTTGCAATAGCAATCCTTTGCTTTTGTCCACCCGACAACCGACTACCGCGTTCCCCAATTTCCGTATCAAAGCCTTCATTTAATTTCATAATAAAATCATAAGCATTTGCTTTCTTTGCTGCAGCGATAACACTTGCTTCATCAGCCGCCATGTTACCATCCAATATATTATCTCTAATCGTCCCTGTGAAAAGTATTGTCTCTTGAGGAACAAGCGAGAAATAGTCTCGATATTCCCTTAGACCCATAGACTGTTGACTTCTACCATCAATTTCAATCAATCCATTCGTTGGAGAATACAGTCCGAGCAACAATTTAAATAATGTAGACTTCCCTCCACCACTTGCTCCTACTATGGCTATCGTCTGACCTGCCTTTACATCGAAGTGAACGTTTCTAAGAATCATATCTTCCTCTGAATTTGTATAAGTGAAGCTGACACTAGATACGGTTAACCGCCCAAAAGATTTTGCACATCCCTGATCTGGGAGTTCCTCATATTCCTTAGGAGCATCGATGATCTGAAAGATTCGCTCAGCACCTGCTAAGGCTTGTTGCATACTTGACCAAAGCCCAGGGAGTTGCGAGAACGGTTGCACAAGGTAGTTCATAAGTTGAATGAACGCGATCATAGCACCAACTTCTAGATTCCCTTTTGCAACAAAAAAACCAGCAACAAGGATTGCAATAATAAAGGTTAGTGTTGCAATACTTCCTGATATAGCATTTGCACTTCCCTGTACTTTACCCTGACTTCGCTCGATATCAGATATTTTTGTACTGTACTGTTGATATTGTTTCGAAATTTTCTTCTCTAGACCAAAAATTTTATATAAAACACTGGCCCCCAATACATCTTGCAAGAAAGAGGTTGCACTGCCCACGGCTTCTTGCAGAGTAATGCTTTTCTTACGCATCGCTTCACCGAATAGTTTCCCTACCAATATCATGAGTGGTCCTATTGAAATAGAAATTAAGGCGAGAGGCCAGTGAATGTTTAATAAATAAATAAATGCACTAAGTGCAAGTAACGGATTTTTAAGAAGACCCATGATAATATTACCACTAGCTTCTCCCACAGCTTGATTATCACTTGTGAAACGTGATAGTAACTCGCCCGAATGATTTTTATCATAATAAGATTGAGGTAACCTTAAAACATGATTAAGTGTATCCAACCTTATATCGTTCCTTACATTTAAAGATGCCTTTTGTTTGAAATATGTATCTAAATATGAATTAAGCGCTGTAAAAATTAACATTCCTGTAGCTATAAGAATCAAACTAGGCCAAGCCTCAACTTCGCCTTTTACAGCAGCATTTGTTATAAAAGACAAAAACCACGCGATAAAGAGATCTAGAAAGGTCCCGACCATCATCGTGATGATCAAACAAACATATAATAACTTATATCTTCTCATATACTTTAACAACCGAATAAAGGTACTTTGTTTGTTCATGTCACACCTCTTTCCTATTTTCCCATACCTTCAAGAAAACTCAACACCTTACATATACTAACAGTTTATATTAAAATATTCCATATGAAACCGTTAGTATTTATATGATTATGTTAGGTTTAATCCGAGGATACCAATAAGCGTTATTTCATTCCCCTCTTTTTCCGTTCCTATTGAATCATGCAAAGAAACATCCTTACGTCAAAAAACACACCGATTTAATCGATGTGTTTTTGACATTCTTACTTAAACACGAACTCGATGCTAAGAGACGCCTCCTTAATTTTTGCTATTCCCTTTGCCCATATAATCTAGTACAGCCATGATCACCTTGACAGCTTCCGCTCTCGTTGCTGCTGCCAGAGGGTCAAATCGTTCTGCGTCTTTGCCCTGGATGAAGTGGGCTGCCGTTGCAGCCGCAACATCCGTCTTGGCCCAGGATGGAATTTGGTTCGCATCCGCATAGTCCACTTGCTTGGCTTCAGCCGATTGTGAATCTAATCCCGTTGCACGGGCAGCCAGCACAGCGAGCTGCGTGCGCGTGATCAACAGCGCAGGACGGAAGGAGCCGTCCTGGAATCCTTGAATCAGCTTCGCATCAACCGCTGCTGTGACGTCGGATTTAGCCCATGACGAAATTTGATCATCATCTTTAAACGTAGTCCCACTCCCCGCTACCGAACCCGAAGAAAGCTGAAGAGCGCGCGCAAGCATTGATACGAACTGCTCTCTCGTCACTTGCTGATTCGGGCGGAATGTGCCGTCGGCAAAACCTTGGACGATACCAAGCGATGCCGCTCTAGCTACAACGGAAGCCGACCAGTGGCCTTGCATGTCTTTGAAGTCGATCGTCCCCTGATCGCTCCCATTCCCCTCGCTGCCTCTTTCGGCAACAACTTGCTTCATAAATTCAGTCACCGCGCGTTTCAGGGCGGCCACAGCTTCGTTCACTTGCTGCTGCGTAGCGTTATCTAGCTTCTGAATAGCGACAGCCGCATCAATTGCCGCTTGTAACACCGTCTTAGCTCCTGCTTTATACTCCCCTGGCTTGCTGCCTTCTACGGCTGCTGCATGCTTCGCTTTCGCGTCAGCAATCGTCTGATTCAGTGCTGTCTTGTCAATGTTTTTCGGCACGGAAGGTGTAGATGGATTATAGGGATTGCTTGGATTGCCTGGATTCGTCGGTTGATCGACATGGACGGATTTCTTGAACGTCTCGACAGCCTGTGTAAGAGCTGCTACGGCTGCATCGACAGCCTCTTGCATCGCCGCCCCATCCAGCATCACAGCCTCGGCAGCGGTAATCGCCGCCTTGAGTCGAGATTTCGATCCGACCGGGTAATATCCAGCGGAAGACCCCTCCTGCGATTGTGTATACAATTGATTCGCCTGCGATATCAAGGCTTCCAGCTTCGTCTTATCCGACTTCACCAGATCCTTGACGGCATGAGCAGCCAGCATGGCATAACCCGCACTAGATACATCCCAGTCGGCCGACAGATGGCCTGCCTTGAGCGCATCCGTCACCCGTGTCAAGCTAGCCATCGCGCGATCCGCATCGCCCATTAACGTCGCGACATACGCGGCAACACCATGCAGGCCGCTCAGTTCGCCCTCGGAAGCCCATTTCGGAAAGTTCTGGTTCAAAGCCGTATAAAGAGCTGCCGCTTCGCTGCTATCCGGAGCAACAACTCCTGCAGCAATCGCCGTAAGCTGAGCGCCGGCATCCTCCCACTTCGTCCAATCTGCTGGAGTGGGTTGATCTGCGGCATCGATTGACATCGTGTATGCCCTCGCCTCTTCATTCCATAGCTTTGACTTGATTCCTTCACGCAGCATTTCCATATACTTCTCGAAGTAAGCCGCTGGGCCTTCATCCTTAAAATGATTCCGGAACAGCCATACGCTATCCTGCATTCCTTTTAGGACTAGTAAATTGTCCTGTAACGATTTGATCTTCCCATCCTTCTTCGACCACATGAGACCATCGGCAGCTTGCAAAGCCATCAGCCCCAGACCGCCTGTCAGAATATCTAGTTGATACTGGGTAATGACGAACTTGCCCGTTCGCTCGAAATAGGCGCGCTGAAGCGATATAAAGGAAGCGATACTGGCAGCAGCACTCTTATAGTCCTCTGTCGAAACCCACTCACCGCTCTGCTCATCCAGCTTCATTTCATATTTGGTACCGTAGACGCCGAAGCGGTCTCCCCAATTCCAGCTGCCCACATAATTCGTGATATATTTCTCTGCCAGTTCAATCGTCTCCGGCCTTAGCAACAAACCAAGCGCAGCGATATTGGATGCAGCCGGATCTATCTCCTTCTGCTGTTCATTCAGCGTCAGAGCTCCATTATCCAACTGGCGCCCAACTAGCCAGCCTGACATCAAATCCAATATTTCATCCGGCTTCGAAGCGGCCTCGCGCGAAATGCGGATCGCAATCTCATCCGTCTTCAGCACGTCATTGCCTCGCGTGACGAACGCCCACAGCTTAATCTGCTGAATAGCCGGATCAAGGGGCAAGCCGCGCAACGTAAAGTGATTCGCGCTTTCTTGCACCAGCAGGACGGGTAGATCCATATGATACGCAATTTGCGCATCCGACAGATCGAGCTGCTTGCCGTCCTTATTGAAAGCTTCAATCACTATCGAAGTGCTCTCGTTACGGCGCAACAATTCGCGTTCTGCCTTGATCGTAACTTTAGCCATGCCTTCCCCTGCAGCCCCAAGACGGACGGCGACGGTCAAATCACGCGTAAAATAAACGTTGTTAAAGCGATCCTTAGCTTTTACTTTGACCTGATAATCGCCATTGACCAGCCCTTGCAGCGCTATCCCCCACGTTCCCGCTTCAAGTACGGCATGAAATACTTTCTGTTCTCCTGTCAGCTGATGGATGAATGTGACTTCGATATCCTGCAGGCCGACAGCTGTGCCTGTCACTTGATAAGGAAGCGCTTCGATAACTGTCCCCTCTTCCATCGAGGCCATTTCGAATTGAACCGGCGTATCCGTCATCTTCTGCATTTGGGCAGCCGTGAGCATACTGAGGCCGCTCTCCATCACGTACCATGGCCACGGATGATCCTTATCCACATAAGTCGCTTCAATCGATTGTAGAAATTGATCGACGCGCACCTTGTCTCCCATCAACGCTGCCGCGCTGGCTAAGATCGCCCATGGGAAAGCATCGCTCTTCGCAAGTGTCGGCCAACCCGGATGATGTTCGTTGAAGCTATTGTACAACTGGATTGCCCGCTCGCTGTCGGGCGCGATGACGCCTGCCCAGATCGGGGAGATTTGAGCCGTCGCATCGGCATAGAAGGTCCGCCAATCCGGATTCAGTAGTGTCCCCGTATCTGTTTTTCCCGGCGAATACATGTTTTTTTGTTCGATCCACAGCTCGGATTGAATCGCCGTATGAACCTGCTCTTGGATTGCTTGAAATCTGGCTGCTTCGGCCGTGTCTCCAAAAATATGCTCAGCGATCCATGCCATATCGATAAGTCCTCGATACACCTCGGTATTGTCCATCAAATACTTCACTCGATAGGTCGGCTTCGCCCACGTCAGGCCATCCGCCTCCTGTGTGGATAGCATCGCCGAAGCGATCTGCAGGATTTGTTCCTTGTGCTCTGCGACATACGCCTTATCCCCTGATACCTCTGCATATTTGCGCAGCACGTTCAAAAAGGTAGACGCATAAGAATCCGTCGAGTCGAAATCGAGCGTAGGCGTTTCTGTCTGACGATCCACCTCTACGATATAATCGTAGACCGACCCATCCGGCGCATCCTGTCCTTTCCCTTCGTTCAAATGGGCAAAGTACCAATCCATGTATTTTTTTACGACGTTCGCATATTCCGGCTTTTCCAGCAAGCCGAGCAGAGCAATGTGCGAGAAATAGGGAATGACTTTGTACTTTCCGTTATAGCTATCAATCGCCTTGCTATACGTTGGAATCGCGCCATTGTCGAATTGCAGGCTGGCAATCCATTCTGCTTCGGCATCGATAATCTTTTGATACCTGGCACTTGTATCCTTCGCATCGTTCGCTGCATCGTACCCTTCCGCCACGTCGCCAGCGTTTGCATGGGCATAACCGGGAGCGGCTGACGTTATCATCATCATGGCAATAATAATAAAGGCAATTCCTTTTCTTAAATGAACCATTTAAGTTCCTCCTTAGCCTTTTATCGCACCTGATGTTATCCCTTGGATGAATTGTTTCTGCATCGCAATATACACGAGCACGACCGGCAGCACCATAATCGTAGAAGCCGCCATCAACAGCTCATACTGCGTCGTGTATTGTCCGACGAACACGGACAAGCCCATCTGAATCGGCATCAGCCTATTTTCCGAGAACAGCACTAAGGCCAGCATAAACTCGTTCCACACCGATAATGTATTGAGGATCACGATCGTAGCTAGTGCCGGCCGGGCAATGGGCAGCATGAGTCTATAATAGATTTGGAAGCTGGTGGCGCCATCGATGATCGCTGCTTCCTCCAATTCGCGCGACATCTCGTCAAAAAAAGTTTTTAAGATGAAAATCGACACCGGCAGCGCTGCGGCAATCAGCGGTAATATATAGCCGATTCTCGTATTCGCGAGTCCCAAATTGCTGACCACAAGATAGATAGAAATAAAGGCACCAGGAATCGGGATCATTAACGTAGCCATAAAACCTAAGAAAATGACCTTCTTCCCTGCCATATCCAATCTCGCGATCGCGTATGAGGCCAGCGATGCGAATAGAACCACGCAAACCACGACAATCACGGAATATAAGACGCTGTTGAACGTATAGACATTAAAATTGCCCTGAAACCATGCATCCTTGTAATTTTCGAGATTAAACGCATTATTCGGAATCAGACTCCGGTTCGTAAAAATTTCATTCCGCTGCTTCAGTGAGGTCGAGACCATCCACACAAGCGGAAAAATGGAGATCACAGTCCACACGATCAGGGATAAATGAGTGATGCCTTTGAAAAAGAGCGTGCCTTTACTCTGCATACGTTATCCCCTCTCTAGTCTTTCTTCTGGGACAGCTTTAATTGGATGAGCGATAAAATAAACAGCATAATCCCAAATATCAGGGATAAGGCATTCGCCATGCCGAAATCGGAATTGGTAAAGGCTTCACGATAAATGCGCAGCGCAGGTACCTCTGTCGCGTAGCCGGGTCCCCCCATCGTCATCGCATAGACGTGATTGAATATGCCGAGCGCCCCGAGGATCGTCAAAATATTGACCAACGTGTATACCTTGCGCAGCGATGGAATCGTAATGTATCGCAATTGCTGCGACCGGCTCGCCCCGTCAATGCTGGCTGCTTCATACAAGTCTTTGGGTATGCCTTGGAGTCCCGCCAGGAATAAAATGAATGAGCCGCCGACCCCTTGCCACATCGAGCTGACCGCTACCGCATAGAGCGCCGTGTAGATCGAACCTAGCCATACATGCGTGAATTGGTCAAGGCCAATGTCCCTCAGCACACCGTTCAGAAGTCCCTTCGGCTCATAAATCCATTTCCAAATGTAACCGACAACGATGCCGGACAGGATCGGCGGAATATAGAATACGACACGGTAAAACTTGCCGCCTCGAATATTCGAGTTCGCCGCGACAGACAGCAGCAGCGCAATCGTATTCATGAATACAAGCGACAACAGTGCAAAAATGACCCCATTGCCTACCGCTTCCCACCAACGCGTATCGGTTATTGCCGCGGCATAGTTTTTGAAGCCGACGAATTGATAGTTCGGATTCACGCCATTGAAATTCGTAAAGCTGTATTGAACCGTGCGAATGATCGGAAGCAATGAGAACAAAATAAACAGCAGCAGTGCCGGCATAACATAAGCCAGATTCAGGTAGCGCTTAACGATTTTGCTTCGATTGCCGATCGGTTTCCCTTTCGTGCTTGGCAAGCTGCTTGCATCCATCGAATCACCTCTGTGTATATGCAGGACGAACAACCCGACCGGTTGCCTCCTGCATGGCTACTCTTTCTTTTCCTTCAGCGCCTTCTGTAGTTCCGTGTCCATTTCCTTCAGTACTTGATCCGGTGACGACTGTCCAATGGCGATCAACTGAATTCCTTTTTGCAGAACCGTCTCCACGCTTGGAGCCGGGTAAGTGCCACCGTTCTCGATGATATGGTTCATGCCGAGCGAGAAGTTGCGCAAGGCCGGCGTCATGCCGCCTTCCGATGTCGCCGCTTCCATGTTGGCAGGCAGATTGAAGCTTTTGGATGCGTATTTTTGCTGCTGCTCTTTTTCAACGAGGAATCTGACGAATTGCATAGCCGCTTCTTTATGCTCAGTATGTTGATTGAGGACTAGCGGAACGCCGATACCGCCTGGTATTTTCACATCATGCGTCGCGTCCGCTGGCTTAGGCGGCTGGAATACATCATATTGCGTAAAACTCGGATTCATCTGATTGAACACGCCGATGGCCCATGAACCGTCATAGATCATCGCAACTTCTTCATTGACGAACATTTGCTCCGCCGTTGGCAAATCCATCGTCGCAATGCCTTCCGCGAACGCGCCATGTTTGTACAGGTCCTCGAATCGCTTCAGTACATTCAGATAACCTGAATCCATGAGCGGCTCTTGGCCCTTCTTCACGTTCACTAACTTCTCTTCGCCCAGATATGCGATCTCATAGGGCGCTGCCAGCGAACCGGCCACCCATGAGCCAATGCCTGTTGCGAACGGAACGATGCCTGCCGCTTTGAGCTTATCGACATCAGCCAGCAGCTCCTCCCATGTCGTTGGCGCGGAAGCAATACCTGCTTTTTCGAATAGCTTGGTGTTGTACACGAACTGGATATTATTCGTATCCATCGGGAGTGCATAAGTGCCTAATTTTTTCACGCCAAAAATATTGCCTTCATCGTAAGTAAACGTTTTCAAAATGGTGCTAGGAAACTTGCCGAATATATCTTTCATATCGCTAAGTTCCATGACGTTGCCCGACTCGACGAGCTGCCCCAGATCTCCGGCACCGCCTGCAAAGGTCATCACATCCGGCAAAGCGTTATTTTGAGCCGATGCCATGATCTTTTGCTTAAAGCCATCGCCGCCGAATAGTTGGATATCGACTTGGATCCCCGTTTTCTGTTCAAAGTCCGCTGCCATTTCTTTCAATAAGTCATGACGGTCATTCAAATAATGCCAAAACACAAGCTTAACGTCCTTCGTATCGTTAGTCGTACTCGCATTCTCTTGCGACGTGTTCTCTTTCGTTGGTTTCTCATTGGAAGTCATATCTTTGGAGTTCCCGCCACAGCCCGTCAAACCAATCAATAGGATGATGGATATGATGAATATCCGCCATGTCACACGGTTATGCTGCTTCATTGTATTGGCCTCCTCAATTATGATACGATGAGTCTAATAAGTGATTTGTCGATGTCCATATTGTTGGACGATGGCTCGATTATGCTCGTCGCCTCCATCCACATTGGCGCTAATGAATACCGGCGGAGTGCGATCCGCTTGGACAAAGCGCGCAATGATTTCTGCGGTTAGCGATTGTGCGATCATCGCGCCCGCAACGCTGGAGGCCGAGCCTGTTTTTTCTGTTAGACCTGGAATTTCTAATAATACATCGCCATAGGGACAGCAATTATCAATGACAACGTCTGCGATCTCATAGAGCTTCTTGCCGCTCGGATGACGACTGTCTGCATGCTGCGAATGATCCAGCGAGGTCACAGCAATCACCGGAATGCCCCTGCGTTGACACTCCAGCGCAAGCTCATTCGATGCGCCGTTCCTGCCGGAATTCGATACAATGACGAAGGCATCCTCGGGCTGAACCGCATGCATTTCCATCAATCGGTGAGCCGTATGCGGATCCCTCTCTAACTCTACTAGATTAATGCCCGTCGTCCCTTCTAATGCAGCGATATCCTCCAGACCGACCAGCTTCATTGGCGCCAGTCCTCCAGCTCTGCCGCACATCTCCATACCGAATGCGCGCGAATGCCCCGCACCGAAGATATGCACGATCCCCCCTTTCAACAAACTTTGAAACATCTCTTCAGCAGCCTTACTCACATTGCCCATTTGTGTACGTTCTAATTGCTCGATGATCGACGTCATGGCTCTGAATACTTCATTCGCTCCAATGCTCATATCTCGTCTCCTTGCAATGCCAGATTTACGATCGACATATCCATGCGGACCTGAAGCAATTGCGCCGATAGGATTAACGCCCCAACTACAGGCGGATATTGCGGCTTGGAAATACGTACAGCTGCATCATATCGATGAACTGTGTCCTTCAGGCTGGCGACGACCCGTTCGGAATGAACGACACCGCCTGTCATATAGACATGATCCAACTTCAGCGTGCTGTCATACGCCCTTGCCTGTTGCAGTACGGATACGGCCAGTCCGGCAAGTTCTTCTCCTGCCTGCTGAAGAATGGTCTGTGCAACTTCATCCCCATCGGCCGCTGCCCGCTCCACCAGCAGCGACAACTGCGCCATATCGCTTCTTTGAATTTTGTCTGCGTGAATTCGTTTTTTGATTCCCCAGAACGATTCTTCTCCGAAATGATCAAGAATTTGCTTGCCGAGTACCGTCTTCGGACCGCGCGACTCACTGTCTCGAATTCCAGCTTTAATCGATTGAAGTCCAATCCAATAAGCGCTCCCTTCATCCCCCAAAATATGACCGTAACCGCCGGCAACGAACTCCCGCCTTCCTTCGAAGTAATATCCTATGCTACCACCTCCCGCAATAATTAACACCCCGTCATTCTTCCCGTTCGAAGCGCCTGACAGATTGGCCTTTACATCGCCTTCGATCATGCAGGCATCCACTTGAACGCATTCAGCAATCCAGCTTTTTATTAATTCCTCATGCTCTTTATGCACGCCGCTGATGCTGGCAAATGCCATATCGACTTTGCGAATCAGCTTCGCTTGCACGAGCAGCGCTTGCAGCGACTGCTGGATTGCCTGTTTGGTTTTGACCTGCCCATTGAAAGTAAGCATATGATCGATCGGCGGTCCGCTGGCGAACAAGCAAGTTCCGTTCTCATGATCGTACAAGCAGGATTTCGTGGACGTCTGCCCTCCGTCGATTCCAAGTAGAAGCATGAATCATTTCCTCCCCTACATCCCCATTAAATCGCTCTGACGAACCTCGCCGTAATCTCCCACGGCGCTGTAATCGATGTCCCGACAACGACGCTGTGAGCACCGCGAACCGTAATCGCCTCGTGAGCATCGGATGGAAGCGCAAACCGCCCTTCACCGATGACCGGTACGTTGACCTGCTCGACGATACGAGTAATCAATTCGAAATCAGGTCCTTCTGTTTTATCTTGCTCCGTATAGGAGGTATAGCCCGCCATAGTCGTCGCGACGACATTTGCGCCGAGACGTTCAGCCCGCACAGCTTCTTCTACGTTTGAAATATCCGCCATGACAGGAAGTGCTAGACGGGCCTGAATCGCGTGAATCAATTGCTGCAGTTCAGCTTCATCTCCTCTCGCCTGAAAGGTAGCATCCAGCGCGATCATATCGGCGCCTGCCTCCGCCAATACGCGCGCGCTCTCGAAATCCGGCGTAATGATACGGACGCCGTACCGATCCGGTAGTTTATTAATGCCGATCACCGGCAGATCGACTGTCTTCTTAATCTCGCGAACATCGTCTGCGCCATTCGCGCGAATGCCGCCCGCGCCGCCGAGTAAAGCGCTCTCAGCCATCGCCCGCATCAGCCTCGGATCACCATAGAATGGTGTTCCAGGCCATGCCTGACAAGATACGATAATTTTATTTTTTATCGATGCGATCATGCGGCTACACTCCTCAATACAATTTGTCGAGAATGGAATCGGTCGTCTTCCACAATTTTTTGATCTCCAGGGATTGATCGGACATTTTCAACGTCAAACTGATGCTTAACAGTTCAATGACGTACAGCATCGATGCCTTACTCTTGAAACTCTCCACGATATTGCTCAGTCCGCGATTCATGCAGACGAGGCTGATATCCGAGACCTCCGTTATCGGCGCTTTCCCGTGTCCCGTGATGCCGATGGTCTTCGCCCCAGACTTGCGTGCCGCTTGCATGGCGGCCACGATATCCTTCGTGCTGCCCTGCTGCGAAATGCCGATCGCGACATCGCCCGAATCCAGATGCGCTGCCGCAATCATCTGCAGATGGACATCGACTTGCGCATCGACCATGAGGCCAAGCCCCAGCAATTTGATCTTCAGCAGCTGAGCCATCGGGCCCGATTCCCCAAGACCGAAAATATGTATCTTTCGCGCGCCCAGAATGGCCGCTACCGCTGATTCGAACACGGACTCCTCGATATGCATGGCTGCATCCAGGATGCTGTTCGCCGCATTATTCGCGAGCTGTCCGGGGAGGCTCTGCGCTTCTTGCTCCGGCATCGCTGGCTGTCTGCGCTCCAGCTCCTGGGCCAAGCGGATTTTGAGCTCTTGATATCCGCGCAAATCGATCGTCCGGCAGAATCTCGTCACGGTAGATTGCGCTACCTCCAGACCTTCGGCCACTTGGGTCACCGTGTTATAAATAATCGTCTCGGGCGAATTGAGAATCAAATCGGCAATCCGTTTCTCCGTGACGCTGAAGCTATCATAAGCATTCTGTATCATTGCAAATAAAGTGAGTCCTTCTCCTGTTCGATCCTGAACAGGCGGCAATGTATCGCTCATTGCTGCTATTCCTCCTTCGGTCTTATGTTGAGATCAGTATAGCATCCTCTGTAAAAGATTGGCAAGAATATTTTTTTCTATGATTATAAAAGAATAAATATTTTATTCACGATCTATTTTTTAGTCTTTTTTCAGTACTTGTTTTGAAATTCTGCACCGATTTTATAACAATCGTCGACCTCAACGAAAGTTAAATAAGCCGTCTCCAGTAAAGTACCGGGGACAGCTTAAGGAAGGCTTCGTCGTCAGCGTTCTTGATATCGCAACCCGCTGTATTGCTGAATCCTATTATAAGGACTTGTTCTTACAATCTAGTGACACGAGGCAGGACGGTTTGCCACTCAGGCCGCTTAAGGAACTCTCGCTTCACTTTCTACCAGTTGATTCATTCATGAACAAGAGCCTTATACGCTTCAAGGAAGGATTGAGGATCTTCAGTAATTGTATATGAATAAACACCTTGCAGCGTGTGCAAGTACAACATACCCCCATCCCCTCCCATGGATCGATAAGAAATATCGAATACCTCCTGAATTAGAAACTCTCGATGAGCTGTAACAACCTTCTCCTGGTATAAATAGATCCATCTGTCCTGCTTGTGAATCGTTTGTTCTAATCCGGAAATGTTCCTCTCCACCTTGTAATAGGACAATGCTGCGATCGAATTCATTATTTCCCTCCTTCACGTAAAAGCGCAAAATGCCCGAAAAACGACAAAAAGGAGCCTTGGTGATGAACTGCACCCCAATTGTTAGACACAGTCAACCAATTGGAGGTGTAGTTTTTTTGGCTAAATACTCAACTGAAGAGAAATTAGAAGCTGTCCTGGCTTATCTAGAAGGTAAAGCGTCGTATAAAACAATTGCTGAAGAACGTAATATGAGCACTGCGCCACTAAAAAGATGGGTATTACGTTATCAAAAACATGGAGAGGAAGGAATTACCTCTTCGTATACAAATCACGAGATTCAATTTAAAATAGATGTACTCAATTACATGAACGAATTTGGGGCATCCATCAATGAGACCGCCGCTCGATTTAATTTGTCTTCGGATTACACAGTACTTAAGTGGAAGAGACAATTCGAAACAGGTGGAATAGACGCCCTCATATCAAAGAAAAAGGGGCGCACATCCATGAAAGAAGATACAAAGAAATCAACTCCAGTTGAAGACTCAACCGAGGCTTTACAGGCGGAAGTAGAACGTTTACGAATGGAGAACGCCTACTTAAAAAAGTTGAATGCCTTAGTTCAAAGCAAGGAAAAGTTACAAAGCAAGACAAAGCGCAAGTAGTATTTGAACTAAGGCTAGAGTATCCCATTACTTCATTACTGCAGCTGGCTCAGATTCCACGTAGCACGTACTATTACTGGGTAAGTACAATGGATTGTCCAGACAAAGATACGGTCTTAAAATCCCGTATTTTAGCGGTCTATCATGAGCATAAAGGCCGTTATGGATACCGTCGTATTACAGACGAGCTACACCATGAAGGGCAATTAGTGAACCATAAAAAGGTGCAACGCATCATGCGTGAACTCGGCTTAAAATCCATCGTTCGCATGAAGAAATATCGCTCATATAAAGGAACAGTTGGTAAAATTGCTCCAAACATCCTAGATCGAAATTTCAACGCTACAAGACCAAATGAGAAGTGGGTTACAGATATTACAGAGTTCAAATTGTTCGGAGAGAAGCTATACTTGTCACCCATACTTGACTTGTTTAACGGGGAAATCATTACCTACACCGTTGATTCACGTCCACTCTATACGCTTGTCTCTGACATGTTGGATCAAGCCTTGAAACGTAAGACAAACGATGACATCTTATTGATTCATTCTGATCAGGGTTGGCATTACCAAATGCCCCAATATCAGCAGTCATTGAAGGAACAAGGCATAACATAAAGCATGTCACGTAAGGGGAACTGTTACGACAATGCCGTTATGGAGAATTTCTTTGGGATCCTAAAATCCGAGTTTCTTTATACAGAAGAATTTGATAGCATTGAACAATTCAAAGTAGAACTTGATCAATATATCCACTATTACAACCACAAACGAATAAAGGCAAAACTAAAACGCATGAGCCCGGTACAGTACCGAACTCATGCGTTAGAGGTGGCCTAACTATATACTGTCTAACTTTTGGGGGTCACTTCATGACAGGCTCCTCCGATTAGCTTATACATTAAATATTATATAATCGTTATCCGCATTTCACAAATGAACTGCATTTGAATATCGGACTATACCTACAATCTTTCAATCAACCAATAAAATGCCAGAACGAATATAAGGCAAGACGTTGTGATCATCATTTTACGATACCATGGGAACTTTCGCAGCCATAACAAGAGAGGAAGTAATAGGCATAGGATCATAATCTGGCCCGCTTCCACACCTAAATTAAACATCAAGAGTGAGCCAATCAGATTTTCCTTTGGAAGCCCCGTTTCGGCCAAAGCTCCGGCGAAGCCCATGCCGTGAATCAGGCCAAATAAGGCTGTTAATATCCACCGCCATTTCACCTTTTGCACAAATATATTTTCCACTGCCACATAACAGATCGTCACCGCAATCAACGCTTCGACCCAAGACGGGATGACGTGCATACGGCCCGACGCCACCAAGAATAGTGTAATGCTGTGGGCGATTGTAAAAGCAGTAACAATTTTCAGAGCATCCTTGAAACGGGTTGCAATTAATACTAAGGATAACAAAAATACCAAATGATCATAGCCGGTTAATATATGTTCGATGCCAAGTACAAAGTATTTCCATAAGACGGAGCCAGTCTCAGACGGAGCATTCTCGGCCTCAGGTAAGGTGATCTGAATATCTTTTCTATTGATATCAAGAATATCCTGATAGAAATAATTCGTTGAATGAACCGAGAGTCCACTCGTATGAACCGGCGCATCTGCAAACACCAGATTGTAATGAATATTAAATTGTTCGATCGCCTCATCGGCGGTTAACTTTAATTGAAACACTACGCCTCTTGTAGAACCCTTTGTTGTCACGTCCATCGAAAGCATTTCCATCGTCAAAGGTTTCGAATCCACTTCGATTTGAAGATCTTTCTGTAAAAACGATTGGATTCCTTCCTTTTCCGATAGCAGTTCCTCGTTCTCCAAATTACCATCCTTGTTGGTATCAAATTGAACAAGCAAGTCTCTTTGATCAAGAAATAGTTCATAGTTCATCTCGTTCCCTTTAACGGCGATCGCCGAGTAACCCATGCTTGCGGAATGCGCATATGAAGTAGTGGAAGTCCCCAACAATAATGCGATGATTATGAAGGATAGGAAAGTTCGTAAGTTCATCTGATGGACCCCTTTTCATACCATTTCTACCATTATTGGTTCAAGCCTTCCAAAAGTGTTTTTACTTGAGGGTGAAGGTTCAAAGCATTCAGAATAATCGTCAGCGCCTCTGCACGTGTGGAGCTTCCTTGCGGATCAAATACCCCATTGCCCTTGCCGTTGATGATGCCCGCTGCCGCAGCATCCTTGATTAGATTTGCCGCATACGAGCTTGCGCTTGCCATATCCGTAAAGTTACCTTTTGAAGCATCTTTGTCCACGTTACTTAAATCCACAATACGGGACAGAATAATGACCATTTCTTCGCGGCTGATCGTTTTGTCCGGCTTGAAGGTTCCGTCTCCGTATCCGGTAATAACTCCTGCGCTCGCGAGTTTCTCAATCGCGTCTTTAGCCCAATGTCTGTCAATGTCATTCAGAACACCCGCATGTTGATCGCCGCCGATGATATCGAATGTGCGAGAGATGATCGCTGCAAACTCGGCGCGCGTGATTTTACCGTTCGGATGGAACGTTCCATCCTTATACCCAGCGACAACGTGCAGTTTCACGAACGTACTAACGGTCTTCTCGGCCCAGTGTCCTTTGATGTCAGCCAGTTCAATCTTAACATTCGATTTCTTGGCTTCCTCTATCTTGGACTCGATATCATGAATTAAGTTTTTTCCATTAACAATTTTGCTGTTGAATACATCATCCGCTTTAGTACCGTTATTTCCATTATTTCCGTTATTTCCGTTATTTCCGTTATTTCCGTTATTTCCGTTATTTCCGTTATTTCCGTTATTTCCGTTATTTCCTCCGTTACCACCATTCGATGCTTTTACATCAACCGATAACTTGCTGTTGCCTGAAACAACAGTAGACACTAACTGCGAATCCAACAGTTTCACGCTGTCCAGGACAATGTCGGCCGCTCCCTGACTAGCCGCATGAAATGTTAGTGTAGCTAGGGTTACATTCCCGTTCTGACCTGGTTTATTGCCTATTTGCGTATGCGCGATTTGAATCTTATTCCCTTTCACAATAGGATCTACAGAAAAGCCGTTACTTTCGCTAACTCCTTTCACAAACACCAAGCGGCTAGTATCATAGGTTAAATTGACTTCATATGCATACATGTCGCTTAATTGTTTTCCATTCACCGTAACTTGGAAATCCTCCCCTTCAGATACTTTTCCTTTCGATACGGAAAGGACGAAAGACGGGTCGGCTTTTGCATATACAGCGAGTGTGGGAAGAAAGAGCACCGTCAAAAGCAATGTCAGACTGACTGAGAATAGTTTTTTTATCATCGAAGACCGCCCTTTCGGAAAATACTTCTGAACATTCAGAGGGAGAGGAACAATGGGAGGATACTATTAAATATCCCCCTCATTGTATTTCCAACCCATCCTGAATTTCACTGATGTGATCAAGCAAACAAGGTACGGCGTTGTTTTATTGCAAGATCGCTTTGGCTATGATCGCAAGGTCTACAATATCAATAGTGCCGTCATGATTTACATCCGCTTTCTCATTCCAGCCTGTTTGACCTTGTTGTTTGCCGTAAACCCCTGCAACGATAGCCAAGTCTCCAATAGAAATTCTTCCATCTCCATTAACATCTGCAGTTATTTTCTTGGTATCAAACAATTGAATTGCCGCTTCCAATGCAGCTTTCGCACTATCCACCTGCTGCTGAGTGGCATTCGGATCATTTGCTGTCGCACCTGCCGCAGCAATTGCCGACTGCAATTGTGCTTTGGAGCCAATCGCGTATAGACCGTCTCCATTGCCTTCCACTGCAGCATTGTACTTGGCCTGAGCGCTTGTGATCAACGCATTCAAGAACGACTTATCTACAAGTTTACTTATTTGTATCTCGTGGGAGGCACCACCGACCTTCAGCTCATCACCCTGTCCATTTGCAATTACGACATTATCTAGAGAAATTGTCGTCTTATCGGTAGCTTGAGTTCCCGTTTTGGCCGTAAATTTGAATGCGAGCATATCGCCTTGGGCAAGTACGCTCGTGCCCACGCTAGCAACCGCAATCCGGACTTGTCCAGGTACCGACTCCTTATGATCGATGACTTGAAATCCATCTTTTAGCGATGTAACCGAGTCGAACTTCAAATTCTGCGGATCATAGTGAAGAGTCAAATCCATACCATACACTTGCTGGTATACACTTTGCGTAACGCCAGTCATTCCCATCGTTACATCGAATGTTTGGCCAGGAGCCACCTGCTGCAAACCTGTCAATGTAGACTGAGGCATTGTTGTCGCCGGCAGCACAGTCACGCTGATGCTTGTTGTCAATGTTACGTTGTTCGGATTTGTCACACCTGCTGGCAAGGTTACCGTTCCATTTACCTTGAAGGTCTGTTCTATCTTTAGAGATGGATCATAGTTTGCAGCATCTACATTCCACGTCACTTTGGCATTCTTACTTCCTCCATCGGTAACCAGTTCCACGGTGGAAGGCAAGCCAAGGGCTGCTGCCGTCTTTTCTGTTCCGTTAACCAATCCTTGGATGGCTGCGGGCTCTGTTATGCTCTTTAACGCCACAGGTTGAACGACTTCGAATGTCTTGCGATCTACTATCGTATAACCGTCATTGAGCATAAAGAGTGCATCATAAGTGCCAGGGGCCAGTCCATTGTTTAAGCTAACTCTTCCGTTTCCAGACTTTAGATAACTCCATGTAATAGATACACCGGCACCTGGAGGAACAGCTCCAGTTTTGTAGATGCCGACCCAATCCTTCCCGTTTGACGCTGCCCCATAATAGGATAGGGTAATAGCTTCCCCTTTATTGTACTGGGATTTGTCTAGGGATAGAGATCTTTCTCCAGCTGCAAGAACAGTTACATCAATGCTTGCTGTCAATGGTATGCTGTTCGGGTTATCAACTCCGGAAGGCAGGGTTACGGTCCCTGGCACCGAGAAGGTCTGTGTCGTCTTGATAGCCGGATCGTAGCTAACACCGCTTAAATCCCAATCCACACTTGTATCCACATTTCCTCCATCGGTTACAAGAGTTACTTTGGCGGGCAATCCAAGAGCTGCCGCTGTCTTGTCCGAACCGTTGCTCGCAGATACCGCTGCAGGCGCAGTAATACTATTTAATTTCGCACCCTCAGTTGTAATGTCAATTTCCTGGTACGAACGGTTAT
This sequence comes from Paenibacillus sp. GCM10027629, assembly GCF_042676425.1. Lineage (NCBI taxonomy): Bacteria > Bacillati > Bacillota > Bacilli > Caryophanales > Paenibacillaceae > Paenibacillus > Paenibacillus sp. GCM10027629. The sequence goes on along the minus strand of NZ_JBHTGZ010000003.1, from coordinate 71,462 downwards.
ACATGGAATCATCGGCGAATACCCTGAGTAAATATGGCGTTTTCGGCATTAAACCTGTAATCTTGTATTGCCTGTATTCGTCGTATGGCTTGTCCATTGGATACGAAAGGCTGTTGAACGACTTGTCCACTTCCCCAGTGAGCTTGTTGGTAAGCTGAACATTATATTCAAAATTTCGCACATTGTCATTTGCCTGCTTTATTGTAAAAGTAACTTCGCCGCTTTTTAAGGAATCGACCTTAATTCCCTCATCAAACTGCGGAGGTATGAGGTCTTTTGTATCGCTCCTGCTATACGTAAAGGCATCTTTGCCTTCGCCAACGTTTATTACACGAGGTGTGCCTACATATTCATCTGTAGCTAAATTGTACTGTTTGAGAATAATTTTCGAACCGTATACTTCCAGGAAATTTACGATTTTAGGTGTGGTTTTATAACTGCCATACGCACCTTCTATATATCCGCCGTACGGACCGTCATCTTGATAACTGGAATATGACACCGCACCGGAATCGAGAAACGTAGCCGCACCTTGATAAAGAGAACGTTCGTCGGTCGGATCGTATTGCGTATGACCTGACATATAGAACACCTGCGAAAAATTATTGTCGGCAATAAACTTGCCGAAACTATTACTTGCACCACTGCTCCAAGCCGATCCCCACACGGTTCCGCTAATAGGGTAGTGAGACATTGCAAATATCGGTTTTTTTGGATCATAATCTGGTTCACTTTTAATTTCGTTGAGGAAATTTGTAGCTTTTCCCACTGTGTTATTGCTGTTAATATTTCCGTCAAAACCAATCAAATTATATCCTTTTATCTTTACTCTATAAGCACTGTTGTAAAAATCGTTATCGTACGACTGCTTTGATTCGTTCCACGCGCCCGCCGAACCGACAGGTATTAATGTTTCGGAGCCGTTCATATCATGGTTGCCTTTTACCATATATAACTTCGTATGGTCAAATAAGCCCTCACTTTTAAGTTTATTGACAACATCCGTCATCAAACCCATCCACACATACTCATTGGCATTGTTACCGCCAGTAATGTCGCCAGGCATCAACATGACGTCGGACTGAGGGAATGTACTCAAGGATTTTCTAATCTCTTTTTCTATGTTCTCTTTTGAACCGGGATGACCATTGATTTCCGGGTCGCTGTGCACAGTTATATTTAAATCGGCAGGAGTTGATGTTTTATTGCTTTTTTGATAAATGAATATGGCATTGTTTAGTTCACGGACGTAATAATTGATCGTTTCCTGGGTATAAAATTTTACTTTTTGCGTTGTTGCAACCGTATTGGCATCATCTAAAACCTTTTTCAAATAATCAAAATCGGTTTGGCTGAAGCCGTTATCGAGACCGCCTGCTACGGTTGTATTTGCTTCTGATATGGCGTCGTTAAGTGCGTTCATATCTACTTCATGTCCAGCGTAGCTATTATAATTCGCTTGAATTGCATCGTTGCTAATTACGCCTTTCGAAATCATCAGATCAGCGATATCGAATGCATTACCGCCTTTGTTGCCCAATCCATCGCCACCGATATTCAAGGGGTTCGATGTATCTAAAGCTCCGTGTCTCAGCGTAGTATCAGCCATTTTGTAGGCATCGATATAAAGCGAGGCAAGCATTTTATCTCTGTCTACAACAAATGTCACGTAGCGCCAATCGGAAGCATTAAACGTGTTGCGACCAAAGGAAATGTCCTTTACTTTGGCGGTCGGGAATCCGAGATTCATGTTGACCGAATTGGCTTTGGTGTAAATCGCCCAGCCTGCGTTAGAGCCGTTGCTGAAATCCTTGTTTGATAAGATCACCTGATTATCTTTCGTGTCGCCCTTATACCAGAAGGATACGGTGAAGCTCTCTTCACCGAATGTCAAGCTTTGAGGCGTACTGATATAATTGTCGTTGCCGCTGTCCAAGTGCAGCGCTTTAGTTCCTGGTAATACACCTTCTACAAAACTATAATTCCCTTTTGCTATCAAATCTTGCTGAGTTACATCGTCCTTTAAATTATTGTCGAATTTAATCGATGCAATAAGGGGGTTGGCATTTGCAGTATCGGTTGCTGCGTATGCGCCGGTCGAGAACATCGTGAATATCATCGTTAGTACGAGCGTAAACGATAAAGTTCTTTTCACTAGAGAAAACCTCCATACTTTAAGTTTTTTAAGAGTCTGTTCAAAAATCTCGTAAAAATGAGTAAAAAAACAAAACGCACCGTAGGGAAAAATGGTAAAGACCCATTTGGGCGAACGTTAACGGGCTACAAGCACAAACGTTGTTCTTACCCGGATCAGAGCAAGTGCGCTTGTGAGAAGACGTATTCCGATCCGGATGCGACAGGGCGTTTCAATCCTTAAGCACCACCTCCCAAAAATTCTCTGTGTTTAATACTTGTTGGGATGTCGAGCCCTGGCTCAAACAGCGATTTTCGCGTTTGTAATTTCGATGACTCACGTTCAAGATATTTTTTATATTTATTATTTTCCACATGATAAAATCTCTTATTTCATGTTTGTACAAAAATAACTGTACAATGAACACGCGATCAATAGGTTAATTACATGTAAAATCTGAATTTATTTATTGTAAACATGAGGCTGCAATCCGCCATATCAAAAAAAAGGATGAGATCGACGAAGTGGTCAAGCTCATCCATGCAAACTATCCGAATAAAAACTGTATCCACCCCATCCTACTCTCACCCTTCATCTGTAGATCCCTCTAAGTGAAGTTCAGCGTACGAAGAGATTAGTACATTCGCGTCATTGAGCCAGCATTCGTTAGATTGTGACGCATACTTAATCATTAATCCAATAGTGACTGCAGCTCCTGCGGATTTCCCCATCTGCATATCGCTGTTGGTATCCCCAATCAAGGCCACCTGATTCGGTGCTAAGCCAAGCTCTAGGCAAGCCTTATTTAACATTTCTGGAAAAGGCTTTCCCTGTTTCACCAGATCGTTCCCGATAATAACTTTAAAAAACTGGCGAATGCCCAACCACTCCAAATGTTTTTCCGCTTCCGCTGTCTCATCAGCCGTTACAATGCCCATTGGCATTCCTTGATCATGGCATTGCTTCAAAAAGTCTATAACTCCCGGCAGCGGATAGGCCGGACGAACCTGTTCCATTTCTTCATCTGCCAGACGCTTACTTTCCCTTGCAAACTGCATGGATTCACTCCAAGGGAGTCCTAGCCGATAGCCTTGCCATGCTAATATAGCGAGCATATCGCCAATCGATCCCATGGCCAATGGACCGTTTCTACTATAATCAGTGATATGCCCAGCGGCGTTATGAACCGTTCCCCACAAATCCGAGATGGGATTGATGACCCCATCCGTTGCAACAGCCAAGACTTTACTTGAATAATTCCGGTATAACGACTCGCTCCAACATCCCCAAAGACTTATAAAGTCGAGAAGTGTGCCATCCTTATCAAATAAAATCCCCTTCACAGAATAGCTTCTCTTATTAATCATCAATTTCGGCATACCAATCGCTCCTGAGGTCTCATATAATAAAAACAATTTAGTAGTTAATCGATGTTACCAGAAATCATATTAATCCCATCTATGATTCAAAATTAATTGAATTTTTATTTATAAATCCTCAAAATCCTTAAAATCTTTAATACGTTCAATTTATATTGTACTTAAGAATTTCCTACTTTGTGTCAAACGATTATTAACTGAGCGTTAAGATTACGTAAATGGTCAATTCAATTTCCCTTCCTCACGAAACCGCTGATATAATAAAAGCGAAATCTATTGAATCTGTCATTTATGCAGAAATAAGGAAGTGAAAAGTCTATTGTCTCAAGACAGGGAAAACTACATAACTGAACAAAGATTGCATATCAGACAAAAAGTAATTGACGCTATTGCGGAAACGATGGATTTATACGGTGCCACTCCTTCATCCGGTCAATTGTACGGAATAATGTTCTTTGAAAATAGCCCGATGACTCTTGATGAGATGAAGGTACGAATGAATATGAGTAAAAGCAACATGAGCTATGCAGTTAGATCGTTGGTAGAATCTCAAATGGTCAAAAAGTTAGAAGAAAAACAGGATCGAAAAGAACTGTATCTCGCGGAGGTCGATTTTTTTCTTGCGTTTCAAAACTTCTTCACGCTCAAGCTCCAGCGTGAAATAAATGTAATGACAGAAGCTATTAGTAAAGCTCTTCTTGAATTAACAGAAATTATTATTGATGAACATATTACAGACCAGGAGCGTAATCTTGCGTTGCAAGATTTATATAAACTCCGACATGGACAAACCTATTACGAATGGCTCCAGAAGTTTGTCGATGCCCTGAAACGAGGAGAATATTTTAAAGATTTTTCTTGAGTCTGTAAATAAAAAGAAGAAGACTCCATTAATAATCAAGAGTCTTCTTCTTATTGGGGAAACATGTATAAGTTCTTAAATTCCTACTTCTTCCCGTTCACCCCAAGTCGTCACTCTGACGCTGACTAGAGGCTTCGGATCACCTTCGAACTTGCAGCTGAACGATAGCGGTTGTCCACCAGTCCGTAAGATTGGTGCTTCGGCAGAAGCCTGTACGGTTTTTAGTAGATTCCAGTTTTGATCGTAAATTTTACCGATGCTGCCGCTCTCACATACGAGATATTGGTTCGCGAAGACTTCCGTATCAAACGTCATATATACACCATTCGTATAGAACGTAGGTCGTTTTATTGAAGCGTCGTCGTTACCATACGAAGGAATGACGCGCAGTGTAAACTTCAGGGGTTGATCCGCATATCGGTTAAAATACGTCCAATCTGCACCCCCTGGTTGCCCTGGTTGCAGCTCAGCTGGATTGCATACGAGTGGTTTAGAAATATTGACTGGATATAAGTTCCACTTGTCTTCACCAGCTGATTCCAAATGCCAGTCGCCTTTCGGTTCCTTCAGCCGTTCCCGCTGTTCTGGTGTGAAGGCGCCGACTTGTCTCGCTCTCTCCCACTCGCGTACGGTCGTAAATATCGACTCGATGTTTCCATTACGCTTAAGTACTTGCATATCGGCAACTAGAGCAAAGCCAGCATTAAATCCTGCTGCTTTGGATAATACCCATTCGATTTCGTCCGGTGACGTCGCTTCGAACTGATCAGAAGCAGAACGAACAAGAAACCAGCCAAGCATAGGCGGAATGAAGTTCCTGGTGAAATATCGTTGGTTACTAAGTCTCCATTCAAGCTGCCCTTCACGTGTTGCAGCCCCCCAAGGCTCACCCCAATTAAACCGTGTGAATACATGCCATAGATAGTTTGGAACAACTATACTAGCATCATTAATGACTTCTTCGCCCCAGCCGTCATAACACATTTTCACAAAACGATTAACGCCGTAGTCGTCATGCCCTGTTGCATAGCAGCCTTCTAGACCATCGAATGATATTTGCTTCAAACCCGTTTTCGTGAACAAATCGTTAATACGTGCGCAATATTCGTCTTGCAGCTCGATGTTCGGGAAGAATACATCGTACGGGTGATCCCATAGCCGACCTATGGTCGTTCCCGCTTCATGCACTGCAATGGTTGTTCCATTTGTACCACGCTTAACGCCGGTCAGTTTCCAAGGCGCGCAATCTGTCACAGCATGATATTCAATTTGCTCACTTCCGAGTTGTGCCGTCTGTCGGAACAACTTCACCTGAAACGGTGCCGGGTCGTCGACCTCAATCCAATCTGCATCGAAGTCCAAGGCTGCAACTAACCGCGACGTGCCCGCCAATTGCAATCTTTCGTCCGGCGTTGGCGTTACATACGCATCATTTAGCGTCGTAAAGTTAGTCAGTGTATGAATGCCGACATGAACGCCCTCGCTTTTAGCAAAAGCGACAGCTGACTTTAATCCTTCATCCCCATTCGGGAAGCTCTTCGGTTTTAACGTGAAATGTCCCCAAGTGCTGAACGGATCGGGATGATATACGTATTTTAGACCGGCCATTTTGGTATAACGTACCGCTTCGGATATCGTGGCTTCGGAGAAATCCGTAATCAAATAGGATTGGTTCGCCGCAGGAGATACTTTTCCCCATTTTCCTTCGATCATCGGATGAGGCAACCCTTCTCCTAGCTCGATCGCTTCAATTGTCTCAAGCACTTGCCGAATTTCACAGCCGAACAAGGCAATGCGTGATCCAACGATATTAGAATCTTCCCCGCGAATGGGCGCGACATCAACGAGTGGTAAGTTCCATGCCGGACGACGCGCGCTTTTCGACCGATTTCTAGCATAGGCCTGCAGCATGCTTCCATCTCTCGTCGGCCACGCTGCGCAGACATGATATTCGAACTTATTGTCGGATACTTGATGGGTGTCAGGATCAGGTTTTTCGTTCCGATTATCAGAATAACTTTGCTGCACACCTTCCAATCGATCGAGCTCGACGGGCCAGCCTCCAACTGTCTTGATGTTTAAGGACTGAAGACCAATCGCGAACTGTCCGTTATGCACGACGCCAACCGATTCACCGATCGAATCGGTAATGGTTGTAAAGTAAGGGCCCCATAGGATCGCATCCACCTCGACGCCTGTAATACGTTGAATTTCAAACGTCGCATACTGCGATTTTTCTTTCACCAACACATCGACTATAGTACCACTTTCGGTAAATTCGAAAGTTAATAGATTCTCATTGTACGATACCTTCGAAGGCTCCTCTATTCGACCTTCGATGACAGTACGAATAAGCGCTGCAGTGTATGTCGATGATGCATAATGATGATTGCTGCAATCATTCATACCCGTGATTTGACCTTTTTCGTTCAAGTGTATCCCCAAGGCTCCAGCATTTATGGTATACATCGTTTTCTTATCTCCTTGTCTCAGTAAATTCAAACATCCTTTCCAATTCAATCCAATTGGGAAGGATGTTCGATCAAATGATATGATTACGATTTCAAATTCTCATCATAAATTTTTTGTGCTTCGTCTAACACTTTATCTCCACCCATTTTATTCCATTCAGCAACAAAACTATCGAATTCGCTCAGAGGTTTTCGGCCCGTAATAAAATCGATATACGTCTGCAGCGTATACTGCTTCAGCTTATCTTGTGTTTCATTGTAGATTGGCTTGTCGAGTGGCGCTAAAATATCAATGTTTCTCGTTCCTTTAGCACGGGTATCTTTCGCTAATTGACGCAGGCTTTCATCGGATGTATACGCTGTTTGGAAATCGTAATCATTGAACGAGCCAGCCATCGAGTAACTTCCAATCCCAGCCTTTTTGCGTTCCTTCTCGTCGGTATACGGCGCGATGAATTCAATCGTTCCTTTATCGCTCTTATTCCAATGAACACCTTTCTCTCCAAAGTTCAATGTCTCATAGATTTCCGGATCGAATTGCGTCGCTTCGAAAATTTGCAAATATTTGATCATTTTGTCATGATCCTTTTCCAGTTGCTTGCCGAACATGACGCCAGAAGCATAGGCTGGATTATATTGCGATATGCCGTATTTACCATCCGGCCCCTTTATGCCGCCTTCGATTGCAAAGTTAAAGCCTGGGTGCTTCTTCGCCAACTTGTCGTACCACTGTTCTCCACCTAGGAATGCATTCCCCGGTAAAAATGACCACCAGTAGAACTCAACGGCTCCGATTTTATCCGTAAGGACTTTATCTTCCACGTTCGAGCCTTTATTGACAACAAATTCAGGATCAATCAAATCGTTTTTGTACCAACGGTTCAAAACTTCAAGCGCTTGCTTCGCGCCTGGTTCAATTTCTCCACGGACGATTTTACCATTTTTCTCACGGAATATATTCGGAAAGGCGTCATATGCACCAAACACAGCGCTGAACAAGGTTTCGATATTTTCGCCCGATGCAGTGATGCCATACGTATCTTTTTTACCATTACCGTCAGGATCATCATTCCGGAATTTTGTCAGAGCAGCTTCCATCTCTTCAAGTGTTTCCGGCGTTTTCGTAATGCCTACTTTTTTCAGCCAATCTTCCCGGAACGCGAGCTGAATCCCATCGATCCCAATATCCCAGATCACAGGTAATCCGTAGATTTTTCCATCTCTTCTAATATACTTAAAGGGGTCCTCACCAAGATAGCGTTTGAGCCATGCCATATATTTCGGCATATTTTGCTCAATTAACTCTTGCGGAATTTCCGCTGCAACGCCTTGTTCGAGGAATTTATCATATTCGGTGAACGACGGCTCTTTCCACCAATCCGGAATTTCACCCGAGGAAATGAGAAGGTTCAGCTTCTCTTTCATAGCTTCCCTGGAGGTTGCGGTAAAATCCAGATCAACATTGAACTTCTTTTTTATGGCATCTAGACCGACCGAATGATCCGTTTGATTTTCATCCAAATTCCAGAACGTCAATTTCATTTTGGATTGTGATGCGTCTGCATTCCCTTCCGATTGTTTCTTCTCATTCTCGGATGATGCACATCCCGCCAAGACTGACGTCAACATAACTGCCGATAACAAACCAAGCATTACGCGCTTTTTCAACATTTTCGACCATCCCTCTCTAATTTTAAATGAAATTTAGGGGTTTACCCTTTTACTGCACCCACCATAACGCCTTTGACAAAATACTTCTGAATAAACGGATATACGACTAGCATCGGAATGATCGAGAACATGACCACCGTAGCCTGCAGCTGTCTTCCTGAAAACTCCGTTGTTTTTCCGATATTTTGAATAACGCTGTTGATGTCCGCCATGCTGTTCTGAATAATAATTTTACGCAATACAATTTGCAGCACTTGTTTACTCGGATCTGAAATGTAGATCAAGCTGTCAAACCATGCATTCCAGTGACCTACACCTACCCATAAAGCAATCGTCGCGAGCACCGGCTTCGATATGGGAATGACGATCTGCGTGAATATTCGCAAGTAACCTGCCCCATCCACCCGAGCCGAATCTTCCAGCTCTTCAGGAATCGAACGGAAGAAATTGCGCATAATCAACACGTTAAACGCACTAATCATCCCTGGAATAACAAGCGCCCAAATCGTATTCAACATTTGCAGTTCTTTAATCAGCAAGTAGGAAGGAATCGTGCCCCCGGCAAATAACATCGTGAACAAAATGAAGCTTGTAAACGTTCGATTGTATGGCAAATCTTTTTTGGCTAATGGGTAAGCCGTAATCGACGTAAAAGATATAGAAATGATAACACCGAGCACTGTCCGCAGAATCGTATTCCAATATCCCTGCCAAAGCGCGTCGAACTTGAAAGCCAACATATAGCTCTCAAACGTGAACTGCGTCGGGAACAATATGATCCCTGATGAATAGGCAGTACCGTCAGCTCCTGCACCGTCTAATGAAATAACGACCTGCGTCCAAAAGGGGTACAACGTGATCACGACAATAGCTAGCAGAATGAGATATATAAAGCCATCGATAATTTTGTCACCCGTTGATTTTTTTACGTTAATCATCTTCTCACTCCTTCGTCCAACCAAGCCAAATTACCATATGGCATGCTCCTTGCCGCCAATCCATTTCACAATCTGATTCACTATCACAATCAGAATCAATGCTACCACGGATTTGAACAATCCAACGGCCGTCGCATAACTATAGTTCATCTCAATTAAGCCTTTGCGATACACATAGGTATCAATAATATCTGAGACATTATAGACTTTGACATTATACATATTAAATATTTGATCGAATCCCGCGTCCAGTATACCGGACATGGATAAAATCAGCATAATCGCGATAACAGGGGCAAGCATTGGGATGGATATATAGATCATCCGTTTGAATCGGCCTGCTCCGTCAAGTACTGCCGCTTCGTACAACTGCGGATCAATGCTCGAAATGGCTGCGAAGTAGATAATCGAACCCCAACCAAAACCTTGGAAAATACTCGTCACCACCAGGATAGTCCGGAAGTATCGATCGTCTGCTAAGAATAGCATCGGATCGCCGCCAAACATTTTGACAATGCCGTTGGTCGGACCTTCTAGTGAAAATAATGTAAAGAATATCCCTGCCAGAACAACCCACGATATAAAATGCGGTAAATACGATACCGTCTGTACCATCTTTTTAAATTTCACATTGGAGATTTCACTGAGTAACAGTGCAAAAATGATAGGTACTGGGAAACCAAACACCAGCTTGTATAGACTGATCATTATCGTATTTTTCAATACCGTAAAAAAATAGGTGTCGTTCAAGATCTTCTCGAAATGACGAAGCCCTGCCCAAGGACTACCGATAATGCCCTCTGTAATCTTAAAATCTTTGAATGCCAACAGCACGCCATACATCGGGAGATAATGAAAAATAATATAGTAGATCATTGCCGGTATTAACATGATCAACAACACACGGTATTGCTTGAGCTTTTTTTTCTTTTCTACCCTACGTGCATGTCTCGTGCTTACTACCACCATTTGGTCGCTCATCGCTCCATTCTCCTCCTTTCTGTAAACGCTTCCTTTTTGATAATAAAACTATATCATAGGGAACTTATGATGAAATTATCAAATATTTTAGAAATGATTCAGTTTTTTACGGAGTTAAAAAGCCCGTCCGGCTAGCCGGCGGGCGAAGTTGAACATCGGAAAATAAGTTGTTTATGATGCGGTACTATTCAATATTCTGCGGAATAACGACGGTCATAATCGTACCATAACCAAGTCGACTCTGGATGGAGATGCCGTATTTTGCCCCGAACCGCAGCTGCAGCCGCTCGTTGACATTTTTGAGACCATATCCGGCCGATTGCATCATAAGTATCGTCTCGATTGTCTCCTGGTTCATACCTGGACCGTTATCTTCGATCTTGAAATTGACCGTCCCTTTATCAAGCCAGGCACTAACATTCAGAAGCCCCCGTCCCGTCTCCTTCTGTTTGATACCATGCTTGATCGCATTTTCTACGAGCGGTTGAAGTATTAAATTAATGGTGGAATAATCGTTAACCTCATCAGCGATCTTATAAACGACATCGAAGCTATATTCGTCCATAACCTGAATAATCTCAATATACGATTTGATATTCTCCAATTCGTTACGTACAGTAATAATATTGCTGCCTTGATTAAGAGCCGTCCGATAAAATTTCGACATCGATGTAACCACATAACTAATTTCATGCGCATCGGTTTTGAGCGCCTTCCAATTGATGAACGAGAGGGTATTGTATAGGAAGTGAGGATTGATCTGCGATTGCAGCGCTTTGAGCTCTGCCTCCTTCTGTATGATTTTACTGCGATAGGATTCATCAATCAGCTCATTTAGTCGGTTAAGCATCTTACCGAACCGATTGGTTAGTTCTCCGATTTCATCTCTGGACTCACTCCGAACCTGTAAATTCAACTCTCCAAATTCGACCCGCTTCATTATCGAATTGAGCGAAAATATTCGTTTGATAAACGTCTTGGAGAAGAGCGAAATAATGATCAACAAGCTCACAATGCAAGCAAGGATCACGATTAACGTCGCATTAATGATTGAACCCGCGTTCTGGGACAAATGCGCTGCAGGTACGAAACAATAGATCGTCCAATTCGCCTGCGCTATCTTCTTCTTGACAAGAAACATCTCCGTTTGACCTATGCGTATCGTTCCTTCATTCATTTTCAACATTTCCTTGGTGTCGAGGGCGGTCAGCATTGCACTTTGATTCGCGTATATAATCCGGTTATTTGCATCAGAGATGACGACACCATACTCACGAGCTAGATCGGTAATACTTTTGAAGAAACTGCTCTCATTAATACGCATATAGACAATATTTTTGTAGGGATCTTTGATAAAACTTGGAAATTTATAGGTTACGAACAGTTTGTTATCATCATATTGCCATAGCGGTTCTATCCCCTTGATAGCTTCGTTATACCATGGCTCCTCATAAACACGTTTGTATGAGACGACTAAATCACCGAATTCCGGTACAGTGCTTTGCGTGTACAAGGTAACTTTCTGAATTTCCTTGTCCAGGTTCATCATCATGATGAAGTACGGATCTAAGAAATCTCTCAAATCTCTCGCAAGATTGACTAAGTCGATATAATCATTTGCTGCGATCTTCTGAAACATTTTATTGAATACGATCGATCGAACCATATGGTTGTAACGTTCAACCGAATTGTTAATACTCTCCGTAACTGTATTCACATTCTTATCTATCCCCTGCATTCCCTGCAAATTGAGCATTTCCTTTGATTGATTGTATGCGTATATACCAAGCACCATAATCGGAATGATAATAACGATTAAATAGGATAGGAATAGCTTTTGATTAAATCTCAAGCGATTGAACAGTCCGTAGATCAGCCGTTTCATCACTTATGTCCCTTCTCTGAATTTAGAAGGCGTTCGCCCGAAATGATTTTTGAATAACGAGCTGAAGTATGGAAAGTTGCTGTAGCCCACATCTTGGCCGATATCGATAATTTTACGATTAGTTGTGATAAGCAGTTCCTTCGCCTTTTCCATTCGATGCAAGGTCATGAATTTATTAATACTTATCCCTTTCTGTTTCTTGAATAGATGGCTCAAATAACTAGGAGATAAATAAACCCGCTCCGCCAATAACTCTAACGACAAGTCAGTCTGATATTCGTTCTCGATCATTCGGACGACTTCCTCGATAGCTCTTGGCAGCGCTTCTACATTGGTTTCGCCGTTAGGCTCGTTAACCTTCAAAATACTTAAAACTACTTGACGCAAATCACTCAGCTTCACAGTTCTATATATGTCTTCCAAATCCAGTTTGAATCTATCACTATCCTTTTTCTTAGTGGCATTGAATATGGTTTTGACAATTTCGGTGCTCACATATTTTACATAGGTAACCGTAAAATGCTCGCTGTTCTGTAAAGCGTCAAACAATTGCTCGACATGTAATTGCGCGATATCATATCGGTTGTCCTGAATATTCTGAGTCAACTCCGTTAGCACATCATTCACTACTGCAGTCATATCACCCACAACAAATGACATGCGGTTCGTCAGCAGCACCGTACCCTCATCGAAAAAAAATTTATTTTCCAGCATCGTTTCCATCTCATGAAATTCTTTAGAGAGCTTCTTCGCATCGTCCACCAATTTGCTGACGACAACACAGATATCACTACCGAACATATCTTTGAATATCTGGATCAAATGCTGGCCAAGGTCCGATATAGCTTCCAGCGATTCGTCGGGAAAGGTTTCCAAGAGCAACAAGCATTGAAATTCATTTAAATGAATAAAATCGACGTTGCGCTGTATTAATTCTCCGAGCTGCCGTTCGAAGTCAAGATCAAGCCGATCAAAAAAGCGCTTACGAGAATCCAGCATCAGCATCCGCATGTAAGGAAAACTATCGTACCCACTGGTAGGCACCTTCAGATCTAGTTCTTCCTCCGTCACATCGGTCTTGCTGAATATCATGTCAATCAGTTGCTTCTGCTTTTCGTATCTGACCTCCTTCAAATAGACAACTTCCAGCCTTTCCTGCTGAACCTTCAATTTCTGAGCTTCCTCGCACAGCTGGATGACCTCCGTCATGTTCTTAATAAATTCACTAACCTGCACTGGCTTTAATATATAATGGATCGCCTTCAAATTGATTGCTCTTTGTGCATATTCGAACTCACCATAGGCGCTCATAAACATCATTTTGATAGGTTTACCAAGCTCACGAACCTTCTCTGCAAGCTGTAATCCGTCCATCCCCTTCATCCTGATGTCGGAGAGCAAGATGTCAACATCATGACTTTCGATAAATGAGAGAGCGCTTTCACCGCTGTTAGCTTCAAAGATCTCCAAATTCAATCCATATTTATCGACTAGAAACTTAACTCCATCCCGTTCGAACTTATCATCATCGACGACAAGCATTTTTAGCATCGTACCTCACCGCCTTCCACCAGAATTAATATCATGAGTCTACCACAAACTAAAGCATGGAGAAAAGTTCCATGCCATATTGCGGTTATACTCTTCTACAAGATGGGAGAATTGTCTCAAGAGATACGATCAGATTATACTATCAATAAGCATTATTTCATTGCCTTCTTTGTCCGTGCCGATTGAGATCAGATCCTCGAGATCTTCGCTGGTAATCTTTTCGTGAAATAACTACGATTTCCACTTCTGACCTACATCGTCAGTTTCTAATGAAAACGGAGAAAGACCATTTTTATTGATTTTGATATCTAAATTCGGACGGACTCAGCCCGGTCACGTTCTTAAATACCCTGCTAAAATAATGTTGATCGGCGTACCCAACGATTTCAGCGATTTTTCCAACTTCTCGTTCAGGATTCTCCATGATCAATCTCCTCGCTTCATCGATTCTTAGTTTAATGATATATTTTAGCGGTGTAACTAGGTAGTGCTTTTTAAACATCTTGGATAAATACGACGACGTAAAATGATATCTCATCGCTAATTCCTCGAGATTGATATCTTTTGTATAATTTATTTCCAGATAATTGGCGACATGTCTGATAAGCTGAAACGTATTATCATCCTCATCCCCGATCAAAATCATCTTCCCTATCAACTCCCATAGTTCGCCGAAGAAAACAGATAGTTCACGACAAACAGCCAGCCTGGAATATAGCTCGGACTCTAATGAAAACAGCTTCTCCTCAGAGAGAACTCCCGTTTGTAAATGAACGGATCTGATCAAATGCATCGTAACCTTCTCCAGGAGGCGTTGAGGGTACTCGGCATTTCCCCATTGCTTGAAAGCTTGGAAGAGCTCGGTCTTAAGTAAATTCATCTGTCCGGACTGGATCAGTGCATTCACTTTATTTTTCAACACCTGATCTGTCATATAAGAGGCGAATGAAGTTTCCGACTTATTAGAGGTGCATAGAATGCTGGATTTGCAGGGTACCAGTTCGCGGTCCAGGAGACCTCGGATCGTCTGAGCTTGCTCCCAAATATCAGTCCAATCTACGAAAACCTCATGATAGCAGACTTGAACGGGTAGACCCCCGGAATATTTAGAGAGAAAAGCCTGAATCTCTGCAGCCATAGCTGGGATTTCTTCTGGATGTCTATCCTCTGCGGATATGAGTATAAATTTCTGATTCGGCGCTTTCTCGTCGACGACGACCCAAAGGCTATTCTGCCCGTGGAAACGATTCTTGATCGATTCGAAGGATACGTCTCTCCATAGCTCGCGGAAAAATGCATATTGTTCCGGCGGAATGACGGAAGCGCAAAGATTACCTATGCAGACCAGAAAGGTAGCAAACGATTGATTGGATCGTGCAACTGGCTCTAATCCTTCCTGAGCCCCATGGATTGATAACGTGAGCAGCTCTCTGGTCATTTGATAGTTTCGGTTCTGCAGAATAACACTTATATTTTTCAAACATTCCTCTAAGGCTGCAAGACTGACGGGTTTAAGCAAATAGTCACGAACGCCCAGCTTCATTGCGGATTGAGCATATCCGAAATCGTCATATCCACTGATGATCACGAAGTGAATTTCTGGACTGTTTTCCTTGATCCGACGTATCAACTCCAGCCCATCCATCTTCGGCATTCTGATATCGGTAAAGACGACATCGGGCTTTAGCTCCATAGTAACGGTCAAAGCCTCGACTCCGTCCGAAGCCATTCCAACAATCTCGTAGGAATCCATTCCTTCTATTTTTTGAGCGATGTTTCTTCGGATTCTAGGTTCATCTTCCACGATAACGACCCTGTGCTTAGCATTGTTCATCTTAATCTCTCCCAGGTTCATGTTTGACGATAATAGATACGAGCGCACCGCCGCGAGCATGATTCGAGATGTTCATCGTGAACCGATGACCGAATAACAGCTTCAAGCGAGAGTAGATATTCAGAAGCCCCATCCCGCTAATTCGTAATGTTGGGATTTTGACTAAAGGATCGGTCGCTTCGAACTGTTCCGTTAATTGACGAATTCGGTCCTCGTCAAAGCCATGACCATTATCATGAATAACCAGCTCCCATCGATCTACATGAAGGGTTCCCGTAATCGAGACAATCCAAGGTGGATCAACATGAATCCCGTATTTCATCGCATTCTCGACAATGGGCTGAATGATAAGCTTCGGCACTGCAACTTGTTGGAGTGACTCGGGTACATCAATAACGAATTGAATGTTATCCTCATAGCGCAGCTTCATCAGATTTAAATAGTTGCCCGTATGCTCCAGCTCTTCGGACAATAGAACGGGAGCCGCATGATTCGATGAGATGTACCTCAACATTTGCGATAAGCGCTCGCACCATTCAACAATCGATTGTTGACCGTTCTCCTCAGCCAAAATGCTGATGTTAGTAATTGTATTGTAGAGAAAATGCGGATTCATCTGAGCTTGCAATGCGAAATTATGGGCTTCCAGCTCGTGTGCACGCGATGCGACAGTCTCCTCGAGCGATTGCTGTAATCTTAAGCGCATTTCGTTAAATGCCAGATTCAGATGTTCTAATTCATTCAGATTGCTTGGTTCATCGGATTCGTTCTTAGGAGGAAGCGTATTTAGACTTAGAAGTTTAATGGACTTCTGGACTTTCTTAATCGGAATTGTCAGTGATCTAGAGACCAAATAGGAGATAGCCAAGGTGATGAAGATCGTTATAATTCCTAGCAGTAAAATGATGTTGCGAAACGTATTGACGGGTGCTAGAAGCCGTTCTTTGGATTCCACTGCGATAACGGTCCAATTCGATACATCCGAGTAACTATAAGCGATGATATTATTATCTCTGCCATCAGAGTTAATAAGCGAATTGGAAGAACGGTTATTACGGTGCTCATTAACTAATTTCCAATAAGCTTGGGGTTTGGCCTCGCTAGTCTCCCAGCCTAGAGGATAAATCAGGTGCCCTTGTTCGTTCAGCACGTAAATTTCGATATCCTTATTTGTTTGTAAATTCGGATTCACTTGAGCATTCTCAATAATATTCGTAAATACTTGATAATCCTGCTGCACCTCGAGAATGCTAGACACCTTTTCCCCCCATGCAGGCGGGAATGCCCGGCTTAAAGAAATAACGATATCATCTCCTACTTTCCAAGAATCCGAATGAGGAAGTGAGATGTAACGTTTGCCGTTTAATAGAATTGTATCCTTAACCCAAGGGACAGATGTGATGCTGCTTGGTGACATCAACATGAATCGTGAAACGTCACCAACATTGGCGAATTCGCCGGATAAGTGAAACATGTTGATTTGTTTAAAGGGATTGTCATAGCCTATGATCGGAAAAATAATATTGGTGAACCGGCGCTGCCGTTCAACGGAAGACTTATTGATTTCGAACATCTCGGAGAAGAATAGCTCGTGAAGTGGCTCGGAAAACAAAATTTTGGTGGACGCGGAGTTCATATTTCTAATTTGAGCATCGAATTCAGTAGAGATATGTGCGGATAATTGAAATAACGCTTCGGACTTACTCCTCTGTAATATATCAGAAATATAAAAGTAAAACGAAAAGACGATGACGATAATGACACTAATCATTAATAACGAATAATTGTAAAACAACTTTGCTTGAATACTTTTCGGTTTCATTCGGGCGAAAATCCTCTCGCAAGATTTACCCACATTATATAGATCGAAATTAA
This sequence comes from Paenibacillus sp. GCM10027629, assembly GCF_042676425.1. NCBI lineage: Bacteria > Bacillati > Bacillota > Bacilli > Caryophanales > Paenibacillaceae > Paenibacillus > Paenibacillus sp. GCM10027629. Next base: position 53,881 of record NZ_JBHTGZ010000003.1, on the reverse strand, counting down.
GAGTTACAAACATTTTTTTGAGCTGCGAGTGCGAAAATGTCCACATGAAAACGCTTAAAAAATCCATGTAACTTATTTCCTGTATATTTTATTATATTCTTAAGGTTGGCCACCCAAAGATAGAGATTATACAAGGAGGCGTCAGTTATTATGAGCAGCTTTATGAAAAAGCGGGTCAGCAAAATGTTCGTATTGGTCGCATTAATTAGTCTATTGGCAGGTTGCAGCTCTTCCGAATCGAATTCCAATTCTTCCACAGCCTCTTCAGCTAACGCATCCGACACTGAGGCGACCAAACAGAATGGCGTTACGATTACCGTAGCGACCTCCGCCAACTGGACCAAAGACATTGACAAGGAGCTTGCCAAAGATTTCGAAGCTCAAACGGGCAATAAAATCGAATTCCTTATATCTCCGGATGATCAATACGTTAACGTATTGAAATCGAAGTTCCAAACCGGCGAAGGTCCTGACGTGTACTTGACTCCGAGCGGCGTTGCGATGGAACAATTCTTGCCTGACCAGCATGCGCTTGATTTAAGCAGCGAGTCATGGGTATCCAGATATGCCGATTGGGCCAAAGCGGGAACAACATATAACGGCAAAGTCATTGCGCTTAATACCTGGTCTGTGGACGGTTGGGGAGTGCTGTACAATCCAGCATTGTTCGAGCAAGCCGGAGTATCCGTACCGACGAACTACCAAGATTTCGTCAAAGCGTGCGAAGCTCTGCTTGCCAAAGGAATCACGCCAATATACGAGCCAGGGAAAGCAGAATGGCATCAAGAAGTTTTGTTAAATACAATGGGATCCATGCTGTCGAAGAAAACGCCGGGAATTTATGATCAATTCAACACAAATCAAGCCAAACTGGCCGACCAAAAGGATTTAGAAACGGGTCTGACGCAATTGAAAGAACTCGCGGACAAAGGATTCTTCGGCAAGGACTTCTTGTCTCAAACATGGGAAAATTCGGTCGACGCCATGGGCTCCGGCAAATACGCCATGATGCTGACGTACTCGACATTCCAGAACGAGGTATTGGCCAAATATCCAGATAGCAAAGCCGATACTTGGAGTATGTTCCCTCTTCCTCTTGCGGACAACAAGACCTGGGCCACCAGCTCCGGCGGTGTCGTTCGCTCCATTAACCAGGAATCTAAAGTCATTGATGCGGCTAAACAATATTTCGACTTCTTGGCAAAGACTGAAAACTTGAAGAAGTACTATGCTGCTCGTCCCGATCTAGGACCGATCTCCTTTACAGACGTCGAAGGTAAAACAAGCAATGCATACACTTCTGTTATTGCAAATGCAGCCGATGGAACGGGGCTAGACTTCGAAGGCGGGGTTAAGTTCTGGAACCAATCTGTCATCGGCAAATTGGTGCAGGATCTGTATCTCGGTGGAAAAACACCGAAACAAGTGCTGGAAGCCATCGATTCGGACCGAGCGAAAATGTTCCAATAATAGAGCTATGAAGCGGGAGCCTGGCAGGTAGACAATTCGTTCATCCATCAGGCTCCTCTTCTTTTCACTCAAGACAAATAGGGGATATCCGTATGCAAAATAAAAAAATCTACAGCCGCTTTTTTGTATTGCCTGCATTCGTTCTGTATACGATTCTTTTCATCCTCCCCGTCCTTGGGGGGTTGTATTACTCGTTTACGAATTGGTCTGCTATGAAACCAACCATTACGTTTATCGGTCTGGATAACTACAAAGAAATCTTCTTTTCATCAGGTTCATATCTGAAAAGCATCTATCATACGCTCTCTTTTACGCTCTATACCGTTGTTTTCAAATTGGGCATCGGCTTGGTTCTGGCGCTCCTTCTGAATGAAGGTTTAAAAACAAAAAAAGTGTTACGAACTGTATTCTTCTTACCTTACATGCTGTCACCATTGATTATCGGGATCATTTTCATCTCTATTCTAGGTCCGGATGGACCGCTTAATATGGTACTTAGATTTATCGGGCTGGATCACTTGACGCATAGCTGGCTGACCGATAAAAACGTCGTACTCGGCTCCACGATGGGCGTTGAAATATGGCGGATGGTCGGATGGAATATGGTCATCATCCTGGCTGGGCTTCAGACGATTTCGAAATCGTACTATGAAGCGGCTGCCTTGGACGGCGCGGGAAGATGGAAGCAGTTCACGCAGATTACGATTCCGTTCATTATGCCAACGCTGATGATCGCGATGATTCTGAACATGATCCACGGACTTCGCGTATTCGAAATCATCTATGCTTTGACCAATGGAGGACCTGGAGATTTGACCGAGGTCATCAACACCCAGGTTTACAAGGAATTCTCTATGGGAAGATACGGCATGTCCAATGCGCTGAGCATGGTCGCGTTCATATTTACGCTCATTATCGCTTACCTGATTAAACTTGTGTCTTCGCGTGAGGAGGCTGCATCGTGAGACAAAAACCGCTCTTGCTGATCATGAAAGAGGCAATGACCTGGCTTCTTGCTTTATCTATCTTAGGCCCTTTGAGTTTAATTGTCGTCAATTCACTCAAGACGGCTGCGGAAGCGAATACCGTAACTATGAACCTTCCTCTCAAGCTGCAGTGGGTTAATTACATAGAAGCGTTCGAAGGCGGCAGCCTTCTTCATTCCTTTTTCAACAGTTTGCTTATGTCGTCTGTATCCGCAGCAATCAGTATCCTGGTCACCTCGATGGCGGCTTTCGTTCTCGTACGCAATAGAGATCGGTGGAACAAGATGATTTATAACTATTTTTTTCTGGGGCTTGTTGCACCTTTAAATTACGTTACGACGATCAAAGTATTGCAGGCGCTTCATTTGCAAAATACGTTTCCGGGCATTATTCTCGTGTTCGCGACGCTTGGGATTCCGTTCGCCGTATTCCTCTTTTACGGTTTCATTAGCAGCGTCCCGACAGAACTGGACGAGGCCGCGATTATTGACGGATGCGGATTAGGAAGGCTTTTCTTTAACGTTGTGTTTCCGTTGTTAATGCCCGTCACGATTACTGGATTCATTTTAAATTTCCTAGGGGCTTGGAACGATTTTGTTACTCCGCTTTATCTTTTGAACAAGCAGGATAAATTAGGCATGATTAATGCGATATACAACTATTTCGGCGTCCATTTCAACGAATGGAATATGATTTTTACAATTATCGTGCTTACCGCGTTACCCGTGCTGGTTCTATATTTGATCGGTCAAAAATATATCATTTCCGGCATGGTGTCGGGGTCACTCAAGGGATAAGAGGTGAAACGTTATGATTAAACATGATTCTGAACGCAAAATATGGGTTCTTGAGGGAGATTCCTTCGCATACGCATTGGGGTTAAGTAAAACAGGGACAATCGTTCAAACCTATTTCGGTGAAAAGCTCCCCTATTTATCAGATTATCCAGAACCTGAGCTTATCGCGGAGTATCCATATTCGGGTGGCAGTGAAGTATATCAAGAGACATTTATGGGCTTTGGAAAAGCGACTTACACAGAGCCTTGCTTAAAGGCAACGTTCGAAGACGGCGTCAGAGACTTACAGCTGGTCTTCATCAATTTCAAGATTTCGGACAGCGTCCTTTCATTTCGAATGAAAGACTTTTTTTATCCACTTGAGGTTATCCTGCATTATAAGATTGTTCCAGCGTATAATCTGCTCGAATTGCACAGCGAAATAATAAATTCTGGAAGTGGAAACATCCTGTTGGAGCAAGCACTAACAGGTTCCTTATATGTACCACGTGATGAAGCTTACCGGTTAACGTACCTAACAGGCAAATGGGCAGGCGAAACGCAGCTTAGTCATACGGAGCTGCCGGATACCAAGCTGGTTTTGGAGAGCAGACGAGGCACGACCAGCCATTTTACCAATCCGTTCTTCATGCTAGACCGTGGCGGCAATTCTCAAGAAGATCATGGCGAGGTCTATTTCGGAGCATTGGCTTTCAGCGGGAATTGGAAAATCGTGTTTGAGAAAGACAGGCTAGGTATGGTCAAGATAAGCGCGGGAACGAATGATTTCGACTTTGCCTGGAATTTAAAGCCCGGTGACAACTTCGTTACTCCGATATCCGTCCTTGGATTCGTAACAGAAGGCTTTGGCGCCGTCAGTCGAAATCTGCATCGCTACCAGCGGGAAGAAGTTCTTCCGGCCGAACACCGTTCAAGTCTTAGGAAAGTGCTCTATAACTCTTGGGAAGCCACCTCTTTTGACGTCAACGAGGATCAACAAATCCATCTGGCAAAAATCGCTGCGTCAATCGGCGTAGAATTGTTCGTCATGGATGACGGCTGGTTTGGAGCAAGAAACTCCGATAGAGCTGGCCTTGGAGACTGGATCGTCAATCCCGACAAATTCCCGAATGGTCTTCAGAATTTAATTCAGGAAGTTAATGTGTTAGGTATGGATTTCGGGCTTTGGATCGAACCGGAAATGGTTAACCCCGATAGCGATCTATACCGAAAGCATCCGGACTGGGTTTATCACTTTCCTACAAGAGACAGCACGCTGATTCGTAATCAGCTCATTTTGAATTTGGCTAGATCCGACGTACGGCAGTATCTTTTCGAAAGCATCGATCGTCTACTAACGGATCATAACATTCGTTTCATCAAATGGGATATGAACCGCAACTTTAGTGAACCTGGTTATCCGTCAGCTCCGAGAGAAGAACAGAAGGAAATTTGGTTCCGGCATGCGGATGGTGTGTACGAAATCGCCCGAAAACTCAAGCAAGCCCATCCGAATGTTATATTTCAATCTTGCTCCGGCGGTGGGGGACGGGTTGACCTGGGCATTCTGCGTTACTTCGACCAAGTCTGGACGAGCGATAACACCGACGCTTTCGACCGATTGAAGATTCAAGAAGGCTTCTCTTATGCTTATTGTTCCAAAATTATGGAGTCATGGGTCACCGATGAAGTAAGTTGGATAAGCAGTCGCAAGCTGACCTTGGCTTATCGTTTTCATTGTGCCATGATGGGCAATTTGGGAATCGGTGATAATTTGTTGAAATGGAGTCCCGAAGAGCAGCAAGAGGCACGCGAACTCATCCATTTATACAAGGAAATCAGACACATCGTTCAAGATGGAGATCAATATCGGCTTAAATCACCTAGTGAAGGCCCGCTGGCATCGGTGGTGTATGTAGGAGAACAGCAAGAAGAAGCCGTCGTATTCGTTTTCTTGCACGCAAGGAACTTCATGAATCATCTTCCTAGATTAAGGCTGAAGGGGTTGCGGGGCGATTGGCTCTATCGGATCGATGGGTTGGAACAGCTCTTTAGCGGGCAAGCGCTAATGGCTATCGGAATTAAGCTTGAATTCAATGGCGATTTTCAAAGTAAGGTTGTACGTATAAGGAAAGTTGAAGCTCCGTAATCGAATTGGATTACAGAAAGAGGCTCATATGCATGCATATGAGCCTTTTTCTTACCCCGTCTTCCCACCACAAAAAAGCTCATAAAGGTTCGACACCTTTATGAGCTTTTTGTAACCGATGTCTTATCGTAAGATCGCTTTGGCTATGATTGCAAGATCTTCAATATCTACTTTACCATCATGATTGACATCCGCTTTCGGATTCCAGCCCGGCTGACCTTCTTGCTTGCCGTACACTGCTGCAACGATCGCCAAGTCTCCTACTGTGATGCCGTCCTTTCCATTGACGTCTGCGGATATTTTCTTGCTTTCAAACACTTGAATTGCCGCTTCCAGTGCGGATTTCGCGCTATCCACCTGTTGCTGTGTAGCAATCGGATCGATTGATGTCGCACGTGCCGCATCGATTGCCGACTGCAATTTCGTTTTAGAGCCACTCAGATACAGACCGTGCCCGTTTCCTTCTACGGCTGCATCGTGCATAGTCTGAGCGCTAGCGATCGCAGCATTCAATAGAGCCTTATCTACAGAAGTACTGATTTGCAACTTGTGGGAGTTTCCATTAACTTGCAGTTCATTTCCCTCACCGTTTGCAATGGCTACTTCGCCTACCGAAAAGGTTGTATCGGTTGCTTTGGTATCGGATTTCACCGTAAATTTGAATTTCAACATATCTCCTTGGGCAGGCACACCTTGGTTTGCGCCTACGCTGGCAGCTAAGATCCGGATTTGTCCAGGCACCGTCTCCTTCTGATCGATGACCTCAAATCCGTCTCTCAGTGACGTAACCGAATCGAACTTCACATTCGCCGGATCATAATGAAGCGTCAAATCTTGCGCATATATTTGCTGATATACGCTTTCCTTAACGCCGCTTAGTCCCATTGTTATATCGAATGTTTGGTCAGGAACTACTTGATGGGCACCTGTCAATGAGGATTGCGGCTGTGTTGATGCTTGAAGCACAGTCACTTGGATTCTTGTTGTCAAGGTTACGTTGTTCGGATTTTTCACTCCTTCCGGCAAGGTTACGGTTCCCTCGACCGTGAAGGTCTGTTCTGCCTTAATAGCTGGATCATAGCTTGAAGCCTCGACGTTCCATGCTACATTGGCATTCATTCTTCCTGCATCCGTTACCAGTTCTACAGTGGCTGGCAATCCAAGTGCTGCTGCCGTCTTCGCCGTGCCGTTCGCCAACCCTGTGATTGCTACAGGTGCTGTTATGCCAGTAAGAAGCTTGGTTGCAAGCCTATCCTTTAACTCTTTCAGCTGCGCTAACTGTGCCGGGTCAATCTCACCAAAATGATTTACCTTCGTGTCAAAACCTATTACATAAGATTTTGCAATTGCAGTTCTCGCTTTATTTTCGACATACTCTATTGTTTTAGAAGTGCCGGCGGCGCCCCAACCCCATCCGCCTGTGCCAAGGGGTCCAAATAAGAAGTTTTGAACATCAGTAGTATTTTTCGCCCAACGACCTTCATATGGGAAAATATCGAAATTATTGATTTCTCCAGCAGTATAATCATGGTACTCCGTGTTTTTAGCAAATGCAATTGACGGACTTGTTCCTTGATTAAACGTTACGATACTGTAAGGATTTCCAGATTTGGCGGCATTAGCTAGAGTGGATACGTTATATTCCAGTGACATATTATTTTGGCTTTCCAATATACCGCCTGGATACATTCCGTCAAACCACCATCCAGCAATCTTATCCCCGTAATGTTTCGACCACCATTCTACCATTTCAACATGTATTTTCTTCGCTTCTTGACTGACGGGACCATTGGAGCCGCGTATTCCTTTAAGAGCGTCCACGGTCACTCGATAATCTCCGGGGTTCCAGTGAGCGCTGTGTGGAGGATTAGACGGTAGATAGAGCATAACCTTGATACCATACGGCGCCACTGCGTCCGCAATCTTCATAGGTAGATCATTTTCCATAGAAGCCGTTTTGGGATTTACTTCTCCCTCTCCTAAAAGACCTGCTTCACGCAAATATTGGTCGTAAACTTCGTTTGGTGCACAGTATTCCGCCGCATTTTGTCCCAGCGTTACAATAATATATTTTGCTCCGGTTTGACTGATTTGTTCTGCATATTTCTCCGCATCAAATTCCCCAATAAACTCATTCCATGTCTGTTGATTTCTATCCCATTTTTCACCCGGCTTAGTCGAAACAAAATCCAGATTTACAAACTCGGAAAGAATATGATGTGAGACACCATATTGTGCCTCAAGAAACCAATCGGTAAGAGGATTCCCCTCCGTTGCCAGCACCGGTCCAGTCGCCGCACTCATAACTGAGATGGCTGCCCTATTGCCGTGAATATCAACAGCTTTCACTTCGCATTTTAGGTATTTCCCAACATATTTATCCAACAAAATAATAGTTTGCGTGTTAATCCCTTGCAGCTTCGAGTATTCTCCGTCGACTGTATCAGAAATATACCACTGATATTTGGTTTCTCCCTCAGCATCATTATCAGCATCATTAAATGTATATTTTACTTTCAATATGCCTTTAACATGCGGTTCTGTACCCAGCTTCGGAGAAAGATTTTCAACTGTCGCATTCGATATGACTGGAGCGCTGTTGCTTCCCGCAGGCAATACAAAAACCTCACTTTCTTCATACATATCATACTTAGCAGTTACACTAACCGTTTTTTCCACCGAGTTGTAATTGACGATGGGATCAAATACAAAGGTTGCTGTTTTATTCGTGCCGTCATATACGTATGTTTTAATATTGGAATTTATTGTCTTACCATCGACTTTAAAGGACAATGTGAAATCCTCCTGAATCGGTTCGAAATTAGGTGTTTCTTCAAATGAAATAACTAACTTACCATTATTAAAGGTAGTTATAGAATGCACTGCTTTAATTTGTGCGGCTTCTTTGACCTGTTCCTGCGTCAATGCCACGCTGTACAATTTCAGATCATCCATAAGACCCGTAAAATCATGTTCATTCCAAAGCGAGCCTAAGCTGTTAGCGTCTTTTCCAATATACATTGGCATATCTGTTTCTACAATATCCGCAGTTGGTAAATCTGTCTTTTTTAAAACTTCCACTCCATTTACATAGTAAATCAGATTTCTTCCCTCACGAATAACGGCAATGTGATTCCATACCTCTTTTTCAACAGAAGCACTTCCAAACGCTTCCTTATAATTATTGTTTATGCTCCCGTTGGAAAAAGCCACACAATGATAGATCTGTTTTTCTTTTAACAGCATAGCCAACTGGTTATTTACATTGCCGCTATTACCGCGACTTACAATGGCCTGAGTAGCCTTACCTCCAGCATCCTGCTTAATCCATGCCATCATGGTATAAGCGTTTTTCGGCTGAAATATTTTTCCGATATCAATATAAGTACTTCCATCAAACTTGAGCGCTTGACCATGACCGCCTTTCCCCACTACAAGTGTTGGTGTATTGCCTTTTACCGTAAGTTCGGCACCATCAGCTTTGTTTGTAATCTTACCTTCCGTAAGCGTATCCATGTCAAAATAAACTGCAGGCTTTGGATTCGTATTTGTTGTATCTGGAATTTCTTCTGCAAAAATAATCATAGGAGTACAAGTGAGCGCCATTACTACCACCAATAACATTGTAATAAACTTATTCACTTTGTTATTTTTCATTTGTTATTCTCCCCTTAATTCGCAGATACGTTCTATTTCATTAACCTAACAAATTCATAGAATCGATGAAGGGAGAGCATAGCTCTTCCCTCCCCGATTCATTCCCATTGTTTGAAATTGCTTTATTGCAGAATCGCTTTGGCTATGATTGCAAGGTCTTCAATATCTACTTTACCATCATGATTGACATCCGCTTTCGGATTCCAGCCCGGCTGACCTTCTTGCTTGCCGTACACTGCTGCAACGATCGCCAAGTCTCCTACTGTGATGCCGTCTTTGCCATTGACATCTGCGGATATTTTCTTGCTTTCAAACACTTGAATCGCCGCATCCAATGTCGCCTTCGCGGTATCCACCTGCTGCTGTGTAGCAATCTGATCGATTGATGTCGCACGCGCCGCATCGATTGCCGACTGTAGTTGAGCTTTAGAGCCACTCAGATACAGTCCGTGCCCGTTTCCTTCTACGGCTGCATCGTGTTTAGTCTGAGCGCCAGCGATCGCAGCATTCAATTCTGACTTATCTATAGAAATATTAATTTGCAGCTTGTGGAAGGCTCCGTCTACCTGCAGCTCATTCCCTTCCCCGTTGGCAATAACAACATTTCCTACAGATAGGGTCGTTTCGGCTACTTGGGCAGCAGATTTGGCTGTAAATGTGAAGGACAACAAATCGCCTTGGGCTTGCACACCTTGATCCGCGCCCACGCTAGCAGCCACAATCCGGATATGTCCCGGCACCAGTTCCTTCTGTTCGATGACCTTAAATCCGTCTTTCAAGGATGTAACCGAGTCGAGCTTCAAATTCGTCGGATCATAGTGAAGCGTCAAATCTTGCGCATACATTTGCTGATATACGCTTTCCTTAACGCCGCTTAGTCCCATTGTTATATCGAATGTTTGGTCAGTAGCTACTTGATGGGCGCCTGTCAATGAGGATTGCGGCTGTGTTGATACTGGAAGCACCGTCACTTGAATGCTTGTTGTCAAGGCTACGTTGTTCGGGTTATCTACTCCATCCGGCAAGGTTACGGCTCCATCGACCTTGAAGGTCTGTTCTGCCTTCACAGCCGGATCATAGCTCGAAGCCTCGACGTTCCATGCTACATTGGCATTCATGCTTCCTGTATCCGTAACCAGTTCTACCGTAGCAGGCAATCCGAGGGCTTCCGCCGTCTTTGCCGTTCCGTTCGCCACGCCTGTGATCGCTGCAGGTGCTGTGATGGTTTTCAACTCCGAATCTCGATATACCTTCAATGCATCCAATACCATCCAGTACCCAGATCTCTTCACCACTTTGATCGTATGCGTCCCACTCGCAAGACTCTTGTTGCTGTAAATGACCGCCTGGGCTGTATAGCTTGGAGCGGTTCCACTTACAGTTTGCATAAGCTTGCCGTCAATATAGACTTCCTGATTCCCGATATCTCCGTTCTTAACACCGATATAATCTATACCCGTTCCGGTAAACGTATATTGGAAGTAGTCACCATTACCTTGAGTCTGGTGCACATCGTTCATATAATCACTTTTACCTCTGTTTTGAGAGTAAGAAAAGGAACCGGTATAGGAAATGGTAGAATCCGTGTCGTTAACCATCTGAACTGCATTGACAGAGTTTACAGTTACGCTAATGCTTGTTGTCAATACTACATTGTTAGGGTTTGTAACGCCCGCCGGCAAAGCTACAGTTCCGTTGACAGTGAAGGATTGTGCAGTCTTCAGAGCAGGATCGTAGCTCGAAGCCTCTACATTCCATGTCACATTGGCGTTCACTTTACCTGCATCGGTAGCCATTTCGACTTTTGCAGGCAATCCAAGGGCACTGGCTGTCTTCGCAACTCCGTTCTCCACCCCCGTGACAGCAGCTGGAGGTGTGATTCCAACAAGCTTCCCCGTTATAGGTGCAAGACCTATATTGATCTCCGCAGCCGATGCCCAGCCATTTATGCCCGCCGTTGCTTCGAGCTTGACATATGATGCATTTACCGGTGTAAAATCTGCATTTTTCTCCGTGTCGTCGTTGGCCCAGCTGCCACTTGCAACTTTGGTAAAAGTCTCCCCATCTGTACTTACATATATATTGTAAGCTGTAATATTTCCATTGCCGCCGCCTGACCTTGGCAAGACCATAACTTTATTGATCTTGTTGGTTCCTCCAAGTTTTAAGGTAATCGATTGCGGGAGAACGTCGGATTTATCCCACTTAGAATGCCACATCGTCTGAGGGTTTCCGTCAATCGCCATGGATGCCGCATTATTATCGCCGATCGTTTCCTGGCTTGTTGCTGTTGCCGTCATTTGAGACTGAGGGATCATGGCAGATTTAATCGTTACACTGATTTGTCCGGATGCCACAGTCGTTTGACCTGACATCGCTTTCACAGTGATTTCTGCTGTTCCCGGTGAAACCCCGGTCACAAGACCGTGACTATCAACCGAGGCTACAGTAGAGCTACTGCTGGTATAAGACATCGAAGTGCCGGATAAATCCGCTCCTGCGATAGAAGTTAGCTGAGTCGAATCCCCCACTGTTAATTTTGTGTTTACGGCATTCAAAAAGAGCGGCTTCGGATAAGAAATCGTCCTCTTATACTGGTCAGGCGTTGTTCCCGATTTAACGATAACGACATCTTCCCCTACAGATGTCTGGAAGCTAAGCAGTCTTCCCGTAAGTGTCTCAGCTTTAGCGCCATTGCGATACAAGTCAACGCTCTGCGCGGCTCCCCATGGGTTGTTAACATCGGCGGTTTGCCCGAGGCTAGAGTAAATCTCAACGAATTCGATATTCTGTGATCTTTGCGACGCCGTGACTGTGAATCCTTTTTTAGCTTGCAGTTGGAAAACGGCATCAATATCCGCTGGCCACGCTCCAAATGCATGAATCACGGGGTTTTCGCCTGGGCCTTTGGCTAACGACTGAAGCAATCCGTTCTGAATTCCCTCTACAAATACGCCGTCTTCCTGAATAGACATTGTCTGCGTTTCGCCGTTCGTGGACGGTAGACGGTTCGGATTGGTCACTTCAAAAGTTTGCCATTGCTTCAAATTCGAAGCCAGCCCCAATTTTACCAAGTCGCTGCGACCCATTCGGGCTGCATCGGTCATAAACCTGGACCAAGAACGTATGCCTAGACCTGCAATTTGACCATTCATGTAATCCGTATAAGCTTGCTGCGTTTCCAATGTATTCATGTTCAAGTCCCATGCATTTAAGTTAACACCGCTTGCCTTGGACTCAAGATTGACCTGATCGAAATCAAGCAGTTCTACCTGGTACTCATCCCAGACCGTCGGAGCGCTCTGTAGTAAATAAATGATGGGGCTTCTCCCCAAAGCATAAGTCGGTTTACCATCCGCTCTTGTTCTCTTAAGTATTGAATTCGAATCGCTGCTCAACGGATTCGGAGCCAAGTTGTCGACGATATCCTGCCACAACGGGATCAAATCGGAATCGACATTCAACAGCTGCGCTGCTGTAATCGCCGTTGGTAATAGTCCTCGAATATAGTTCAAATCATTTAAGATATCGTCGGCTCCCCAGATCGTCTCCGCAAAGCCCGTCTTGTAGATGTGATATTTATTATCGGGTCCTTTCTTCAAGTTCGGGAAAGTACGGTAGAACTCGGCGGCTCCTTTGATGACCGGATATGCGGTAGTACTCAAATAATCGAGATCCATCGTGTACAAATACCGATCCCAATACATATTTGCGATGTCGGCAGCGTCGTAGACGAGATGGGAATGCCAACCCGATTTCCACTGTCCTCCCGTTCCATCTATTGACCATCTTGAATCAGCACCGGCAATTCTTTTATTTCTGAAGTTCTTTACCTCCGTACTGAGGTCAAGACCGTTTAACAAGCTATTCTTTAGCGAAGCCGCGATATTGTCCGGTAATACCTCGGGTCCGTCAAATGGCGATGTCTCGGGAATATAGATCCCTTGGCTCCCCCACTGCTGCTGGGCTGCTGTTTGGTATTTATTCAGATTTCTTGTGATCATGTTCAGGAACGGATTGAGCAGATCCGAATGATTTCCGGTTTCCAACCCGTAATAAGCTCTGCTGTCATTAAAAATCCAGTATTCCGTTCCCCACATTGCCTTGCCGTTATCCGTGTTGAATAGTAGCCCATTAAATTTAGCAGGATATTCGCCTCTAAAGCACGAGGCCATGAGGTAATAGAAATTTACGAAATGAGCACCGTAATCTTTGTCGTATCCCATTCCTTGTACAGCCGGGAAGGAGACGAACGACTTGGACCAATAATCGTGCCACCATGCCGTGTGGGAGTTATATATGTTAGTGTAGCCGGCGCTCTTGGCAGTATCTACCGCTGACGTGGCGATTGTCGTCACATCGTCTGCACGATTCATGCTTGCAGCACTACCGATAAAAATAGTGAAGCTCCCTGTGCTTGCTGGAATGGAGAGACGCATCGTTTTTGCATCCAACTGACTTGCAGTTGCCGTTCTTCCTGCGACGTCGATGACGGCTGCCGACATATTATAGAAATTGTTGACGGGGAGATTGGTATCTGTAGGTTCTTCGTATTTCTGAGTAAGAATGATCTTGCCGTTGTTCTCGCTAATAACCGAAGTCGCTGAGTAATTGTTTTTGGTTTCTAGCGGCCCCGACCGGGTCATGGACAGATCAATGTTGATTGGTGCAGGCGTCGTGCGGGTGTCGTCCACCCGAATGGCAATAACGTCTTGATCGCTCCATGCCAGTACATCCGCGGTCAAGTTCGTACCTTGGATGTTCTCTGTCGCGTTATACATGGAGAGATACTGCGGAACGTTATCGGAGGGGAATACTGTTCCACCGAAATCGACGCTTACATTGCCAACAGCACCGAAGTAATCGCCGTGCAGGCTTGTCGCGGACGAAGCCCCGTTGTGACCAAATACATCAACTCGGTTGACCTGCGTTTTCAACTTCGTCGGTTCCGTCCATACCAAGCCGCCTACGCGACCATTGCCAATCGGCATTCCCAAGTAACTAGCCGATACTTGTCTATTAAAATAGAGGTCTGCCTGCGAGACTAGACTATCATAATCCACGTTCAACATCGATGATTGTCCTGGGCCACTTGCGGCATGCGTAACGTCAGGCTTGGCCAGATCCAACCCGATCACCGAAGTAGAAAGAAGCGTAAATGCAATGGAATGAATACATAGTTTGCGCATAATCTTGGACACCAATATAACCTCCTATAATAGAGATTGCTTTTATTGTCAGTGAATTCTGCTAAGCGAAACTCGAGCTTACTTGAAAGAAATCCCCCTTTCTATTTTTAAGCGCTTACAATTACGAGGAAAATAAAAGGAATAATTCTAGAACCACTCTTAAAGGGCCCCCTCAGATTTCCCCTCCTTAATCATATATCCCTTTATACGAGTAATTACATGGATAAAACTAATCTGTTTATGTGGACATTTTTGTAATCCCCTTCGTATGACACCGCTCGAATATCCGCTTCAATTCATCAGATAAAAGCCCCTCTGAATATAGGGACTATGAATAAAAAAAGGGGGAGACAATCGTCTCCCCCGTCTAACAAAACTTCCATTCGAACAAAATGCAAAGTATTTTTATTTCAGAATCGCTTTTGCTACAATTGCCAGGCCTTCAATATCAACTTTACCGATTATAAACGTATGCGCTAGCTTCCCCTATCTAATTTTCAACCACAGAATGATGCAAAATGCTCACATCATCAACCAGGAACTTAAGCGAATGTTAAGGATTTGATGACCAACCTGTTAAGGGTTATGGTGTATAATCCTATGTATAGCTAACGCTTAGTTCTTATATCATTCAAAGAGGTGTAAATACAGCATGTCCAGAGAAGCCATTCTTCTCGTTGATGATGAGAAAGAAATTATTAAGCTAATCGAAGTTTATCTTAAAAATGAAGGATACGTTCTATATAGTGCCGCTAACGGCCTGGAAGCCTTGGACATCCTGCGCAGCCATCCGGTGGATCTGATTATTCTCGATGTCATGATGCCCAAAATGGATGGGATCCAAGCTTGCATGAAAATCCGCGAGGAGAACAATACCCCGATTATTATGCTGTCGGCGAAAAGCCAGGATATCGACAAAATTTCGGGCCTTAGCATCGGTGCTGACGATTATGTCACCAAGCCGTTCAATCCCCTGGAACTTGTCGCCCGGGTCAAATCTCAGATCCGCCGGTACAAGCTATTAAACTATCGCAGCAAGCCCGCTGAAAATGAGATCGTCATCGACGACTTGGTCATCAACACCGCAACGCATACCGTTACGGTTGAGGATCAAGAGGTGAAGCTGACGCCCCGTGAGTTCGATATTTTGAAGCTGCTTGCTTTCAATCAAGGAATCGTGCTCAGCATGGACAAAATTTATGAAGAGGTATGGAACGAGCCGTTCATGGAATCGAAAAACACGGTCATGGTCCATATTCGCAAACTCCGCGAAAAAATCGAGAAGGACGCCCAGCACCCCGCTTTCATTAAAACCGTCTGGGGCATCGGCTATAAAATGAAATCAGCGAAGGAGGTGTAGCAGCCATGAAGACCAAGGTATACATCGGCATACGCTGGAAGTTCCTTGCCGTGTTCGTCGGTTGTATCGGGCTAACGCTGCTGTTCGTCCTGCTCGGTCGGCTGCTCGTCACCTATTTGATTAATTATCCTCCTTATAACCGGCCCCTCATATGGGTGGTCAACCATATCGGTTCCCAGCCCACGGCCGTGGTATTAGGCTTAAGCTTTTTTGTGATTCTCTACGTATACGCCACTCGGCCGCTCGTTCGAAATGCCAAGGAACTCGCGGCTGTTCTTGGAAATATGGCGAGTGGCCGGCTTCACGCGTCCGCTGAAGTCAAAACCTCCGATGAGCTTGGTGCCATCGCAGGGAACATCAACAGCTTATCCCAACAGATGCACGCTTATCTTGAAGAAATCCATCACGGGTTGACCGAAATTACCAAGGGACATTTTGATTATCAAATCCCGGTCAGGGAGAACCATGAGCTCGGTCGGATTGCAGACAACATCAACGCCATGAGTGAACAGCTCAACCGTTCTATTCAGGAAGAACGAAACGCCGAGAAAACGAAAAACGATTTGATTACAGGCGTCTCCCATGATCTGCGGACCCCGCTCACCACCATTCTTGGTTTCCTTGAGATCATCGATAAGGATCGTTATACCGATGAGGTGGAGTTACGCTATTACATGAATATCGCTTATGAAAAATCACTCACCCTTAAAAAGCTCGTCGACGATCTGTTCGAATACACCCGGATCAATAACGGCATGCCCCTTCATTTGCAAGAGCTCGATGTGGGCGGGTTTTTCAAACAGCTGGCCGAAGAATTCGTTCCCAGCCTGGAGAAGACAGGCATGGCACTTCAAATTCACGCCCCCGAACAGCTGGTGATGATACGCGCTGACGGGGATCACCTGGTACGTGCGTATGAAAATCTGATTTCCAATGCCATCAAATACGGAAGCAGCGGCAAGCATATCGACATCTATATTGCTCAGGAAAACGGGCATGCCAGCGTACGTATCTGCAACTACGGAGAACCGATTCCGAAGCAGGACCTTCCGTTTATATTTGATCGCTTCTACCGCGTCGAAAAATCCCGTTCCAAATCGACCGGCGGCACCGGACTCGGACTGGCGATCACGAAGAGCATTATCGAGGTACACGGAGGACAAATCTCCGTAGAGAGTTCTACCAAACAGACGGTATTTGAAACCCGGTTTCCCGCTGCAGTCCCGTCGCCATTAGATTGAAACTTAATATTCGTTGAAGCATGCAATGACAGCTCTCGCTACTATGCGGGAGCTTTTTTGCGTTCACGCTTACCGCCATCCTTCCGATTAAAAATTACCAAAATCCACTAAAATACTTAAGCATTTGTTAAGCGTTTGGGTAGTCGCCCGTTAAGAAGTCTCCGGTACTCTGAATTCAACATAAAGACATCTGCCGACGGACGTATCGTCCCGTACTTGGCATGTCTATAGACAGAGGAAGGAGCACGAATCTCGAATGAACACGATCATTTCCAAGGTTTCATCCACTTATAAAAAGCCGCTGCTTATCATGTTGATCTTACTAATCTTCACGCTGGCAACGTATTTGCGGCTCGATTTCCTGGTCTCGGTGAACCACCATGTTTCACACGACACCAAAAACTACGACGTGATGGTCCGACAACTGCTGGAAAAAGGGATTTACGCTTATAAAGACACCGAGCCGAATGCCCAGGTTACCCCAGGATACCCTCTGTTTATGGCAGCGGTGTACAAACTGGTCGATTACCAGCACCATGACCCGTTCCCACACATCAGGTATATCCAGTTCATCATGAGTCTGGTCACGCTATGGCTGACGTACACGATCACGCGCAAGCTGGCCGGAACAAAGGCAGCCATCATCGTGCTGCTGATCTGCAGCGTATATCCGCCTTTTGTCTGGAGCAACGGAGCCATACTCACGGAGACGCTGGCTTGCTTCTTCCTAATTCTCTTTATTCGCTTGCAATTGGCGGCCTTTGAGAACAAGACACGGACATTCGCTCTCCTTAGCGGAAGTGTCATGGGTCTGTTGGTACTGACCCGGCCAGAGTTTCTGATATTAATTGTACCGGTGTACATATTTCATTTTCTCTGGAAAAAGGAACATCGTATCTCGCTAAAGCTGCTGCTGTTCACCTGCATCGGAACAGCCATTATCCTCTCGCCATGGGTGATTCGTAATATCGTCTCCCTGCACGAGGTGGTTGTCGCTTCGACCCAGGTTAATCCTTTTGCGGCCGGCACCTACCCGGACAAAAACTACGAAGACGGCCTGGTGGACCGCCATGGCAAAACTCAGATGGAAGTCGCCAAAGAGCGGCTGAAAATCGGCTTTACGCAGCATACCTGGGTATTTATGAAGTGGTACACCGTCGGGAAGCTCAAGTACATTTATTCAAATATGTACTTCGGCAGCGGCCACGGCCCGCTATACCGCGTGCTTCCGAGTCCGCTGGGCAGCCTGCTGCATTTGGCGCTTGTCTGGTTCTGCCCGATTGCCTTCATCGCAACGTTTCGGAGATGGAAGCAACCTTTAACGCTGCTAATGCTGATCGTCGTCGTCATGACGGTCACCCGTCTGGCATTCGTGCCTGAGTACCGCTACAACTATACCGTCATGCCGCTGATTATCATGATGGATGTGGTGACCGCTGCGGCGATCCTCCGCTCCCTATGGATGAAATTAACCCAATCATCAACCCGCTCACAGAAAGGAGACGTTTCTCATGTCGAACCAAGCTGATATCCGCAATCAATCTCTTAAGGTGCTCGTCATCGTACCTGCCTATAACGAAGCCGAGGGCATCGCACAGGTCATTGACCAGCTTCGCCGAGAAACGCCTTACGCAGACGTTCTTGTCATCAACGACGGGTCCAGCGATGCGACCGGCCCAATTGCCAGGGCAGCCGGAGTCAACGTCATCGACCTCACCTGCAATCTGGGGATCGGCGGTGCCGTTCAGACCGGATACCGCTATGCGGCGGAGCATCATTACGATTATGCCGTGCAAATTGACGGTGACGGACAGCATAGTCCGTCCGATCTCGGTCGGCTTCTGTTCGCCATGTTCGATACCAATGCCGACATGGTGATCGGCTCCCGGTTTATCACGAAGGAAGGCTTTCAGTCCACCTTTGCCCGCAAAATGGGGATCGGTGTCCTGTCGACCCTCCTGACCCGATTGACCGGAAGGACCGTAACGGATCCTACTTCGGGCTACCGTCTGTGTGGAAGACGAGCCATCTCCCTCTTCGCCCGGGAGTACCCGACCGATTATCCCGAAGTGGAGGCACTGATGCTGCTCTACAACCGGGAGCTGTCCTTTGCCGAAATTCCGGTTGTCATGCATGAGCGCCAGGGCGGCGTATCGAGCATATCGGCGCTAAAATCTGTGTACTACATGTCGAAGGTCATCCTATCCGTCCTGCTCATGAAGACGATGAAAAGGAAAGCGTGGGAACATCGCTATGAATCTTAATATTTACCTCATTAGTTTCTGCATCAGCCTGGCGTTCGCCGGCACGATTCTAGTATTGATCCGGAAACGCAAACTGCGGGAGCAATATGCGCTTCTCTGGCTGCTGATGAGCTCGGTCATGATGGCACTGTCTCTGTTCCCGTCCTTGCTCGACGTTGTCGCGCAGTGGATTCATATCTATTATCCTCCATCCCTGCTGTATTTTCTAAGCGTGGTGGCCGTGCTGTTCATTCTGCTCCATCTGACGATGGCCGTCTCTTCCCTCACGCATCGGGTCATTATTCTGACCCAGACGCTGGGCCTTCAGGAGCAGCGGATCAAAGAGCTCGAGGCCCTGTCTGTTCAACCGGCACAGGCTCCCTCCCACGGCCAGATGACAGAGGTGATTCGTTGACATGGCGTACTCGATGCTTATGCTCAATATCATTCTCCTTGTTGCCGGGCAGATCGCTTGGAAAATCGGCCTGCAGCAATCCGGGGGCATCCATTTCGGAAACCTCTTTTCGGTCTTGTTCTCGCCACTGATCCTGCTTGGGATTGCGCTTTACGCCTTGGCTACGGGACTGTGGTTCGTCGTACTGTCCCGTCTGCCTTTGAGTCTGGCCTATCCTTTACAAAGTCTGGCTTATGCGATCGGCATTTTTGCCGCCTGGTATGTCTTCGGCGAGAGCGTCCCGCTGAACCGCTGGATTGGGGCCGCCGTCATCGTTCTGGGAGCGGCCATGATTGCCGCCAAATGACGTCCAACGCCAGATACGCTTAAGGCATCATACTATTTTTCACCCTATTACCTTCTATAAAGGAGTTAGTCACTTACATGAAACTGCAAAAAGTCATTTTACTCACTACCGCAATTCTGCTCTCCTCTTATGAAGTACCCTCTGCCTTCGCAGAAACCCCGCAGATCGAGTCCGCTTTACAGGCAGATCTTAGTTCCACAAAAACGATTCTCTATCTGAACAGCAACCGGATCGAGAATAACGGAGCCACCCAGACCTTAAGCGGCACCACGGTGGTGAAGCAAGGTGTTACCTATGTTAGTCTCCGTTCTCTCGCCGGAATCCTGGGTTATACGGTCACCTACGATGCGGCCGCCAAAGCAGTCAACACAGCAGCACCAGACGGTACTGTGGCCCGGTACCGGGTAAATACGAAGACGTACGAAGTCAACGGAAGCGGGCAACCGATGAGCGGTGCAGCCTACGAGAACAAAGGCGTCCTCATGGTTCCGTTCACCTCGCTGACGGCCGCCTTTCGTATCCCCTATAAGCTCGAAGGGGATCGAATCACGCTGTCCCGCGGTGGCTCGGGTTCCGAAACTGAAACTGAAAAGCCGCAGAATGAACCTCCCACAGCTTATTTTAGAACGGATAAGGATCAATATCGGATCGGTGAACCCATCACGGTCTATGACGAGAGTACCGATGACGAAAATGCGATCACTAGTCGGGAGTGGGCAAACAACGAACCTGCCTTTTTCGAAGCCGGTATCGTCGAAATTAAGCTGACGGTGAAAGATAAACAAGGGCTTAGCTCGACGTACAGTAAGCAAATCGAGATTACATCCGACGTCATGTACACCAAGGAAGAATACGGCAAGCGCATCGCTCCACCGGGTACCTCTATCGATATAAATGAAATGGTTTTATCATTTGATGCACTGCCGTATACTTACACGACCGAGCCCTATATCTTATTCCGCACCAGCGGACCTGAATCCGTCAATGAAGAAGGAATTCTATATCGGGACACCATTTCCGGACCAACCCGCCTGATGGCTCATCATAAAAACAGCCTGAATACCAAGGCGCGATTTTACTTGATCGCAACCAATCGGAATGACACGGCCGTCTCGATCCAGATTGAAAGCGCAGGCTTAGCCGGTCCGTCTCCACATCCCGAGGTGACTGGACGGATGGCTGGCGCAAGGTATTTGCAGTCTACCCTAACCGGTAATGAACGGTCGAGCCAACAAATAGAGCCAGGTCAAAGCGTGGCGATCTTCCCTCAACTCAATGCTGCCGTTGCTGCTCCCGGAGATATCGTATCGATGAACGCCGATCTGACCAGTGATGGGCCGATCGAATACACCATGTTGATGGTCCGAGCGGATCAAGACCCTATCGCGGCTCTGCCCTCCCTGCCTAATTTGAACCCTAACGAAGCGATCGTCCGCGGAACGTTTGCAGATTCAACCCGAGTGTTCACATATGATGGTATCGTTGGACAAAAGCCGGAACGTCTGCCGCTAACCGATAACAAAACAGATCGTTTTCAGGAGGGGATGGACGGGATCCTTAACACCGTCGCTATAAATTCAGGCAATTACGGCGTGCTGTACAAAATCACCTTGAATCACGTCTCGCCAGGTACGCTGATCGCCTTTAACCCTCGAGGCGGAAGATACTTTGGTTCGGCAAGGGTCAACCAGCAAGTCGTCGATATTAAGTCTAGCGGGTCCCAGCAAAGTGCCACTGTGTTGTACCGGACCAAAGACCAGGAGGAGAAAGTCGAAATCTGGCTATCCCCCGCCTCTGGCAGCAATTTGCCGTTTGCCCTGTTTTTTCTGCCCCTCTCGAAGGAGTAAAAGTAGCCCGTCAAAGCGCAAATGCTTTGACGGGCTTTTCCGGCGTCCAAGAGATGCCAAGCTCTTTTAACCGTCTGCTTTCCTGTTATCAATGACAATGATCAATCAATTCGAAATGTAATCAGGCTCCTCCTTACAACCATTAGACACAGGAAACCCTCATACTCTTTCATCAGGCGCCTAGGATACTTGTCACTTGTACCCATTCAGGTGTATTTCGGAGGTTTGTTTTGCCCAACTCCGCATCAAATTACCATAAAAGGTCACCGCCGGACCGTACTGTTCTGCCGCTTTAGCTTTTACACTAGAGATAGCTGCCTTCCGGCTGCCATAGGATAAAGAAAGTAGCAATGAAAAGGAGGTTTTTCGGATGAGTAAAGAAATGCATGCCGATATCATCATTGTCGGAGGCGGAACCGGCGGTACGGCCGCGGCGCTCGCGGCGGCCAAATCCGGAAAAAGAGTCATTATGACCGAAGAGACCGAGTGGATTGGTGGTCAGCTGACCAGCCAAGCAGTGCCGCCCGATGAGCACCCATGGATCGAATCATTCGGCTGCACGGCAAGCTATCGATCATTCAGGGACGGAGTCCGCCAGTACTACAGAACCTTTTTCCCTTTAAAGGACGACGGGCGTGGCGCCGTTCCGCTGAACCCCGGCGGCGGCATCGTCAGCAGGCTTTGCCATGAGCCGCGCGCGGCGCTGGCCGTGCTGGAGCAAATGCTGGCGCCATACGTCCACAGTGGACGATTGATGATTTTACACCGGCATAAACTGCTGAGGGCCGAAACGTCCGGCGACCGGATCGTGAGCGTCACCGTGCAATGTAGCGTAACCGGCGATTTGGTTGAGCTCATCGCGCCTTTTTACCTGGACGCCACGGAATGCGGCGATCTTCTTCCCGCAGCCGGCATCGAATACGTGACAGGAGCAGAGTCCCAAAGTCAGACTGGTGAGCCCCATGCCGTGGAAGGGGAGGCACAGCCGATGGATATGCAGGGCTTTACCTGGTGTTATGCGCTGGATTATGTAGAAGGTGAAGACCACACGATCAACAAACCGGAGCAGTATTCCTTTTGGCGCGACTACAAGCCGGCGTTTTGGCCCGATCGTTTGCTTAGCCTGGCCGGTGTCAAGCCGTCAACGATGGAGCCTGTCTCCTACGAGCTGTTTCCCGGCTTCGGGAAATTTTCGCTGTACGAATACCGCCAAATTTTGAATCCCTCTCTGTTTCGGGACGGACTATTCGGCAGCCCCGTCACGCTCGTGAACTGGCCGCAGAACGATTACTGGCTCGGACCCGTCATCGACGTAAGCGAAGAGGAACGAAATCGCCATTTGTATGGAGCACAGCAGCTGAGCCTCTCCCTGCTCTACTGGCTTCAGACTGCGGCTCCCCGTCCGGACGGGGGACAGGGCTATCCCGGCCTTCGCCTCCGCCCGGATATCGTCGGCACAAGAGACGGACTGGCAATGTATCCGTACATCCGCGAATCCAGACGAATTCAAGCGGAATTTACGGTGCTTGAGCAGCATGTAGCCACCGACTGCCGTCCAGACGGACGAGCGGAGACGTTCCACGATTCGGTGGGCATCGGCTGTTACCGCATCGATCTGCATCCGAGCACCGGCGGCCAGCCTTACATCGACATCTCCTCCGTGCCCTTCCAAATTCCGCTAGGCAGCCTTGTTCCGAAACGGATCACGAATATGCTTGCCGCCTGCAAAAATATCGGGGTCACCCATATCACGAACGGCTGCTACCGTCTCCATCCCGTGGAGTGGAATATCGGAGAAGCTGCGGGATACTGCGCGAGCTACTGTCTCGACCGCGGGCTCATTCCTTCCGCCGTGCGGAACAACAAGACCGAGCTGGTCGATTTTCAGCGGCGGCTCAGCCAAGAGGGCATCGAGCTCGCGTGGCCGTCCATTCACTCGGTTTGAATAGCTGCCCTGTCGTCAAAAAGAGGCATTCCCCTAGTCCGAAAAGACCTGGGGAATGCCTCTTTAAGTTCGTGATTAAGCATTGTATTCTATAGCCGCAATAAGCGCCGGATGTATACTTCCTTTTATTTTTTCGACTGATACCACTCATTAGCGGCCTTCACCATATCGTCTCCGCCTTCCGCGCGCCATTGCTGCAGGAACGTATCGTAGTTTTCCAAAGGCTCGGAACCGCTGATGAATTTCAGCACATTATCATCGAGCAGCGTTCTGAGCTTCAACGTATTTTTCGAAATGGCATCAATCGGCGGCGCAACGGACATCGGATCAATCACGATAATGCCCTCAGCATTTTTCTGGAACGTTTCAAAATAATTCTGAAGCACCGGATCCTTCCGGACACGAGCCTGCCAATAAATCGGGTACTTCTCCTCGTCAACGCCGGTGATGAACGCACTGGCATTGCCCAAATCATCATTGAATTTAGGAAGAATCGGATAATATTTGCCGTCCTTCACCTCATGGTGAACGCCTTCCTGACCGATGGCGAGGCCTTTAAACGTCTCCGGCTCCAGCTTCGCGTTCAGGAATTTCATCGCCTCTTCCTTATTTTTGGAGGCCTTCGGTATGGCAATGAACCAGTTGGTTTTCGTGTCTACGCCGGTAACAGCTTTACCGTCTTTCCCTTTCAAATAAGGGATAACCGTTACTTTGGCATCCGGAAAGTTCTGTTTCAGCGCGGAAATCGTGCTGCCCGCGTTCCACCAGGCCAGCTTGTAAACGGCCGCCTTGCCGGTTGTAAATTTCTCGATCGCTTTTTGCGCCGTGTTGATCGGCATTTCCGTATCCAGCAGCCCTTCCTTATACAGTTTGTTCATAAAGGCCAGGGTTTCTTTCATTTCCGGAAGCTCGGCCTTGTGCATCAGCTTGCCGTCAACCTCTTTCCAGTCGGTAAGCAGGCCGAACGTCGTCGCGATATCGCCATAGATGGAGTCCTTGCTGCCGGTGAGCGGGATAATGTTTTTCTTTTCCTTGATCGTTTTCAGCATATTGTACAATTCATCCGTAGTGGTCGGAATCGACAGGCCCAGCTCATCCAGCCAATCCTGGCGTACGACCAGCTCCTCGCCGACGGTCGCGCCCGTCCCCGTCTCCGGAATGGCGTATTTCTTGCCGTCGATGGTCGCACTGCCCCACGATTCCGGTTTGATCGCCTGATTGATGTAATTGCCGTGGGCGGCAAGAAGATCATCGATCGGCTCCAGCGCGCCCGAAGTCGCGAGATTGTAGAATTGCTCGGAACTCAGCTTCATCACATCAAAGCTTTCTTTGTTGGCCATGAGCAGATTCAGCTTTTCATTCCCATTTTCCGCCGGCAGCATTTCGTACTTGACGTTGTATCCCGTCTTCTCGTTAATGTACTGGCTGATATACTCCTTGGCCGGATCAAACAGCCCGTACTGCATGATCATGCGGATCTCCTTCTTGCCGTCTCCTCCCTTCGTCCCCTCTGAAGAGGATCCTGGTGACTCCGTCTTTGAAGCTCCTCCGGCGCAGCCGGACACCGCTAGACTCAGACCCAGCAACGCGACAAACATCGTTTTTCTTTTTCTCATGCTTTAACCTCCTTGGAATGGGATAACCGTTACGCCGAACCCTTGTATAAGAGGGCATCACCGCCTTTGTGGAATGACCTTTGCCCTCTTCAGCCCTTGACCGAGCCAACCAGTACACCCTTGACGAAATACTTCTGCAGGAATGGATACACGAGCAGAATCGGGATGGTCGCGAGCAAAATGGACGACGCTTGAATCGATTGCGGGGTCATGTTGATAGCCAGATCCACGTTATTTTTCAGAAAATCTCCGCTGGAAGAAACGATCAACTCCTTCAGGTACAATTGGAGCGGCTTAAGCTCCGGATCGGTAATGTAAATCATGGCGGTAAAATAATCGTTCCAGAAGGCAACCGCAAAAAACAGCGCGATCGTAGCGAGTACCGGTAGGGAAAGCGGAAGCATGATGTGAATCAAAATCCGAATATTTCCCGCACCGTCTAGCTTACCGGATTCCTCCAGCGAGTCCGGCAGCCCCTCGAAGTAATTTTTGATGATCAACATATTGAAAACGTTTACCATTGCGGGTAAAAATAAAA
Source organism: Paenibacillus sp. GCM10027629 (assembly GCF_042676425.1). NCBI lineage: Bacteria > Bacillati > Bacillota > Bacilli > Caryophanales > Paenibacillaceae > Paenibacillus > Paenibacillus sp. GCM10027629. Next base: position 28,103 of record NZ_JBHTGZ010000003.1, on the reverse strand, counting down.
CCGCGAACGTGTTGACCAAATTCAGGTTGTGCATAAGTAGATACGTTGGAATCAAACCGCCGCTGAACAGCATCGTGAACACAAACATGAGCAGCAGCCATTTACGCCCGCGCAGCCGGACCTTGGAGAGAGGATAGGCGGTCATCGTGGTCATGATCAAGCTAAGCCCCGTCCCGATCACCGTCAGCAGCACGGACGTTTTCAGGGAAGTCAGGAACAGCGAGTCCTGTAGAACGTATTTGTAGGTGTCAAATTGAATGCCGACCGGGAATAGCCCGACACGCCCAGACACCACCGCATCCTCGCTGCTGAGGGATTTTGCCAATAAGTTAATAAAAGGAACCAGTGTCGTAATCCCGATCAAGATGAAAACGCAGTAATTGAATACGGTAAAAACTTTCTCTCCCGTGGAAGATTTGATGGCGTTAACCCCTACACCTGCGGAAATGGTTTTTAAATCGAGATCCTGTCTCATCGTGCTCTCCTCCTTTACCAGATTCCCCGTTGCAGGTATTTTTTGCTGAGCGCGTTGCCGACAATGACCAGCGTGAACGAGATCACGGCTTCGAAGAGTCCTACAGCCGTTGTGAAGCTGTAATCCTGATTGCCAAGGCCTTGTCTGTAGACATACGTGCCGATGACATCCGAAACTTTATACACCACCGGGTTGTACATGACCAGGATTTGCTCCGTTCCCGCTTCCAGAATATTTCCCAGGCGCAGGATGAACATGAGAATGATGATCGGAGCGATGCCGGGAAGCGTAATATGCCACAGCTGCTTCCATCTGCCTGCCCCGTCGATTTTGGCCGCCTCGTAGAGGGTCGGATCGACCATGCTGAATGCGGCAAGGTACACGATCGTGCTCCATCCGGTTTCCTTCCATCCAGCCGAGGTGACCAGCACGCTTCGGAACACGCTGTTATCCAGAAAAAAAGCGACCGGCTCCAGGTTGAGCGATACCAGCAGCTTGTTCACCAGACCGCCGTTCGTGGACAACAGATCGATGAACAGGCCGCTTACGATGACCCAGGATAGAAAATGCGGCAGGTAAATGACGGTCTGTACCGAGCGCTTGATGATCATGTTCTTCATCTCATTCAGCATCAGCGCCACAATGATCGGTAGCGGGAACAGGATGATGATTTTCAGCAGGCTGATGATGACGGTATTTTGGAATACCCGCGCAAAGTCCGGTGAGGTAAACAGCTTCTCAAAATGCTTCCAACCGACCCATGGGCTGTCCCCAAAGCCGGTAAATATGTTGAAATCCTTAAACGCGATCGTAATGCCGTACATGGGCGTGTACTTAAAAAGCAAAATAAACAGAACCCCCGGAACCAGTAGCAAGTACAAATCCCATTCCTTCCAGATATCGCTCCACAGCGAGGGAAAATATCCTCGGCGGTTCGATCCGGGTACAGGCAGTTTCTTCGATCCTGGCTTCATGCAATTCCCCCCTCTGATGAATAAGCACTAAATTCTAACTTCGATATCTAAAATTGTAATGCTAGGCTAAAAAGCCCGGTAGGCGACAATCATTACTGTTTGTGGTAATTTGATGCTCCTTTGGCGCACGCAAAAAGGCATCCCATCTGGTTCAAGGGATGCCTTATCTAATAATATATTCGTGCTACGGTTTGAACTCCCCCGGATTGACGCCCCAGTACTTACGGAACACCTTCGTAAAATAACTGACATCACGGTAGCCCGTCTGCCTTGCGGCATCGTACACCTTTTGCCCGTCCTGCAGGACCCGCTTAGCTCTCTCCATTTTCTGCTCCAGCACGTAAGCCGAAAAAGCCATCCCCATCTCCTGCTTGAAGAGCCGACTCAGATAGGAGGAATTGACGTACAACCGGTCGGCCACAGTATGCAGCGTAATATCCTGGTCGATTTCCTGCTCAATGATGCTCGCTATTTTTTGGACGATCTGATGGCTGCTGCTTTTACGCTGTCCCTTCATATAATCAGTGATACGGCCTACGGTTCTTGCCAGCCAAGATCGTGTCTGCGATTTCGTGTTTAGGAGTTGGATGTTCTGCATAAATGCCCAGTCCTCGCCTATCACCTCCCGGATGCTCCAGCCCTGCTTGACCATGATCCGAATGAACAAGCTGTTCATATACATTACGCCCTCCTGGAACTGCTGCGATGTCCCGGTACGAGCGAATAGCTCCTGCCACAGGCCCTCTACGGCCTCGGCCGCTTTAGCCTCATGCGCCGTCTCCAGCGCAATCTCCAGCATTTTTTCCAGATGCTGCTGCACGGAGATTTCAGGCCTGTTCCCTCTTTCTTCTTCCCGGTAAGGTATGGCGATATCCGGCCCGTACACGACTCTTTCCTGGAGGGCTCTACAGGCTTCCGAATATAGCTGCGGCAGCTCCTCCATCCTTCCCGCCCTGCCGCAAATGCCAGCGCTCGCCGTCAGCTTCAAAATTTCCTTCGCATGGGAGAGTAGCTTGACGACGGACGCATTGATGTGCAGCATGAATTCCTGCGGATTTTGTTCGGGCTCCGCCCTAAACACAAGAAGTACGTCCGAATCCGGGTCCGTGCATACCCAGCAGGAGGACTGGGACAGCAATTCCCCGGCCAGACACCGGATCGTAAACCGCAGCAGCTCACGGTCGTTCGGGCCGAACCTAGCGTCATGCTCCGGAACGGGATCCAAGTCCAAGACGGCTGCGGCCAGCTGCGTATCCTTCTCCAAGCCCATATACAGCTCGCTGCTCCGATTCAGTATCTCCCGTTCATCGTATTTGCCGCTCACCCAATTCAGAATGAAGTCGTTCTGAAGGCTCGGCATATGGTCCCTCCACTTTCGCTCAAGCTCCGCCTTCCCTCTCCACTGCTCTAAATCCTCCCGGAGCCCATCACGTGCCTCAAGCACCGCCTTCAGGATGACCTCCTCCCCGGCAGGCTTTAACAAATAGCGGGACACCCCATGCTCCATCGCCTGCTGGGCAAAATCGAAATTGTCATGGCCGCTTAAAATAATCATTTTCATAAACCGCTTTCCGACCTGCTTTTCCTTCAGCCGGGCAATCAAGGTCAAGCCGTCCATCTCTGGCATCTGAACGTCGATCAGCATCAAATCCGGCATTTTGCGTTCCGCCAACTGAAGCGCCTCTACCCCGTTCGCCGCGAGTCCAACCACCTCAATCCCATGGTCTTCCCAGGGGATATTGTACGCCAGCGAATTTCGGAGCCTGGGCTCGTCCTCCACAATAATTAAATTCAAACTTCCCGCCCTCCTTCGTAGGGGTCATATGCACGACCACGGTCTTGGATCTCCGATCTCCGCCGCGGAACAAGCACCGCATCCGTCTTCATGTTGCCGCTGCATGCCGGATTCACGGGGATTCGAATCGCAACAATCGTGCCGGTCCCGGGCATGCTCTCGATCGTCAAATCAGCCTCTTCCCCGTAGTACAGCCTCAATCGTATGAAGACATTCCGCAGACCGAACAAATCCTTGATGTTCTCCTCGTCCTGCGACAGGGATGGAAAGCTCCGGGACCTCATCCGCCCAAGCTCGCTCCGGATATAGGACAGACGCTCCTCCTCGATCCCTGGGCCGTTGTTCTGCACACAGATCACCACCCTGTTCTGTTCCATCCGGCTAGACACGATGAGCCTTCCTCCGCTCTCCTTCCCCTCTAGTCCATGCAAAATCGCGTTTTCCACGAGCGGTTGAAGCAGCAGCTTCAGGATCGGAAGTGCTCTCGTTTCATCGGAAATCCGATACTCCACCTCAAAGCTGTCCAGAAAACGCAGCTGCTGGATCCGAATATAATAGTGCAGGTGGGTCATGCTCTCTTCAACGGTAAATACCTGCCTTCCCTTATCCAGGCTGAGACGGAAAAATTTCGACAGGTTCATCACCATCTCGCTGATCTCGTCCGCCTCATAATTTTTGGCTGCCCAGTAGATGGAATCCAGCGTGTTATACAAGAAGTGCGGATTGATTTGGGATTGCAGAAATTTCAGTTCCGTTGTCGTGAGCCGGAGCTGCTGCTCGTAATGGTCCTCAATCAAATGCTTTTGCACGGATACCATGCGGTTAAAGGACTGGATCAAGAAGCCGAACTCATCCTTCCTTCGGGTCTCCACGTGGACGTTCATTTCACCGCTGCTCAGGCACCTCATCCCGCGCGACAGCTTGAGCACCGGGGAAGCGATTCCACTGTACACGACCCAAGAGATAATAAAAGCAAGCAGAATGCTGATCCCGATAATCGTAAAAGTGAACAACCGGAGCTGATCGGTCTCCCGGTAAAGTTCGCTTTTCGGCTGAACGAGCGCGAGCCGCCAGGAGGAATATTCGGAGTCCATCGATACCTCCATATCCTTGGAAGAGGGAGCTCCGCTTACTGGGGCATTCCCCGTCTCGACGATAACTTCCCCTCGATCATTGAACAGAGATACCCGGCTGTTCTCCGACGGAAGCAGCGTCTTCAGAATGTTGAGCAGCTTGCTCCGGTTAAAGGTAACCACGAGCAGATTGGACTTACGGTCCATATTGTATAGATCCATGGAACGAATCAAAGAAACGCTGTCCGTTCCCATCAGCTTGCCGAACGTCCGGGCGTCCGATACCGGATAATCGGCCATGACGTACGAAATCCCTGTCCCGTTATTCCGGGCCGATTCCACCAGCCATTCCTGTTCAGGCTCCGATGTCAGCTTACGGCCACCGAAATGGGTCGAGATGAACATGTGCGTGGCTTGGTGGTACACCGAAATTTGCGATACAAATCGGTTGACCGAGACCGAGTTCGACAGCTGTTGAAGCACGTTGGAGAAATCAACGATCGATCTTGGCGAGAAATCCGCTCCGTTCTTGTTCAATAACTCATTCAGGTTCGGGTCCGCCGAGATCAGCGTAGAGATCTCCTCCACGTTTTGCAGCGCCAGATCAAAGTGGTTCATCGCCGAAGATAGCGCTACCTCCGTTCTTTTCACGGCCTGCTCGTATAAAATGTCCCTTGAACGTTCTACCGCAAACAAGCTGATGAGAACGAGCGGCAGGAGAATGAGCAGAAAATAGCCGGTCAGCCTAGTCTGGATGTTACTGGCAAAGCGGTCAGTTACCCTGCGAAATACGTTAATCATCCTCATCCCCCCCTGACCATTTGCCGCCCACTGCGCTCAAACCATCGATTCACCTCTCTCGTCATTTCATCCCCGCCTTCCCGCTTCCACTGCTCCACATAACGGTCAAACGACTCGATCGGCTCAATCCCTAAAATGATATTCGTAAAAATGCCTTGAAGCTCACTCAGCTTTTTGTCGTATTTGCTCATGGCCCACGTGGGAATGCCGTAGAACTCGTTGTGGATCACGTTTTGGCGAATCATCTCCAGATTGTCGTATAAATGAAAATCCCCCAAGGAATCCAGCCGTTCCTTGGACAGTACAGGATCCGGCACATCCACCAGCGATTGATAAATACCCCTGTACAGCTGCTCGTCGTGCTTCTGGAAATCCGTCACCATCCTGCCGTTCTCCCATTTCCATATTTCGTTCTCAAAGCCAAGTTTCAAATTTTTATAATCGCTCGCGATAAAATCAAGGAACTGAATGACCTCCTTCGCGCTCAGAGAGCTGGCCGGGATCACATTATAACCGCGGATCATATCAGTTTCGTATACTCCCTTTTGTCCGTCAGGTCCGGTGGGATACGGAAGAGCGATCCATTCGGCCTTCGGATCCTTCTGCTTGTTGGCCGCAATGGGGCCGCGGGTGTCATACCAGGTGGCCGAGAAAAGCCCAACTTTGCCGTCCTGGATTTTTTCGAAAAGGTTGTTTTGCAAATTCAACGGAAACTCGCGGTCCAGCAAGCCTTCCTCATATAAGCCGGACAGGTAGGCCAGCGCTTGTCTCGTTTCCGGCAAAATGCTGCCGTTGACCAGCTTTCCATTCCGTTCAACCCACGTATCCAGCTGCGTTCCGAAAGCGCCGAAAAACGGGGATGACCGTCCAAGATCAATCATCAAGGCCAGACCGATCGTATCGTCAATGCCATTGCCATCGGGGTCGTCCTGTGTAAACGCGCGAATGACCTCATGGTATTCCTCCAGCGTCTCGGGCGGATGCAGTCCGAGACGGTCAAGCCAGTCCTTTCTACCGTACATCAGCTCAACACCACTAACCTCGTTCAAGCTGGGAATGGCGTATATTTTCCCGCCATATCTGACCCGATCCCACGCCTCAGCAGGGATTTTTTCTTTCAGATGGGGTCCGTATTGATCAATCAGATCGTCAAGCGGCTGAAAAGCCCCCTGCTTCGCATAGTTACCAAACCATACCGCCTTGTACACATGGAGCATATCAGGCAGATTCCCGGAGGACATGATCACATCGAGCTTCTCATCGTACACTTCCGTAGGGGGCGTCGTAATCTTAATATCCAGTCCTGTTTGCGCCTCAATATAGCTCAGGTATCGGTTGTCGTTCTCGTCCATTCCGGCAGGAAACGTCATCCCCAGATTAGAAATGACAATGCCGATAGACTTTGCAGCGCCTTTGTGCTGCTCCTCCCTGTTCTTCTCACTAGTCGGAACATTACATCCCGCGCTAAATAAGAAAGCGGTTACAAACAGGATCGAAACGGATCGAAATTTGCTCCTCATGCTCTTTAATACCTCCCATGCTTCTAAAAATCTACTTACTATCATTGGGTTGTATTTTGCTTTTGCTAATTCAACAGTTTATCATATATGCATTTACCTGTTTCAAGATTTTTCCTGATCAAGAAAAAAGGGATATTCCGTAGTCATTCGACTTTTCCGGATATCCCTTTGCATCTTATTCAGTAACTATTTTTAAAGCTACTGCAGCCAGATCCTGTAAATCAATGATTCCATCTCCGTTTAGATCCGCTCGCTTTACTTCTTCCCAATCTGCATCGGCCGAAGTTTTTCCATAACGTGAAGCTACAATGGCTAAATCTCCAATGCTGACTTTCCCATCGCCGTTTATATCCTCTTTCATGCCTGGATTTGCGCCTTTAATCTCAATTTGCATCATAGAATTTTTGCCGATATATTCATTGCCCTGCGCATCGCCAAACGCCATATTAGTGACGGCAATATTGCCCTTTGCGTTCTGTGTAACCGTCTTGGCTCTGAAGGTAAACGCCAGTAGCTGCGCGTCATCAGCGACAGCATGGTCTGCACCACCACTTGCGACAAGTAGACGAATTTTCCCTTCCGCTTCCTGACGCAATCCTACGATATCGATTCCTTCCATAATCGAATCTGCTGATATAAACTCAAATCGATCCGCATCGTAGGCCAGCGAAATATCCAGGGCATAAGCTGGATTCTTCACATGATTGAGCCCCATGTTAACAGTGAATGTCTGATCCCCGGAAACCGTAGCCGGGCCGGTTAGCACCGTTTCTGTTTCCGATTCCGCCCCCGCTTTGCCAATGTCATCGACAGAAACGATATAGGTGTAAATTTCACTAGCCGGGGTAGAATCGGTTGCTTTCACGCGAACTTCGATCTTGTCTCCTGCAACGAGTGCTGGAGTTACCGAGGTCTTTTGCGCTTCCCCTGTTCCCGAGGTCCAAGCTTGTTTTACCACATTGGATGCACTAGTAATTCTAAACTCTAAAGCAGCACTGATCGTAATCAGAGTTTGGCCAACTGCAGCGTCTACGGCCGGCCTGGTGACGGTTACATCCTTCGCAGTCGGCGCGTCCGGTTTTTCCATTCCCGGGACTTCCCACTTGGCGTACAGGATGAGATCCTTTGTAACCTTAGTGTTGAAGTCATAGGCCTGCGTCAGATCTATATCCGTGTACCAGTCAGCGAAGATATACCCTTCACGTGTCGGGTCGACGGGCTTCGCCGCCTTCTCGCCGTCCTTTACGGTAGCTGCGCTAACCGCGCTGCCGCCATTGGTCTTAAAGGTAATGGTGTGGATAAAGTCCGGCGCCGGCAGGTTATTCACTTGTTCCGCCTTGGCCGCAAAGTTATAGAGCGCGACGTTGTCGAGCTCACCTCTGAAGGCGTTGATCTTGCTGCCGATGCGGGACAGTGGCGTGATCAGCGACGCCCATTTGTTGCCGCCCTGCTCTGTCCTCTCCAGCGTGTGAATCTTCGTGCCGTTAACATAGAGCGTGGTCTTGGTGTACTCCATCACCAGCGTCAGGCGCACCCATTCGCCCTTAGGCAGCGTGTAATTGAAGGAGTAGTCGCGGAAGTCGCGGGAGAAGCCCACTTTGCCGGTTCCCTTCTGCACAGCCTTGATCGCGCCGATATCGGACTCGAACAGAACCTTTTCCGTGTCGTCGTCATCTGCCGTGCGCTTCACCCAGAAGTCCAGCGTGGAGTTGATGCGCATGTTGTCCACCGGCGTCTCCACGTAACTTTCGCCGCCCTTAAGCTGGAGCACTTGGCCATCCCGACCCTCAACAAAGGCCGCGTTGACCGCATCGTCCTTAAGATTGTAGCCGTTTGAGGATGCGTCAAACTTTTCGTTGCCTTCTTTAAAAGCATAGTACTGCACGACTTGACCCTTACTCTTTACATCATAGGTCGGGTTGGTCCCCGGCGCGTACTTGATCTGCGCCGCTAGCGCGTCGATGTCCGCCACCTTGTAATCCTTGGCGCTGCTCCATAGCCGCTCGCTGAAGGTGGGCAGGATGTCGAACATACGGTCAAATAACTCCACGTCAGTGGTTCCGTTGTCGTTCTTCACGCCGGTTTTGTCGTTCCACAGCGCGTAAGAGCCGCCCTTGACCTGCGGGTCTCCCGCAGGGAGCTGTAGGCCCATCATGTTGCTCGGCTTCCAGCTGTTGAGAATATTGGACTTGCTCAAATAATCCCAGTAATAGCCCGCGCCCGGTACGATGTATACGTTACCGTCATGGATGTTGATCATCTCGTACCCAAGATCGTACATCGCCTTCGGGTTCGCGTAACCCGGATACCACATGTACATCTGTACGCCCTCCACGGTGATCGGGGTCGTTCCGCTGTTCTCGGTCTGCGAACCCCAAACGCGCGGCGTGCGGTGCATGTCATCACGGATAAACTTGAGCAGCGCATCCTGATAAACGCGAAACGCTTCCTTTTCCGCCTGGCTGCCACCCTTGTACTCGTCGGTTCCGATGTGTACCACAGTATCCGGCAGGAATACGGGGTTCTCATCCTCCATGTACTCTGCGAAGACTTCCTTCATGAATTTGAGCGAATCCGGGTTCTCTACGTCGAGATAGTTACTCTTACCCGGCCGCGCCAGATCTGGCCGTGCGTACGTATAGGCCGAAGCGTGACCCGGCGTATCGAACTCGGGCACGATATTCACGCCTTGTGCCTTGCTGTCGATCAGTAACTGGCGGAACTCATCCTTGGTATAGTAGATGTCGGTGCTGGTCAGTTTCGGTACATTAGACTCCAGGCGGAAGCCCCAGTAGCTAAGGTCGAATGCCTCGTCGGAGAGATGGAGGTTGAAGTCGTTCATCTTGTACCATGACATCTGCTTGACCCACATCTCCAGGAAATCTAACGGAATCGCCTTGCGCCCCACGTCGAACATGAAGCCGCGCACCTCATATAACGGATAGTCGCGCACAAGCCCCTTCGGGATACTGGTACTGTCGCGCTTGAGTATTTGCAAGATCGTACGGGTGGACCAGAACGCGCCCACACTGTCGCTGGCCGAGACGGTCACATACTCCCCAATCTCCATGTCGTAGGTTTCCTTGTCAAGCTTCTGGGTGCTGGCCTTAAAGTAGAAGTCCCCGGCGGCGGGCGTGGTGCCGGTCACCACGTTGATCGCATTTCCTGTGATCTCCTTATAATCCACCGCAAAGGTCTGTGCCATATCCTGATATGCCTGGTCCAGCGCTGGATCTACTACAATCTTGCTCGCCGATTCGATGTTGAAGTCGCCCTCGCGGCCAAACCACTGCTGCAGCTCGGGCAGCACCTTGGGCTTGGCGTTCTTCGATTGCGTGCTGTCGTATTTGCCTGGAACGGTCAGCTTGACCTCGTACAGTTCGGTCTCCTTGCTGCCCGCAAGCTTGATCTTGTACTCCACCGCTACCTCGGTGTCAACCAGCGGCTTGTGGATCTTGCGATTTGCGTCGATGACCTGTTCGTAGTCAGTGCCGCCGTAAGTCACCTCCACGCCGCTTGGCAGTCCGGTAGGCATCGGGAGCTCGGTGTCCTCGGGCTTCAGGGTGATGTCCTTGATCTGCTTCTTCACCTTGTCGATTGCGCTAACAAAGTCCAGATCCTGGTAGATTCCGAACTCATAGAGTGAGACCGACGGATAGCCATCCACATTGTCAGCCACCAGCCTGACATACCGTGCGGTACACATGGCCGCCAACATGATTTCCTCATGCAGTGCGTATTCACGCGTGCCTACAGTGTACACGGTCTCCCATGTCTTGTTGTCGCTCGAGATCTCAATGTGGTAGTCGATCTTGATCTTCGTGGTCTCCCAATCGAGCGCCACGCGGTTGAAGTTCAGCGGCGCGCCGAGATCCACCATGAGCCATGCGCCCTTTCCCTGCGGCTCACTCGCCCAGCGGGACTGGTCCGGACTGTTGGCGTCGCGGTTGACAATCCCATCCACCGCAAAATTAGGCTTGTGCGTGCCGTCGTCCTTCGACGCGCTCGCCGTTTTGCCAAGAGCCTTATTAATGCTAGCCACATCGGGCGCCCAAATTTTGATTTCATACAGGGAGACGCTAGGGTATGCGCCCTGTTTGAGTTTGTCGATTGACAACTTGACGTATTGCGCAGTTACCGCGTTCTCCAGCACGACCTGGTCGGTAAAAGGATAGCCCTCCTTGTTTGTAACTGCTGTGTAGACCTTCGACCACGTCTTGTTGTCGTCCGAGACCTCAATATGGTAATCCTCGACGACGTTCTGCTCCCATTCGAGGGTCAACCGATCAAAGACCTGCTGCTGCTTGAGGTCGATGGTGACCCAGCCCGGCGCACCCGCCTCGCTGGACCAGCGGGACTGAGACGGCTTGTCGGCGTTACGGTTGACAATTCCGTCTGTCAGCTTATCTGGCCCCCAGTAATTGATGGGGCTCTTGTATGCCGTCGCAGCTTTGCCTAGGGCGATGTTCGCTGGGTCGAGGTTGTTCGGCGGCGGGGGAGTATTGGGGGCAACGCCCCAGATCTCGAGCTCGCGGATCGAAACCGACGGATAGCCTTTTGTCACCTTGGCGCTAACCTTGACATACCGCGCGGTCTTGCCGTTGTCCAATACGATGGTACTGTGCGACGTGCCGGCCTTCTGCCCGGTGATCGCCTCGCTCCACACCTCGTTGTCGTTTGAAAACTGGATCGAGTAGTCCATATCAATGGAATTATTCTCCCACTCAATTTCCAGCTTCTCCAGCTTACAGAGCGCGGCCAAATCCACACTGATCCAGGCGGAGCTCACTTCATGAGCCCAGCGGGTGCCCGTGTTGCCATCCACTGCATTTTCCTTGGCGAAACCGCTTACACCCGATGCCTTAGTTTCCTTGCCTAGCGCCAAATTTGTATTTTTTTCATCGGGGAGTGATTCGGCCGCCGACACCGCCCCCAAGAATAAAGATTGTATCATGACCAATACCAATGCAATTGCCATCATACGTTTTATCGCATTCCTCGCATTCAATTTCTTTTCTCCTCCCTCGTATCTCGCATAATCATATTTAGCGTTTTTGCCTGCCTTTTCGTAGCATCCCTCCTTATGACGTCTAAAAGGCGTAAACTCTACGGAAGCAGACAAAAGCCTGTTTCCGTGAGTTTACGCCTAATTGAATAGTAACGCGCTCTATTTAATAATACTGATGATATTGCAAATCTATTCCCAATTATGATTACTAAAAAAATTCTCTTTTCTCTCAAATGCTCACGTATCCTTCCCGTGAGCAAGTCGATCTGCGTCAATTTCCTCTTTAAAAAGTTCCTGGTAGTATTTGCTCTGCTCTTGCACGAGTACCTTCTGGTATTTGTTTTTATTAGCATTGGCCTTCACATGGGTAGCATCAATGAATAATACGTCTGGATTTACGAACCCATATTTCAAAGCCTCTTCAAGGACTCGGGTAACGATCTCTTCAAAAAGCTTCGTATCTTTAAACCGTCGATCATAATTTTTACCGAAGGTGGAGAAATGGGGAATCGTCTGGCGCATGGAACGAATACCGAATAGGCATTGAATAAGAGTAATTTTAGCATCGCCGAGCTGATAGTTTTTCTCAGCTTCGAGTCGCTTGATATGCTCTCCTTTGGCCTTCATTTTGAGAGGAATATCCGCTTTTATATTGAAAAAAACAGGCATCCGCTATCCGGCATGCCTGCATTTTTGAATATCTATCTCACCGCTTCGCCTTATAAAACTCATGATACAGCTTGTTGATCCGTTGTATCATCAAACTTAATAACTAATCGTATTTGTCTACTCAAGCACTATTTTTACTGTACCTATTTGATAAGGCTGGATGACCATCTTGAGTATTATATCCTCTACCCTTAGCTCTTCCTTATATGCTACTTTTTGTTCATTGATATCTGTCCAATAGGCATGCTTGATTCGTTCTGGACAAATCAATGTGATGGTGTCTATTTTCCCTTCCATCTCGTAAAAACGCACGATGAAACTTCTGTCCCCTTCCTCTGCTCCTTTGATACAAGAAACTACAGAGGTCTGAGACTCAAATGCGACAAAGGAATGTCTTGGATTAAGCTTCCCTTGTTGTCTTAACCCTGTTACTACAGTCATTTCGTGGTTATATTTTTGGACATAGTCATGTAGCACTTTGGGATTGCTGGATTGCATAACACCTAATCCAAATTCGAGATGATTGATGCCATACTCTGGACATGGATCTGGATCGTAAGAGCTTCTTAGTAAGGTAAGGGTCAGACTATTATCTACGCCTCTAAATCCATAGCCTACTTTGGACATGAGCATCACACCTGTTGATCCGTCCTTACCTTCTCCGTAGATATAGTTATTCCCCGGAAGATCTAGGTCGAGCGCTTGTCGTGTAACCTTGCCAAAAGGAACATCATAATGATACATTTCACATGAATCATGAAGCGGCATATAGAATTGCAGTTGCGGTACGCCTTTTCCAAGACGCCCCACCTCTTGCCAATCACATTCCACTTTAAATTCTAGATGACTGCTGCCTTTATCTAAGGAAACGATAACTTTAAGCTTTGAATTCCTAAAACTTAACTCATAAGCTATTTGGCTTCTTAATGTACCTGCTGCACTTGTGATTTCTAGATTTTGATGAATCCACTCTATATGTTTGTAGCGTCCAACAAACCAAGAGGACATTCCTGTACCCTCATCTGTAATCTCCTTATGGTCGGCCTCATCGACTAATCTAAATATCCCTGATTTTCTCGCAGCGTCGATCATTTCTTTCCCAGTTGCTTTATCAATCATGGAGTCAATCGATCCGTCTAAGCTATTAAACACAACTTTAATCTTCTCATTTTCTAATGTATAGCATGGTTCATTTTGGGTACGTTTTTCATGCCAATAGCTTACTTTAACCCGCTCCATAGCTTGTTCCGTTAACATGTATGTTGCATAGCCGCATGCGGGAACATCCACTTCCAATGCTACTTTTAAATAATTGTGTCCCCAGTAGTGATTAAAGTCTTTTTCTAATACCTGATGTGTTACGACTTCACCTTGTTCATTGGTAAACAACATACGCTCGTGGTCATATGGCCATTCCCAGATCATCAATTCAATCACTTCTTGACGGGCCTGCATCGTTGGATTAAACACATGGTAAATTCGGTTTTTGCCTGTACCATTCTCATACTGTGAAGATCCTGCACCGGCACCGTAAGCCAAGCCCGGCTCATCCTCGCCCTCACTTACGACAAAATCAGCCGTATGAATTTGCTGAGCGATCTTTTGAAGAGCTAGTTTCTTGTTGGTGTTGGTTGTTGCTGCAACCTCTTGATAAAGGCCTAGAGCATAATCTCTTGTGGCATCAACCCCTGAACCTGTCAAAATATCATGGAACTGATTAAATAATACGGATTTCCAGGCTTTTTCAAAACTTTGCTGTGGATAACGGGCCCCTTGGGTTACAGCCGCCCATGTACTAAAGAGCTCTGCTTCGTACAACCCATTTTCAGAAGCTTTGTTGCCCTTTTTAATCCGGCTCTGAGAGCTGTAGCATCCATCACAAATGAAATTCTGTTCTTGAACTTCAATAGGCAACTGATCTCTATGCTTTTCAACGATTTCAAAATACTCTCTATACGTCGAAAATTTCACTTTAGGATAGATTGGCCACGTGGCAACATCCTTGATTCTTTCAATATCTCTTCTTGTTGGTCCACCGCCATGGTCACCTACCCCATAAACTTTTAGAACAGAAGGGATATGAGTTCGATCCGCTAGATCGGGTACACAAAGACACATGTCGGAATGAATAAACGCATTATAAAATTGCGCTTCCCAGTTGACGATGATTTCAGCTCCTGAAGGGCTTTGCCATCTATATAGTGTGGGGCCCTCTTTGCGCCCTCTGCAATGATAGTAATACTTCACGCCCGCTTTGGTGAGAATCTCCGGCGTGTTGATGCTATGTCCAAAGGTATCTGGTTCAAAATCGAGATTAAAGGAATCTAATGGCTGATTAAACAGTTGAGATAAGTATTTCTTGGTGTATAACAATTGTCTCGTTTGGCTCTCTCCACTTGGCATATTTTTATCTGCCTCAACCCACGTAGACGCGGTAATCTCCCATCTGCCTTCGGCCACTCTTTGTTTGATCTCTTCTAACATTTCTGGGTCATAGGTTTCTACAATCTTATATAACGAACCTTGAGATTGTGAAAATGTAAAGTCATCGTATTCTCTCATGATTTGCAGCATCGTGCGAAATGTATCTAACGTAATACCTACGGTTTCATCCCAGCCCCACTGCCAATTCATGTCAATATGGGCATGAGCTACACATAACATTTCAAACTGCTTGGCTTCTTCTCGTAGTGGCATGAGTTTTTGCTCCATCTTACTTACCAGCTCATTGGTGATAGCCCCTTGCGCGTCATATCCCTCTACTAAATCCTTCTCCACTTCTTCAATAAGATCATCAAATGCCCCTTCTTTTCTTGCTGACAAAAGGGTTGCATACTTCATTTGTGTCATTGCACGGTCTTCTTGATAGGTTAGTTTTTTATTTCGTAATCTATTGGTTAATTTCTCAAGCATCGCTGGTTCCTCCTTATGTTGGAATGAGAGATCTCATCAAATTTTGGGGGTATCGTAGAATTTAGTGTACAATATCTATGTCTAAGAATCTTTAAGTCTGCTGGACATTAGATTGAGAAATAACGACATGGGAGGGTCTATTATGGCTGACATCATTAGTTATCTGACTGCTAAAAATTTCACCATTAGCCTTAGTGGACTTCAGATCAAAGTACTAGATGCTGCCGTATTAGATGCTGGACCGCATTGGGAAAAAGAAGATCACTTTCATACTTACTTTGAATTTCATATGATTAAATCCGGGAAAGGTATTGTGTCGATCGAGGGCTCAACACTCTCTTTTCAAGAAGGAGACTTCTATATCACGGCACCTTATGTGACACACCAACAAGTGTCTGATCCTATAAATCCTATGGTTGAATACTGTCTACAATGTGAAATTAGCCGATCTGATACACCAGATTCCACCTACTTTAATACATCAGAGGATACAGAATTTTTCATAAATGTCCTTTCGACTACCTACCCCCACACCTTCCAAGACAACTATGGCGCCATGGGGTTATTTGATTCCATTATCCAAGAAACATCCCTTAAACTCCCAGGATTTTCTTTGCAAATTCAGCCACTATTATTCCTTTTAGTTGTAAGCTTATTTCGCTCTGTGATTACCACACTTGATCATACCCATATGCCTGATCCGCAAAGTGATGTCCGTGTATCCCGGATTATGAATTTTATCGAAAACAACTATCACCTTTCCCCTACGATCGATGATTTGTCTAAGCTGATATTCCTTAGCCCTAAACAGATTAATCGGATTATGAAAAAACATGTGGGCTATACCTTTAACGAACAACTTTTACTTTACAAAGTCTCTCAAGCTAAACACTTGTTGAATCATTCTACCCTAAGCACGCAAGCGGTAGCCGATGCTTGTGGTTTTTCTAGCCACTACTATATGTATCAAGTTTTTAAACGGCTTGAGCTCCCTCCTCCGGCGAGTTTTAGAAAAACAAATTTATACTAATTCTCGCCTAAGTAAATTAGCTGTATCATTCGAGCAATTCATAGTCTTTCCAATTTACGCCAGCTCGAATATAACGCTTTTCTCGACTCAAAATTCAAATCGATGAAATACTCAAAACAAATAGCACCCCTCCAACAATAGAAGGGTGCCAACATGTTTAATATTTACAAAATCGATGAATAAAATCCCTTCACCGCTTTGCCTAATATAACTCATCATACAACTTCATGAGCGCCTGCTTCTAAGCCGAAGCGGCCGACGACATCATCGGCGCCGCAAATGTCGCTAATTTCGTGCCTTTATTCGGCTGGAAGAAAAAGTCTATGAAAACATAGACTTTTTCTGTGCATTTAACTATGGCTATAACTAGCTTTCCCTAGATCCCCAGCTAACCCTAATCGTATCAATCTTTTTCGCGCCTAGGTTATATTGAACATGATTCTTCTCAAACTCGACTGGGCACAAAGCCTGTTCCAACAAATCTGTCTTAAAGCATTCTGCAAGCCGCATCGGGAATTGAATATCTATTGATCCGCAACTTTCCTCAGCATTATAGCAGCGGATAACGATCCCATTCCGTCCCTCTGCGCCTTTTACGGCTGATACAATGACATTCCCACTCATACTCATAACCGGATTCGTCATGGCTAATTGCGGCTTGTTCGCATTCGGATCAGGACGTGTGAATTGAGAACTAATATTAGAGTCCTGTACCCATGGACGACCTGTAGACCACTTCAGTTCATCAATCGGCATCGTTCTCTGCTTCAAGCCCTGATGGAACAGTTCGGCTTCCATATACAGCTCAGTTGCAGATTCACATCCGAACGGACGTATCGCTAATTCAAATTCATTCTTCCCTAAGCATTGACCCTTGATCTGATGATCAACATCTAAAGGTATATCAGCAAAATGAATAGAGCCGACTCCGCGAATTAGTGTAATCGCCAATTGCTTGCCTTCATCTGCCATTTCATACTCATGTAAGCCTGGTGCGTAACATGCGACCCCTTTGCTTCCTTGATCTGCAGCGATCAACTTCCAGAACGGATGAATGTAGGAGTTGCGCTGCCACTGCGCATCCACTCCTGGGACACGACGCACAATATCATACTGTCCGCCTGCGAGGCTTTCCTGCATTGCCTCTGCCAAAGGCAGCACATAGCGAATACGATGATTGGTGACTTGATTATCGATCTGAACACGAATCTTAAGTTGCTTAGATTCCCTCTCTAAACGAAAGTGAACCGTGAATGTACATGCTTCAACTTCTGACGTTCTCGTTCTGGTCTTCATATCGAGTTGTGCCGGTAATTCCCATGTAAAGCTATAGCTGATTTCCTCATAAAGCGCATTTGAGCAAACAGGATTATACTCGACTGTTCCCTGGTACGTCTGTGCCTCGCCAGCAGCTCTGAACACATAGAGGTTCCCTTGATCCCCTTGTTCTTCCCAGCGACCAAGCTGCTTGTAAAGATGACCTGTTGTTTTATCCGTTACATCGAATGTGCCATCACTAGCAAATTGGACATGAATATAATCATTTTCCAACACATGCGAAGCCTGCTCCTGATCTGGTATGACGATTCCAACTTGATGCGGGCGAACGACATACGTGCTGTAGCCTAAAGCTGGTACTGTTGGCTGCCATTCAATCACGTACTTCCGACAATCAATACCGAGTGGTAAGTTAATCGGGCTCAAGGTGCGAATGCGACTATCCTGCTCAGCAACGATACGATAAGGAATCGATATCCCGTTGTGATCTTCAATCGCGAACTGCTGAACATCATCATCTGCATGGAAATAAAGCTCGGTTTGCACCACATCTTCTGCTTGCAACTGTGAGGTGTTCGCAAGGAACAGCTTCTGATCGTTAATTCCGAATGCACGATTATCCACTTGGTGAGCTAATACGTCCAACTTCTGCTCTAGTAGTGCTTCTCCTGCTTCTGTAATGGAGGCATAACGCTCCATCATGTGATCATGTACACCATCAGTACTGCAACCACAAATACTATCATGCGGATGATTCTTCATCCATAACTTCCATAAATAGTTCATGTAATCATAATCATACGGATCAAGGTCTAACATTTTGCACCAGCTAGAAATCGGCTCCAGCCATTTCTCTATTAGATCATGGCATCGTGCATCCGCCTGCTTGATGTACAATCGGCTTGACAATGTGCTTGCCAATACAGATTGATCATTGCCCTCACGCAGTTCATGATGAATTACGGGATATGAATCAGGTGCTTGCAGCATCTTCTCCCTGACAAGCTTTGTATAATGCGGTAATGTGCTATGCTCGATCGAATATTGATCCCCATAGTGCTGTCTTAGTTTATCGAGTGCTTCGGTTAGATTCTCTTGCGCTTCAAGGTGATCCACACCGTTCATGAGCAGATGATGAGGCAGTTTATTATAGAGAAGTTCCTTGTCCTTAATCATCTCAAACGTATTCAATAGATCATCCCGTTCTACAGGAAAGCGTTGCGCGTTATTGTACCAATTCGGCATAAATACACCTACTACTTCTGAGCCGTCCGGCGCTTTCCAGAACAATTGCGGACTGCCATGCAGCTGAATGTCATAGCCTCTGCCAAACACCACATTATCAATGCCGACTCCTTGCATAATCTGAGGGATTTGTCCGATAATTCCAAAGTGATCAGGGAAGTAGCCATTCTTCATTTCGCCCTCTAACATGCGTGAACGACGAATGCCTTCCATTAGATTGCGTACAGTGGACTCTCCACTCGTAAGATATACATCATTTTGTACATACCAAGGCCCTGTCAAGATACGCCCTTCACGAATAAAGCGTTCTAAGATTTCTTTCTTCTCTGGGCGAATCTCCAAGTAATCTTCTAATATGACAGTTTGTGCATCCAAATGAAAACAGTTGAAATTAGGATCATTAGTAAGTAGCTCTAATAAATTATCTACCAGCTGCACAAGTCGAAACCGAAATTGCTCGAACGTTAAGTACCACTCGCGATCCCAGTGGGTGTGTGATATGACATGAAATACAGGTTTATCGTTCTGACTACGTTCCATGTATCTTGGCCTCCTAATGACTAACAATCTATATAGCCGTGCATAACATACAGAATGAATAAGTTGCTTCTGCCTCACCAGGAGTCGTCTTCGTCTCCAGAACAATCGCTTCACCCAAGTGATCAAACGTTTCGATCGTTTCGGTCCAACTTGACCATCCAGCATGCTCGAAGGTCATCTCGACTTGCCCCTGCTGTCCTTTCCATACGACGCTTCCATCATTCAATTCAGGACAAATCAAACTGATAAAGGCTTCCCTAACGGTTAATGGAGTACCATTCATTCGGAAATAATCCGTCAGTTCAAGGCTCGCTCGTATTAACCATTCTTATGCTGAATCGAAGAGGTCGTACTTGGAATGAAGGAAAATACGCGCAGCTTCTAGAAATTGCGCGTAGTAGCCTTTACTTAATAAACATTGACTTTGATTAGCTGGTATCTGATGGATACGCCAACTAGGAAACACTTACATTTCTTTTACTTAATTTCTTAAATACCGAGTATTCCTTATTGGACTTAATAAAACTTAATATCTTTTCGGCGCATTCTTTTGGATTCAACGCTTCAGTATTTACTTCAAGGTCATATTCATCAATGCAATATACTTTGCTGAACTGTGAAGCTGCTAGTCCAATCTTTCTATCTCCTCTTGTTTGCTCTCTTCTTATGAGTTCTTCTTTCGAGCATATTACACCTACAAATAATGTAGGCTGATCACTAAATACATCAAGGCACTCATTAAACCACTTATCATTTTCGATTACGGTATCTGCTATTACATTCAAACCCATCTCTGAAAACAATTTTATAGTCGAAAAGTACATTGAAACTATGGGATCAAAAAGTATTTGTGCGACAACTTGATCATCTACTTCTCTTGTAGGTTCCATATTCGGAAATTTGTTGTTTATAAAATCATTGAAATTATGAAAAAAATCATCTATTGATAAGTGATGAAAAAGAATCTCTTTCTGATTGATCAGTTCCATAGAAATACTCGTCTTTCCTGAACTTGAAGTTCCGTTCATCAACACAATCATGCCTTGCTTCAAACGAATCACCCTCAAATATAAGATTTGCGTATCTTTCAGATAACGTCTTATTCACGAACTTCGTAAATAATTCCATATGTAGGGTATTCGCGAAACTTTTGAACTATCCTGCCCATTACTTGAATGAAAACGGCAGCTGATCGTTTGACCAGCTGCCTCTAATCATGATTCAAATATCGTGTCCCGTTAACGCAACACGCTATTCACTGAGGAATCTCCCTTATAGGCATCTGCACAATCATATAGTTATTAACCTACATACTGTAAACACAGGTTATTTGACTTTACGAATAGTGCATTATCTTTTTAAAGCAAAAGGAGATATTATATGACAAATTTTTATTCTTTTCACGGGACTATCACTATGATTAATGATTTTTTTACAGGTCAAAATGATGAAGGGTGTGTTAAATTAATATCTGTAGACAATGGATTGGGAGCATTAGTAAATTTCGTTGTGTCACCCAATACTTATTTTGTAGACCATGTAATGGTGTCAGTAGGAGATCAAGTGACTGGATATTATGACGGAAATGCACCTGCTCTTCTAATTTACCCTCCACAATATGAAGCAATTGTCATGGTAAAAAATAGCCCATATCAGAATGTAAAAGTAGATTATTTTAATACTGAATTGGAGAGCAGTGATGGACGATTACGATTAAATATTTCTCCATATACTCAAATCGTATTAACAAATGGGCAACAGTTTTCAAGAACCCCTGCGAACCGAGATCTAATTGTTATTTATGGACCTACAACAACAAGTATCCCCGCCATTACCACACCCTATAGAATTATAGTTTTGTGTTAGGGGGCATGCTGTCCACTGCAGAGGATGGAATAATATTCATAATTCCTTGGTTCAACTAATCTCCCCGTTAGCTTAATAAAACAATGAGCAGCTGCCGCAGCAAACTACTCCTTATTTCGTTTAACTAACGTGTCCCGTTAGTTAAATCATTTTCATTACGACAAATACTCCTGTAACAACATTCGAGCTTCCTCGAAGTTTCTATATTTTCTTCCAAATTCCTCATAATCAGCGATTCTATCTTCGAAAAACTTGTATTGTGGGAACCAATTAAAAAATGACATATTGAGTTTTTCGATTTGTTTTTGAGGAATCTCTGCTTTCTTTCCATCTAAGACGTAACTTACAGTGCCAGCAATATTCATACAGTATGTGTTAAAATCACCGACCAATGAGTTTTTGTCTTCGGTAAGTTTCAAAAAGTTTTTGCGAAAATCATCCTGTATTTTATCAGTATCCCTATACGGAAAGGGATTATCTAATTTGATGGTTCTCAATTTCTCAGTCATATTGTTCACGAAAACTCACCACCATTTCTTAGGTATTCATTAATTGAACAATGAGAGGAGCAGCTACCGCTCCTCTATCGTGTCCCGTTAGCGTAATAACTGTTGATTAGCTAACTTTATCAAATTCTCTCGGGTGTCTCATAAACGTACTTTGGCATTGGTAGTATCAGATGACACTGGACTCCAGTTACAGCCCCCCAGTAACAGGGGTATACGATCCGGTAACAAAACGCGAATCGTCGCTTGCCAAGAACGAAATAACACCTGCAATATCATCAGGTTCCGCCACACGCCTCAGTGGTGTGAAGCTACTAATGGTTTGTTTCTCTTCCTCTGACAAAAAGGCCGTCGCATCGGTTTGCACTAATCCGGGTGCAACCACGTTGGCTGAAATCCCTTGTGGACCGAATTCTTGGGCAATATAGTCGGAAAAGGTATTCAACCCTCCTTTTGCCGTTCCATGAGCGATCATGTAAGGCGAGGGATCCTTACCCAAACTGCTGGATACATAAATGATACGTCCGAACTTTTGTTCGATCATGAATGGAATAACGGATTTAGTCGTCACGAATGCTGCTTTTAGTTCATCGTTTAATTTCTGAGAGAACTCCTCCCAATTCATTTCGGCAAAGGGCTTCGCAGTGAAACTCATATTCGCGTTGCAGACCAATATATCAATTTTCTTAAAAGCTTCTAAAGTAGCGTCTACGAGCTTTGTAAATTGGTGTGAATCACGAACATCCGCCCGGAGAGCAATGGCTTCTCCGCCGCTGGATCGAATATCTGAGACCACCGCTTCAGCAGCATCTTGATTTTTTAAATAATTAACAACGACTTTCGCACCCCGTTGGGCCAATAATTTTGATGCAGCTCTTCCAATTCCTCTAGCGCCTCCGGTAACGATAACAACTTTCCCCTGTAGATTCATATTATTCTTCCTTCCATCTTACTATATAATTTCGAATGTTCTAACTTTAGATTCGAGCTTCATAACAACATTCCGGATAGTCTTAGCGAAGCTGACCAAAAAACTTTCGGATGTCATTAACTAACAGGTCAGGTGCTTCCATTGCCGCAAAGTGACCACCGCGATCGAATTCCGACCAGTGCACGACATTATGCTCACGTTCGACAATACCTCGGATCGAGATGTCTTTCGGAAAAACCGCAACACCAGTTGGAACCGTAGAGCGTTGAGCAGGCATGCCCCAGGATTTCGCCTCCTCTTTATAAATCCGTGCCGATGACCCTGCCGTTCCGGTCAACCAATACAATGAGACATTTGTTAGCATGTGGTCGAGATCAACGGCATCTTCCGGAAGATTTGCTGTAGGGTCTGTCCATTCCTTGAACTTCTCTACTATCCAAGCAAGCTGACCGACGGGCGAGTCAGTCAGACCATAGGCAAGCGTCTGAGGTCGTGTAGATTGTATAATCGCATAACCCGTTGTCTCATAGCTTTGTTGAGTCAACGTATCGTAGCGCGCTCGCTCGATTTCAGTTAAATCAAGCGATTCTGTGGGATCTCCGGACGGGAATGTTGTAAGCCCGTTTGCATGAATACCAATGACAGAGTCTGGCGCAAATCGTCCAAGCTCTGGAGAAACCATTGCCCCGGTGTCACCACCTTGAGCGCCGTAACGTTCATAACCTAGTCGACGCATCAGTTCAGCCCAAGCTCTGGCTACTCGATTAATGTTCCACCCTACCTCGGTTGTCGGTCCAGAAAAGCCAAATCCGGGTAGTGAAGGTATGACGACATGGAATGCATCTGCCGGATTACCGCCATGAGCACGGGGATCGGTGAGCGGTCCTATAATGTTCATAAACTCAACGATCGAACCGGGCCAACCATGTGTGATGATCAACGGCATTGCATCTGGTTCTGGGGAACGTACATGCAGAAAGTGTATGTTCTGTCCGTCTATGGTGGTGGTGAACTGCGGGAATTTGTTAAGAGATTCCTCGTGTTTGCGCCAGTCATATTTGGATCTCCAGTATTCCGCCAGTTCCTTGAGGTAATCAACGGGAATACCATAGTCCCAGCCTACACCGGCCAAAGCATCCGGCCAACGGGTGCGGGTTAAACGGTCTCGTAATTCATCAAGATCAGCCTGCGGAACATCGATACGGAAAGGCTTGATCTCAGTGCTCTGGTGGCCACTGCGTACAATTTGTTGTTCTGAATGAGTCATTTTTTGGAAAGCCTCCTCAAATTTCTTTGTATTTTCTTGTAACTGATTAATGTGTTCTCTCTATTTAAACTCATAATAAACCATGCTTATTGACAACAGTGTGTCAACAATCGATATAAAGTTTAGCTATCTCCAAAGCACTTTTCCGTACAGCTGCAGCAATATGCGAGGGTTCAAGAATGAACAAATCCGTTCTAAAATGAAGTAAAAAGCCGATTAACCAGTCGTTATCCGGGTATCGGACCCGAACGATAAGCGAACCATCGGGTTGCCGTTCAATTTCATCCGCATCAAAATGATCTTCTGCTGGAACCTTAGCCGGTCCTGTAAATCTAAGCACCAGATCGACCATCTTGGAATCGCGCTGCGGACCCCAATTTTCATTCAACTCAGACAGTGTCACCATTCGACGCTGGAACGTATCCTCAAGAATGAGTAGATTCCGGATCCGAGAAAGCCTGAACATGCGGTAATCATCTCGGTTTAAGCAATAACCGTGAAGATACCACGTGTAGCCTTTGAGCACCA
Source organism: Paenibacillus sp. GCM10027629 (assembly GCF_042676425.1). NCBI lineage: Bacteria > Bacillati > Bacillota > Bacilli > Caryophanales > Paenibacillaceae > Paenibacillus > Paenibacillus sp. GCM10027629. Next base: position 3,684 of record NZ_JBHTGZ010000003.1, on the reverse strand, counting down.
GCCCCATAGGTTCAATACAACGTTCTGTTTCTCCCCCTTGTCCGTTGGTATATGTAAAACGGATCAGCCTTTTATCACTTACGGCTTTATGCAGCGTGTCATACTTGTTTCGTTCTGAAGAGCTGCTTTTCCACGGATTTAAGTCAATGATGACCTGATCAGCACCAGCCATACGACCTTGTTCTGCCTTCGAGACCAATGCGCCAACTTTGTCGAGCAGCCCGTCTAAATTTTGGTTGCTAAATGCCTGTGTAGATTGAAGGCCTCGCAAAGCTGTAGAGAGGGAAATAAGTTCATTGAATGAAAGCATTTGCCGATCCAATCGAAAGTTTTCCATGATTTCGAATCCGCCTTCTGCTCCCGTGTACGAAATAATGGGAATTCCTGCTAGATTCAATGATTCCAAATCGCGATAAATCGTACGCAATGAAACCTCCAGACGATCAGCCAATTCTTGGGCCTGTACGCGTTTGCGGTTTAATAGAAGGATCGTAATGGCCATAAGTCGCTCAAGTTTCACTGTTGTCCCCCCAATTCAATAAGGTAACTGGTTAATAAAATATTTCAGTTCCACGAATACGATGCTTTAACTCCTGCGGGTAATTAGGCTCTTACTTGTATAATAAACTTGCATTGTAGACAATAGTCTGTCAGGATTAGAAAGTTCACCAGTGTTTTGTTGCTTTTTTTTGAAACCACGAATTCAGATATCATCTTAAATGATCAAGCCCCAGTTAATAAAACCGGGCTCTAATACATCTACGCTTGATTGGCTTATTCCGTTATCCTGCCCGTTAGTTCAATAAAATGAGCAGACTGCGGTAGTCTGCTCAGCAATGTATAGTATTCAACTATCGTGTCCCGTTAGCGTAACGTGAAAACTTTTATCTTTTCGATATATAGTACGGGTAATCCATCTTTTCTTGAACTTTTTGAACAACTTCTTCATTAGTAAGCGATTCTATGAAATACAGACCCAAATCAATGGAAGCAGATACTCCTCCACCTGTAAAAATGTTACCATCTCTTACATAGCGCTCCTTAACAACTTCTGAGCAATAAGGTGTCAATAATTCATATGCAGATGGATTTGTTGTTGCTCTTTTACCATTTAGCATTCCAGCAGCACCCAGAATTAAAGCTCCCGTGCAAACAGACACCTTATATTCTACATTTAGTGCGGTCTGAATCCATGAGATAAAGTCAGTATCATTCCTGAGTTGCCTTGTAGACAACCCTCCAGGAATAAAAATCAAATCATATACCGAAAGGTCCGGGGAAACATGATTGATTTTCATAGTTAATCCTCTGTCATCGGTTATTTGTTCTTTGTTCGAACAAAAATCCCACGACACATTTTCTTTTGCTTTTAGAATTCCCATCCATGTTACAGCTTCATAAAAACCAACAAAATCTAAAGTAGTCATCTTATCAAACAAAATGTAAGCCATCTTCATTACTAAGCACCTGACCTTTCATCATGTGAAATAAAAAAAGTATCTGATTTAAGATCAAATACTTTGCCCAGGCGTACGGCGATATGAATATGTGCTCCCTCATGGTTATCCACGTTTACGCCAGTTGCACATACCAGATATTTACTATATTGTATTCTGGAAAATCATATAAATCAATCACGTATTCTTAATTAAACTGCCAGTTGGTTAAGAAAAGGCAACCGATCACAAGTAGCTGGCTGCCTTCAAATTCTTTATTGAGCTATCGTGTCCCGTTAGCGGAATAATCTGTTAACTTCAGACGGTTGGAACTTCAATGAATTACTAAAACAGTTACTACTAATTTTGTGATTTTTCGGACTTTATCATTTCGTTCCACTCACTTAAATAAACTGCATATCCCAAATTTTTAGGTTCAGACGTCAACCATGAAATAAACTCTAATTCGTTACCATCAGGATCGTTAAAATAAATAGCTGCCGCAGGCATCCATGTATGTACAATTGGCTCAATTGGTTCTTTTCCAAAAGCTTTAATGGGTTCAAGACCTCTTTCTCGTAGCCAGTCAATTGAATCCTTTAATAAATCCAAATCAGTCCCAAAAGCAAAATGTCTTTTGCTAACATCACTTCCCTTTGGAACTTCCCAAAGACCAAGTAATTGACGTTCCTTTCCAATATAAAAAAATGCAATTCCTCTTTCCTCAATTAATAATGAAAGTTCCAGTCCCAACTTGTTATAAAACTCAATAGAAGCATTCAAATCTTTAACTTGTAAATGAGTCTCGTATAGATTCTTAATCATAGCTCTGCTCCTTGAACAGGTTAATGGTATGCTGTCACCTGTACGTAATGTAGCTATCGTGTCCCGTTAGCTTAATACGTAGAAATTAGAGTATACATCTAAAATATCAATTGTTGTCCTACAAGTTTCTAGGTTCAATATATATAATAATTGGACCAAGCCTTCCATCGTTTTTAGTTTTGAAGGTAGCTGCAACAAATTTATCTTTATCTGATTTCAAATTACTACTCCCCGTTTTGAGAGAACCCGATCCATTTCATCAAAATGTTCTTTGTTGCTTGAAGCATAGATCAAATCAAAACTATCGTTATTTTTCATCACTGTTATTATGCTGTCATCGTAATTCCCATAAAATTCGATGCCAATCCAATGCCGAAAGGAAAAACCTTTATTATTAAAATTTTCACGAATAAAATCCAAGTCGGTTTGTTCAATGGAATAGAACGATTCACAGCCGTATTCAAGAGCGAATACGGTTTGCAAATAGGCCATCGCATGAAAAAAATCGGTCAATGTTTCAAAATCTTTTTTCCATACCTTTTCATCGTAACTCATATAGACAGGGGGATTGGACCTGGATAAATCGTTCTTATGGATTCCCCAAACACAGACACGTTGATTCTCGCAATAAAAAATTAAATATTCGCTATGTTTGAAGTATTGGAGTTGCTCGGGTTTGATCAAACTATCTTGCGTATGATTCAGCCGCTCGTCTTTACCGAGTTCCAAATAATAATCTATAAACACCTGGGGCAATTCACCAAAATTATTTTTAATGGTTTGTATCTCGTCATGACTAAACCCATTTCGTTTCGTAATATGAAACAGCTTTTTAATCATTGTAAAATCAGTCACCCGCATCACACCTTATCCTTGTATAATACTCCATCGATTGACTTAAGAATATTCCAAGTCGGTCTCCTTAACCATCAAGAGAGCATATTACACACCCATTTTACCATATCTTTACTCCACTATCCTCCCCGTTAGCTTAAAGAAATGAGCAGGCTCGGCAGCCTGCTCAATAATGGTTTGTTTATTCAACTAATCTGCCCGTTAGCTCAGTTCAAACTTGCTTCAGCCAATCCACGGAGTGATTAATCATCTCTCCTATTATGACTGACCTTGTCCAGATTTTACGTCGCCGTGCATCCCAATCCAACAAAAAAAGAAAGGTCGCCCCTCCTCTATAAATAACAAATGATAATTTCCAGGATAATCAATAACATATAATTGCTCTATTGATGTTCCCCTACGGTAACTGTTATCCCAATGTCATCTTGTGGGGCAATAATTGAAACGATCCCCCCCTCTGAACTAGGAAAAGGACGAAGCTCGATCTCACCTTAACCTTCACGTAGACATCATATAACGTGCCAGGCTTCAGATGAGAGAAATCCCAATTCATATACTGAATATTCCA
>NZ_JBHTGZ010000002.1:0-165705 GCF_042676425.1 Paenibacillus sp. GCM10027629 | reverse complement strand
CGTTCATCAATGGAACGCAAGAAGCAATCTTCTACTACACAGCATCGGCGCAAAAAGTGACAGTGAAGTACCTTGAAAAAGGAACGGACAAAGAACTTGCGAAGCCTGAAGTTGAAGGAGGCGTAACAGGCAAAACGATTAAGCTAGATGCGAAAGAAGTTGCAGGCTACACGCCTGAAAAAGCAACAATCGACTACACGTTTACAAACGGAACGCAAGAAGCAATCTTCTACTACACAGCAGCAGTACAAAACGTAACGGTGAAGTACTTGCTTGAAGGCTCGAAAGAAGAAGTATCACCATCGACTACTGTACCAGGTGTAACCAACGGAACTGCGAAATTAGAAGCAGCAAAAGTTGAACTCTACACGGTTGTAGGCGAAAGCACGAAGGAATACAAATTCTCGGCTGAAGCGAACCAAGTATTTATTTTCTTCTACACCAAGGATGTTGTAGTGCCTACGCGGGCGCTAACACTTAATTACCTTGAAGAAGGAACGAACCACGTTGTAGCTGAGTCGAAAACGATCAATAATCCAGCAGATGGATCAGTATTTGAAGCCGTATATGCCCAAGGCTACACACCTGTAGTCGGAACCGACACATGGAAATACGAAGTCGTGAACGGCGATCAGCAAACGCACACGTTCTTCTACACCAAGAATAATGCACCGGCTGAGAAACGTACGGTTACCGTGAATTATGTGGATCGTGCAACAGAGCTTCCGTTACAAGAATCAACGCAGTATGAAGGTGAAGTAGGCAAGACACTTCATCTGGTGGCTGAACCGATTTCAGTATCTGATGCGGTATACACACCAGAGCTTTATAACTTCGACTATGAAGTTACCGCAGAAGAAAAACAAGAGCACACATTCTACTACAAATTAGGTGCTGTGGAAGATCTTCAGCAAGTTACCGTTCACCATGTGTACATGGATGGAGATAAGAAAGTCGAATTGGATGTTGAAGTTAAAAAAGGTAAAAATGGCGATAGCATCACCATCACACCAAAACAGATCGAGAAAGACGGGGTTGTATACAAACCTTCGCAGGAAGTATACACCTACACCTTCACAGACAAGGCAGAACAGACACTAGAAATCCTCTACGTCAAAGTCGAAACACCAGTAGAGAAAGAGTACAAAGTTACTGTGAAGTATCTCGAGCAAGGCACGAACAAGGAATTGGCAATTGCAGGAACCGCAAGTGGCAAGGCTGGAGTTACGACGAAGCTTACAGCTGCACCAGTTGCAGGATACACGCCGGTGAAGTCACAACAGGACTACACATTCAGTGATCAAGAGGGTCAATCGCTCACATTCTACTACACGAAGAACACGACGACACCTCCAGTAGATCCAGGTCCATCGACGCCAACGCCAACACCAACACCGTTGCCGCCTGTTCCATTGCCACCGGTACCACCATTGCCTCCAGTTCCACCGCAATTGGAAAAGGATAAGCATTTCAACTACATCAACGGCTATCCAGATGGCATGATCAAGCCTGAGAACCTGATCAGCCGTGAAGAAGTCGCAGCAATCTTCTACCGCTTGATGGATGATGCTACACGCAGCGATTACATGAAACAGATCAGCTCTTACAAAGATGTTGAGCAGAAGCGTTGGTCGAGCAAACATATCGCAACGATGGAGAATGCTGGTATCATCACAGGTTACAAGGATGGATCGTTCAAACCAGGTCAACAGATTACGAGAGCAGAATTCGCAGCCATCGCATCCCGTTTCGACAAATTGGATGAGAAGAAGAACGAAATGTTCACGGACATCAAAGGGCATTGGGCTGAGAAATACATTGTCTCTGCAGCGAACAAAGGCTGGATCAAAGGCTATGATGATAGCACATTCAAACCGAACCAGTACATTACTCGTGCAGAAGCCATGGCATTTATCAACAGCGTCTTGAACCGTAAAGTCAAGGTTAAAGACATCCATGAAGATGCGAAAATGTGGCCAGACAATTCGGTGAACAAATGGTATTACACCGATGTCATCGAAGCGACGAATCACCACGGTTACACAAGAAATGAGGATGACACCGAGACTTGGAATGAAATCAAGCCGAAACACGTGTATCCTGAATAAGTTCGTATTACAACACAAAAGCTCCTCTCTGATCGTCAGAGGGGAGCTTTTTCTATCTTATTGATTGAATAGCTTGTCCATAAAATCATAGGTTAGCGGAGCGTTCTTCTTCAACTCTTTACGCGTTGTATCATTGTAGAGATACAAGCTCGCGCTCTCTGCGAAATATTCTGCAGGATAAGCCGATACATAGCCATCGTGATAGTTGCTTGCTGCTTCTTTGGTGAAAATATCTTTGAAATCTTGCGAGTCGCTTGCGTTGTTAAACACAAAGCGGTCAACGGCATGCAATGTCTCATGGATTTCTAGGTTGTACGAGTTGTGGCCATGGCCTTTTTTGCTGTATCCGATGCGTACGACAACCACTTTCTCGCTAACACCCGGTACATCATCCCAAGTGAGTCCCGTTCCTTCCCACCCTCTTGGCGTTACCCCTTTAAGATAGTTCAATTCAGGTTCGTTGGTAATGATGTCGTTCGTTAATTTCACTTTAACGCCTTTGTCAGCAAGTGTTTTTAAGATTGGAGCTGGGATTTTCTCTAGGCGCTCCATCATCGCTTTTGCTTCTTTTACATTATAATCACCTGTTGGCAGTACGACCAATTGATCGGGTAGAGCGCCTTCAGCGTGTACGTTATTCGTAGGAAGTAGTGCAATAATCATCAGCATCATGAACGCAATAAGCACGAGTTTGGTTTGTTTCATCACGAACACTCCTTGGAAAGCCAACGTCACTCGTTCAAGTGCGTTAGACTTTGTAATGGTAACTGGCTGGCATGGCGAGTATTCCTCGCGGTAGCCCCTATAGCTTTGCGTCGCCATCTCTCGATGGGTTTGCCTTTGTCAATACGGAGTTGACATATGAAATTGTTGTACGTAAAAAACCCTTCTTACCGAAATAAGAAGGGTTAACAACGCGAATAACGTCGTACTTCTATGTCGGTAACTGGCTGGCATGGCGAATTTTCGCGTTAGCCCCTGTAGTTTTGCGTCACCATCTTTCGACGGCTTTGCCTTTATCATTTTTAATAGGAAATTAGTTCTATGAACCTATCACTATAGTAGTCTTGTTCTATCAATTAGTCAACAAAAAAATTCTCAGAATTTGGAGAAAACGGAGGTTTCGACATGTAATATGGAAGGGATTAGGAATGGAAAGTCGGATTTCGTGAAATGTCGCTATTATTTGCGGGAAATACGCTGTTTCTTTACTAGTCTAATAGAACTAGAGTAGAAAAGATTCATGCACGATTCCAGCCTACAATACGTACACTAACCTAGGGCGATGTCATCATAATGAGTTTGGAGGAGAAGCCGTGATACGTATTTCGGGGAGACCTTTACAAGAAGCCGGCAGTTTGCCGCTGACGCGGATGGAACAGAGCATTGTAAAGGCGAAGGAGAACAGCCCGGTAACCTACTACTATCCTTCGAAGGAAGCTTTGGTCTATGAAATGCAAATGAGGAGCAAAATCGTGAAGGCAGCCAATGACTTGAACGCAAGTTATGCCCGATTCGCGCCTTTCCGGGAATCGTTCAGTAATCCACGATATTGGATACGAACACCAAACGGTGGATTTCGATTAAGAGGAAATGTCCAACCCGCGGATGGGATTCGAGATATATTTGAACATGGGGAGTATTATGGGTTTGAATGTTCAACAGCGATCATGATTCTGTTCTATAAGGCCGTGCTGGATATGATCGGTGACGATGAATTTAACAAGTATTTTCAAAATCTTTATTTAAGAGACTGGCATGCCAGCAACTATCTTCCGCTAGTGATCACGGAAGACAAGAATGAAGCGTATCTTGGAGATGGGGTATATTTCGAAAACCCGGATTTTGATCCAAAAGGGCCGGAATGGCGGGGCGAGAATGCGATCGTGATGGGGCCGAACTTGTACTTTGGGCATGGCATTGGGCTCAAATCGGCAGAGGATATTCTGGCGGCTTTGAATGAGAAACGCAAGCCGAATAGCACGGTAGAGGCATTCCAAGCGGATTTGGTCGTACACCCGGACTTCGAATTCCTACGGAACTTATCTTCGGACGGTAACGCAGTTCAGGCGTTCTCACAGCAAGCGTGGAATCCGTTCGTTGCTCAGATCGGATCGCAGACGACGTATTACTATTAACACCATGCAGAATCATGAACGAATAAGAGAGGCCTCCAATCCTGAATTTCGGGTGATGGGGGTCTTTGGCACGGGTGGTAATGAACTTTGTTTAATTTGTCACGATGTTATCGGAATCGGAGTGAGATTAGGATTATCCAGTGCTTATGGTATAATGGGGCTTACTACAATAGCCATGCGGAGGCCGACGAAATATGCTAAGTTTTGAAGAAAAGCTCGCGATTGCCGATTCATTCCCTGAATTGGAGCGTAAAAATGTGTCGATGAAACGTGTCAATTACCACTACGAGGAAAGTATGTTCGATAAGAAAACGGTCGTCTATCACCTGCACCCGAACGGCAATGGGTTCGTCTATGCCGGATATCTGACCGGTTATGATGTTGACGATCGAGGTATGGTGAACATTCGCGATATGTCTGCGGAAGAAATTCGTACGATCATTGAAGCGTCCATCCGTTCCTTAACGTGGAAAGGGGTACGACGTGCAACTGGAAGTATAGAAGCATCAGATGCGACAACACCCGACACTGCACAGGAAGTGATCGAAGAACGCTGGACGAACGCGAAGAACCAGTCGTTGGAGCTCAAATTCGAAGACGAAGATCAGATGTGGTACATCTTCGCAGGCGAAGATCTCGATACGGTATTCGAATCGTATGAAGAAGCTGCAGAATATCTGACCGAAGAAGGATTCGTTCGCGCAGCGGATTAAGGAGCATGAATAACATGGAAGTGACACCTCAAACCGTCGCCCAATGGATGGTCGATGAGATTCAATTCAAAGGGACTTTGCACCAGAGCGATGCGATTGATTATGTACAGACACATTTCGGCGAGCAGTTCGTTTTTGTGAATGAGAATGGCAACGCTTCGCTTGAGAAAGAAGTGAAGAAAGCTTTCCGGAAGCTGCATAACGGCAGAGTCGCGTGGGATCGAGACGGATTCTTCTGGGCGTGGACATAGAAGCAATGATAAGGGGTTGTATCCTATATTGGTATAGGATACAACCCCTTTATTGTGCGAATTTATACGGTTGGACTGTCGGGATCGATCCCTTTTGTCTCTCGTCCCCAGAACAGGACGACGAATGCCCCGAGGAGAATGGCGACGAAGAAGACTGTGAAGATCGTTGTCATCGCCGTTTCGCGAGCGACGAGCATACCGACCAGATAAGGCCCAATCACCCCGCCGATCCGCCCGAAGGATGCGGCGAGTCCTACGCCCGTTGAGCGTACTTCCGTTGGGTATAGCTCTGGGGTATAGGCATACATACCGCCCCATGCGCCGAGATTGAAGAAGGAAAGGCAGATACCCGCAGCGATCAGCATGCCTTCGGACTCGGCCATTCCGAACCATATCGCACTGATCGCTGTTAGGACGAGATACGTCACGAGCACGAACTTCCGGCCAATCTTCTCAATGAAATACGCCGCTGTGAAATACCCGGGCAACTGTGCCAGTGTGATAATCAACACGTATTGGAAGCTTTTGACGAGACCATAACCTTTCATCACCATCACCGTTGGAAGCCAGAGGAACATGCCATAGTAAGAGAAGACAACCGTGAACCATAGAACCCATAGGGTGATGGTAGAACGGCGGTATTTCGACGACCAGACAGAAGCGACACGCTGACGAAAAGGCAAGGGTTTCTGTTGTACCGCCGCCATGTACCGAGGTGAATCTTGAATCGCCCGGCGAAGGTACAGGGCATAGAACGCGGGCAATGCGCTGATGACAAAGGCGATACGCCAGCCGTAATCCGGGATGACGAAATAGGCGATGAGCGCGGATAAGATCCAGCCGAAGGCCCAGAAGCTCTCTAGGAGCACGACGGCACGCCCTCGTTCCTTCTGTGGTACGGATTCGGAGACAAGTGTCGAAGCGACGGGCAGTTCTCCGCCCAGACCGAATCCCGCGATGAATCGCAAGATGCATAGTGCAACGAAGCTGGATACGAGTGCAGATAATCCGCTAGCTGCGGAGAAAATTAATAACGTCCAAATGAGGATGGACCTGCGGCCATAACGGTCTGCAAGAGATCCAGCCACGGCTGCGCCAGCAGCCATTCCAATGGAATTGATTGCGGCGACAAGGCCGATCTGTTGTGCGCCGAGATGCCAGTCGACGGCAATCGCGGCAATGATGAAGGAGACCATGCCGACATCCATGGCATCGAATAACCAGCTCAGGCCTGCGCTGAATAATAATTTACGCGTAGAGGGCTCGCGTAAGGCTGCTAATCTGTTCATGTACTGTGCTCCATTCCTAACTTTCTGCATTCTTTATACTTGAATATTACCAAAACAACCCACTACCATCCAAGCCCCCTCTGAAGAAAGATATTCGTTCGAGATCTCAAGCTGTCGTTGGGGTTAAACGCTTGGTCTGTCTTTCTAGATCCAACAGGCGCATCATTTGAGTCTGGATTTGCCGACTCTCTGGTGTTGCAAAGGTGGAGTAAGCTAAGTTGCGGATCTCTAAGGGATCCTCGGTCAAGTTATATAACTCGAACTCTTCGGGAGTGGGTGTTCCGCTGCTCGTTGCGTTCGGGTCAAAGTATCGGGAGTATTTCCATAGCCTCCTCCTCTTTGTCCCAACAGCATCTTCTGATTCAAACCACGTAATGATGGTCTCGATATGGTTGGGTTGGACAACAGAAGGATAAGGTCTGCCTAAGGCGCTGATCTGATGCTGCCCAAGCATGACATCATCATCGGTCATAAAGAATACCGAGTCTTCGGGTGGCACCGATTCCCCCAGCAGATAGGAGCTTAGATCGCGGCCCACGAAGGGGTGGACTTCCGTAAATTTAAGTTTAAGGCGTTCTTGGATCTCTGGTACATTGGCTTGCGCTAATCCTAGCATGGTTGGCAGCAGGTCGAGATGACTGGTCAATGCATCAAGTTGTTTTGGATTCGGGAAGAGCTTCTTGTTATAGATCACGAAAGGGACATGGAGAATCTCTTCATAGGCAGAATACCATTTCTGATGAAGATAACCGTGCGAGCCGAGCAAGTCTCCGTGATCGGATGTGAAGATAATAATCGTATTGTCGTAGAACGAGGAGTGCGTTAACGCTTCATACACTTTTTGCATTTGCTCATCGGCGTTTTTCTGCAATTGATAATAGAGTCTATAGTAGAAAGATGGATTTAGGATGGGCTGCAATGCTTGAGGATAGACAGTGCGATAGCTAGCTTGGCAGCGAGGCTTCGTGTGTAAAGATTCAAGGACGGTCGGTGGAGGCTCCACGTTAGGGACTGTTGGTTCCACATTGAAGCGAAACGCAGGGATATGCTCTGTTAGTGAACCGTATAGCACGATGTCATGCGGATTGACGAAGGAGGAGACGATGAGCCAAGGTGGACGTTCTTCTGCTGGATGGGTTTGTTGATCCAACGCTCGGATCAATTCGACAACTTCTGACGCATAGACGACATCTCGCCCACTGACACCATGAGCAGCTGAAGATCCGGAATTTCGTGGGTTTCGTCCATGCGGCTCCGGGCCGATCCAATCGGAAAACCCGTAGCTCTCCAGTCGGTCTGCCCGTCGATAGAGATCTTCTTTTTGACGATCAGGCACACCGTTGCTTGGATGATAGCTTGGAACATCTTGATGCGTCCCAGGGACCACGATGTCTTCGTAGGAGATATGCCATTTCCCTTTGTAATACGTCTGGTAGCCTGCTTCACGCATGTAATTCCCCATCGTGGGCACGGTATTGGAATTGAGCCAGAACATATCCGAATCGAAAGCGCTCTTAGCGATTCCATCCGTCTGAGTGACCCCATGCAGAGAAGGGTAATGGCCTGTAAACATAGTAGCTCGGCTAGGGCAGCATGCGGCGCTACCGATATAATGCCGATGCAGCTCCACGCCGTCGTTACGCAGTAGCTCCTGCGTAACGAGATTATTTTTGCGCCAGTTTCGTATGGCTTCACTCTCATAACGGGGAGGGTATCGCTGCTCATCAACGATAAAGACTAAGAAATTAGGCCGTTCACGCTTCATGGTCGGATTTTGCTGATGGTTCAACGCATTCAGCTCCTTCGTTATACGCTTATATCTTAAGCTATGCTCCTGCACGCTAAGATATGGAAAGTAATCGTTGCTATTATGTGCCAGAAGTGGTAAGATGGAAATGTATTGATATTTGACCTGAATTCACATATTGCAGAGGGTTATGATGGAAGGCGTGGATAACCTTGTACAATATGTGAATTTTTATTTATTAAAAACCAACGGTCAGGCCATATTAAAGAAGTGCTTCGAGAACTTACTTCCTGAGACCGATGGTTCAGGGCATTTATAAGCTTGATAATCCTGGATAGAAAGAGGGATGGACATGTATAATTCACGGAAAAAACCGATGGATGAGATTCCTGAGGAAGTAACAGCAGTTTGGTCATGCACCAATGAGAAATGCAAAGGTTGGATGCGAGATAATTTTGCATTTTCAACAGAGCCGACATGCCCCCAATGTCAATCCGTTATGGAGAAGGGCGAGAGAAAGCTAGCCGTATTGGTGAATACAAGCCCGCTGCAAACTAAATCATAAACCAATAACGTAAGAAATAAATGGAGCCGACCTGTAGGGTCGGCTTTTTTGTATAACAAAAGGGACAATATCGCACGTACGTCATCATTAGAACGGCGAGAGTTGTCCCTTTATCTTATATTTTATTTATAATTATTATAAATTAATATTGATTTTAATTATCATCTGTCATACAATGGTGTTATGATTCTTGAATGGTTGTGACTACTATCATATTACATAAAGGGAGGCGTTTTTATGACCAAATTAACAACGAATCAAGGTGTTCCGATTGGCAATAATCAGAGTTCCAGGACGGCGGGGCAGCATGGACCGACTTTATTGGAGGATTATCAGCTGCTCGAGAAGCTCGCTCATTTTGACCGTGAACGGGTGCCAGAGCGGGTCGTTCATGCACGTGGTGCAGGGGCGCATGGCGTTTTCAAATTGACGAACAGTATGAAACGCTACACCAAAGCGGCATTTTTGCAAAATGAAGGCCAAGAGACACCTGTATTCGTTCGTTTCTCGACGGTCATTCATGGACTGCACTCCCCTGAGACACTGCGTGACCCGCGTGGGTTCGCGATCAAATTCTATACCGAAGAAGGGAACTATGACTTCGTCGGGAATAACTTACCGATCTTCTTCATTCGCGATGCGATGAAGTTCCCGGATATGGTCCATTCCTTGAAGCCGGATCCTCGTAACAATCTACAGACACCGGACCGCTATTGGGATTTCATGTCGCTAAGTCCAGAATCGACGAATATGCTCGTGCATGTATTCACCGACGAAGGAATTCCGGCGAGTTACCGCCATATGCGCGGATCTAGCGTCCATGCCTATAAGTGGATCAACGCTTACGGCAATATGGTCTACACGAAGCTGCGCTGGGTGCCGAAGCAAGGGGTTAAGAACTTGTCTGCCGAGGAAGCTGCGGAGATTCAGAGCAAGGACTTCAATCATGCAAGTCGTGATCTCTATGAAGCGATTGAGCGTGGAGAGTTCCCGGAATGGGATTTATATGTGCAAGTGCTGGATCCTGCGGATCTGGATAACTTCGACTTCAATCCACTGGATCCGACGAAGGATTGGTTCGAGGAAGATATTCCATATCAGCTCGTGGGGACGATGACACTCAATAAGAACCCTGAGAATGTGTTCGCGGAGACTGAGCAAGTCGGATTCAACCCTGGTGTTGTTGTTCCAGGCATTGAGCCGTCGGAAGATAAGCTATTGCAAGGTCGATTGTTCTCCTATTCTGATACGCAGCGTTACCGGATTGGCACGAATTATTTGCAATTGCCGGTTAACTGTCCGTTCGCGCAGGTGAATAATAATCAGCGGGATGGAGCGATGGCGCACGGCCAGCAGAAGGATCATATTAACTATGAACCGAATCGCCACCAACATACGCCAAAAGAAGATCCAGCGTACAATGATGTTCCTTATCCGATCCAAGGCGAAGCGATGCGCAAAACAATTGAGAAGACGAATAACTTTGGTCAGGCCGGCCAAGTATGGAATCGGTTTTCGGCTGCGGAGCAGGATGCTCTCGTAAAGAACTTAACGGCTGACTTGTCTTCGGTTACGGACCAGACCAAGCTGCTCGCCATCTGTAACTTCTATCGTGCTGATGCAGAGCTTGGCAAGCGATTGGCTCAAGGGTTGAAGGTGGATCTGACACCGTATCTCCAGCATATGCAATCATAACGATAAAGACCTCCATTCGCGCCAATGATGGCGCGGGCGGAGGTCTTCTTATGTTTGTCTATGAAATTGGACACATTACGAAAATAAGTGTCTTAAATTTTAGACACTAGCGTGCCTATAGCCCGAACCGTTTCAATTTGTTATACAATGTAGCCCGCGAAATCCCGAGCAGCTTCGCCATTTCAAGCTTATTGCCGTTAACCTCCTCCAAGGCTTGCAGCAGGAGATTCCGTTCGAATGCATCCATGGTCTCCTGATAAGCGTGAACGCCGAGATGAACGTCCATGGCTTGGGAAGAGTCAATTGCAGAAGGTCGTGAGGCTTCTTGATATAGGGCACTCGGCAAATATTCCGATTTGATGATGCCATCCGTTGCGAAGATAACAAGCCGCTCGATCGTGTTTCGTAACTCGCGAATATTGCCAGGCCAGTCGTATTGCAGCAGACATTGAATGACCTCTGGCGGGAAATCTTGAATATGCCGCCCGTATACGAGGGAGAACTCATGCAGGAACGACTGGGTAAGTTCATAGATGTCTTCCTTGCGCTGCCGGAGCGGAGGAATCTCCATCGATAGGACGTTCAATCGATAATACAGATCCTCACGGAATTTCCCTTCCGCAATCATCTTCTTCAGATCTCGATTCGTCGCGGCAATGATCCGGCAATCAGCGCTGCGCATTTGCGTCCCGCCGATCGGAAAATACTTCTTCTCTTGCAGCACGCGCAGCAGCTTCACCTGCATTTCGAGCGGCATTTCCCCGATCTCATCTAGGAAGAGTGTTCCGCCGTTCGCGAGCGCGATTTGCCCCTTCTTGCCGCGTGGATCAGCGCCGGAGAAGGCGCCTTTCTCGTATCCGAATAGTTCACTCTCGAATAACGCCGGGGGGATCGCGCCACAGTTAATCGCGATGAAGGGGGCATTATGATCTTCACGGGAATCATGGATGGCCTTAGCGAATAGCTCTTTTCCTGTACCGCTCTCACCTTGTATGAGTACGGTCGCCTTCGTCTGGCTGACCTTCCGCATCGTGTCGATGCAGCTCTTGATCGTACGGCTTGTGCCTTTGATCGGCGAGAATGGATCGGACGATGGACTGAGCATCTCCATCTCACGCTGAAGATGATGCATCTTGCTCGACATATGGAGCAGCTCCTGATGAAGCCGGATTTGGGCGGTAATATCGGTCTCCGCAGCGACGGCACCGACAATCTCCCCGTCCAGCTTCACCGGATTTGCACTGATAAGCACGAACAAATCCTGGCGCGGTTGGTGCTGCATTTTATAGACAGACTCCCCGGTCTGAAGGGTCTTCAAGGATTGCAAGCGATCGACGGGAAAGAAGGCTGTCGCAGGCTTGCCGATAATATCTTGGCTCTGAATCGAGAAAATATGCTCTGCGCCTGCAGTCCACACAGCTACCTCTTGCGCCTCATTAATCAGCGTAATAGCCATGTCGGGATCAATCGTCGCAAGGGTCGTTCGATAATACGCGTCTAGAACACGATATGATTGCATGATGGCTTGCAATAAATCGACAGCCAACACATAACCGACAACCTTACCTTCCAATTCCACAAGGAGATATGCCGAGTGCGTAAATCGAGTCATGGCCTCTTCCAGTGGAGTATCTATCGGAAGCGCTTCCACGGGAATCCTAATAAAAGATTGTTCATATGAATCGTTGTTTAGCCCACGCTGTGCTTCAAGGTAGAAATATTGCGAGCCAACTTGGGTAAATACAGGTCCTTCGCCTTGGGTAGAGATATTTTCTATCGGCAGGGCCTCTATGCAATCTGTTGGCAGACATCTAAATTGGGTATTGATCAATTGTTCGAGACACGGCAGATGATGCTTCAAATCGGTTGACCTCCCATATATGAGAACAAAGATTCTAATATATGGATTATACCTGATCTTCCCTCGTTTAGTTGAACATATTTTTGAGAACCATCATCAGATTTGCGGGCTTCTCGGCCAGTCGGCGCGTATAATACGGATACCACATTACGCCATACGGAACATAGCAGCGTATTCGGTAACCCTCTTGGGCGAGCTTGGCTTGCTCACTCATGCGTAGACCGTATAGCATTTGGAACTCAAAAGACTCTTTGGAGATCCCATTTTGCTGCACATAGGTTTTGACCCAGTTGATCATGGTGTCGTCATGAGAGGCAACAGACGTATAGATGCCTTGATCGAGGTGCATTTGAATCATTTTCTTGAAGTTCGTAATGACATCCGAAGCGTTCTGGTAGGCAACGGTACTCGGCTCCTTGTAGGCCCCTTTAACGAGACGCAGGCGGATGCCCTCCTGAATCATCGCTTCGACATCATGCAGAGAACGATAGAGATACGCTTGAATGACGGTGCCGACATTCGTAAGCCCCTCGGCATGTAGGCGCCGAACGATATCAATCGTCGCTTGCGTGAACGGTGTATCTTCCATATCAATGCGGACAAAATTGTGATGCTTCGCAGCTTCTGCGACAACAGCGCGTATATTTGCGTAACAGGTCTCTGGGTCGAGCGCGAGCCCCATCTGCGTCGGCTTCAACGAGACATTGGAATCCACGCCGCGGTCTGCAATCCCCCGTACCAACCGCACATATTCTTCCCGATATCCCGCGGCTTCGTCCAAGTGACGAATGCCTTCTCCGAGGTGATCAAGGGTCGCCATAATCCCTTTTTGGTTCAGTGCCTCAATCTGCGTTAAGGCTTCAGCAAGCGTATCGCCTGCGATAAATTTACTCGCTAATTTCTTGCCGTATTTGAGCGACCAATGTTCAACGAGCCGATTGCCGGCAATCGTCAGTAGTGTTTTGCGATATAGTTCCGTACCGATGTCCATGGGTAGAATCCCCTCTCCAAATCATCATGTCA
Organism: Paenibacillus sp. GCM10027629; assembly: GCF_042676425.1. Lineage (NCBI taxonomy): Bacteria > Bacillati > Bacillota > Bacilli > Caryophanales > Paenibacillaceae > Paenibacillus > Paenibacillus sp. GCM10027629. Next base: position 152,315 of record NZ_JBHTGZ010000002.1, on the reverse strand, counting down.
TTGTAATGATGTAGCAATCATGAAAGAAGCAAGAAGGATGCCAAAACCGCATTTGATATAAAAATATTTCTTTTTTAAGCAAGTTGGCACGGTAATTGCTAATACATTGGGATACAGGACGGTATTTATATTTCTTGTTATTTTACTCAGGGAGGATGAAAAGGGTATGCGCGTAGAATTTAAAAATGAGGTATTTACAAATTTCAAAGATGAACAGAACAATCTGGCTTATGATAAGGCACTGCAACAAGTGGAGGGAGAGCTTGGGCGTTCCTATGACCTCGTTATTGGGGGCAACAAAGTAGCGACAGACCGCAAGTTGGCATCGGTTAATCCAGCTTCCACCGATCAAGTGATCGGGGTCGTATCGCAAGCGGATTGTGCGCTCGCGGAAGAAGCGATTCAGACGGCTGCCCGTGTATTCGAATCATGGAAGCATACCGATCCGAATGAGCGGGCGCGGTATCTCTACAAGGCCGCTGCGCTCATGCGCCGCCGCAAGCATGAATTCTCTGCATGGCTCACATTTGAGTCAGGCAAGACGCGTGCCGAAGCCGATGCGGATACCGCAGAGGCGATTGACTTTATGGAGTTCTATGCGCGTGAAATGCAGCGCCTCAGTGCGCCTCAGCCGCTTACCATTATTGAAGAAGAAGAGAATGAGCTCTATTATATTCCGCTCGGGGTCGGCATCGTCATTCCGCCGTGGAATTTCCCGCTTGCGATTATGGCGGGCATGACGACAGCAGCGCTCGTATCGGGAAATACCGTTGTATTGAAGCCGGCGAGTACGACACCTGTCATTGCAGCGAAATTCGTAGAGCTGCTCGAAGAGGTGGGCTTGCCTGCAGGTGTTGTGAACTATCTACCGGGACCAGGTGGCGAGGTGGGCGATTACTTGGTGGATCATCCGCTTACACGATTCATTAGCTTCACGGGTTCGCGTGACGTTGGACTTCGGATTAACGAACGCGCAGCGAAGACGGCACCAGGTCAGAAATGGATTAAACGCGTCATTGCGGAAATGGGCGGCAAAGATTCCATCGTGGTCGATAGCGATGCGGATCTGGATCTGGCTGCAGATGCCATTACAGCGTCTGCCTTTGGATTTTCCGGTCAGAAGTGTTCGGCGTGTTCTCGCGCAATTATTCATGCAGATGTATATGACGCGGTACTAGATAAAGTCGTTGAGCGTACGAAGCAGCTTGTGATGGGGAACCCAACTGACCGGATAACGAATGTCGGACCTGTCGTCGATGACAAGGCTTATCGCAAAATTCAAGAATATATCGAGATCGGCAAGCAAGAAGGGCGCCTTGTATGGGGTGGCAACACAGGGGATCCGCAAGGGTACTTCATCGAGCCGACGATTTTCGCGGATGTTGACACAACGGCACGAATCTCACAGGAGGAGATCTTCGGACCCGTGGTTGCGTTCACGAAGGCATCATCGTTTGATGAAGCGCTTCAATTCGCGAATAACACGGATTATGGATTAACGGGTGCGGTCATTTCGCGCAATCGGGCACATCTGGAGAAGGCACGCCGTGAGTTTTTCGTTGGGAATTTATATTTTAACCGCAAATGTACAGGGGCACTTGTAGGCACGCATCCATTCGGCGGCTTCAATATGTCGGGAACGGATTCGAAAGCTGGCGGACGGGATTATCTGCTCTTGTTCACGCAAGCGAAGATGGTATCAGAGAAGTTCTAAGAAGTTCATCAGCAAGAAATTCGATAGGGGGATGTTAAGGTGCTAGGCTATCAGTTGGTTCAAGATCAGCGTCTGAAATTAGCGATGACACCGGAGCTCCAGCAATCCATGCATATCCTTACCCTATCGGGTCAAGAGCTGATGCAGTATGTGCAGGAGCAAGTTATGCAGAATCCGGTGTTGGAACTGGAGGAACATAGGGGATCTGGGCATTCCCAGACCGTCAGGAGTACGCATGCCAGAAGGATGGCATACGATCCGTTATGGCATGCGCAGGCTGCTTCTGAATCCTTGGAGCAGTCTGTGCTTAGCCAATTACGGTTGCTCGAGCTAACGCCTGATGTTCGCCGAACGGCGGTCTACCTGACGGGCAACTTGAATGAAGATGGATATTTGGATATTGATTTAGCTGATGTGTGCTCTGTGTTGAATGTCTCGATCGGCCTCGCTGAGGAAGCACTACGGCAGGTGCAATCGGCAGAGCCTGCGGGGATAGGCGGGCGGGACCTTAGGGAATGCTTATTACTTCAGATTGATCGGGACTCGTCGTCTGCTCACGGTGCGAGGGAGATCGTGGCGCACTATCTCGAGGATTTAGCGCATGGCCAATGGGGGGCGATTGCATCAAGTCTTCGGATGTCGAAGGTACAGGTGAAGGCTGCTGCACAATATATTCAGCGTCTTCAGCCGCGTCCCGGCCAAACGATCGGGACGTCTATCGTGCCCTATGTGGTGCCGGATGCCATGGTGGAGCTGAAGACGGAAGGATATATGCTGCACATGCATCCTTTCAGTTCGCCTCGATTGGCCGTCAGTGAGCTCTATCGTGGATGGGCGGAGAACCAAGGATCAGCGGTAGTATCGGAAATATCCGATGCGTCTGCATTCTTGCAGGCTCGTATCAAATCGGCCGCGTGGGTCATCCGATGCGTGGCTCTGAGGCGGCAGACGCTGCAGCAAGTCATGCAAGCGATCTTGGAGGAGCAGATCGATTTCCTAACCGCAGGTGTGAAGGGGATTCGACCGATGACCCTAGCGGTCATTGCGAGCCGATTGGGCATTCACGAATCCACGGTCAGCCGTGCAGTGAACGGCAAACATCTACAGACACCGCACGGGGTGTATCCCTTGAAATATTTCTTCTCGTCAGGGCTGCCGACACAGGAGGGTATGGACACCTCTGCGCAGGCGGTTAAGGCTCGAATCAGAGCGATAATAGCCGAGGAGAACAAAGACCGCCCTCTTTCAGATCAACATATTGCGGATATACTCACGAAGGAGGGTATTCAGATCTCACGGCGTACCGTCGCGAAATATCGGGATGGGATGCAACTATTAGCTGCGGGATATCGGAAAACGAAAATGTAAGGTGGTTCTTTCTTGGTTGACGCGAGCCTCTCAGTCGCATAATAATGGGTGAAAGTACCAATGGATTGGGAGGATGTTGATGATGGATTTAGGACTTACCGGTAAATCCGTGTTCGTAGCAGCTGCGAGTAAAGGTCTCGGCCGAGCGAGCGCCTTGGAATTCGCCAGAGAAGGGGCGAACGTAACGATCGCAAGTCGCGATCTCGCGCAGCTCCAGCAGGCACATGATGAGATTCTCGCGCAGACAGGCAAACAGGTCTTAATGGTGCAGATGGATGTATTAAATGCAGAGGATGTAAGTCGTGCGATTCAGACAGCCGTGGACTCGCATGGCGGGTTAGATGTACTCGTTACCAATGCGGGAGGCCCGCCGGGAGGACGCTTCACAGACATGGATGATGCGAAATGGATGTACGGTTTCGAATTGAATCTCTTGAGCACCATTCGCATGATCCGCGAAGCACTCCCTCACTTGCAAGCTGCTGGCGGAGGGCGAATTGTGAATCTTGCTTCCACATCGGTGAAGCAGCCGATTGCAGGCCTCATCCTCTCGAATGTTTTCCGTGCCGGTGTACAAGCCTTAACGAAGACGCTGGCTTCCGAGTTCGCAAACGATAACATTCTGATTAATACCGTGGCGCCAGGACGTATTGCAACGGACCGGATCGCTGAGCTTGATGCGCTAATGGCAGCGAAGCTCGGATGTACGATGGAAGAAGTTCAGAACATGAACTTGAAAGATATTCCGCTGGGTCGTCTCGGTACGCCGGAGGAATTCGCGCGGATTGTAGCCTTCTATGGTTCTTTTGCGAATAGCTATGTGACAGGACAATCCCTGCTCGTCGACGGCGGCATGGTAAAGGCGATTTAGTATCCAGTCATGGGTACACAGAGAAATGGTTGAGTAGGATTAGCCTCCTGCTCAACCATTTTTCTCATTCTATGCCGTTAAATAATGAAAACGACCGCATCCCGGTTAAATACCGGGAAACGGTCGCAGCATTGCCTGTTTATCGTTGTTCTTTATGGATCTTTTCTCTATGATACGCCTCAACGCAGTCACGGCAGATACACGTCTTGCCTCGCAGCTCGGGTGTAATTCGCTCTCTTAACGCCATGGGCACCGATGTGTGGAAGCACCAGCAATCATCGGTTCCTGCTCGGTAGCCGCAGCGGTTGTCCTGCCCACAGAGCGGGCATAGATGGGGATCCACTTCGAATGCTTTATCATTCATAGGATGTTCCTCAGACTTATTTCGATTCTTGTTCATCAGCGTTCAGCGAAGATGCGTCAATCCACGTGGAGGACCAATGGACGATTTCATTGAAAATCGGTGCTAGGGCATGCCCCATCGTTGTTAATGAATATTCAATACGAACGGGTGTCTCCGGATAGACGGCACGATTTACGATTCCATCGATCTCTAACTCTTTGAGCCGCTCAGATAAGAGTCTTCCGCTAATATTCGGCAGGGATGCCTCGATTTCGCTAAATCGCTTCGGTCCCGACAGGAGTTGGAAGACAATGAAGGAAACCCATCGTTTACTTAATATTTCGACAGCCTTTTCGAATCGCGGGCACAATGTCGGTTGATTCATTCCTATATTCACCTCACGCCCTATATTATAACGTACTCTGCATAGGAACACATAATTAAATTAAGAAGTTAACTTATCGTAACTCAACTTTCGTAATGGGGAAAATCTGCACAAGGTTGAGTTGTCACTAATGTCATTTTCGATATTGCGTTGGAGAGATGCCGTAATACGCTGTAAAATGTCTCGTAAAATGATGGATTGTTGAATAGCCGAGCGTCTCTGCAATATGAGTAACGGATCGATTGCTCTCTAACAAGGCTGCGGCGGCGCGCTGCATTTTGATGCGATTGACATAGGCTTTGGGCGGCAAGCCCGTCATTTTGCGGAATAAATCATGGAACTGGCAGTAGTCTCGTGCTTGTGCCACTTCTTGTCATCGATTGACACACTTCTAACTAGTAACTATAATGGTTACAGGTAAGCAAATTATGTTAGAAGTACAGGAGGTTGGTTACGATGACCGTGAAAATCCAAGTATATTCGGACTTTGTCTGTCCGTTCTGTTATTTAGGGAAGAAACCGTTCGAGGAAGCCATTCAGGGTAAGGACGTGGAGGTGGAATGGATGCCGTTCGAGCTTCGTCCAAGTGGGTCGCAACCGATTGATCCATGGAATGAACCGAGCAAGCTGCAGGGCTGGAATTCTTTTATCTCGCCTATGGCGGAGAAATGGGGCGTAGATATGAAGCTGCCTCGCCTTTCGCCGCATCCCTATACGGGCCTGGCATTCGAAGGGTATCATTATGCGAAGGAACAGGGGAAAGGCAACGCCTATATGAACCGTGTATTCGCGGCATTCTATCAGGAAGAGTTAAATATCGGCGAGCTTGAGGTATTGACGGAGCTTGCGAGCAGTATCGGGCTTGATGCGGAAAACTTCCGCGCGGCACTTACAAGCGGGAAGTATAAGTCCGTTCAGGATGAGGCTCGTCGTCATGCCTATGAAGAGGCTGCGGTTACCGCGGTGCCGACATTTATTATCGGCGGCCAACGCATTCAAGGGGTTACGAACCGCGAGTCCTTCGAGCAAGTGTTGAACGAAGAGCTTGCGAAGGATCAAGGCGGACTCACGATCATTCCAGGACTGCAATGTGATGTCGATGGATCTTGTTATGATCCTTCTTAATCCATCTGAGGAAAAAGAACCTTCAATCTCACGTTTTGAACGTGGTTTGAAGGTTCTTTTGCATAGGATCGAATATTATTGGAGCATCTTCCGATGCACACTCTCTTGAATCATGTCATGAATTTCTTCGAGCTGGGCCTGATAAGCTTCTAAGGAAATACTCCCGTTTAAGAATCGTTGGTCGAGCTGTGACCTTAACTGAGCCACCTGAATATCAACGACTTGATCGACTTCCATTTTATTATCATTAGCGATATCTGCCAGTGATTGCCCGCTGTAGAGCGCATCGTAGATTTGCTCTTCTGATTCTACGCCTAGTGCTTGCAGAAGATCATCGGCGTCTGAGCTGCTCGTTAAACCGTCTGTTGCTAATTTGTATGTGCTAGCGCTTGCACTCGCTTCATTGCTCCAGATGCTGCTGCTGCACGCAATGACAAAGGCCATGAAGCTTATCATAATAATCTTTTTAGGGTCCATATTTGAATTCCTTTCTTATTCCAACCATTAGTAGGGGGTTTCGTTATTCTCTTGGTATGTTACGGCTAGGCTTTAGATAAGTTTCGTATTTGATACTTGTACTATAAATTAGTAACCTTAATGCCAGATGAAAAAGAGTTAAAAGTTCGATGAAGATATGTCAAAACAGCCGCTGCAGAACTTCACTGCGCGGCTATTTGGCGAGGATGCTTATTGCTTGCGATCCGCTCTTGCTTGCTTATCATCTCTGCTATCTGCCAGCTTATCGCCGAATTGATCCATTCGGGATGGAGATGCTGCTGGGCCGTTGTTCTTCGGTTTGCTGTTTCTGCCTGCCATGCTCATCACCTCCCTTGTGTTATCATCATCCATCAGGGATAGATTCATGCATTGTCTCAGAATACCCGAAGGCTCCGGTCGAAATATGTAGAAAAACTACCAAAAAGCTGAAAACAAAGCTATACAGCCAATGAAGAATTGTTTAGCTTAATAAATAATACAGTTAAATTTATCCATAGGGGGGATGATTGATGATGAAGAGGATTTCGACAAATGTTAAGCTGTTGATTATACTTGCTGTCGCAGTGACCGCGTTTGTCATACGACAGTATTTAGCAATTCCCGGCAATATTTTGCTATTGATCAGCTTTGCAGGACTAGCCTTCGTGGCTTGGGTTCCGAAGGGGACACATGATGATGCGGCCTACGCTGTTCAAGTGATCAAGACCAAGGATTTGAGGCAGAGTGAAGCGCTTCAGCAGTTCGGTGAACGCAGACCAGATCTATCCTATATCATTGAACAATTTCGGGGCGCTATTTCCGGTTTTCAAGCTTCTATCCACGAAATCACGAAGCTAACGACGGTTGTCATTGATACCGCGGGAGAGTCCGCTGAACAATCCAAGGCCATGACGGATGTGAATTTTGCGGTGTCCCAAGGGGCTCAGCAGCAAGCGGTGGATGCAGAGAGCGGTATGCATTCGACGACAGAGCTTGCAGCGCAGTTCGAGCAGGTATTACAGGCCATATCGATTATGGAAGATGGCGTGGATCGATTGCGTGAATTGAAGGATCATGGGAATGCGAATGTCCATAAGACCCTAGAATCCAGCAGTATGACGAGGGATGAATTAACGATTACGATTGAGCGTGTTGCGAAATTAATGGATCACGCGAAAGAAGTGCATCAGATCACAGATGCGATTACGGGCATCGCGTCTCAGACGAATTTGCTCTCGCTGAATGCTTCGATTGAGGCGGCGAGGGTCGGTACAGCGGGAAGTGGGTTCGCCGTGGTCGCAAGTGAAATACGGAAATTGTCGGATCAGAGCTTCGCATCCGCGGCGGAAATCGGCAGAATTATTCAGTCGATTACGACAGAGATTGCGTCGGTCGTCGAATCGATCCGCTCTGCATCCGACAAGTTCGAAATTCAGCAGCAGACTATCCAAGACGTTAGCGCGACATTTGATGAGATTACAACGAATGTGACCGATCTTGTCACATATCAGGATAAAATTATAGCGCACATGGCTGTATTGAATCATACGAAGAATCATATTGTCGATTCCATCACGAATATCGCCGCTGTGGCGCAGGAATCAGCAGCATCGACGGAGGAGGCTGCATCCCTGAGCATGCAGCAGAGTCAATCGAATGAAATTTTGTTCGACTTGGCGACATCTTTACAAAGCATTGTTGGTCGTATGGGGGAATCCGTTGAAGCGTATCAAGTGGACAATACGGAGCTTCGCTCGAAGCGGGTAGCCTTCGTCAGTAATCTGCCAGAGGGGCATCCATTTACGGTTCAGATGATCAATAATGCAAGGAAAACAGCAAGCAAATACGGATTGGATTTTGTCGTTCGTTACCAAGATGGCCATGGGGGCCGCACGCAAGAGGAAGTCATCCAAGATTTGGTTCAAGCAGGACTTGATTACTTAATTCTCATCCCAGCAGACCAATCTTCAATCTGGCCAGTAATCAATGCTTTACAGGAGCAGCAGATCCGAACGATCTGTGTCGATACCGACGTGCCTGACAGTCGGCGGACAAGCTTTATTGGTACGGATGATTATGAAGCAGGCTGTGAAATGGGGAGACTTATTGCCAAAGTCCTTCATGGGGAAGGGAACGTTGTGCTGAGTACCATTAACGATCGCCAAGAGAATTTGAAGCTTCGAATGCAAGGTATTCGCGATGAGCTTGCGAAATCACTGAATATTGCAATTGTAGGTGTCCAGAGCGGGTATCCTGTACATGACGAACGGCTTGCAGATTTCGAGCGTCTAGTGAAGAAGAGTGGCGGCTTCGATCTTGCAGCAGGTGTGGATGGAGATTTCGGAAAGATCATGGCTCTTTATACGCAGCGCCATCCTTCGGAGCATCAGAAATTCATTGGCTTCGATAATAATCCAGATAACATTGCTTATGTGAAGCAGGGGATTCTGGATGCGGTTATATCGCAGCGCCAGAACTTGTTTGGCGAGATGGCTGTTAAGAAATTCTACGATATGGATGCTGGTAAACATCCTGGAGAATCTGAGTTGATGGGCACCTATGTGATCAATAGAGCCAATGTAAATGTACTTAAGGGTTAGGCACTTATGCCGATTAATGCATTTCAAATACAATTGTTAACGTTCTGAGTCTATTTTGTGTCTAAACTTTGAAGGATTTTATTGCCATTGTGACAGAATTGTGATTAAATATAATTATCTCATTATTAAAACGCTTCCAATCTTCGGGCACAGCCTCTCGGCGATTGGCATGAGACGGTTGTGACAATCACGAGGAGGTTATTCACATGGCAAATAAATCCTTATCAGAGAAATCTATGGACATCTTGAAGGAGAAACGGAAGCGCTCGATGATCATCGCTATTTCGTTCTTTACCTTTGCCTTATTGGAAGGCTATATTGGAACGGTATTGACGGCAGCGAGCGGCGTGACAGCACAGATCTCGATGCTTGGTGTGATGGGCGTTATGTTAGCGCTTGGCCTTGTGTTTGAGTTTAGATCGATTATCATTCACAGAATCATTCAGCGTCGTGTAGGCCAAGAACAACAATAAGAAGATAATCAAGAGATGAACGATACGAGGACTTGAACTGGAAGGTGCACCGAATCATCGGCTGCCCCAGGGCAAGTCCTTTTTTGCTAGGAGCAGCAGCCTGCAGTCGACCCTAAGTCGATGCGGGTTGCTGCTCTATATTATTTTACGGGGATCTGGGATTTGACTCTGGAGAGAATGTCACTGATCTTTTGTTCATAGATAATGATTTTCTGTTGATGCGCGTTGATGTCGCGAATAATGGTGGTTAGCGAGGTTAGCGCATCGATCGATCGCTTCGCATCGGTAACCTTGACGGCATCGGTGAGGTTACGCGAAGCGGTAGGTATTTGTTTCTTGAGGGAGCTCAAAATACTCTTCTCCGCTCGGATTTGCACCTTGATCGGGTCCATATCCTTAAGCGTACTGCGGACTTTTTTCACCGTCTCAGCTGTCTTGCTCTTCCATGCCCGTAAGACCTCCTCTTTCGCTCGAATATCTGCGCGTGCCAGCTGAACAGCGGCCTTCATGCTATCCGCTTGAATACGGAGCAAGGCATTCAGCTCTTTGTTCTTCAGTGCTCTGGCGGCTTGAATCCGATCGTTCAAGGTAGTATACGATTGGAAGAGGGGCTGATATTTCGCTTTGGTCTGTGTGACGAGCTGTTCCAATCGACTTCGCTCGGATAAGCCGATCTGTTGAATTTGTTGGCGTAAGCTCGGCAACGTCTCTTCATTCTGGGTATGGAGCGATAGAATACGTTCGTTCCATTGATCCTCCGATTTCAGAAGCGCGGCTAAGTCGCCTTGTAAGCTGGATAGGCGTGCGGATTGCGTCTTGTCTGCAGCTTCATTCGTCTTGTTAAGTAGCGATTGGGTAGATACAGGTATGCTGTAGGAAGCGGCTTGGGCTGCAGCTGGGGCTATTGCAGCGGTTATTAAGGATAGTGTCGTGCATAAGGCGATCATTTTCTGTCTCATGGAAATGGATATCCTCCTTCATGGCAACCCGACAACAGACAACACAAAAAGCACCTGCGCGAGAACGGCTGCGTTGCAGCGATCTCACGAGGTGCTTCCTTCGTAAGTGTGGGTGTTATGATATTTTTCCAAATATACCCTAATTATGATAGAGAGTCAAGCTTATACCGGCATCATGAGCGTGGATATCGCGATTCGATTCCAGGCATTGATCGTAATAATCGCCATAATGATATCGGCAAGCTCCTTCTGACTGTAATGCTTCGCTGCTTCTTGATAGACATCATCCGGCACATGATTGTCGGTAATGACCGTAATGGCTTCGGTTAGTGCAAGTACACTACGCTCCTGCGGAGTGTAATAAGGTGCTTCGCGCCATGCGGAGAGCAGGTAAATGCGCTGTTCCGTCTCACCGATCTTGCGTGCGTCTTTGGTATGCATCTCGAGACAGAAAGCACAGCCGTTGATTTGGGAGGCGCGAATTTTAATAAGCTCTAATAATTTCTTATCGATCGTCGATGCGTGCAGGTATTGCTCCAATCCCAGCATCGCTTGGTAACCTTGCGGATTGACGACGTTCATTTGCATTCTTTGTTCCATGGGTGATCCCTCCATTTTGTATATGTTAAGCATGATTTGCTTCTCATAGATATAGACAAAATAGGATTCGCATTTGTGACATTAGAGAATATCGAAATGAGAAATTTTTTCTGGATTGCGAATGAGATAGATGGATTGTGCCTTCTGATTCGATGAATCTAGCTGGAAAGCAATAATGGAATAAATATTCTCGCCAATGTGAGTCAAGATACCATAATGGCCATTCACACGAATGAGGTGTTGCTGATAGGAAGCGTTTCTCTTGGTATGAATACCATGCAGAAAGGCGAATATTCGTTCTTGACCATAAATCGGGTTGATCGCAGCCCGGACACGTCCACCGCCATCGCTGAGCAGAATTGCATCTTCGGTTATCATTGTAACAAAGCTCTGAAAATCCCCGGTTCGTGATGCTTCGATAAAGCTCATTGCTAGACGTTCCGAGAGATCCGCCTTGGCTGCGGTATCGGTCAGTTCAGGCTGCAGCTTCTTCTGTGCCCGACTGAAAATCTGACGGCAATTGATCGCCGTCTTGTTTAGCAGCTCTCCGATCTCTTGATAGCTGTAATCGAGCGTCTCCCGCAGCATGAAGACCGCACGCTCCACAGGCGTAAGATGCTCCATCAGTACGAGTAGGGCATATGAGATATTTTCGCGCTGCATGAAGTTATCATCCGGGCGTTCCTCAATGCGCGACACCTGCGGCTCTGGCAGCCAAGGGCCGACATAGACTTCGCGCTGCTTGCGGGCGCTCCTCAGGAAGTTGATGCAACGATTGGTGACCATTTTGATGAGATAGGCTTTCTCATTCCGAATTTCGCTATCTGGAGATTGTGCATAGGCAATGAAGAGGTCTTGTACGATGTCCTCCGCTTCGGTAACCGATCCAAGCATCCGGTAGGCCATGGATTGAAGCAGGGGTTTATAAGTGGTGTACAACGTTTCAAGTTTCGGTTCCATACGATCTCCTTCGTACCTATTAGAATACCCCTATTGTAAATGATCTATGGTGGTCAGTTCCACAGCATGTAAATAAATCGTTCTTTTGCTTGGAAATGGTATATTTATGTTAAAATATTGGAATGCACGCCTAAACTATAATCGCCAGGAGATGAGAGAAGATATGACAGACTTATTCGCTGCCATTCAACATAGACGTAGTATCGGGAAAGTGAAACAGGATGCAGTGCCACAGGATCAAATCGAGCGATTGCTGGAAGCAGCTATCTGGGCACCAAACCATCGGCGTACTGAGCCATGGAAGTTCTTCGTCATGGAAGGAGAAGGTCGGCGCGTACTTGGACGAGCTTATGCAGATATAGCACTATCCCAAGTGAGTGGGCTGTCAGCGGAAGAAGAAGCCGAGCAGCGGAGTAACCATGAGAAGAAGGCCTTCCGTTCTCCAATCGTCATTGCCGTGGCGGTATCGCCTGCAGAGGATGCGAACGTAACGGAGATCGAAGAGTATGCAGCGGTACATGCGGCCGTACAGAATATGCTGCTCGCCGCACATGCCCTCGGACTTGGCGCGGTCTGGCGGACCGGAGACCCGATGTATCATCCGATTATGCAGGAAGCCTTCGGGCTAAGTGGGCGGGAACAGCTCGTAGGCATGATCTACTTGGGGTATCCTGATATGGAAGCGCCGCAGAGCAAGCGTATCCCAGCAGCAGAGAAGACCGTATGGCTTCGCTAAGCCATGATTTGTATAGCAAAGAGCACCTTATCATGTGATAGGGTGCTCTTTTGCTAGGTGTATGTGTAATAATGGTTACTTGGTCGTCTGAAGTCCTCTCAGAGCTTTAAGTATCAATTCATTGCATTTCTCGCGTTCATCGTAGAATAGGCCGTGCCCGCTCTTCTCGAAAGGCACGAGGACCGAGCCTGGAATGCCCTTGTGTGTCGCTAGTGCGAGCGTATAAGGGCAGATCTTGTCTTTGACGCCGTGCAGGAGCGTTGTCGGAACGAGGATCTTGTTAAGGTCTTGCCGTAAGTCTTCATCCCGTAGTGATTCTGCTACAGCTATGGTGCCGTGACTGGATGCTTGCAGTCCAAGTAGCTGGAACCAGCTGCGGAAACTCTCCGTGATCGGACTGAAGAAGAACTTCTGGCCGAAATCTTCGATCATCTGCGGGCGGTTAACCGTTGTCTGCTCGATCAGCGCATCGACATCATTGACCGTATTGCCATAAGGAAAGTCTGGCCGTTTCGTGAAGCTTGGCGAAGCGGCGCCGAGTAGAATAAGCTGTGCGACCTTGCGACCGGAATGACGTGCCATGTAGCGAATAGCGATTGCGCCGCCCACCGAGAAGCCGATGAGTCGAACGCGCTCCAGTTGGAGACCATCGATGACGGTACGCACATCATCGGATAGCCGGTCGTACGAATAACCGTACCAAGGTTTGTCGGATTGACCGAACCCGCGAATATCGATACTGATACAGCGATATCCATACTTCGGCAGCATGGATGTCTGATATTCGAACATCTGGTGGTTCACCGGCCACCCATGAATGAGAACGATGGGTTCGCCGGATCCGACATCTTCCACATATATTTTTACACGGGGCTCCACTTCGACAAAATAACCCAAATTCGATCCGCTCCTTCACACGAAGTGATTAAGGCAATTTCCAGTAACCTCATCTAAAATCGTATGAAATGGAGTAGCGTTCTTATGCCAATGTTTTGAGTTCAGCTCGTACACGGTCAATATGTTCTGCGTCCATGGTCTTGCCGACCGTGTTCAACATTAAGAAATACCGCAGGGTCTGTTCCCGCGTCATGTCTTTCACTTCAGCAAACACAATCGGGTAGTTCATGAAATGATTCTGCTCTCTGGAGGTAAGATCACTGTATTTCTTACCGTTCCATGCAAAACGGTCTTCATAGTAGGCCATCAGTGTCATCAAGCGCTGTTTGCCGTCTATAATTTCATAGCCCTGTCCCGATCGTACCCATGTCTTCGGATCCCGTTGAATCACGGAGAATTTGCCGATATCGACATTGCTGAATACGGAGTCAATTAGGCGAACCTTGTCCTCGAGCTCCCAGACATAATCCCGTTGGTAATCGGGGTCTAGATTCATGCCGAAATTGTATACGCGTTGGAGAAGTTCGGATAACATGCGGAATGTAAATCGAACATTCATGTCCGTATTGCGAATGATCGTGTCCGATGTCTCGGGGATCGGCTTCCGAACATCCAGCCAGCCATAATAGTTACGCGTATGCTCATGATGGACCGGATTTCCATAGTTCTTATCGATATACGTATAGTCGATGAGATAGATTTTGCCATCATGGAGCACCTCTGCAACAACAGCATCTTGCAGATTTCCGACGCGGACAGGGTCTCCTGGTCTGAATACATACGTGGGCTCCGAAGTATGCTTTAATTTCTCTTCGAGCTCTTCAAGCTTGCGTTGCAATTGCCCAGGCTTCATGATCATGTGTAAGCACCTCCAAAAGTTGGAATTTAATTGGCAGACTTATTTCAAATTGTAACAGTTATATGCGTGAAAAAGGGTAGGTAATTAATTACAAAACGAGAAAACCCTTGGTGCTATGCGGAATAAAGTGTGTTTTTAGATGGTCTAAAAACCATAAAATAGTGTCAATTTTGATAATAATTATCCAATAGAATCCAATTTTAGTTGAGTGTTTTTAGCGTAAAAAGGAGTCGATTTTCATTGTTATCGGGAACACAAAAAAGGCGCTTCTGAAGATCAATACATGTCTTCTGAAATCGCCTTTGGTACTGCCAGATAGATTTGAAAAATTATACCTTGTAACCCTCAAAATCGACTTGCTCGCCACCGATTCGTGCCTCATGGTGATTCGGGCCGTGGACAGTAAGCTGCAGCTCCTCGTTGTATCGTGTATGGTACTGGACTTGCAGGACCCCATCCGCTTCCGCTGCGAATACGGGTGCGTTCGCCTGCATCGCTTCGATAAAGAGCTCGAAGCTCTCCATCCCTAATTGCATGGCTTCCTCTACAGCTATCGCTTCAATGACGACGCCATTCCAGCGGCCTTCGCTTCTCACCGAAAGTCGGTCTTCCATTTCCTCATATTGATAAGGCTGCATGAGATGTACAGCGATATATACATTCTCTATAAGACCATAGAGCGCGGATGGCTCTGCCTGCCAGGTGCCCTTTGGTAGCACGCCGACAATGTAGTCGACAGGAGAGGTCTCTGGAATGGAATAGAGTGCCATGACCGTATTCCGATGGTAAAGGGTATGCGCATACTCGCTGTGATGTCTTGGATCTCTTGCATGATACCCGTCACCGGGATGGAAGAAATAAGCTTGATTGATACTATGTTCATTGACCAGTGGGATCGTAATATCCCAGCGCTGCTGCTCATTATCGAACTCGGTGTACCGCTCCCACATGCCACCAGCAGCATAGTGCTCCGTAATATAGGCATAGGAATGGAGATGGATAGGTCCCGTCGATTCCAATCGAGTGATGCGCTGCCTCACTTCCAACGGCTTAGACCGATCTAATGCGGTCTGGCGAGCATCGGCAGGCGCTTCGTAGAACAAGAAGCCGGCATATTCGGTGCGAGGCATGGCCTCAGAGAGTATGAAGTCACCGTATTGCACGTAATCGAGCAGCACGTTACCGTCGCGGGGGACGTCATGCCACCCGCCGCGGGCATGGGCGCCGACCCAGGTTCCCTTCAGGTAATATTGCGATCGTTGGCGCCACAGTGCATCAAGCAGATGGCTGATGTCTTGCCGGATGGAGTCGTTCTGCTCTAATGTGTAGGCGCAAGTATAGGCCTGAACCCAATGCCAGAACCACGGCAGGCTGCCGTACTCCCACATGCCAAGCGTGTGAATGCGGTCTAGCGTAAGCTTCAAGCTATCATGGCCGTCTTGAATGAGGGCTATATCTTGGAATTTATGACCGAATATGAGTTTGGCAGAAGTAAATTTGGCCTCATGATGGCCATACTGTTCCATCGGTTTGCGATAGAAGTTGCCCTGATAAATATGTAGAAATGCTGTAGCAAAAGCCGTGCGCAACAGATCGCTGAACGCAACTTGATATTGTGAATCGAAATAGACCATCAGGCTGCCCATAATCTCGACAGGTAAAGGGTGCGGTTTTGCTTCGCTTGGAACAGGGTCCAGGTTCAGCGGCCAGTGGCCGTAGGTAGGGCTGCTCGGATCCTGATCTTGCAGCTGAAGCACCTGCAGCAGAATGGATGTTGCAAGGGCTTTCATTTCATCCCGGTCAAAAGAGACAGGAATCGTTGAGTCGACCGCTGCAGCGAATAAATAGGAAGCATAGTAGAAATTATCGCGTATGTCGTGATGGAACCAGAGTCCGCTTGATAGAACCGGTTGCTGGCTTGCTAAGTTTGTAATGCGTGTGACGATCTCTCGTTGCCGGAAATGATAAGGAGTCATGAAGGATGCCTCTTCCTTTCAGGTTCGATAGTAGGATCTTCGTTATTCGGATTTCTCACGCTCTAAGCGACGCTCTTCGATGGTACGGTTGAAGCGTGCCAGACTTTCGCCGAATTGTCGGCATTCATCTTCGTTCCAGTCCTCGAGCAGCTTCGCGTAGAATTCCTCACGCGCCATCGCAAAGGCATGCAGCTCGCTACGCCCAAATTCGGTAATCTGCAGTAATTTGACACGTGCATCACTTGGGTCGGATAGGCGTTCTACGAATCCTTTCCCTTCGAGTGCAGCGGTCTGCCGGCTTGCGGTCGAGATGTCTAGATGTAGCGCATCTGCAAGCGATTTAATGGCAAGCGGGCCTTCATCCAGCAGTAGACGCAGCAATAAATACGAGGAGCGATCAATCTCTTTATGATTCAGATAAGCAATGCGGATCGCCTCTGCACGACGACCGAAAATAGCAATTTCACGTTCAATGATGCTGAATAGGTTTTCCATAAGCGTTGACTCCATTCAACTCGCAATTTTCATATAGTTTTAGCTTAATATTGAAAGATGCTATATGCAAGTTTTTTCAATTTAGAAAGGTTTATTTTCTCGGCAAAAAGCCCGTTAACCTCATTGACAGCCTACGTTGCTTCGCATATTCAAGACCGGTATCTCGGCTTCTATAAAAGCTTGCTGGAGAACCATCTGCCGCTGACTCCAGCTTTCGTCTTGTTGGATCGCGATGAGCGCGGACTTTTGATCGATGTCGAAATTCAGTAAAAAGGCTCTAATCCTATAAGCACGTCAGCAATTGGCTGGAGGGTTTTTTATTATCGCCTGATCGACTTATTTATACATTTGTAGGACCGGTGGTCAAATAATGCAAAATAATCCAACATCCCGAATTAGACGGCTTGTTCTTCGCATATTCAATTGACTTCATATTAAAAATGGTTGGTGATATTTTGTGTTCCTTGGTATAAAATGGGTCAATATAGATCGCATTTTATTCAATCGGGGGGTACGTGAGAATGAGGTTTAGCATAACTAGAAAAATAATCATCAGTTTTCTCATCGTAGCGATTTTGTTGGTGAGTTCAGGTGGATTTCTATTAATGAACTTGAGTCGCATGGACAAATCGTATACGACATTATTGCATCGAGACACCCAGATTTTGTCAAACGTTGAACGCATATCGAAATATACCGCACAGCATACGAGCAGCCTTCAACAGTTCCTGCTTACCAATGATGAACAGAATATTCAAGAAATGAAGCAAGCTAGCCAGGGTGAAATTCAACTTATCTACGGAACACTGCAGTTGATGGAGAAGGATGAGGATAAGCAGCTGATGAATCAATTGGTTGCTCTGAGTCGTGACTTCAATCTGAAGGCTGAGAACATCATTAATGAGGCAGCGACAGATCGGCAGGGAGCCGTAAAGAATGCGACGGTGAATTTGATTCCGGTAGGTCAGCAGATGGAGCGTATTACGAACCAGATTGCACAGAATCAAGATAAACTGTTGAAGCAGAGTATTGCGCAGAATTCATCGATGGTCGCTGATTTAAAGGTGTTAAGCTATGGTACGATCGGTCTTGCGCTTCTCCTCGCCATCATCATCGGATACATGTTGTCACGATTGATCAGCAGACCACTCGTGAAAATTTCGCAATCGGCGCAGAACATTGCAAATGGAGAGTTAACCGACCCCGATATTCAGGTTCGGAATCGCGACGAAATTGGCGACCTTGCACAATCCTTCAATCAGATGAGCCGTAATCTTCGTCATCTCCTTACCGAGATCTCTGAAGGTGCTGAGCATGTGGCTGCTTCTTCCCAGGAACTCGCGGCAGGCGCGGAGCAGACCAATTGTTCTACAGAGCAGATTGCAGTATCCATTACGCGTGTAGCGGAAGGTACGGATCACCAAGTACAGAATGTGGCTGTCTGTGTACAAGCCATGCAGGAATTGACGGTGGGTGCGCAGCAGATTTCCGACAATGCACAGCAAGTGGCTGATGCGGTCGTCGTGACGCGGGAGAAGTCGGAGGAAGGCAATCAGTCCATCCAAGCAGCGATTGCACAAATGCAATCGATTGAGCAGACGATTGATGGGTTATTCCAGATCATTGTTGAGCTCGGTGATCGTTCGAAACATATTAACAAGATGGTCGAGCTCATTACCAGTATCGCGAAGCAGACGAATTTGTTAGCTCTGAATGCAGCCATAGAGTCTGCGCGTGCAGGGGAACATGGCAAAGGGTTTGCTGTGGTTGCGCAAGAGATTCGGTTGCTCGCTGAGCAATCATCGCAATCGGCGATGCAGATTACGGAGCTGATCTCGAAGATTCAGAGTGATTCAGCATCGACGGTTCAATCGTGCCAAGTGGGACGTGAGGAGATTCAAGAGGGTATCCGAATTGTGAATCTCGCAGGGGAAGCCTTCGGCCATATTCAGACAGCGATTCTTCGGGTGTCCGATGAAATACAGCTTGCGTCGAGCAGTATTGAGCAGATGAATGTGAATACGGCCCAAGTTGTGAAGTCTATGGATGCCATTTCTGAGATGACAGAGCGTTCTGCATCGGAATCGCAGACGGTTACGGGGGCTGTGGAAGAGCAGCTGGCTTCAATGGAAGAGTTCGCCTCCTTCGTGGATTCGCTCTCGAAGAGAGCGGAGCAACTTCAGGCTCAGACGTCAAAGTTCACAATTTAGGACATTTGACCGATATATAATATGAGACAGACATGACGTTCGAACTGGCATGGAAAAGCTCGAATCGTTGTGTCTTTTTTTGTCGTTAATTGTAGAGATTTGTAAAACTTTAATGGATTATGCTGGAATGTTGTAGAAATTCCAGCTATAATTACTTGGAAAAATAGACCATAGACCATTGAACTGGAAGGAGAGAAAAGATGAGATTCAGCATTCGGAAGAAATTAATATGTAGTTTCCTGGCGGTGGTGGCCATCCTTATCATCTCAGGCATCATTCTTTTCAACAGCTTGACCAAGATGGATCATTCGTACCAGGACCTACTCGAACGGAGGGTTGAAATCCTGCTGGGCGCTTCGAATATATCTAAGAGCACGATTTCGCAGACTAGCGGACTACGCGATTATTTGCTCTCCGATACGGAAGAGTCTTTAACGCGATTTAAGCAGGTAAATGATCTGCAATTGAAGCAATTAGAAGCGCTCGGGAAGATGGTGAACCGGGAGGACGATAAGAAGACGATCGCCAAATTGGCGGAATTAAGTAAATCGTTCGCAGAGAAGTCCGATAAGGTCATCGCCTTATCCAAGACGGATATTGTTGCTGCGGTGAAGCAAGCGGCGAACAATGTCATTCCCATTGGCCGTGAGATGGAATATGAAGCGGATAAGCTGGCAAAGGCGCAGCAGCAGCTGCTTGACGAAGGCAGTAAGGAGAATTCAAAATATGCGAACGCTTTGAAGCTGATGAACCTGATCGTGATTGTGGTTACCTCGATTCTAGCTATTGTGATTGGATATGCGGTATCCGTTCTGATTAGTCGACCGCTAAGAAGGATCTCGCAATCGGCATCTCTGATCGCAGATGGTGATTTGACGGAGCCGGAATTAGTCATTAAGAATCGCGATGAAATTGGTGACCTCGCGATTTCCTTCAATCGTATGAAGAACAATCTGCATCAGCTGCTCAAAGAAATTCATGCAGGAGCTGAACACGTGGCTGCATCTTCGGAGGAGTTAAACGCGGGATCCGTGCAGACCAGTCAAGCGACCGTGCAAATTTCGTCATCGATTCAGCGTGTTGCAGAAGGAACAGAGCATCAGGTGCAGAGCGTATCCGAGTGTGTTCAAGCTGTCTACGAGATGTCGGAAGGCGTGAAGCAGATCAATGCGAATGCCCAAAGTGTATCTAGTGTGGTCATCGCAACGGCAGAGAAGTCTGTCGAAGGGAACACAGCGATTCAATCCGCAGTTCAGCAGATGCAGTCAATTAACCATACGATGGAAGGTCTATCTCGCGTCATCACAGGTCTAACGAATCGTTCCAAAGATATCGGAGAAATCGTACAGATCATCACGGAAATTGCGAGACAGACGAATTTGCTTGCACTTAATGCTGCCATTGAATCGGCAAGAGCAGGGGAGCACGGCAGAGGGTTTGCTGTGGTTGCGAATGAAGTGCGTAATCTAGCCGAGCAATCGGCACAATCGGCACAGCAGATTACCGAGCTTGTCACGGTGATCCAGAAAGAGTCGAAGACGACCCAACAATCCGTTGAGATTGGTAGAAAAGAAGTTGCAGAGGGAATCCGTACGGTTAACCAAGCCGGCGAAGCGTTCGAACATATTCATCATTCGATTAATCAAGTATCCGATGAAATTCAGAATGTATCCGCGAGTGTTCATCAAATGTCTGTGAACACGGAACAAGTGGTAGGCTCGATTAACTCAATCTCACAAGCGGCTGAAGTAGCGGTTGCAGAATCGCAGACGGTATCGGCAGCGACGCAAGAACAGCTAGCTTCGATGGAAGAGATCAGCACGTCGGCAGGCTCGCTGTCGACGATGGCAGAGCAATTGCAAGCCCAAGTTGGGAAATTCAAAATTTAGTAGACGGATAGATAATAACCCGGCCTGTTTCAAGGCCGGGTTATTTTGGCTTTCTGTGCTCCCCGCAAAGTACCTGAATCGCTTCGAAGTCAATGCACCACTTTATGGGGATTAAAATCATGTGGTGAAACGTATGGTAAAAGGAGGTAGAATGATAGTATCGTTATCGCCATGTGGAATACATAAGAAATCGATTCAATTTATATATGTTGAGGAGGATATCGTAATGACGCAGAACAGAGCAGTATTTGTTGGATCGTATGCGCCGAAGGAAGAAGAGGGTATTCATTTATTTCAATTCGATCAAGCAGAGGGTCGTCTGAAGCGTGTAGGTGGCGTTGCAGGTGTGGCGAATCCATCGTTCTTAACCGTAGATGCTGCTCGCAACCGCGTGTATGCTGTGAGTGAGACAGGTGATGGGGCTGTCGTGTCTTTGCGTTATGATCTGGAGCAGGGCACGATGGAAGAAGTGAACAGACAGTCTACCCTAGGGGCAGATCCTTGTTACGTCGTAGTGGATGCATCGGGAGACTATCTCTTGCTCGTGAACTATTCTTCGGGTAGCATTTGCGTCTATCCAATCACAGCAGAGGGCGCGATCGGCTCAATGTCTGACCAAGTACAGCATGTCGGAAATGGGGTTCGAGCAGATCGTCAAGAAACCCCGCATCCGCATTCCATTAAGCAGATACCAGGCACGTCATATTTCCTTGTAGCGGATCTTGGTCTGGATCAAGTGGTTACGTATGAATTAACGTCCGATGGCAAATTAATCGAGCGTTCGATCGCGCACGTTACACCAGGCTCTGGACCGCGTCATTTGGACTTCCATCCGGAGGCTCCTTATGTCTATGTCATCTATGAATTGACATCAGAAGTCGAAGTATTCGAGATAGACCGGGAGCAAGGCAAATTAACAGCTGTACAGAAGTTGTCGACGCTGGCTCCAGGCTTCCAAGGGGAGAGCTACTGCGCCGAAATTACTGTCTCCGCTTCGGGCAATGTTGTGTACGGATCGAACCGCGGGGAAGATAGTCTTGCCGTATTCACCGTTCAACACCCAGGAGAATTGAAGTATGCAGGTCTCGTTGCAACGGAAGGGAACATCCCTCGTCATTTCACGCTTGTGCCAGACGCGCCGTATATTCTGGCAGCGAATCAGAATTCGGATTCGATGCTCGTGATTCGATTGAATCCAGAAGGAATGCCCGAAGCAACAACGGATCGTGTAGAAGTGACCAAACCGGTCTGTCTGCAAGTTCTCTAATATTTCTCTACATAAAAACGCCCGTTATTCTTCCATTGGAGAAGAGACGGGCGTTTTGGTGTGTACGCGGTTTAGAATTGACAGGGTGAAGCTGGAAGATTATCATTTTATTATTGATATTAATTATCATTATCACTATTAGCGTTATCTCGAATCATATCGCTAGTGCTTCATCTGATGAAGGAGGATCTTCCATTGCACATCCCAACTGAAATTTTAGATAAATATATGATTACCCATCAGGACACATCTCCTGCGATCGCAGACTTCGAGATGCGTCAACTCACAGAACGCGAAGGTGCGCTGGCATTTCTAAACGCGTATGCCCCGGAGCTGAAGGCACTCTCACTGGATGTGGCGGCGACGTATTTCACGGCACAATTCGCCCGGATGTTCGCGGCTTTTCATTATGCGATCTGGCGCTACGGGATTCATCTCGACCTGTCGATGAACCTCATGAGCGTTCACATCGTAGCGCATCCGGACGGGTATATTACGCTGAAGTTTAATCTGAAATCGATTCAAGGGACGACGGTACCGCTTGCGAATCGATCACTTCTCGTCACGTCGCTAATGACCTCCTTTTACAGTGAGCAGGTTCGCCCGATTCTTCAACCCTTAGCCTCCGCGGCAGGGATTAGTGTTGGAGCGCTATGGGGGATCATTCCGACGTATTTCGAATATTATTACGAACAATGGCTGGAAGAGCCGATCGATGAAGTGCAGCGAATCCATCTGGCCGAAGATATGGATGTGCTGCATCATCAGCTGCCTCCGACAGTGTTCGGACGCGTGAAGAACCCATTCCAAGTGAAGTTTCGTTACATGGATAGTCCCTATGAACCGGGGGAAAAAATGCGGCTGAAGAGTGCATGCTGTCTGGCGTACAAGACGGAGGGCGGCACGTATTGCCTAAGCTGTCCTCGATTGTCTGAAGCGGATCGGGCACAGATGGTGGCAGCTTATCAGACGAAGCAAAAGTAAATGAACTGAAAGGTCAAGTCTGCCTATGCGCACTATTTTCGAGTATACTGGGAAAGTGTCTTTTTGTAGACCGCGAAGGTAACGCGTAGGAAAGAGGGAGACCGAATGATCAATCTAACCAATATCGAAATTCAAGATCTTGTTATTCATAAAGTAGGCAATAAATCGAAGGACGAAGGTGTCGTCATCGCGAAGGAGCTAACCGTCATTGATAATGACGAGCTTCGTGCTGCGCTATTGAAGTATTTTCTTGCTTCGTTTAAGTTCGATGCGACGTATCGGTTCCATCACGAGGCTGACTTGGCATTGAATGAAGTGTACACATTTGCGAACGCGATTTTCCAAGATAGTACGACATTTTATGACCAGTCGGTGCATATGTTAAGGCATTTGTACGAACAGTCTTCGCATCCGCAGATTAAGTCGGGTGAGCTGTACGTCGTGCATTTCAACAATATTCTCTACGATAATTTCAAAGTCGATGCCGCGGGCATTTTCAAATCCGAGCATAAGGATGAATTCCTCAAGATCGATGAGCGGGATTCGTCTGCATTTGAACTCCAATACGAGCAGGGCGTGAACATCAAAAAATTGGACAAGGGATGCATTATTTTCAATTACCAAGCATCTTCAGGGTTCCATGTGAGTCTGGTCGACTTATCGAATAAGGGGAGTCAGAACGAGGCAGTCTATTGGAGGGATGACTTCCTGCAGGTCAGGGATTTGGTGGACGAGCACTATATGACCGATCAGTATATCCGGATGTGCTCGGACTTCTATGACGATGTCGTCGCAACGACGAATGATCAGTTCGAGAAGAAAGAGAAGCTGGTCTTCTTGAACGAGACGATCCAGCATTTTGCGAGCAATGAGCAGTTCACGCAGGATGTGTTCTACGAGGAAGTCATTCGCGATCAGGGTTATATCGATATGTTCAAGACATATAAGGAAACGTACGAGGAGATGAGGGAGCTGCCGTCAATGACAGACTTCAACATCTCGCAGACGGCGCTTCGCAAGGTCAAACGCCAGTTCAAGAACGACATCAAGCTCGACACGAACATTGAGATCAAGGTCAACAATGAAAGCTTCGACTATCTGGAGAAAGGGTACGACGAAGAACGGAAAATGTACTTCTATAAAGTCTTTTTCAATAACGAAGCCTAGGCTAAATGTACTCACGAAGAATAATTTCATATGTAAAAACAAGTCGCTATATTTTTGTTTGCAACTAAATATATATCGTTGTATAATGGGAAACGGAATTCATGTAACTTATATCACATTCATACACAACTGGAGGAATATATGATGTCAACAACAACATCTGTAGATTTCATGCAAGTGGTGACGGATCGCCACTCCGTTAAAAAATATGATCCATCGTTCAAAATTTCCAAGGAAGAGCTTGTTGAGCTAATTGAGACAGCTACGAAAGCACCATCCGCTTGGAACTTGCAGCATTGGAAATTCGTTGTAATCGACGAGCAAGCACAGAAAGAGAAATTGCTTCCCATCGCTTATGGGCAAGAGCAAGTGGTTCAAGCTTCGGCTGTCATCGCAGTATTAGGCGACCTTGAAGCGAACAAAAATGCAGAGCCGATCTTCGGTGGTGCGGTTAAAGCAGGTCAATTGCCGCAAGCAGTGAAGGACTCGCTTGTTGGTCAAATCGAAGGCGCTTATAAGAGCCCGCAAGTGGCTCGCGATTCCGCGGTTCTTAATGCATCCCTTGCTGCTATGCAATTGATGCTTGCTGCAAAAGCAAAAGGCTACGATACTTGCCCAATGGGTGGTTACAATGCAACGCAATTCGCGGAGCAATTCAACGTACCTAGCCGTTACATTCCAATCATGTTGATCTCTGTCGGTAAAGCAGCGCAAGAAGGCCGTCCGAGCCACCGCTTCCCAGCACAAGAGACCATTGTCTGGAACCAATTCTAAGATTGAATCGAATAACACGAACCTTCCAAGGTTCGATATGAACGAATCCCTAGGTGCTTATGCGCCTAGGGATTTTTTGGTATATGGCTTCTCCATGGAAGGAGCGCGCTAAACGAGACGCTTATGTGACACACTGCCAGCGCAAGGATCGCCATGCCATGCGGAGTGCGGCGACGCCGAGCCAAATTGCTGCTATCCAACTGGTATAGACAATGATCGCCGTTTCTTGCTGTCCCACCCCAATCGCGATGAGTCCCCAGACGATCGGAAGCAGGTAGAACGGATCGTGATGACGGTAGGCTACCCACAGGGTGATGAACGAAGCGAGGACGAGCAGTATGACTGACCAAGTGAGCTGGGATAACCCCGCGATTTTCTGCTGCTCTCCGTAGGTATGGGTAAGGAAGACGGAGAGGTTCGTGAGCGATGCCACCGTCACCCAGCCAAGGTAGAGACTGAACGGAACGGAGAGCAGCCAATAGGCTGCTGCATCCCGGACGGGCGGTCCTGGTACTCGGGTTCGTGAATAGATGGCAATCAAGGAGATCAGTAGCCCCATCATGATGAAGAGGGTGGACTCGATATGTTGATAATGCCACAGCAGGAGCCATGCGGAATTCATGGCACAGCTTACGATGAACCATCCGCCGATCCGCTGTATCTCCGGTCGAGCCCGGCCAGCAGGCAGCAGCTGATAGATGACGAACAGCAAGAGTGCGGTGTAGATCCATCCCCAGATCATGAATGCGTAAGAAGCGGGTGTTAACCGGGAGGGGGACATCGCTGAGATTTCTCCCGACGTATACCCGCCTATCGGCAGCCTTTCTGCCAGTACATTGATGATCAATACCAGCGCGAATGCGATAACGTTCCCCACAGCGAATACGATTGTATTGCGCACAACATGTCCTCCCTTATATGGTATAAATTCTGCTTGTCTCATTCCATTCTACGTCTTGTCTTCCCACAATATGCGAACCTCTCAAAAGGATCAACCACACACTAACACATAGGAAAAACACATATTTACATAATCTTCATGTGTATTTGATGCCCCTTTGACACGAATCCCTTACAGTAAGGTTGTGAATTGGAGGGGTGTTTATGTCATTAAGTGCATTAGAACGCAAGGAATATATCGTGAACAAAATTCATCTGGAAGGCAAAATTCGCAGTGACGAGCTCGTGGATACGCTTCAGGTCTCATTCGAAACGGTACGTCGGACACTTGAGGAGCTCGAGAAGGAAAATAAGCTTAAACGGGTTTATGGCGGGGCGGTGAAGCTAACCTTGGGCCGGATGGAACCGGGCGTTGCACTACGTGAGCATTTATTTGCCCCCGAGAAAGAAAAGATCGGTCGTGCCTGTGCAGGGCTCGTGCAGGATTATGACGTGATATTTATCGATGATGGTACGACGACGCTGCAAATGATCCATTATTTAACCAATGTGAAGCATTTGAAGGTCATTACGAATGCACTGCCTGCACTGCAGCTGCTTCAGCAGTATAAGAATCGCGGCATGCTAGACGCTGAGATTTTGTTGCTTGGCGGGGTGGTGAACACGGAGCAGGATCGTGTGACAGGGGTATTGGCGGAGCAAATGATCGAGTATTTTCAGGCGAACAAAGCATTTATCTCCATTGACGGGATTCAACTGAAGAAGGGCATTACAGGATATGATGCAGAGCGCGGCTCCTTAATGCGGAAGTTCATCGAGCGGTCGGAACAGACGATTATCGTCACAGACCATTCGAAAATCGGAGAAGTGAAAATGTATAAAATCGCGGATTTGCGCGAAGTTGACATCGTTATCTGTGATATTGATCTACCCGAAGCATGGGCGAAGACGCTTGAGGAATACGATACGAGCTGGATCCGAGCGAAATAGGTAGCATGATCGATAAATAACACGAGATGGATGAGGGGAGCGATAGGGATGGATCAAAAGGATACACGAATGGGCGGCTATACGGCTGTAATCGCTGAGATGGGGGTTGAAGCGCTGCGGCCATGGGGCAGTCATATTGCTCAGATGGGGCGTGTGGAGGATGTGAACGAGGCGTCGCTTGGCATGGTGATGATGCGGGCGCAGGAATCGGTACAACATCAAGTATTCAATGCAGGGGAAATTTTGATTTCGGAAGCGACGCTGACGGTTGATGGCGTTGTTGGATATGGCGCAGTCATGGGGAATGCCCTGGATAAGGCGCGGATCATCGCAATGCTGGATGCGGTGCATCACAACATGGAGTTGAAATGGAATGATTTCCGGGAGCAGTTCCGCATCTGGGTCGCGAAGCAGGAGAAGGAGCTGCTGGAGCGCCGTCAGTCGGATTTCGCATTAATAGAGCGGACGAAGGTTGATTTTCAATTAATGGATACCGAAGAGGAGGAGGAAGCATGAGTGTGGGCGTGAAGTCAATGGAGCGTGTGCATGCAGTTCAGCAAGTGTATCGTCAGGTACTGGACGCCATGTCGAGACCTGGCAAAATTGTGCAGATTGAAGCACCGTCCTTCGTTCGTCGTGAAGCTGCGGATGCGTACATTGTTGCGCTAGGGATGATGTTGCTGGATCAATCGGTGTCCTATGAGGTCATTGGAGATATGTCGCTGGCAGAGCAGCTTCAGTTATATACCTTATCGCGCAGACAGGAACTGCAGGCGTGTGATTATGTGTTCCTCACCACCAGCGATGCTGCTGCACAGGCGAGTGTCGATATTGAGTCTTGCAAAAGAGGGACATTTACCTTCCCGGATGAGAGTGCAACGATCATCTGCCGCGTGCATGAGTTAGGCGCAGGTTCGGAAGGGCGTAAGGGAAGTGTGAAGCTTACGATGCAAGGTCCGGGCATTGCTGAGGAGCAGCAGCTATCGATTGATGGTCTTGCAGGAAGTCTAGTATCCGGATGGCAGGCTAGTAATGCCGAGTTCCCGTTAGGGATCGATTGGATCTTCGTCGATGAGATGGGACGCGTGGCTTGTGTGCCGCGCAGCACGAAATTCAGTTGGGAGGTGGCGTAGATGGCTTATGTAGCAGTCAAAGGCGGAAGCCATGCGATTCATGAAGCAGAGAAGCTGTTGAAGTACATCCCGTGGAAGGAAGGCGGAGCACCGCTTGAGGTGCAGCAGATTCGCAAAGGGATGCGGCTCGCTGTTGATCGTGTCATGTCTGAAGGTTCCTTATACGATCCCGATCTCGCTGCGCTCGCACTCAAGCAGGCTGAAGGGGATGTGCTGGAAGCCTCGTTCCTGCTGCGGGCATTCCGCTCGACGCTGGTGCGTAATTTCTATACGCTGCCGATTCAGACCGAGAATATGGATGTGATCCGTCGTATCTCGGCAACATTCAAGGAAGTACCCGGCGGACAGTATCTCGGCCCTACCCGGGACTATACGAAGCGGCTGCTGGATATGAGCCGGATGGATGAAGACCCATCCGAGATTTTGAAGTACGTAACGAATTATTTGTCCGAGAGCTTAACGGAGGCTGTGCAGGAAGAATTATCGGGGAACGGAGAGAGCGAGATGCCGGTTTTCCCACGTGTCATTGAGTTATTGCGTGCTGAAGGGTTGTTGGCTGCTGGAGAACCTCAAGACGAGGAGGAGGCGGTCATCGATGATATTACTCGACATGCGATCAGCTTCCCGTCTTCACGATCAGCAAGATTGCAGACGATGGCGCGTGGAGAGAGCGGGGCTCTGATGGCTTTTGCATATTCTAGCGTACGCGGTTATGGGGATGTCCATCCGACGATTGGAGAACTGCGCGTTGGGTATGTGCCTGTAGAGATTGAACATCCGTTCTATCCTGGCGAGACGATGACCATTGGTCGTGTGCTCGTCACCGAATCGGAGATGGTTGTACGTGTACACGCGGAGAATCACCGCGAAGCTGCGGGTCGTGCGCAATTCGCTGTTGGTTATGGATTATGCTTCGGTCATAACGAAGATAAGGCCATTTCGATGAGCATTCTGGATCAGACGATGCAGCAGCAAAATGCGGATTCGCCGGCACAAGACGAGGAATTCGTCCTGTATCATATCGACGGCATTGAATCTTCAGGCTTTATCTCTCATTTCAAATTACCACACTATGTCGATTTCCAAGCTGAACTTCAGCGCGTTCGTTCCATTAACGAGAAGGGTGATCGAAGCGCAGATGGAGAGATTGAACAAGAGAAGGAGGCGACGCCGCATGGAAGCCTATAATTACGCATTTCTTGATGAGCTGACGAAGCGGGAGCTCAGACGGAAGACCTTGAAAGCTGTTGCGATTCCAGGCTATCAAGTGCCGTTCGGTTCGCGTGAGATGCCGATTGCCCGCGGCTGGGGGACAGGTGGATTGCAAGTGACGTTGTCCGTCATCGGGCCTGAAGATACGGTCAAGGTCATTGACCAAGGCAGCGATGACAGCGTCAATGCGTGCAACTTGCGAGAATTGATCTGCCAAATGTGTGACGTCACTCCGACGACCGATTCGCTCGAAGCAAGTCTCATTCAGACGCGGCATCGCATTCCGGAAGAGAAGCTGCGCGAGGATCAAATTTTGATTTTCCAAGTGCCATTGCCGGAAGTGCTGCGAACCGTCGAGCCGAGTGAGCAGGAGACGCGCCGTATGCATGCGGAGCGGGATTACAGTAGAATGTGGCTTCATTTGTACGAGGACATTGTAAAGTATGGTGAGATTCGGATTTCCTATGATTATCCGGTCATGGTGAATGGTCATTATTTGTGCGATCCGTCGCCGATTCCAAGGTTCGATGTGCCGAAGCTGCACCAAGCCGACAACTTGTTTTTGTTCGGTGCGGGACGGGAAAAACGGATTTACGCGATTCCGCCATATACCGATGTCACGCCGCTTCAATTTGAGGATATTCCATTTGAGGTGGAGAAATTCGATCAGCCATGTGCGAAATGCGGCAGTACGCATACGTATTTGGAAGAGTCGTATGATGCGGTAACGGGAGCGAAGCAGGTTGCTTGCTCGGATACGAGCTATTGTGATAAACGCCAGCGGCAAGCGGCCGGCGAGTCTGTAGAGATCGGGGTGATCTGGGATGGAACCAATCCTGCAAATTTCGAATTTGAGTAAACAATACGGGGCAGGGTGCTCTTCATGTATAGAGCTTACAGGCCCGGAGCATCAGCGGAACGTCTGTCCGAGCTGTGGGACGGTCATTGCTTGCGCGGATATTCAGCTGGAGCTGTATCCCGGAGAAGTGTTAGGGATTATCGGGGAGAGCGGTTCAGGTAAAAGTACGTTGGTCAAAACATTATATTTCGACGAGGAACCTACATCAGGGGAATTTAATTTACAAGTTTATCAGGACGGGAAAGACAATCTGTTCGAGCTTAGCCGCCAGCAGAAGCGCTGGGTACGCAACCATTTGATGGGGATGGTGTATCAGAACCCGCATCTCGGTCTGCGGTTATCGCATTCCAGTGGCGGCAATATTGCCGAGAAATTGCTCATGGCGGAATGGCGCCATGTCGGCGAGATTCGGGAGCGGGCGAAGGATTTGCTCGGTCAGACCCAAATTCCGCTGGAACGGATGGATGATCAACCGAAATATTTCAGCGGCGGGATGCAGCAGCGGGTTCAGATCTCCAAGGCGTTAGCGAACAATCCGCCCCTCTTGCTGCTGGATGAAGTGACGACAGGGCTGGATGTATCCGTACAGGCACGAGTGCTCGATTTAATCCGGCAGATTCAGCGGGAGCTTGGGATCAGCATGATCGTCGTCTCCCATGATTTCGCGGTGATTCGCATGCTCACACAGCGTACTGTGGTGATGAAGAACGGACGCATTGTGGAGAAAGGTCTGACGGATCAAATCATGGAAGATCCGCAGCACCCATATACCCAGACTTTAATTAACTCCATGATCTAGGAGGCGAACCCCATGGACAACTTGCTCGAGATTCGCAATTTATATAAATCATTTACACTGCACGAATTCGATAAGAAACAAATTGCCGGCTGCAGCGATATTAACATGACGTTAAGGTCCGGTGAATTTATTGGGATTACAGGGAAGAGCGGAGCCGGGAAATCGACTATTCTGAAGTGCATTTATCGTACGTATATCCCGACGCAAGGCGAGATCTGGTACAACTCGTTGTCGTATGGCTTGGTGGATCTGGCGAAAGCGACTGAGCGGCAGGTTCTTGATATTAGGCATCAAGAGATCGGCTACGTCTCGCAATTTCTAAAACTCTTGCCACGAGTGACCGCATTCGAAGCGGTTATTGAGGTGCTGGTGATGAATGGGAAGTCGCAGGATGAAGCGGTGGACGAAGCGGCAGAGATGCTCAGACATTTTGAGCTTAGGGAATCGCTCTGGCATGCTTACCCGAATACGTTCAGCGGTGGAGAGAAGCTGCGCCTCAATCTCGCCCGCGCGATGGTGAAGCGTCCGCGTTTCTTACTTCTTGACGAACCGACGGCATCGCTTGATCACGTCTCGAAGGCTTTTGTTCGCGATAAGATTATGGAGCTTAAGGGAATGGGTACGAGTATGATCGGGATTTTTCATGATTTGGATTTTATGGAATCGGTCGTGGATAAGGAATTCAATATGGTGGGCGGACTGCTCGTCGGAGGTGTAGGTGCGGAATGTTGACAACGATCATAACGAATGCACAAATGATACTGCCAGATGACATTGTGAAGGGACACCTTGTCATTCAAGACGGCTTGATTAAGGAAGTGATTCGTGCAGATGCGTCGGAAGCGTTCGAGCCCCCTGCTGCTGTGGCGGGGGAGTCATGCGTCATCGTTGATGCGCAAGGGATGTACGTCATGCCGGGCATGATTGAGCTGCACTGTGATTCGATTGAGAAGGAGATTTCACCGCGTCCGAGCAGTATTTTCCCGCTGGAGCTCGCCATGGCGAGCTTGGAGAAGAAAATGGCGGGCTACGGGATTACGACACTATTCCATTCGATCTGCTCTTCTGATGGCACGACGGTACGCAATGATGAGATGGTTGCCCGTATTATTCGTTATGTAGGTCGTAAACGCCATGCCTCTTCGATGATCAGGCATCGGATTCATTATCGGTATGAGATCACGAATGTCGCGGGAATTCAGCAAGTCCATGATCTGATCTCGGAGCAACAGATTGATTTCTTGTCCCTGATGGATCATACCCCAGGGCAAGGTCAATACGGGAATTGGGAATCCTACCGCAAATATCTTGCAGCCTATGAGCAGATTACAGAAGATGAGGCAGAAGCTTTCTTGAATCAATTGGTAGAGTTCAAGCAGAATGTAGATTGGGATGCGCTTCAGAACCTGGCTGACTACGCCATTTCGCAAGGGGTCCAGATGGCTTCGCATGATGACGATACGACCGCGAAGGTGGATTACATGCATCGTCTCGGGGCTGTCATCAGTGAGTTCCCCGTGAAGCTGGAGGCTGCGAAATATGCGGCGGAACAAGGCATGTACGTCAGTATCGGCTCGCCGAACATCGTTCGCGGAGGTTCCCACAATAACAACATGAAGGCAATGGATGCGGTTGAAGCAGGGGCTGCGCATATCCTGTGCTCCGATTATTTCCCGGCTGCGCTGCTTCCGTCAGTATTCAAGATTGCAGAGACGACTGGCAATCTAGCAGAGGCTGTGAAGATGGTGACCTATTACCCGGCACAGTCACTTGGAATAGAGGATTCCTACGGTTCAATCGCAGTGGGTCGCACGGCAGATTTGCTGCTCGTAGAGGAAGCCGGCGGATATCCTGTTGTGCGTAAGACATGGGTGGGCGGTACCCTGGTTCATGAAGCGAATTATGCATGGGAGGCTGTGACTGATGATCGATTTGCATTGTCATACGAAAATCTCGGATAACTCCATGACGATCGAGGAAGTGATCGGGCTTGCGCGCAAGAATGGGGTAGAAGTGTTATCCATTAATGATCATGATACGACGGTGGGTCTTGCGCATGCGCAACGCGTTGGGCAGGAACAGGGTGTTCAGATTATTCCGGGTATCGAAATATCCGGGTATGACTTCGAACGAAGCCGCCGTGTGCATATTCTAGGCTTCCATGTGAAGCCGGGACATGCGGCGATCTCAGCGTTGTGCGATCCCTTAATTGCACGGCGTCAGAACGCATCTCGCAAGATGGTGGAGCAATTGATTGAAGCGGGATACGGCATCACGTGGGAGCAAGTCGAGCGTTATGCAGAGGGCGGTACAGGGGTCTACAAGCAGCATATTATGCATGCGCTGATCGATCAGGGGTATACGACTTCGATTTATGGCGAGCTGTACCGTACATTATTTGCTCGTGGTGGGCAGGGGACGGCGCCAGGCGCAGCCTATATTCCGCTAGTGTATCTCGATGCCCGCGATGCCGTTCATGCGATTCGTGAAGCAGGCGGCGTTCCAGTTCTTGCCCATCCGCATCAGTATGACAGCTGGGATATGCTCCCTGCACTCCTTGATGCTGGGCTTGCCGGCATCGAAGTGCGGCACCCGACACATGGTGAGGCCGAAGAGAAGAAGGCGATGGAGATTGCAGAGCGTTATGGCTTGATCCCGACGGGGGGCAGTGACTTTCATGGCTTCTACGGTGAGACCGATAAGTTCACCATTGGTAGCAAGAACCCAGGAATGCATAGCGTGGAACGTCTTGCAGCCTATGCTGGCGAATATTTATAAAACCTTAAAATGACGTTGATCTTGTCTTGATCATTACCCTTTATATTGAATATGTAAGCAAGAAGCAAATGCCGACATTCATTATGGGAACATAGAAAAGGGGATATCGAATCATGAAAAACTCGTTCAAATGGGCCATGACGCTCATGCTCTGTATCGGATTATTGTCAGGATGTGCCCAAGGTGGCGGTTCGACGACGGAGGTAGCTGCAGAGGGAGATAAACCAGCAGAGACAAAAGCAGCTGATTCTGGTGAATTAACCATCTACACAGCCATGGAAGATGATCAAATTCAAGCCTATTTGGCATCATACAAGGAGCAGTATCCGAATGTGAAGCTGAACATCGTACGTGACTCAACGGGCGTTATTACTTCGAAGTTGGTCGCCGAGAAAGATAATCCGCAAGCGGACGTGATCTGGGGCCTAGCTGCAACGAGCTTACTCGTGCTCGATCAGAAGGGAATGCTAGAAGGCTATTCACCAAAAGGCGTAGAGCGTGTAGCACCAGAGTTCAAGGATACAGCGAACCCGACCAAATGGGTAGGGATCGATGCATGGGAAACGGCGATTATTGCGAATACAGCTGAGCTAGAGAAGCGTAAACTACCGGTTCCGAAATCATACGCGGACTTGATCAAACCAGAATATAAAGGGCTCATCGTCATGCCGAATCCTTCTTCGTCCGGTACAGGATATTTGACAGTGAATGCGTTCTTGCAATTGATGGGTCCAGATGAAGCGTGGAAATACATGGATAAATTGAATGACAACATGTTGATGTATGTACATTCCGGTTCGAAGCCAGCGAAAATGGCAGGAACAGGTGAAGCTGTCATCGGATTGTCCTTCGGATACCGTGGTATTCAAGAGAAGCAAAAAGGTGCTCCAGTTGAAGTCGTATTCCCGTCTGAAGGTTCTGGCTGGGATCTAGAAGCCAATGCGCTTGTGAAGAAGGACAACATCAAGCCAGAAGCCCAAGCATTCCTGGACTGGGCGATCAGCGATGCGCCAATGAAAGAGTACAACAAGAACTATGCGATTCTGAGTATCAAGCAAGAAGGGGCATCCATTCCTGAAGGCTATGCGCAAGATCCGCTCAAGCAATTGATCAAGAACGACCTGATCAAAGCTGCTGTAGATCGTGACGGCATTCTTGCTGAGTGGGATAAGCGTTACGCAAGCAAATCCGAGCCAAAGAGCTAATATCGATAAATCCACAAAAAGCTCTCCCTAAGGGGGGAGCTTTTTGTGTTGAAAGATTGCATGAGAGGGTTTATTGGAGTCTTCTTATCTCACTCTCCTTTGTCTGCTGCATGTTTACTGAAGCTGAGGTTAGACTATAGTTATCTACGCAATGGGGTGAAACGATGTCGCCAGCGAAAATTTTACTCGTCGAAGATGAACCGAATGTCGCGCAGTTTATTCAGTTGGAACTTCGGCACGAGGGATATGAGGTAACGGTTGCTGCAGACGGAGAGCAGGCGCTTGCGTTGTTTCATCAGACGGACTGGAGCTTGATTCTCTTGGATTGGATGCTTCCGAAGCTGGATGGGCTCGAGGTCTGCCGCAGGATTCGCAGAACGAGTGAAGTTCCGATCATTTTACTAACAGCAAGAGATTACATCGGAGATAAAATTGCCGGATTAGATACAGGGGCAGATGACTACATAACCAAGCCTTTTGAAATCGAGGAGTTACTCGCGAGAGTACGCACCAACATACGGCGTAATCATCGAGAAATGAATCGATCCTCTACGGATGTGCTTCAAGTGGAAGATTTGGTCATCGATATTCGAAAACGTCAGGTTACGAGAGCAGAAGAACGAATCGAGCTCACGCAGCGGGAGTTCGAGCTGCTTCATTTCTTAATGCAGCATCAAGGTGAGGTTATCAGCCGAGAACGCTTATTGTCAGCGGTATGGGGTTACGATTTTGCGGGGGAGACCAATGTTGTGGATGTCTATATTCGATATCTTCGCAATAAAGTCGATCGCAAGCATATCCCCAAATTAATTCATACCATTCGAGGTGTTGGATATGTCATACGTCCTGGCTAAGGATGACAGATGATGAAGCAGATGAAAGAAGCAGTTAATACGTTAATGTTTCGCTTTACTGCTTGGTATGTGATGAGCCTTCTGGCGATTATTCTATTTATCGGTCTATGCATTATGGGAGCTGTAAGTTATTTTCTGGTCCAGGATACGAAGAATGAACTGATGGCTGTCGAACAAAAAATAACGAATGGTATCGAGGAAACGGTCGACGATTGGCAAGAGATGCTGGATGAGGTTCTCTATCCGGACCACGCGAATTACAATGTGGAGATCAAAAATTCCAAAGGGGTTACGGTAGCACATTCTCGGGGGTGGGAAGTGACTACGGATGGTCATGGTATAGAAACGGTCGAATTAACTTGGATTGGCCCCCTCCAATGGGATGCGACGCAGGGCTTGTTTTTCTACGACAATATCGTCCATCACAGTAATGGACATGCGATGACGATTCATATCCGGGTGCAGATGAACAATATTGTGCATTTACTAGGGGTTATTGTTAGAGTC
The DNA here is from genome assembly GCF_042676425.1 of Paenibacillus sp. GCM10027629. Classification (NCBI taxonomy): domain Bacteria; kingdom Bacillati; phylum Bacillota; class Bacilli; order Caryophanales; family Paenibacillaceae; genus Paenibacillus; species Paenibacillus sp. GCM10027629. The sequence continues at coordinate 115,949 of NZ_JBHTGZ010000002.1, read as the reverse complement.
TTAAGTATCACGGGAATTTTCAGTATGATCATCGGATCCTTGTTAATTTATCATCTTACACGGAGAAACATGCGTCCTTTATTTGCAATTATGCATGCCATGCGAGGAATGAGCGACGTCACGGATATGAAGCTGCGTATTCCTGTCCCGCATACCCCGAAGGAACTCTCAGACTTAGCGAAGACGATCAATTATTTGTTAGATCGACTCGAAGATCAATTCGAACGGGAGAAAAGCTTCGTCTCGAACGCTTCTCATGAGCTGCGAACCCCGCTTACGGCTTTTCGAGGTAATGTACAGCTGATTCAGCGCTGGGGCAAACAAAATCCACAGGTCTTGGAACAATCCATTCAAGCGCTCGATCAAGAAAGTAAACGCATGCAGCGTCTGATCAATCAATTATTAACGTTAGCGCGTACCGGCAATATTACAATGAAACAAGATAAAGTGAATTTAGGCAGAACGGTTCAAGGCGCAATCCGGCAATTATGGCGTCAAGATATGAACATATCCCTGAAGGAAACATTAGATCCATATGTATATGTACTGGGAGATGAGGAGCAGCTTCGGCAGGTGGCGATCATTCTCTTTGAGAATGCTATACGCTACACGCCTGCAGGAGGATCCATAGAAATTCGCGTCGGCAAAAGGAAAGAGGAAGTGTTCTTCGCCGTAGCGGATTCAGGGATCGGCATTCCAGAAGGGGATCAGGACAAAATTTTTGACCGGTTCTATCGGGTGGATAAAGCGCGCTCGAGAGAAACGGGAGGGACGGGATTGGGGTTATCCATTGCCAAAGAGTTGGTGCAGAAACATGGGGGCAAGATCACTGTGACCAGCACACTGGGGAGGGGAAGTACTTTTCGGGTTGCATTGCCTGTCTATGCAGCCAATGTTAAGGAGGAAGGTATTCACTAGCATACCCGTGCAAAAGGAGCCGCGAACGGCTCCCTTCGAGTATTGGCATTTACCACGATGCCAATTTAATCATTCTCGTTTTGGTGATTGTAGTTCCGGTGCTCGTGTCTGTGCTTCGTCTTTTTATACGGATGGGACGGAGACTGATTTGTAGGATCCGGTTTCGTTGTTGGTTTGACGTTGGTGCCTTGATCAGGACTTGTCGGATTGGTTGGATCCACGGCTTGTCCATTGTCAGGTAGTACGCGACGGATGGTGTTGATCCGAGATTCCCATGAGCTTAGGCTGGTAATTGTCACGCCAGGTTTGCCATACGTATGAAGTAGCTGCCCATTTCCGATATAGATAGCCACATGATGAATAGGGTTGTAGAAGAAGACGAGATCCCCTGGTTTCAATTGATCGCGTGATACATATGTCCCCACCCGGGATTGTTGTCTTGAATCACGCGGAAGGGAAATTCCATTTTGTTTGAAGACATACTGTGTGAATGAAGAGCAGTCAAACGTACTTGTTACGCCGGACTTCGAACCGAATTTATAGGGAACCCCCAAGAATTGTTTGCCTGTAGCAGCGATGTTATCCGCGATGGATGTAGATGCAGATACAGGTGCAGCTTGTGCAGCATGTGCAGCTTGAGGGGGGATCAGCATACCTCCAGTGAATAATAAGGAAAGACTAAGACTTGTGCCTAGAAGCAGCTTACCGAACTTTTGTGTAGGATTCATTGTTAATTTCCTCCTCGAAATGAAATGTTGTGGTGAAGCGTCTCGATCACCTGATACCAACATAACATACAAAAAATCCCCATCATTTACCTAACTATCGGACTGATTAGGGCCCACGTGGTTTTAAGAGAAATATGAGAACTCTATGAGAATATTCTCATGTTGTGTTCATTGACATGTAGGACACAGAATACACAATAAATCCCACCTCGCTTCGTAGGTTTGAAGCATAGGTGGGATTAAAATTCGATTACCTTTGAGCCGCATCCGAGGAGGAGCCGTTTACGATCATTGCTTTTTTTGATAAAATAATCTTGTAGCCGCTGCTTCATGCAGCGTCCTTGCTGATGTAGCTCAGGTGGTAGAGCAACGCACTCGTAATGCGTAGGTCGGTGGTTCGAGTCCTCTCATCAGCATACCTATAAACGCAGTAATGGCGCGGGTTCCGGGGTTTTGGGGATCCGCGCCATTTTCGTAAAAACACCGAACTTCTAACATTCTTCTAACCAGAAGATAAAATTAAAATTTTTGCACCATCCCTGCCGCTTGCTGCGTATGAGAAGTAAGCACCATCCAAGTAAACAGTCAGTGTGAATTATTTTATAAAATGGATACCATAAAAGGGAGATGTTGAAATGGGATTTTTGGACGGATTATTGGGTAACGCTTCAGCGGTCAGTGAGAAAGATGTACAAGAGGAGCTGCAGCCGATTTTATTCCCCGGCGAGACGGTGGATAAGGCCTACAAACTCATTCGCGATATGTTCGTATTCACCGACAAACGGTTGATTCTAATCGACAAGCAAGGCGTTACAGGGAAGAAGGTGGAGTACATGTCCCTTCCTTACAAGAGTATTGCACGGTTCAGCATTGAGACAGCGGGGACATTCGATCTGGATGCAGAGCTCAAAATTTGGATCTCCAGCGCTGTAGAACCAACTGTATCCAAGCAGTTCAAGAAAGACTCCAATGTCTATGATGTACAGCGCATCCTGGCTGAGAAAGTATTGAAATAACGAATGAATAAACAGTAATCCATCGCCTATGGCGGTGGATTTTTTCTTTTTTATGGGAAAAAATACAAAAGAACTATTGCACTGAGTGTATTAAGTGATATAATACACTACATACGATATAGAAACGAATGTTGAAACGCCGTGCTTTCGTCTTATGAATGTGTGGGTGAAGGAGGAAGTGACTTGAGTGTAGTTGAAGCAGGCGGCATACAGTTTGATCTGGATTTAAGCAAACCGTTGTATGAACAGGTGTTGCAGCAGATAAGAGGTTCAATCGCAAGAGGAGGAATTGCGTTGGGAGAGAAGATACCGTCAGTACGGGAATTGGCACAGACGTTGAAGATCAATCCGAATACGGTGATGCGTGCGTATCAGGAGCTTGAACGGGATGGATTAACGGAGACACGGCGCGGGCAAGGAACGTTCATTACCTCGAATAATGAAGTTGTTCAGGATATCCGTAACAACTTGGCGCTGGAAGCGACGAAGGAATTTCTCGAGAAGATGCACAGCATAGGTTTTACGCGGATCGATATACAAAGATTTTTGGATGAGGGGGACGAGTGACGAATGAAGACGGAAATGGCCATCACTGCGGAACATGTGACGAAGCGCTATGGTAACCACTGGGCGCTGAATGATTTCTCCATCGAATTGCCAGCTAATCGTGTCATCGGTGTGCTGGGCGCGAACGGTGCAGGGAAATCGACCTTCTTCCGAATGATCACGGGGATGACGCAGCCCGATCATGGGCAGGTCGAGGTGTTCGGGGCGAAGCCGGGCTTTGAGACGAATCGTCTCATCTCGTATTTGCCGGATCGTGCGCGCTGGTATAACTATCATAACGTGCAGCATGCGCTGGATTGGGCAGAATCGCTGCTGCCGGGCTTTGATCGCAGCCGAGCTGAAGGTATGCTCGAATTTATGAAGCTGCGCTCGGATATGGATGTTCACGGGATGTCTCGCGGACAGGAAGCAAGACTGATGCTCACGTTATGTCTTTGTCGCGATGTCCCTTTATTAATCTTAGATGAGCCTTTCTCAGGTATCGATTTAATCTCACGCGAGCGCATTATCGGCGCACTCATCGACAATATGAGTGATAGTCAGCAGACCGTGCTCATAAGCACACATGAGATCCAAGAGGCGGAGAGCTTGTTCGATTACGCTCTGTTCATGAACGATGGGCAGGTCATGCTGCACGGGGATGTCGAGGTGCTGCGTTCAGAGCGGGGTTCGATGGAGTCAATTTACCGAAGTCTATACGAGTAAGGGGAGAGAATGATAAATGGATCGCAATGCGTTTAGCTATTTAATAAAACATGAGTTGATGCGGCGTAAGCCGACGCGGGTGTGCCGCAAATGGGTTTCGATCTATGCTGCGATTGTATCGATCGCGATCATCTGCGCTTACGCTTTCCTACATGTACAGATCGCGTTCAAGCCGGAAGCGCTGTTGTTTATCATTTATGTATTTCCGTATTTTGCTTTTATGCAGGCCTATATGATGGTTAGCAGGGAGTTTAAAGAAGGAACGCACGGGTGGTGGCTGACGCTTCCCTATTCAAGAGGGATGCTTCTCCGTTCCAAATATGTCGCAGCGCTGATACGAATCATACAGTACGGGCTTATTGCCTTTGCCGCGACGTGGGTCATCACAATTCTGATCCAGATGGTTCAGGGGAATCTATCGGTAGATTCACTCTCCCAATTCACCACCCTGGAGTCCAAAACCTATCTCGCCATGTTTACGCTCGTTCCATTCATGATTGGCTTTGGTCTATTTGGTTCGATTCTACGCGGGACACAGTGGAGACCGCTATTACCGCTCGTCTGGGTGATTTATGGGTTGTCAGCGAACGCGATGTCATGGATTCCAGCGGTGGTATTGAATGATGATGGTAATTCTTTCTTTACGTTTATGCAGATGCCGATCACGGAAGCGGAAGGGCTGCTGTTCGTAGCTTTCCTAGCGCTGTCCTTTCTACTCGGCGGAGTTTTCTTGTGGGCTGCCGTGAAGCTCATGAATAGGCAATTAATCCAATAATAGATTAACGCAGCGAACCATATAGGAGGTTAATCAATATGAGTATAGCGATCGAAGTGAAAGGCTTGCAGAAGGGGTACGCAGGGAAGCTTGCCGTGCAAGATCTTCAATTTCAAGTACGTAAGGGGACATGTTTTGGGCTGCTCGGACCCAATGGGGCTGGGAAATCGACGACGATGAAGATTCTCTCCTGTATCACAACGGCAGATCGCGGCAGCGTAAATATACTCGGTTATGACACGGCAACACAGTCGCAAGAGGTTCGCAAAATCATCGGTTATGTCCCGCAAAATATTACGTTGTACGAGAAGCTGAGCGCCTATGATAATCTTCTTTTTTTCGGTGAGATGTACGGGGTGACGGGTAAGGCATTGAAACAACGCATTCAAGAAGTGCTGGAGCAAGTAGGGCTTGCAGATCGGGTGAATGATGCCGTGAGCACCTTCTCTGGCGGGATGATGCGGCGTATTAATATCGCAGCCGCGCTGCTGCATAAGCCGAAGTTCATGATTCTGGATGAGCCGACGGTGGGAATCGACCCGCAATCACGGAACCATATCTTCGATTTGATTCAGTCGCTCAAAGCCGAAGGCATGACGATCATTTACTCCACGCACTATATGGAGGAAGTCGAGGCATTATGCGAAGATGTCGCGATTATCGATCATGGAAAAGTCGTTGTGGCGGGCGCACTCAATGAGCTGCTCGCGCAGTATGGCGGCAGATCGGTTTATCTGGAGCTTGAGGGGGATGTCCAGCCGGATTTAACCCCGCTATCGCAGAAAATAACGAAGCAAGGCCGTGGATTCCGCATTGAAACGGATGCCGTGCTCGACACGATCCGTCGTACCGCAGAGCTCTGCCAGTTGAGAGGTTATCGGACATCGCAGCTTGAGGTGGTAAGGCCGTCGCTCGAGGCCGTGTTCCTGGAGCTAACAGGTACTTCGCTGCGTGACGCTTAAGGATACGAAGGGAGAGGTTAAGGATGATACGGACGATTGCGCGGAAAGAAATTAAATTGTTAATGAAAGAAAAAGGTACATTTTTCTGGTTACTCGGGATGCCCATTCTATTCATCGTGTTGTTCGCAACGGTATTCAGCAACGCAAGCTCTGCCACATTGCATGTTCAATATGTGGACCAAGACCAAAGCCAAGCGTCACAGCAATTTCTCAAGACGATTGGGGATACGAAGGCATTCCAGTTGACGCATGATACGACGCTGACGACTGAGCAGCAGATTGATAAGATTAAGGAAGGCAAATTGTCGGCGATGATCGTGTTCCCGAAAGGCTTCGGTGACAGCTTGAAGTCTGGGAATCAACAAGCACAGATTGTGCTCTATCACGATGGCATGAGCAGCAATATTATCGGCCCGATTGAAGCGGTGCTCCAGAATATTGCAGGCAAATATCAGGAAGAGAAAATTGCGAATGCGCTGACTGCAGCAGGGAAAAGCCAAGCGGAATTGAAGCAAGTGCTTACTCCGCCGATTAAAGTCGATGAGAAGCAAGAGGTAACGAGCGGTTCGATCAGTATGATTACGCAGGTTGTCCCAGGGTATACCGTGATGTTCGCGTTCTTCGTGATCACTTCGATGGTGCGCCGATTTATGAAGGATAAGGAATCGGGCATGATCTCACGTCTGAATAGTACGCCGATGCGCTATATGAGCTATTTAATCGGTATGTGGGTACCGTATATGCTTGTCGTGGTTGTACAATGTACGATTCTACTTGGGTTCGGGTATTTTGTGTACGGTTTGCATCTTGGAGATGCACTAGCTATCGCGATGATCGTCTTCGCGATTGCGATTTGTGGTACGGGGCTTGGACTTGCGATTTCCCTCATCGTAAAAAGTGAGAATCAAGGGATGGCGTTCACGCAGCTCATTACGATGGGTGGTGCGGTGCTCGGGGGCTTGTGGTTCCCAGCAGATATGCTGCCTGGATTCTTGCAGAATATAGGTAAAGTCATGCCGCAGTATTGGGCGCAGAAGGCGATGCAGAATGTGATGGTGCATGGTGCGCATATTCAGGATATTTTACCGAATCTCGGGGTGATGCTTCTCGTTGCGGTTGTCGGCTTAGCGCTTGCAACGCTGCGATTCCCTCGATTCATGAAGAGTGCTATAAGCTAATTGATCGTAAGGACAAGAGAAGAGAGGGCGATTGCCATACCTTCTCTTGTTTTTTTTGCGTTCGTTAGAGAAGCGCGATGACGAGTAATTCGTACAAGACTAGCGGTAATATGACATTTGAGTTCGGACGCGGATAGGGATAAGGGTATGGCTGTGTATAGGGATAAGGATAGTAAGCGCGTTGTTGGCTCTGGGTTTGTAAGTATAGATGCCCAGCGTCGACATCTACGATCGTACCTTCAAAAGTTCTGCCATCAATGGTCTCAATATGCACGGCATGGTTCTTGTATTGATGACAGAGAGGGAGCAGCTTCTCACGTACTTTCTGAAGCTGGCCTGCGAAGCTCTCATCTGCCTGATAGAGACGGTTCTGGTTGCGAGATTTGGTCGTGACAGGTTTCTTCTTACGCATCGGTTCTAGGTACCTCCTTGGTAATTCGTGTTGCAATAAGATATGCATTTGCCTAGGGAATGTGTTAATCTGAGGAGGTTATTCAGGGAATACGTGTAAGGGGAGGAGAAAGAGATGTTCGAAAAAGGTCATATCAGTGGAAATCCAGATAAAGATTACCCGGAGGCAATAAGGCAGCTAGCTGCATTGCTAGAAGGGGAGACAAGCGCCATCGCGAATCTATCCAATGCTTCGGCATTGCTGAGTGAATATATGGATCGAATCAATTGGGTAGGGTTCTATCTATACGAGGAAGCAACGAATCAGTTGGTGCTTGGCCCATTCCAAGGGCTGCCTGCCTGCGTACGCATTCCGCTCGGACGCGGTGTATGCGGGACGGCTGCGGGAGAACGGCGAACGATTGTCGTCGAAGATGTGCATAAGTTCCCGGGTCATATTGCGTGTGATGCGGCTTCGAGATCGGAGATTGTTATTCCTCTATTGATCGATGATCAATTGATTGGCGTGTTAGATATCGACAGCCCGTTGGAGAGCCGATTCAGTGAGGTGGATCGCACTTACTTGGAGCAATTCACAACGGAACTGCTCCGGCATTTGGGCGAATTGAAGCGATAATAGGTAAAGGTAATCATTAGGAGTTCGATTTGGAATTCCAGTGTTGTTCAATAAATTGGTCTCGACCGGAGAGAAGGCGATCTTCTCGGTAATGGTCGGGGCTTTTTTTATAATAATCTTGGTGATATTCTTCTGCGGGATAGAAGGTCTTCGCAGGCAGGATTTCGGTGACGATCGGCTTGTTGAAGCGTCCACTCGCGGCGATGACAGCCTTGGAGGCTTCAGCCTGTTCACGCTGCTCTTCTGAATGGTAGAAGATCGCTGCACGATAGGAAGGGCCGCGATCTTGGAATTGTCCTTCCGCATCGGTCGGGTCAATCTGCGGCCAGAATAACTCGAGCAGCTGAGCATAGCTGAATAGTGTGCTATCGAACGTTATTTGTACGACTTCATAATGCCCCGTCATTTGCGATTTGATTTCAGCGTATGTCGGATTCTCCGTATGGCCGCCGGAATAGCCAGAGACGACCTTCAGGATGCCAGGCAATTGGTCGAACGGCTTGACCATGCACCAGAAGCAGCCGCCGGCGAAGGTCGCGAGTTGAATGGAAGATGCATGATGTTGTTCCATGGGTAACCACCTTTAAACGAATTATGGGATACAGCGATAGATTAGGATTGAATAGGGTGACTAATATGTTGACGGAACATCAGTGGCGCCAGCATATCTTGCGGCTCACGTCGCTGTACAATCGAGAGCGCCCGTGTGAGCCTTCCTCCTTCAATCGGTAAGGCAACGAGCTCACCGCTGAGTAGTTCCTTCTCTATGGCGAGCTTGGATAATACAGATAGGCCAAGCCCAGAGAGCACGGCTTCTTTGACCCCTTGATTACTGCTTAGGATGAAGGAACGTTTCACTTGCACCCCGCGACGCTCGATGAATCGATCATGATAGGCTCTTGTCCCGGACCCGAGTTCACGGAATACCCAAGTCTGCTCCTGCAGCAGCTCTGTCGTTATCCGAGGGATACGTGATAAGGGGTGAGTCGAAGGTGCAATCACGAGCATCTCGTCCTCCATCCAATGGCTAATCTCAAGATCGTTCTGCTGCAATTCACCTTCGACGAGTCCAAGATCCAGCGTATTGGAACGTATGCCTTGGGTGATCCCTTCGGTATTTGCAATCGTGACTTGTACATCGACTTGCGGGTGATGCTGCACGAAGCTTGCGAGCAGCTTTGGAAGGACATATTCACCGATGGTGAAGCTGGCTCCGATTTTGAGTGTGCCGGTGACCGTGCCATGCATCAATTGAATTTGGGATTTGGCTTCCTCATAGAGGGATAGAATGACCTTCGCACGTTGATAGAGCACCTGTCCAGCTTCCGTTAATCGTACATATTTGGGGGAACGGTGCAGGAGCTTCGCCCCGAGCTCTCGTTCTAAATTGCGTATATGAAGACTAACGCCAGGCTGTGACAAGTTTAAAGTCTCTGCTGCGCGCGAGAAATTGCGATGTTCAATGACCGTGACGAAAATATGGAGCGAATCCGTAATCATGGTGCAGGTGGCCCTCCCTTGCATGAATATTCATTCCGGAGTCCGGTTAAACGTTGATCATGGTATTTTTCATCATAAACGTTATCCTTTATCCCCACAAGGTTTGTTACTTTCAGGTATATAATTTTAAAAAAGGGGTAACATGATATCTGTGCCTGATTTCGATAAAGGTTGACCCAGGGTGAAATGCTGGTGATGCAAGCGGATACGGGTAAGGAATTTTCGGAAAAGCCATATATATTCCATGCAGCGCTATTGCCTGATATCATAGTAATGAACGCGCTTTCGCTGAATTAGGGGAATTTTTGACGCATTGACATGGTCTGGAAAAGTTAATGGCACATAAGTGTTTGACTTTCCATGAAATAATATGGTACTATGAACAAGTAAATACGAATTAACAATGAAATGCTCCTGAAGATTTGAGATCTGGATTCACATATTCTAAAGGGTATTATGCGGTATGATTAATATACCTTTTCGAATATGTGAATTTTTATTTACCACCCGTAAATATAGGAGTAGCATGTTAATTATTTTGAGGAGGCTACACACATGCAACAAGGTACAGTTAAATGGTTCAACGCTGAGAAAGGTTTCGGCTTCATCGAAGTTGAAGGCGGCAACGATGTATTCGTACATTTCTCCGCAATCCAAGGCGACGGCTTCAAGACTCTTGAAGAAGGCCAAAAAGTTGAGTTCAACGTTGTTCAAGGCAACCGTGGACCACAAGCTGAGAACGTAACAAAATTGTAAGACTAATTTGTCTACAATAACGTCCCGAGTAATCGGGAGGTTCTCGAAAGCAGCTCACCCCTAGGGGTGAGCTGCTTTTTTGCTATTGTTACAGGTTTTGGGGTAGCGTTAGGAAACAAAACAAGGGTCCCCTCATGGAAGAGGGACCCTTGTTTGCTTAGGATTTATTTCGCAGCAGCTTGCTCTGCAGCTTCTGCCTGTGACTTAAATTGCTCCAGTAATTTCGCGAGGTTGGTCTTAATCGCCTCGCCATCCTTCTCCTCTACCGCTTTAGTCAAGTTCGTGAACAATTGATTTTCTTTCGTGCTTCCAGAGACGACTGCAGCCGAGGATGTAATCGGCGTTGCGATTACGAAATCCTTCCCTTGCTGGCCATTTCCTACGGGTGCAGGAACAACTTCTTTGATCATCACTTGCTTGGCATCTTTCATCGTTGATTCATCCAGCTTCATGACGGTAACCGAGTGGGATAGGTTGCCTACCTTGACGAAGTGCTTCGTTTGCTTGGCGAGCACGTCTTCCCATTCTTGTAGCGTATCAGGTGCATATTGCTTCACAAGACCAAGTAGATCAATGGCGGGTTTGGCCACAGCCGCGGTGCTCTGAACGTTCAAGTTCTTACCTGATTCGATGGGCTTCACATCAGGGCTTGCGGAAGCGGGCAGCGCTGCGATGGTGAACAGCATAGCGGATAATAAGGAACTAACGACGAAATTTTTTTTCATGGTACATACACTCCTTTAATGGTGGTTTGTTGTTTACAAGACCTATTGTAGGACGCAAATGTGGCAGGTCATGTCCGAAATGATGTAAAAAGAATGGCAACTCATATCTCCTTAAGCTTGGACTGCTATAATGGCACCATGATAAGAGGAGGTTCGGATGGATGAACAATTATCGCATCGCCGTCGTAGATGATGATCTAAATATAAGACAGTTAGTAGAGTCCTATTTGCAAAAAGAAAATATGGAAACCATTGGGCTTGGGACGGCTGAGGAGGCATGGATCCTCTGGGAGAACAATCCGCCAGATATGTGGGTGCTCGACATTATGCTGCCAGGCATGGATGGATACGAGCTGTGCCGCAAAATTCGAGCCGACGCGGAGGTGCCGATAATTATGGTCTCGGCGCGGGATGACGAGGTCGATAAAATTTTAGGCATTGAACTGGGGGGCGACGATTATATGGTGAAGCCCTTCAGCCCAAGAGAGCTTGTCGCTCGCGTGAAGCGTCAGCTGCAGCGCATGCAGAAGCTTCGAATGAAGGAAGAAGAGCCGCAGATGGATGAGGAGGTTGTCATTACGCTGGGTGAGCTCCGTCTCTTGCTGCATGATCGGCGAGCCGTCTGGCGCGGGGGAGAGATCGACCTTACGAGCAAGGAGTTCGATCTGCTCAAGCTGTTCGTGGAGCGCCCGAATCGTGCTTTTGCCAGAGACGAAATCCTACATCTGGTATGGGGGGACGACTATTTCGGCAGCGACCGCGCGGTAGACCATCTCATAAAGCGGCTGCGCAAGAAGATTGAAGACCTGCCGGTTGAAGCGGTATGGGGCCTCGGTTATCGGCTGAATGGAGGGGAATGTTAGGATGAAGCTGATTCATCAGATTAACTTAGCTTTTGGCATACTGCTTGTGCTCGTGTTCGGCGTCATTGCCGTTATTATTCATACGGTGTTGCTGGATCATTTCATGGGCAAGCAGCAGGAAGAGCTTCAGACCCTTAGCACAACTTTGTCGCGAACTATCATCCAGCAAGATACGCGTGCCGCCCCTTCGGCAAGCTTTAAAGTCAGGTATCTGCCAGCAGAGAGCGATATTGAGGCCATTATTCTGGACGGCCAGAGTCGGGTTGTCTCATCGACTCTGTCGCCGCAGACCTCAGCCATAGAGGTGGGAGTTTCATCGGTTGCGGCTGCTATGCCGATGGATGCTGAGATGCGCAAGATCGTTGAGGGCAAGGACAAGCGGTTCCTTACCAGTACAGCGGTAACGAGAGCAGGCGACCAGCTAACCTTGGTGTCTCCTGTCAGTAAAGTTCGAGAGATCGAGATGAAGCTATTCAGCCAGCTGCTCATTGTGCTGTGTACTGGGTTCATTGTGGTATTTCTCTTGGGCTTGTTCATGACAAAGCGGATCATTCATCCTCTGATGCGATTACGAGAGGAATTGAAGAAGGTGCGCAGCCGGAAGTATGCTGAGGTGGAGCTGGTGAAGGCAAGCGGCGAGATTGGTGCGGTGGCGGAGACAGTCTATGATCTAGCGCAGGAATTGGATCATTACCACCGTGTTCAGAAGCAATTCTTCCAGAACGCTTCGCATGAGCTCAAATCTCCCTTGATGTCGATTTCCGGTTATGCCGAGGGGATTCGGGATGGCGTATTCGAAGGCGAGAGTATGCGGCGCGGACTAGAGATCATTATGAGTGAAGGTAATCGGGTGAAGAAGCTTGTCACTGAAATGACGCTGCTAGCGAAGCTCGATAGTGAAGAGGATATCTTTCAATTTGAGGACGTTGCTGTGAAGGACATGCTGCTCGAGACGGAAGAACGTGTAAATCCGATGCTCTTGAAAAATGACTTACAGCTCCACATCCATTACCACATGGATGATCCGGAATCATTGCAAATTCGTGCGGATCAGGACAAGCTATTGCAAGCGCTGCTTAATGTGGTGACAAATTCGATTCGTCATGCGAAGGAGCAGATTCACATTCATGTACAGCAAAAAGGGAACCACGTACTCATCTCGGTACAAGATGATGGGGAAGGGATTCCAGAGCAGCTGCTTCCAACATTGTTTCACCGTTTTGTGAAAGGGAAGGGCGGCGAGTCCGGACTAGGTCTTGCCATTGCGAGAGCAATCGTTGAACGCTGCGGGGGGGAGATTACAGCGAAGAATCGGGATACGGGCGGGGCGATGCTGGATTTTGATTTCCCGACGTGTCGAGCGTGAGGCTCATCATAGAAGAGAGAGACCTGAGGTGAACTCAGGTCTCTTTGGTGTTAGCCTAGCGTTTGTTCTCTGCGGAACTCGCCGGGCGTGATGCCTTCAAGCTTCTTGAACACTTTGCTGAAATATTTCTCGTCTTGATATCCTACCATCTCAGCTACTTGCGCGATGCGAAGGTGTGGGTTGTGGAGCAGCTGTTTGGCTTTGTCGATTCGGAATCGGCTGAGGTAGTCCAGCAAGGTGACGCCGTATTCTTGCTTGAACTTCCGTGCGATATATTCGCGGCTTAAGAAGAACCTGGCTGCAATATCCTGAAGTGAGATTTCCTGCTGATAGTGGCGCTCTAAATATTTGGCAATGTCATGGATGAAGAAGTTGTCCTTGGTATGCTGCTGCGTCATGATTTTGCTCACCGCTTGGAGTCGATCTCGAACCTGCTGCTTCAGCAGCTCCAGAGACAAGTAGCCTTCTTCATTAAGCGGCAAGGGAGGGGATAGCTCGGAATCGGCTGTCGTCGTTTTCTCCTCCACGGGCAGGGCGTCGCCTTCCCCTTCGAGCCACTGCATTTGCATCCAGTCCCATTCTTTATCCCACTGGACGAGCTGCTCCGGCGTAATGAAGCTGAGTCCCTGGATGTCATTCAGCCATTGCGTGGTGACGTTCTCCATTTGCTCGCTGGCCCCGCTTAAGGCGGCGAGCCGAAGCTGTTCTTGTATCGCCGTTAATCGCAAGGGGCGAGCAGCCCCCTGAATCCCGTCCGGTTGGTAGGAATGCAGCAGCCTCGGCTCTAATAAGTTGCGCTTCCATAATGCGGAAGATGCTTCATGATAGGCGCGGGGAGCTTCCTCTGGAAACGTATTCGTGTCGCTCATGCCGAAATGAAAGCGACGGCGAAGCGTGCTGTAAATCCCATCATTGATTGCTTGCAAGAGAGGGGGAAAAGCGCGCTGTTCATCGCCGTAGAGAATGACGATTTCACCAGCACGATTCAATTGGCGGAATGCCACCCCCCGCTGCTGTAGAATCTCATTACAAATATTAATCAAAGAGAATAAGAGCAGTTGCAGTTGGTTCTGGAACTTAGAGCGCAGCTTATGATCCAAATGAGATACATCGAGAACTGCTACCGAACAGCGTGACTTCGGAAGAGGGAGTTGGAATTCTTCGCGAAGCTGGCCTAATATGGCGTCACGACGGCCCTCGCCCGTGATCAGATCGGTCAGGAGCTTATCCGCATAATGCGGCTTCATTTCATTCACTTCCATACGCTGTCTCGTGACGCGATCGCGTGCTTGTTCTTCCTGCTGCCAGCATTTCGCTGCCTGCGCTAAGGCTGCATTTAATGCAGTAGCTTGAACGGGCTTTAGAATATAGTCCATTCCGCCGCTGATCAGAGTATGCCGGACGAGATTGAAGTCATCGTATCCACTGATGACGACGACTTTGATCTGTGGGGCATGGGTGTGCAGCCAGGTTAACAGCTCGGTGCCGTCCTTGTGCGGCATCCGCATGTCCGTCAGTACAATTTGCGGTTTGTGTGCACTAATCATCGTGATGGCAGCTTCGCCATCGGAGGCTTGCAGCACCTCGGTAATCCCATGCTCTTCCCAATGGGCGAGCAGATTAATCGCATCGCGGACATGCTTCTCGTCATCCACGATAAGTACTTTCATCGTCATCGTTTACTCACTCTCCCAGATGTAATCTAAGGTGACTCGAACGCCGTGCGGCTCTAGGTTCTCAATCTTGAGCGAAGCTTGATCCTCTGAATAGAGCTGCAACCGCATCAATACGTTATGTAACCCAATCGAAGCACCTTCCTCCACGCGTTGCTCCTCACCTTCTTGATGGTGCGCTGTAAGTGATGCTTGCAGCACATGAAGCTCTTCTTCAGGAATCGATGTCCCGTTATTCTCAATTTCAATGATCAGACGCTTGGAGTTCGCTTCATCGATCCGGCTTCGAATCGACAATCGACCGGCTCCTAGACGCGGGTCCATGCCATGCTTGAAATAGTTCTCTACGAGCGGCTGCAGCGTCATCTTGGGGATGGCGGCGGACAGGCTGTTCGGTGCAAGCTCCCAAGTCGTATCGAATTGCTCATCGAAGCGTTCTTTTTGCAAATCCAGATACATTTTTAAGTGGTTGACTTCATCCTGTAATGTGACCTTGGCTTCATTACTGCGCATCTTGTAGCGCATCATCTCGGCTAAGGAAGTCAACAGCGTATAGATGCGCGGTACGTTATGTTGAAGGGCTAGGGTACCGATCGATTGCAGGGCATTGTACAGGAAATGAGGATCAATCTGTGCCTGCAGGGCACGAATCTGATTCGTCTGGTTCGCGAGCTCCAGCTTATATTTGCGTAAGATCAGGTTATTGATTGTATCCATCATCTGCCGGAATCGCCGCGACAGGGTGCCGATTTCGTCCTGACTCTTGACCTCGATGTTAATATTGAGCCTACCGGTCTGAATTTCGTTCATATAGCTTGCAAGCTGCTTAATGGGCCTCGTGATGCGGATCGAGATAACGAGGGTTCCGAGGATGACCGCCAGAAGCGCGAGCGCCGCAATAATTGCGTTGATCTTGATTAATTCTGTGGATCGCTGATATAGCGCTGCATGCGGGATCTGCTTAATCAAGGTCCAGTTGGCAAAAGGAACCTCGAGCCGCTCATAGATCTGCATGGCTTTATCCTTGTCGACATAGCCAGATTGATCCCCACGAGGGACGGCGAGCTTCTCACTCAATCCGAGTGATTTCAACGACTTGCCGATCTCGTCCTTATTCCCGCTATAGATAATATCTCCTTGGTCACTGACGAGATACAACTGCTCATCGCCTGCTTCATAGAGCTGATTACAGATCGCTGCGATCCCGTCCAGCTTCACATCAATCGCCAGTACAGCGAGCTGCGTGGTGGATGGAATTCGATTGATGGAACGATAGAAGGTGAACACTTCGCGATCGGTTTTCTCCAAGGGCGAAGGTGGAAAGCCATAGTTATGTACGCGGTGCGGGGGCTCTGTGCTCGTCGGTGCCTGCGTGGTCATGTATTTGGCAACCCCTTCATAAGGTGCTTCGCGAACCTCTCTTCTAGGCACGCTGCTCGTGATTAGCGTCGATTGATTGGTGATCCGGGAATGCAGATAGACCTGCTGTATATCCGGCAGGGAGCCTTGCAAATTTTGCATTGTGCTATAAATTTCGGCAATCGCCTGGTAGTCATCCAGACTTTTGGACAAATTACCAATGAAATGCGGGTCCGAATACACGATGATCGACGCACGATTGATATTGTTCAGATAGTTCACGAGATTGGTTTTTCCTTGGAAAATAAGCTTCGCATTCTCGCTAATCGACTGCTCTTTGATCGATTCCCGCGTATGGATCAGCGTAATGATGAGCGAGAGCACGAGCGGAATCGTCGTCACGACCAGCATGAATTGAATCAGGCGGGTGCGGATGCTATGTGATTTTAATTTCAATGAATGCCACCTCGATTTCATTAACGTTGATGTCGGCTTTTCAGCGTCGAGAAGGTTGCGTGAAGCCGAAGAAGGAAGCGCGGAGTGTAGGAGGAGCCTACATGAGCACTGGAGTTCGAAGGCTGAATGCAAGATTCGATGTCGAATATGCCTCCCTGATTATTCTTCGCGATGGAAAGCCGACCGGAGAAGGTCAATATTGTCTCCCTATTGGTTTAATATCGTACGTTCTTTTGGACGCACGATTCTCGCATACTAATTATAAGCAAAAAATGAAATATGCAAAGGGGAGATCGGGATGCATCAACATAAAAGAAATTCACAATGGACGCAGCAGCTCGTGTTCGTCGGTCCTGCGCTGATATTCTTCGCTCTCATTATCGTCGTTCCGTTCCTGCTGGGACTCTATTATTCCTTCACTGACTGGAATGGCGTTTCTGGCGAGGTGGCATGGGTCGGCCTCGACAATTATAAACAAATACTAACGAATGATACCGTATTTCGCGATTCGTTCTGGTTCACGGCGAAATTTACCGTACTTGGCGTGATTTTCACGAATGTGCTCGGATTTGCGCTGGCGTATTTTTTGACAAAAAAATTGAAAAGCCGTAATTTCCTTAGAACGGTATTCTTCATGCCGAACGTCATCGGCGGACTGCTGCTCGGATTCATCTGGCAGTTCATCTTCGTCAAAGGGTTCGCAGCAATCGGTGATGTAACGGGTATTTCGTTCTTCAATCTGCCTTGGCTCGGAACAGAGAATACGGCGTTCTGGGCAATCGTCATCGTCTTCGTATGGCAGACAGCTGGTTATCTGATGGTCATCTACATCTCGTCTCTGAACAATGTGCCGAAGGATATTCTGGAGGCGGCTGAGATTGACGGCGCGAGCAGAGGACAAGTGCTGCGGTCGATCATTATCCCGCTGATTATGCCTGCAGCGACGGTCTGTTTGTTCCTCGCGATTTCGTGGTCGTTCAAAATGTTCGACTTAAACTTGTCGCTCACCAAAGGCGGACCGTTCGGCTCCACGGAGTCGGTCGCCATGAACATTTATAACGAAGCCTTCTCGAAGAACCGATATGGTCTCGGTACGGCGAAAGCGATTATCTTCTTCATCATTGTTGCCGTCATCACGACGCTGCAAGTAAGATTGACGAAGAGTAAGGAGGTTGAAGCCTAATGGATATCACCAAGAATAATCGTATAAGCCTTGCCATCACAGAGATCATCATGCTGCTCGTGGCAATTTTGTTCCTTATTCCGTTCTACTTCTTGTTCGTCAACTCCGTCAAAAGCTTCGGCGACCTCCTCACCAATGCAGCGAGTCTGCCGAAGTCGATCGAATGGGGCAACTATGCCAGAGCTTTTGAGATTACGAATTTTCCGTCTGCGTTCTTGAACTCATTCGTCATTACGATCGTAAGTAATGTACTGCTCGTTCTCGTCAGCGCGATGGCAGCTTATCGGATGGTTCGTCAGAACACGGCATTCAACCGTATTCTGTTCGTGATATTCGTCGCGGCGATGGTCGTGCCGTTCCAATCCATCATGATTCCGCTGGTGAAGGTTACGAGCACCGTCGGTTTGATGAACAGTATTCCCGGACTGATTGTATGTTATTTGGGCTTTGGGATCCCGATGTCGGTGTTCCTGCTCCATGGCTTCGTGAAGTCGATTCCGCTAGAGATTGAAGAGGCGGCGACGGTCGATGGCACGAACGCATACGGCGTATTCTTCCGCATCGTATTACCGCTGATGAAGCCGATGTTAGTCACTGTCTTTATCTTGAATGCGCTCTGGATCTGGAACGACTACCTGCTACCGTCCCTCATCCTGCAATCGCCTGAGCTTCGCACGATTCCGATTGCAACGTTCGCGTTCTTCGGACAATATACGAAGCAGTGGGATTTAGCGCTGCCAGCGCTCGTCATGGGCGTGCTGCCGATCATCGTATTTTTCCTCATGATGCAGAAGTATATTATCGAAGGGATTACGCAAGGCGCGGTCAAAGGGTAAGCGAATGTCACTTCCGTCTACCTGATTGATCAATATTCTACGGTTAAACAAGGCGCGATTCCCTCTACAATGAGGATGTAAGATGATTTCAACGAACTTTGATGATAGATCATTAAGGGAGGCCATAATTTATGCAAAAGAAAACGAAACTTTCACTCGTTCTACTCCTGACATTGTCGATGGCGCTCGCAGCATGCGGCGGGAAATCCGAAGATAAAGGGGCAAGCGGTGCCACAACTAATGGCGGCACGGAGACGAAGACGATTAAGATTTTCCAATTCAAGGTTGAGATTGCAGAAGCATTGAACAAGCTTAAAGCGGAATACGAGAGCACGCATCCCGGCATTAAGCTGGACATTCAGACGGTAGGTGGCGGCTCCGACTATGGCGCAGCACTGAAAGCGAAGTTCGCTTCGGGCGACGAGCCGGATATTTTCAATAACCTTGGTTATCGCGAATTGGATACATGGATCAACAGCTTGGAGGATTTATCCGACCAACCTTGGGTAAAAGATGCGGTTGACGTGGCGAAGCAGCCGATGACGAAGGACGGTAAAATCTACGGTATGCCGATGAATCTGGAAGGCTACGGCTTCCTCTATAATAAAGATCTATTCGCAAAAGCGGGCATTACTGAGACACCTAAGACATTAACGCAGCTGGAAGATGCTGCGAAGAAATTACAAGCAGCCGGCATAACGCCATTCGCGAACGGCTATCAAGAAACTTGGATTCTCGGACTTCATAACCTGAATGTAGCCTTCGCCAATCAGCAGGATCCGGATGCATTCATCAAAGGCTTGAATGATGGCACAGCGAAAATCCCTGGCAACCCTGTCTTTGAAAACTGGGCGAAGCTCTTTGACCTCACCATCAAATACGGCAACAAGAACCCGCTGACAACGGACTACAACACGGAAATGACGATGTTCGCAAGCGGCGAAGCGGCGATGACGCAGCAAGGCAACTGGACGCAAGTTCAAATCAACGGCATTAATCCGAAGGCGAATGTTGGCATCCTGCCAATGCCGATCAGCGATGATGCTGCGGCGAACGACAAGATCTATGTCGGCGTACCGAACAACTGGGTTGTGAACAAGAACTCGAAAGTAAAACCGGAAGCGAAGGAATTCTTGAACTGGCTCGTGACGTCCGATGCGGGTAAACGGTATATTACTAAAGAATTCAAGTTCATCCCTGCGTTCAAGAACATTGACGCAACGAGCGAAGATCTTGGCCAGCTAGGCGCTGAAGTGGTGAAATATAGCCAAGAAGGCAAAGTGCTGAGCTGGAACTTCAGTAAATTCCCGGATGGCGGCATGAACGAATTCGGTAACGCGATGCAGGCGTACATTGCAGGAAAATCGGATAAAAACGGCTTGTTCGACGGACTTCAAAAAGCTTGGGAAGGCCTATCGAAGAAATAAGGCTATGTAGCACGAACCTACACAGCAATACATTTACAAAAGGGGAGGGCTCTGGTGAACAGGGCCCTTTGCCATGACATCATAGGGGGTAACGGTTATGGATGGAAGCGCAGCGATTAAACCGGATAAATACGGGCAGGTACATGAGCAAGCGTTATGGCAGCGGATTGGGGATTTTGAAGCGTTAGAGAAGGACGGCGAGACATATATTTGCCGAGGTGCGAAGGGGAGCGCGGCGATTGTATTCTTAAGCGATGATATGTTCCGGGTGAAAATATTCCACGGCGAGCAGGTGGATCTCTCCTCGACGGTCGCGGTATTGCCGCAATCGGGCCATGTGAGCGTAAGTATGGCTGAGCATGCAGAACAGGTTACTTTCCGTACGGCGTCGATCCAAGTGGTGCTGGATAAGAGCAACTTGAGCCTAGCTGTTGAAGATCTGGATGGACAGTTGATTATGCAGCAGCATCCAGTAGAGTGGAATGCACGCGGTGAAATGCATGCGTCCTATGCGATGCCGACGGAGTCACACTTCTACGGTCTCGGAGAGAAGACGAGCTTCCTTGATAAACGCGGGGAGAAATATACGAATTGGAATACCGACGTCTACGCACCGCATGTGCCGGAGATTGAAGCGCTCTATGAATCGATTCCACTGCTAATTCACATGGTGGAAGGTCGTAGTTACGGCTTATTCCTCGATAATCCGGGTCGGTCGGATTTCGATATGCGTTCACAAGAGACGTCGTTCAAGATCGGATGCTCGACGGGGGCGTACGATTTGTATTTCATTCATGGACCACAATTGAAAGATGTGGTGTCTCGTTATACGTCGCTCACAGGTCGCATGGACCTTCCGCCGAAATGGGCAATCGGGTATCATCAATCACGCTACAGCTATATGAATCAGCAGGAAGTGCTGGAGCTAGCGCAGACATTCCGCGCGAAGCAAATTCCATGTGATGTCATCTATCTGGATATTCACTATATGGACGAGTATCGGGTGTTCACATTCGACCCGGTACGATTCCCTGATCCGAAGGGGATGATGGAGGAGCTGCGCTCCATGGGCATTCGCATAGTGCCGATCGTCGATCCGGGCGTGAAGAAGGATGCGAAGTATAAGATTTATCAAGAAGGCGTCAGAGAGAATCATTTCGTGAAGAAGATGGAAGGAGATATCTATTTCGGTGAAGTATGGCCGGGAACGAGTGCCTTCCCTGATTTTACGGAAGATCGGACCGCTGCATGGTGGGGAGACAAGCATAAGTACTATACGGACCTTGGCATTCAAGGCATTTGGAATGATATGAACGAGCCAGCGATCTTCAATGAGAGCAAGACGATGGACCTCGATGCCATGCATGGTAACAACGGCAAACCGTTAACGCATGAAGAGCTGCACAACATCTACGGGATGTTGATGTCCAAAGCAACGTATGAAGGCTTGTGCGAACAGCTTGATGGACAGCGTCCATTCGTGTTAACACGTGCGGGTTATGCAGGCATTCAGCGTTATGCTGCCGTATGGACAGGCGATAACCGCAGCTTCTGGGAGCATATGGCGATGGCAATGCCGATGGTGATGAATATGGGCTTGTCCGGTATTCCGTTCGCGGGCCCTGATATTGGCGGCTTCGCGCATGATACTTCGAGCGAATTGCTCATTCGTTGGACGCAGATGGGTGCGTTCTTCCCGTATTGCCGGAATCACTCGGCGATTGGCACGGTTCGTCAAGAGCCATGGTCATTCGGCGAGAAGACGGAAGCGATACTGCGCGAATATATTGGGCTGCGCTACCGCTTCATGCCGCATCTGTATAATTTGTTCCACGATGCTGCGGTGAATGGGCTGCCGGTAATGCGTCCATTGCTGCTCGAATACCCGAATGATCCGAATGTGACGAATCTCAGCGATCAGTTCTTGATCGGTGAGGATCTGTTGATCGCTCCGGTATACCGTCCAGATACAACACATCGTGCAGTCTATTTGCCAGAGGGCACTTGGATTGATTATTGGACAGGCGAAGCGCATGCAGGTGGACGCCATATCCTAGCACACGCGCCGCTCGAGATCATGCCGATGTACGTGAAGGCGGGATCGATCATCGCGGAAGGGCTGCTCAAGCAGAGTGCGGATGATACGGCGAATGAGCAAGTGACGTTCCACGTGTATGGGGCGGTGGCTTCGGCGGATTTTGCGGCAGCGTATAAGCTCTATGAAGATGACGGGGTAAGCTTTGCCTATCAACAAGGGGCTCGCTCGGAGCTGGCTGTACAAGTTGCGGGTGGCAGCGAGTCGGTTACGGTAAGTTGGTCGTACAGCAGTCCGGGCGTGTTCAAGGCGAATCGCGATCAACTAGGCTTTACACTGCATCAGACGAGCTTCGTTCCGAAGGCCGTTGCAGGATTGGCGCAGTTGTCGCTTGATGCGATTGCTGCGGGTCAAGCGGGCTGGGCTTGGGATGAAGTGAAACGGGAGCTGCACATGCAGGTGGCCGATCGCGCTGAGGGCGGTCAGTTGGTGATTACAGTATAGATATTACGCCTGCGGCGTCCTTGATGAAGGGGCCGCGGGCCTTTTCTAGAATATACGTAAGTAATGGCCCTCTATGTTGGATTTTTGTAATGTGGAGGGCATTTTGTCGTGGTTATGTACGTTATCATGGATTGATGCAGGATAGAGGGCTGAAAATGCTTCGTTTGTGAGCAACATGCTCAAAGTTGATGTAAATATTCACTATAGTGGGTCATAGAGGTTAAAACCGGGCTTTTATAATGGATCAAATCCAGCATAGGTATATAGAGTTGCGCTGCTGATTCATTTCGCTTGTATGGATCGCTATAACAAAAAAGTCGCTATTATTACCGCATGAGAGACAAAAAAGGAGCCCTACAGCATCGCTGCAGGGCTTAAGTCTATATTTATTAAAAGGGGGTCATGTAGCTATAGTAACCGATGAACATTAAGGCTACATGAAAGGTATATTTCAGTTATGTTACAAATGCATGGACTCATTTACTCATCGTAATCGATTGCATTAAGACAGGGACTGGCTTGTTGGCTATGGATAGGTCATTGCAATAGATTTGAATAAATTGTAAATTTGAATTTTATATCATTCAATTTGGCCTCTTCTTTATTTTCTATCGGTATGTTAGTCCATTCATCTCATTACGGTGATCTATTGTTTCGTATATATATTTGTCTAAAAGGCGTCTTCCTGCAAGCGGGGGGGGCGCTTTTTGCCTCTTCATAAGTCCAAATATAAAAAATTTCCATAAATTAGTTGACAATTAATGGATACCGTCATACAATCTTTCTTGACCGATCAAAAAAGTTTGATCAAACAAAAAAATTAAACCTAACAATCGCTTAACGAGGTGAAATACAATGGATCAACCAAACAACCATGACGTCTACGAAATAACTTCTTATGTGCAGGCCAAAGTCTTCTCCAACAAGCTACGGATCAAAATTTTCTCGCTCTTCGATGATGAAGTAGCAAAGACGTCGAAGCAGATTGCCGATCAGATGGGGCTTCCCGCATCGAAGGTACATTATCATGTACGCGAGCTCGCGAAGGTGGGGCTGCTTGTCTTAACCGAGACGAAAGAGAAGGGCGGCGTAATCGAGAAGTATTACTTGCCTGTCGCGAAGCAAATTCACATTCGACTGATAGATGACGAGACGCGAGATGAAGGAGAGAAATCAGGCGAGTATCTGATCTCGAAGTCATATTTTCGCGATTATCAAGAAGAATTCTTGGAGGCGATCGAGCGCAAGGATGAACGGAAGAAGAGCAAGAAATCGGAAGGCGAGCATGGAACGTTCATGTCCGCAAGCACGCTGCGCCTGACGGAGGAGAAGCATAAACAGATGATCGCGGAGCTAAGACAATTCATGGAGAAGTGGAGTTCACTGGAAGACCCGGAAGGACCAGAAACGATGAACTCTCGACTGTTCTTATCGGCTTTTATTCAATCTAAATCTTAAAAGGCGGTGCTGCGATGCTTCAATTCCTGCGGGGGAACCCATTATTTCGTCGCTACTGGTTCGGAACTTGGTTCTCGGAGCTTGGAGACTGGATACGGAATATGGCGGTTATGTACCTTGTTTTGAATTTATCGAATAATTCACCGATTGCATTATCTTGGACGATGTTCGCGGAATATGTACCGATTTTCGTGCTGGGTCCGATCGTTGGTGTGATGGCGGATCGCTGGAATCGGAAGAAGACGATCGTCTGGGCCAATATGTGTCGTGCCTTGATGATGGGCGTATTCGCTCTGGCCTATATGGTGCATGCAATCTGGCTGCTCTATGTGGCGGCGTTCCTCTCTTCGATCTGTACCTTGTTCTTCCGCGCACCGGGTAGCTCATTCACGATGCAGTTCGTGCCAGAAGAGGATCGGAAGACGGCAGCAAGCCTTCGGCAATTATCCTTCAGCGTTATGCTCATGCTCGGCCCCGCGATTGGGACATCGCTCTATATGTTCTTAGGTCCGGGATGGGTGTTCCTGCTCGTGTTTACCTTATTCATGCTGAGTGCAGGTGTAACGTCGACGATTCGTACGGCCCCCCCGGAGGAGTGTCCAGGGACCGAGGCGAAGCAGGGTTTGCGTTCCGTGTGGGAGGACTTAACTAATGGCATGCGCTACGCGTTCCGCCATGCAACGGTTCGTCCAATTTTGTTCGGCGCGGTGTTCGTTGGTTTTGGCGCGGGGATGATTGATGTGTTGGAAATTTTCGTCGTGACGGATTTTCTGGGGCTGCCCGAGACGATGATGGCGGTGCTTGTATCCGTGCAAGGGATCAGTATGCTCGTTTGTACCTTGCTTGTTCAACGGATCAAGCTGCCATTCGATAAATTCGTCTCCTACGGTATGATCGTGATGGGCATAGGCCTAGGGTCGATGGTGGCGTATCCGAGCCTGATGGCAACGGCAGGGGCGCTGGTCGTGTTCAGTCTGGGGCAGATTGCGCTGAATATCGGGATGGCGACCTTAATGCAGACTAAAGTCGATTACGCCTACCAGGGGCGTGTGAACATGACATTCCAGACGACGTTGATCGGGCTTATGACCATTGCGCTCGTATCGACGGGCTGGTTGTATGCACTGCTGCCGCTTCGTCTGCTGGTTGCTTGCGGGGGATTGTTTATTGTTATCGGAGGGTGTATTTGTTACATGATGTTCCGGGGGAAAGTCGCAGCCGTATCTTCGATGGAGAAGGGACTGAAACCACAAGCATAAGAGACGGTTACTTGTTTCTTCTCACGAAGCTGTAAATGCTGAATCCAAGTCGCAGCACGCTTACGCCGATGAGAATCATAAGGAGAATGTTCATCGTATGGATATGATCACTGATCGTCGCGATTTGTTGATTAATCCCGTTAATGGAATTCGTCGTTGTGTCCTTAATGCTGTTAATTGCTGTTTTGAGTTCGTCGATGAAATCGGTAATACCCGTAAAACCCATGATGTGTTCAGCTCCTTGATGGTATAGATACATGTTATTATATGAAATATTCCCAGCCATAATCAAATGATGGAGCGTCTTCCTAGATAGGGGGGCGCTCTCGTTCTATGTTTTCGGGGTCATGTCACAACTCGGTAACAATAATAGCCCGATCGGGTGATATTCATCATATTCGAATTGCTATATGCTCAAATCTATACAAGAAATACATATTGGATTGAATAGATTTGGAGGCTAAATGATGAAAAAGAAATTAGCGGTACTTGCTATGTCTACCCTATTACTTGCAGCTGCTGCGGTGCCTGTCTCGGCGCATGATGGTTGGTCGCAGACGAACGCACCTGTGGTTGCAGCCGGAGAAGTCAGCTATGTGGATTTGATGCTCGGCAATCATACGAATGAACATGCCAGCTACCGAGTTGCGGGCAAATGGAGCACCGATACCACGAAGGTATATGTAACAACACCTGCGGGCAAGAAAGCAGACATTACATCCACGATCTTCTATACGGGTGAGGAAAAAGAAGACGCAAATGCTGGGATCAACAACGACTATATTACGAAGTTCTCTGCATCCGCACCGGGTGCATACATTATTTCGGCGGAAGGAGATAGCCTATTCAAAAATGGTGAAGTGTCCAGCCGTACCCTTCGGAGCGCGAAGTCATTCGTAGCGGTTGCGGATATTCCACTCGCTCAGCGGGTTCAGAGCTTGAAAGGATTTCAGGCGCATGTAACGCCAGACCGTGCAGAGCTGGTACCTGCATTCAACCCGGCTTCGGTGAAGCCGAACCAAGAGGTTCAAATCCAATTGTTCTTGAAGGACAAACCGCTCGCGAACACGGATGTCTCCATTATTCAGCGCAGCACTTCCGATTCGCAGAAGCTAAAGTCCGATAGCAACGGAATGATCACGTTCAAGACGGGTGCTGCCGACTATTATTTAGTACGTGCCAAGCCATCGACAGATGAGAAGGTGGAAGGTCAATACAGCAGCGTGAATTATGAAGCGACGATGACGTTCATCGTGCAGAATGGAGCGACTGCGGTTCCAGGCAAAGCAAGCGGCGTGCCTAGTGTCTATGTGAACGGCAAAGTCGTAGATGCACAAGGTATCACGGTGAAAAATGGCGTAACGATGGTGGATGCAGCGTTTGTTCGCGAGCAACTTCAGGCAGACTATAAAGGTACAGGTTCCGTCGGACTTCGCGCAGCTGCGGAAGCTTCTGGTGCGAAGGTCGAAGTATTGAATGCGGTGGGTGAATTGCGTGCCGCGGTATTAATCTACACGAAATAAAAGATAGGGGAGGGGCCGTCTGAATCTTGGCGGCTCTTTCGCAGTTATGGTGGTGAGGAATGACATGAAGAAATTCCATATCGGATGGCTCGTGTGTGTGATGGTCCTCTTCGTCTTGTTCCCGCAAGGAGTCGACGCACACGCACAGATTCAACGTTCGAGCCCGGCAGCGGAATCCGAGTTGTCTAGTGCGCCGCGAGAGATCCGTATCACGTATACGGAAAATATTAATGGCGATTTGAGTACGGCGACGCTCTGGACGGAATCGGGCGACTCTGTGTCTGTGAAGCTGTCGACCGAGAATGATAATGTCCTGATCTTAACGCCTTCATCGGATCTCGCAGATGGGGTGTATAAGGTCAAATGGCAAGTGCTCTCTGTGGATACACATGTGACAGAAGGATCGTTCCGTTTTGCTGTAGGAGCGAAGCTGGAGACCATTCGTCCGCATGACACCATCTCACTCGATGGGGATACGACGGATACGGGAAAATCCAGCACGGGTACGGGGGCTGCAGTGAAGCCTTCAACGGATACATCGCAATCCAAGGACAAGAAGGCGAAGCAACCGACTGCAAGTAATAAGGGAACTTCCGATAAATCGGTAGATGCAGCGGCTTCGAAGCCGAAGGATCAAGGTGCTGCATCTAAACCGATTACGGGAAAAGATGCGGGGGGATCCAGTGATCAGGCTGACACAGCGGGTCAAGTGAAAGATAAGGCGAAGTCGAATACGGCTAAAGAGGCTGTTGCGGTAGAAACTGGAGCATCCAATTCCGGTTCGGCGACCTCATCTCAGGCGGGTACAACAGATGGAACGACGGGTGGTGCTTCCTCTGCGGGGCAGGGCGGCGAGCTATCGAAGGATGAGGTGCCAGTAATCGAAGCTTCTACTGATGTAAAAGGAAGTGCGGATTCCGGGAGTACGCCCGTATTGCAGGACAACTCTGACTCTGATATGTCCGGGATGGATCATTCGCATTCTATGGATGGGATGGACATGGAGGATATGGAAGGCATGGGTGCTAGCGGCATCACCATCGATTGGAATAAGCTGCTCCGCGTGATAGAACTGTTCGTTATGGCGGCCATTGGGGGATTGTGGTATGTCCGATCCTTCTTGCTGCGTAAGGATGAGGTGCCTGCTGATGGTCTTGTGCATCGTATATTCTCGGCCAAGACGGAGCGGATCGTTTATCTCGTTGGGATCATCCTGTTCCTCGTGACGGGGATCAGTCATTTGCTACAGCTGGCGATACAACTGAACACAAGTGGAACATTAGATGCCGAAGCGTGGCGTAATACAGGCGTGCTGCTTCGCTCTACGCTGGTTGGAACGGTAGTCTGGGTGCGTCCGATTCTGCTCGCTGGGCTGATTGTTGGTTCGATCGTGTTGTCGAGAAGTGCTGCGGCTGTGCGAATCGGGGTGCAAGGCATTCTCCTAGCGGCTGTTGCGAACACGTTCCCGTTCACGGGGCATTCTTGGGCGGACGAATCGATCCGCCTCGTCACGGTTTCGTTTGATCTGCTCCATCTCGCAATGGCTGTTGTCTGGTTCGGGGGATTAGTAGCACTGGGCGTCATGACTTGGCGGCTGCCGAAGGATCGCGTGGATCTGGAGAAAATCCATCACGTGGTACGGCGGTTCTCCAATGTCGCATTGCCACTCATTGCGACGGTGGCGATTACGGGCCTCCTCTTAACGCTCATTCGGGTCACCTCTTGGAATGCGCTGTTCCATTCTGATTATGGGCAGACGTTAGTATGGAAGATTATCCTCTTTATCTTGGCTATGCTTCTCGCAGGGGTACAACGGCTGGTAGTCCTGCCGTATCTTCAGCGTCAGGCTGGTGAGACTGAGGGTCGTATGCTAACCCTCTGGAAATTTAGTATTCGTGCGGAATTGTGCATCGCGATGATCATTTTCATCGTTGCAGGGTTCCTGTCCACGACGGCGCCGCCGATGAGCTAACGAATTACACCTTCATGGAAACCATGGGGGTGTTTTTGGTTGTTGTTAGAACGTCGAGCGAGTGTAATTTGGAGTGGGAGCATGCGCTGTGCGAGGGGGATTTGCACAATTGCGCGTGAACCAAGGGATAAGAGGGAGATGTGAGTGCTCTATACTGGATTTTATGTAGGATAGCAGGCGAATTTGGACCATTTTGCTGTCTATCATGGATTGTCGCACGATAGGAGGCTCACAATGCCTCGATTACGTCAGATCTCCCACAAGTTAATGCAGAAATCCATGATAGGGCGCGAGGTGAGGCACTTTAGGCTAAAGTTAGTGCAGAAATCCAATATAGGGCGTGTGTTGAGCGGGTTGAAGTTGAGGGTTAGTAGGGTGGGGGTGTACGTGTAAGAAGATAGCGGCATAGCTGAAGTAACTTGTTCAACGCCGAGCATAATCTGTACACGTTTCCACATAAATTGGTTAGTAAGAAAATAACGGGGAACGTGAAGGAGGGACAGCCATGGCCTTGCAATCGGAGAAATTAGGATATGGTGCGGAGGAGAAGCTGTTGATCGTCAATGCGGATGATTTTGGCATGTGTCGTTCAGCAAATGCGGCCATTGAGAAACTGCTGCTGGCGGGAGATATCTCCTCGGCGACCGTGATGATCCCCTGCCCATGGGCAAAGCAAGCGGCGGCATTCTGCAAAAATAACCCGCAGCTCGATATCGGGGTGCATCTCACGTTCACGAGTGAATGGGAGGGGTATCGGTGGGGGCCGGTCTCTGGGCGGGATACGGTAACTTCCCTGCTCGATGAAGGATTGTTCTTCCCGAAAGACTGCGAGACATTTGAGAAACAAGCGAATAGAGAGGAAGTGCATCGCGAGATATACGCCCAGATTGAACATGCAATCGCATTAGGTATTCAGCCAACGCATCTGGATATTCATATGGGCAGCTTGTATGGGCTAGCGACAGGACGTGATTTTCTGGAAACGGTCATTGAGGCCTGTACTCACTACGGTCTACCGCTGCGACTTCCCTGCCGAATGATCGAGGATGCGTCGTTCCCGGAGGCATTGCTGCCGATGGCGACAGCTCGGATTCAACTCGCGGAGGAGCGGGGCGTCCAAATGATCGATGATCTCGTGTCATTACCTTATGCGGTGCAAGAAGGGGATACGTACATGAATGTCAGGCTGCAAATGGCGGACCTGCTCCGAAACATTCGGCCGGGCTTAACGGAGATCATCATTCATCCAGCCTTCGTGACCGATGAGCTTGAGGCGATCATGCCCTATGCGCAGAAACGAGGGATGGAGGCAAAGCTGTTCCGCGACGCCTTGATTCAGAAGACGATCCAGGAAGCGGGTATTCGTCTGATCTCGTGGCGTGACCTGATGGTATCACAGCGCAATTCGTAAAGGAGAGGTGCTTATGCACACAAATCGGCTCTCGATTCGTCCTATTCTCGCCTATTGCAGTGGTAATTTTCCTGTTAATCTGATTGCGCAAATGTTCGCGACATACGCCGTTTTCTATTATGTGGATCATCTCGGTGTACGACCTGCGCTCATTAGTATCGCAATGGTCTTCCATGGCATTGTATGTGCCGTAATGAACCCGATTTTCGGGCATCTATCCGATCGCACCTCATCACGATGGGGACGCAGAAAACCCTATATCCTCGCCGGGATCGTACCCGTTGCGCTCCTGTTTACTCTCATCTGGACACCGTTCGTAGAGGGTGCAGCGCTCTTCTGGTATTTCTTGATCATCGTGATGCTCTACGATATGGTATCCGTCATGCTCGTCTTAAACTGGACAGCATTGTTCCCGGAAATGTTCACTTCGCTTCGTGAACGTGCGACCGCGTCTTCATGGCGCCAGTTCTTCGGCATTATTGGTATGGTCGTCGGAGTTGCCATCCCGCCGCTTCTCTACACCCAGATGGGATGGGCGAGTATGGGCATTATGTTCGGCGTGATCGTCGCCGTCTTCTTCTTTATCTCCTGGCTTGGTTCGAAGGAGCGCCCTGATGTAAAAGTCGTTACGTTCTCGGTTGGTCAAGCGATTCGCTACACGGCGACGAATAAAGCGTTCGTCCGTTACGTCCTCGGTAGCTTCTGCGTGCAGTTCTGCTTCGCGCTGTTGCCCGCAGCCATTCCGTTCTTCACCAAATATGTGCTGCATGAAGCGGATACGATGAATACGATCATGCTCGGTACGATTTTCGCGGTGGCCATGATCTTGATCTATCCTTGGAGTCGTGGCATTGCGAAGTGGGGAACGCGATTCATTGCCCTTGCGACAACCGTATTGCTCATTGCTGCGCTTCTTCCATTTATGTGGGTTGGAAGTATACCGGGTGCGATTGCTACGGCAGCGGGATTCGGTGCGGTTCTCGCAGGTGTCATGGTCTTGCTCGATGTGATGCTGGCCGAGGTCATTGATGAAGATGAACGTCGTACGGGTGAACGTCGGGAAGGGATGTATTACGGGATGAATGGGTTTATTGTGCGGTGGGGCGTGTCCTTGCAAGCGGTCGTGATGGGGTTCGTCTTGGAGCGGAGCGGTTACAGTGCTGCGAGTGCGGTACAGCCGGACAGCGTTGCCGCCGGGATCCGCTGGATGCTTAGCGGAATCCCGATTCTAGCGCTGCTGATTGGACTGATCTTCTTCTATGCTTATCCGCTACGACACACGCGTGCGAATGGATCAAATCAATAGATTGAACAAAACCGGATCATTGTTAATTTCGTTATAGGTAATACCCTTCTTCTTCATGTTGGCGATTAAAGCGTCATAATCCTCGCGATGCTTCAGCTCGATGCCGACGAGTGCGGGACCGTTGTTCTTATCATTTTTCTTCGTGTATTCGAATCGCGTAATATCATCATTCGGACCTAATACATCATCGAGGAATTCACGTAATGCACCAGCCCGCTGCGGGAAATTAAGGACGAAATAATGCTTCAAGCCTTCGAAAATTAACGAGCGTTCTTTAATTTCCTGCATCCGGTCGATATCATTGTTACCGCCGCTGATTACACAGACGACCGTTTTCCCGCGAATTTCGTCTCGGTAGTAGTCGAGTGCTGCGATCGGCAGTGATCCTGCCGGTTCGACGACGATGGCGTTTTCGTTATAAAGATCGAGAATAGTCGTACAAGCTTTACCTTCAGGGACCAGAACGATGTCATCGATCAGATCTTTACATATATCAAAGGTGAGATTGCCGACACGTTTGACCGCAGCGCCATCTACGAATTTATCGATATTGTCTAAAGGCACAACTTCGCCCAGTCTTAGCGATTCCTGCATGGAAGCAGCCCCAAGCGGTTCGACGCCGATCATTTTGGTCGATGGACTGACGGCTTTCACATACGTACCGACCCCAGCAGCGAGTCCGCCGCCCCCAATGGTAACGAAGACGTAGTCGGCTGGCGTATCCAATTTCTCGAAAATCTCCATGCCTACCGTCCCGTTGCCCGCAATAATCTTCGGATCATCAAAAGGATGCACGAATTTCATGCCATGCTCCTCACAAGTCTTCATCGCCGCGTCATAAGCATCATCATAGGTATCTCCCGTTAGAATGACCTCAACGTAAGAACCTCCGAATCGCTTCACTTGCGTAATTTTCTGCCTTGGCGTCGTGCTTGGCATGAAGATCTTGCCCTGAATTTGCAGCGCATTACATGAGAATGCGACACCTTGCGCATGGTTGCCTGCACTGGCGCAGACGATGCCTTGCTGGAGCTCTAACTCGGACAAGTTCCGAATGAGATTATAAGCACCACGTAATTTGAACGAACGGACAATTTGAAGGTCCTCGCGTTTGATATAGACGTTACAACCATACTTTTCGGATAATTTGGCATCATGCTGCAGCGGTGTCCGTGTGATGACATTTTTCAGCATGTGATGCGCCAAGATGATATCTTCCATGGATACCGTCTTGACGGCGGAATCGTTCTGCACGGTGAATCCCTTCTTTCTGAATCTTAGAGTCTTCTATTCAACTATTGTAAGCGTTGTTTCTATGAATTACGAGTTCTGATTTAGGGCTGGCTCAGCTTCTGGTCGGTTGGTAAGAAGACGGTTAAGAGACCGAGCAGCGGCAGATAGGAAGTAAGCTGCATGATGTACGGGATTCCTGCCGTATCCGCTAGATTTCCCAGAAACGCCGTGCCAATCCCGCCAAGTCCGAACGAGATGCCGAAGAAAATGCCCGACACGAGACCGACCTTGCCTGGCAGCAGCTCATGCGCGTAGACAACAATAATCGAGAACGCGGAGGATAAGATCAATCCGACGAGAATGAGCAAGATGATCGATACCGTGAAATTCGCGTAAGGCAGCGCAAGGGAGAAAGGTGCTGTGCCGAGAATGGAGAACCAGATAATATTCCTCCGTCCGAATCGATCCGTCAGTGCCCCACCGATGAGAAGCCCGATGACATTCGAAATCAAGAAGACGAACAACACAATCTGCGCCATTTGCAGGCTCACATGGAAATGTTCCATTAAATAGAACGAGTAGTAATTCGTGATCGCCGCCGTATAGACGTTCTTTGAGAACAATAAGAGCATTAAGATGAAGATCGCAAATGCCGTTGCGTTCCGATTGAGTGGGTTCGCCTTGATGACTTTCGCATTTTGTTTGCGCTCAAGCTGTGCCGTATGTAGATATCCTGCATACCATCTGCCGACGAAGAATTGGACGACAATCGCGATAATCGAGGCAAAAGAGAACCAAATGGCTCCGAATTGACCGACTTTGGCGAAGATCAGGATCGTCATAATCGGTGCAAGGGCTTGCCCGGCGTTCCCGCCAAATTGGAAAATGGACTGCGCCATGCCTTTGCGTGGGCCGGCAGCTAGGAATGCAACCCTTGAGGATTCCGGATGGAAAATCGCAGAGCCGATTCCGATGAGAATAACGGCGAGCATGACCATCAAGAAATGGGACGCGAATGCGACGCTGATGACACCAGCAAGTGTAAATACGACGCCGATCGGAAGCAGGTATGGCATTGGTCTGCGGTCGGTGTACAAGCCAATGATGGGTTGAAGGACCGACGCCGTGCCGCTTAGTGCAAATCCGATGAGACCGATCTGGGTATAGCTGAGATCTAGCGATACTTTTAGGATCGGGTAAATCGAAGGAATGACCGCCTGGACGGTATCATTCAATAAATGGACGAAGCATACCGCGAATATAATCGGGAATACCGTCTGCGCAGCAGTCGCGCTCTTTGCATTTGTCACCCTGCGGATCACACCTTTCTTCCATGCTGTACATCCTCTGAAGGACGAGGGAGACGATACGTTCCGAGTGCTGGAAGAACCCTTCTTGATTCAGGCGTGGAGCCTTAGAATCCAAAGGGTTCGCCTACCTTAGCAATATAATAAACTGTATTGTAGGCCTGCCTGGGTAATGCTGTCAATGCAAGTTTTCGTCGAATGGACATTTTTACATTCTTGATAGAATTTGTCGGATGTTGACCCCTATTTTCCACTCGATTATACTTAAAAGAGCTATCAACATGTGAAGAGTAGGGAGAGACTGTGATGAACAAAGTCAAGAAACGGGTGCTGATGTCGATGTTACTCGCGCTATGTGTCGGCTTGACTGCTTGTAAATCGACAGAAATCGTTCAATCGGTACATGCCGATTCTGAGACGTCGGCAGAGGAGCAGCAGGGGAATACGGGAGAACAGCAGGAGAAACCTGACGGAGATAAGAACCAATCAACGCTTGCTAGTGAGTATGCGCTTAGCAGGACAGTTACCCAGCAGGGGGATAAAGAAGTAGTGACGAATCCGGAATCCATGGCAGTCGTTGTGAACAAACAACGATCCTTGCCCGATGGCTATGAACCGCCTGACTTGGTGGAGCCGAATGTGAAGTTTTCTTTTAATGAGAAAGTAGAGAAGCGTCTGATGCGCAAAGAAGCCGCTGAAGCGCTGGAGAAGCTGTTCGAAGACGGGAAGCAGGATGGGATTCATCTGTTTGCCGTATCGGGGTACCGCTCGTATAAACGCCAAGTGACTGTGTTTAACAGCAATGTGAAAAGAAACGGTCGTGAATACGCAGAGAAGGTAAGCGCGGTTCCTGGGAAAAGTGAACATCAGACAGGTCTTGCGATGGATGTATCTAGTGAGAGTGCAAGCTTTGGCCTTGAGCAGATGTTCGGGGATACGACCGAAGGCAAGTGGCTTGCAGAGCATGCTGCGGAGTACGGATTCATTATTCGTTATCTCGAAGGGAAAGAGGATGTTACCGGCTATGTCTATGAGCCTTGGCATATTCGTTATGTCGGCGTAGATCTGGCGAAGGAAATTGCGGCTGCAGGCGTGACGTTGGAACAATACCTTGATGATACGGGTTCGACGAAAGCGTAGAAGAATAGGCACAAATAATGGCTTTTTAAAATAACAAAAAAGACCCTGTGAACTTGGCGGTTCAGGGTCTTTTTTGCTTGGGTGATAAATATAGCTACTCGGTTACCTGAGCTAGTGAAGTCGATATATATTGAAGGGGTGTCGCCTCTTTACTTCATTTTGCGCAAAATGCCTTTGACGAGTTCCACGAATTTCGCTCTTACTTGGCTTGCGACTTCGATCACTTCTTCATGATTCAAAGGTTGATCGAGAATCCCGCAAGCCATATTCGTTAAGCAGGAAATACCGAGCACCTTCATATTGCCATGCACCGCAACGACTGCTTCAGGAACCGTTGACATCCCGACGGCATCGGCGCCAAGCGTACGAATCATACGAATTTCAGCAGGCGTCTCATACGCAGGACCGCTCCACCAAGCATAGACACCTTCTTGCAGGCTCATGTCTTGTTCCTTCGCTACCTCTACGGCAAGCGCACGCAATTCACGGTTGTAGACTTGAGAGACGTCAGGGAAACGTGTACCGAGCGCATCATTATTCGGTCCAATTAACGGATTGGTGCCCACGAGATTAATGTGATCGGTAATGAGCATCAAATCGCCAGGCTTAAATGACGTATTAACTGCTCCGCATGCATTGGTGATGAGAATATTCTCCACACCTAATGCTTTCATGACACGAACCGGGAATGTCACCTCATCGAGCGTAAAACCTTCGTAGTAGTGGAAGCGGCCTTTCATCGCTACAACGGTCTTGCCTTGAAGCTGTCCGATGACCAATTCATTCGCATGGCCTACAGCACCGGACTTTGCAAAGTATGGGATTTGGCTATATGGGATTTTGAAAGGGTTTTCAATCTCGTCAGCAAGTGTGCCTAAGCCGGACCCTAGAATCATACCGATCGTTGGACGATAATCCATCTGGTTGAGTATGAAATCGCGTGCTTCGTTAATTTGGTTCATGTTATGCATGAATCATTCCTCCTTGATGGCTATTCGGTTTGTATGGTTCAAGTGTATAGTATCTTCTCCCGAAAGTAAATGATTAAAAACCAATTTGATTAAAAGATATATTAAAATATCGATACAAAGTTCATAAAATTGTTCTATATGAGTTTCTTTATTCAAAAATATAGAAAAAGAAAGAGTTGTTTTGGAGAGAAAAACCATAAAATGATAAAAGGGGTGGTTCCTAGCCATTATTCAGCGTGGTTTTGTTGTATAATGAGGTGCATAGCCGATAAAATGAACTGTTCTGGAGGGCATTATGATAACGGAATTCGTTGGCGTGACATCGCCAAAGATGAAAAGCTTAAAACTTCTATATAGCCTGATCCGTAAGCTAGGTGCGGTAAGGATTAATATTCTGTCGGAAATGACAGGTTACAAGCACACGACATGTGCACGTCTGCTCGACGAGCTGGCGCAAGTAGGGCTTGTACAGGATAGCGGACTCGGCGAGTCGAGCGGGGGTCGAAAGCCGCTCATGTATGAGATCAATCCGAATGCTCATTATTTGATCGGCGTTGAGGTGACCAACTTATATACAACCGTGCTGCTACTAGATTTGAGTCTCGATATTCTAGGGTCGAAGAAGCTCAAGATGAACGAACAATGTACGGGTGAATATACGCTCAATTACGTAACCGGCTGCATTGATCAACTGCTTGCGGAACATCATATTCGTAGAGAGAAGCTTCTAGGCATTGGTGTAGGGGTTCTGGATCCGATCGACCCTGAGCGGGGAGCGATCCACCATCATCCGTTCAAGGCCGAGGGGTGGGATCTGAATATTGTAGAATATTTGACGAAGCAGAATAACACGCTTGTGCTGCTCGATAATGGGACCAATCTGGCGGCTCTAGGAGAGTACCGGAAGAATCACTGGAAGGATAGGGACAGTCTCGTGTTCGTCTCGAGCGATATGGGCATTCGCTGCGGCGTTATACAGAATGGCCGGATGGTGAATCATAAGCATGGCATGGAGGATGCTTTCGGTCATATCATTGTTGATATGCATGGACAGCGCTGCTCCTGCGGTTCCTATGGTTGTCTGCAAGCTTATAGCAGCCTGCCGGCTATTCGGGATGAAGTCATTCGTCAGATGAAACGGGGGAAATACTCCTCTCTTCAAGAGCAGGTCAACGATGTGGAGGAGATCGACTTTCACCACATTCTTGATGCATTGGAACAAGAAGATCCACTATGCCAGGAAGTCATCAAAGAAGCAGCGTATTATTTCGGTATCGGTCTCTCGAACCTCATCTTCCTCTTGCATCCAGATGTTGTGGTCTGCGGGGGAACACTTGTCCCGAAATCGCTCTTCTACGAAGTGGCGTCTGAAGCAGCCCTGAAGAGAATGGCGCAGTATCCGAACAGCCATATCGAGATTACGAAGGCGACAACGGACTACAATAGTGTGGCGCAAGGGGCTGGCTGCATGATCTTAGATTACTTCACGGAAGAAATTCTGCCATAATCGGCGGGGGAATCGAAAATATAACAAAAGCGGCTGAATGCGATTCAGCCGCTTTTTGTATGTTTGGCGTTTAGTAGGACGTGGATTGCTCGCCACGAAGAATTTTGACACCAGAGCTTGTCCCGATCCGATTGGCTCCAGCCTTCACCATGTTGTTCATGTCTTCTAGACTGCGTACGCCGCCCGAAGCCTTCACACCAACGTGCTCCCCAACCGTCTTGCGCATTAACGCCACATCTTCAATCGTCGCGCCTCCTGTAGAGAAACCTGTCGAAGTCTTGACGAAATCTGCGCCGGCCTTCACCGAAATTTCGCACGCCCGAACCTTCTCTTCTTCTGTCAGCAGACAAGTTTCGATAATAACCTTCACGAGAGCTTTACCTGCAGCGGCTTCAACAACCGCACGAATATCACGCTCGACCAATGCATCGTCCTGATCCTTCAGCGCCCCGATGTTAATGACCATATCCACTTCTCCTGCGCCCTTGCTAATCGCATCACGCACTTCGAATGCTTTCGTCTCGGGTGTATTCGCCCCAAGTGGGAATCCAATGACAGTACATACCTTAACGTCGGATCCTTCAAGTTCCTTCGCAGCAAGTTCAACCCACGTTGGATTGACGCATACCGAAGCGAAATTATATGTTCTAGCTTCCTCACATAGCGTAATAATCTCCTGTCTACGTGTGTCTGCTTTCAATACGGTGTGATCGATCATATGCTGCAACTTAACGTTACTCATCCAATATTCCTCCTCTTTGAAGTCAAAGATTTGCTTCAATAACACATGTGTTCCTTGATTAAGCGTTTAAGTGTTTATGATGCCCTCATGCATGACGTTTTGTCACTCAAATCTTAATGGATTTTGATGACATTGTAAATAGAATAAAATTCAATTTGAGAAAAAGTTGCGAATTTGAAGAACGAAGTAATGCAGAATAGGAGTATTATCTCATGGGAATAGCGTTTCATACATGACTTTTTGCAAATATAAAAATTTATCTGATCATTCGGATTGGAGAAACAGCAGGGAGCGACGTTTCATGGCTCGATGAGAAGGGACAACTGCATACCTGCCGAGCGCAGGACATTACGAATGCCAAGTCTTATCCTTATGGGATATTGAAAAACGGCTCGGACCGCCTCGTCGAAGAGGTCGGCTCGGGCCGTTTGTGGCTATAAGTGGATGTTAGCTCTTGCCTTTGCCGCTCTTGCGGTCTTTGGTGCGTGTCGTTGTATTCTGACGAGCATGTCCTTGTTGCTTAGCCATCTGCGGTTCTCCCCCCTCTCTATAAGGGTTAGTATGGGGAACCACATTTGATCTATGCGTCGTTCGTGTCGAAAAGTAGGTCGCGAACGGACATCGATTTGGAGGACTCTTCCGCTTCGATTTGGGTCACGCTGTAAGACTGCACTTCCTTACGGAGCGCGAACATTTTCTTGTCGAGATCGTCGGCGGCGAGCGCTACTTTCGTGAGCTCTTGCAGCACGTGAGGCGGTACTTCCTTCTCATATTTATAGAAAATAATATGCTCCATACTCGCCCAGAAATCCATCGCAAGGGTGCGGAGCTGAATTTCGACGCTAATCCAGCATGTATCTTCGAATAACACAAGCGGTACCTGCACGATGACATGCAGACTTTGATAACCGTTCGGCTTCGGATTCGCGATATAGTCTTTAATCTCGATAATGCTCAAGTCATCTCGTTGCTTGAGGTGATCTAGAATCATATAGATATCGTTCACGAAGGCACAGACGATTCGCATGCCTGCGACGTCGTAGATTTGGGTGATGGCGTTCTCGATCGTAACGCTGATGCCTTTACGCTCCAGCTTCTTAATAACGCTGTTGATGGATTTGATCCTCGTCTTCGTATGTTCAATCGGACAATAGCCATCACGCATTTTCCATTCGGCTTCGATGACCTTCATCTTATTCTCAAGCTCCTTGAGAGCCAGCTGGTACAAGGTTGGAACCTGGTTCCATTGTTCAATTTTACAGATCAGGTGATCCAGATTGCTCGGGATTTTCATCGCCTGGTTGTCTGATTGGGCGGGGTATAATTCCATCAGAGGATGCTCCTTTCCGGGTCATGCGCTATCCTGTTATGCTCTACTTCTAGTGTACTAAAAATAGAAGGCGAGCACCACCTGAAGAAGGATGGCTAATAATAGTAGTTCATTTGATCAAGATTAATGCGTGAAAAAAGGATAAAAGATAGGGTGGCCTGCCTAGGCCACGCTAGTCTCGGGCAGGCACCTGGCGTTCTCCAGGTGCCATGGGGCCCTTGCACAGCGGGCACGCCTTGCTCGCCGCTGCCGGGTCTGCTGCCTCGCGTGGATTCATACGCATCCACGCGGGGCAGCCCGCGTCCGTGCACAGCCATGCACGGACGCGCCGCACCGCCGCGCCTGCGGGAGCCGCGGCGGTGCGGGCCCCGTCCGCACGCGCTGTCGCTGTGCGCGCGAGCGGGGCGGCTGGGCGGCGCTCCGGCACGGCGCCGCCAAAGGCTGCGGCAAAAAAGCGGGACACGTCCGCTTTTTTGCCGCGGTAGTGCGCGGGGGAGCTGATGTACAGCTCCTCCTGCGCCCGGGTGACAGCGACGTACGCGAGACGTCGCTCTTCTTCTAGCGCGGCAGCGGCGGTAGACATGCCGCCTGCCGCTCCGCTTGTCGCAGCTGCGATCTCGCTGCGAGCAGCCATGGCTTCGACGTCATCGCCGCCACGGCCCTCACCTCGCCGCTCAGTCCGCAGCTTCATGCGCCGTATCGCTCGTTCACCGCGCTTCGGGTCGCCCTTCGGCTCTTCTGCTTCCTGCAGCGCAGAGCTGTGCGGCAGAATTCCTTCGGATGCGCCGATGAGATAGACGCATGGGAATTCAAGACCCTTCGAGCGGTGAATCGTCATGAGCGTGATGGCATCGGCATCTTTATTGTGCATCAGCTCGGTCATTTCCGTATGCTTCGTGGACATCTCGTCGACGAAGGCGATAAAGGCTTCCACCGTATCGAATCGCTTGGCTGCGGATTCCAGTTCATCTAACGTCTCCGTCAGTGTCTCCTTATGCTGCGTCCATTTATGCACATCATGCACTTCGACGTATTTCTCATAGAATTGACGGCGAATTTCTTGAATCGCGAAGATCGGTTTCATCGCTTTGAGTGATTTGATCAACCGAATACGCTCTTTCACGGCATCTCGCTGATAGCTCTTCAGCTCTGGCCAATCCTGCAGATGGATGAGCGGATATTTCTTCGGCTTCAGCTTATCCTGCCGCTGGATATATGCACTGCCAACTTCGCGTGAGACGTAAAGCGCCGCGACAGCGCTCTCGAGCGAGACCATATCCCGCGGGTTCAAAGCGAGCCGCAGATGGTCCATGACGGGTTTCACCAGCCACTGATCATAGAAGAGAGGCCCCGCGCCGTATTGCACGAACGGCATCTCGCTAAGGACCAGCTGCTCGAACATGGCGCGGCTGCTGCTCGCGGTACGATGGAGGATGGCAATCTCCCGATAGTCGAATTGCTCGGATGCGATCTGTTCCTGAATATGCCGCACGATGAGCTCTGCTTCTTCATCGGTGCCGCCTGGGCGCATATACTGCGGCTTAAAGTCGTCTTCGCGCCATTCTTTATGCTGTTCCCCGCTGACCTTCAAGGTTTTGACTTTCCGTTCTTTATTGTGGACGATGACGGCGTTGCCGAGCCCGACAATATTCGCGTTCGACCGATAGTTAATGTCGAGCGTGATTGTCTTCGTCTCTGGATATTCCAAATGGAAATTCAATATAAACGTATGCTCCGCGCCGTTGAACGTATAGATCGTCTGATCATCATCCCCGACGACCATCAAATTGCGGTTGCCTGCAACGATCATGCGCAGAAGCACATATTGCAGATGATTCGTATCCTGGAATTCATCGGCCATCACATATTGGAAGCGCCGCTGCAAGGAGGCGAGGAGTGAGGTATTCTCAAGCAGCAGTTGATGAGCGAAGACGAGGACATCATCGAAATCCATCTGATGGGTCTCTTTCTTCCAGGTCTCATACCGGAGCATCGCTGCCTTTAAGTCTCGTTCTTCGAGAGATTGCTCCGGCAGCTCATCGAGTAGGGCGCATTTCATCTTATAGGAAGAGAGTAGGGCGAGTACAGTCTCGGGCTCATAGGATTGGTGCAAGCCGAGCTCACGCAGGATGCGCTTCATGACGATCTGTTGGAACCGGGTCTCGCTTAATAAGCGCTGGGTATATCCATGATGCTTCAGAATCATCAAGAAGAAGGCATGGAAGGTCCGGGCTTGGACCTCATTCGCTGCACGAGGCGATATTCCTGGAAGCCGTGCAATCCGCGACTTCATCTCCGCTGCGGCTTTGCTCGTGAAAGTAACGAGTAAGATATTGCGAGGCGCCACCTTGCGCACCGCGATGAGATAGCCTGTCCGGCTGACCAGAACGGATGTCTTGCCAGAGCCGGCCCCTGCGATGGTCAATAACGGTCCGTCACCATGCCGAACGGCTTGAATTTGCGATTCATTTAACGTGATACCTCGCTCCTCCAGCGCACGAAAATAAAACGCGTCAGCCGCCGTATTCGGGACAGCTTCCGCGCTTGTTCTTCCATCCGTCCATGGCGCACGAGGTATTTTCGCTTCCGCGCGCGCGCCGAAAGGGCGATCTTTCATGATGATTTCCTGCATGTTGCATACCCTGCCTTCGCACATCGCCCGATGAAGAGCGATGATGTTGTTTCGTTTGATCCGACGGCACCGAGGCATTAGCACGGCGCCCGAAAACACGGTATTCATTATAACCGATCTGCGCGGGTAAGAACTAGCTTTTTCAAGAAACGCCGTCCTCCAAAATTTCCTTTGTGTCATCCTTCGATTTGGAGTTCGATACTTCCTCGCCATTATTAACCGCGACGAGCATGGGCTGAGGCTGGTACGTATCACGTGAAATGCGCTTCTTCTCGATCACTTTCCCGTTCTTCGTCAGCGTCCGGTAAGTTTCTACAATATATCCTTGCTTGCCCTCGGAGAGGACTTCACGTCCGCCGGCCGGCAGGCTGCTGTCGACGACATATTTGACCGGAGGTTCAAGGACTTTAACCGTACTGGAGCTGATATCGTAACGCGTATCTTTATCCATCGTACCGAAAAGTTTGATGGTCAGCTCTTTATTGACAACTTCTGCGCGAATAAGCAGGGTTTTGCCTGTCGTGTTCTTGAAGCGGAAGTTAATATTGCCTTCGGAGAAAGTCGCATCCTGCCCAATTGGCAAATAGCTTACAGGTAAAGAATGATTGCGCCGTTCGACAATTTGAAGCCCTGTACGTATGGCAGCGTTATAAAGGGTACTTGATACTTGACAGATCCCGCCCCCGATACCGGGAATGAGCTTCCCTTTGAAAATAACCGGGGCTTCACGAAAACCGAATTTCTTTTCTGTTGCCGCAATGATTTTGCCATAATCGAATACGTCACCTGGTTTGAGAATGGTATTGTTCAGCGTCTTGGCTGCGGCGGTAACATTGTACACCCGACCCTGTGCGCTCGTTGCGAAGCTTGTTGTGAACTCCATGATTTTGCGCTCGACACCCTCTGCCTTAAGTGCATCGAGTGTGATTTTGGCAGGCATCTCCTTGAGTGTGAATTGAACCGTAGCAACTTGTTTCGCCGCTGTCTCGCTTATAAATTCACGCGGAATTTGCTTCGCAATATCTTGTTTGGTTCGCTCCCAATCAATACGATTAGCCGACTGGTCTGGTATGTAGCTGACGACATCTTGCGGGCTGATAAGCCGTACGGCATTCACGGACTGTCCCATATATTTTTTCTCCCAAGCGGCATCATATTGCTTCATCAAGGCGGTGTCATCCCACTTGACGATGAGATTCCATTGTTTGGGCATCGAGTAGCGATATTGCACGCGGTCCCACAGATTTCCTTCGGTTAATTTC
This sequence comes from Paenibacillus sp. GCM10027629, assembly GCF_042676425.1. Lineage (NCBI taxonomy): Bacteria > Bacillati > Bacillota > Bacilli > Caryophanales > Paenibacillaceae > Paenibacillus > Paenibacillus sp. GCM10027629. Next base: position 72,337 of record NZ_JBHTGZ010000002.1, on the reverse strand, counting down.
TTCATCTCTTGTAATAATCCCGATTCCTCGAACGTAACGCCGAGCTGCTTCATCGTGATAACCCGTTCGACAGCCTTCGGTGCATCGATTCTTAGTGTGATTTTCTTTTCATTAAGCTGCTCAATCTGCTGCTGATAAGCTGCGATCACTTCGTTCATTTTCATGTCGCCAACGTTCCAATTTGCGAGTGTTACGCCCTTCGGCAATGTGGATTGTGATGCATAACTGTGCAGCCAACCCCACGTGCCAACACCGACCAATACGATGAATGCTACTACGATGAATCCGATATGAATCCGTCTCATTTGCTGAACGCTCCTCTGAATTTATCTTGAAAAATCAACCCTTGTATCATGTATATGCGAGTTCGATTTTCAAGATGATTTTCATTCTGAACGATTTATGAAACACTCGAAACTTGTTGGAAATCACCTGGGAATAAAGGAATTTTGGGTAATGTGTCGAATATATTAAGGGCTAACTATGTTCCGGGAGTGATATTGTGATTGAAATGCAGGATATATGGAAGACGTATGCGGACGGAACACATGCCCTTCGTGGGGTTTCAGTTCGTATTGACCGAAATGAATTTGTGTATCTGGTAGGACCGTCTGGTGCTGGTAAATCGACATTTATGAAGCTTATTTATAGAGAAGAAGTTCCGACAAAGGGTCAAATTTCAGTGAACGGTTTTAATGTAGGCCGGCTGAAGCAGCGTAAGATTCCTTATGTACGCCGTAACATCGGCGTTGTATTCCAAGATTTTAGATTATTGCCGAATTTGACGGCATTCGAGAATATTGCGTTTGCCATGGAAGTGATTGAAGCCCCGCGCAAGCTGATTAAGCGTCGCGTGAGCGAAGTGCTGGATTTGGTCGGGTTGAAAAGTAAGGCGAACAGCCTTCCGGCCCAGCTCTCAGGTGGTGAGCAGCAGCGGATCTCGATTGCTCGCGCGATCGTGAATAATCCATCCGTGATTGTCGCGGATGAGCCGACGGGGAATTTAGACCCTGAGACATCGTGGGGCATTATGAACCTGCTGGAAGAGATTAATTTCCGCGGAACGACGATTATTATGGCAACGCATAACAAAGAGATTGTAAATACGATTCGTAAACGTGTTATCGCGATCGAAGGCGGCCAAATCGTGCGAGATCAAGTGCGAGGAGATTACGGCTATGACATTTAGAACAATACTTCGACACTTGCGGGAAGGCGCGAAGAATGTGATTCGCAATGGATGGATGTCCTTTGCTTCCATTAGCTCGATCGTCATTTCTCTATTTATATTAGGTGTATTCTTGGTCTTATCATTGAACATTAACGCGCTCGCTGGACAAGTCGAGAGTCAGGTTCAAATCCAAGTGTACTTGGAGCCGAACACGACAAAAGAGCAGCGGGAGCAACTACATACCGAAATCGGCAACATGAGTGAAGTCAGCAAGGTAGAGGTTGTCACGAAGGAAGAGGGCATGAAGATCTTCCGTGAAAATTTAGGTGAAGACGGTAAGGAACTGTTATCCGGATATACGGAGGATACGAATCCGCTGCCAGATACACTGGTTGTCGATGTCTTGGAGCCAACGACTATTCCGACTGTAGCGAAGAAAATTGAAGAGCTCAAGAAGACGACGACCGAGAAAGTCATTGCCAAAGTCAAATATGGCGAAGGTACTGTTGAGAAGATGTTCGCCGTGACGGACACGATCCGGAATGCAGGTCTCATCGTCGTGGCGGGTCTTGCGATTACGTCGATGTTCTTAATTTCGAATACGATCAAAGTGACCATCATTGCACGTCGTCGAGAGATCGGTATCATGAAGCTGGTGGGCGCAACGAACCACTTTATCCGTGTGCCATTTTTTATTGAGGGTGCCTTGATTGGATTTTTGGGTTCCGCGGTTACGATTGGGATTCTATTCACCGGTTATTATCGTCTAGTGAAGCTCACTCAGGTGGAGCTTGGGCTTATGCTGATTAAGCTGATGCCGCTGCAAGAGCTATGGTTATCGGTAGGTGGGGTTATCCTCGGATTAGGTGTCTTGATCGGGGTTTGGGGGTCCACCGTCTCCATCCGCAAATTCTTAAGAGTCTAGAATGGTAGTTCAAAATTCACCTTATTATCACGATGTTGAATCGAGAAGAGTGTTCGGCATCGAATCTTGCGTTCACCCTTGAAGTCCGGTACTCATTTAGGTTTCTCCTAAACTCCGTTCCTCCTTCTTCGGGTTCTCGCAACCTTCTCGGTGCTAACAAGTCGAATTTTGAACTCTTATTTATTATTTTAGTTTCATAATCGAAGAAGAACCTGAAAAGAACATGGAGGGGAAAGTCTTTTGAAGAAGAAACTGATGTTATTGCTTATCATGATGGGTCTTATCTTTACGACGGTGCCACCGATGCAGACCCATGCGGAGTCAGAGCTCGATAAAATTAATAAAGAAATCAAGAAATTACAACAGCAACAGCGTTCCGCGATGAAGAAACAGCAGCTCGCTGAGAAGAGTGTGAAGGAAGCGAAGTTTGCCAAAGAACGTACGGCTTCAGAAATCACGGTTATTATGGCGCAAATTAATGATGTTACCAAAGATATGATGAATACTTCTGAACAGATCGACCAGACGGAGGAAAAGCTCCGCCTGGCAGCGGTTGAACTTGAAGAAGCGACCGAACGTGTTCAGAGCCGTAGTGAGCTGCTGGATTCGCGCTTGCGTCTCATGTATACGAATGGATTTGTCTCCTATCTCGATGTACTGCTTGATTCGGCGAGCTTCTCGGATTTTCTAGATCGTATTGATATGCTGAAATCGGTTGTTGGTCAGGATAAAGATATCTTAGCTGACAACAAACGGGACAAGCTGCTGGTTATCGATAAGAAGAAGCAGGTTGAGGGCGATCTAAAGCAAGTTCGAGCGCTCTATACCAAAATGAACCTCACCAAGGAAGAGCTTGCAGGCAAAGAGAAGCAAAAAGAAGTGATGATCGCGAGCCTCAGCAAGAAGATTGAAGAGGGCGAAGAGATCAGCGATGAGCAAGAGAAATTCGTCATGGAGCTCGCGAAGAAGACAGCGGAGCTGCAAGAGAAGAAGAAAAAATTCAAGCCGAAATATAAAGGCGGCAAGCTGGGTATGCCAATTCAGACTTTCCGAATTTCATCCGGCTTCGGACCACGGACCCATCCTGTGACAGGGCAAAAGGGAAAAATGCATACAGGACTTGATTTCGCCGCGCCGAAAGGCACATCAATTTATGCTGCAGAAGCAGGGATCGTCATCGTTGCTCAGACGGTTAGTGGCTACGGGAACTGTGTCATCATTAACCACGGTAATGGAATATGGACGTTATACGGACATATCCGTAATGGCGGGATCGTCGTTGAGAAAGGCCAGGAAGTGAAGAAAGGCCAGAAAATAGCTGAAGTAGGCAGTACGGGGCAGTCGACAGGAAACCATTTGCATTTCGAAGTGCGGGTGAATGAAGTACCGAAGAATCCAGTCGGTTACTTGAATTTATAGACTGCAGGGTAGACTTTTCTCACGCTCGCCTGAAATATGCAAATAAAAGGTGCATGCTTGTCATATACTACCACGAGAATCTTGTGAAAAGATGGAAACCTCTCCTGTGGGAGTTGGTTATAAGGTGGTGATTCTTGTGAAATTTACAGGTCGGGCAGTGATCGCATTTGTTCTGCTCACCATGTTCGCAACGTGCCTAATTACGTTGACGGTGGTGGAGAATCCGATTTTGACAAGTGGTGATCGACAAGCGAGCACGACGAAGTTCTCTGGGTTTACGAACAATGAATTTAAGAAGTTGAACACAACACTGCAATTGATCGAAGGTCAATATTATAGTGATGTTGATCGGGAGAAGGTCATTGACGGCGCAGTGAATGGCATGATGGATGCGCTCAAAGACCCTTACTCCGTATATATGAATGAGCAATCCGCAGGGCAATTCGCATCGAGCTTGGAAGGGACCTACACGGGCATTGGTGCGGAAGTGACCATGGAGGATAACAAGGTAACGGTATTGTCACCGATCAAGGGTACTCCGGCAGAACGCGCAGGAATCTTACCGAAGGATGTATTCGTCTCGATTAATGGTGAGAAGCTGGACGGGCTGAAGCTAAGTGAAGCCATTGACCGCATTCGTGGTCCGAAAGGAACGAAGGCGAAGATCAAAGTCCGCCGTACGGGTGTTGATGCATTGCTCGAATTCGAGGTCATCCGGGAGGACATTAGTCTGGAGACGGTGCATGGGCAAATGTTAGACCAGAAGATCGGACTGATTGAAATTCGTCAGTTCTCGATGAATACGGGAAAACGATTCAAAGAGGAACTAACGAAGCTGGAACAAGGCGGCATGAAAGGGCTAATCATTGATGTGCGTAACAATCCTGGCGGCTTCGTTCCTGTTGTAACGGACATTGCAGAGAATTTCATTCCATCTGGACAGGTGATCTATCAGCAGGAGCGTCGGGATGAGAAGGTGACGAAGGCGTTGTCCCGTGGAAAAGGGACGAAGAAATATCCGATAATTACGTTAATTAATGAAGGCAGCGCGAGCGCCTCGGAGATTCTGGCTGGCGCGTTGCAAGATCATCAGTTAGCGAAGCTTGTGGGCGTATCGTCTTTTGGCAAAGGAACCATGCAGGTCACATACAAGGAAGAGTTCGATGACGGCAGCTTGCTCAAGATGACGTTCGCGAAGTGGCTCACTCCCAAAGGGACTTGGGTGCATAAGAGCGGCATTAAGCCGGATTTGGAAGTGAAGGAGCCGGATTATTATTTCGTCGCTCGGCTGTCGCAGAAGGAAGAACTGAAATACGATATGAATAATGAAGATGTGAAGAACCTGCAAGTGATGCTGGAGGGTCTTGCTTATCATCCGGGCCGTAAGGACGGTTATTTCGATCATAAGACTGAGCAGGCGGTGCGAGCGTTCCAGATGCAATCGGGCTTGCCGGAGACAGGTTATGTGGATGATGCGACAGCCCAGAAGCTCGAGGCTGGCATCAAGATACGTCTTCAAGATCCGAAGTACGATACACAATTGAACAAAGCGGTCGAAGTGCTCCGGAAGGAAATTCGTTAGTCCGCGTCGAATATGGAGAGAAGGCTTAGGATTTAGCCTTCTCTTTTTTGTGCCTTACTTACGAATGAATTGGGGGTTGAGGAATGGGAATTGTGATGGAGATTTTATGGAATATTGTTGAAGCGATCGTGCAAATGTTTTTACAGCCGTTTCTATATATAGCGATTATTCTGATTGTCTTCCAATATCGTCGTCAGGTGATGTTGGAACGTAAGCTGTTCTCTGTCAAAATGCACGCACTAGGGGATCAACTGATACGTACCTTACTTGGTGGATTACTTGCGGGGATTGGGATCTCACTCGTCTCGGCTTTCACAGGAATGACGCTGACGACGGAGGCAATCCTGCTCGTATGGTTCGTTGCACTGATTTTAATGCTATTCCGTGTCCGGTTCTTATGTCTTGCATATGCCGTGGGGGTACTTGGTGTGCTACAGTTTATTGCCGATCGGTTCCCGGATTGGGAGCTGACGGGGTTCACTGGATCGGTGCTTACGACGCTGCGATCACTCGACATACCGGCATTAGTGGCTTTGGTTGCATTGCTGCATTTGGCAGAAGCGATTCTGATTCGCTTGCAAGGGGCAAAGTTCGCGAGTCCGTTATTTGTGGAAGGGAAACGAGGGAAGCTCGTAGGGGGCTATCAAATGCAAAGTTATTGGCCTGTCCCCTTGTTTCTGATGATTCCGGCACAGACGGTTGGTTCGGTACTTCCTTGGACGCCATTCTTCGGTGGGGAAGCGTGGACGAATGGTTGGATGCTCATGGCGTTTCCTGTCGTGATCGGTTTCAGCGAATGGACACAATCCCGATTGCCGCAGGTGAAGGTCAAACAGAGCTCGTTCTGGTTAATGGTATATAGTATTGTTTTGCTAGGGCTCGCATTCGCTGCGGGGCTATGGAGTCCGCTCATGCTCGTCGCAGCCTTGTTCGCGATCGCTATGCATGAATGGATCTATTGGTACAGCACGAAGGAAGAGGCCGAGCGCAGCCCATTATATGTTCATGATGATCGAGGATTGCACGTCTTGGCGGTTATCCCAGGGACGCCTGCACAGGAGCTTGGGATTGAACCGGGCGAGATTGTACATAAAGTGAACGGGGTTGCAGTGCGTACGAAGGAAGAGCTGCACCAAGCGCTTCGCACCAACCCCGCATTTTGTAAGCTGGAAGTGATTAACCTCACTGGAGAGATTAAGTTCTTGCAGCGGGCGATATTCGCAGGGGAACACCATCAGCTCGGCGTTATTCTCGCCCCGGATCAGGATGCTTCTTATTATGTGGGCAAAGGGCCAGCTTCGATCTTCACGATCGTGCGGATGAAGCTAGCAGGCGTTCATTCGAGAATGAAGATGTAATAAGCTACAGCTAAGGTTGTTAGATCATTGATGTTATATGTAAATGTAGGATCGTTCGTACTGCATAAATCCAAGAGTGCCGATTCGATGAGCTGGATTTTAGCGGGATGCCATGAACCACCATAACGGACGAGATAGTCAATCGCTTGGATGGCACTCATACCTGCTAAATGATGGTACGTAGAGGCCCATTTCACCAAATCGGTCGGTGGAGAGGTAACGATTCGATACTCCCCCCAGCCGACGCGCACACCATTGGATAACTTGAGTATCAGTGTGGTGGCATGGTCAGGCTCCTCCAATTGGAAGATTTCGATTTGTCTCAGTTGGCTTGATAGTTGATTTTTCATCGAAACTGTGTGTGTTGCGTTCATGTTCATACGAAGCATCTCCTTAACGATATATATGATCGACAAAAAGAAGCCCACGAAATAGAGGATTCCTCTGTTCGTGGGCTTCTTGCGTACCGCTCGATTGGGCAATGAGCAGCACGAAGAGAACGCGCAATACGATGCGAGACCTCTCTCAATGGATCGCTTACGAGGTTAGCTGTCGGATTCGGGTCTGAGAGATGACCCTACGGCTTACAGCCGATTCACCCCAAGAAGCTAGATTAGCTTCATAGTTGGTTCCCCCGCTTCTCTCATCATGAGAATTCAGCGATTAATCAATTGGCTGTATCATACGCCTGTGTGAGATTTTTGTAAAATGGTGGGAATCACCGTATTTTGAAGTTTGAGAAGCTGTAGATTGAAGTAAGCGCTATATTCATAGGTTCTCGAAGGCTAGATTGTTTTACGATCCGTTTCTATCAATTTTGTCATAAAAATGCCATGTTTGATCGAATATTGTAAGAAATATAGGTTTTTTTTCACTGTACAGTTTTGGAAAGCTTTGGGATAATAAGGAGATTAGTATAATTGTTACATAGTGGAAGGGGAAAAAGAAATGAGAGCGAAGACGTGGAAAAAGTGGTTAGGCGTCACGCTAGTCGCGATGATGGTCGTGCTTGCAGGCTGTCAATCGATCGGCGGAGTGAATATTGTCAAAGTTGTTGAGAACAGTCTCAACGTGAAGTCTAGTGAATCCAGCCAAAACTTGTCTGTGGAGTTAATCCCTCGTAAAGACGGCGCATTAACAGCTGAGGACAAGAAGATTATTGATCTTGTAAATGGCTTTAAATTGGACATTGACCATGCGGTAGCACAAGATCCATCACATATGTCATTAGCAGGGAAGATTACATATGGCGGGAAGGCTGTACCATTCAAACTTGGCATGGAAGACACGAATGTAACCGTGTGGATTGAAGGGATTAAGAAACCGGTCGTTGTCTCTCTAGCCAATGAAGAGTTGGAAGGCGAGCTGGTTGCTGAAATCGAGAAATCGCAAGATGTGTTCCGCGGAGCTGTTCAGAAGCTAGGTGCATACCTCGTGAAGCAAGCGCCTGTACCGAACACCGTATCGGTATCTTCCGTAACATATACAGTATACGGGGAGAGCCTGAATCTGCAGAAGCTCCATATCGAGATTAATGGTGACGAAGTCATCGGTCTCGTGAAGACATTATTAACGAATATGGTCAAAGATGATGCGGGATTACGCGAGATTACAACCGCATTATACGATGCGTTCTATCCAATTGTTGAAAGTCAAATGGGAATTTACGCTGATCAAGGCGCAGAAGATAACTTCTTTTCTTCCATAGCGAAGGACAAGGAAGTTGGTTCATTGGTACTCTACAAGTTCGTGAAGAACGGAATTGATGAAATACTGAAGGATTTCGATGCGCACGCAGAAGAGCTTATGAAGCAAGATGAAGTGAAGCAAGTGCTTAGCAAAGAATCCGGCTTGAAGCTGGACCTCTACGTGGATAGCGAAAATCAAGTCCGTAAACAGAACTTAGAGCTTACGGTTGCTCTTCCAGATATCGAAGACATTCCGGTTCAGAAGGTTATTGTACGTGCTGCGGCTGAGTCGTGGAATATCAATAAAGCCGTGAAGCTGGATGCTATCGACACAACGAATGGTGTAGAGAAGCTGGATGGATATGCGCTTTCGGGCAAAGGCTTCTTGGCGAATTTCGATAAGAGCTCGGCTGCTTTCGGAATTCTGAAGAATGACCTAGGTCTTGGCAAAACCGACTTCTCCGTATTCGAAGAAGATAGCTATGGAAGTGATGACTACTATCCAGGCTGGTGGACACTCGACGGCGTTGGTATGGTGCCACTCAGCGTCATTGCAGATGGGTTTGAGGCAGAAGTGAAGTGGGATGCAGCTACGAAACAAATCGTTGTCTATGATGCACTGAACGATATTACCGTAGAGCTTAAGATCGGATCGACAACGGCTTATGTGAACGGTGAAGCGAAGACGATGTCTCAACCGGTATTGGTTGATGATTATGATGCATCGAACGTGCCACTGCGATTCATCGTCGAAGCGCTTGGTGGTCAATTGAAATGGAATCCGGATTACTACGAATTCTATGTCACAAGCAAATAAGTTTTTATAGCAAAAGGGCTGTCCTCTGCATCACGCTAAGTGATCTGAGGGCAGCCTTTTTTTGAATAGAATCTCCCGTCGAATGGGAAAGGAAGAGTACCGATTATCCAGAAAAGACAGACTTAGTCCGATACTCGGTTGGCGACATGTTATAGTGCTGCCGAAAGACTTTGCCGAAATAGCTGGGACTCTCGAACCCGCATTGTACCCCAACCTCATGGATCGGAAGGTCTGATTGGCGAAGTAGAGTAACTGCGGCATCCAGACGTCGGCGGCGTAAGTATTCGAAGGGGGAGCAGTGCTCGATTTTCTGGAAAATGCGGCATAGATGATGTCGACTTACCTGACTGCTCGCGGCGATTTCTTCGAGTGCAATAGGCTGAGCGTAATGGGTGTCCATGAACTGTTTGGCAAGGAGGATCACCGGACTATCCTGCGCGTTTGTGGTCGCATGGGATCGGGACCGAAGCAAGGTCAACATCCATTCATAGACAAGTACAGACAGTATATAAGGATCGCGGATTTGCTCCGTTACGATACGATGATAGAGTTTCCAGTAAGCGCGAATGGGTTCAGCATGCTCATCGAGTGTCACAACCGGGCCTTCTTTAGCAATAATGCGATCCCAAATTCGCTGTGCATCTTCGCCCCGGGCATTGAGCCAAATGAACTTCCACGGCTGCTCAGATGCGGAATCGTAATAGTAACGATGCGGACTGGGCACTTGAACGAGAAAGGCAGTGCCTTCGGGCAGCCAGTATGTCGTTCCGTCGATCTCTACACGTCCCTCGCCTGACAGCGTATATTGAAAAATGATATGACCGCGGTCCGGACGTTCGTTGCCTTGAAAGGAATAGCTGGCTGAATCGACCTCCTGACAACCTAAGGAATCCAGTGTCATAAAAGGTGCGTCTTCCGCTGCTTGAAAGCCGATGTTGAACGGATTCAATCCGAGAACCTCCTTCAATTCAAAGATCAATCTCGTTATAGTATAGGGCAATATGTTCAGATTGTCGCTGCAATCTATCGCTGATAAGATGGAGTCAATTTAGGAAAATGCATAGAAAGTAGGGGCAGCGATGGCGACAAACCAGTTAACGATTGATGTTGAGCACGGGGAATATTGGTGGGGAGGCCGTGTATCGGATGGGCAGCAGATGCCTTATGGGATGATAGATATCCAAGTGGATTTATCAACAGATTTGCATGGTAATCAGGCTTGTCCTTTGCTCTTATCGAGCAAAGGGCGATATATCTGGTCGGAGGAGCCATTTCGGTTTCGATTCCATGGCGGCAAATTAGAAGTAAATAGTGACTTGGGAGATTTGAAGCTTCACGAAGGGCTACAGGATGTGCGAGGAGCTTATCGCCATGCATCGGCAACCTATTTTCCATCGTCTGGAGAGGCACCAGAGCCGCTCTTGTTTACGGCACCGCAATATAATCTATGGATTGAGCTCTTGTATGAGCCGACACAAGAAGGCGTTCTTCAATATGCTAGAGATGTGCTCGCGAATGGAATGGCGCCAGGCGTAATCATGATTGATGATAATTGGCACGAGCCTTATGGTGCCTGGACATTCCACAGTGGTCGATTCCCGAATCCGCGCGCCATGGTGGATGAGCTGCATGAAATGGGCTTCAAAGTGATGTTATGGGTATGCCCATTCGTGAGCGCAGATTCGATGACCTTCCGTGAAGTCGAGCCCAAAGGCTATCTCTTGAAAGATAAAACGGGTAATACTGCATTTAGGCGGTGGTGGAACGGTGTGAGCGCTGTGCTCGATTGTACGAATGAGGATGCTGTAGCATGGCTTCATGCGAAGCTGGATCATCTTCAGACGACCTTTGGGATTGACGGATTTAAGCTGGATGCAGGGGATTTGCCATTCTATGATGTATCGGATCAGAGTGCAGTACAGTCAAGCCGCAATGGGCATTGTGAAGCTTGGGCGAAGGTAGGTCTACGCTACCCGCTGAATGAGTATCGTGCCTGTTGGAAGCTCGCTGGGCAGCCCTTGGTACAACGCTTGAAGGATAAAGGGCATGAATGGGGCTATAGTGGTCTAGCATCGCTCATTCCGGATGGCATTGCGCAGGGTATGCTTGGTTATGCCTTCATCTGTCCGGATATGATTGGCGGCGGTGAATATATGAGCTTCACGACGCAATCGGATCGATTGGATGCAGAATTGATCGTGCGTTATGCACAGTGCTCGGCACTGTTCCCGATGATGCAGTTCTCTGCTGCGCCTTGGCGTATCTTGGATGCAGAGCATCTCGCATACTGTGTTGAAGCGGCACAGCTGCATACCCAGCTCGGGGAGGAAATCTGGCAAATCGCGCAAGATTCTGCAGCAAGCGGAGAGCCGATGTTAAGAGCGATGGCCTATGAATTCCCGGAAGAAGGACTCGAAGAAATAAAGGATCAATTTATGCTCGGAAGTCAGATTCTAGCTGCGCCAGTTACGACCAAAGGAACGCGATCGCGTACTGTCGTATTTCCTTCTGGAACATGGCTTGGGGATGACGGGAGTGTCATTATAGGCCCATCGAGACATGAGATTGATGTACCATTAAGCCGGCTGCCGTGGTACCGCAGACAAGTGTAGTGACCATTAATTTATTAGCAAACACGACAAGAGCCCCCTGGATCAGGAGAAGGGCTCTTAGTTAATTTGGAATCGTTTCTCGATTCGTTTACCGCCGAGCCACAGAACAGCAAGTCCAATGATTAAGGCGAGGATACGCCACGGCTCAGCAATGAAGCCTTGCCAATCATGTCCGACGAAAGATATCATGAAGATCATGACGGCTTTGCCAAGTGCAACGGAAGCTAGGAAAATAGCGAGTGGAACACGACTCATGCCAGAGGCTATATTAATGAAAAATGAAGGTGTGAACGGAAAACAATATAGTATAAATAGGGGGGTAAACCCTCTTCGTTCCACCCAGTTGAAGAAATGCTCCGCTTTGGGATACTTGCGTGACAGATAGTCGTTGAATCGCCCGCCGTAGCGTCTTGCTAACAAGAAGAGGATCAGCGCCCCAAGCACGGAACCGATCCAAGAATAGAGAAAACCAAGTCCTAGACCATAAGCTGATGCGTTGCCTACCACGATAATAAAGAGTGGGAGGAACGGCAAGAAGGCTTCTGCAAATGGCAGCAGGATGCCTGGCAGCGGGCCGAGCGACGAGTACTTATCTAGAAGTCCTTCAATTTGATTCATATCAAGCTGGGATAAATAGTGATAGGTATGCTCAAACCAAATAGCCATTTGCTCTCCTTTCAAAATGCGATTACGATGTCATCGGCAGCTGATGCAGATTCTTTGCTTTTTGTCGAAGATCTCCTGAATAGACTAGCTCCAAGCTCTCACAGTTTTGCAGATCTTCCGGTGTAATCTGAGCGATTGATTTATTCACGATAGGAACCCCATGCTTTTGCAGCATATAGGCAACGAATTGCGAGCAGAAGAACGCGTTTTTCCGCTCAATGGATATATTAAAGACCACACCGAAGAGGCCCAGGAAATTATATTTATACTTGTGCTGATGATACTCCATATGACGAATTTGCAAACGCATGCGCTCGTAAGTCTCTTCACTAACCGTACAGCAGTAAAGTTCGCATTCGGTTCTGCGCGTTACGGCTCGAACGAGATTTCCGAATACCTCTTCTTTAACGAAACCGCTGCTGAGGGGGTTTAATGAATTTTTACGACCAAAACTATAGACTTCTTTCATTTCCTCATCGAGCACGATCGAAGCATGATTCAGCTTTGCTCTCGTATACAACCCGATCAATTTCGAGAACCACGTTCCCGTATCTGTTAGAAGAATATAGACTTTCCTACTCAAATCAGTTCACCAACCTGTTTAATAATACCTTTATTGTAGATCAGGTAAGATTTGGTGAAAACGTGCGGACGTCGGGATTCCTCCTAGACTCGGGACGGGGGATGTTGGAAATTATACCAAAAAGCTGCTCATTCGTCATGTTTGTTTGACGTTAGAGCAGCCTTCTTCAGTTTATGCTTACCACAATAGAGATAACATCTATAAGTGGTCGCTCATCTTAGTATGTAATTCGAGTTTCTCTCACTGCTGTTGTATCTTGCGAAGTATGATCATTTCGACGCGGCGATTTTTCTGGCGGTTGCTGGCTGAATCATTTGGCGCAACAGGACGGGTATCCCCATACCCCGCAATCTGGAATTTCGCTGCATCCATCTGCTCTTGATCCATGAAATAACGAAGGACAGACAACGCGCGTCCGGCGGATAGCTCCCAATTGTCCTTGAATACCCCACCGGGTTGAATACGTAGATCATCTGTATGTCCTTCAATGCTTATGGTGGTATCGAGCTGGTTGAATAAACTGGCGAGCTTGTGCAGCATCGGTATAGATACTTCCTTTATATCGGCTTTGCCAAGATCGAACAAGAACTGGTCGTTTAATCGAATGGAAATCCCTTGTTCTGTATCGGAGATCGAGATTTGATCACCTAATTGATTGTCTTGCACGTAAGATGTGATGACGGATTTGAACGTCTGCAGCTCTTGTTCCTGCTTGCGGAATTGCAGTTCTCTCTCGGTCATCGGTGCCGTACTTGGTTCGGCGGTAACGGCCTTAGATGCGGGCTGCTGTATCGTATTGTTCGTGCCTGGCTGCTGCATGACTCCTTTGCCCTGCTCTAGAACTCCATTGGGATCGTGAAAAGTCGCATGCAGATCCTGGGAGAGGGAGTTGTACTTATCAGGGTCAATCTGGCTGACCGAGAACATGATGACGAAGAAAATCATGAGCAGCGTAATTAAATCCGCATAGGTAATGAGCCACCGTTCATGTCCTTTGGGTGCGGCGGATTTTCGGCGTCTACTCCTGTATCTCATGTCCGACCGCCTTCTTCTTCAGCTGCATGAGTGTCACGGACGGATCGTCGGTCAGGAGGAGCGCGTCCAGCTTTTTACGGATAACATGCGGTGGTTCCCCGGCTTGAATCGCTAGAATCCCATGCATCATAAACTCCATATGTTGGATCTCATCCATGCTTCGCGTATTAATCTTGCTGGCAATGGGCAAATAGATGAGATTCGCACTAACTACCCCATAGAGGGTTGCGGTAAACGCGATTGCGATCGACGGCCCGAGCATACCTGGATCCGTTAAGTTGCCCAAGACGTGAATCATCCCCATGACTGTTCCGATAATCCCCATGGTGGGCGCATAGCCGCCAGCGGCTTCGAATATTTTGGCGTACCCTTCATGCCGCTGTTCAGCGACATCCATCTGAAGCTCCAAGATTTGTCGAATCAAAGCGGGGTCTGTTCCATCCATCACCATCATTAATCCTTCGCGCATAAAATCGTCCGGATGGGCAGAGACGTGCTTCTCAATCGCGAGCATCCCGTGACGTCTTGTGATCAACGCATATTCCGTGAACTCGTCCATCTTTTCGTAAGGATCATGCTGCGGCTTCGTAAAGGCGAATTGGAGTGCCTTCGGAATCATACGCAAACGAGACATCGGGAAGCTGACAGCAACAGCTGCGAAGGTGCCGCCAAATACGATAAGCGCAGCTGTTGCCTTGAACAGACCGTTTAGTTGACCGCCTTCCAAAAGAAATCCGCTAATCAGAGCGGCTAGGCCGGCTAGTAAGCCGAAGATTGTGGTCATATCCATGAAACATTACACTCCCGAACTGGATTTAGAATTTGCAACAACTAACAGAAAAAGGTATAATGAACGGGAACAAATATTCCTATCTGTCCAAAATGGAGCAACATCTTCCTGATGTTTTTATCGGGAAGTTCGAATATATAGTTTAGCACCTGCTGCGTTAGGCGTGCAGGTAAATATTTTACATGTGTGGGTGATGAGAGTCCAATGAGTGATATTGTCGTAAGTTCTAGTAAGTTCCAGCTTGAATCTGAATTTTCGCCGCAAGGGGATCAACCGCATGCGATAGCGGAATTAGTGGAAGGGATTCATAACGGGAAGAAATATCAGACGCTGCTCGGTGCGACGGGTACAGGGAAGACATTTACGATTGCACAGACGATTGCTCAAGTGAACCGGCCGACCTTAGTCATTGCACACAACAAGACGCTGGCAGCGCAGCTGTGCAGTGAGTTCAAGGAATTCTTCCCGAATAATGCGGTGTCCTATTTCGTCAGTTATTACGATTACTTCCAACCGGAGGCGTACATTCCGTCCACGGATACGTACATCGAGAAGGATTCCAGCATCAATGAAGAAATCGATAAACTGCGCCACTCCGCGACATCTTCATTGTTCGAGCGTCGAGATGTCATTATTATCGCGAGTGTGTCGTGTATCTATGGTTTAGGATCACCAATGGAATATAAGAGCATGGTATTGTCTCTTCGAACTGGCATGGAGAAGCCACGGAATCAGATTCTTTCGAAGCTTGTCGAGATTCAATATCAGCGCAATGATCTGAATTTCGTGCGGGGGACCTTCCGGGTTCGCGGCGATGTTGTGGAGATTTTCCCAGCATCGAAGGGCGAGCACGCTGTTCGTATTGAGCTGTTCGGTGATGAGATTGAACGGATTACAGAGATCGATGTCTTGACCGGTGAATTGATCGGTGAACGTGAACATGTGTCGATCTTCCCGGCATCTCACTTCGTAACCCAAGAAGAGACGATGAAGCGCGCGCTTGTAAATATTGAGCGTGAGCTGGAAGAACGGTTAGAAGTATTGCGTTCCAATGGCAAGCTGCTGGAAGCACAGCGGCTTGAGCAGCGTACGCGATACGACATTGAGATGATGCAAGAAGTCGGGTTCTGTTCAGGGATTGAGAACTATTCAGGCCCGCTGACGTTCCGTGAGCCTGGCGCAACACCCTATACGCTGATGGATTACTTCCCGGACGATTTCTTGATCGTGATCGACGAGTCTCACGTGACATTGCCGCAGATTCGGGCGATGTACAATGGTGACCGTGCACGGAAGACGGTACTGGTCGAGCATGGATTCCGGCTGCCGTCCGCACTTGATAACCGTCCGCTGCAGTTCGAGGAGTTCGAGCAAAAGGCTGGACAGTGTGTCTATGTATCCGCGACTCCGGGTCCGTATGAGCTGGAACATTGTCCCGAGATGGTACAGCAGATCATTCGTCCGACAGGACTGTTGGATCCTATCATTGAGATTCGCCCAACGAAAGGGCAGATTGATGATCTGATTGGGGAGATCCGTGATCGGATCGCGAAGGATGAGCGTGTACTCGTAACGACACTCACGAAGAAGATGTCAGAGGATCTGACAGACTACTTCAAGGAAATTGGCATCAAGGTGCGTTACCTTCACTCCGATATTAAGACATTAGAGCGTATGTCGATCCTGCGGGATCTCCGTCTAGGTACGTTCCACGTCTTGATCGGTATCAACTTGCTGCGGGAAGGTCTCGACTTGCCGGAAGTATCGCTCGTCGCGATTCTGGATGCGGATAAGGAAGGCTTCCTGCGCGCTGAGCGCTCATTAATCCAGACGATAGGCCGTGCTGCACGGAACTCGGAAGGTCGGGTACTGATGTATGCGGACAAAATGACGGATTCAATGAACAAGGCGATTTCGGAGACGGAACGTCGTCGTACTATTCAGATTGCCTACAACGAGAAGCACGGCATCACGCCGCAGACGATCAAGAAGAAGGTGCGCGAAGTCATCGAGGCGACGAAGGTTGCGGAGCAGAAGGCTGATTATCTCACAGGCGCTGCCGCGAAGATGTCGAAGAAAGACCGCGGTTCGATGATCGAACGCCTCGAGGCCGAGATGAAAGAAGCAGCGAAGAACTTACAGTTCGAACGCGCCGCGGAGCTGCGTGACGCGTTGATGGAATTGAAGTCGCAGGACTAAGATCCAGCGGAATCGATTGAATCTATAAGTCTATGAGCATGCTTAGGTGGGCATGATGGAGATAGATGGACAGTTATGATTGATTGAGATATAAATGATTTTTGTGTAGCAAAGTCACGTTAACATAAAGCGTGTCCGAAATCAGGGGTTAGCAAGGGGCTAACCCCTGATTTCGGACGAAAGCGCTCCACCCTCGTAGCCTCTAGATAACGCTTTGGCAGTTCTCTAGACAAACTTTCGGGTGTCCAGAGGGCAAGCCCTCTGGGGTCCCCCTTTCAAAGGGGGATTTAGGGGGATGAAGAAGGTAGAGGGTTCACAAAAGGGTGTAAAAAGTCCCCGAGAGGGGATTTAGGGGATGAAAGATTCCTTTAGGAGAAGTAAGGGAGACATTTAGGAGGGTTTCGATTGGCTAGTGATAACATAGTAATCAAAGGCGCACGCGCGCATAATTTGAAAAATATTGATGTGACCATTCCGCGCGACCGCTTCGTTGTATTAACAGGCCTGAGTGGGTCCGGGAAATCGTCGCTTGCATTCGATACGATTTATGCGGAAGGACAACGTCGCTATGTCGAGTCATTGTCTGCATATGCACGACAATTCCTAGGTCAGATGGAGAAGCCGGATGTCGATTCGATTGACGGTTTGTCTCCTGCGATCTCGATTGACCAGAAGACGACAAGCCGAAACCCGCGTTCAACGGTCGGTACCGTTACCGAAATATACGATTACTTGCGTCTATTGTTCGCGAGAATCGGACGACCGCATTGTCCGGAGCATGGCATTGAGATTACCTCGCAGACGGTCGAGCAAATGGTGGACCGGATCATGCAATATCCGGAGCGGACGAAGCTGCAGATTCTGGCGCCGATTGTATCAGGGCGTAAAGGCGAGCATACGAAGCTGTTAGCCGATGTACAGAAGCAAGGCTTCGTACGGGTTCGTGTCAATGGCGAAATTCGTGATTTGAGTGAGACCATTGAACTAGAGAAGAATAAGAAGCACAATATCGAAGTCGTCGTCGACCGGATTGTGATTAAAGAAGATATTCAGACACGCTTGGCGGATTCGATTGAAACGGCATTGAAGTTATCGAACGGGCAGCTGCTTGTCGATATTATCGATCAAGAAGAGCTGATGTTCAGCTCGAATCTTGCTTGTCCGATCTGTGGATTCAGTATGGATGAGCTTGCACCACGGATGTTCTCCTTCAACAGCCCGTTTGGGGCTTGTCCGGATTGTGATGGACTCGGTCTTAAGATGATCGTAGACCCTGACTTGCTCGTGACGAATCCCGAAGCGACGATTGAAGATGGAGCCTTCGAGGCATGGGCGGGAAGTACATCGAACTATTATCCGCAATTCTTGAAATCGGTCTGCGAACACTATGGTATTCAGACGGATGTTCCGGTATCAACACTTGAGAAGGAACAGATTGCGAAGCTGTTGTACGGCACCGGCAAAGAGAAGGTTCGCTTCAAATATGAGAATGATTTCGGGCATAAGAAGGAAGCTTTCGTACCGTTCGAAGGGATTGTCCACAATCTAGAGCGCCGCTACCGTGACACAGGATCCGAAGGGATTCGTGAATATATCGAAGCGTATATGAGTGCGAAGCCATGTGGCACGTGTAAAGGAGATCGCTTGAAGAAAGAGAGTCTTGCGGTCACGATCAATGACAAGAACATGGCGTATGTGACGGCATTATCGATTGGTGATGCGGAACAATTCTTCAACAGACTTGTCTTGACGGAGAAGGAAAAGAAGATTGCTCAGTTGATCTTGAAAGAGATTAATGCAAGGCTCGGCTTCTTGGTCAATGTGGGGCTCCAATATCTGACGATGAGTCGTGCAGCGGGAACGTTGTCCGGTGGTGAGGCGCAGCGGATTCGACTTGCGACACAAATCGGTTCGAGTCTGATGGGCGTTCTCTATATTCTGGACGAGCCAAGTATCGGCTTGCATCAACGGGATAATGATCGTTTGATTAAAGCACTCGAACATATGCGAGACCTGGGGAACACGCTCATCGTCGTTGAACATGACGAGGATACGATGTTGGCTGCGGACTATATTATCGATATGGGACCAGGGGCTGGGATTCATGGGGGTGCTGTGGTGTCCGAAGGAACTCCGACACAGATCATGGCGGATGAGAACTCGCTAACGGGTCAATATTTGAGCGGTCGTAAGTTTATTCCGGTGCCGCTTGAACGTCGTAAGAACGATGGTCGTTGGCTTGAGATCAAAGGGGCGAAGGAGAACAACCTGCGCAACGTGAATGTGAAAATACCTCTCGGTGTATTCACGGCGGTGACGGGGGTATCAGGTTCGGGGAAATCGACGCTGGTTAATGAAATTCTGTATAAAACCTTGGCGCGTGATCTGAACCGTGCGAAGGTACGTCCAGGTCAGTATAAAGAGATGAAGGGTATCGAGCAGATCGAACGTGTTATCGATATTGACCAATCACCAATCGGACGGACGCCGCGTTCCAACCCAGCGACCTATACTGGCGTATTCGATGATATTCGTGATGTGTTCGCATCAACGAATGAAGCGAAGATTCGCGGTTACAAGAAAGGCCGCTTCAGCTTCAACGTCAAGGGCGGCCGCTGTGAGGCTTGCCGTGGCGATGGTATCATTAAGATTGAGATGCACTTCTTGCCGGATGTCTACGTGCCTTGTGAAGTCTGCAAAGGTAAACGTTATAACCGTGAGACGTTAGAAGTGAAATATAAAGGCAGCAGCATCGCTGATGTATTGCAAATGACGGTGGAAGATTCGGTAGAGTTCTTCAAGAATATTCCGAAGATTCATCGCAAGCTGCAGACCTTGCTGGATGTCGGTTTGGGTTATGTCAATCTAGGCCAACCTGCAACGACATTGTCAGGTGGGGAAGCGCAGCGTGTGAAGCTGGCAGCAGAGCTCTATCGCCGCAGCACAGGTAAGATGATGTATATTCTGGATGAGCCGACGACAGGTCTGCATGTCCATGATATCGACCGCCTGCTCAAGGTCCTTCATCGTCTGGTTGATTCCGGAGAGACGGTTCTTGTGATCGAGCACAACCTGGATGTGATCAAGACAGCGGATTACTTGATCGACCTCGGACCAGAGGGCGGAAGTGGCGGTGGAACGATCATCGCAACAGGCACGCCTGAGCAAGTGGTTCAGACGGAGATCTCTTACACCGGGAAATATCTGAAGCCAATTCTGGAACGCGACCGTGTTCGTACAGAGGAGCAGCTGGAGACAGCATCGGTGTAACATCATTCATCATGTCTATATATATAGCAATAGCCGTGTCCTCGATAGGACACGGCTATTTTTTGGTGTGAACGATGGAAGGTAGCGTTTGAGCAAAAAAATGATGGACCCGCTCAATGGTGGACGAGATCCATCATCTCTATGATTAAGACGCTAAGATTTCAGTAAGCTTCTCTTGGAATGCTGGAACCCCGACACGGTTCACATATTGATGGAAGGTCTCTTCCGCCTCACGGTTTTCCTTATAGAACAAGATGAGCTGCGATAAGACAGCACCGACATCATCCCCTTTAACGCGGCCCTTAAGCACTTGGTTGAACTTCGGTGCATGCGGGTCAAGCGTGCCGCCAACCGCGATATCAAAGGCATCGATCATACCATCCGGTGTCTTTACAAGAGCACCTTGGAGGCCGATATCCGCGATATGCTTCTGACCGCAAGCATTTGGGCATCCGATGAAGTGGATGCGAACTTTCTCATCGAGTTCGACATTCTCATCCAAATACTGCGCTACTGTACGTGCACGTTCCTTCGTCTCGACGACAGCAAGGTTGCAGAATTCGTTGCCTGTGCAGGAAACCGTACGGCTCATGAAGTGTTTAGGGAATGGCGTCAAGCGCTGCAACACTTGGGCTTTCAGTGCTTCCTCGACTTTGTCATCAGGTACTCCGCTGATGAGGATATTCTGCGACATCGTTGTGCGCAGCTTGCCTTCACCGAATTGATCTGCCACGTCTGCGAGCTGGATCAATTCATCCGAGTTCAAGCGCCCGACAGGAACGTTCAGACCAATGTAGTTCAGGCCTGCTTGCTTCTGTGGGTGAACACCGTCATAGTAAGCGGCTTGCCAGCCAACAAGCTTATCTTCGCCGCGGGAAGGCAATTCACCGACAAGCTCGGTGAGCTTCTCTTTGAACTTCTCAGGACCCCAGTCTGCGACAAGGAATTTGAGTCGCGCATGGTGGCGCTTCTCGCGATATCCGTAATCCCGGAAGATCGTCGTGACGCCAATCGCTACGTTCAAAGCTTCCTCAGGGCGGACGAAGATATCTAACTTTTGCGCCAAATGAGGCTTCGCAGATAATCCACCGCCGACCATGACGTGGAATCCGATGACTTCTTCACCGTCAATGACTTTCGTAGCCGGCACATAAGCCAAATCATTGATTTCCCCGTGTGCATTATTATAAATATTGCCTGAAATCGACATTTTATATTTACGAGGCAGGTTCGAGAAATCACGGTTCATTAAGAAGTAATCGTTGATCTGTTCGACCAGATCGACCGTATCTATCAGTTCATCGCGGTCAATCCCTGCAAGCGGGTTACCAACAATCGTCCGCGGGCAATCGCCGCAAGCTTCGTAGGAGTAGAGTCCGACTTCTTCCAGGCGTCTGAAAATATCCGGTAACGACTCAACGGTCAGCCAGTGGTATTGAATCGCTTGACGTGTGGTCACATCGATCAAGCCGCGTCCGTACAATTGGCCGATCTCGGCAATTGCGCGGGCTTGAGCTGTCGTGAGGATCCCGCCGTTAATCCGAATACGCATCATGAAAAATCCATTTTTCGGTTTCTGTTGGTAGACACCCGCCCATTTGAAGCGGTCCATATCTTCGGGTGTAATGGAATCATAGCCTTCTAACGCATATTTCTCGATGATCGTACGAATGACATCAAGGCCATCCTTCTCGAGTTTGACAAATTCGAACTTATTTAACTTTGACGGATCCGCCGTCCACAACGGTTCATATGCCATTCTGAAGCCCCCTGAGTTTAATTCCGATTAAAACGGTATGAAATATAGATTTATCGTAACATATTTCCAGTTTGGCGTAAATTCATTATGATCAATTCGATGTATAAGGAATTATTATAAATAGATTGAAAATTCATTATGACAAATGTGACTAGTTTCATTGCAAAATGGGATATAATAGGTGACAAGTTTGTTAAAGTTCATGTTTTTTGCTTGCATATGTTGGCGGTGGGCGCTAACATAGACGAAGATAGGTAAATTGTGAGAATTTTCAAGGGGGTCCCGGCATGTTGTTAGCTGAAGCTGCAGAAGCTGCGAAGAAATTCGAGTGGTTCGATATCATCATGGTTGTCGCCACGCTTATACTCGTAGTGGCTCTTGTGCGTCTATTGAGCGAACGTGTGAAGAATAAATTTGCTATCGCATTCACGACTGTAAGCCTTATTGTGTTCTTGGTTGCAGACGTTGCGATGGTAAAAACAAGTTGGTTAGCTTAACGTAATCATGAAGGGACCCTCTGACGACTGTCAGAGGGTCTTTTGCGTTCACCATAAGATTTGATTAATCGCGAACCTCGACAATGAGCTCGATTTCCACCGGGGTATGGAAGGGTAGATCGCTCGTGCCAATCGCAGAACGCGCATGGCGTCCGCTCTCGCCGAACACATCGATAAGCAGGTTTGAAGCACCGTTAATGACATAAGGTTGATCGGCAAAGCCTGGCGCACTGTTGACGAATGCGAGCATTTTAACAACTTTGACAACGCGGTCGAGGTCACCCAAATGCGCACGAAGGGCAGCAAGGCAGTTAATGATCACTTGACGTGCCGCTTCTTGGCCTTGTTCGATCGTTAGTTCACTACCCAGCTTACCTTCAAACATCAATACACCGTTAATGCGGCAGTCATGGCCGGAAGTGTAGACGAGGTTGCCCGTTTGGTTGCAAGGCAGGTAAGCGAACTTCGGTTCACCGACTTCGGGTAATGAAATGCCGAGTTCTTGCAGACGTTGTTCAATTTTGGACATGATAAGATCCTCCTGAATATGAAGCCTGATGCGGCTTACGAAGATTTTTTAGGACTATATAAAAGGGTGTAACAACGAATCAATGATTACAGCAGTGCTGAGCCGGAATAAATGCCCCTTCACGAGCTCTGGTATGGCGTCCTTGCGAGAGCGTTGGTTCACCACGTACGATAACCTCCGAGATGCCTGTCGGATACTGTCGTGGATCTTGGTAGGTCGCTGTATCGGTAATGGTCGCCGGATCGAAGACGACGAGGTCTGCGATATAACCTGGTACAATTAAGCCGCGTTTGCCGAGCTTGAAGCGTTGGACCGGGAAAGATGTCATTTTGCGGACAGCCTGCTCGAGCGTTAACGTCTTCTCTTCACGTACATACTTGGCGAAAATGCGTGGGAAGGAACCGTATAGCCTCGGATGCGGCTTGCCCGACTCACAGGTCAGGCTGTCGGAAGCGATCAGTGACTTGTCGTAACGAATGACTTCCTTGACGTCTGTATCGGACATATGGAAGTAGACGATCGAGATCTGTCCGCCTTCTTCGAGCAGCAAATCCATCACGCAATCCACCGGATGCTGCCCGCGGAGTTCGCTAATCTCCTCGATGTGTTTGCCCTCGAGTGGACGATTCGCATCCGTCTGTACCGCAGAGAGGTAGACGCTATGCCATCCTGTCGAATAGACGAGGTTATCCCAATCTTGCTGCTCGCTACCTAATTCTTCGCGAACACGACGTCGGATTGCTGGATCACGGAACGCTTCGAGCGTCCGCTCAATGCCCCCTTCGAGCACCCAAGGCGGGAGTACCGTCGTTAACATCGTCGATCCTGCGTTATACGGATAGACATCCACGGTGACATCCATGCCACGACCACGTGCAGCTTCAATCAGCTCAAGCGCTTCGAGGATTTTGCCCCAATTGGCCCGGCCTGCCGCTTTCAAATGGCTAATATGCAGCGATACGCCCGTCTTCTCCGCAATCCAGATCACTTCTTCAATGGAGGGAAGCAGGTTGTTGCCTTCACCGCGGATATGGGTGGAGAACAGACCGTTATACTTCGGTAGGACGCTGCACAGCTCAGCGATTTCTTCGCGGGAGGTATAGCTGCCAGGTGCATAGAGCAATCCGATCGAGAAACCGATGGCTCCCGCACGAAGTCCTTCCTCTAATAGCTGCTTCATTCGATCCAGCTCCTCACGCGTTGCTGGACGTTTCGCGAATCCCATGACCGCAATCCGCAGCGCGCCGTGCGCGACGTAGGTCGCGATATTTTCCGATGGACTCGACTTTGCTAGGGTCTCCATATATTGTTCGACCGTCTTCCAAGGCCAGTTCCACTTGGTCTTCCCGAGGATTGGTTCGACATAGGTCTGGAGCAGACTTGCCGTCTCAGGGAAGAAAGGTGCCGGCGCCAGCCCGCAGTTGCCGACGACTTCGGTCGTTACCCCTTGCTGCAGCTTAATCTCGCTATACGGATGATCGAGGATCATTAGATCCGAATGGCAATGACCATCAATAAATCCCGGTGCGATGACTTGACCGTGCACATCGATCGTGCGGTGGGCTTCCTGCTCAAGCTGCCCCACTTGAACGATCTGTCCTTGCTTAATCCCTACATCTCCAGCGAGCCATGGGTTTCCTGTTCCATCAACAATTTTGCCGTTTTTTAAAATGAGATCGAGCATCGCGCTGCACTCCTTTTTAAAAATAGAAGAGTTTAACTGTTATTAGGATCAACAGTTCTTAAGAACGAGGTGCTATTCCAACATGCCTCGGCTTTGAACAGGCATCGCTGTCCATTCGCCTTGGTCATTCCAAATGACTTGATTATGTAAATTCACCGTGCTGCAAATATGGTTCGGGATGATCTGAAGCTGATCGCCGACCTGCCAAGGACAATCTGCGGGAACCCGGAGCATGCCATGCTCCTCGCTGAGACGTTCGAGAACGGCCTCTGGTGCACCGATCACATGGCCAAAGCCCACAAGATGCAAGGGAGCCGTACCCGGCTGTACATCCGTCGCGAACGTTTTGCTGCCGCCATCGATGACCACGAGTTCTGGACTTGGACGGCTAACGACCGTGACCAGAACGCTGCCTGCACAATCGTTGATAGCGCATACACCAAAGGCCGCTTGCATCCGATCTTGATACACATACGTGCCAGGACGAACTTCCGTAATGCCTGGAACTGTGGCTGCGTATGCGGCTGTCGGCGTTGATCCGACACTGATATCTTCTATCGAGAGACCCGCGTCACGCATCGCTGTCGCAATCCGCACCATCCATTCGCCTTCATCGCGACCGGCACGTTCCAAGTCCAGCGTGGCTGCACCGTCCATAAGTGCACCGCGGAAGGTGAAAATCCCCGTGAGTCGAAGATGGTCGAAGGCCGCAATTTTCTGCGCCAAGGCGACAGCGTGATCCGCGTTCACCCCCGTGCGGCGAAGTCCGGTATCAATCTCAAGCCGCACTTCAAGCGTAGTACCAGATATTGCTGCTTGGTCATTAAGACGGTGCGCGCCTTCGAGACTATCGACAGCGACAATGAGATGGATCGAACGGCTAAGCTGGATGGCACGGGCAATTTTGGACGGCGTAACGAGGGGGTAGGCAATGAAGATGTCCGTAATGCCACCCGCAGCCATCACTTCGGCTTCCGATACTTTGGCGACGGTAATCCCGCTTGCGCCTGCTGCGAGCTGGGCATGGGCGACAGACGGCATCTTATGCGTCTTAGCATGCGGACGAAGCTTCACGCCGTGCGACTGGATGGTCTGTGCCATCCGGTCGATATTTTGACGTACTTTGGCCGCATCGATCACAATACAAGGTGTTTCCAAATGTGTGGACATGGCGATTCTCCTTATTCAAATATAAGAGGTTGTTCAATAGACCTTGAAGGAAACTCACCACTTTGTAGGGTTCTATTCGTTTGTTTTCGATTCTTCTAAATAGCTATATAGCGTATATTTCGAGATATTCAAATAACTGCAGATTTTCTCTCCCGCTTTCTTAATGAGAAAGGCGCCCTTCTGGTCGAGCAGCTGGATGAGACGCATCTTGTCTTCCTTGGTCATCGCCGCGACAGGTCTGCCGACGTGCTCCTGTGCCTCTTGAATCAATTGATCGAGTAGATCGGAGACATTGGAGACGAAGCTCTCCCTTACCTCTGGCTGGAGCCCGCTAGCCGTTAAGGATTGCAGCGTTTTCTCCGCCATCATGAGATCGGTAATATCATAGTTGATGCAGAGCGAACCGATGACGGTGCCCTCGCTGTTCCTCATATAGAGTGAAGTAGAGCGCAGGATTCGCCCATCCTTCGTCTGGGTGACGTAGTTGATCTTATTGCCGCTGTCGGACTGTCCGCGCAGCAGCTCGAGCCCTAGGTTCGTGCCCGGATCGCCGACTTTGCGTCCTGTGACATGACCATTTTCAATCGCGACGATTGTGCTGTCATATGGCCTTGTGAGATCATGCAGCACCACCTCGCAGTTGTCTCCGAATTGGGCGGCAATCCCGCGGACGAGCGAGGTGAGGAATTCAAATTCAGCTTGAACTTGTTCCATGATGTGAAATCACTTCCGTTCTTATATAGAGTGGATATGGTTCACATGATAGCACAGGAATGACCAGAATCAAACAAAAAGTTTGTTAGCCTAAAATAAAGTTATGTCGAAGTGTTAAGGATATTTTAATAGGTCATATTAGAGAGGGGGCAAGCGTAGGATGGTAGAGGTCTTAAATTGAAATAAATGGAAGGATGTGCTACAACTGAGATACGTCTTTTTTCCAAAAGATGCATCCATCTGCTCTTCGATTTCGTATGATAACGGAGGGTACAGTTTGAGTCTTTCCAAAATATAAGAATTTTCAGTTTAACAAATAAACTGTTCTTATATTTCTCGCTTAAACGCTTCCCGTCTATTCAAGGACGACGAAGTAGTTTATGTTTGGGTTGAGAAAAAAGAGTATAATCACAAGAATGCGAGGATACGAGATTCATCATGTATCTATAGGTATGAAAGTGGAGAAGGAGGCCAAGTGATGTTAGGAATGAAGAGCGGAAATCGCGCGCGGGTACGTCGAATGGTGTGTGGGAGTGCGATTGCCCTCATGGTGTTCGGGAATGCAGCAGGTGCGCTAGCGGCAGGCCAAACTGGCGATGCAGCGCTAGAAGCGAAAGTGGTGAATGGACAAGTCTATGTGAAGGCGAGCTCTCTCGTAAGTCAATTAGGTGGGCAAGGTGTCTATGATGCGAAGAGTCAAACCTATCAATATAAAGCGGGAAATTCAGTCCCTTCTATTGTTAAGAAATTATCTCCATCAGTCGTCGCGATTATTGGGAAAGTGTCCGAAGGCGAGGGTGATACGTCAGATCGTTATAATCTTGCGCATGGGACAGGTGTGGTGTTGAAGAAAGATGGATGGATCGTAACGAATGCGCATGTAGTTAGCGGCTTGAAGCATGCGGTGGTCGTGACGTCGGACGGCAAGTCCTACACGATTGCGAAGCAGTTCGTCGATGAGGTTAGCGATATTGCCATCATTCAAATTAACGCGAAAAATCTAACCCCGGCGGTATTTGCTCCTTCCACGGCCAGCGTTGAGGTAGGGGAGTCAGTTGTGGCCCTTGGGACGCCGATATCGTTTTCTTTCCGGAACTCGGCAACGGTAGGGGTGATCAGCGGCTTGAATCGCAGTGTGGATTCGATCTACAAGCTGATTCAGACGGATGCAGCGATTAATCCGGGGAACAGCGGCGGCCCGCTCGTGAACATGAAGGGTGAGGTCGTTGGCATTAACTCGTTGAAGTATTCAGCAGTTGGTGTGGAGAATATGGGGTTCTCGATTCCGACGAATACGGTGCAATATATCGTGAATCAGTTGATGCAATACGGTAAGGTTAAGCGTCCGACCCTTGGTTTTGACATGGAGGAGAGTTGGTCCGCGATTGTCGGTCTGCCGACGAATGAACCGCTCACGGTGACACGGGTCGATTCTGATGCAGCGGTGAAAGCGGGGATCAAAGCTGGAGATGTGCTCTATTCAATCAACGGCAAGCAAGTGACGACAATGCTCGATATTAATGAATTGTTCAAGGGGTACATGCCAGGCCAGTCCGTGAAGCTAATGATGCAATCCGGCGGCGATCTGGTCGAACGTAAGCTTCAATTAACAGAGCAGAGCTAGAAGTGAGAGGGGAAGCAGTAATGGGGAAAAAATTAAGCGGTTGGTTGATATGTCTCGCCTTGGTATTCACGATGGTGATGCCGGGCGTTGCGATGGCAAGTGAAGGAAATAGTGTGGAACTAAAGTTCAAGCTGGGTAGTACGAACGCAACATTAAACGGCCAGCGAATCAGTATTGCCAAGCCTTATATGGAGAAGGGTGCGACGATGGTGCCGCTCTCGCTCATTACGAAGGCATTCCAAGTGGAATTTTCGTTCGAAAATAATAAGAAAATTACGATCACTTCCGGGGAGCATACCATCCAATTCGTGATTGGCAGTACGAATGCGACAGTAGATGGACGTACGGTCCAGACGGGAGCAGCACCGAAGCTGGTCGGTGGCGTGGTCATGGTGCCGATGCGTGTCGTGACGGATGCGCTGGGAGCGAGCGTGAAGGTGGAAGCGGATCGTACGATCGTTATTACAGCTAATCTGGATGCGAGTGCGGGATCTGGAGCAATTGGCGGCATTGATAGCGACGCAGGCAAGACGATGATTGGCGACAGCTACTACATGTGGTCGATGCGCTACCCGACGGGACTCGTGAAGCAATTCCAGAGCGAAGCGGATGATTATGTTTCTTTTACCGATGAGAAAGGGACGTACCTGCTTGCTGTATCTGTCACGAAGGTCGATGAGCCGATGGCGGATGAGGATCTATTGAAGCAATTGACGAACGCGGCGCTATCGGAGAATGGATTGGTTGTCGATAAGAAGACGGTCAAAAGTGGAGCAACACCATATGCGCAAGTGGTCTCCAAAGGTGAGGATGGCGTGTTTAGCGCGATTCGGGGGTATTTTGCGAACGATACCTATTATGAGCTGTACTACAGCGACGGCTTAGCGAAAAATTATAAAGATCTGGCAAAACATAATGATCTGCTTAATTCGTTCCGACCAGCATATGACAAAGGAAATGCGAAATTGAAAGATTTGTCTACTGTTGTGGGTGGCATGCGAAAAGCTGTTAACAGTGACTATGGCGTAACGGTCACCGTCCCGGCATCGTGGAGTTTATACCCGGAGGATTTGATTTTCGGGAATGATGACGGTTCTGCGCAGTTAACGTTCGATATTTCGTCGGCAGCTTCGGGTCTCAAAGTGGATGCATGGGCAGGGCAGATGGATCAATATTTCAAGGATGTGTTCGTGCCGGATGCATGGAAGCTGCTCACGACCGAGTCGATTAAGGTGGACGGACAAGAGGGTGTCCTTAAGAAATATCAGTATACAACTGGGGAAGATACATATGTGCAGTCGGAAATTTTCCTGATTTCAGGTTCTTACAAGTATTTGATTCAATATGATTACGATTCGAAAAACACATCGGCTGACAGCTTGTTCGGGGCGTTGGTGAAGGGGATTAAGCTCAATACGAAGGAGCTCAGCAGCAACTTCGGCTTCCTGGAGGATGCACGGGCGTATGTAGATCGTAGTCTCACGTCGGTGAAATCGTCTAAGAAAAACGGCTATTCCTTAACGATTCCGAATTACTGGATGCGTATCGAAAGTGAGTATGGAGCAGATCCGGGAAAAATGCAGTATCAGCTCCCAGGTGGTTCGTTCGAAGTGTCGGTGAATCCGACGGATCGTACGCTTAGCGAAGAGGTTGAGGCGTATAAGTACGTCTATGAGCAGCAGCGTATTCTGTATAAGAATTACACGGTAACGAGCACGGAGTCAACGACGCTGGCGGGTCAACCGGCCTATAAGATCGTGCTGGACGGCAAAGATGCGCATCACGAGCAATATGTTATCGTGAAGAATGGCAAAGTGTACTCGTTGTTATCAACGATCATGAAGGCGAATCGCACGGACGTGAATGAGAAGGCGATTCAGAGCGTGTTCCAGTCGTTGAAATGGGTGAATTAAAGAAGGTAGGGCAGGTACATTGTGGTGAATGAATGTGCTCGCCTAGGAAGGCCGCAGCTCCCGGAGGGGGTTGCGGTTTTATTTTGGTGCGGGATGTGGATGAGGACGTTCATTGATAGGTCGTGGTCGCCGGGTACGAGTTCAGCGCGAGGGTTGTGCGTCAGTCTGCGCTAACGAATCGTAGTAGGCTTATTTAGGAGAAAATCGACTATTTTTACGGCTAAGGAATCGTAAGAGTGTTAATGTGCTCAAAAATGGTCGTTGGAGGAGGAATTGGAGGGAATAGCGATTGTTGGATTCGTTACAGTTTCGAAATGACCATAATGAGGCAAATAAGAGTTTCTGGATTCGTTAGTGGTAGGGTAGAGGACGGGGTGTAAGGTAATTTATATCCAATTGGATAATTCCTTGGAATTCATATAGATTATTAGGCCGAAACTTTGGTAAACTAGAGAGTAGAGCTTTTTTTCAAAGATTAGTCATCCGCGGATGATAGGAATAGAGGGGTAAATGTAATGAGTCAGACAACGCTCACACGGGCGGATATTGAACTGCTAGCACCTGCAGGGGATTGGGATTGCATGCGTGCGGCGGTGGCAAATGGTGCGGACGCGATTTTCTTCGGCGTGGAGAAATTTAATGCGCGTGCGCGGGCGAACAATTTTCAGATGGATGAATTGTCAGAGATTATGGCGTTTCTGCATAGTTATGGGGTTAAAGGGTTCTTGACGTTCAATATCCTTGTATTCGAGGAAGAGCTGCCTGAGGCGAAGGTGTTGATTGATGCGTGTATTGATGCTGGGGTTGATGCAGTAATCGTGCAGGATCTCGGACTCGTTAAAATGATTCGCGAGATCTCGCCGGACTTCCCGATTCACGGTTCGACGCAGATGACGATTACGTCGCCAGAGGCGGTTGAGTTCACGAAGCCTTGGGATATGGAGCGGGTCGTATTGGGCCGCGAAAATAACCTGAAGCAAATCAAAATGATCGGTGATCAAGCGAAGCTTCCAATGGAAGTATTCGTGCATGGTGCGCTCTGCGTGTCGTATTCCGGACAATGTCTTACATCCGAGATGTGGGGAGGCCGTTCGGCGAACCGCGGGGAATGTGCGCAAGCCTGCCGCTTGCCGTACGATCTGATGGTGGATGGCGAGCAGAAGCCGATGGGCGACGTGGCGTATTTGCTCTCGCCGAAAGATCTTGCTGCAATTGATATCGTGCCAGAGCTGATTGAAGCGGGTGTGACGTCGTTCAAAATCGAAGGGCGCCTGAAGAGCCCTGAGTATGTCGCGAACGTGGTGAGCAAGTATCGGAAGGCGATTGATCAGTATTTTGCGGGCGATCGTTCGGGTCCGTCGAAGGAAGAGATTCGGGAATTGCAACAGAGCTTCTCACGCGGCTTTACGCATGGATTCTTGGAAGGTACGAATAACAAGAAGTTAGTGGAGGGAACGTTCCCGAAATCGCGGGGTGTGTACCTTGGGCGTGTCGAGAAGATTCTTCGCGACGGTGTCGTCTGTAAGATCGAAGCGCCATTGAAACGTGGAGACGGGATCGTGTTCGATGCTGGAGATCCAACGAAGAAGGAAGAGGGTGGACGCGTCTATGACGTGCGTCGCCAAGGCGTGAAACTGGAAGGCGAAGCGGCGGAAGGCTGGATCATCGATATCGTGCCGGGGCGAAATGACGTGAACCTGCAGAAGGTTAATGTAGGTGACCGGATTTGGAAGACGAGCGATCCGGCGCTGGACAAGCGTCTTCGTCAGACGTTCGAGACGGAGAAGCCGTATCGGGTGTTCCCGGTGCACGTGCGTGCTGAGGGTCGCGTTGGCGAGCCGCTTCGCACGTGGTGGACGGACGTCCAGAAAGGCGTGACCGTGCAGGTCGATTCGGAGCTCATGCTCGAAGAGGCGCTCAAGCGTCCGATGGACGCGGCGTTGCTGGAGGAACAACTGGGCCGTCTCGGCGGCACGTTGTTCCAGCTGGAGGCGATGGACGCGCACCTGGAGGGCGCGGTCATCTTGCCGATGCGCGAGCTGAACGCGCTGCGCCGCTCTGCGGTGGAGCAGCTCGCAGGCGAGCGACCGAAGCCGCCGGTGTACGTGAAACGGGCGGTTGAGGTGTACGGGGATGCGAAGGGGCGCGAAGCTGGTTCGCTGCAGTCGAAGCTTACGGTGTTGTGCCGCACGCTAGAACAAGTACAGGCAGCGGCTGCGAGTGATGTCGGCATGATCTATGCTGACTTCGAGTTCATCAAGCAGTTCCCGGCAGCGGTGGAAGCGGCTCGTGAAGCCGGTAAGCAGATTGCGCTTGTGACACCGCGCATCCATATGCCGAACGAGAACGGCTACCATCGCAACATCTTGAAGCTGCAGCCGGATGCGATCCTTGTGCGCAATACGGGCGCGTTGTACTTCTACATGCGCGCTCGTGCGGAGTTCGAGGCAATGCGCAGCGGCATGAACGTGAACGCAGCGGTGGGCGGTGATACCTTGCACGCAGGATCTGCAGCCGGACCGTCGAACATTTCGACGGGCAGCCTTGCGGATACATTTGCGAAGATGGAGAAGTTCCCGCGTCTGATCGGTGATTTCTCACTCAACATCGCGAATCACAAAGCAGCGGATTTATTCGTCGAAGCAGGTTGTGACCTAGTTACGCCTTCATACGATTTGAACATTCAACAAATGGTCGACCTCCTAGGTCGTGCAGATACATCGAAGATGGAAGTCGTTATCCACCAGCATCTCCCGATGTTCCATACCGAGCACTGCGTGTACTGTACCTTCATGAGTGAAGGCACAGACTACACGAACTGCGGCCGTCCTTGCGAAGAGCATCGCGCCTCCTTGCAAGACCGTATCGGGATGTCTCATCCGGTACGAGTAGATGAAGGCTGCCGTAACACAGTCTACAACGCTATCGAGCAATCGGGTGCGGAGTACATTCAGAACTTCTTGGAGCTTGGCGTGTCACATTACCGGGTTGAATTCCTAGAAGAGACGGCTGACCAAGTCCATGAGGTCATCGATCTATACAAACGCGCGCTGCAAGGTAAGATCAGCGGCACGAAGGTCTGGAAGACGTTGAAGGCGACGAACCAGTTAGGTGTAACACGGGGGCAGTTGGTGAAGTAGGGTATAAAAATTAGGAGTCTCAACGCTCATGATGCGTTGAGACTCTTTTATCATATTAATGCTTTGAAGTTTCGCTATCTATGAATTCCTGTATAATATGGAGAATAAGTAGATAGGCTTCAACTAAAGGAGGTCCATGCATGAAAATTCGTAAAGCAATTATCCCTGCTGCCGGGCTAGGGACTCGGTTTTTACCGGCTACAAAAGCGATGCCGAAGGAAATGCTTCCGATCGTAGATACGCCAACCATTCAGTACATCGTTGAAGAAGCGGTAGCCTCTGGCATTGAAGATATTATCATTGTTACAGGTAAGGGCAAGCGTGCGATTGAAGACCATTTCGATAACTCCTTTGAACTTGAACATA
This sequence comes from Paenibacillus sp. GCM10027629, assembly GCF_042676425.1. Taxonomy (NCBI): domain Bacteria; kingdom Bacillati; phylum Bacillota; class Bacilli; order Caryophanales; family Paenibacillaceae; genus Paenibacillus; species Paenibacillus sp. GCM10027629. The sequence continues at coordinate 38,826 of NZ_JBHTGZ010000002.1, read as the reverse complement.
CACTAATGGAAAAAGGCAAAATGGCGTTGTTAGATGAAGTTCAGAAATCTTCCAAGATGGCGGATATCCATTACATAAGGCAGAAAGAACCTAAGGGCCTCGGACATGCCGTTTGGTGTGCCCGTAAATTCATAGGGAATGAACCTTTTGCTGTGCTTCTGGGAGACGATATCGTACAGTCCGATGAACCTTGTCTGAAGCAAATGATCGAAGTCTTTAATCAGCACCATGCTTCGGTTGTAGGTGTTCAACCTGTTCCGCATGCGGAAGTATCGCGTTACGGTATTGTAGATGGATTAGCCATAGATGAACGTTTGTACCAAGCGAGAGGATTCGTGGAGAAGCCGCCTGTAGAACAAGCTCCTTCGGATTTAGCCATTATGGGTCGGTATATTCTGACTCCTGCAATCTTCGACATCCTTGATCAGCAAGATGTAGGTGCAGGGGGAGAGATTCAACTGACGGATGCCATTGCTAGATTGAATCAACAGGAGCAGGTCTTGGCGTATCATTTCCTAGGTAAACGTCATGATGTTGGGGAGAAGTTGGGGTTTATTAAGACGACGATAGAGTATGCGTTGCAGAAGGACGAGTTACGGGACGATTTGAAGGAGTTTATGAGAGGGATATTGAATACGGAATAATAACAAACGCCTTGGCAAGGTATTAATACCTTGCTCAAGGCGTTTTGTTTATTCCTATTTTGCACTTGCTACGATTGTATCAATTATTTCTTTCTCACTGGCATCCATTGCTACAAGCGCGTCATATACAGCTTGGTCTGTTGTGCCTTGCTTCTGAAGGGATGCTAGATACAAGCGAGCCATGTCCTTGTTTGCTGCATCATTATAATCTGTTGTTAGTAGTGGCTTAATAAATGAAGCGGCCTTCGTATAGTCGCCTTGATTGAAATAGATTTGAGCAATATCCAAGTTGATTGCTGGTGTAATATCGAAAGGTCGGCCTTGAAGCTGCTCTTTTGGTAAAGACGCAAGGACCTTCTTTTGATCAAGAATTTTTTGATAAGCTGTTAATGCTGCATCGTAGCTCTCCAAATCAATATTTAAATGAATCGCTTTTTCGTAGAGGGACATGTTCCAAGGGAAGTTCGTTAACTGCTCCTCAACAAGCTTAAGTAAGTTTTTCTTATCACCTAGCAGCTCGTATTGTTTCATTTGCAAACTTATTAATTGGAAATTATAAGGTTCTTTTGCTAATGTTTTAACTAATAGGTTCTGAGCTTCATCGTAGAACTGTTGATTCTGGTTTTGGCTATACACGGATTGAAGTAATTGAACTTTTAGTTGAGCATAGTCAGGGTTCTCACGTAGTCCTAGTGCTTTATTAATCGGTGCGACAATTTCATTGTAGTCTTTACTTGTCTGCTGTTGAACCATGTCGAGCGATTTCATGAAGCTTGTATTTGCGCTTAGCGACATTTGAGCAAAGATAAACATGACAATGGCAAGCACTGAGATCAGTGAAGGATATGCCCATTTCATGGCCGGAATCTTTTTCAGCTTCTTGGATTCTTTAGGATGTATATTTGATAGCATAGCTCCAAGGCATAAGAATAATAGTACACCTACATACACGTAACTGATATCAAAGTCTATAATACTATGAATGAGAAGCGCAATCGCAATAATGAAATAGTAGAAATGCGAATCTCGGCTTGCTTCATCGCTCTTAATATAATTTCTAATATACGTGTAGAAGAATAGAATCAATAAACCAATAAGTACGATGAAACCTACAATTCCAACCTCAACGATATTTTGGAAGAAGAAGCTATGTGCCTGACGGCTTATATAAGGGTTATGCTGATACTTCTCATAAATGGAATACCAAGCGCCACCGCCTGCACCGAATACAGGATAGTCAGCTACAAGTTTCATTGCGTCTTTATAAAAAGTTCCGCGCTCAAGCACACTGTGCTGTTGGAAGTTAATATTCTCGAGACGGATTTTCACGTTCTCAGGGAGTAGGTTTTTCGCACTTGTGCCAATGAAAATGAATACCATCACGCCACCTAAAATAACTGCGGCTGCCGGCATAATAAGCGATGATGCTTTACGTTGCCCAAAGTTGCTAAGTTTTTGTTGCAGCCATGGTGTTACAAAGTGTTGTAGTAATGTTGCGATTATCGCGATAAGGATTGAAACCCCGAGAGTTAGCATCCATCCTTTTAAGGATTCAGATCCATTAAACTGCTCGTTTACAGTAATACCAATCGTTGTTACCTTATTTAATATGACCATCGAAGCTATGAACGCGAGCGCTACGTGGACGGTATACATAATTTGTCGATAAGGTTTAAGACACAGAATGACAATCAAGAACACGACTGGTAGGATTACGTATGCTGCACGGGACAATGTTAAGAAGAAGGATAGAATAATAGGCACAAGCATAAATGCATGAATCGCTGAGCCATACCACTTCCGACTTTTAACGAGAAGGAACGCAGCTGCAAATAGAATTGCGATCAAAAATGCCGCATATGTATTCGCATATTGGAAAAATGATGTGAGACGCAAACCGTTTGAATCCGTCATGACTGCATCAAGGTATGTTCCTGTCGGCGATTTAAGAGGGATTAGCCACCCGAATACGTCTGCGATAAATTTACTATTGCCAAACCAATGGAATAGTCCGAAAAATACAGTAAAATATGTCGAAACTAGCAATGTGTTACGAATAATCGAATTACTGCGTGTATTTCGTGTAAAATAAAGTCCGACGTTAAAAATTACAGCGTAGATTAAATAAATGTAAACCATATTTAACGCTTGATAATGTGAAGCTGCTGGAATTAATGCGATTAGGTAGGTCAATGGTAATGCAAAAATCAAAAGTGCGTACCAATCTTTCATGTCTTTTGGCTTCCAGTTTTTAAATAGGTAGATGCCCAAGACTAGCATTATAATAGATACCCAGCGCATTGCCTCATATAGTGGTCTTTCAAAGGGGACTTGCTGTCCATTAAATAGTGCAGCCCAAAGTGGGGACCAGAGTAAGAAGAAGACGAATACACCCATTAAAATCCAATAGATTAGAGGATTCTCTTGCTGCTGCAGTCCAATAATGCTTTTTGGAGTGCTGCTCTTCTTCCCATAAGTAGGATTTGACATTTTTCTACAATCTCCTTTTCCGTTCCGAAATAACGACATCATTTTACCATATCTGTAGGGTGGAAGGGAAATGTGTATGATTACTTGTGAAGCGATTACTGAATTATTAATGTGGGAGTTATATGTAAGATATCATTCTTGATGCAAAAAAATCTCATGAAGCTGCAAAAGAATACTAGAAGGTGAATTAAACCATTTAACATGAGTTTAGCGACAGACATAATTAATATTTTTAGGTAGAGACATGATTTTACAATAGGAATCATGTGTATGCACTAATGTGAATAACTGATAAAAATGTTACTCTAATCTGTAGTTTTTATGGTGGAAAGTCAAATAAGCAATGGGAAAAATTAAGTAGTCTTCATAAGGCTATAGCGACAGTCATGATTTCTTGACAAAAACAAGGTTTTTTTGATATTACTCGACCTTTTGGATTGTTTTCCGTATACTTGTTTAGAAGAAGGTATCAATTACAATATGCGTAAACCTGATATTATTTGATAAATTCAGAAAGTTAATTGCAGGATAGAATAAGTGTATAAATATTATAGAAAAAGTTAAAGGCGAATTCATGAAGTGATGCTAGTAAAAGGTGAGGAGACACAGCTCTTTAGTTAATGGAGAAATATTAAATATATCTTTTTTCAGGAATATATAGATCATTTTTTTGGTGATGATACATGTAAACTTCTAAATTATTGAAAAATAAGCTTTGTGTTTTTTCGTTTGGAAGATGTCTTGATATGTACTCTAATGAATTTCGATAATGTGTGGGGGTTTATAAATGTTAAGTAAAATAATAGGAAATAACCATAAATACAGGTTCCTTCTCTCGCAATTGGTAGGAAGGGATTTTAAAACGAAATATAGAAGATCTGTTTTAGGGGTATTATGGAGCCTTTTAAATCCTCTTTTGATTATGGTAGTGCAATACATGGTATTTTCTACGTTGTTCCGTTTTGATATACCTAATTATGCCGTGTATTTGTTGAGTGGTATAGTAATGTTTAACTTTATGTCAGAGGCGACTTCTCAATCTATGACTTGTATTATACAAAATGCTTCATTAATCAATAAAGTTTATGTACCTAAATATATATATCCATTTTCTCGTGTATTGTCGAGCGGTGTGAATTTTTTATTTTCTTTGCTTGCATTGTATACAGTTATTATTGCTACAGGTATGCGTATTACGTATCATCATATCGCATTGGTTTATGGAATAGGTTGCATATTTATTTTTATTTGCGGGCTCTCACTTTTGCTTGCTTCAATGATGGTCTTTTTTCGAGACACACAGTTTTTATATAGTATCATATTGACAATTTGGACTTATATGACCCCTATTTTTTATCCTGAAAGTATTTTGCCTAGTGCGATAATGTCTATAATGAAGTTTAATCCAATGTATCATTTTATAAGATTTATTCGCGTTATAATATTAAATGGCGGTTTTCCTGATCCTAAAGCATGGGTGCTTTGTGCCATATTCGCAATTGGATCGCTATTAATCGGAACATTTGTATTTAATCGAACTCAAAATAAATTTATTCTTTATCTATAAAGAGAGGGATTAGCTTGATAAAAGTAGATAACGTATCTATGAAGTTCCGTATGGCAAACGACCATGTAACAAGCCTTAAGGAATTTTTAGTGAAAAAGATAGCAGGAAAATTAGAATATAAAGAGTTTGTTGCTTTAAAAGGTGTGTCATTTTCTATTGAAAAGGGCGATGTCATAGGGATTATTGGCAACAATGGTGCAGGGAAAAGTACTCTTTTGAAAATAATTTCGGGAATATTACATCCTACATCAGGGAAGGTTGAGATTAGTGGGAATATAGCCCCGATGCTCGAATTGGGCGCAGGTTTTGACGTCGACTTAACCGCTAGAGAGAATGTCTTTTTAAATGGCGCTGTATTAGGTTATTCGAAGGAATATTTGACAAAACGCTATGATGAAATAGTAGAATTTTCGGAATTACACGATTTTATGGATACCCCTATTCGTAATTTTTCTTCGGGGATGATTATGCGGCTAGCATTTTCTATTGCAACTCTTGTGGATCCAGATATCTTGATTGTTGATGAGATTCTATCTGTGGGCGATGCAAAATTCCAGAAAAAAAGTGCAAAAAGAATGCGGGAGCTTATGAGTGGGGGAACCACTGTTATACTGGTTTCGCATAGTATTGAACAGATTAGAGAAATGTGTACTAAGGTTGTTTGGCTGGATCATGGTGTTGTGCAAATGGTCGGAAACACTCGTGATGTCTGTAGTGCATATATGAAGTTCAACAGACAAGAGCCATTGTTGGATGAACAAAAGCATCCAATAAATAAAAACGAGATTTTTGAATGGAAAAAAACATTATATACACCAACAATAATTGAAAAAATCGGCGATGAATATTTTATAGTGGATTGTTGGCATCACCGCGTAATTTATAATGATAACTTAAATGATCCCATAGAGAAATGGAGTACCTTGTCAGATAATTTAGGAGATCCACACTCAATCGCAAGTGATGGCACAGTATATTTAATAGAAGATACAGAGAACAATGAGATAAAAGTATTTCGAAGAGACGGTAAGAATTTTAGATTAACACAAATGATAGAACGAATCGGACAGCGGCCTAACAGAATAGTATACGATGAAGAGAATAAACTTTTTTACGGGATTTCCGCGATGTCACAGCATATATTTGTGCTGAAGAACAGTGGTCATGAAGTTACTACAGAGAAAGTCATAAGATTGGGCTATTTATTAGAAAATTCCTATATTAGAGCGATCTGTTTGATTGATGGAGAACTTTACTTTGTTTCGGGTCCAGGTAAGATTATTGTGGCCAATTATAGAAATTCATCTTTCGACAAGATTAGAGAGTACAAGGTTCCGTTTGAATTGTGTGGTATGAATGATATAACAAAAATCGGCTCGTACTATTATATTAGTGTATATCAAAATGGAGCAAACAAGATTGCTCCTAGGCTTGTTAGAGTTAAGGATTTGAATGATTTAATAAGTTCTAATTATGAAGATGTATACAATGACTTGAATGTGATAGGCGTTCCTTATAATTTCACTCACATTGAAGGAAGGACGTTCTTAACTGAGATCGATTCCTATTCAGCAATCAAATCGTTTAAGTTAGTAGATGATGAAATTTGTGATATTCAGCTACATTATGACGCAGGTACACCTCAACTATCATCCTTACAAAGAAAGCATGGAAATTTAAAATGACAAACCCGTTGAAAGGGATTGTGAGAGATTGGAGGGGATTGTGTGGCGAAACTCAACTTGAAATATTCTAAGAATGAGACGGGATATTCTGATGGAGCAATGGTTGAAGATGAAATACTTGAACTCGTTCGGGATAACGGAGATGTCAATATAACAGAATTGCATAATGTTAGCTGGCCAGTATTTTACCATCTTTCTAATTTGAGAGAGAATATTCTGAACTGGTATCCATTTAAGAAGGATTGCACAATATTGGAGGTGGGTTCAGGTTGTGGTGCAATTACGGGTCTACTTTGCGAAAAGGCTAAGTATGTTGCTTCTATTGAACTAACGGAGAAACGAGCAACTATAAATTATGAACGTCATAAAGATCATGATAATTTAGAAATTTTTGTAGGTAATCTTGGCAATGTGAGATTGGATCAAAAATTTGACTATGTAGTAGTAAATGGTGTACTAGAGTACGCCGGGGGATTCGTTTCAGGAGAAAAACCTTATGAAGAGTTTATAAATATGCTCTCTGAGTACCTCGCTGAAGATGGGGCTATTTTAATTGCGATTGAAAATAGACTTGGACTAAAGTATTTTTCCGGTGCAAAGGAAGATCATTTAGGAGAATTGTTTGTTGGATTGAATACTTATCCAGGAAACGATAAAGTTAGAACGTTTTCTAAAAGTGAAATCACTACTTTAATTGATAATTGCGACCTAACGATTGAGAAATTTTATTATCCATATCCTGATTATAAATTCCCTGAAGTTATCTATTCGGATCTTGGATTTAATAAAGTTCCGCTTTCATATGACGTGCACAGTTACGATACAGACCGCTATATGTTTTTTGATGAAATACAAATGCAAAATCTTTTGGCCAAAGAGAAAGCAGGGGCTTCATTTGCAAACTCTTTTTTAATTGATGTTCGCAAGAAAAATAGGGTGTTAGAACAAAATGAAGAAGATATACTATATGTAAAAATCAATGCTAATAGAGACGATGCATTTAAGATATGCACTATAATTTATAGCCAAGATGAGAAATTAAAAGTAAAGAAACGAGCTCTCTCAGTGGAGGCTATTGGTCATTTGCAACAAATGGGTCGTTTTTATCAGCAGCGCAATCAAGTGAATCACAGCATGTTCTTATTACCTACTCAAATGGTAGGCGATGATTTGGTATGTGATTATTTGGAGTTTCCAACAATGGAAACGGTGTTGTTAAATAAAGAAGCTACAGGGGATAAAGCGAGTTATTTCTCGATACTTCATAAATTTTATTCTATGCTGACCTCTTTTAGCCCACTTGAAATTGATTCATATTCTAAAGGATTTCACGACATATTCGGACCAGGGAAGTTTGAAAAGGAGCTAGAATTTACATCACTAAGCAATGTAGATGTCCTATTTGACAATGTTTTTTATAAGGATAACGAACTGGTTATTTTTGATTATGAATGGTTTATTAACTGTAGTGTGCCTGTAAAGTTTGTTTTTTGGCGCTCTGTCAAAGAGTTTTATGCAAAACATAAATTCTCTAAATCTCTTGTTTCTGAAACAGAGATTTATAATATATACGATATTACGGAAGATATGGTGACGACATTTTATAAGTGGGAAGGGTGTTTTTCTGCTAATTATGTGAAAATGTTGGATAAATCAGCATATCGGAAAAATTTAATTTCTTTGTCTAATGTTCAAACGATATTTAATGCAGATAACCAAACAGCAAATCTGTATGTGGATACTGGAAGGGGATTTAATGATCAAGAGAAATGTCAACAAATATACGATTGCAGTTCAGAGGAGATTATCCTCGAATTTGACATTCAGCAATTTACTAATGTGAAAAGTATACGTTTCGATCCAATTGAGGGTCATCTGTGTAATTGTAAAATAGTTTCTGCCGAAATCGATGGTATAAAGCTCGAACTGGCAGCGTATAACGCATTTCCTTTTAATTCGAAGGGAGATCTATTCATAACAACAGACCCAATTTACTTAGTTCAGGGAAATTCAGTGAGAGGAGAAAAATTGAAGATTCATTTTTCAATACAAATGGTTAAGAAAGATCAAATTTATGATCAAGTTCTGGAGGGAATAGAGTCTGAGCTAGCCAGTAGAGCTGCTATTGATGCGGCGTATAATCAACAGCTCTCAAAAATTACAAGTGAATACAGAAAAGTTACAAGAGAGAATACGAAGATTACTAATGAGTATACGAAAATCACAAACGAATACACAGAATTGGCTAATGATCTACAAAGCACCCAAAATGAAAGTAAACGTCTTAATTCTGAATTGTCCTCATTAAAGCAGGAATACCAGTTCCTTTTATCCCAAAAGGATAATTTATTTAATGATTACCAAGCAGTGTTAAATTCAACAAGTTGGAAGTTTACCAAGCCAATTCGATATATATTAGATAACTTAAAAGTTGGTAAAAAAAAATGAGGAATACGATTAGAGAATATTACAAGCTTGTGAAGAAAACCGAGCAAAACATTAAAAGCAATGGGTGGAAGAAGACAATAAAAAAGATTTTTTTTAAAGGGAAAGATAGTTTTGCAAATGTTAAAGAATCAGGGAGAATAGCTGAAATGGTTCAAACAAGTGATATTTGGATTGATATAGAGAATTGGATTGACCGTACGCCTCACAGCTTTATTGATATATTTCATGTGCCAATGGGGTGGAATACTCCACTATTCCAACGATTTCAACACTTATCTATACAGGCAGGGAATGTAGGGGGAATATCGTTTTACGGTGCTCATCCATTAGTAGATAAAGATATTGAAATATGTGAATTTGTAACTCCTACTCTTTGTATTATTAATCTTGATAATTATGAAGTAAAGAAGAAGTTATTTGAGATTCTGGATAGAAAGTCTGGTCTAAAAATTATTCGCCTACAGTCTATTGATTTAGCAACTACTATAGATGAACTAAAAGCATTTCAAGAAAAAGGTTATGCAATTCTTTATGAGTATATTGATGAACTTACACCTCAAATAACAGGCAATATTCCGAAGTTTGTTTTCGATAGACACGATTATGTCTTGAAAAATGAAGATATATCTATTATTGCCACTGCAGATAAATTGTTTGAACAGGTTAAACCATACCGTACACGGAATATGGATATGATTACGAATGGTGTTGACTATGAACATTGGAATCTAGATCGAAATTTATTAGAATGTCCACAGGATATTCAGGATATTATTAATGAAAATAAAATAATTATCGGTTATCATGGTGCTCTTGCACAATGGATTGATTATGATCTTCTAAAACAGATAGCTGAAGATGAGCGATTTATATTATTAATAATCGGATATGAGCATGATGATTGCATGAAAGAAAGTGGACTCTTAGCATATAAAAATGTGAAATATATCGGATCAAAGCCATATAGTGAACTGAGTCGATACGCGGCATTTTATGATATTGCTATATTGCCTTTCCTTGTAAATGACATTACTAAGTCTGTTTCTCCTGTTAAGATTTTTGAGTATATGGCACAACAGAAACCTATAATTTCGTACGCATTACCAGAGTGTCTAAAATACGAATCTTGTTTAATCGCTCATAATCAACAGGAATTTATTAACAATATTAATAATGCGATAGAATTAAGGTTTGATGAAGATTATTGTAATGTTTTGAAGCAAGAGGCTTTGGAAAACACTTGGCAAGCTATTACTAAGAAGACAATTGATTTGGTCGAAATAGATTATAATAACCAGTTAAGGCGGATAAAAGAGATGGATGGATCTGATCTTCCAACTGAAAAAACTACTGAAGTGCTAACTGTATCAACACCACCGCAGGAAAAAGTATTTTACCGTGCGCTAAAGAAGATATTTTGGAAAATTCCAATTATGCCTGCGAAAACAAAAGAAAGGTTTTTGTTTAATGTGAAAAAGACTTTAAAGCCATCACTATTATCTTATGCGCCAGGTGAACATGCTGTACCTGTAAATACTGGAGATGATCTAGTCTTATCGTCCGCTCCACAGACAGAACATAATTCGAACCAACAAAAATATATAGAGCAAATATTAAGTATACCAGCTCAAGATGTATCAAACTATGTTCCAATTACGGAGACTCCCTACGACCGTCAAAATGGTGATAATAAAATAATTGCATATTACCTTACGCAATTTCATCCTGATCCACACAATGAACAATGGTGGGGTAAGGGAGTTACGGAGTGGAATAATGTTTGCCGTGCCGTTCCTCAGTTCGTGGACCATTATCAACCACGTTTACCAGGTGAGCTGGGTTTTTATGATTTGCGAATAAAAGAAAATATGATGAGGCAAATCGAATTAGCACAGATGTATGGGATCTATGGTTTCTCCTTCTATTACTACTGGTTTAACGGAGAACGCTTGCTTGAAAAGCCAATCGAGATGTTCCTTTCTGATGAAAGCCTCGACTTCCCGTTCTCTCTTTGCTGGGCTAATGAAAATTGGACAAAGCGTTTTGATGGAACCAATTCCGACATTTTGATGGAACAACCTAAAAGCGTGGAAAGCTACAAAAATGTGATTCATGACATGGTCCGATTTTTAAAAGATAAGCGTTATATTACAATACAAGGTAAAAAATTAATAACGGTATATAGACCTGCATTAATGCCTGAACCTACAGAAGTACTTCAATATTGGCGTGAATATTGTCATGTGCAGGGAATCGGTGATTTGTACATCGTGGCTGTAAAAGAAAATATGGTTGAACTGGATTTGCTCGGCATTGGTTATGATGCTATTTCTGAGTTCCATCCAGGAACTGTTTATACAAATTGTAAAAATATTACGCATGATATTGATTATGTTCGTAGTGATTTCTCTGGTGAGGTCTTTGATTATCAGGATTTAGTAGAGAATCAAAAGTATTTTAAATACAATTTACCGAAGCTTTATCGTGCTGTAATGCCAATGTGGGATAACACTGCACGTAGAAATAATAAAGGTATGATATTCCAAGGCGCTACCCCTACATTGTATAAACAATGGCTCATAGATGTAATATCGGAAGGTAAAAATAGATCGGATCTAGATGATCAGATGGTCTTTATTAATGCGTGGAATGAATGGGGAGAAGGGGCATATCTAGAACCCGATAAAAAGTATGGATATGCGTATTTGCAGGCTACTAAAGAGGCAGTGGAAGAATCAAGATAAAGAATGATGTATAGAAGGCACTTGTACACGTGTGCGTATTAAGAAGCAACAATGGTTTATTCAGGATAGACAACTGCAAATCTGCTTAATAGTAGCTAGTTGCTAGTGAATCAAATTTGGGAATGGAGGGATGATTGATGATGCGTCTAAATAATCATCCCTCCGATTTTGATGAGTGTGCACTAATTATTAATGATGAAAGACTTATTGAGCGTGGGGAAATAATTCGCGAAAAAGGTACAAATCGTTCAAAATTTTTCAGAGGACAAGTTGATAAATATTCCTGGGTAGATATTGGATCGTCATATCTTCCTAGTGAATTAACTGCGGCTTTTTTGTTTGCGCAATTAGAAAGTGCCGATGAAATAAATTCCTATCGATTAGATTGTTGGAATACTTATTACAAACAGCTAAGACCATTAGAAGATGCTAGGAAAGTAAGCCTTCCTTATATTTGTGATAATACTAACCATAATGCACATATGTTTTACTTGAAAACTGCAAATTTAGATGAAAGAACTCAACTCGGCTGATTGATTTTTTGAAACAGAAAGGAATTCATACAGTTTTCCATTATGTTCCTTTACATTCTTCTATAGCAGGACTTGAATATGGTCAAATGATAGGAGAAGAAGATAAGTATACCACTATGGAAAGCGAACGTTTAGTTCGACTTCCTCTATACTACAACATTTCTATTGGTGAACTAACTGTGTAGTTATTGAGGGTATATACGAGTTTTATTTGAAAGGAGATTTACTATGAAAGGTATAATACTAGCGGGCGGTACTGGCTCACGTCTCTATCCATTGACAAAAGTTACCAATAAACATCTTCTTCCAGTAGGGAAATATCCTATGATTTTCCATTCCATTTACAAACTTAAGCAAGCCGATATAACTGACATTCTCATTGTCACGGGGAAAGATCATATGGGAGATGTAGTTAACTTACTTGGCAGCGGTAGAGAAATGGGACTTTCCTTTACCTATAAAGTTCAGGATGAAGCTGGAGGTATTGCTCAAGCGCTTGACCTTGCTGAACATTTTGTTGGGGAAGATCAAACGGTTGTTATTTTGGGGGATAATGTATTCGAAGATGACATTTCACCATATATTAATAATTTTAATGAACAGAAAATTGGCGCTAAAATTCTTCTTCAAGAAGTTCATGATCCTAAGCGCTACGGTGTAGCAGAACTGGACGGAGATAAAATAGTTTCTATCGAAGAAAAACCACAGACCCCCAAAAGCAATTATGCTGTAACTGGCATCTATATGTTCGACAGTTCTGTATTTGATATTGTGAAAACATTGAAACCATCCGGTCGTGGTGAGCTAGAAATTACAGACGTAAATAATGCGTATATCGCTCGCGGTGAGCTTACTTACGATGTGCTTCAGGGATGGTGGACGGATGCTGGGACGCATGTCTCTTGGGCAAAAGCCAATGAGTTAGCACAAAATATTACGTTTTCCGAAGAGTTCGGAAAATTGAAATTGTAGAGGTGTGCCATGAAAGTAATCGATACGAAATTACAAGGCGTCCGAATCATTGAACCTTCGGTCCATGGGGACCATCGCGGTTTTTTTATGGAAAGTTACAACAGTGCGAAGTTTCGTGAATATAATATGGATTGTGTTTTTGTGCAAGACAACCATTCCTTATCTGTCGAGAAGGGCGTTATTCGCGGACTGCATTATCAATTAAATCCAAAAGCACAGACAAAGTTAGTTCGTGCAGTGGCTGGTGCAATTTATGATGTTGTGGTAGACATTCGACGCAATTCACCCACTTTTGGCCAATGGATCGGTGTTCATTTGAGCGCAGAGAACAAGCGCCAATTGCTTGTGCCTCAAGGTTTCGCTCATGGATTCTGTACGACAGAACCCAATACAGAGGTCCTCTATAAAGTAGATGAACTTTACTCCTCTGAACATGATCGGGGTATTCTATGGAATGATCCTGCGCTAGGCATTGATTGGCCAACGGATCAACCGATTCTATCAGATAAAGACACGAAACATCCGTTATTACGCGATGCAGACATCAATTTTGAGTGAGGGGGAGCCAGTGTTGAAGTTATTGGTTACAGGCGGTGCCGGGTTTATCGGAAGTAACTTTGTAATTTACATGGTGAATAAGTATCCAGAGTATCAGATTATCAATCTAGATGCTCTAACGTATGCAGGGAACTTAGAAAACTTGAAGAGTATTGAGAATCAACCGAATTATACTTTTGTAAAAGGCGATATCGCTGATGCTAAAAAAGTAGATGAGATATTTCAGCAAGGCGTTGATATTGTAGTTAACTTTGCAGCGGAATCCCATGTGGATCGCAGTATTTTGGATCCAGGCATTTTCGTACAAACGAATGTCATGGGTACCCAGGTATTGCTCGAGGCAGCACGTAAATATAATGTTCAAAAATATGTTCAAATCTCAACGGATGAAGTGTACGGAACACTTGGTGATACAGGCATGTTCTCGGAAACCACACCGCTGGCACCGAATAGTCCATATTCGGCAAGTAAAACAGGTGGAGATCTGCTTGTTCGTGCATATCATGAGACATACGGGATGAATGTAAATATCACGCGATGTTCGAATAACTATGGTCCTTATCATTTTCCAGAGAAATTAATTCCGTTAATGATCTCAAATGCTCTAAATGATAAGCAGCTTCCTGTATATGGAGACGGATTAAATGTCCGTGACTGGCTGTATGTTGAAGATCATTGCAGTGCGATCGATCTGGTCATTCATAACGGTAAAAGCGGTGAAGTATACAACGTTGGTGGTAACAATGAATGGACGAATATCCAAATTGTCGAGACGATTCTTGAAGCACTAGATAAACCTAAATCACTGATTACTTATGTAGCAGATCGTCTGGGTCATGACCGCCGGTATGCCATTGATGCGACGAAAATTCGTACAGAATTGGGATGGCAGCCGAAGTATCATTTTGAGACGGGAATTAAAAAGACGATTCAATGGTACTTGGACAATAAGGACTGGTGGACGCGAATTCAATCAGGAGCTTATCAAGAATATTATGCGAAGCAATATGGCGAGAGCCTAGGTGAGTAACATGAAGATCATTGTAACGGGTGCAAATGGTCAGTTGGGTCAGGATGTAGTTCGAATTTTCGCGGAAATGGGGCACGATGTGCTCGCCTGTTCCCGCCAAGAGTTAGATATTACGAATCAACTGCAATGCGAGTCTGTCATTTTTGCTCATCAACCTAATGCCATCATTCATTGCGCAGCATATACAGCTGTTGATGCAGCAGAGACGGATGAAGATGGAGCATATCTTGTAAATGCTGTCGGAAGCCGTAATATCGCAGTAGCCGCCGAAAAGGTCGGAGCTAAAGTATGCTATATTAGCACGGATTACGTGTTTGATGGCAATTCAACAGTGGCTTACCGTGAATATGATAATACGGACCCTCAGACAGTTTACGGGAAATCCAAACGAGCAGGGGAGCATCTTGTTCAAACGCTCTCTTCGAAATACTATATTGTGCGTACTTCTTGGGTATATGGAGCTCACGGTAACAACTTTGTGAAAACAATGTTGAAGTTGGGAGCTGAAAAACCATCTCTTCAAGTGGTTCATGATCAAGTAGGATCACCTACGTATACAGACGATCTAGCTCATTTCCTTGAGGAACTTATTCAGACGGAGTATTATGGTATTTATCATGCTTCGAACACAGATTCCTGCTCATGGTATGAGTTCGCACAAGCAATATTTGAGGAGGCGGGCTTGAAGGCAGAATTATTGCCGTGCACAACAGAGCAATTCCCGCGCCCAGCACGAAGACCTAGCAACTCTGTTATGGAGCATTTGTCTATCCGAACGAACGGACTTCGAGATTTACGCCCATGGCGTGATGCGTTGAAGGAATTCATCGAAGTTAACAAAAATAAGATAATATAGTTATTTATACGAAAGATTGCTGGGGATATTTCCCCAGTAGTCTTTTCTTTTTGAGAAAATGATAAAACTAGGATTCTCTGTATATATATCTTATAATCGTACAAAGAAGATCATTCCTTACATCTTCTTAATGATCAAAGTATGAAGGTGACGTATGGAAAAGGTTCAAGTACTAATGTCAACATATAATGGAGAAGCCTTTATAGAGGAGCAAATACAAAGCATTCTTCAACAAAGTTATTCTGAAGTCTCAATTTTGATTAGAGATGACGGATCCAAGGATAATACGGTGTCGGTAATTAACAGACTAATTGAAAGAAATCCAGGTAAGATTGTACTCATTAAGGGTGAGAACTTAGGAGTAGTACAAAGCTTTTTTGAGTTACTTCAATTTTCTGATGATACTGCTTCTTACTATTGTTTTTGTGATCAGGACGATGTATGGATGTCAGATAAAATAGAAAGAGCCATAGGAGGATTGCGATCATGTGCTGCTGCGGGGATGTTCTTTACCTCAACTATGCTTGTAGATCAAGAATTAAATGAAATCAAAATATGGCCTAGCCCACATGAACGAGAGCCGTCCTTTTATAACTCATTAGTTCAAAATATAGCTGTTGGAGCAACGATGGTAATGAACAAAGCAGCTCGCAATCTGCTCATTTCCAAGTCACCTAATACCAATAATCTTTTAATGCACGACTGGTGGGTATACACATGTATTTCCGCTTTTGGCGAAGTAATCTACGACTCCAAACCAACGATGTATTATCGTCAGCATGGGAATAATGTCGTCGGAGGCAATACAACAGCGATCCACAAATGGCAAAAGAAATGGGAAAGTTTTCGCAAACACTCAGGGGATAAGATTTTAAAAAGACAAGCCGTAGAGTTCGCAAGACAATACGGTGATCAACTTGATGCTGAGAAACGAAACCAACTTCAATTATTCATTCAGCCAAGAACATCTTTAAAACAGAGATTGAACTAT
Organism: Paenibacillus sp. GCM10027629; assembly: GCF_042676425.1. Classification (NCBI taxonomy): domain Bacteria; kingdom Bacillati; phylum Bacillota; class Bacilli; order Caryophanales; family Paenibacillaceae; genus Paenibacillus; species Paenibacillus sp. GCM10027629. The sequence goes on along the minus strand of NZ_JBHTGZ010000002.1, from coordinate 22,308 downwards.
CTTCACAAATCAAAGTTATATCGTCAGTCGTGGGCTGAAAACCAATTATTTAAATTCCTTGTGCTAATAGATTATATTTAAAATCATCCAAAACAAGACTAATTCCGACATCTAACAACTACCCTTTAAGTCAATTCTTTATCAAGACTTTAACGGGTTAACCCTGTTAACTCCGAACTCTAGTCTTTTTCTATGCTATAATAAGTCTATCAACTCTCGAGATGGAGATCATTAATGGACTTAAGTATTATCATCCTCAACTACAATACACGACAATTAACACTAGATTGCCTGCAATCGGTCTACGCTTCGACAACATCATATCGATACGAAGTGATACTAATCGACAATAACTCATCCGACGATTCGGTTGAGCAATTGCAACGCCATTACCCTGAAACGCATCTCATCGTGAATGAAGAGAATGTCGGCTTCTCCCGTGCGAACAATCAAGGTATGCGTGTGGCGCAAGGCCGATATATATTACTACTAAACTCCGATACGATCGTCGAGCCGGACACGTTCGAGCTCATGCTCCAGTTCATGTACAGTCACCCTGAAGTCGGAGCTTCTGGCTGCAAAGTGGTGCTCCCGGATGGTTCATTGGATAAGGCATGCCGGCGCGGCTTTCCTACGCCTTCAGCGTCATTCTATTACGCATTTGGCTTCTCACGGATGTTCCCGAACAATCCGCGCTTCAATCAATACCAACTTGGCTATCTCAGTCCCGATGAATCCTATCCCATAGATTGCCTCGTCGGCGCCTTCATGCTCGTACGCAGAGAAGCGATTGATCAGGTGGGTATGCTGGATGAGGAGTTTTTCATGTACGGAGAAGATATTGATTGGTGCTACCGGATCAAACAAGCAGGGTGGCAGAACTACTACTACTCGCGCACATTCATTACGCACTATAAGGGTGCAAGCAGTCGGCGCAAACCATTCAAGATCATCTACGAGTTTCATCGTGCCATGTACTTGTTTCATCGCAAGCATTACCGCCAACATTACTCGATTCTGACCAATGGACTCGTTTACGCAGGTATATTGGTGAAATTTTCGACATCACTCATCAAAAATAAAATGTTACGATAGAATCAAACGAATTCCTATCTTCTTGAATTAATTGAGGTGACAGCATGCTGCGTAAGAACCAGCGATTTCTGACGCAACTTTATATTATAGCTGACTTTGTAATGATCCAGATCATCTTTCTATTCGCCTATTGGATGAAGTTCCTGAGCGGACTAATGGAGCACGAATCTCCGCTCCCACTGTCGGAATACTCCAAATGGAGCCTCATCTACGGCGGCATCGCCGTCGTCATCGGTATGATGAGCAGCTTCTACTCACCGAAGCGTAAGAAGCGATTCGCCGACGACTTCTGGCGCGTCATTCAGGTGCATCTGATCAGCTTATTTGTGCTCCTAAGTCTATTGTTCTACTTTAAAGCCGTACATATCTCGCGTGAATATCTTGCGGTTTATATGATCGGTAACGTGCTTGCGATCCTTTTCTACCGTTTTGCAGTCAAAAAAGGACTCCGCCACTTCCGTGAGAAAGGTTTTAATAAACAATTTGTGCTTATCCTAGGCGCGGGTACACTGGGCAAAAGATTTTACAAGAACCTGAAGCAGCATCCTGAAATGGGCTATGAAGTCTTTGGCTTCCTGGATGACCAACAAGAAATCGACGAGCAATTCGCTCTCAAATATAAGCCAATTCTCGGGACCATCGACGACCTCGAACAGATCATTGAGCAGCGACTGATCGATGAAGTGATCATCGCACTTCCACTCGAGGCGCACCACCGATTCCCGCATATTATTAATGTGTGTGAAAAAGCCGGCGTCCGAACACTCATCATTCCCGATTTCTTCGACTACTTACCAGCACGGCCAACGTTTGATAATTTCGCAGGTATGCCGCTTATCAACGTGCGGGATATCCCGCTCGATCTCATGAGCAACCGCATCTTAAAGCGCGCTTTTGATATTGCTTTTGCACTTTTTGCTATCCTACTAACATCACCAGTTCTGCTCTTTGCTGCAATCGGCATCAAATTAACATCACCAGGCCCGATTATCTTCAAGCAAGAGCGTGTAGGCCTCAATCGCCGCAACTTCATGATGTTCAAGTTCAGATCGATGCGCGTTCAATCGCAAGGGACCTCTGATACGAAGTGGACGACCGAGAACGATCCACGGAAGACGAAGTTCGGTTCGTTCCTCCGCAAAACAAGTCTCGACGAGCTGCCGCAATTCTTCAACGTACTGCTCGGACATATGAGCATTGTTGGCCCGAGGCCAGAGCGACCTTTCTTTGTTGATCAATTCAAGGAAGAAATTCCGAAATACATGGTCAAGCACCATGTCCGCCCTGGCATTACAGGTTGGGCGCAGAGCAACGGCCTGCGCGGGGATACATCGATCGAAGAGCGCATTCGCTATGATATCTTTTATATTGAGAATTGGTCCATTCTCTTCGATGTGAAGATCATCTGGAAGACAGTAATCAATGGTTTTATCAATAAGAACGCGTATTAACGCACCTTAAACTCCCGATACTAGTGACATCTAGTAGAGGGGGTTTTTCTATGACAATGCATCCGCATGACTCATCTGACACTTATGACGAAGAAGAGAGCAGGAACCCCGGCCGTGGCTGGCTCATCGGCGGTGGATTAAGCATCCTGCTATGGATTCTAATCATCCTGGCCATACGACAACTCTTTTAATCAGACTCCGACTAAATTCCTAACAATTTCATAGTTCTGAATATTGAATATTCGGAATATTACTATTGAATCCGAGGGTCATTTCCTTTAGTATTAGCTTATTATCAAATGGTGAGAGGGGAATTTTGGCTAGATGAATCAGAAGTCAATTTTTAATTTCAGCACACTCGTTGTGGTCGCGATCGGGATCGGCGCAGCGTTGTATGGCTTTTTAGGATTTTTTGGTTTTACAGTAGGTCCAGCGACATGGATTAAGCCCGCGGTTGCGTTCTTGACGATCTTTGGCGCATTGTTCGGTCCCGTGATTGGTTTCTTAATCGGATTTATCGGCCACGTCATTACGGATTTGATGTCAGGTGGGGGCGTCTGGTGGGGTTGGGCGCTTGGATCGGGACTCATCGGTTTATTCAGTGGATTCGTATATTTGAGCAAAGGTTTCAATGTAAAAGCAGGCGCTTACGCGAAGAAACATCTATACCAAATCATAATATTCGGTGTGCTTGGATGTCTCGTAGGGATGGGGGAAGCGACAATTTTCGACGTTCTCTTCATGGGTGAGCCATTAGACAAAATGCTCGTTCAATTCTGGGGCGCATTCCTATCGAACATCGTCGTTGTTGCCGTCCTGGGTCTACCGATCATCCTTGCCATCTTACGTGTGAATAAGAAGAGCACGAACTTAACCATCGAGAAATAGGAGTACAGCATGATATCCTTCCAACAATTCAGCTTTCAATATCAGAAGTTAACCGAGCCGACGCTGCGGAACATCAATCTTGAGATCCAGCCTGGTGAGAAAATATTAATTGCCGGCCCAAGCGGCTCTGGCAAGTCGACATTAGCCCATTGTATCAATGGGCTGATTCCTTTTACGTACGAAGGCAAGATCGAAGGCACGATGACGATCAACGGAGAGCCCACAACAGGCAAGAGTATTTTCGAGATCAGCAAAACCGTTGGTACCATTCTTCAGGATCTGGATGGACAGTTCATCGGTCTATCGGTCGGCGAGGACGTTGCCTTTTCCTTTGAAAATGATGGCGTATCGCGCAAACAGATGCGCGAGGAAGTGGAGCGTGCACTCACGACCGTCAATATGCTTCCATTTATAGATCAAAGCCCACATGATCTCTCCGGTGGACAGAAACAGCGCGTGTCACTAGCGGGCATTCTCTCAACGCAAGCCGATATTCTACTCTTTGATGAGCCGCTCGCGAATTTGGATCCAGCCAGCGGCAAGCAAGCCATGCAGATGATTGACGACATTCATAAGCAGACGGGCAAGACGATTATCATCATCGAGCATCGAATTGAAGATGTTCTCGAGCAGCCTATCGATCGTATCGTGGTTATGAGCGAAGGTGAGATTCAAGCGATCGGAACGCCGGATGAGATTCTAGCCTCTGATGTTCTTCGCAAGCATGGACTACGTGAACCTCTCTACATTGAGGCGCTGAAATATGCCGGATGCGAGCTCTCTACAGCCGATAAATTAACGCAGTTAAATAACATGAAATTACCGAAGTTCGAGCATGCACTCGAGGCATGGTACGAATCCGCCGCTGCTTCAACAGAAGTCCAGAACCGCGAACCGCTACTAGACGTTCAGAATCTTCGCTTTGCTTATGATGGAGCACATGAGGTCATTCGTGGTGTTTCTTTCCAAGTTCATGAAGGGGAGATCGTATCACTGCTCGGTAATAATGGTGCGGGCAAATCGACCCTGAGCCATCTGATCATGGGGATTGTTCGTCAGACATCCGGCGAGATCCGGCTGCAAGGCGAGGACATTCGTCCCTGGAACATACGGCAGCGCGGTGAGAAGATTGGCTATGTGATGCAGAACCCGAATCAAATGATCACACAGCATATGATCTGGGATGAAGTTGCACTTGGACTAACGGTTCGTGGAGTAGCCAAAGAGATCGTGGATCAGAAGGTGGAGCACGTGCTGCGCATTTGCGGTCTTTATCCGTATCGCAACTGGCCGATCTCTGCGCTGAGCTATGGTCAGAAGAAGAGGGTTACGATTGCAGCAGTTCTAGCGATGGAGCCGAAGCTGATTATTTTGGACGAGCCGACGGCGGGTCAGGACTATAAGCACTACACCGAATTTATGGAGTTTATTTCGAAATTGTCGCAGACGGGACTTTCGTTCATTTTCATCACCCATGATATGCATTTGGCCTTGGAATACACAGATCGTGCAGTCGTTCTATCGGGTGGCGAAGTCATTGCGAGTGATCGCGTGGCGAGTGTGCTGACGAACGCCGAGGTGATTGAAAGGGCGAATTTGAAAGAAACCTCGCTCTCCATGTTGTCGCGAATGATCGGACTGCCTTCAGCAGAAGGATTCGTGCAGCATTTTATTAATTATGAAAAAAAGGTGAAGCACCATGAGTAAGATGGGAACGTTATATGCTCCCGGGGATTCCATTTTCCACCGTATGGATGGCAGTATCAAAATGTTATTGTTCGCCGCATGGACGATCACGACATTTCTTTTTCTAGATTTGCGCGTTTTTATCGTAATGCTCTTCATCGGGACCATTCTATTATTATCCGCGAAAATACCATTCCGGCAGATTCGGATTCTGCTCTGGGTGATGATCGTCTTTAACGTATTTAACACGGCCTTTATTATTCTCATTACGCCGACGTATGGCTCAGAGCTGACTGGAACGAATACACCGGTCTTGAATATTGGCTACAATACGATTAATCTAGAGACGTTGTTCTATGTATTGACGCTCACGGCCAAATATTTGACGCTGCTCCCTGTGAGCTTGCTCTTTATTTTCACCACACATCCGAGTAAGTTCGCGAGCAGTCTGAATCGGATCGGCGTTCCTTATAAAATCGCCTACGCCGTCAATATTGCATTCCGTTATATTCCGGATATTCAATCGGAGTTCCGGGGGATCACGAATTCGATGCAAATGCGCGGGATCGGGTTTCGTAAGGGAGATGCACCATTCACACAGCGGGTGAAAAATGTGACGTCGATTGCCATTCCGATGTTATACTCGTCACTCCAGCGTATTGAGGTTGTCTCTAATGCCATGGAGTTACGTGGATTCGGCAAACATAAACGCCGTACATGGTACGCCATGGAGGATCTGCGTGCCATGGATTACACCGTAGGCGCATTGTGCATATTGGTAACTGCCAGTGCGATCTGGCTGAAGATTGGTGTGCTCAGTGGATTCTGGTATCCATTTTAAAGTAATCATAGACCGCAACCTTCTCGAGGTGAGCGGTCTATTTCTTTGTTCCCTGCGAGCCCCATCCTATGCTATAATTTAGAGAACATACATTCGTGAATAACTTTATGTAATAGTCCCCAGTAAATTGACACCACCCCCTATGTCCTTTAGACTTATTCTGTTAAGCTATTTTCATAAAATAGATGGAGGAACTCCCGTGGAACAACGATTCATGCCGTGGAGGCACATGTTTAAATTGGATCCAGATCGAAGCATTAGTGATGAAGCGCTGGACAAGATCTGCATGTCTGGAACAGACGCGATTCTGGTAGGAGGCTCGTCCGGTGTGACGTTCGATAATACGGTAGATTTACTCTCGCGAATCCGGCAATACGAGGTCCCTTGCGTACTCGAAGTATCCAATCCGGATGCGGCGGTGCCGGGGTTCGACCATTATTTAATACCGATGGTACTCAACACGAGCAACCCCGATTGGTTGATCGGACATCAGCAGCGTGCCGTGCGTGAGTTCGGCAGCATGCTGCCGTGGGAGATTGTTTTCGCTGAAGGATATATTGTCTTGAATGGCGATGCGACGGCTGCCAAAGTATCGGAGGCCAATGCGAATCTAGCAACATCCGACGTTATCGCCTATGCGCAAGTGGCTGATCGCTTGATGCGGTTGCCTTTCATTTATATCGAATATAGCGGCATGTTCGGCGATATGGAGCTCGTTCGAAGCGTACGACAGAAGCTTCATCAAGCACAACTTATTTATGGCGGTGGGATTACGAATCTCGATCAAGCCCGTCAGGCGGCAGCATCCGCTGATACCATTGTTGTTGGCAATATTTTATATGATCAATTGGAACAAGCCTTGCTTACTGTGCAAGCGGTAAGAGAGATACAGGAATAGAAGATAGGGAGGGAGCATGTACTTATGCATGAATCCATGAATATATATGATGCGGTTGCCCGCCTGAATCCAGAGCAGCGCAAAGCCGTTGAAGCAACCGAAGGCCCACTCCTCATTATGGCCGGCGCAGGGAGTGGTAAGACACGTGTGCTAACGCACCGAATCGCATACTTAATTGCTACGCGTAAAGCGCCACCTTGGGCAATTCTAGCGATTACCTTTACGAACAAAGCAGCGCGGGAGATGCAGGAACGGGTATCGAAGCTCGTGGGTCCCGATGGGCGCGACATCTGGGTATCGACGTTCCACTCGATGTGTGTTCGTATTTTGCGCAAAGATATTGAACGGATCGGCTTCACCTCGAATTTCTCCATCTTGGATTCGACGGACCAGCTATCGGTCATTCGCAATTGCATGAAGGAATTGAATGTCGACACGAAGAAATTCGAGCCGAAGGCCGTTCAAGCGATGATGAGTACTGCGAAGAATGAGCTGATCACACCGCAGCAGTATGAGCAGAAGATCGGCGATTATTTCGAAGGCATCGTTGCCAAAGTATACACCATGTATCAGAAAAGACTCCGTACGAACAACGCGCTAGACTTCGACGATCTGATCATGACGACCATTCAATTGTTCAAAGAAGTTCCAGAAGTACTAGATTTCTATCAGAAAAAATTCAAATATATTCACGTTGATGAGTATCAGGATACGAACCGTGCACAGTATATGCTCTGTAAAATGTTCGCGGATGCGCATCATAATATTTGCGTCGTCGGGGATAGTGACCAGTCGATCTATCGTTGGCGCGGGGCGGACATTTCGAATATCTTGAACTTTGAAGAAGATTATCCGAATGCCCAGTCCATTCTTCTCGAACAGAATTACCGTTCTACAGCGAACATTTTGAACGCGGCGAATGAAGTCATCGGCAACAATACGGGCCGCAAGCCGAAGAAGCTCTGGACCAGTCAAGGCGAAGGCGCGAAGATCACGCATTACCAAGCGGATTCCGAGCATGACGAAGGCTATTTTATTACACGTGAAATTAAGAAGAACTATGATCAAGGCCAACAATATCAGAACCATGCGATTCTCTATCGGACCAATGCGCAGTCCCGGGTTATCGAGGAAATTCTTATTAAATCCGATATTCCGTATCAAATCGTCGGCGGCACAAAGTTCTACGATCGCAAAGAGATCAAGGACATTCTCGCCTACCTGCGACTTATTTCGAACCCGAGCGATGATATCAGCTTGAATCGGATCATTAACGTTCCGAAGCGGGGGATCGGGGATACGACGCTGGCGAAGCTTGATGTGGCTGCTGCATCACGGGACATGTCCATCTATGACACGATCGATAACATGGATGATGTCGATATTGCGGTACGTACCAAGGGTACATTACGGGATTTCCGTACGATGATCGAACAGTTAAATCGCATGCAAGAGTTCCTTTCTGTGACCGAGTTAACAGAGAAAGTGCTCGAAATGACCGAGTACAAGCTGGAACTGCAGCGTGAGAACACCCTAGAATCTCGGGCACGTATGGAAAATATCGACGAGTTCCTGTCTGTAACGCAAGAATTCGAGAAGAATAATGAAGATAAGTCCCTGGTCGCCTTTCTAACCGACTTGGCGCTTATTGCAGATATTGATTCACTCGGTGATGATGAAGAGGAAGAAGTCAAGGATGCTGTCGTCCTCATGACGATGCACAGTGCCAAAGGCTTGGAGTTCCCAACGGTCTTTATTATCGGACTTGAGGAAGGGGTATTCCCGCATAGCCGTGCATTTAGTGATAACGAGGAGCTGGAAGAGGAACGCCGTCTTGCTTATGTAGGGATCACACGCGCAGAGAAGCAGCTCTTTTTAACCAGCGCGCGAATGCGTACACTATTTGGACGTACAACGAGCAATGCACCATCCCGTTTCTTGAATGAAATCCCAGACGAACTCAAAGAATCGAATGCTTCCTCCTCATCGAGAGATCGATTTGGTCGAGATGTATCTACCTTCGGATCAGGATTGGGAAGCCGAGGCGGAAGTGGGTTCGGAAATCGGTCCGGGCTAGGCGGCAGCGGAGCGAGTGCAGGCGGATTTGGTCAACGCAGCGGCGGTGTCACAAGCACGAGCGGACGCGTGACGGTCACTTCCTCCATGGATGCTGCGAAGGCGACGGCAAGTGCTGCATCAGGTGGAGCAGGCGGCGGAGCGCAGAGCTTCCAGACGGGTGATAAAGTCGCGCATGGCAAATGGGGAACAGGTGTCATCGTGGCGATCAAAGGAACAGGGAATGATATGGAGCTGCAGATTGCGTTCCCGGCACCGGTAGGCGTGAAGCGTCTACTTGCAGGGTTTGCTCCAATTACGAAAGTATAAACATGTTAGTTACGTAGAAAGGTGGAAGATGCGAGCGTGGTGGATCGTACAGGGATGAATGAAGTTCAAGGGAGTACAGGAGCACTCAGTCAGGAGACGACAGCGCGGATGTCGGAGTTAATTACGCAGCTGAGCCGATACAACTATGAGTACTATACATTAGACCAGCCTACCGTGAGCGACAAGAAATACGATGCGCTATATGATCAGCTTGTTGCGATGGAGCGGGAGACAGGTGTGATTTTCCCAGAATCCCCAACACAGCGCGTAGGTGGAGAACTCCTCAAAGGGTTCTCGGAGCATCGCCATCTGGCAAGACTGTGGAGTCTCGACAAAGCGCAGAATGTCGAAGATGTTCGCACGTGGAATGCGCGGGTCATGAAGCTTGTGAACGATTATAATACAAAAAATCCTGACACTCCACTGCCTGAGCCTTCTTATGTGCTGGAGCTGAAGTTTGACGGTCTTACCTTGAACCTGACCTATACGGACGGTAAGCTCGTGCAAGCCTCCACACGTGGGAATGGGGAAGTCGGTGAGGGCATTCTTGCACAAGTGAAGACCATTCGCTCCGTGCCGCTCACTATTCCTTATCGAGACGGAACTATTGAAGTTCAGGGCGAAGGCATCATGAATTTATCTGTGCTTCACAAGTATAACGAGACCGCGGCAGAGCCGCTCAAGAACGCACGTAATGCAGCAGCAGGTGCACTCAGGAACTTGAATCCGAAGACGACAGCTGAACGCAAACTGAACGCCTTCTTCTATAATGTGGGCTACTCCGATGCGATTCAGTTCTACAATCATCAAGAGATGGTCGGATTCTTGCATGAGAATCACTTCAAAGTTAATCCTTACGTCACCTATTTCGACACGATCGAGGGGACGATTGAGGAGCTTGCCAATATTGTGGAGCAGCGTGAGCAACTGGACTATCTGATTGATGGAGCGGTTATTAAGCTTACAGATATGCGTACGCGCGAGGTGCTTGGTTATACAGATAAATTCCCGCGTTGGGCGGTTGCCTTCAAGTTCGAGGCGGAAGAGACGACAACCGTGCTAGAGTCGGTATCCTGGGAAGTCGGTCGTACGGGGAAAATAACGCCAGTTGCCCGCGTTGAGGCGGTGGAACTCGCTGGGGTAACGGTGCAGAATTGTACGCTAAATAATATTGGTGACATTGAGCGCAAGAACCTCAAGTACGCACTCGGATCACGCGTCTTTATCCGACGTTCGAACGATGTCATCCCAGAGATTCTAGGTAAAGCAACAGAGGAGAACGACGGGGAAGAAATCGTCTTCCCAACGACATGTCCTGCATGCGGATCGGAGCTTGAGCAGCGCGGCGCGCATCTATTCTGTAACAATCGACTTGGCTGCAAGCCGCAGCTGATCGGACGGATTACGCACTTCGCATCACGTGATGCGATGGATATCGAGGCATTCAGCGTCATGACAGCGGAACAGCTCTATGACGAGGTCGACGTTCGTGATCCAGCAGATCTCTACAGTCTGACGTTTGATCAATTGATCGGCTTGGATCGGTTTGGCGAGAAGAAAGCGAATAAGCTGCTTGAAGCGTTAGAGAAGAGCAAACAATGTGATCTATCGTCCTTCTTGTTCGCCCTAGGTATTCCGAATACCGGTAAGACGACTACCAAGGCACTTGCCGATCACTTCGGCAGCTTGGATAAGTTGATGGCTGCTACAGCGGAAGAGCTAATCACGCTTCAAGACGTTGGCGCCATCGTTGCAGATAGTATCGTATCCTTCTTCGCGGATCCACGTATGCAAGAGAGCATTCGTAAGATGCTCGAGCTTGGGGTATCGCCAGCTGCAGCGCCGAGCTCTTCGGAACCGAAGCGGGAGACCGTATTTACAGGCAAAACCGTCGTACTAACCGGAACGCTTCCTACCCTCAGCCGTGATGAAGCTGCGAAGAAGCTGGAAGCTGTCGGCGCGAAAGTGACTGGCAGCGTCTCGAAGAAGACCGACTTTGTCATTGCCGGCGAGAGTGCGGGCAGCAAGCTGACGAAGGCGCAGCAGCTCGGCATTCGCATCATCGACAGCGAAGAAGAATTACTGCAATTGCTGGGAGAGTAGAACGTCTAAGTTCTACATCATCATCGCCAGCGATTCATTACCGTAACATTTAAAAGAGCCCTCGGAACATCCAGCGCATCGATCATTCGCATGCCTGGATAACCCCGAGGGCTTTCGTATTTTCGTTACATTACATTATTTTTCTTAACACCATCGCCCCGTATGCAGCAAGTGGGAACTTTAAGCTCTTACCTGTTGACGTGTAACGTACACCTGTCACCTCATCCTGCCATTCTCCTGCAGGCAGCTTGATAGTCATAGAACGGGCACGCTTGTCCACATTCATGAGAATTGCGAATGTAGAATCTGCATCCTGACGTTCATAAGCAATGCGCGAATCGCCTTCCTTCGCATAGAGGAAGCGGAAATCTCCGCTGCGGAGTGCGCTATATTGGTGGCGCAGCGCAATTGTCTGCTGATAGAAGCTAAGTAAGTCCATATCGTATTCTGCTTCATCCCAAGGCATACATTTCCGGCAATTCGGATCATGGGAGCCCGTCAAGCCAATCTCGTCGCCATAATAGATACACGGCGTACCGAGGAACGTAAGCTGGAAGAGGGCAGCGAGCTTCATTTTCCGAACATCGCCCTTACATAATGTTAATAAGCGTTCCGTGTCATGGCTGTCGAGCAAGTTGAATGTAACTTCATTCGCTTGATGCGGGTAACGGAACAACTGCCCGTACATTTTGCCGGCGAACTGTGCTCCGTCCGTGCTCTCGTTCACGAAGAAGTCGAGTACAGCGCCCGTGAACGGATAGTTCATCAGCGCATCGAATTGGTCGCCTTGCAGCCACATCATGCCTTCGTGGAACAATTCACCTAAAATATAAGCTTCAGGATTAACGCTCTTAACAACCTTACGGAATTCACGCCAGAAGGCATGGTCAACCTCATTGGCTACATCAAGGCGCCAGCCATCAATACCAACTTCGTCAATCCAGTATTTTGCGACATCGAGCAAATACTTCTTCACTTCCGGGTGCTCTGTGTTGAGCTTCGGCATTTTCGGTTCGAAAGCGAACGTCTCATACGTCGGGACGCCTTCCACAACCGTTAATGGATATTCCCGTACGTAGAACCAGTCTGCATAAGGGGAATCAGCCCCTTTTTCCACTACGTCAAGGAATGGAGCGAAAGTTCGTCCGCTGTGGTTAAATACCGCATCGAGCAATACGCGAATCCCGCGAGCATGGCATTGCTGCACCAATTCCTTCAGTGTCTCATTCGTACCGAAGTGCGGATCCACCTTCATGTAATCCTGTGTATCATACTTATGGTTCGTCGTTGCTTCAAAGACCGGCGTGAAGTAGATCGCATTCACACCTAGCTTTTGAATATATTCCAGATGATCGATGACACCTTGCAGATCCCCACCGAAGAAATTACTTGGTGTCGGTTTACCGCCCCAAGGCTCCACACCTTCAGGATCATTGGAAGGATCACCGTTCGCGAACCGTTCCGGGAAGATTTGATAGAAGACCGCATCCTTCACCCAGGCAGGGGGAGCGAACACATCCACCGGATTCAAGAAAGGAAATTCGAAGTTGCCCAAATGGCCTGTTGGAGTTTGCGTGCCAAGTGAACGTTCTGTCAGCCAGATTATTTCTTTTCCTTGATGCAACTTGAAGCCATAGCTGAGGCGGCGATATTTCGGCTGCACTTCGGCCTGCCAGTAATCGAATAATTCATCGTGTCCTACAATACGCATGTCCTTCGTCATCATTTGATCCCAAGGCAAATATTTGTCACCATAGACGACTTCAGCGCGTTCCACATCATTTCGTTTGGTGCGAATACGTAAATGGATTGTTGTCTCATCGTATGCGTACGCCCAGTTCTGTTTGGGACGGTGGTAAATCGCTTCGAGTAACATGAATAGATCAATCTCCTTTATCAATTCATCTTATATAACGCAAATAAGCTGTCGCGCCGATTTTGTTCGGCGCGAAGCTTACTTCACCAACAATTATTTCAGTATAACGGTACTATACGGTGGCAGTTCAAGCGAAGTACCCTCCAACACGGCGCCTTCTTTGCTTTTCAGAGCCAACGTCTTATAGACATCATCTTGCAGCACGACCTTCTGAACCTCTTTGGATAGATTATGAACGACGAGCACTTTAGCCTGTGTAGTCAAACGTTGATATGCAAGAACACTCGCATTTTCGAATTTGTAGGAAGCAATTCCGCCATCATGAAGTGCAGGTTCAGCGTTCCGCCACTGAATCAGCTTTTTATAGTGATTGTACAATGACGCGTTATCCTTCTCTTGCTCAGCAACGCCTTGCTTCATCTCTTTATTATAGACGAGAGGCTCCCACGAGGTCTGTCCCTTTGTACCACCCGCAGTCGCAGCGGACCACACCATCGGTTCTCGAATTTGCTCATCCGGTTTCATTCCGAGCATGCCGATTTCTTCGCCATAATAGAGGAACGGATTGCCTGGCAGCGTGAGTAGGATCGAGGCTGCCATCTTGGCATGATCCGGATTGCCCTTTACTTCAGACATCGTTCGATTCATATCATGGTTCGTTAAGAATGGTGCATCGACGAATTTTCCATCAGAGTTTTTGGCATAGAAGCCATAAATTCGTTCCAGGTTAAAAGCAATATCCGTCGCTTTCTCCGAGTTTACTGTGGATAGAATCGTCTTCGACAGATCGAAGTTGAAGCAAGAGTCTAATGCTTGCGCTAGGAAAGGACCAATCTTCGCAGTGGAATCCCATACTTCACCCACAAGATAGGCTCCAGGATGAACTTCCTCGATTCCTTTACGGAATTCTTGCCACCACGTTTGATTCTTCTCCTTTGTCGCAGGAAGATTTCCTTGCGATTTGAAATCTTCATAGATATGCTTCGCAGCATCGAGGCGGAAGCCATCCACGCCTTGCTTCAGCCAGAATTGCCCGACTTTAATCATCTCTTTGCGTACGTCAGCATGATCGAAATTTAAATCCGGCATCCCTTCCCAGAAGATTCCGAGATAGTGATCGTCCCCAGACTTATGCCAAGGCTGCGCACCGGTTGCTCCATCCGAGGCCAACGTCTGATCGGGTTTTGACCAGGTGTACCAATCACGATAGGGGCTGTTCTTGTCAGAGGCGGCAGCTTTGAACCAAGGATGCTCGCTACTCGTATGATTGACAACCAGATCCATAATGACCTTGATACCGCGTTTATGCGCTTCATCTAACAATTTTTTGAAATCATCCATCGTGCCATACTGCGATTGAATGCCGTAATAATCAGTTACATCATAGCCATGATAGCTAGGGGAGGGGTTGATCGGCATCAACCAGATGCCGCCAATCCCGAGGTCTTTCAAGTAATCCAGCTTGGCTGTCACACCATTCAGATCCCCGATCCCATCCCCATTCGTATCATAGAAGCTTCGAACGAAAATCTCATAATAGACCGTTGAAGGCTGCTCATCGATATCGGCAGCAGCTGTCTGCACGGAAGTTGTCTTAACCGTTGCAGCTTCTTTTCCAGCATCCTCAGCAGCTTTTCCCGATCCACTATCACTCGTACAACCTGACGCAACCACCAACATGAGGATGAATACAGCCATACCACTTCGAATCCACCATCTCGACCGAATCAATCGATGTTTTTTCACTGGATTCATCATCCTTTACTTGCCCCTGATGTTAAGCCTTCCACCAAGAAGCGCTGCGTAAATGCGAATAGAATTGTGATCGGTACAGCGACCAGAACGGCCCCGGCAGCGAAGAGCGTAAATGCCGTACTCGAGTAAGAATCGACGAGGTTGAATAAACCAACTGCAAGTGTCCATTGATCACGGGAACGTAGAATCAACCCTGCGAAAATAAAGTCCATCCAAGCCCCTGTGAATGTCATCAAGGAAATATACGTAATGATCGGTTTCGATAGTGGCAGAATGATCTTCATAAATACTTGCCAGTGATTCGCACCGTCAATGGTAGCAGCTTCTTCCAAGCTTCTCGGGATCGTATCGAAGAATCCTTTTGCAACGAATAGTCCAAGAGCGGCTCCTGCAGAATACACAATGATTAGAGCCCAAGGTGTATCGAGCAAGTTCAGCTGTACGAGGAATATATAAATCGCCATCATACTCATAAATCCAGGGAACATCCCTAGGACGAGCACGGTGGATAAGAGCGTCTTGCGCCCCTTGAACCGAAATCTAGACACGGCATAAGCCGTTAAGAGTTGAATTAATGTACCGATAATCATACTCATTGTAGCGATTTTAAGCGTGTTCCAATACCATTTCACATAAGGAACCTGCTTGCCCGCGATATTCTCGGGATGGAACAAATCCGAATAATGCTTCAGCGTGAATTGCTTTGGAAAGAATGTATCACTGAATAGCGAATCGCCCGCTCTGAACGAGGACATGATCGTCCACAATGCCGGATAGACGGAGGCAATCCCGATCAGGATTAACAATAGATAACTGAAAAATAAGCGTACCGATCGTTTCGTTTTCATTGGATCATATCCTCCTCTCGGTATGATCTTGTTCTTGTATAACTGAAGATAGACACCGATGCAATGATCAAGAAGATCAGAATACCTACGGCGGATGCAACATTGTATTTATTGTTTTCGAGCGTAAGCTTGTAAAGCCAAGTTACGAGTAGGTCGGTTTTCCCCGCCATATTGTAATCGATGGATGACGGTCCGCCCTTGGTTAACAAGAAAATAACATTAAAGTTATTAATATTGCCGGCGAACTGCGTGATCAGAATCGGAGCCGTTGAGAAGAGAACGAACGGCATCGTAATGTTACGGAATTTAATCCATGGTGTGGCACCGTCCACTTCGGCAGCTTCATAGAGATCTTTTGGAATGGAAGTTAGAATCCCCATAACAAGAACCATCGTGACGGGAATCCCGATCCACATATTAACGACAATGACGGATACTTTGGCCCAGAACGGATCACTTAGCCATGGAAGTCCATCAAGTCCGAGGAAACGGAAATATTGGTTAATCGGTCCGAATTTATCATTTAACATGTTGCGCATGACGAGCAGCGAGACGAATTGTGGAATGGCATAAGGGATAATGAACAGTGTTCTCCATAATCCTTTGAGCTTAATGCCTTGTTGGTTAATGAGCAGTGCAACCAGAATTCCGCCAAAATAACACGTCACTGTCGCCAAGACGGCCCAGATAATTGTCCAAGTTAGTACGCCGAAGAACGTATCGCTCCAGACGTTTAAAGTGAATAAGTCTTTGAAGGTCTGTAGACCGACCCAATCCACTAAGTTTTTAGGCGGGAGATGTTCAGGTGCAGAATAGTTGGTGAAAGCCATGAAAATCATAAACAAAATTGGCATAATGGTAAAGAAAAGGACGCCAACAATTGGAATGGCTAAGATCAACCATGGGAAATTGTTATGCACACCATGTCTGATCGAATCGATAAATGTTTTGGTTGGGAGCCCTTGCTCTCGCAAGCGTCCATTCGCAACCGCATCACGGACATTCATAACATAGATGAAGACGTAGAGTAGAACCACCATCATGGATAGTAGCCCATAAATCATCATGAAGATCGAATGATCTCCAGGTACGTTTTTATAAATTTTACCGACTTTAACGAGATGTTGACCTTGATCGCCAAGGGTGAAGAAGCCGACAATATGGTTGCTTAGTACGGTTGTAATTAAGGTAATGCCAGTGATATGAGCGAGTAAGAATAACACGCCCTTGGTCCATTGACGATTATACAGCTGTCCCAATCCCATACTGAGAACAGATAACCAACCAGCTGTTCTAGCATATCGATTCAATGTGATCAATCCCTTCCATGAGCAGTGTCACCCGCCGATGGACGGCGGGTGATGAGTTAGACCGATATGAGTGTGTCAAGCTAAGCAATTATTTGCTGGATGCGATACTGTCTTGCATTTTCTTAACCATGTCGTCTAAGGCAACTTTCGGATCTACACCATCGTTCCAGATCGAAGTGAAGGTTGCTTCGTGCACGCTCCAGAAAGCATTCATTTGTTGAATCTTAGGCATTGGTACAGAGTTCTCGAACTGTTTCAAGAATACCGAAGCGAATGGATCGTTTTTGATCTTATCGTTTTCAGCTGCTTTTTTGTTCGATGGCAAGTTGCCGAGTAATTCGAAGTCTTTAATTTGGAATTCTTCCGATGTGATCAAATGAGCGAACAGCTTCGCTGCGTTTGGATATTTCGTGTTTGCATTAACCAAGAATGCTTTAACGCCGGAGAATGGTTTCATTGGGCTGCCGTTTGGAAGTGTTGGGTACTCCATCACGCCAAGGTTCTTAACAGCTTCTTTCAGGGAAATCGTATCCCATGGACCGCTAACGTTCATTGCCAATTTACCTTCGGTGAACAAGCTTTTCTTGATGTCGGATGTGATATCAGCTGTTTTAAGCGGTAGAACGGAATTTTTCAAGGATTGGTAGAACTTCATTGCTTCTACGCCGCCTTCGTTGTTCAGACCGATATCGGATGGATCGGAACCGTCTTTACCAAATACATAAGCGCCATATCCGCCGAGGAATCCGAAGTTCCAGTAACCGTTCCCGTTTTCCCACATGTAAGCATATTTTTGTTTTTTCGGATCATTGAACGTTTTTGCGAACTTGATTACATCGTCCCAAGTTTTTGGTGCCTCAGGAACAAGATCCTTGTTGTAGAATACCGCTGTTGTCTCAACGGAGTTTGGATATCCGTATAGGATGTTATCAATCGTGAGAGCTTCGATCGCTTTATCGCTGTTATTTGCTTTTGTTTCTTCTTCATGATAATCGTTCGGCAAAATAATACCGGATTGCACAGCACTTCCGATGCGGTCATGAACCGCTAAGAATACGTCAGCGCCTACGCCTGCCGGACCGTCTGTTGTCATACGTTCAATCGATTTATCAGGTCCAACCTCTTGGAATTCTACATCGATGCCGTATTTTTCTTTGAATGCTTTAGCTGCTTCGTCGACGAGCGCTTTCTCTGTACCACTGCTCCATACTACTAATTTTGCGCCAGGCTCTGGCAAGAATTCTTCTTCTGTTGTTGCAGCCTCTTCCGTCTTTGTGGTAGGTTGTTGCGTGCTTTCCGTTGTGGACTCCTTCGCTTTCCCGCCGCATGCTGAGATAGCGAGTACCATCGTCAAAGTCAACATGAGAACCAACATTTTTTTCATTGTGAGTACCCCTCCAATTGGTATGATACATATCTAGTTCTTATGAAAAGCGTTTTTGTGCAAACGTTTGTACAAAATGCGAAAAAAAATAGCGGTTTGATCCGTTTGTACGACGCCTGAAAACGCTTTTATATGCCCTATCATACACAACACCTGAAATTTGGTAAACCGTTTGCATAATCGTTTTTGCTTGGAAAATAGGGGGTTAACTTCTTAAATCTTTGATTTCCTTCGATTTTCTAACTCATTTATGAATTAGGAGAGAATGTCATTTTAGCTTGGATGTGAGTTCATTCTGTTTACATGCACGTTAATTTGCGCTAACATTATGCATAGATTAATTCAAACGATTGCACAAAGTGGAGGGCATTATGGCAGTTACTATCAAAGATGTTGCCAAGAAAGCTGGCGTTTCTCCTTCAACTGTATCTCGCGTCTTGTCGAATCATCCCCGAATCAGTAAAGAGACGGCGTTGAAAGTGAAAGGTATTATGAATGAGATGGGCTATCATTCGAATATGATGGCCCGTAGTCTTGTCTCGAATAAAACATATACATTAGGCATGATTCTGCCGCGTCCTGCTGAGGAACTGTTCCAGAATCATTTCTTTGCAGAGAACATACGTGGGATTACAACACAAGCTTCTCGGAATGGGTACGATGTATTGATGACAACGGGTTCTAGCGAGAGTGACGAAATGGAAGCGATTACGCGTTTGGTGAAGGGCCGCAGGGTGGACGGCATCATCTTGCTTCAATCTCGCAAATTCGATCCGATCATTGCCTTCTTGCAAGAGCAGCAGTTTCCGTTTGTACTCATTGGACGGTTTGAAGATGATCCAACGGTGCTCTGTGTCGATAATGATAATATTCAAGCTGCATTTGACGCAACCAGTCATTTAATTGCGCAAGGACATACTCGGATCGGGTTCGTCAGCGGACCGCCGTCATTATCGGTTTCTCAAGATCGTCTTCAAGGCTACAAACATGCGCTAATTGAAAACCAACTGGACATGAAGCCGGAGTGGATCGTCGAAGGGGAATTCCTGCAGGAGAGCGGTTATCGGGCGATGTCATTTTTCATGAGCTTGCCTGAACGTCCAACAGCACTTGTCGTGATTGATGATGTGGTCTCTTTCGGTATTATGCGCGGCCTAACGGAGCTGGGGTACAGTGTACCTGAAGATTTGAATATCATTGGATTTAATAACATCTCGCTTACCGAATTATCGACACCGCCGCTATCAAGTATTGATATCGGTATCTACCAACTGGGTTATATGGCTTCACAACTATTAATTAAGCGAATCCAGGGAGAGACCATAGCCCAAGCGAGAACAATCGTTCCGCATCGACTGATGATTCGCGAATCTTCCCTCTATACGAAATCGAAAAGGAGTTGAATAGGTTGACGACACATTTGGAACGTAAACCTTATCTTGTTGATTCTGTTATTGGAAATTCTAAATTTCTTGCTTCTCTAACTCGGACTGGACGTTTGGTACGCTTATGGTGGCCGAACGTCGGGTTTCCGCAGCACGTGGATATGATCCGCACAGGTATTCGAATGGAGGGTGCGCAGACATCGTGGTTCGATAGCGCTGAGCAAGAGCACGGCTGGCAGCATGAAGCAGCTTATGTACCGCGTACGAACCTATTTCGCGTGAATGCGAAGCACAATCAATGCCCAATCGAGGTGGAAAAGGTCTCATTTGCCGTTCCGGGCCAAGATTTACTCGTATTCCATTATCAATTCACGAACCAAAGTGAGCAGCCAGCAACTTTTCACTTCGTTCATTATACGTCCATGACAGTATCGGAAAGTCCTTATTATCATACGACGCAGTTCGATGTGGAAGCGGATGCGCTCGTTCATTTCAGGCATCGTTATTTTTTTATGGCTTCGAGTGCAAACGTATGCACAAAGTTCCAAGCTGCGAACGCTTGGGATAACGCGAACCATGGAGCTCTTGATGGAAGCCGGATTCAAATGGCGCCGGATGGTGCGATGGAATGGACTTTTACGGATATCGCGCCAGGCGAGACCGTGTCTCTTCCAGTTTATATCACAGCGGGTCACACGTTAGATGAAGCAAAAAGTGTCATGCATCAAGCGAAGGGACGCGCCGTAGAAGCTTGGACAGCAGAAACGGCTCAATATTGGAGCGATTTCCTGAAATCCGCTAAACCTTGCCCGATGGAGGATGAGCGAATTACTGCACTCTACGAGCGATCACTGCTTGCGATGAAGCTGATGACGGACGAAGAGACAGGCAGCATTATCGCTGCACCTGAATTCGATGAGCATTTCGCACAGTGTGGTGGGTATGCCTACTGTTGGGGTAGAGATGCGGCCTTCATTACGACGGCGCTCGACCGTGCGGGATTAACCGATTTATCAGATCGCTTCTACTTATGGACGCTAACTGCACAAGATCCGGATGGTGCATGGCAGCAGCGTCATTATCATGATGGTGCATTGGCGCCTTCTTGGGGCATTCAACTAGATGAAGGGGCATCTATTCTATGGGGGATGTACCAACATTTATTGTTCCTTTCGGAGCAGGAGCAAACACGTTTCCTTCATCAAATATGGCCAGCGGTCGAAGCGGGGGCGAATTTCTTAACGAAGCAAATCGATGCCGAGACTGGACTGCCACGTGCAAGCCGGGATTTGTGGGAAGAGCGGGATGGCCAGCATACGTATTCCGCAGCAGCGGTTTATGCTGGACTTGATGCAGCGGCATCTTTGGCTGAATTAGCAGGAAATGCTGAATTGTCGAACGCTTGGCGTAATGCTGCACAAGGCATTGCCCAGTCCATTACCGACCGCTGTTGGAATGCATCTCAAAGCGTCTTTTACCGCGGGTTGAAGCTTGAGGTAAATGAAGCTGCTTATCGTCAAGCGCAGGAACAAGGAATTCCGACTGCCATTCAGGCGCGTGAAAAAGGTTACCCAGTCTACCAATTGGAGTACGACCCAATCGTCGATGTAAGTTTACTCGGTATCTCCGTTCCATTTGGCGTCGTGTCGGCATCGCATCCCTATGCGGTACAGACTGCGGATACGATTGAACGTGCATTGACATCTCCGAGCGTTGGTGGAATTAAGCGCTATGAGAATGATCAGTATATAGGAGGCAACCCTTGGATTCTTACGACGCTATGGCTTGCGCAATACCGTGTGATGAATGGGCAGAAAGAAGCTGCAATGGAATTGCTGCAATGGGCTGTGGATCATCAGACGGAGATGGGATTACTGCCAGAGCAAGTGGATCGTCATACGGGCGACACGGCTTGGGTTGTTCCCTTGACATGGTCACATGCGATGTTTATTTTGGCGGTACACATGCTCTCTGAGACGGAATAATGATTAATCTCTCTATATATAGAAGATAACAGGAAATAGCATCAAGGATATCACTGAATTTGATTCATGATTCCTTGGTGCTTTTTTATGAGGTATTATAAGGTAAAATATTAATTTTGAAAAAAAGCTTGCATCTTCGTGTCGAATCATGGTATATTACTTCTTGCCGCTTCGGACAATAACTTTTCTGAAGATAATAAGAAAAAAATGTTGACAAGCGTCGAAATAAATGGTATTATGAAATTCCTGTTCGACACAACATGATAACTTACAACATGATAAAGAACAGATAAGTTCCTTGAAAACTAAACAAATGGATCGCTTAAATTTTTAAAAGAGAACATTGTTCTCGTAAGCAAGTCAGTTTCAAAATGAGCAAGTCAAACACTTTATTGGAGAGTTTGATCCTGGCTCAGGA
>NZ_JBHTGZ010000001.1:0-60623 GCF_042676425.1 Paenibacillus sp. GCM10027629 | reverse complement strand
CGTAGGAGTCTGGGCCGTGTCTCAGTCCCAGTGTGGCCGTTCACCCTCTCAGGTCGGCTACGCATCGTCGCCTTGGTGAGCCATTACCCCACCAACTAGCTAATGCGCCGCAGGCCCATCTGTAAGTAGCAGATTACTCCGCTTTTCCCAGCTCAGTCATGCGACCAAGCTGATTATTCGGTCTTAGCTACCGTTTCCGGTAGTTATCCCGATCTTACAGGCAGGTTGCCTACGTGTTACTCACCCGTCCGCCGCTAAGTTATCCCCGAAGGAATAACTCCGCTCGACTTGCATGTATTAGGCACGCCGCCAGCGTTCGTCCTGAGCCAGGATCAAACTCTCCAATAAAGTGTTTGACTTGCTCATAAACTTGCTAGCGAGATCATTACTGATCCCATTTATTGCTTTAATTCACTCGTTGTTCAGTTTTCAAAGATCAATCATTTCATGAAAGTATTCTATCGAAAACTCTCTTTTTTTGTCGTCCGTTGTTTCAGCGGCGACTTTTATAATATATCACATTCAGCTATCGTTTGGCAAGCTTTTTTTTGAAGTTTTTTTCGAACATTCATTTTTCTGCTTGCCCCGATTGACTTTACGTCAAAAGCGGAACGAGAAATAATATATCACGAATTGCAATTAGGCGTCAACACTTTTTTGCATTTATTTTTTATTGTTTTTTAGGGACAGGAAATTGTCGATTGCGCACGTATTTAGATAGTTCTTTCGGTGAAGCAAAACGTGCATACATACGGAAGACTGTCTTGTATCGATTCGCTATTGCATGACGGATTTCATATTCCAATCTAGAATCACTCAGATCAAGAAGCATTTCATCTAATTCTTTTCGTAGCACATAGTCCAGCTCTTTGCATTCCTTATCGTTGAACAACAAACCTAACATAATCTGTAGTGCCTCCTTCAAATATGCCTCGATCTTTAGCGCGTATGGTTTTTGTCATTCCTCTATTCGGAATTTAACTCCGCTTTAATGTTATGCTCATAATTTGGAAATTTTATGATCATTTCCCAAAAAGGAATTTCTTCAGCGCTAGGTCATAACTTCCATGTACGAGCATACATTTTAGTAAACAAGCAAGGACACGTCCTATATAAGGAAAGGAGACTGCCAAACGATGAATTTCTATGTGTTTAATGGCAAAAAGATTAAAAGGTATTTCTTTTTATTCGTCGCTTTAGTATTTGCAGTTGGGGTAGTATATGTAGAGAGTGATAATATTACGGTGTTCTCTGAGGGTGCCCCTTCAGCAGTCTACAATGTTCCAACAGAGAAAAAACTTATTGCCCTCACCTTCGATATCAGCTGGGGTGATAAGCGTACCGAGCCAATCCTAGATATTTTGCAGCAAAAAGGATTGCAAAAAGCAACCTTCTTCCTCTCCTCCCCTTGGAGCAAAACACATACGGATCTTGTAAAGAAAATTGCGGACTCCGGCTATGAGATCGGCAGCCATGGTCATAAGCACGTGAATTACAGCACCTTGAGTGATGAGGATATTTCAAAACAAATTAAAACAGCACACAGCATTCTCTCCGATTTAACCGGAAAGTCACCAACGCTAATCCGGATGCCTAATGGTGATTTTGACAAAAGAGTGCTTCGCATTGCGGATAGCCTTAACTACAAAGTTATTCAATGGGATACGGACTCCTTGGATTGGAAGAACCCTGGTGTTGATGAAATTGTTAATCGTGTCGTAACGAAAGCTCATCCTGGAGACATCGTTCTAATGCACGCAAGTGACTCCTGTAAAGAAACGCATTTAGCCCTCCCGATCATCATCGATCAGCTCCGTGCGAAAGGTTATGAGTTTGTCACTGTATCAGAGCTGCTAAATCAAACCGAAATTAAGAGCAACCCTGTACGGGATCAGAATACGGTCAACAATACAAATCTCGATCCAGCCGTCAATATGTAATTAAGTCTTAGCGCCTTCTCCCTATGCATGGGACGAGGGCGTTTTTTTACTATGTACTTCGTCGCGATTTATCCAAATACATACATAATAAATCCCTCCTATTCAGGCATACTACATTTGTAAAGTCTACGGAAGGAGAAATTCCGAATGCAAAAATTCAATCAAATTCGTGGGTTAGCTATCGTTCTTATTCTCACCCTAACGCTAACCGCCTGTATGTCCGAACAACAGACATCTTCTGCACAACCTGATTATAAAGAAATGAAAGCCATGGTCGTCGATATTCTAAAGACGGAAGAAGCCCAAAAAGCGATTCAACAATCTAGCGGATCCAGCGGCAGTACGCAAATGCAAATGTTAAGCAGCCCCGTAGGCAAAGAACAGATTCGAACAGCAGTAAAAGATACATTAACTTCCCCAGAATATAATAAGGAACTAGAGAAGATAATGAAGGATCCTAAATTTGCAGGTGAATTCGCAAGCGCGATTAACAAGGACAATAAAAAAATACACAAAGAGCTCATCAAAGATCCCGTATACCAGCAATCGGTCGCAGATATACTCAAGTCTCCTGATCTATCCAAAATGTATCTCGATCTCACGAAAACACCAGAATTTCGGAAGCAAGTCATGACCATCGTCAAAGATTCTATGTCAAGTCCACTGTTCAAAATGCAAGTCATGGAGCTCCTTACCAAAGTTGTTCAAGAAGAACTACAGCCGAAGCAGCAAGAACAAGGGAAGAAGAAAGGCGGCGGTGGTGGCGGTGGTCAAGGCGGCGAAGGTGGTGGAGGCGAAGGAGGCGGTGGTGGAGGCGGTGGGCAGTAAGCTTTTGCCTACATATAACTCAAAAGGTTGAGCATCAGCTCAACCTTTTTCATTTTTCTGTATAATTTGCTTCGCTATATCATCGTAGATCCGGCCCGTCTCTGTATTGGCACGATAAACTGAAGGCGAGAAGTCTGGCTCTGACGGATGATTATCCGGCGCTCCCAGCGGAATCTGTGCGAGCAAGTCACAATTCAAGGATTCTGCAAGTCGCGCACCGCCTCCACGCCCAAATATGTAATCCTTATGTCCGCAATCTCCACATGCATAGTAGGACATATTCTCAACAACACCTATAATCTCATGCTTCGTATGGATAGCCATTGTACCAGCTCTAGCCGCAACAAATGCCGCTGTCGCATGTGGTGTCGTTACAATAATTTCTTGGCTCTGCGGTAACATTTGGTGGACATCCAGCGCAATATCTCCGGTCCCTGGTGGCAAATCTAAGAGCATATAATCAAGTTCGCCCCAGTTCACTTCTTGGAAAAAGTTGCGCAGCATTTTGCCGAGCATCGGACCGCGCCATACAATCGGACTGTTATCTTCTACGAAGAACCCCATGGAAATAACTTTAACGCCAAATCGTTCAATTGGAATAATGCGCTCATTCAAAATCTCAGGTCGTTCTTCAATGCCCATCATATCAGGTACACTGAATCCATAGATATCCGCATCGATAATGCCTACTCTACGTCCTTGCCGTGCAAGTGCTGCCGCGATATTCACTGTGACTGTTGATTTACCTACGCCGCCCTTGCCACTCGCGATCGCAATAAACTTGGTACTGGATTCTGGGTGCAGGAGTGGATGGCTCTCCATACCGGCTCCATGACCTTTTGGCGGCTCCTGTTGCCCTGATTGGCTTCTACTCCCTGCCGCCTCAGCTTTTTCATGCTCTGACATAACTCTGAACCGTACATGGATATCCTGTATACCTGCTTCGGTTAGTTTCTCACGAATCTGACGTTCTAATTGAAATCGATGCTGCTCCTGCTCCGACGAAGTGACGACCGTTAAGGATACTTTATTTTCTTTTGCCATAATATCCCTGACATATTGATGTTCGACAATATTCTGACCTGTTATAGGGTCAACGATATCTCGTAATGCTTCAAGCACTTGTTCTTTAGCCCCCATGATGCCAGCACCTCTACTTTATAGAATGGTTAACTACTCAGCTTGATTATAGCATAAATCTTCCTAAGGTTTGCCAATCTGTTCACCTGAGATATACCGAAGTATCCCTGTGTAGATGGAAGCAGATACTCTGCGTTGATACTTCTCGTCTGCGAGCAATTGCGACTCTTGCGGATGCGATAGAAA
This sequence comes from Paenibacillus sp. GCM10027629, assembly GCF_042676425.1. Classification (NCBI taxonomy): domain Bacteria; kingdom Bacillati; phylum Bacillota; class Bacilli; order Caryophanales; family Paenibacillaceae; genus Paenibacillus; species Paenibacillus sp. GCM10027629. Next base: position 56,529 of record NZ_JBHTGZ010000001.1, on the reverse strand, counting down.
TCCCACTTCTACGAGAGCGGTTGGAATCTGCAGCGCTTTTAATAAATATACATTCGTCGTGACAATCTTGGCGACACGATCTGTATTCTCCAGATTTCGCTTCATCTCCGTCTGAATAAATTTGGCAAGCCGCTCATTCTCCGGATTATTGGAGGTAAAGAAGGTTTGCGCTCCACTCCATCGATTCGACGGGAAGCTATTCATATGAATACTAATGAGAAGATCAACCTTCTGCTTCTCAATAATCTCCACACGACGATGCAGATCCTCCGTTTTTCGCTTACGAAGCTTGGTTGTCCCTTCTTGTGCCAGATCGTAATCCCCTTCACGCGTCAACACAACAACCGCACCGGCCTGCTGCAGGAAGTCTCTTAAATAGAGAGCGATCGTTAAATTTATATCTTTCTCGATGACACCTTGCTTGCTTACAGCTCCCCCATCAGGCCCTCCATGTCCTGCATCAATCGCAATCACTTTACCGGATAAAGGTAGTGTCCAGTAAGTCCATGTTTTCGTTGAAGGCACTTCATATGTAAAAATAACGGTTAACAGGACGAGCAAGCACGCCGCGATAATCCATTTTTTAAAATCGCGAAGTTGAATCAGGATCACAGTCTTCTTACGATGCCCTCTTCTTTTCCCCATAAAAAAACCACCTCCGTTCCCATACAGACTCCTAATCATCTATATGGGACGAGGTGGACAAATATACCTTTTACGTACGTGTTCAAAAAGTCGGCTTTTCAGCATCGAGAAGGTTGCGTGAACCCGAAGAAGGAGGAACGGAATTTAGGCAAAACCTAAATGAGTACCGGACTTCGAGGGTGAGCGCAAGATTCGATGTCGAACCACCGCTTGAAATACTTCGTGATCAAAAGTTGACTTTTTGAACAACTTATTTAAGTTGTGACTTGCTCGGCCATGCCTTCAATTAAAATTTTGGCGACAACCGGTCTCGAGAATTCAGGTGGAGGACAAATGCCGTCACGCAGCAAAGCGCGTACCTTCGTTCCCGATAGCGTTAAGTGATCTTCTTTGGGATGTGGACAAGTTTTGCTAGAAGCCATATTGCCACATGTCGTACAGAAGAAACTATGCTCGAAGAACAATAAAGTTATCCCCAGCTCTTCTGAAGTGAAATTGCTGAATATCTCTTGTGCTTCATACGTTCCATAGTAGTCCCCAACGCCCGCATGATCACGGCCGACAATAAAGTGTGTACATCCGAAGTTCTTGCGTACCATCGCATGGAAAACTGCTTCTCTCGGTCCTGCATAGCGCATCGCAGCTGGGAATACACCGAGGAAAGTTCGATCCTGTGGATAATAATTCTCGAGAAGGGCTACATAGCTCTTCATCCGTACATTTGCCGGAACATCATCGGACTTCGTCTCACCTACAAGTGGGTTCAAGAATAAAGCATCCACAATTTCCATTGCGCTCTTCTGGATATATTCATGTGCACGATGTACAGGATTACGAGTCTGGAAGCCTACAACGGTTCTCCATCCCTTCTCAGCGAAGATTTGACGCGTCTCAGCCGGATCGTAATAGAATTCCCGAAACTTCTCAGGTTGTGGTCTGTTGAGTACTGTGATATCCCCGCCTACATAGATATTCGAGCGCTCAAGCAGCTTCTGCACACCAGGATGCGCCGTGTCATCTGTCTTGAATACTTGCTTCGCTTCATAAGCGTGATCCACAGTATAAACACTATCAATGTGGATAATCCCATAAATCACATCATCCAGCTCACCTACGAGCGCGACTTGTTCACCTGTGGATAACAATTTAGCTTGTACGGGATCCACAGATAGCGTAATCGGGATACTCCACACCGTTCCATCTGCGAGACGCATCCGGTCTACGACAGATCGATAATTCTCTTCGTCCATAAACCCTGACAATGGTGAAAAAGCACCTACACCGATTAGATCTAAATCCGAAATGGTCCACGTATTGATACGAATGGATTGCAAGGATGCTGCTTGAGCTAGCAAACGTTCCCGTTCTTCACCATTTACAACACGGTTGATCAATTTGCCGCCATGCGGTTGAATTGTAGTCATTAACGCTGTCCTCCTCGATTCTTAGTCCTTATTTATGCAAACCGCATTCGGTCTTCTCATGCCCTGACCAACGTCCTGCACGTGGATCTTCACCTGGCATGACTTGGCGCGTACAGTAGGAGCAGCCAATGCTCGGATAATGTTGATCATGCAAAGGATTATAGATCACATCGTTCGCACGAATGTAATTCCATACGTCTTCGGAAGTCCAATGCGCTATCGGGTTAAATTTAATGAGTCCAAATTTATAATCATATTCGATTTTCTTCGCGTTTGCCCGCGTCGGTGCCTGATCACGGCGGATACCTGTAACCCAAGCGTCATACTTGCCCAAAATCTCCGTTAACGGCTCCACTTTACGGATGTTACAGCATTCATTCGGAGCAGATTTCCACAATTCTTCGCCATACTTCTCAGCTTGCTCTACAGGTGTCAATTTCGGGAATGCACGAACAAATTCGAGGTTATAGCGTTCTGCTAATCGATCTCTTGTTGCATAGGTCTCAGGGAAATGAAAATCGGTATCCAGATAAAAAATGTCCGTCTTCGGACTGATCCGCTGCAGCATATCAACAAGTACGACATCTTCCGCACCAAAGCTGCAAGCAAACGTCATGTTAGGGAATGTTGTAACAGCCCATTCTAAAATAGCTTCAGGACTTGCACTTTCAAGTTCCACTGCTTTCTGTTCCACCAATGCTTCTTTCTCAAATAAGTTCATACGTATACTCCCTCTTCGCACTTAATTTTAATTCCGAGTAAACATCTATGAATATAATAATTATATTATAAATCTTGCCAGTTAAATGTCAATCCTTTTCCTTTGAAATTACTGGGCTATTTAGCATATCTATTCGGTTGTGAATAAAGTGTGCATAGACGAAATAGATGTCTTATTCAGGATGTGGATAAAAGTCGACGTGGTGTATGGAAGATGACTGATTGTGGATAAATGCAAAAAACACCTTTCCTGCCGAAGCAAGAAAGGTGTTCGATGAATAATATTAACGTTTGGAGAATTGTGGCGCGCGACGAGCTGCTTTAAGACCGTATTTTTTACGCTCTTTCATACGAGGGTCACGAGTCAAGAATCCTGCTTTTTTAAGCGATGGACGGAACTCAGGGTCTGCTTTAAGCAATGCACGGGAGATACCGTGACGAATTGCTCCTGCTTGACCAGACATACCGCCACCATGAGCGATAACAAGAACATCGTACTTAGACAATGTTTCTGTTAGGTTCAAAGGTTGTTTTACGATCAATTTCAATGTTTCCAAACCGAAATATTCGTTGATATCACGTTTATTGATTAGGATACGTCCTTCACCCGGTACAAGGCGAACACGAGCTACCGAATGTTTACGACGACCTGTACCATAGTATTGTACTTGTGCCATGAAACTGTCCTCCTTTTTTATTAACCGCGAAGTTCGTAAACTTCTGGTTTTTGTGCTGCGTGTGGATGTTCGGAACCTGCATATACTTTCAATTTAAGCTTCATTGCGTTACCAAGACGGTTCTTAGGAAGCATGCCGTGAATAGCTTGTTCCAAAACGCGCTCTGGGAACTTTTTGATCATATCTTGAGCAGGAGTTACTTTCAAACCGCCGGAGTAAAGGGAGTGACTGTAGTAGTTCTTGTCCGTCATTTTTTTACCCGTTAGAACGATTTTCTCTGCATTGATGATAACTACAAAATCTCCTGTATCTACATGTGGAGTAAATTGTGGTTTGTGTTTACCGCGAATCAGGCTAGCAGCTTCAGTCGCAAGACGACCAAGTGTTTTACCTTCAGCGTCAATGATGTACCATTTACGCTCAACTTCATTTGGCTTCGCCATATATGTGCTACGCATTGAATAGATCCTCCTTATATTGTGGAAAAGCAAATTTCCGATTTATATTCGTTCATTATTATCGTTGTTATATCTGTTTTTTCAAAAGTAATCTTAAATGGGGCTGTGGGAAAGCCATTAAGAAAACACAAGCTTTATCTTACAATATTCAGGCCTAAAAAGCAAGCTATTTTTCCAGGTTTATGTCACTCAATTCATAACCGACTTCCCAGAGCGTCAAGCCGTGTGAAACAGCCGTAGGCCCCGCAGCTGCGCGATCCATCTGAGCGATGATTCCGGGTATATCCTCACTCTTAAACTTGCCTTGTCCAACTCGAAGCAAAGTTCCCATCATGATCCGCACCATGTGCTGAAGAAATCCATTCCCTGTCACATAGGTGTGGATAATACCTTGATCTCTTGTACCTGGAATCGCTGAACTAACATCGTGTTCCATCCACGCTTTATAAATCGTGCGAACATGACTGTCCTTCGTCGATTTACGGGAGGCAAACGAAGTGTAGTCGAACGTTCCTACCATATGCGTTAACGCTTTACGCATTTCTTCGATGTCTAGTTTCGTAGGATGATGAAATTCATAAGATCGGTTGAAGACATCAGGAAAAGCATTTGCGTTAATCGTATAGCGGTACGTCTTCCAATGCGCACTGTAGCGCGAATGGAACGACAAAGGCACTTCTTGAGCGGACCGAATAACGATATCGTTCGGGAGCCGTGTATTGAGGGCAAGACACCATCGTTCAATGGGGATCGCCGATTGCGTCTCGAAATTGAAGACCTGCGCCCGTGCATGCACACCAGCGTCTGTACGGCCTGAAGAGATAATCTTCACCGTCTCATCGGTCAGCGCTCGGATAGAGGCTTCAATATGATCTTGTATGGTATTCTCGCCAGGCTGCGTCTGGAAGCCGTGGTAACGAGTTCCGTCGTAGCTGACGACCATAAAAAGATTGCGCATATGGATCCTCCCCCGATGATGTATTGTTTGGCTTCGAAGCGTTAATGTTGATCTTAGTTGTTATTCTTCGAAGCTAGAACGCTACCAGAGGTAGCCGTTCCCCCTCAAAGATCTTAAGCGTTCCCGCACGACTTCAAGCGTGTTCTGCAAACCTAAGCCGGTGCCGTGAGGCATTCGGTTTAGGTTTGCAGGACAGACGCGGTCCCCCACCCAACGCCGCCATCGAAGCACCAAAAGCACCACCGTTGAGCGACAGTTAAACGGGTGTCCAGAGGGCAGAGCCCTCTGGGGTCCCCCTTACTGAGGAGGAAGGGGGATTTAGGGGGATGGTCGAAAAAGTCCTTTATGCACATCGAGGACAGGAGTCCCCAATGTGCAAAAGAAAAAAGGGCTTGTTCAGAATCCGAGGATTCTGTCCACCCTTTCTCATAAGGTCAATTAAGCACGATCCACTAATTCTAAGTAAACCATAGGAGCTGAGTCTCCACGACGAGGCCCCAGTTTTAGAATACGCGTGTATCCACCTGGACGCTCCGAGTAACGAGTGGCTAATTCCGAGAACAATTTTTGAATTGCATCTTGCTCACCGTTAATCGTTTCGCGACGAACATAAGCTGCTACTTGACGACGCGCGTGAAGATCACCTTGCTTCGCTTTCGTAATCAGCTTTTCAGCGATCGAACGAACTTCTTTCGCTTTTGCTTCAGTCGTTTGAATGCGCTCATATAAGAACAAGTCAGTAACCAAGTCACGGAACAATGCCTTACGTGCGCTAGAGTTACGACCTAACTTTTGGTATGCCATATTTTTCCCCTCCTTGCTGCAGTTAAGATTAGTCTTCCATCCGTAAACCCAAACCTAGCTCTTCGAGTTTCTCTTGAACTTCTTCCAAAGATTTGCGTCCGAGGTTACGGACTTTCATCATATCTTCTTCCGTTTTCGTGATCAACTCTTGAACGGTATTGATACCAGCGCGTTTCAAGCAGTTATAAGAACGAACGGAAAGATCGAGTTCCTCGATAGTCATCTCTAGAACTTTCTCTTTCTTATCTTCTTCTTTTTCAACCATGATTTCCGCATCTTTCGCTTCGTCCGTCAATCCTACGAAGAGCATCAAATGCTCTGTTAAGATTTTCGCACCAAGGCTCACTGCTTCTTCAGGTCGAATACTACCGTCAGTCCACACTTCGAGGGTCAGTTTGTCATAATTCGTTACTTGCCCGACACGAGTGTTCTCAATCGTGTAGTTCACACGTGAAATTGGCGTGTAGATCGAATCCACTGGGATCACACCAATTGGTTGATCCTCAGATTTATTCTTATCTGCTTGCACATAACCGCGGCCACGATTTGCAAAGATACGCATATGCAAACGTGAACCAGGCGATAGTGTTGCAATGTGAAGATCTGGATTCAAGATTTCAACATCGCTATCAGCGCGAATGTCTCCAGCTGTAACCGGACCTTCACCTTCCGCATCAATCTCCAACACTTTTTCTTCGTCGGAATGAATTTTAAGCGATAGGCCTTTTAAGTTTAGAATGATTTCCGTTACGTCTTCAATGACGCCCGGAATCGTCGAGAACTCATGAAGCACACCATCGATTTGCACCGATGTTACTGCCGCACCTGGAAGCGATGATAGTAGAATACGACGCAAAGAGTTACCAAGCGTTGTACCATAACCACGTTCAAGCGGTTCTACAACGAATTTCCCGTAAGTCCCCTCATCATTGAGATCAACGGTTTCTATTTTCGGCTTTTCGATTTCAATCACTGAATTACCCTCCTTCAAAACGTCGTTCCGTTTGAAACCTTCTTTTCAGTCGAGTCATGTAGTATGTCTAAACAACCATTATTAGCAAGTTGTTAGTAATTTATACCACACTAAGGTCTGCCATTAGACACGACGACGTTTTGGCGGGCGGCATCCATTATGCGGGATAGGAGTAACGTCTTTGATCATGTTAACTTCAAGACCTGCTGCTTGCAAAGAGCGGATTGCCGCTTCGCGACCAGCACCTGGACCTTTAACCATAACCTCAACAGATTTCATCCCGTGTTCCATTGCTGCTTTAGCTGCAGATTCTGCTGCCATTTGCGCTGCGAATGGAGTACTTTTACGCGATCCTTTGAATCCAAGACCGCCTGAGCTCGCCCAAGAAATTGCATTTCCGTGCGGGTCAGTAATCGTTACGATCGTGTTGTTGAACGTAGAACGAATATGAGCAACGCCGGATTCAATATTTTTGCGATCACGACGTTTCGTACGTACGACTTTTTTCGGTTTAGCCATGTCTGTTATCCTCCCTTCTTATTTCTTTTTATTCGCTACAGTACGACGAGGACCTTTACGCGTACGAGCGTTAGTTTTTGTACGTTGTCCACGAACCGGAAGACCACGACGGTGACGAACACCACGGTAGCAACCAATCTCGATTAAACGTTTAATATTCAAACTGATTTCACGACGAAGGTCACCTTCAACCTTGATCGTTTTGTCGATAACCTCACGAAGTTTACTAACTTCGTCCTCTGTTAAGTCGCGAACACGAGTGTTCACATCAATGCCTGTTGTGCTTAGGATTTTCTGGGAAGTTGTTCTTCCAATACCGAAAATGTAAGTTAAGGCGATCTCAACGCGCTTATCACGTGGCAAATCCACACCAGCTATACGTGCCATTTTACGCTACACCCCCTTCTTAACCTTGTTTTTGTTTGTGCTTAGGATTTTCGCAAATTACCATTACGTTCCCTTTGCGGCGAATGACTTTGCATTTTTCGCAAATTGGTTTTACAGAAGGTCTCACCTTCATGTTAATTACCTCCTAAAAGTTTCTGCAATAGAAACTGGATTACACGATATAGATCCGGGACCTATTTGCGGTACGTTATACGACCTCTGGATAAATCATAAGGTGATAACTGTATGACCACTTTGTCTCCTGTTAGGATACGAATGAAGTGCATCCGCAACTTACCAGAAACGTGGGCAAGAATTTGATGACCATTCTCCAGCTCAACTTTAAACATTGCATTCGGCAACGGTTCAATAACCGTTCCTTCTACTTCAATGACATCTTCTTTAGCCACAGTTATTCTCCTTTCTGTGCATGATTTGCGGTGGTTGCAATAAACTTGGAAATCGCAAAACGAAGTTTCCCGTTCGTTACCCGACCGCTCTCGTCTAAACTGTTAACAACTTCAGCACTTATTTCACTCAACAATTGCAAATGTATGAGGTTCTTCTTCTTAGGCTGGTCAAACTTTCGTTTGTCCCCATCAGCTAGGAGTATGAACTTGGAATCAACGATTCCGACGATAACCGCATATTGTCCAGCATCACGACCTCGTAAGATTTGAACGATCTGACCGATTTGGGGCATTTGATTGTTATTCACATTCATCACCTAGCTATCTAGTCTCGTCAAAATTTCTAAGCCATCCTCTGTAACAGCAACGGTGTGTTCAAAGTGAGCACAAATATCGCCGTTCAACGTTACAACCGTCCAATTATCTTGTAACGTCTTCACATACCGTTCGCCCGCAATGACCATCGGCTCAATAGCCAAGACCATGCCAGGTTTCAACCTCGGACCGCGATCGGGAGTACCATAGTTCGGAATCTGAGGTTCTTCATGGAGGTTCTCTCCAATGCCGTGCCCTACATATTCACGAACAACTGAAAAACCGGCATCTTCAATGCAGCGTTGAATCGCGTAAGAAATTGTATATAAACGAACATCCGGTTTGACAAGCGCGAGTCCAGCATACAAGGATTGTTCTGTTACCTCTAAGAGTTTCTTAGCTGTGTCAGAAATTTCACCAACCGGATAGGTCCATGCCGAATCGCCATGGTAACCACGATACTGAGCCCCGATGTCAATACTTATGATGTCGCCCTCGTTTAATTTCCGATCGCCGGGTATGCCATGAACCAACTCTTCATTGACTGAAGCGCAAATGCTTCCAGGAAAACCATTGTAGCCTTTGAAAGAAGGTGTAGCATTCTGACTACGAATATAGTTCTCCGCGATTGCGTCTAACTCTCTAGTCGTAATGCCTGGTTGAACGGATTTTGACATCAAACGATGCGTTTCCGCAACAATCCTACCTGCTTCCTTCATGAAGCCTAACTCCACTTCAGACTTACAAATGATCATTACGTCTAACCTCTCAGTAAAGATACAATCTCCGAAGTAACTGTATCGATTTCTTTCTCCCCGTCCACTTGGCGAAGCAGCCCCTTAGCGTCATAGTAAGCTAATAATGGCGCCGTTTTGTTGATATACTCATCAAGACGCGTACCCACTTTTTCTTCCGAGTCGTCCGAACGTTGGTACAATTCGCCGGAGCATTTATCACATACGCCGGATTGTTGTGGTGGATTGAAAATGACATGGTAGGTAGCGCCGCATGATTTACAAATCCGACGCCCTGTTAAGCGCGCAAGAAGTAAATCGCGATCCACCTTTAGGTCAATGACATGATCGAGTTTACGACTCATCGACGTAAGGATATCATCCAAAGCTTCGGCTTGAGAAAGTGTTCTAGGGAATCCATCAAGTAGGAATCCTTTCTCACAATCTGGCTGCGCGAGTCTTTCACGAACGATCCCAATCGTCACATCATCGGGTACAAGCAAACCTTGATCAATATATTCTTTGGCTTTAATACCAATTGGAGTACCTTGCTTCATCGCTAGACGAAATGCATCGCCCGTCGAAATGTGGGGAACACCGAATTCATTGACAATACGTTCTGCCTGCGTTCCTTTTCCTGCCCCAGGAGGCCCCATGAAAAGAATGTTCATTGAACTTCATCCTCCTCTTAACGAAGAAACAGCACAATAGGTGCCAGAGCGAATGCCGCGAACGGTCTCGCACAGGAACCTATTGACTATTTGTTAATGAAACCTTTGTAGTGGCGTTTCATTAATTGGCTTTCGATTTGCTTCATCGTATCCAAAGCAACCCCAATAACGATCAGTAGGGATGTTCCCCCGATTTGCACGGATTTAGGCAATCCGGCAAGTGCACCGAAAAATACAGGGAGAATCGAAACTGCCGCTAAGAAGATCGCACCAGATAACGTAATTCTCGACATGACTTTCGTCAAGTACGAAGAAGTTGGTTTGCCTGGACGGATACCAGGAATGTATCCACCGTTCTTTTTCATCTGGTCTGCCATCTGAACGGGATTGATCTGCACGAATGTGTAGAAGAATGTAAATCCAACGATCATCAGGACATAAAGAACCATACCGAGCGGTTTGTCATGCGAGAAGTTCTGGATAACCCAAGTTGCCCAAGGCTTATCAGCCCAGAACTGTGCAATTGTAATCGGGAACATCAAGAGTGAGGATGCGAAGATTACCGGAATAACCCCTGCGCCGTTCACTTTCAATGGAATGTGTGTATTTTGTCCACCGTACATTTTGTTCCCTACAACACGCTTCGCATATTGTACTGGAATTTTACGTACACCCTGCTGGATAAAGATTACACCCACAATTATCGCGAGGATCACAAGCAAAATAAGAATCACTTTCGTAATACTAAAGAACGTATTTGCTGTAGCATCCGCAAATTCTGCTGTGTAGATCTCACGCATCATTTCTGGGAATCTGGATACGATACCCGCGAAAATCAGAATTGAAATCCCGTTGCCGATGCCCTTCTCTGTAATTTGCTCACCGAGCCACATGAGGAAGGATACACCTGCTGTTAATACAATTGCAATAACGAGATACGTCGTTATACTTGCATTTGGAACCATTGTGAAGTTATACAATCGGTTAAACCCGATTGCTGTACCGTATGCTTGGATAAGACCAAGTATTACGGTACCATAACGAGTAATTTGGGCGAGTTTACGTTTACCGAGCTCGCCTTCTTTAGCCCATTCTGCGAACTTCGGAATGACATCCATCGACAGAAGCTGTACGATGATGGATGCTGTGATATATGGCATAATCCCGAGAGCAAAGATAGAAAAATGGAACAATGCACCACCAGAGAATGTGTTCAGCAAGCCGAACAAGTCACTGCCCTGTTGGCCAGCCATTGTGAAAACCGATTTGTCGACACCCGGTACTGGAATAAAAGCACCGATACGGTAAACGATCAAAATCATTAGTGTAAATAAGATTCTTTTTCTAAGGTCTTCAACTCGCCATATATTGGACAGCGTTTTAAACATTAGATCACCTCGGTTTTACCGCCGGCAGCCTCGATTTTCTCTACCGCAGATTGAGAGAACTTATTTGCTTTAACAGTAAGTTTTACAGTAACTTCACCGTTTCCTAGAACCTTGATTCCAGCTTTAGGATTGTTTACAATACCGCGCTCCATAAGTACCTCTGGAGTTACTTCAGTACCTTCTGCAAAGTTGTTAAGTTCCTCGATGTTTACAATAGCAAACTCTTTACGAGTAGGGTTATTGAAACCGCGTTTCGGCAAGCGACGATATAGTGGATTTTGTCCACCTTCGAAACCTGGGCGCACGCCACCGCCAGAACGAGCGTTTTGACCTTTGTGACCGCGACCCGATGTTTTACCCGTGCCGCTCGAAGTACCGCGACCTACGCGCTTGCGTTCTTTGCGGGCACCTGGAGAAGAAACAAGTTCATGTAACTTCATCGTTCGTTGCACCTCCTTTATAGTTCTAAACATTCATGTATTTAAGCTTAAGCTTCAACTTCTTGAACAGAAACCAAGTGGTTAACTTGGTTAACCATTCCACGAATCGCCGGGCTATCGTTATGAACAACAGTTTGGTTGATTTTACGCAATCCAAGGCTGTTGACCGTTTTACGTTGTGTTTCCGGACGACCAATCAAACTGCGAACGAGGGTAACTTGTAATTTAGCCAACGTGAATCCCTCCTTAACCTAACAGTTCTTCTACGGTTTTACCGCGCAATTTAGCAACATCTTCGGCACGTTTCAAGCGAGACAAGCCTTCAAGAGTTGCATTCACCATATTCATGGAGTTCGAAGAACCTAAAGATTTTGTTAAAATATCGCCTACACCAGCAAGCTCAAGAACCGCACGAACCGGTCCGCCTGCGATAACTCCAGTACCTTCCGAAGCTGGCTTCAAAAGAACATGGCCTGCTCCGAATTTGCCGTTAACAAGGTGAGGAATTGTTGTTCCTACGAATGGTACGTGGATCAGGTTTTTCTTAGCATCTTCGATACCTTTGCGGATCGCATCAGGTACTTCAGAAGCTTTACCGATACCAGCGCCAACCCAACCTTTGCCGTCGCCGACAACTACTAGCGCACTAAAGCTGAAACGGCGTCCGCCTTTTACAACTTTCGCTACGCGATTAATATTTACAACTTTTTCAGTTAGTTCTAAAGTGTTCGGATCTACACGCAAGTCGTTTACCTCCTTATAAATTGATTAGAATTCAAGACCTGCTTCGCGAGCTGCGTCAGCTAATGCTTGAATCCGTCCATGATACAAATAACCGCCACGATCGAAAACAACTTGCACGTAGCCAGCTTCTTTCGCACGTTTAGCGACTAATTCGCCAACTTTACGAGCAGCCTCAACGTTACCGCCGTTTCCAACTTGGCCTTGTAATTCTTTATCCATTGTGGAAGCAGCTGCTACAGTTTTTCCAGTTACATCATCGATCAATTGTGCGTACACATGTTTCGATGAACGGAAAACGCTCAAACGAGGGCGAGCTGTTGTTCCTTCAATTTTCTTACGAACACGAAGGTGTCTTTTCAAACGAGCTTTGTTTTTATCTCCTTTGGTAATCATGCCTTGTTCACTCCCTTCTGTCTGCCATATGGCCCCAAGGGCCTTTAAGCTACAAGCAAAAGATCAACGACGATCTTATTTTTTCTTACCAGCTTTACCTTCTTTACGGATAATACGTTCGCCTTCGTACTTAATACCTTTACCTTTATACGGCTCAGGTTCACGAACGGAACGGATTTTCGCAGCATAAGCACCTACGCGCTCTTTGTCGATCCCTTTAACGATAATTTTCGTGTTAGAAGGAACTTCGAACTCGATGCCTGCTTCTGGTGTAATCTCAACTGGGTGAGAGTAACCAACGTTAAGAACGACTTTATCACCGGATTTATTCGCACGGTAACCTACGCCGACAAGCTCAAGGTTTTTAGAGAAACCTTCAGTTACACCACTAACCATGTTAGAAATGACCGAACGAGTTGTACCGTGTAATGAACGATGAAGTTTATTATCAGAAGGACGAACAATCGTGATCACGTTCTCCTCAACAGATACTGTCATATCTTTGTGGACTTCACGAGTTAAAGTTCCTTTAGGTCCTTTAACTGTAATGTTGCTGTTATCTAAAGTGACTGTTACGCCACTTGGTACTGTAATTGGTTTGCGACCAATACGAGACATATGTGCACCTCCTATCTTTACGGTTGTATTACCAAACGTAGCAGACTACTTCTCCGCCGGATTTCGTTTGACGAGCTTCTTTATCTGTCATAACTCCTTTGGATGTGGAGATAATCGCAATACCCAATCCACCCAATACGCGAGGAACTTCATTGCTCTTCGTGTATACGCGTAGACCTGGCTTACTGATTCTCTTCAAACCGGAGATGACACGTTCATTGTTAGAGCCGTATTTCAAGAAAATACGGATAATCCCTTGTTTGTTATCTTCGATATATTCAGCGTCGCGGATGAAACCTTCACGCTTAAGGATTTCTGCGATTTGCTTCTTAATAGTCGAAGCAGGCATTTCAACCGTCTCATGACGCACTACGTTCGCGTTGCGAATGCGTGTTAGCATATCTGCAATCGGATCTGACATAACCATAAGTGTAAACCTCCTTCCCGTTGTAGGGTGATTACCAACTTGCTTTTTTAACGCCAGGGATCTGGCCTTTATACGCTAATTCGCGGAAACAAATCCGGCAAATTTTAAATTTCTGTAATACGGAATGTGGACGACCACAACGCTCGCAACGTGTGTAAGCACGTACTTTATATTTCGGTGTGCGTTGTTGTTTAACTTTCATCGAAGTTTTTGCCACTTATTTTTGCACCTCCTGCAAACTTGTCTACCAAGTTATCCTCGTAAGGATTATTTTACGAAAGGCATGCCAAGTTGAGTTAACAACTCGCGGGACTCTTCGTCAGTTTTAGCTGTTGTTACGATAACGATATCCATACCGCGTACTTTATCAACTTTATCGTATTCAACCTCTGGGAAAATTAATTGCTCTTTCAAACCAAGTGTGTAGTTACCGCGACCATCAAATGCTTTGTTCGATACACCGCGGAAGTCACGTACACGAGGAAGCGTAATGTTGAACAATTTGTCTAAGAAGTAGTACATACGCTCGCCACGAAGTGTTACTTTAACACCGATTGGCATATTCTCACGAAGTTTGAATCCAGCGATGGATTTCTTCGCACGAGTAATAACCGGCTTTTGACCTGCAATTAACTGCATGTCCGCTACTGCTGCATCAAGCACTTTGGAGTTAGCAACTGCGTCGCCCACACCCATGTTGATTACAACTTTCTCGATTTTTGGTACTTGCATTACCGTCGAGTAGTTGAACTTTTGCATTAACGCTGGCGTAATTTCATTTAAGAAACGCTCTTTCATTCTTGCTGCCATGTTACATGGACCTCCTTTCTTTCAAAAGTGGATTAGTCGATAACTTCTCCGGATTTTTTCGCTACGCGAACTTTTTTACCGTTATCCAATACTTTGTATCCGATACGTGTTACGCCGCCGCTCTTAGGATCCACGTGCATGACGTTCGATACGTGAACTGGAGCTTCTTGCTCGATAATTCCGCCTTGTGGATTCGCTTGAGATGGCTTCGCATGCTTCTTGATCATGTTTACACCTTCCACAAGAACGCGGTTTTCGCGAGGATATGCTGCGATAACGCGACCTTTTTTGCCTTTATCTTTACCCGAAATAACAATAACCGTATCGTCTTTTTTCACGTGCAATTTATTGTTATGAGATTCGAGAACCTTCTTCAATCTCGGCATTTCGTTACACCTCCTGTTTCTTGCAACAAGCAAGTCGATCTGTTCATGTCCCTAATCATAGGGAATTAGATTACTTCAGGAGCCAAGGAAACGATTTTCATGAAGTCTTTGTCGCGAAGTTCGCGAGCAACAGGTCCGAAAATACGAGTTCCGCGTGGTCCTTTATCGTCCTTAACAACAACCGCTGCATTCTCGTCAAATGCGATGTAAGATCCGTCTTTACGACGTACAGAACGCTTCGTACGTACGATAACAGCTTTTACAACATCACCCTTTTTGACAACGCCGCCTGGTGTTGCTTGTTTGACAGAACATACAATTACGTCACCAATGTGGCCAACACGACGTCCTGTGCCACCTAATACACGGATACACATTAATTCTTTTGCACCAGAGTTATCAGCGACAGCTAAACGTGTAAATGGTTGAATCATTCAAATTTCCTCCTTTCGGGAAAATGAGCCGTCCTTAGATGATTACTGCTTTCTCGATAATTTCAACGAGTCTCCAGCGTTTATCTTTGGAGATTGGACGAGTTTCCATGATTTTAACGGAATCGCCAATTTTTGCTTCATTATTCTCATCATGCGCTTTAAATTTCTTCGTATATTTAATACGCTTGTGATACAAATCATGCATTTTGTATGTTTCAACAGCAACAACGATTGATTTATCCATCTTGTCACTTACCACTTTACCGATTTGCACTTTACGAGCATTACGTTCTTCGCTCATATTCTGCCTCCTTCCTGAATCCAATATGTCTGATGTTACCTATGACATATGTTTCAATTAACTGATGATCCCAAGTTCTCTTTCACGTAATACGGTTTTAGCACGAGCTATTTCTTTACGCACATCACGGATCCGAGTCGGGTTATCAAGCTGACCAGTCGCTAATTGAAAACGGAGATTAAAGAGTTCTTCTTTAAATCCGGCAATTTTTTGTTCGATCTCAGCAGTGGTTAAGTTGCGAAGTTCATTAGCTTTCATTTGCTTCACCACCCAATTCTTCTCGTTTCACAAACTTAGTTTTGCATGGCAGTTTGTGAGCCGCAAGACGCATTGCTTCACGAGCAATCTCTTCGGAAACACCAGCAAGTTCAAACATGATCTTACCAGGTTTAACTACTGCCACCCATTTTTCTACGTTACCTTTACCGGAACCCATCCGCACCTCTAGAGGCTTTTGAGTAATCGGTTTATCTGGGAAAATTTTGATCCAAACTTGACCGCCACGTTTAATGTAACGAGTCATCGCGATACGAGCTGCTTCGATTTGGCGGTTAGTAATCCATGTAGGTTCCATAGCTACCAAACCGTATTGTCCGAAGTTAAGCTCAGTGCCGCCTTTAGCGCGACCTCTCATGTTACCGCGTTGTTGCTTACGATGCTTGACACGTTTAGGTACCAACATGATTAGTTTCCTCCTTCCTCAACAGCCTTTTTCTTAGCTGCAGGAAGAACTTCACCACGATAGATCCATACTTTTACGCCGATACGGCCGTAGGTTGTATGTGCTTCAGCTGTACCATAGTCGATATCTGCACGAAGCGTATGAAGTGGAACAGTTCCTTCACTGTAGCCTTCTGAACGAGCAATCTCAGCGCCGCCAAGACGACCGCTAACTGCTGTTTTGATTCCTTTTGCGCCGGAACGCATAGTTCTTTGGATCGCTTGTTTCAATGCACGACGGAAAGAAACGCGACGCTCCAATTGTTGTGCAATGCTCTCAGCAACCAAGATTGCATCAAGATCTGCATGTTTGATTTCGTTGATGTTGATGTGTACTTTTTTACCTTTAGAGATTTTAGCAATCTCAGTGCGAAGTACTTCAACTTCAGAGCCACCTTTACCGATAACCATACCTGGTTTCGCAGTGTGGATTGTTACATTCACACGGTTAGCTGCTCTCTCGATCTCGATACGAGAAACAGAAGAGTCTTTCAATTTATTTTTGAGGTATTCACGGATTCTAACATCCTCCAACAAAAGATCTCCGAAATCTTTGTCTGCATACCATTTGGATTCCCAATCACGAATAATACCTACACGTAATCCGACCGGATTTACTTTCTGACCCACACGTTATCCCTCCTTATTTCTCAGATACCACCAAAGTAATGTGGCTTGTTCTCTTGTTGATCCGGCTTGCACGTCCCATTGCACGAGGGCGGAAACGTTTCATTGTCGGACCTTGGTTAGCGAACACTTCAGTAACAACTAATTTATTAACGTCCATTGAATAGTTGTGTTCTGCGTTAGCAATTGCCGAGTTAAGCAACTTCTCAACTACTGGAGAAGCAGCCTTAGGCGTGTGACGAAGGATTGCGATCGCTTCGCCTGCTTGTTTGCCGCGGATCAAATCGATTACGAGTTGAACTTTACGGGCAGAAATACGGATATTTCTTGCATGTGCTTTCGCTTGCATTGAGTAACCTCCTCTCAAACATTTAAAGGCTTATATTAGCGTTTGCCTGTTTTCTTATCATCATCGTGACCTTTGTACGTACGAGTTGGAGCAAATTCGCCGAGCTTGTGTCCAACCATATCTTCCGTTACGTACACTGGTACATGTTTACGACCATCGTAAACTCCGAATGTGTGTCCGATGAATTGTGGAAAAATTGTAGAACGACGGGACCAAGTTTTGATCACGGTTTTCTTACCAGACGCATCCACTTCTTCAACCTTTTTCAACATATAACCATCGATAAATGGTCCTTTTTTAAGACTGCGACCCATGTGTAAATCCTCCCTTCACCAATCCATTCGTTCCGCTATTCAAGCGGAACGTGATGAATATAAGAATTTATCGTCATAAACATAAACTCTTATATTGTTAGGCAACCATATATTATTTCGTGCGACGACGAATGATATATTTATCAGAAGCTTTGTTCTTCTTACGAGTTTTGTAACCAAGAGTCGGTTTACCCCATGGAGACATCGGGGATTTACGTCCGATTGGAGCGCGACCTTCACCACCACCGTGTGGGTGATCGTTCGGGTTCATTACTACCCCACGAACTTCAGGACGTTTACCTAACCAACGATTACGACCAGCTTTACCGATTTTCACGAGCTCGTGATCTCCGTTACCTACAGATCCGATAGTCGCACGGCAAACTTTAAGCAATTTACGAACTTCGCCAGAAGACAAGCGAACGGAAACATAACGCTCTTCTTTACCAAGTAGTTGTGCTTCTGTACCAGCTGCACGTACTAATTGTCCACCTTTACCAGGTTGAAGCTCGATGTTGTGGATAACTGTACCTACTGGAATGTTCTCAAGTGGAAGTGCATTACCGATTTTGATGTCAGCTGTTGGGCCAGACATAACTTCGTCTCCAACTTTCAAACCTTTAGGAGCGATGATGTAACGTTTCTCACCATCTGCATAGTTGACCAACGCAATGTTGGAAGTACGGTTCGGGTCATACTCGATTGTAGCAACGCGACCTGGTATTCCATCTTTAGTACGTTTGAAGTCAATGATACGGTATTTACGTTTGTGTCCACCACCATGGTGACGAATCGTAATTTTACCTTGGTTGTTACGACCAGCAGTCTTGCTAAGTGGCGCTAACAACGATTTCTCCGGTACATTCGTTGTGATTTCTTCGAATGTCGATACGGACATTGCACGGCGAGCCGGGGATGTCGGTTTATACTTTTTAATTGGCACGTAGTTTCCCTCCTTACTTTAGGAATGTAATTTATGCTTGTTCAAAAATTTCAATCGCTTTGCTGTCCGCGCTTAACGATACGATGGCTTTTTTCCACTCGGAAGTGTATCCGGAGTGACGTCCATAACGTTTCGGTTTCGCAGGAACACGCATTACGTTGACTTTTTTAACTTTTACGCCAAAAATAGCTTCAATCGCTTGCTTAACCTCGGTTTTGTTCGAACGCATATCAACTTCAAATGCATATTTCATTTCAGCCATATAGTCGCTCGTACGTTCCGTGATTACGGGGCGCTTGATAATATCGCGAGGATCCTTCATTACGCGAACACCTCCTCTACTTTCTGAACTGCTTCTTTCGTAATGATCAATTGATCATAAACCATTACGTCCAAAACGTTAATGCCGTCAGCTGCTACGAATTTAACACCAGGGATGTTACGAGCAGATAGAGCAACATTGTCATCATAGCTAGGTGTAACAACTAAAGCTTTGCGTTCTACTTTCAAGTTGTTCAAAATCGCTACGATATCTTTTGTTTTCGGTGCGTTCAATGCTAGTTGATCCAATACGATGATTTGATTTTCCAATACTTTGGAAGACAAAGCCGATTTGATCGCTAGACGACGAACCTTTTTAGGCAATTTAAAGGAGTAGCTGCGTGGTGTTGGTCCAAATACGATACCGCCGCCTTTCCATTGTGGCGCACGAATCGAACCTTGACGAGCACGTCCAGTTCCTTTTTGTTTCCATGGTTTACGACCACCGCCGCGAACCTCAGAACGTCCTTTAACTTTGTGAGTCCCTTGACGAACTGCAGCTTGTTGAAGCAATACTGCTTCATGCAACGCATGTACGTGTGGTTGAATACCGAACACTGTGTCCGCTAATTCAATCTCTCCAACCTGAGCTCCGCTCACGTTATACAAAGATACTTTTGGCATTTCTAGTTCCTCCTTCCTTTAGCGATTACTTCTTCACCGTGGATTTTATTTTCACGAAGCTGTTTTTCGCACCTGGAATGGAACCTTTAACGAGAATTACGTTACGTTCTGCATCCACACGAACAACTTCTAATTTTTGAATTGTAACAGTCTCAGCACCCATGTGACCTGGAAGGTGTTTACCTTTTGGTACGCGGTTCGCTTGAATCGAACCCATGGAACCTGGGCCGCGGTGGTAACGAGAACCGTGAGTCATAGGACCACGACTTTGTCCCCAACGTTTGATCGTACCCGTGAAACCTTTACCTTTGGAAATACCAGTTACGTCAACAAACTCGCCTGCTGCAAACAGATCAGCTTTCAATTCCTGGCCAACTTCATAAGCTGCGAAATCAACACCGCGGAATTCACGAACGTAGCGCTTAGGAGCCGTATTGGCTTTTTTAGCGTGTGCAGTTTCCGGTTTGTTAGCATTCTTCTTCTTGTCGACGAAACCAAGCTGAATTGCTTCGTATCCATCGTTCTCAAGATCTTTCTTCTGAAGAACCACACAAGGACCTACTTCGATTACAGTAACAGGCAATACGTTACCTTCAGGAGTAAATACTTGAGTCATTCCTAATTTTTTACCTAAGATACCTTTCATGTTGACACCTCATTCCCTTTCTTAATTACAACCTTGAATTACAATTTGATTTCGATATCTACACCGGACGGTAAATCCAAGCGCATAAGAGCATCCACAGTTTGTGGAGTTGGGTTAACAATGTCGATCAAACGCTTGTGTGTGCGTTGCTCGAATTGCTCCCGAGAATCCTTATACTTGTGTACCGCACGGAGAATAGTAATGATTTGTTTCTCAGTCGGAAGCGGAATCGGTCCGGATACACCTGCACCAGAACGTTTTGCCGTTTCAACGATTTTCTCTGCGGATTGATCAAGAATTCTGTGATCATAAGCTTTCAAACGAATACGAATTTTTTGCTTTGCCATTTTAGTCCCTCCTTCTATCGCCCAATTTGGTATCGGACATACTCCGTGAAAATTCTCCAACACACTCCCCATGGCAAAGGGGCCGGGTGTGTCAGCAACCTCTCACATCATCGCAACGTCTCAGAACAACATTAGTAATTATACATAAAATCATAGGCGATTGCAAGTAAAAATATCGAATGAATATTTACATTCGACTTTCTTCTATATATATGGTTTATTCGAAGAAAAACAAAAGCCCACATCCGAAGACGTGGGCTTCTCAAATTCGTTAGACGAATTATTTGTTGATTGTAGCAACCGCACCTGCACCAACTGTACGTCCGCCTTCACGGATCGCAAAGCGAGTACCTTCTTCAATCGCGATTGGAGCGATCAAATCAACAGTTACAGTGATGTTATCACCAGGCATAACCATTTCAGTACCTTCTGGCAAGTTGATGATACCTGTTACGTCAGTTGTACGGAAGTAGAACTGTGGACGGTATCCAGTGAAGAATGGCTTATGACGGCCACCCTCTTCTTTAGTCAAAACGTAGATTTGAGCGGAAAAGTTAGTATGTGGTTTAACAGAACCTGTTTTAGCCAATACTTGACCACGCTCGATATCTTTACGGTCTACACCACGAAGAAGGGCACCGATGTTGTCACCCGCTTGAGCGGAATCGAGCAACTTACGGAACATTTCTACGCCTGTAACTACGCATTTGCGAGTTTCTTCAGCGATACCAACGATTTCAACTTCGTCTTGTACTTTAACAGTACCACGCTCTACACGACCTGTAGCAACTGTACCACGGCCAGTGATGGAGAATACGTCCTCGACAGGCATCAAGAAAGGCTTGTCAGTGTCGCGTTCTGGTTGTGGGATGTAAGTGTCGACTTGTTCGAACAACTCAACAATTTTGTCAGCCCATTCGCCATCAGGGTTTTGCAACGCTTCACGAGCAGAACCACGGATGATTGGAGTGTCGTCGCCTGGGAATTCGTATTCGCTAAGAAGGTCACGAATTTCCATTTCAACTAGCTCTAGCAACTCTTCGTCTTCAACCATGTCACATTTGTTCATGAACACAACGATGTATGGAACGCCTACTTGGCGGGACAACAAGATGTGCTCACGAGTTTGTGGCATAGGACCGTCGGAAGCGGATACTACTAGGATCGCTCCGTCCATTTGTGCTGCACCAGTGATCATGTTTTTAACATAGTCGGCGTGACCTGGGCAGTCAACGTGTGCATAGTGACGGTTAGGTGTTTCATACTCAACGTGTGCTGTCGAGATTGTGATACCGCGCTCGCGCTCTTCTGGAGCTTTGTCGATTTGGTCGAATGCTACTGCAGCACCGCCATATCTTTTGGACAATACAGTTGTGATTGCAGCTGTAAGAGTTGTTTTACCATGGTCAACGTGACCGATTGTACCGATGTTAACATGCGGTTTATTACGTTCAAACTTAGCCTTTGCCATTTGAAACGATGCCTCCTTAATATATAGGAAATTATATTTTTACCTCATAGGGTTCAGACGTATCCTCCACCTATGCGGTTAGTAAACAAATATTAGCCTTTTTTCGATACGATCTCTTCAGCGATGCTGCGTGGTACTTCTTCATAGTGAGAAAGTTCCATTGCGAACACGCCGCGTCCTTGTGTACCGGAACGAAGAGTTGTGGAGTAACCGAACATCTCAGCAAGAGGTACCTTAGCACGGATAATTTGAGCTCCACCACGGGAATCCATACCTTCGATACGACCACGACGGGAGTTCAACATACCCATAACGTCGCCCATGTACTCTTCAGGAACCGTAACTTCAACTTTCATGATTGGCTCAAGAAGTACTGGGTTACATTTATCTTTCGCCGCTTTAAGCGCCATGGAACCCGCAATCTTAAACGCCATCTCATTGGAGTCAACGTCATGGTAAGATCCGTCAAAGACAGTAGCTTTAACATCAACAAGCGGGAATCCAGCGAGTACGCCGTTTTTCATCGCTTCTTCGATACCTGCAAGTGCTGGTGCGATGTATTCACGAGGAACCGATCCACCAACAACTTTACTTTCGAACTTGGAGCCTGCACCAGCTTCTTGTGGTTCGAACTCGACCCATACGTGACCGTATTGACCGCGACCACCAGATTGACGTACAAACTTACCTTCAACCTTAGCTGCAGTTTTGAATGTTTCACGGTAAGCAACCTGAGGTTTACCTACGTTTGTCTCCACTTTGAACTCGCGACGCATACGGTCAACGATGATATCAAGGTGAAGCTCACCCATACCTGCTAAGATTGTCTGACCAGTTTCTTCATCTGTGTGTGCGCGTAATGTCGGATCTTCCTCCGTCAATTTACCAAGTGCAACACCCATTTTGTCTTGGTCAGCTTTTGTTTTAGGTTCTACTGCGATTTGAATTACCGGATCAGGGAAGTTCATGGACTCCAAGATAATCGGTGCTTTCTCATCACAAAGTGTATCACCTGTACCTGTATCTTTCAAACCTACCGCAGCTGCGATATCACCCGAATATACAACATCAATTTCTTGACGGCTATTCGCATGCATTTGAAGGATACGGCCGATACGCTCACGTTTGCCTTTTGTTGCATTCAATACGTAAGATCCGGAGTTAAGAACACCAGAGTATACGCGGAAGAATGTCAACTTACCAACGTAAGGATCTGTCATGATTTTGAATGCAAGAGCTGAGAACGGCTCTTCATCCGAAGAATGACGAACTTCTTCAGTTCCATCTTCTAGGTGACCGTTGATCGCAGGAACGTCGATCGGAGCTGGCAAGTAATCAATAACAGCATCCAACATTAATTGAACACCTTTATTTTTGTACGAAGAACCAGCGATTACCGGGAAGATTTTAACATCACATACACCTTTGCGAAGCGCTGCTTTTAGCTCAGGAACTGTGATTTCTTCACCTTCAAGGTATTTCATTGTTAATTCTTCGTCAAGCTCAGCAACTTTCTCGATCAATTCATTGCGTAGTTCTTCTACTTTGTCTTTGAACTCAGCAGGAACTTCAACGATATCGATATCTTTACCAAGATCGTCTTTGAACATATGAGCTACGTTCTCAACGATATCGATAATACCAATGAAGTCATTTTCTGCGCCAATTGGAAGCTGGATAGCAACCGCATTCGCTTGAAGACGATCTTTCATCGTTTGGATAACATTTAAGTAGTCCGCACCGATGATGTCCATTTTATTGACATAAGCAATACGTGGAACACCATAACGGTCAGCTTGTCTCCAAACTGTCTCGGACTGAGGCTCAACGCCTTCTTTAGCACTGAAAACACCAACTGCCCCATCTAATACGCGAAGGGAACGTTCTACTTCAACTGTGAAGTCAACGTGACCCGGAGTATCAATGATATTAACGCGGTTACCTTTCCAAGCAGCAGTCGTAGCAGCGGAAGTAATCGTAATTCCGCGCTCTTGCTCTTGCTCCATCCAGTCCATTGTCGCAGCACCTTCGTGAACTTCACCGATTTTGTGCGTACGGCCTGTATAGAACAAAATGCGCTCAGTCGTAGTTGTCTTACCAGCATCAATATGCGCCATGATCCCGATATTGCGGGTATTAGCTAAGGAGAACTCTCTTGACATTGAATGGTCTCCCTTCAAAATCTCAATTTATAGTGGCGCGGGCACGAAAGTACCCACGCTATTTTGATTCTACCAACGGTAGTGAGCGAATGCTTTGTTAGCTTCCGCCATTTTGTGAGTGTCTTCACGTTTCTTAACGGAAGCACCTGTGTTGTTGGATGCATCTAGAATTTCAGCTGCTAGACGCTCTTCCATTGTTTTCTCACCGCGATTGCGGGAGTAGTTCACGAGCCAACGTAAGCCTAAAGCTGTACGTCTCTCAGGTTTAACTTCGATCGGCACTTGATAGTTCGCACCACCAACACGACGAGCTTTAACCTCAAGAACTGGCATGATATTTTTGATCGCTGCTTCAAACACTTCCATAGGATCTTTACCGGAACGTTCTTGGATCAACTTGAACGCATCGTAAAGAATTGTTTGGGCAACGCCTCTTTTACCATCAAGCATGATGCGGTTGATCAAGCGAGTAACCAATTTGCTGTTATACACCGGATCTGGCAACACGTCTCTTTTTGTAACTGGACCTTTGCGTGGCATTGTAATCCCCCTTTCCCAAATAATCAATTTAGCAATTTACGTAATGTAAATTATTTTTTAGCTTTTGGACGTTTTGTACCGTATTTCGAACGAGCTTGCATACGGTTATTCACACCTGCAGTATCCAATGCACCGCGAACGATATGGTAACGTACCCCTGGAAGGTCTTTTACCCGTCCACCACGTACTAATACGACACTGTGCTCTTGCAAGTTGTGTCCGATACCTCCGATATAAGCTGTAACCTCTACACGGTTCGTCAAACGAACACGGGCATATTTACGAAGCGCGGAGTTCGGTTTTTTCGGAGTCATTGTACCTACACGAGTACAAACACCACGTTTTTGTGGAGCGCTCAAATCAGTCTCTTCACGCTTAAGTGCGTTAAATCCTTTTTGAAGTGCTGGGGATTTCGACTTAGTGATTTTCGCTTGACGTCCTTTACGAACTAGCTGGTTAATTGTTGGCATGTTGCCACCCCCTTCCCATATTTTTAACCTTCATAAACCTTCAACATAAGTCCACAGACCCAGGTGGTTCATTAAAAGACAAATGAAAAGTCTTTGCAATACTTTCGCATCACAAAAACATCGGTTTAACTAATCATTTAGAATGGCAACCATCGCTGCACCAACATCAATCCCGCAAGCCTTGCCGAGATTCTTCATCGTGTCCACGTAGGTAATCTTCACACCCTTGTCCTCACATAGCGTAATAACCTTGGATGTAATTCTCGAATCAGCGTCTTGCGCTATATAAACTTCTACCGCTTGACCCAATTCTACCATTCGAATTGTTTGTTTCGTGCCAACACGGATATTCTCTTCCTGTAGTCCTTTTTCATTAGACATAAACTCATCCTCCAAAAGAACAGGTGACAATCTCTCAGGCACACTACGATATATTATCACCTAGAAATACTATTGTCAAGAAAAAAGATGCAAGAAATGCGATGTTCGCAGACTTCCAAATCATGCATTCCTTGCATCCTGTTTAATTATTCAACAGTTACGGTTTCTAACGATGCTTCTGTTGTCTCTTCTGCTTCTGGCTCAACAAACTTCACGCTGCGGTAACGGTTCATACCTGTACCTGCAGGGATCAGTTTACCGATAATTACATTCTCTTTCAAGCCAAGCAACTTATCGACTTTACCTTTGATCGCTGCATCCGTAAGAACACGTGTTGTTTCTTGGAATGATGCTGCGGACAAGAAGGAATCTGTCTCAAGCGATGCTTTGGTAATACCTAGCAATACCGGTTTCGCTACTGCAGGCTCTTTATCCGAAAGGATTGCTTCCTTATTCGCAGCTTCATATTCATGAATATCTACGAAGGAACCTGGCAAGAGCGTCGTCTCACCCGCATCGATAATACGGATTTTACGAAGCATTTGCTTGATCATAACCTCAACGTGCTTATCGTTAATTTCTACCCCTTGGTTACGATATACGCGTTGTACTTCTTGGAGAATATAGTTCTGAACACCACGGATACCTTTGATACGAAGCATTTCCTTCGGATCGATGGAACCGTCTGTGAGCTCATCCCCAGCTTCAATTGCTTTACCTTCATAGACGCGAATACGTGATCCATAAGTAACAGAGTAGACTTTCGTCTCTGCTTCACCTTGAACTTCGATTTCACGACGATCTTTGGTCTCGCGAATTTCTTTGACGACACCATCGATTTCGGTAATAATGGCTTGCCCTTTCGGATTCCGTGCTTCGAAAAGCTCTTGAATACGCGGCAAACCTTGTGTAATATCGTCTCCGGCAACGCCCCCGGTATGGAATGTACGCATCGTAAGCTGTGTTCCTGGTTCCCCGATGGATTGAGCTGCGATAATACCAACCGCTTCCCCGATCTCAACGTGTTTACCTGTCGCAAGGTTACGTCCGTAACATTTCTTACAAATACCATGACGCGCACGGCAGCTAAGAACAGAACGAATTTGAAGTCTTTCCATGCCATCAGGTTTCATCAATGCACCCGAGCTAAGCAATAATTCGGCTTTATCCGAATCGATTAGATCATTACGGTATACAATGACTTCACCTGTCTCTGGATGTTTAACTGTCTCGAAAGAGTAACGTCCTTCAATACGGTCATACAGATCCTCAATAACTTCCTTACCGTCTTGAATACGGCTAACCGTGAAGCCTTTGTCGGTTCCACAATCTTCTTCACGAATGATTACGTCTTGGGCAACGTCAACGAGACGACGAGTCAAGTAACCCGAATCGGCTGTACGAAGTGCTGTATCGGCCAAACCTTTACGCGCACCATGCGTTGAAATAAAGTATTCCAAGACCGTAAGGCCTTCACGGAAGTTCGATTTGATCGGCAACTCGATGATACGACCGGATGGGTTGGCCATGAGGCCCCGCATTCCGCCGAGCTGCGTAATCTGAGATTTGTTACCCCGTGCTTTGGAATCGACCATGAGCATGATGGAGTTATAGCGATCCATCGATTTCATGAGGATATCTGTCAGTTGATCTTTTGTTTTACTCCAGATTTCGATAACACGGTCATAACGCTCTTCTGTTGTGATCAGACCACGACGATACTGGTTCGTAACAACACGTACTTTCTCGTCAGATTCTTTCAGCAATTCTACTTTTTCTGGCGGTACGATAACGTCGGAAACGGCGATACTGATACCAGCCTTCGTGGAGTACGTAAAGCCAAGTTGCTTGATCGCATCCAGAATAACGGATGTCTTCGTTGTATGGTAAGTCTCAAAGCATCTTGCGATGATTTGACCCAAGTAATCTTTACCAACGGCGCCCGTCTGCGGAACTTCATTAATGATATCAAGTACATTTGCACCTTTTTCATAAATGAAATAGTGATCAGGTGTGCCGTAGAACAGATTCGTCTTCGTAGGTTCATTGATATAAGGGAAGTCAGCTGGGAAGATCTCGTTAAAGATAATCCGTCCGACAGTCGTTACGATCAACGCCTCTTGTTGCTTATCTGTAAAGGATGTTTTACTCAAAGCTTTAACCGGGATCGCTACACGTGCATGAAGTGAAGCTGTTCCACGTTGATATGCGGATACTGCTTCGTTCACATTCGCAAAGATCAGACCTGATCCCTTCGCTTCTTTATTATCCATCGTCAAGTAGAAACTACCGAGAACCATATCCTGAGACGGCGTAACAACTGGCTTACCATCTTTCGGGTTCAAGATATTACCGGATGCCAGCATCAAGATGCGTGCTTCCGCTTGCGCTTCTGCAGACAATGGAACGTGAACCGCCATTTGGTCACCGTCGAAGTCGGCGTTGTATGCCGTACATACGAGCGGATGAAGTTTAATTGCGCGGCCTTCAACGAGCGTTGGTTCGAACGCCTGAATACCTAGTCTGTGAAGCGTCGGGGCACGGTTCAGAAGAACTGGATGCTCTTTGATTACCTCTTCAAGGACATCCCATACTTCCGCACTTACGCGTTCCACTTTGCGCTTCGCACTCTTGATATTATGCGCAAGACCTTTATTCACGAGCTCTTTCATCACAAATGGCTTGAACAATTCAAGCGCCATTTCTTTTGGAAGACCACATTGATACATTTTCAAGCTAGGACCTACGACGATAACAGAACGACCGGAATAGTCAACCCGTTTACCGAGCAAGTTCTGACGGAAACGTCCTTGTTTACCTTTTAGCATATGGCTAAGGGATTTTAATGGACGGTTACCAGGACCTGTTACTGGACGACCACGACGACCGTTATCGATCAAGGCGTCAACAGCTTCTTGCAGCATCCGCTTCTCGTTCTGAACGATAATGTCAGGTGCTCCAAGGTCCAGAAGGCGTTTCAAACGATTATTCCGGTTAATTACGCGGCGATACAAATCATTCAAGTCGGATGTCGCAAAACGTCCGCCATCAAGCTGTACCATTGGGCGAAGTTCCGGTGGAATAACCGGCAATACATCAAGAATCATCCAATCCGGGAAGTTCCCAGAGTTACGGAATGCTTCGATAACTTCAAGACGTTTGATCGCACGATTACGACGTTGGCCTTGCGCTGTACGAAGCTCTTCCTTCAGGAATTCTAATTCTTTGTTCACATCGATGTCTTGAAGCAATTTCTTAACGGCTTCAGCACCCATGCCTGCTTGGAATCCGTAGCCGTATTTCTCACGATAGCTGCGGTACTCTTTCTCGGAGAGAAGTTGTTTCTTCTCAAGCGGTGTATCTCCTGGATCCGTTACAACATAAGATGCGAAATAGATAATCTCCTCGAGCGAACGAGGGGACATATCTAACGCTAAGCCCATGCGGCTAGGAATCCCTTTGAAATACCAGATGTGGGAGACAGGGGCAGCAAGCTCAATATGCCCCATACGCTCACGACGCACTTTCGCGCGTGTTACTTCAACACCACAACGGTCACAAACGACGCCTTTATAGCGAACCCGTTTATATTTACCGCAATGACACTCCCAGTCTTTCGTCGGGCCGAAAATTTTCTCACAAAACAGCCCTTCTTTTTCCGGCTTCAAGGTACGATAGTTAATCGTTTCCGGCTTTTTTACTTCTCCGCGGGACCAGGACCGAATTTTATCTGGCGATGCTAATCCAATCTTCATAAACTCAAAATTGTTTACGTCCAACAAGGAGCAACCCTCCTTAACCCTGTACTATTTGGCCTAGCTGTATACCATGAATTACTCAACGCCAGCCTCCGAACCTTCAAGGTTCAAATTTAGCTTATCGCTCGTCACGTCGTCTTCATCATCGATTTCTTTCATTTCGATCTCTTCTTCATTCTCAGTTAGGATCTTCACATCCATACCTAAGCTTTGAAGCTCTTTGATCAATACTTTGAACGATTCAGGAACACCTGGTTCTGGAACATTCTCACCTTTTACAATGGATTCGTACGTCTTCACGCGGCCGACGATATCATCAGACTTGACGGTAAGAATCTCTTGCAAGGTATAAGCTGCACCATAGGCCTCAAGCGCCCAAACCTCCATCTCCCCGAAACGCTGTCCACCGAACTGTGCTTTACCACCGAGCGGCTGTTGCGTAACAAGTGAGTATGGTCCCGTCGAACGGGCATGGATTTTATCGTCAACCATGTGCGCCAGTTTGATCATATACATGACACCGACCGTAACTTCACGTTCGAAGCAATCCCCTGTACGACCGTCGTACAAGATCGTCTTACCGTTACGTTGCATACCGGCTTCTTCCATGGAATCGAATACGTCATTCTCATTCGCGCCGTCAAATACTGGCGTTGCACAGTGGATACCAAGCGCTTTCGCTGCCATACCCAAGTGAACCTCAAGTACCTGACCGATGTTCATACGCGATGGAACCCCTAGCGGGTTAAGAACAACCTCTACAGGTGTACCATCTGGCAAGAACGGCATATCCTCTTCTGGAAGGATACGCGCGATAACCCCTTTGTTACCGTGACGTCCCGCCATTTTATCTCCCTCAGAGATCTTACGCTTCTGAGCGATGTAAGCACGTACGAGTTGGTTCACGCCTGGTGGCAATTCGTCGCCGTTCTCACGCGTAAATACTTTAACGTCAACAACGATACCATCGGTACCATGCGGTACGCGAAGGGATGTATCACGAACCTCACGAGCTTTCTCACCGAAGATGGCATGTAACAAACGTTCTTCTGCTGTAAGCTCCGTAACCCCTTTAGGTGTTACTTTACCGACAAGAATATCGCCTGCGCCAATCTCAGCACCGACACGGATAATACCACGCTCATCCAAGTTCTTAAGCGCTTCTTCCCCAACGTTCGGGATATCGCGTGTGATTTCTTCTGGTCCAAGCTTCGTATCACGAGCTTCGGATTCGTATTCCTCGATATGGATCGATGTGTATACATCTTCTTTAACGAGTTTTTCATTCAAGAGGATCGCATCCTCGTAGTTGTAACCTTCCCAAGTCATGAAGGCAACGACCACGTTACGTCCAAGTGCCAATTCACCCTGCTCTGTCGAAGGACCGTCTGCAAGGATATCGCCTTTCTTGACGACATCGCCTTTGCGAGCCAATGGACGTTGGTTAATGCAAGTCCCTTGGTTCGAACGCATGAATTTGTGCAATTTATGCTTAATCAAGTCACCTTTAACTTCTTTGCCATCGATCACTTCAACACGTCGTACTTGAATCTCGTTCGCAGATACACGTTCTACGATTCCATCGTGTTTGGATACGATACATACCCCGGAATCTTTAGCAGACTTATGCTCCATGCCTGTACCAATAAGCGGGGCTTTTGGAATAAGCAATGGAACAGCCTGCCGCTGCATGTTCGATCCCATGAGCGCACGGTTGGAGTCATCGTTCTCAAGGAACGGGATGAGCGCAGTCGCTACGGACACAACCTGTTTAGGCGATACGTCCATATAGTCAACACGATCAATCGGCATCGTCAAGATGTTATCAGACTGTTTGTTATAACGAACGATTACACTCTCTTCAGCAAATGTATTATCTTCGTTCAACTTCGCATTCGCTTGCGCAACAACGTAGTTGTACTCTTCATCTGCTGTTAAGTAAGAGATCTGTTCTGTTACTTTACCCGTCTTCGGATCTACCCAACGATATGGCGCTTCAATGAAGCCATATTCATTAATACGTGCAAATGTCGACAAGGAGTTGATCAAACCGATGTTCGGTCCCTCTGGCGTCTCGATCGGGCACATACGACCATAATGCGATGGATGTACGTCACGAACTTCGAAACCAGCGCGTTCCCGCGTCAAACCACCCGGTCCGAGTGCAGATAGACGACGTTTGTGCGTCAATTCCGCAAGTGGATTCGTTTGGTCCATGAACTGGGACAACTGGGAGCTACCGAAGAACTCTTTAATCGATGCAATAACAGGACGAATGTTGATAAGCGCTTGAGGCGTAATCACATTCGCATCTTGAATGGACATTCTCTCACGAACAACACGCTCCATACGGGAAAGACCAATACGGAACTGATTCTGCAGCAATTCACCCACAGAACGCAGACGACGGTTACCCAAATGGTCGATATCATCCGTGTCGCCGATACCATGCAACAAGTTAATGAAGTAGTTGATGGAAGCAACGATATCCGCAGGTGTAATGTTCTTCACCGATTTGTCGATGATCGCGTTCGAGATGACCTTGATCACTCGGGACTCATCATCTGGCGAGAATACATTCACGCTTTGCAGAGGAATACTATCTGCATCAAGCACACCATTCGCAACATGGTATGTCTTGTAATTCACGTTCTCCTCCAAGTGAGGAATCAGTTCATCCAGCAAACGACGGTCAATCATTTGACCTGCTTCTGCAAGAATCTCACCTGTTGTCGGACTAATTAATGTCTCCGCCAAACGTTGGTTGAATAGACGATTCTTAATATGAAGCTTCTTATTAATTTTGTAACGACCAACATTCGCAAGATCATAGCGCTTCGGATCGAAGAAACGCGCAACCAGCAAGCTCTTCGCATTATCAAGCGTAGGCGGCTCACCTGGACGCAATCTTTCGTAGATCTCAATTAACGCCTTCTCTGTGGAGTCGGTGTTATCTTTGTCGAGTGTGTTACGAATATATTCATCATTTCCGAGCAAATCCAGAATCTCAGCATCTGTACCAAAGCCTAAAGCTCTGAGTAAAACAGTTACTGGAATCTTCCGTGTGCGGTCAATACGAACATAGATGATGTCTTTCGCATCCGTCTCAAGTTCGAGCCAAGCACCACGGTTAGGAATCACTGTCGCCGTATATGTTTTCTTCGCGTTCTTATCCACTTTAGTGCTAAAATAGACGCTAGGAGAGCGAACCAACTGGCTGACAATTACCCGTTCTGCACCGTTAATAATAAACGTACCGGTCTCCGTCATTAGCGGAAAATCGCCCATGAAAACTTCTTGTTCCTTCACTTCACCGGTTTCTTTGTTAATCAGCCGTACTTTGACACGTAATGGAGCTGCATAAGTTACATCGCGCTCCTTCGAATCGTCTACGGAATATTTCGGTTCACCCAGATTGTAATCGATAAATTCCAAAACCAAGTTACCTGTAAAATCCTGAATCGGCGAAATATCTTGGAACATTTCACGCAATCCTTCATCCAAAAACCATTGGTATGATTTTTGTTGGATTTCAATCAGGTTCGGAATCTCGAGCACCTCGTTAATGCGTGCATAACTCCTCCGAGTGCGTCGACCATACTGAACAAGTTGTCCTGCCAACTTTAACTCACCCCTCATGTCTACTCACTAAAAATTTCATTGCGAATCCATCCCATTATCCTTTATAATCCTGCCATACAGCATTTTCATGCTAGCAGTTACAAAAGCCCATGAAAAAGATTCAAAAGGACAAATAAAGAAAAGCCCTTATCGAATGTACTTTTCGAAAAAAGAGCGTATTTCGCATTGTTCCTTTCGTCTCTGATGCATTTCCTTCATATCCAGTAGATTTACCCAAAATGTAAACATTATACGTCAAATCCCAAATTTCTATGCATTTAGCACCGAAAAATTTTGCTTGACATTTTAACGCAGTAAAGACATTTAGGTCATCCTAATACTGACATTTTATAATAATAACATACCTGAAAAGTCAAGTCAAGATTTCTATCCTCTCTATTACCAGAGTTATACTCTCTTTGTAGACTTAAAAATACGATAACCCTTATCCTTGCCTACCTCTTCAACCTCATCCTCACCGAAGAGTTCTTCCAGCTTCGCTCTCGCCGATGGTGCACCTTGTTTCTTCTGAATCACAATCCATAGTTGACCATCTGCATTCAAATGATCATAAGCTTCCGTAAAAATACGGTGAACCGTCTCTTTTCCTGCACGAATCGGCGGATTCGTAAGAATCACATCGAATGTCTTACCTACTACCTTCTCAAACAGATCACTCTGCTCAATCGTCACGTTATGTATCTCATTCGCTCTGGCATTCTCTTTCGCGAGCTCAACCGCTCTCTCATTCACATCAAGCATAGTTACATGTCCTTGCGGCGCCATAAGTGCGGCCGAGAAACCAATCGGACCATATCCACAGCCTACGTCGAGAACCTTCGCTTGTTCGGGGATCTCCATCATATCAATTAGAACCTTACTTCCGTAATCCACCCCGCCCTTTGAAAATACACCTGCATCCGTCACAAAACGAAGCTTCTTACCGCGTAAAGTTTCTTCAATCGTATTGCGTTGGT
Organism: Paenibacillus sp. GCM10027629; assembly: GCF_042676425.1. Classification (NCBI taxonomy): domain Bacteria; kingdom Bacillati; phylum Bacillota; class Bacilli; order Caryophanales; family Paenibacillaceae; genus Paenibacillus; species Paenibacillus sp. GCM10027629. The sequence goes on along the minus strand of NZ_JBHTGZ010000001.1, from coordinate 22,622 downwards.
GAGCCACAGAGGGCTTGTTCGAGTAATAATGCTCTGACATTATCCGTCCTCCTGTTCTTATCCTGTTTTGTATTATACAATAAACGCCCCCTAACTCAAATCGCACTTGTCTATAATCTTTTCATTTTGAAATAAACGTCGTACAACACATGTTTATTGCCCCTTTTTCCGCGCCAGAAGTCGAAGCGTGCCCGTAGGGCGAAAGCGCTCAATAGCACATCAGTAACTTCTCCCCACATCTCTAGCTCATTCGACAAACTTTCGGGTGTCCAGAGGGCAAGCCCTCGGAATCCCCCTTACAAAGGGGGACTTAGGGGGATGACTACAAAGAGGTACAAGAGGATCCTTCCTATCTACGCAAAAGAAGCCTCCCTGTTGCCAGGAAGGCTTCTTCTTATCTAAACCGAAATTACTTAACTTCGATTGCTGCGCCAGCTTCTTCAAGCTTAGCTTTAACTGCTTCTGCTTCTTCTTTGCTAACTTTTTCTTTAAGTGGTTTTGGTGCGTTGTCAACAAGATCTTTAGCTTCTTTCAAGCCAAGGCCTGTAACTTCACGAACAACTTTGATTACGTTGATTTTGGAAGCGCCAGCGCTTGTCAAAATTACGTCAAACTCAGTTTGTTCAGCAGCTTCAGCAGCACCGCCGCCAGCCATAACTGCTACAGGAGCAGCAGCTGTTACGCCGAATTCTTCTTCGATTGCTTTAACAAGATCGTTCAATTCCAAAACATTCATACCTTTAATTGCTTCTAAGATTTGTTCTTTACTCATGGTAGAACCTCCAATTAATATTATAGTTTTAGGATGCAATCTGCATCGTTTGATTAAGCAGTTTCTTCTTGTTTCTCAGCAACAGCCTTAACTGCAAGTGCGAAGTTACGCACAGGAGCTTGAAGGACGCTAAGCAACATGGAGAGCAAGCCTTCGCGTGAAGGAAGTTCAGCAAGAGCTTTGATCGCTTCTACGCCAACCACTTGACCTTCAACTACGCCACCCTTAATTTTAAGAGCATCGTTTTTCTTAGCGAAATTATTAAGAATTTTCGCAGGAGCAACAGCATCTTCTGTACTGAAAGCGATCGCTGTAGGGCCTGTTAATACTTCATTCAATTCCGACAAATTAGCTTCAGCCGTCGCACGACGTACCAAAGAGTTCTTCAAAACTTGGAATTCAATACCAGCTTCACGAAGTTGTTTACGAAGCTCAGTTACTTGAGCAACGTTCAATCCGCGGTAATCTGCAACAACCGTACTCGCACTCTCGCGAAGTTTCGCAGTTACAACTTCAACAGCTTCTTGTTTAGCTTGGATAACTTTTGCGTTTGCCAATCTGTACACCTCCTATATTAAATCTACACGAAGCATTAAAAAAGCCTCCGTAGAAACTACGAAGGCATGATGACTGTAACTGAATTTGCATAGCAATTTCACTACAAGACTTTATCATAACACCTCGGTAGGAAATTAAGCTTAGTAGCACCTACTGTCTACGGTCAACATATTCAACTTCAAACAACTTTTACAGATTATCATGGCACATCCCAAAAGTCAATGCCACTTCATCATTTCCCATCACTTACCATGACTGGAAAGATCTTATCTGTAAGAAGCTGTGTTTACGCGAGCACCAGGACCCATAGTCGAAGATACAGAGATGTTCTTCAAGTATACGCCTTTTGCTGCAGCCGGTTTCGCACGATTCAATGCATCGATCAACGATTTCAAGTTCTCGTTTAATTTCTCAGCATCGAAAGATACTTTACCGATTGGAGCGTGAATTTGACCCGCTTTATCAAGACGGTACTCAATTTTACCCGCTTTGATCTCTTGGACCGCTTGGGCAACGTTGAAAGTAACAGTTCCTGCTTTCGGGTTTGGCATTAGGCCTTTACCACCAAGTAGACGACCCAATTTACCAACTTCACTCATCATATCAGGTGTAGCTACGCAGACATCAAAGTCGAACCAGCCTTGTTGAATTTTGTTGATCATGTCAGCATCACCAACGAAATCCGCGCCAGCAGCTTCTGCCTCTTTCGCTTTGTCACCTTTTGCAAATACAAGAACGCGTTTTGTTTTACCTGTTCCGTGAGGAAGGACAACAACACCGCGAACTGCTTGGTCTTGTTTACGTGGGTCTACACCCAAACGAACAGCAACTTCAACAGACTCGTCGAATTTTGCAGTCGCAGTCTTTTTAACAAGCTCGATCGCTTCAAAAGACTCGTAAGTTGCTTCGCTATCAATAAGCTTAGCAGCTTCTAGGTATTTTTTACCGTGTTTAGCCATTTGTTTCTCCTCCTTTGTGGTTTTAGCGGAAAATCCTCCCACTTACGTGTCAACGAAGTTGATCACGAACTCGCCAACGAAGTTGGTCGAGATACACGCTTGCGAAGCAAGTCGTGAAATGCCTACAATGTAGGACTTATGCTCTCAATCCCGAGGGATTAGTCAGCGATTGTGATTCCCATACTGCGAGCAGTACCTTCGACCATACGCATTGCAGCTTCAACAGATGCAGCGTTCAAGTCTGGCATTTTTTGTTCTGCAATTTCACGAACAGTCGCTTTGGAAACCTTAGCAACTTTCTTCTTGTTCGGTTCGCCAGATCCTTTTTCGATCTTAGCAGCAACGCGAAGCAATACTGCAGCTGGTGGAGTTTTAGTGATAAATGTAAAGGAACGATCCTCAAACACAGTGATCTCAACAGGAATAATTAGACCTGCTTGATCTGCTGTACGAGCATTGAACTCTTTACAGAAAGCCATAATATTAACACCCGCTTGACCCAAAGCTGGACCGATCGGTGGTGCTGGATTCGCTTTCCCTGCAGGAACTTGCAGTTTCACCATTTTAATTACCTTTTTAGCCATGTGAAAAACCTCCTTGCTCTAAAATGTGGTAGACGGGATGATTCCCTCCCACAAGAAACCGGATCATTAAATCTTCTCCACTTGAGTGTAATCCAGCTCCAATGGGGTTTCTCGCCCAAACATGTTGACGTGAACTTTCAACTTACTTTTCTCGGTAATAATTTCTTCTACCGATCCAACAAAATTCGCAAAAGGACCTACTTTGATACGCACGGATTCCTTCAAATCGAATTCGATTTTCGGCTTTGGCTCTTCCATACCCATGTGCTTCAGAATTTGTTCCACTTCTTCAGGCAACAAAGCTGTTGGTTTGGAACCAGATCCGGTAGAACCTACGAATCCAGTAACACCTGGCGTATTGCGAACAACATACCAAGAATCATCTGTTTGGATCATTTCAACCAAGACATAACCGGGGTAAACTTTACGCATGACAGTCTTTTTCTTACCGTCTTTGTTCACCACTTCTTCTTCCATAGGAACAAGAACACGGAAAATCTTGTCCTTCATGTCCATCGATTCGACGCGCTTCTCTAAATTGGCTTTCACCTTGTTTTCATACCCAGAGTAGGTATGAACGACGTACCATCTTTTCTCCATATCTAGCCACCTGGGACCCTTCTTAAATTATCGCTTCGACCAACGAAGAAATTCCGATGTCCAGAACCCAGAAGTAAACAGTGACAACAACGATTGTGAATAGTACAACAATCGTATAGCTCGTCAACTCTTTACGACTAGGCCAGCGAACCTTTTTAAGCTCAGCCCAACTTTCTGAGATGTAGGAAAACATAGAACCAAAGCTGCGTTTTACACTACCTACGAAAGACACGACGACACCTCCAAAAAACTATCTTGTTTCGCGATGAGAAGTCTGCTCGTTGCAATACTTGCAAAATTTCTTCATCTCCATGCGGTCGGGGTGATTTCGCTTGTTTTTGCTGGTCGTGTAGTTTCTTTGCTTACAATTCGTACAAGCCAACGTTATAATTACCCGCATGATGTGCACCTCCCGAAGACATTCTATGAGTAGATATGTCTATATTCATCCTAAAAAAACGTACGCATATTTAGGGCTACCTAAAACACTTTATCATACAGGGGAACCCATGTCAACGAAGGGCAGAGCTTCTCTCGATTAATTACAGTATCGGTCAGCCCCAGGAAAGATAAACCTCTATGTCGATTTTATTGATATATCAACGAGTATGTCTCTTTTGTATATAGATTATTGCACTCTATTTACCAATAAATACATCGTGTCCATTCTCTCTTGCCCCACAAAATAAAAAAAAGACTCTCCCGAGTCTCCTTCCGACTACAATCCCAAATCACGATCTTCTAAGTAACGTTCCAACTTGCGCTTCACACGCTGAAGTGCATTATCAATCGACTTCACATGCCGCTTGAGATCCACTGCTATCTCTTGATAAGAACGGCCATCCAAATACAGCATTAATACTTTACGCTCCAGATCACTCAAGATCTCAGACATCTTGTCCTCAAGACCAACGAATTCCTCTTGATTAATAATCAACTCTTCCGGATCCGATACTCTCGAGCCACAAATGACATCCATCAACGTGCGATCCGAATCTTCATCATAAATAGGCTTATCGAGTGAAACATATGAATTAAGTGGAATATGCTTCTGCCGCGTCGCCGTCTTGATTGCCGTGATGATCTGCCTCGTGATGCAGAGCTCAGCAAACGCTTTGAATGAGGAGAACTTGTCCCCTTTAAAATCACGAATCGATTTATATAAACCTATCATACCTTCTTGGATAATATCTTCTCTATCAGCACCAATTAGAAAATAAGAGCGGGCTTTGGCGCGCACAAAATTACGGTACTTGTTAATCAAGTACTCCAGTGCATCACTGTCGCCTTCGCGGACGGCATCAACGATATCTTCGTCTGCTCTGATGTCATAATCGAACATTTTTAAATCTTTGAGGTCGACACTCACCAACTATCCCTCCGCCCAGCAACGTCAGCACGAAACTCTCATTAAAGTATAGACTCCAGTATATATTATGTAACCTACACCGTCAACCAAGGTCATCCAAATTCTATTACACTTAGTAAAATATCACTTTTATACCCAATTATTTCATCATTTTACTAATTCAAGAATGTCATTTCCCTCGCCGCATTTGTTCCAACTTCGAAAGGATATCTGCACTCATCTTGCTCTCTAATGGATTTCTCTTGTTACTTGGTTGGTCTCGTTCAATAAACGTCTTAACTTCGCGTTTGCTATGCTCAATTTCGATCAATAGCTCTCTTGCAGACACTCTTAAGGCACCTTGGCCAAAAGCGACATGCTGCTCCACAGAATCTGAAGTGGCAACATAAATCTGTCTCCGTCGATGCGTCAGTTCATGCACGAAGCGTTCTATACATTCATCGGCAGTTTCTTTCTCTTTTGTGAAATGAACGGAAATTTGATTCTGAGCGAATACTCCGCCAAGTCCAGGTACGCGGTAAGCATCAAAGACAACGATCACACGTCTTCCCGAAAAAGCTTGATAGTCTGCCAATCGATTCAACAGATGATCCCTTGCTTCTTGCAGACTGATACGCGACAAAGTGACCAGCTCCGGCCAGGAGCCGATCATATTGTAACCGTCGACGAGCATCACATCCCGCAAGTCCGGTGTTCGCTTCTTCCCCATGGTCTAGCCTTGCTGCTTGCGCTGTCTCACAACCTCGTACATGAACACACCTGCGGCAACGGAAGCATTCAAGGAATTAATCTGTCCAGCCATAGGCAATTTGATGAGAAAATCGCATTTATCCTTTAACAGACGCCCCATACCTTTGCTTTCATTCCCAATGATGACCGCAATCGGCATATTGAAATGATTCGCGTCGAACAGCTCTTGCTGTGCTTCGACATCCGTTCCAATGACCCAGACGCCATCCTTCTTCAACTGATCAATGGTCTGTGCAAGATTCGTCACTCGCGCAACTGGGACGTACTCTACCGCACCAGCAGAAGTCTTGGATACTGTTGCAGTGAGTCCGACAGAGCGGCGTTTCGGAATGATAACACCGTGTACTCCCGTGCAATCGGCCGTACGCAAGATAGACCCAAGGTTATGCGGATCTTCGATCTCATCCAAGATGAGAATAAAAGGCATTTCTCCCCGCTCCTGCGCAGCTGCCAGAATATCCTCAACCTCTACATATTCATAAGCTGCCACTTGTGCAACAACACCTTGATGCTGCACGTCCGGTACCATTTGATCCAATTTACGTTTGTCCGCATTTTGGACGACAACTTTTGCATTTTTCGCTTCAGCTAGGATCGGAAGCGTAAGATGCTTCTGCGCGTTATCTGCGATCCATATTTTATTGATTGTGCGACCGGAGCGAAGCGCCTCCATAACTGAATGCTTCCCGGCAATAAACTCTTCCATTGTGATAGCCTCCCGAGCTTTTATGTCTTTGGATTCTCTTGCTGTGACTGTTCAATCGCGAGTCCAATTAAATATTGCAGCCGATCCATTTGTTTGTTGTAATACAAAAATCCAACAAGACATTCAAACGCCGTCGCATGCCGATACTCCAGAACATCCGCATTCTTCGGAACACTTCCTGACTTTGCATTACGTCCCTGACGCACAACATCTTGTTCTTCTTCCGTTAACAGCGGCATCCATAACCCAAGAAATTTGCACTGTGCTTTGGCAGATACAAACTGCGTTGCCTGCCGGTGCAAATGATGCGGCCGCTGATTCGGCTGGGAAATTAAATATTGCCGAATCGCGACCTCATAGATCGCATCGCCGATGTAAGCGAGTACGATTGGATTCATCAACTGCGGTTTCTTCGCTGGCGGATAACTGAACCAATAGTCCGCATCTTTCTCTTCATTCGAATTCATGCTTCACCTGCTCTCATTTACGGCGCCAACGCATCCCTTGCGGGGTATCTTCCAGCACGATGTTCTGCTCGGCTAGGAGGTCACGAATTTCATCCGCACGCGCCCAATTTTTTGATTTACGCGCGTCAACCCGCTCCGCAATCAGATTCTCGATCTCTTCATCCAGTAGTTCTTCCGGCTTGTTCTCAACAAGGCCCAATACGTCATTGAAATGATCGAACAGCGCCGCAATCGCTTGTAATTCGCCGGCTTTCACGATAGCCCGCTGTAAAACCAGATTCGTCTCGCTCACAAGGTCAAACCACGCTGTTATCGCATCCGCTGTATTAAAGTCGTCATCCATTTTGGCATGGAATTGCTCACGGATGTGGCTAAGCCGCTCGGTAAGCTCCTCGCTTGCCTCCCCCGGATCAACAGCTGACCGTAGGCGGTGCTGTAAATTCGCATATGCATTCTCAATACGCGATACACTGTTCTCTGCTTGTGCCATCACTTCTTCCGTGAAATTAAGCGGATTCCGATAGTGGCCTGACAGCATGAAGTACCGCAGTACAGGCGCTTTATATTTCTTACGAAGCTCGACGACCGAAATGCCGTTACCGAGTGATTTAGACATTTTTTCATTATCGATATTGATATAGCCGTTATGCATCCAGTAGTTCGCGAGTGACTTGCCGGTTACGGATTCTGACTGTGCAATCTCACACTCATGATGCGGGAACTGCAAATCTTGACCGCCGCCATGGATATCCAGAGTATCCCCCAAATAGCGTTTTACCATTGCTGAACACTCGATATGCCAGCCTGGACGTCCGTTGCCCCATGGGCTGCTCCAATAGATCTCGCCTGGTTTGGCACCTTTCCAGAGAACGAAATCTTCTGCATTCTCTTTGCGCTCATCAACCTCAATCCGGATCCCGAACTGCAGCTCTTCAATATTCTGGTGAGACAGCTTGCCATAGTCCTTGAACTTCTGCGTACGGAAATAGACATCGCCTTGGCTTGCATAAGCAAAATCCTGATCGACGAGCTTTTGGATGAACTCCACAATCTCTGCAATATTCTCCGTTACGCGCGGGTTCATCGTTGCCGGGCGAACTCCAAGGCCTTCAATATCTTCATTGAATGCTTGGATATAACGCTCTGCCACTTCTGGCACAGTCGTTCCCAGCTGTTCTGCTTTACGAATTAATTTATCATCCACATCCGTAAAATTCGTTACATAATTCACTTCATAGCCAATTGTTTCTAAATAACGGCGAACAACATCGAAGAAAATAACCGGACGCGCATTCCCGACATGAATGTAATCATATACCGTAGGACCGCATGTGTACATACGGACCTTCCCCGCTTCAAGAGGTTCAAAAAGCTCCTTCGTTCGATTCATCGTGTTGTAGATGTGCAACGCCATGTTTTACACGCCCTCTTTCGTTTATTGTTGTTCCTGTACGATACTGAGTTCCTTCTTCAGTCGATCGATTTGTTCTTGCATCTGTCTGAATTGATCAATAATCGGGTCCGATACTTGATTATGGCTTAAGCGATCGAGCCGCTTCCCATCCTGCTTCACGATACGTCCAGGAATCCCGACAACCGTGCTGTTCGGCGGCACTTCATTAAGCACGACCGAATTGGCACCGATCATCGCATTGTCTCCTACACGAAAAGATCCGAGGACTTTCGCTCCTGACGCAATAACCACATTATTGCCGATCGTTGGATGACGTTTTCCTTTTTCTTTCCCGGTTCCCCCAAGTGTAACGCCTTGATAGATCACCACATTGTTGCCGATCTCACATGTCTCTCCAATGACGACCCCCATACCATGGTCAATAAACAGCCGATCTCCGAGTGTAGCACCGGGATGAATCTCGATCCCTGTAAAAAATCGACTCGTCTGCGAAATGACGCGCGCAACACTATACCACCGGTGTCTAAATAACCAATTCGCCAATCGATGCGCCCAAATGGCATGCAACCCTGAGTAAGTAAAGACCACTTCAAACTTGCTTCTTGCCGCCGGGTCGTTCTCAAACACCGTCTGAATATCCGACCTCATTCTCTGAAACATGCTGATCCCCTTCTATCCCCTCAAAATAGAAAACGCCCCTACAGCAAGGTATCTTGCTGCAGAGACGTACAAACGCGGTCCCACTCTGCTTAAGCGCCTAGATGAGGTTGAAAATCAACTTTCATCATAATAAACGCTTCACTTTAGCGTCCTTAACGCGGACGACACGATACCCCCTACCCTGCACAGCAGATCGGAAATACAGCTCCCAGGTGCATGTTCAGCTTCATAGGATTAGGCAACTCACAGCCTTGATTGCCCTCTCTGACATCCTATACAACACAGCTTACTTTTCCTGCTCATAGCCTTTATGGATTGATGTTGATTGTAATTATATCCAACACATGCCACTCTGACAAGAGACGAAAATCTGTTAATTGAGGGATCCCGTCTTATGCCAAAAATGCACGAAGTCTTGCAACGACTTTATTTTGTCCGAGAAGCGCAATCGTCTCGTTGAGATCGCGACCATGCGTCTGTCCCGTTAACGCCACACGAATCGGCATGAACAATTGTTTGCCTTTCGTGCCCGTTTCTTTCTGCACTTCCTTGATCGCGGTCTTAAGCGAATCTGCCGTGAACTCCGTTAAAGCTTCCGCTTTGCCAAGGAATGCCGTTAGTACAGCTGGCACTTGCTCTTCCGCAAGAACTGCTGCTCCTTCTTCATCCATTTGAATCTCATCTTGGAAGAATAACGCAGACAGTTCAACGATATCGGAAGCAGCGCGCATTTGCTCTTGGTATAACGCAACGAGCGAATTCGCCCAAGCTTGTTCTGCCTCGGACAACGTCGCTGGCAACAATCCTGCTTTTTGCAGATGAGGTATTGCTATCGCAGCGATGCGCGCTGGCTCTGCATTCTTAATATAGTGATTATTTAACCAGCTTAATTTGTTCGTATCGAACACCGCTGGGCTCTTCGACAAGCGACCTGCATCGAAAATCTCAATGAACTGCTCACGTGAGAAGATCTCATCTTCGCCTTTAGGCGACCAGCCGAGCAGTGCGATGAAGTTAAATAACGCTTCCGGCAAGTAACCCAATTGATCATATTGTTCGATAAATTGAATGATTGATTCATCACGCTTACTTAATTTTTTATGATGCTCATTCACAATTAATGTCATATGACCAAATATCGGCGCTTCCCAGCCAAGTGCATCATAGATCATCAACTGGCGAGGCGTATTGGAGACATGATCCTCTCCGCGCAATACATGTGAAATTTTCATCAGATAATCATCGATAACAACTGCGAAATTGTATGTTGCAATTCCATCTTTCTTCACAATTACGAAATCACCGGACACATCGGATTCGAATGAAATCGAACCTTTGACCATATCATCGAAGCTAAAGGTTCTACCTTCAGGTACACGGAAGCGAATGCTCGGTACACGACCCTCTGCTTCGAACGCAGCGCGTTGCTCATCCGTTAAATCCCGATGACGACCTGAATAACGCGGCATTTCTCCGCGAGCTGTCTGCTCTTCACGCTCTTGCTCCAGCTCTTCTTCCGTACAATAACATTTATATGCAAATCCACCATCGATCAGCTGCTGGGCATATTGATTATAAATATCAAGACGTTCCGTCTGACGGTATGGACCGTACTCTCCGCCAACATCAATACTCTCATCCCAAGTGATTCCAAGCCATTTTAGGTAGGTTAACTGGCTTTCTTCCCCACCCTCAATATTCCGTTTGAGATCCGTGTCTTCAATACGAATGATGAATTTTCCATTATGATGACGTGCGAACAAATAGTTGAATAGCGCCGTTCTTGCATTACCGATATGTAAATGTCCCGTCGGGCTTGGCGCATAACGTACACGAACTTCTTGTGTCATAGGACTCTAGCTCCTTTTCCATGCGGAGAATTGCGACTTCATCGCCTTTAAATACCCTTAATCATAACACATTCTGAATGAGGCAGACAACCGACTGGGCTGCAATTCCTTCGCCACGCCCCGTAAAGCCAAGCTGTTCTGTCGTCGTTGCCTTCACATTGATTTTCGTTACATCGGCTTCCAGCACCTGAGCAATCCGTTCCTGCATTTGCGGGATATAAGGAAGCATCTTCGGCTTCTGCGCAATAATCGTGCAGTCTAGATTACCCAGCCCATACCCAGCATCTTTGGCCATCACCCAGATTTCCTCCAGCAGCTTCACGCTATCGGCATCCTTGAACCGTTCATCTGTATCCGGAAAATGCTTGCCAATATCCCCAAGACCGAGTGCGCCAAGAATGGCATCACTAATGGCATGAAGCAGCACATCCGCATCTGAGTGCCCTAGAAGCCCTTTCTCATAAGGAATCGTAATCCCCCCGATAATGCACGGTCTTCCCTCTACCAGTTGATGTACATCAAAGCCTTGTCCAACTCGAATCATTTCTGTTCCTCCCTCATTTGCTGTAACCAGAACTCTGCCGATACCAGGTCGTCTGGCGTCGTAATTTTGATATTCGTATAATCCCCTTCAACGACATACACGGGCAATCCTAGTCGCTCGACCAACATAGAATCATCGGTCCCGACAAACTGCTCTCGCTGCGCCTCTTCATGCGCTCGAACCACATCCGCATAGCGAAAAGCCTGTGGGGTCTGGATAGCCCACAAGCTGCGGCGGTCTGGCGTATGTTCGATTCGACCTGCTTCATTCACCTGTTTGATCGTATCCTTCACCTGTACAGCAAGGACGGCTGCCCCATGACGCACTGCTGCTTCATAACAAGCGCGAACCCGCTCCTCCGTCACAAAAGGACGAACCCCATCATGGATAAAGACCCAATCGGCATTCAGAGCGAGCAGCCCTTGATAGACCGAAAATTGACGCTCCGCTCCACCTGCGACGATTTTTGTTATTTTCTGAAGACCATACGTCTTAATCCATGCTGTACAACGTTCAACATCTTGTGTACCTACGACGAGTACGATCTCATCGATCAGTGTCATCTGTTCGAATTGCAGCAGCGTATGGACAAGAATCGGTTTCCCTTCCAGCAGCAAATATTGCTTGCTCTCCGGTGTCCCCATCCTTGAACCTTTCCCTGCAGCGACGATGACTGCGCCAACCCGATTGTTCATGTATATCCCTGCCTTGCTATCTCGCATAGTTTGATCTATCTACAGATTCGACATATGCGATCAACAACCCTTTTTTAACATGTTAGACTTTATAATTATCCGGGGGCTCCGCAAAAACAGAATCAGTTTCGAAGCCAGATCGTCACTTTGTGGGGAATATTATTGGGCTTTTTCCAACAATTTCGGCTTTGCGAAGATCATTCGGCCTGCAGAAGTCTGCAGCACACTTGTCACGAGCACTTCCATCGTCGTCCCGATATACTCTCGTCCACCCTCAACAACGATCATCGTGCCATCATCTAAGTAAGCTACGCCTTGACCGTGCTCCTTACCATCTTTGATCACTTGAACGATGATTTCTTCACCAGGCAATACAACCGGCTTCACAGCGTTAGCCAAATCATTAATATTAAGTACGGATACCCCTTGCAGCTCACACACTTTGTTCAAATTGAAATCATTCGTAACCACTTTACCCTGGAGAACTTTGGCCAGCTTCACAAGCTTGCTATCCACCTCGGAGATTTCATCAAAGTCACCTTCGTAGATCAGCACTTTAACTTCAAGCTCTTTCTGAATTTTGTTCAGAATATCCAGTCCTCTGCGCCCCCGATTCCGCTTCAACAGGTCCGACGAATCGGCGATATGCTGAAGTTCCTCGAGTACGAATTCTGGGATAACAATGGTGCCCTCGATAAAGCCTGTCTTGCAAATGTCTGCAATCCGTCCGTCAATAATGACGCTGGTATCCAGAATCTTATGTTCCTCATTCCCACGATCAGGCCGACTTTCTCCACTGCCGCCTCTTCCTCGGGTGATAATTGCTACAAGTTCTTCTCTCCGTTGCAGTCCTAGCCATAACCCTGCAGCACCACAGGCCAATGTCAGAACAATGCCCATTACATTACCAAGCGATTCTACGATCGGCTCTAACAGGTAAGCCACACCTAATCCACCAACAAGTCCAAGAAATGCAGCAAATACGTGTTCAAAAGGAAGGCTTGTTACCTTATCAAGTCCAGTCCGAACCCGGCTCAAGACCGAATCCCCACCTAGTGAAAATAAGACCAAAAATACCGTCATACTGATACCCATAAATAACACAGTTCCAACCAGTGCACTTGCATCACCGAACAACGATTGCAGCCAATCTGTCGTCTGAATTCCTGCGAGTGAGTACACCACAAATCCAACCCAAGCCCCTAACAACAACCATAGGGTTTGTATTCCTTTTTTTAACATAAGATTCACCTCCTTTACAATTATGGTCCAAATTCATCCAAGCTAATCTTTGCAGATAGAACTTTTTTCATTGATAACTGGTAATTCATTCACTTATAATTGAGTTAAATTCGGATTCGACATTTAAGATTGTAATCAAGAATACTAATAAATCGAGGTGTATACACATGAGTGAGTCGACTTTACAAGCGTTTCAGGAGCAGGTCTCCGAATTGTTACTACGTCACCGCAGTCTCTTGGATGTTCTCTCGAAATATGGCCAGTCCAACGCATCGGTTAATCGTTCTGTCGTGAAAGCGGTTACGGAATGCGGATGTATCGAACTGAATGCAAGCAAGCAATCTTATCCGGAGGAAATAACGCAGACCAATCATCAGCTCTCAAGCCACTTGAACGGCCAACTCTGCGAGAATTGCAGAGAAGTGGTTACAGCCGAACTCGGTAGGAACTTATTCTACATGTCGGCATTATGTAACTTACTTGATGTGAAAATGAATGATGTCGTACAGAGTGAGTCGAAGAAATGCTCCACGCTCGGATTTTTCAATTTATCGTAGTCCCATCAGACTGATATAAAAAATAAAAAAGCATTTATTTCAGATCTCCTTGGAGAACGAAATAAATGCTTTTTATTTGAGTAAATCAGCTATTTAGTTGATCAGAACGCGAAGCCTCTTCTGCTTTGGAGGCTGCACGCTTGTTTTTACGTCGCTTGGTGAATACCAACTCAACGTTTTTTTTTAAGCCATACAACGCATAGAATGCGAGCGGGATAAGAATCAATTTCGGCGTCTGTGCCGGGAACCTAAGGGCAAGAAATAAAGCTATAATAATAACGATCGGAGCGATCCAGAGTGCCTTCTTAGGGATTCCAACCTTCTTGAAGTTCGGATATTTCACACGGCTAACCATCAGATACGACAGCAATAACGAACTAATCACAAGATAAGGTGTAGCAAGATCTGCATGGAACAACGCTAATGTACATAGAACGCCACCCGCTGCCGGAATCGGAAGCCCGATGAAATAGCCTGGCGTACCTGATATAACGTTAAACCTTGCAAGACGTAGTGCACCACAAATCGGAAATATTGCCGTTACCGACCATGCGAGCAACGGGTTCAAATGCGTAAACGCAGTCACATACATAATAAAAGCTGGAGCTACACCAAAAGATATTACATCAGACAGGGAATCAAGCTCTTTCCCGAATTCACTCTGCACATTGAGTGCACGAGCGAAATGGCCGTCAAGCCCATCCATTAGCATAGCAATAATCACCATAATAGCGGCATAATCATTCTCACCGTTAAAGACTAATATGATGGAAATAATTCCGAGAACCAAGTTACTAATCGTAAACAAGTTCGGAATCGATTTTGTTATCATAGACTCACCTCATATTTACTATGCCCCAGTGTCATTCATTGATTGTATGACAATTTATATTTGTCTGTCAATAAACACCTGTTCTTGGATACGCTTAAGACCTTCCTTAATCGTACGGGCACGCACTTCACCAATTCCATCCACTTCATCCAATTCTTCGATCGTCGCCATGGTTACATGCGGCAGCTGGTAGAACCGCTGAACCAAGTTGTTTATGATGACATTCGGCAAGCGCGGAATTTTACTCAGGACGCGATAACCGCGTGGCGCAACCGATTCTTCCGTCATCAAGTTCGAAGATTGGTACCCTAATAATCGAATAATAAAATGTGCATCAAGCAGTTCATCCGAGCTGCACTTCTTAAGACATACGAAGATTTCCTTCAGCTTCTCCTCGGATATATCCTTCGCATAGTCTTTGATCAACAGCCTTGCATCTTCCTCGGTATTACCCACCAATTCTTCCATCTGCATACTAATCAAACGGCCTTCATTGCCTAACTCGTGAATGTATCGTTTGATCTCCTGCTTGATTCGAAGCGCCATTTCGAACCGCTGTACGACATGCACAACTTCCTGCAATGTAACCAGCTCTTCAAATTCAGAGGCTGTCAGGTTCGTCAGCGCTTGATTCAGTACCACTTTGTACCGCTCCAACGTCTGGATCGCTTGATTCGCTTTCGTTAAGATGACGCCAATTTCTTTGAGGGAATAACGTAAGTTCCCTTGATATAGGGTAATCACATTACGCCGTTGGGATATGGACACGACGAGCTTTCCCGTCTGCTTAGCCACCCGCTCCGCTGTACGATGTCTAATCCCTGTCTCAATGGAGGATATCGATGAATCCGGGATAAGCTGCGTATTGGCATAGAGGATTCTTTTTAAGTCTTCACTTAAAATGATCGCACCATCCATCTTCGCAAGCTCGTACAGATAGTTCGGCGAGAAATCACAGTTAATGGAGAATCCTCCATCTACGACTTCCATTACTTCCGGACTGTATCCAACAACGATTAATCCCCCGGTTTTCGCGCGAAGGACATTCTCCAGCCCATCCCGAAACGGTGTCCCTGGCGCAACCAATCGAAGAAGATCATTTACATTATCTTGTTGAACCGTTTCTTTCATTCTCTATTATGCCCCCTAACCTAATGCAGCTCTTAGCGCTTCCGCTACGGTGTTAACACCGATAATTTCGATCCCCTTGGGCGCTTTCCACCCCTTTATACTTTTCTCAGGCATAATCACACGCTTGAAGCCAAGCTTGTGTGCCTCTTTGACCCGCTGTTCCACACGTGATACGGCTCGCACTTCCCCTGTTAGTCCAATCTCACCGAAAAATACATCGTACGGCTGTGTTGGTGCATCCTTGAAACTTGACGCAATACTCACGGCAATCGCAAGGTCAACCGCAGGCTCATCGAGCTTAACGCCACCCGCAACATTCAAATAAGCATCCTGATTCTGCAAGAACATGCCCATTCGTTTCTCCAGCACCGCAATAATAAGCGACATTCGCTGGTGATCGACACCTGTCGACATTCGCCGTGGCGACGGGAAATTCGTCGAAGCTACCAAAGCTTGGAGTTCAACAAGAACTGGACGAGTTCCTTCCACACTAGCTACAACAGTCGATCCCGCCACCCCGAGAGGCCGTTCTGATAAGAACAACTCCGATGGGTTAGATACTTCCTCAAGCCCTGTTTCTTGCATCTCGAAAATGCCAATTTCATTGGTCGAACCGAATCGGTTCTTCACCGCACGCAGCAATCGGTATGTATGATGCCGCTCCCCTTCGAAATACAACACACAGTCCACCATATGTTCCAATAAACGTGGCCCTGCGATCGCTCCTTCCTTAGTGACATGCCCCACGAGCACGGTCGCAATTCCCTTGACCTTAGCAATACGCATAAAATGCGCTGTACATTCACGAACTTGCGAGACACTACCAGGTGCCGAAGCTACAGAGGGTTGGTATACTGTCTGAATCGAGTCAATGACGAGGAAATCAGGCTGGATCTCATCAATAGCTTCCTCTATCTGCTCGAGATTCGTCTCACATAACACGAATAGAGACTCAGACAATGCATTTAATCGATCGGCACGCAGTCTTGTCTGGCGAACCGATTCCTCGCCCGATACATAGAGCACCTTGAGCCCCGCTACAGTAAGCGCATGTGACGTCTGCAGCAGCAGTGTGGATTTCCCAATGCCGGGATCACCGCCTACTAGAATTAATGATCCGGGAACAAATCCGCCGCCCAGAACACGATTAAGCTCAGCGATGTGTGTCTGAATGCGAGGTTCTTTACCACTCTCTATATGTATGATGGATTGGGGTTTTTCTTTCGTATGAAAAATGGGCGATTGCATCCCTTGCGTCTTGACTACTGTCTGGGTCTCTTCGACCATCGTATTCCAGCTCATGCAACCAGGACATTTGCCGAACCATTTCGCTGTCTCGTGACCGCATTCGGTACAATAAAATTTTGTTTTGACTTTCGCCATTTCGCTCTCCTAACTAACATTCATCTTTGGCGAAAAATGACTGTTTTCGCAAATTTCGTACTTCTTTCAATTTTAACATTTTTAATCATGAGAGAAAAGGAAAACCCGAAACCTTATAGGTTCCGGGTTCAATATTCGTACAATACGTACGAAAAAGGTTATTTTAGTGATGCAGGACGACCAAATTGCCTTCCTGCTCATCAATGGTTAAGCTGTCACCCTTCGAAATTTTACCCATTAAGAGCTCTTCCGAGAGACGATCTTCAATATGTTTCTGAATCGCACGACGCAACGGACGCGCACCGTAAGCTGGATCAAACCCTTCCTTCGCGAGGAAAGCTTTCGCTTTGTCCGTCAACGTGAAGTCGACTTCTTGTTCCTTCAGTCGATGACGAAGATCTTCCGCCATGAGAGACACGATCTGTGCAATATTCTCTTCACTGAGCGAATGGAAAACAATGATCTCATCAATCCGGTTCAAGAACTCTGGACGGAAGCTCTTCTTCAGCTCGCCCATCACTTTATCCTTCATGTTGTTATAATCTTTGCCGGAGTCATTCGATGCTGTGAAGCCAAGGGTAGAATTACGCTTGATTGCCTCTGCACCGACGTTCGAAGTCAGAATGATCAACGTATTACGGAAATCTACGACACGGCCTTTAGAATCTGTAAGACGTCCATCCTCCAGTACTTGAAGCAAGATGTTAAACACTTCAGGGTGCGCTTTCTCGATTTCATCGAGCAACACAACCGAATATGGCTTACGTCTAACTTTCTCCGTTAATTGACCGCCCTCTTCATAACCAACATATCCTGGAGGCGCTCCGACCAGACGTGATGTCGAATGTTTCTCCATATACTCGGACATATCGATCCGAATGACTGCATTCTCATCACCGAATAGGGACTCCGCTAGAGCACGTGCTAATTCTGTTTTACCGACCCCAGTAGGACCTAAGAAGATGAATGAGCCCATTGGACGTTTCGGATCCTTCAGACCTGCACGTGCACGACGTACCGCACGACTAACAGCCTTAACCGCTTCTTCTTGACCGATGACACGCTCATGAAGAATGGATTCCATCTTGAGCAAACGCTCGGTCTCTTCTTCAGCCAACTTACGAACCGGAATTCCCGTCCAGCTCGCTACGATCTGCGCAATATCATCTGGCGTCACTTCCGAATCGGTGCGTCCTTGCTTTTCTTTCCACTGATTCTTCGTCAGATCCAGCTCTTCCCGCATCTTCTGCTCTGTATCACGAAGTGCCGCTGCTTTCTCGAACTCTTGGCTCTGTACAGCTGCATCTTTTTCTTTACGAATATCTTCGAGACGATTCTCGAGCTGTTTCAAATTCGGCGGTACCGTATATGAATTTAGCCTTACCTTCGAACCTGCTTCATCGATCAAATCAATCGCTTTGTCCGGTAAGAACCGATCCGTGATGTAACGGTCTGACAATTTCACCGCTGCTTCAATGGCTTCATCTGTAATTTTCACCCGGTGGTGGGCTTCGTAACGGTCACGCAGTCCATGCAAGATTTGGATCGCTTCCTCTGGGGAAGGCTGATCTACCGTAATCGGCTGGAATCGACGTTCTAGTGCAGCATCTTTCTCAATGTACTTGCGGTATTCATCGAGTGTCGTCGCACCGATACATTGCAACTCACCCCGTGCTAGAGAAGGTTTGAGAATATTCGATGCGTCAATAGCGCCTTCTGCTCCGCCTGCACCGATTAAGGTATGAAGTTCATCTATGAATAGAATGATATTCCCTGCTTGGCGAATTTCGTCCATGATCTTCTTCAGACGATCTTCGAATTCCCCGCGATATTTGGTCCCGGCTACGACGGAGCCCATATCCAAGGTCATAACACGCTTATCACGCAGCGTCTCAGGAATTTCGTTCTGGATAATACGTTGTGCAAGTCCTTCTGCAATCGCCGTCTTACCAACCCCTGGCTCCCCGATAAGGACCGGATTGTTCTTCGTTCTACGGCTCAAGACTTGAATCACGCGTTCAATTTCATTACTGCGGCCGATGACAGGATCTAAGTTCCCGTCTTTCGCAAATGCCGTTAAATCACGCGCGAGTGAATCGAGCGTCGGTGTGCTGACATTCGCAGGTGTTCCATGATGACTCGATACAGCTTCGCTACTGCCTAGGAGCTGCAACACTTGCTGACGTGCCTTATTTAAGCTAATGCCTAGATTATTGAGTACACGTGCTGCCACACCTTCGCCTTCGCGAATCAATCCAAGAAGGATATGTTCAGTGCCTACATACGTATGACCCAACTTACGTGCTTCGTCCATGGACAGTTCAATGACTTTCTTCGCACGAGGCGTATAAGCAATATTCGTTGGTTGCTCCTGTCCACGACCAATCAAAGATTCGACTTCGTCTTGAATCTTCTCAAGTCCCAGTCCAAGCGCAATCAAGGCTTTGGCTGCAATGCCTTCTCCTTCACGAATCAGTCCAAGAAGAATATGCTCCGTACCAATATTGTTGTGACCTAGACGCACGGCTTCTTCTTGCGCTAATGCCAATACTTTCTGTGCTCGCTCTGTAAATCTTCCAAACATCATATCTATACACCTCCGCTTAAACTAATTATAACTAGAATTTATGATTTAGAAAGCTTATCGCGTATTAATGCCGCGCGATAAATATCTCTTTCTTCTGTGTTTAACTTGCGACCGTATACTTGCTGTAGAAATCCGGTCTGGGACATCACAATCAGTTCATTCAATACATCGGATGAAACATGATCGATTAGACCGAGATCTAGGCCAAGCCGAACATCGGATAGCCGTTGCGATGCCTCTTTCGAATCCATCACTTCCGCATGCGTTAGGATGCCGAAGGATCTCCGGATACGGTCTTTAATGCGAATCGGGGATTCAAGCATAATCTTCTCCCGCGCCGCTTTCTCATGTTCAATGATTTGTCTTGCCACACTATGCAAATTATCGATGATTTCCTTCTCGGATTGACCCAAGGTGATCTGATTCGATATCTGGAACAAGTTCCCGATCGATTCACTACCTTCACCATAGATGCCTCGAACGGCTAGACCTACCTGTGTAATTGCCGGTAGCAATCGATTCATTTGTTGCGTTAAGACGAGAGCAGGCAGATGAATCATCACCGATGCCCGAATTCCAGTACCTACATTTGTAGGACAGCTGGTCAAATATCCGCGTGACTCATCAAATGCATAATCTACTTGTTCTTCAAAAACATCGTCAATCCTGCTAGCGAGGTCCCAAGCTTCTTCTAATTGAAAGCCAGGGTAAAGACATTGTATACGAAGATGATCTTCTTCATTAATCATAATGCTAGCTGCTTCATTATCGCTAATAATGACAGCCCCATTACGGGATTCATTCGCCAAATTCGGGCTAATCAGATGTTTCTCAACCAATACGCGTTTATCGAGCTCACTCATATCGGCTAATAATACTTCGGAGAAGTTACCGATTTCCTTCATTCCTTTGACCTGCACCACTTGGCTTAATCGTTCCAGAATTTCTTTGGACTGCTGATTTGTTGCCAGCATCGGGAATGGAAGGTTATCCAAGTTACGCGCAATCCGAACGCGGCTGCTAATAACGATGTCTGAGTCTGGGCCTCTCCCACGCATCCATTCGCTTAATGCCTTCTCTGTGAATTTATGAGCTTCCATCCAACATCCCTCCACTGCACTATGACATGTTATCCTGCAGAAATTCGTTTTTCCAGCTCCCGTATTTGATCACGGATTTGAGCAGCATCTTCAAACTCTTCGTGAATGATGCGGTATTGCAACTGCTTCTTTAATTCCTCAAGCTCTCGTTTGTTTTGAATTGAGCCCCCGCGACGTTTAGGAATTTTGCCGATGTGTTTGGTATTGCCGTGAACTCTTTTGAATAACGGGTCGAGACGATCCTCAAAATGCTTATAACATGAACTACATCCGAATCGTCCTATCTTGCTGAATTGTGAATAAGTTAATCCACATTCATCACATCGAATCGTCTGTGCTTTGGTACTCGTTGAACTGCCTTTACCTGTCGGATCAAAATCGAGCAATCCCGATAATAAGCTATGAATAGAGAACCCATTCGCTGTTCCCGGAATCAATTCGCCTTTCTCACGGGCACAAGATTCACAAATATGAAATTCCGTTTTCTCACCATTCACGATTTTCGTGAAATGCAATGTCGCAGGCTTCTTACCGCATTCTTGACAGACCATGTAAAGGACCTCCTTCGATCTAACTTACTACTTCTTATGCATCAGCAAAGATAACAGCATCGCGCGGAGCAGGCTCGCCCTGAGTTCGTCACGGAGCGGAAGCTTGATCACGAGCACATCGCGATTTACTGCAGCACGAAGCAGATTCGCTTCACGCCTTGTAATCATACGGGCTTCTTCTAATTGATAGATCAGCCCCTCCGCGGCCCCTTGTTCGATGCGGCCACCGATGGTGTGCCGTAAATGCTCTTGAATCGCCTGTTCCGCAGGCAATTGAATTCGTTGAATCCGTATATACCCGCCGCCTCCGCGTTTACTCTCTACAACATATCCCTTTTCGAGGGTAAATCGCGTGCTGATCACATAATTAATCTGTGACGGGACACATGAGAATTGATCGGCTAATTCATTGCGTTGAATTTCAATCATACTGCCCGGACTCTCATGCAGAATACTCTTCAGATATTGTTCTATAATATCAGAGATATTACGCATTGATTCATCCTCCATGGTGAAATGTAAAGGTCAAAACATTGACGTTTAGTTGACCTTGACTTTCTTTGACTTTATAAACATGATATCACTTTTCCTACACACTTTCAACATCTCTTCCCTCTTATTATTGTTGCATTTCTTATAAGAAATATACCCTTTGCGTTCACCTCTGACATAATATATCCTTCCGAACCTCAACTGTACCTTGTTCAATTCAAATCCTTGGGATATTCGTCATCCTCTCAAAGCTGGGGATAATTTTATTTTCAAAATAAAGTTATACATAAAGTTGTGTATGATTTGTTAACCATGTGGATGAGTTTGTGGATGGTGTGTATGATTCCGTGGATGATCCTGTTGAAAATATGTATATTATGTCGATCAAGCATTGATTAACATCTATCCACAGTGTGGATAAATACTTTCACATATTCTTGGATCAAAAAGCTGTTGATAATGGCTACGCTAATTAGAAGTTATCAACATAAAAAAGACCACCTTCGAGAAATGAATCTCAAAAGTGGTCTTTAGCTGCTTGGCATCGTCCTACTCTCCCAGGACCCTGCGGTCCAAGTACCATCGGCGCTAGAGGGCTTAACGGTCGTGTTCGGGATGGGTACGCGTGGAACCCCTCCGCCATCGACACCAAACGAATTACTAATTCAGGTTTACAGCATTACCACATGCTGCAAGCATTTCGATCCACATCACTGCGCTTGGCAGCTATGCTTTTCTTTTTGCTCCCTGAAAACCGGATGCGAAATAAATTTGCGTTTTATGTTTTAGGATAAGCCCTCGACCGATTAGTATTGGTCA